>NZ_JBAGIH010000004.1:0-571676 GCF_037150675.1 Serratia sp. KG1D
GTTGTTTTGTCTGTTATCTGGCGTTCTGCACGAGCATGGGCATCCTGAGACGAATGGTGTAGGACAAATCCGCCGGGAGCGGATTTGAACGTTGCGAAGCAACGGCCCGAAGGGGGGCGGGCAGGACGCCCGCCATAAACTGCCAGGCATCAAACAAAGCCGAAAGCCCTGAACTGACGTTCAGGGCTTTTTGCTATGCGTAAAACGTAAAAAAGCGCAGCTACGCTGCGCGGTTTTTCCCCCTCCTTCTTATTCTCCGCCAGCGAGCCAGAGAAAAGGCCCCGAAGGGCCTTTGATTAGGGTGTGTTTGCTTTTTTCACTTATTATTCGATCAATGCGAGCTGCCTTGGGAGATGCCCAGCCCGGTTTGCGAACGGACAAACTGGGCCCGGAAGCGTTCCCGCTCCTGCTGCCCGGCCAGCGAGCTGTCGGTGATCGAGAACAGCCAGGTGCCGACAAAGGCCACGATCATCGAGAATAGCGCCGGGTATTCGTACGGATAAATCGGTTTCTCATGGCCGAGGATCTGCACCCAGATCGTCGGGCCGAGGATCATCAGAATCACCGCCGTTAACAGACCCAGCCAGCCGCCAATCATCGCGCCGCGGGTCGTCAAACGCGACCAGTACATCGACAGGATGATGATAGGGAAGTTACAGCTGGCGGCGATGGAGAACGCCAGCCCGACCATAAAGGCGATATTCTGCTTCTCGAACAAAATCCCCAGGGCAATGGCGACCAGCCCCAATACCACGACGGTGATCTTGGAGACCTTCAGCTCATCGCGCTCGGTCGCCTTGCCGTTTTTAATCACGCTGGCGTACAGGTCATGGGACACTGCCGAGGCGCCGGCCAGCGTCAGGCCCGCAACCACCGCCAGAATGGTGGCGAACGCCACCGCCGAGATAAAGCCGAGGAAGAAGTTGCCGCCAACGGCATTGGCCAGGTGCACCGCCGCCATGTTGGTCCCGCCCAGCAGCGCGCCGGTGGCGTCTTTGAACGCCGGGTTGGCGCTGACCAGCAAGATGGCGCCGAAGCCGATGATAAAGGTCAGAATATAGAAGTAACCGATAAAGCCGGTGGCGTAGAACACGCTCTTGCGCGCTTCCTTGGCGTCACTCACGGTGAAGAAACGCATCAGGATGTGCGGGAGGCCGGCGGTGCCGAACATCAGCGCCAGGCCAAGCGACAGCGCGGAAATCGGATCGGACACCAGCCCGCCGGGGCTCATGATGGCGATGCCTTTCGGATGCACCTTCACCGCTTCGGCGAACAGGGTATTGAAGTCGAAGTTGACCGACTTCATCACCATCAGCGCCATAAAGCTGGCGCCAGCCAGCAGCAGCACCGCTTTGATGATCTGCACCCAGGTGGTGGCCAGCATGCCGCCGAACAGTACGTACAGCACCATCAGAATGCCGACCAGGATCACCGCCACGTGGTAGTTGAGCCCGAACAGCAGCTGGATCAGTTTGCCGGCGCCGACCATCTGCGCGATCAGATATAGCGCCACCACCACCAACGAGCCGCAGGCCGAGAGGGTGCGGATCGGTTTCTGCTGCAGACGGTAAGAGGCGACATCGGCGAAGGTATAGCGGCCGAGATTGCGCAGGCGTTCCGCGATCAGAAACAGAATGATCGGCCAGCCGATGAGGAAGCCGATGGAGTAGATCAGGCCGTCATAGCCCGAGGTGTAGACCAGTGCGGAGATGCCGAGGAACGAGGCGGCGGACATGAAGTCACCGGCGATCGCCAGGCCATTTTGCAGGCCGGTAATGCGCCCGCCCGCGGTGTAGTAGTCCTGACGGGAACGGGTGCGTTTGGAGGCCCAATAGGTGATGTAGAGCGTGGCACCGACAAACAGGATAAACATCACGATCGCCTGGATGTTCAGCGGCTGGCGATGCACCTCGCCGCCAATGGCGTCGGCGCAGGCCAGGCCCGGCAGTAACAGCAGCGCGGCGACGGACAATAAGCGCTTCATTGTTTCACCTCGCGCAGAATCTCTGCGGTGAGGCGATCGAACTCGCCGTTGGCGCGAAACACGTAGATCCCGGTCAAGACGAAAGAGATCACGATCAACCCGACGCCGACCGGGATCCCGCGGGTGATGGTCGATCCGGCGGCGATCGGCGTGCCGAGCCATTGTGGATCGAAGGCGATCAACAAAATAAAGCCGACGTACAGCGCCAGCGTAATCAGCGAAAGCAGCCAGGCGAACCGGCCGCGTTTTCTCACCAGCTCTTTAAAGCGCGGGTTTTCTTCAATCCCTTGATAAATGGTGTCATTCATCAGAGTGTCTCCAGTCGGTATTGAGAGAGTACGCCGCGCCAGGGCCGCTCAACGGCGCGTTATCCGAATGAGCGGCCTGAAGCGGCGTAAATTATGACGGCACTTTCATTGATTGTTTTTCTTCCAACAGCTTGTCGACTACGGCCGGATCCGCCAGCGTGGAGGTATCCCCCAGGTTGCTGGTGTCGCCGGCGGCAATTTTGCGCAGGATGCGCCGCATGATCTTGCCGGAGCGCGTTTTGGGCAGCGAGTCTGTCCAGTGCAGCACATCCGGCGTAGCGATCGGCCCTATCTCTTTGCGCACCCAGTTACGCACTTCGGTATAGAGCTCCGGCGTCGGTTCTTCGCCGTGGTTCAGCGTGATGTAGGCGTAGATCGCCTGGCCTTTGATGTTGTGAGGAATGCCGACCACCGCCGCTTCGGCGATTTTCGGGTGCGATACCAGCGCGGACTCGATCTCGGCGGTGCCCAGACGGTGGCCGGAGACGTTCAGCACGTCGTCGACGCGGCCGGTGATCCAGTAGTAACCGTCCTCGTCGCGGCGGGCGCCGTCACCGCTGAAGTACATGCCTTTGAAGGTCGAGAAGTAAGTTTGCTCGAAGCGATCATGATCGCCGAACAGGGTGCGCGCCTGGCCCGGCCAGGAATCGACGATCACCAGGTTGCCTTCGCAGGCGCCTTCCTGCGGCGTGCCGACGTTATCGACCAGCGCCGGCTGTACGCCAAAGAACGGCCGCGTGGCGGAACCGGCTTTCAGCTCAGTGGCGCCCGGCAGCGGGGTAATCATGAAGCCGCCGGTTTCGGTTTGCCACCAGGTGTCGACGATCGGGCATCTCGCGTTGCCGATCTTGTTGTAATACCACTCCCAGGCTTCCGGGTTGATCGGTTCGCCGACCGAGCCCATGATGCGCAGCGAATCGCGTCGGGTGCCTTCGATCGCCTTGTCGCCTTCGGCCATCAACGCGCGAATGGCGGTCGGTGCGGTATACAGAATGTTGACCTGGTGTTTGTCGATCACCTGCGACAGGCGATTGACGCCCGGATAGTTAGGCACGCCTTCGAACATCAGCGTGGTGGCACCGCAGGCCAGCGGGCCGTACAGCAGATAGCTGTGGCCGGTGACCCAGCCCACGTCGGCGGTGCACCAGTAAATGTCGCCGTCGTGGTAGTCGAACACATACTTAAAGGTCATCGCAGCGTAGACCAGGTAGCCGCCGGTGGTGTGCAGCACGCCTTTCGGCTTGCCGGTCGAACCGGAGGTGTACAGGATGAACAGCGGATCTTCGGCGTTCACTTCTTCCGGCGGGCAGTCTGCGGAGACGCCCTGGGTCAGCTCATGCCACCACAGATCGCGCCCTTCCTGCCAGTAGCCCGGTTTACCGGTGCGTTTGAATACCACCACGTTGGCCACGCTGACCACGCCGGGATTTTTCAGCGCATCGTCGACGTTCTTTTTCAGCGGCACGGCGCGGCCGGCGCGCAGGCCTTCATCGGCGGTGATCACCAGTTTGGCGTTGGAGTCGATAATGCGCCCGGCGACGGCTTCCGGCGAGAAGCCGCCGAAGATCACCGAATGTACGGCGCCGATGCGCGCGCAGGCCAGCATGGCGACCGCCGCTTCCGGCACCATCGGCATATAGATGGCCACCACGTCGCCTTTTTTAACGCCGAGCTGTTTCAGCACGTTGGCGAATTGGCAGACATCGTGGTGCAGCTGTTTGTAAGTCACCTTTTTGGATTGGGTCGGATCATCGCCTTCCCAGATAATGGCGGTTTGGTCACCGCGCTCGGCCAGATGGCGGTCCAGGCAGTTGGCCGCCAGGTTCAAGGTGCCGTCTTCAAACCAGCGAATGCTGACGTGGCCCGGATCGAACGAGGTATTTTTAACTTTGGTATAGGGTTTGATCCAATCCAGGATTTTGCCATGCTCACCCCAGAAAGCCTCTGGGTCTTGAACCGACTGTTGATAATACTGTTGGTATTGTGCCGGATTAATCAGGGCGCGTTCTGCAATTGCAGAAGGAATAGCGTGTTTATGCAGTTGGCTCATAGCTTTTCTCCTTGAAGTTGTTAATGATATGTCAACTGAAGGTTAAGTATAGTTTGCTACGATTCTTTGTTTCTTTTTTGCGCGGCAGATCACGCAACAAAGATATTGATTTGTAATCGTTCTGTCGCATTTGCAGGGCGTATCTATCTCTTTGGCGCTTAAATCCTCATAAACCCACGTTTTTAACCAAAAACACTTATATAAAGAACAAAAAAGAATAAACCAAAACGGACTCAACTGCCGTGAAATTAATAGATACGATCAGGGTCGCCATTATTTCTCGCTATAAATCTTTTTGGGTTGTTTTTCGCTATTAATATTCTAAGTTGGCATTAGCACGATATAACGATGGACTGCACCGCGTGAAATAACGTTTTATTAACGCTTAATTCCTGATGAAAACTCGGGAAATACCCTGTGGCATTCATCCTGCGGTGTCGTTCGATTTTTAATCGAAATATAAAGTGGCGCTGCATTTATGGACGAAAGTGTCACTCGGCCAATTCTCATTTATTTGACTTTTGAGTAACAAAATATAAACATATGATGCGGATTAAATATGCAGAATGAGCGAAAAATAACGCATTTTAATCGCGTTCAAAAAATCGTCGTCGGCGTGGTTATGTACTTCATTATATGAAAAATTATTTTTTTAATAACAAGCAATTATGCCATTTGAAATAGTTCCGCGAAATTTTTGTGATTCGATTCAGCGCTCAAGCCTGACAAATCAAGGCTTGCAGAGCATGCCGCCCGGATGATACAGATTTATACTGCGTGGCACCCAGGGCAGGTGAACGCTTCCACTGAATTAACATAAGCCTGTAATAAATGATTAAGTATTCTTTTCGCCGTGTTGCGACTTTGTACGGCGCAAAGAGTCTTTGAGGACTTTTTGGGTATGAAAAGTGTAAAAATTAGCCTGGCTTGGCAAATCCTGATCGCGTTGGTACTGGGTATTATTGTTGGCGCGGTATTGCATAACCAGACCGAATCTCGTGAGTGGCTGGTGAGCAATATTCTCAGCCCGGCGGGTGATATCTTTATTCGTCTGATCAAGATGATTGTGGTGCCGATCGTTATTTCCACGCTGATCGTCGGTATTGCCGGCGTGGGGGATGCGAAAAAGCTGGGCCGCATCGGATTGAAAACCATTATCTACTTCGAAGTGATCACCACCGTCGCCATCGTGGTGGGGCTCACCTTGGCCAACGTCTTCCAACCCGGCCACGGCATCGATATGTCGACGCTGACCACGGTGGACATTTCGCAGTACGAGAAAACCACCGAACAGGTGCAAAGCGGTTCGCACAGTCTGGTGGCGACCATTCTGTCGCTGATCCCGTCGAACGTCTTCTCGTCGATGGCCAAGGGCGACATGTTGCCGATTATCTTCTTCTCGGTGCTGTTCGGCCTGGGGTTGTCGTCGTTGCCGAAAGAGACCAAAGAGCCGCTGCTGAAGGTGTTCAAGGCAGTGTCCGAGAGCATGTTCAAAGTCACCCACATGATTATGCGCTATGCGCCGATCGGGGTGTTTGGCCTGATTGCGGTCACGGTAGCCAACTTCGGTTTCGCTTCGCTGCTGCCGCTGGCCAAGCTGGTGGTGCTGGTGTACTTCGCCATTGCGTTCTTCGCCCTGGTGGTGCTGGGGGCGGTCGCCCGGCTGTGCAACCTGCGCATCTGGACGCTGATCCGCATCCTGAAAGACGAACTGATCCTGGCTTATTCCACCGCCAGTTCGGAAACGGTGCTGCCGCGCATCATCGAAAAGATGGAGGCTTATGGCGCGCCCAAGTCGATCACCAGCTTCGTGGTGCCGACGGGTTACTCCTTTAACCTGGATGGCTCGACGCTGTACCAGAGCATCGCCGCCATCTTTATTGCCCAGCTGTACGGCATCGAGCTGTCGTTGGGGCAGGAGATCGTGCTGGTGCTGACGCTGATGGTGACCTCGAAAGGGATCGCCGGCGTGCCGGGCGTCTCGTTCGTGGTGCTGCTGGCCACCCTGGGCAGCGTCGGCATTCCGTTGGAAGGCCTGGCGTTCATCGCCGGCGTGGACCGTATCCTGGATATGGCGCGCACTGCGCTGAACGTGGTGGGTAACGCGCTGGCGGTATTGGTGATCGCCAAGTGGGAGCACCAGTTCGATCGCAAGAAGGCGCTGGCCTACGAAACGGAGTTCCTGGCGCAGAAGGTGAAGCCGGCCAACCAGGCCTAATTACCGAGTATCGCCGACGTTGAAAACGCCCCAGGCAGTTGTGCCGGGGCGTTTTGTTTTTATGGCTCTTCAACCGGCCACTTTCTTTTCTCTGTCCTACTGCGCGACTTGCATCCCCGCTTAACAGAATCTAAAGTGTTACCAAATTAATAAAAATGATAATAGATGTTATTATCATTTTCATTTAATGATGTATGGAGACACGCAAAGCCGTTGAACGGTGGGGTTACGCCCGTTCGGCGTCTTTATTCAGGCTTATCAAAGGTAGGTAACATGTCGGACACCGCTTTGGCCTCTGAATGGTTGCCGCTGGCGCCAGCGCAGCTTGATTTCTGGGAAGAACACACCTTGCACCCCGGGCAGCCCCTGTCCACCGTCGCACACTGCACCGAACTGTGCGGCGCGGTAGAGGAAGAGACGCTCTGCCGGGCGATCGCCACCACTCTCGCCGAGACGCAGGCGTTTGCCTTGCGCTTTGGTGAGCGGCATGGCGACGCTCCTCCGTCGTTGCGTTACGATCCACAGTGCACACCGCCATTGCAACGCATCGATCTGCAAACGCACGGCGATCCCTGGCAGGCGGCGCAAAACCTGATGCGCGAAGATATCGCGCAGCGCCGGGCGCTGCATAGCGAGCCGCTAGCCGCAGCCTGGCTGCTCAAACTGGAGCCGGAGCGCTACCTCTGGTACGTGCGTGCGCACCATATTCTGATTGATGGCTTCGGTATGGCCCTGATCGAACACCGCTGCGCCGCGTTATATGCGCACTACCTCGGCCAGGGCAACGCGGGTATCCCCCTGGGCGCATTTGGACCCTTTCAACAGGCCGAGCTGGCCTACGCTGATTCTGAGCGATGCGAGCGCGATCGGCGCTTTTGGCAGACCTATTTGCCGCCGTCACAGGCGCTGCCGACGGTGCGCAAGGGCGGTGAGGCCTATGGCGTACGGCGTTTGAGCACCCACCACCGGCTACCGGCGGCGGTATCGCAACGACTGGCGCAGTTGGCGGAGCGCAGCGGCATCAATTGGCCCGACTTGCTGGTGGCGCTGTCGGCGGCCTGGCTGTTTCAGGTGATGCCCCGCGACACCCGGCAGGGCGATACGCTGCCGATGTGGATGCCGGCGCTGAATCGCCGCGGGCAGGCCGCCACCAACGTGCCTTCGCTGGCGGTCAACACTCTGCCGCTGCTGGTGTCACCGTCGCAAGCGGAGACGCTGGGGAGCTTTCTCACCACGCTGACGCAGCAACTGCGTGAGCTGCGCAGCCACGCCGGCTACCGCCTGCGGCAACTGGCCGTCGATCGCGGAGTGGCTCCGAACTCGCGCTTCTTTATTTCCCCTTTCATTAATGTGCAGCCCTTCGATGCGCCCCGTTTCACCGGCTGCAGCGGTACGCGCAGCGTATTGGCCGGCGGCTCGGGCGACGGTTTCAACCTGACTTATCGCGGCCGCACCGACGCCCGCGATCTGCAGGTGGATATCGATATCTATCTGGAGCAGTTTCCGCCGGAGGATGCGCTGGACTATGGCGAGGCGCTGCAAGAATTTCTGTTGCGTGCGCTGCAGCGGGAAGCCTGGGGGCAACCGCTGGCGGCCCTGACGGCGTTGCCCGCCTGAGAAAGTGCGGGCGGGAGGATGCTCCCGCCCGAGTGGCAGGGCTTCAGCTGGCCAGCAACGCCGCCACTTCGCGCGCGTTCTTGCACGGCAAGAGCGAACTGCTTACCAGACGGGTGCCAAAAGCGTCATTGAGGCGTGACGCCACCTGTTTGATATGCGGCAGCTTCAGCCCCATGGCGATAAACGCCGTCTCTTCCCCCCATTCCGGGCGCGGGGTCACGCCGATCGCCTGCCAGTAAATGGTCAGTATCTCGGCGCTGCGCGCCAGCGGCGCGTGCGGCGGCGGGGCCGCGCAGGCGTTCAACGCCGGCGCGGTTTGCTGGTGGCTCAGGTCGGCGCGGATGCGATGGCGGTCGGTTTTACCGTTGGCAGACAGCGGCAGCGCCTCGGCGTGGATAAAGCGCGTGGGAATATGGGTACAGGGCAGATAGCCGGTGGCGAAGGCGCGGATCTCGGACAGCGGCAGCGGTTTGCCGTCGCGGGTCAGATACAGGGCACCGAGCGCCGCTTCGTTGTTCTCTCCGCTGGGATAATCCACCACCACCATATCCCGGATCGCCGGATGGCGGCGCAGCACGTCTTCGATTTCCGGCAGCGAGACGCGCACGCCGCGGATCTTCACATAGCCGTTCACCCGGGTGGCGAACATGATGTTGCCGTCCGCACGGTAGTAGCCCTGATCGCCAGTGCGGAAAGCGCGCAGCGGTTGTCCGTCCGGCCCTTCGAGGGTGATGAAATCGTGCTGCTTCAGCTCACCCTGCTCCAGGTAGCCCAACGCCAGATTGACCCCGGCGGTATGGATGCGGCCGACCACGCCGGCCGGGCAGTGGCTGCCGTCGTCATGGCAGATGAAATAACGGTTGGCGGGCAGCGGGCGGCCGTAAGGCACGGTGCCGCTCTCCTGCGGGGCGATCGGGTGCCAGATGCTCCAGATGGTGGTTTCGGTCGGCCCACCGAGCGAGAACAGCGCGAGATCCGGGCGCAGGGTTCGCAGGGTTTGCACCGTCGCCGGCTTGATGTAGTCGCCGCCTTGCGCCACCAGGCGCAGCGAACGCAGGCTGTCGGCCGTTTTGCAGGTGAGCAGCATCTCCAGAATGGCCGGCACCGAACACCACAGGCTGACCCGATGTTTTTCCACCAGCTGGTTCCAGCTGATGGCGTCTTTTTCCTGATGCGGCGCCGGCAGCACCAGCGTAGCGCCGGCGCACAGCGAACCGAACAGATCGAACATCGACATGTCATGGTGCGGCGGCGTGACGGAAATGAACACGTCGTCGGCGGTGACCGCCCAGCGCTGCTGGGTCTGGTGGATAACGTTGGCGGTGGCGCGGTTGTTGAGCACCACGCATTTGGGCTTGCCGGTGGTGCCGGAGGTATACAGGTAGTAGCTTGCGGTCAGGCTGGCGCTGCGTTCCACCAACGTCTGTTCATCCGGCAGCGCAGGCGCGCGATCCGTCGGCGCCAGCAGGATCGCCGGCGTCACGCCGATCGGCGTCTCCAGATCGCCGCCGTGCACCACCAACGTCGGCCGGCAGTTCTCCAGCAGGTAGGCGGTGCGTTCCGGCGGTGAGTTGATATCGATAGGCACCCAGATCACGCCCTGCAGGGCGCAGGCGAGGCTGAAGATGATCTGTTCCGGGCTGCGCGGCAGATACAACGCCACCACGTTGCCCGGCTGCACGCCGCGGCTTTGCAGGTTGGCGATCGCCGTGGCGATCCGCTGGCCCAGTTCGCGGTAGGTCAGCGTCTGTTCGCCGCAGATCAGCGCGTTGCCGCCGTTTTGTGTGCCAAACAGCCGCTCGGCCAGCTGCGCCAGATAAGGATAAGGCGCGTAATTCGCTTCGCTATCATTGTGGCGATAATGCGCCAGATCGATGAAGTCCCGCGGCGCGATCGCCAGGTCGGCCCGTTGGCAACTGTGCAGGATGCGTCGCTGCAACGCGGCCAGCATGGCTTCTACCTGCTCGCCGTGCAGCGCCTGTTCGGCGTAGTCCACGCACAGCTGCAGATTTTTTTCGCTGTCCAGCGTCAGGCGAATGTCGATGGCGACCTGCGGCGTTTGGGTCAGGCCGTCGTGGAAGCGCACCGGCGCCTCGGCCGGCAGCGTTTCCCAACCCAGGCAGTTGGTCAGGATCACCGGCAGCGCCGGGCCGCCCTGGCTTTGGCCGAGCAACTGCCGCGCCAGATCGACGCCGGAAAACGCCAGGTGGTCGAGCGCGCCGAGCACATCGTCCTGCAGGGCTTGCGCGCGCTGAATAAAATCTTCGCCGTGGCGGGAATAGCGCACCGCCACGAAGCTGGAGGCGTTGCCCAGGGCGCCGTCGGCGGCGGGGAACGCCACCGGCACCCCGACGCACAGCTCGCCATCGGTGGTCCAGTGGGCCAGCGTATCGAGGATCAGCGCCGACAGCAGGCTGTTGCGCAGCAGCGCATGCGGCGATCCCAGGCGGCCAAGCTGTTTTACCGTATCGCGCGGTAGCGTCAAGGTGGCGCGGCGATAGCGTGATGAGGTGAGATTGGCGAGCGGGGCGCGCCACGGCAGTGCCGACGGGGTGGTGACATCCAGCAGCTTTTCACGCCAGTAGGCGGCATCGGCCTGGCGCTGCGTCGCCGATGCGGCGGGGGGCGGCAGTGCGGCGGCGGTCGACGTCAGAGGGCGATCGTCGAACAGGCGCGCGATCACGGTGGAGATCCCCTGGCCGTCGAGGATCAAGGCATCAAAGCTGGTAAAGATCAGCGTATCGTACGGCGATCCCGTCGGATCCTGCTGTTCGGCAAGTTGGATCACGGCGATGCGCCACAGCGGTTGGCTCGGATCGTGGCGCTGGTGGGAGTAACGCTCGCGCAGTTGTTCGACCTGGCGCTGCGCCGCTTCGCCACCCAGGGAGCGAAGATCGTGGCGATCCAGATGCAGCGTCACCTCCGGGCGTACGTGCTGCGTGCCGCGCTGCACATCGATGCAGGTGCGCAACGCCGGGTAGTGCTGTACCAGCTCGGTCAGACGCGCTTCAAGGCGCGGTACATCCTGCTGCCGGGCGCGGTATTCGCGAAAGTCGTGCATCGCTACGCCGCCGAGCGGCCATCGATCGCTGCGGCCCAGAAGGTAGGCCTGCTGCAGTGCGGTTAATGGTGTCTCCATGGTACTTCCCTATAGTCGCTAACCGATTAAAACGAGCCGGGCGCCGTGCGCCCGGAAACCGATCTCAGTGCTGCGGCGCCAGCGCGGCGAGCAGCGTTTTCGCATGCCTTCCTGCCTCGGGCGACCGTTGGCAGATCAACGCCGCCAGCGCAGCCGGGGAGGGATGCGCCGTCAGATCCTGCGCCGTCAGCGCCGCCGCCAGATACTTGTTGAGCACCGTCAGCAGCGCGTTCACCCCGGCATCCGGCAAGGCCAACCGGCGGATATCGTCGTGGTCGCGCACACTGGCCTCGGGAGCCACCCGCGCCAGCAGCCGGTGCAGCACCTGGCGCACCGGCGCCTGCTGCGCCAGCGCGTCGGGCGTGCATTGCGCCAGCAACTGCGACAGCGGGCGATCGAATGCCCCCGCTTGCCGCGCGGCCAGGTGCAGCAGCGCCCGGTAACAGGCCAGCAGGCGCGGCAGCACCTGCTCGGGGAACGCGTCCAGCCGCACGTCCCAGTTGATCAGAATGCCGTCGTCGACGTGGGCGACCTGCGCATCCAGCGCCACCTGCGGCCCCTGAGAGATCACCCAACCGAGACGGCCAAAGGTGTTGGTGACCCGTTCGGAAAACAGCGTTTTGCCGCGGATGCCGAAACCGGCGGTAAACACCACCGGCGAAGGCTGCAGGCTGCCGTGCAGGCGCGACAGATCGCGCATCACGCTGACGCCGGGGTAATCCGCATGCTCGATCAGCTCCGCCAGCTGCGTCATCAGGCGCCGGCAGAAGGCGTTCAGGTTTTCCGTCGGGTTCAGTTCCACGCCGAGCAGCACCAGGTTAGAGAAATCGCCGATGAGGCGATGTGCGTCCTCCCGTTCGCTCTCGCGGTGGAACAGCGGCACGTTGAGCCGGAAGCGTGTCATGTTCCAACCCTGGCCGACGGCCAGCGCGAACAGCGCCAGAAACAGCGTCGAGAGGGAGGTGTGATGCCGTTTCGCGACGTTTTCCAGCGCGCGGCTTTCTTCTGCATTCAGCTGTATGGCCAAACGATCGCTGCGGCAACGGTCCGGCGTGCGCAGCAGGCGCGGCGCCGGCGGCATCTGTGCCAGGCGTTCACGCCACCAACGCTGGCCGCGTTCGCGCCGTTGGCGCAGCGCCACGTCGGCGTCGCGTCGTTCGAGGTGATCGAAGTAGGCCGGCGGCGCGTCATGGGCTGGGGCCGCCGGACACTGGTGATAAAACGCCGTCAGATCTTCCATCAACAGGCGAAAGCTCATGGCATCGCCGGCGATCATGTCGAGATCGACATGCAGGCGGCTGCGTCCTTCCGGCAACAGGCTCAGGCTGATATCGCAGGGAACGCCCTGTTCCAGCGGCAGCAACTGGGTGCTTTTCGCCTGGCGTTTGGCGGCGAGCGCGGCCGCCAGCGTTGCTTCATCGGCATGTCGCCAGTCGTCGAGATGCAAGGTATGTCGGGGGCCGGGAGGCGCGATCGTCTGCCGGCCATCGTCGGTAATGCGCAGGCGCAGCAGCGGATGACGCAGGTACAACGCCTCGACGGCCTGGCGCAGCCGAGCGATATCCAGCTCGCCGCCGTCGAACTCCGCATACAGATGGGCGGCCATGCCGCCCAGAGGGGGAGCGGACTGTCGGCCAACCCAATAGGCGGCCTGCATCGTGGTTAACGCTTTCATCGGGTATCCATTTTGATTCAGCCAACGAGACTGCAAGAATATATCCAAATGTTAATAGGAATGAAAATTATTATTATTTGATCCATTTGGCGCACGGGTGCTATCTATAAGGCGTTTTAGCGATGCCGGGCAGAGAGGGCGTTGGGTGTGAATAATTTATCTATATTATTCTTAGTATTGAAATGATTGCTTGTTATTGCAGCGCTTGTTTTTCCTGCGAAAGTATAAGGTTTTCTGGCGGTTATCGTGGCCGCTCTCACACCTTTATTGATAATGATTTGCATTAGAAAATGCAAAATATTATCATTCTTAACATTATTTTACGTTTTTATACAAGCCGTCGGCCGCTCCGCCGGCGGCTTGGCCGTGGACGGGCCGCGCCCGTTCGGCCGCGAAAGACATGGGTTTGCCGCAGGGATAAGCAACAGCAAGGCCGGGAAGGCCGCAGCGTCATGGTCTGTGTGAGTGTCGATGTAGGTTGTGTAAAAAAAATCAAATTTTGTGCACCTCTGGGATGAAAGGAGAAGACATCTATGGGCAAGCATTTTGCGGCTCAACGGCATGAAAGCGTAGGAAACGGGGAAAAGGCGGGGTTAAGAGCCATTGGGGCGTTTTCCTCGGTATTTTTAGGCGTGTGTTCACTGGCGATCGGTAACGTCAACGCGGCGGAAACGAAGAGCAACGAAACCTACCAGGACGCGGAAACGCTGCTGGTCACCGGTGAGAAGATCAAACGTTCCATTTTCGACACCGGCTCCAGCGTGCAGGTGTTCGACAGCAACCGCATCGCCTCGATGCCCGACGCGGTGCAGATCCCCGATCTGCTGCGCATGACCCCCAACGTGGTGGATCTGGGCATCGGCAACGAACTGCCGACCGTGCGCGGTATCGACGGTTCCGGCCCGAACGTCGGGGCCAATGCTTTCCTCAGCGGCACCCGCCCGCGCCTCAATCTGTCGTTGGACGGCCGTTCGCTGACCTATAACGAACAGGCGTTCGGCCCGCAGTCGCTGTGGGATCTGGATCGCGTCGAAGTGTTCCTCGGCCCGCAAAGCTACATCCAGGGGCGCAACGCCATCGCCGGCGCCATCGTCATGGCCAGTAAAGACCCGACCTTCGAATGGGAAAGCGCCTTCAAGGGCGGAGCCGGCAACCAGCACTCGTCACAGTTGGCCGCCATGGCGTCCGGCCCGCTGGTGGAGGATCAGCTGGCGTTCCGCGTCAGCGTCGATCGCCAGCGCCGCCGCAGCGAGGCTGACCTGCCGGCCTATGCGCCAGTGGGCGATCCGCGTGAAGTGGAAGCCACCACCGCCCGCGCCAAGCTGTTGTTCAATCCGGCCGGCCTGCGCGATCTGACCACCAAGCTGACCTTTAACCACTTCGGCAGCACCGCACCGCAAAACGAAAGCCTCAACCCGCAGCCGCATCCGACCAATCCGCGTCACGATCCGCGCCGCGCCGTGTTCAAAAGCAACATGAACAGCACCATCTGGGATCTGGCCTGGGAGGCCTCCGATGCGCTGACGTTTGAAAACCGCGTTATCTACACCGATTTCAACATCAACCGTCCTACCGCTTACAACATCCAATACGCCGAGATCGACGGCCAGGAAGTTCACGTGGAGCCGGTGGTGCGCTTCGGTGGCGCGGACAGCCGCCTGCACGGGCTGGCGGGGCTGCGTTACTTCCACGGCACGCAGGATGAGTTCGTCAACATTTTCGGCGGCTCGACCTTCAAGGATAAAACCGATACCCATTCGGCGTTCGCCGAGCTGACCTATGCGCTGACGCCGCAGGTGGACGTGACCGCCGCCAGCCGTCTGGAACGCGAACACCGTCGCCGCGACGGCGGCAGCCAGGCGGTGCGCATCGATTTTGATGAAACCTACACCGTGTTCCTGCCGAAGCTGGACGTGGCCTGGAAACCGACGGATACCCAAACCTACGGCGCCAAGATCGCACGCGGCTATAACGCCGGCGGTGGCGGCATCACGATCGGCACGCCGGTGGTCAGCTACACCTACGGTTCCGAGTATGTCTGGAACTACGAGCTGTACACCCGTCATCACCTTAAAGACGCCAACGTGGTGCTGACGGGTAACATCTTCTACAACGATTACAAAGACATGCAGCTGCCGTACTCGCTGGGTGAGAACTCCAGCGTGATCCGCAACGCCGACAAGGTGGAAACCTACGGGGCGGAAATCGGCGCCACCTGGCAGCCGCGCTGGGACTTCGAGCTGTTCGGCAACCTCGGCCTGCTGAAAACCGACATCAAAAAGTTCTCGGGCAGCGGCGTGGAAGGGCATGAGCTGGCGCGCGCGCCGGCTTACACCGCCAACATGGGGGCCAAGTATCAGTTCCTGAAAGGGTGGGAGCTGAGCAGCAACGTGGCGTTCACCGACTCCTACTATTCGCAATACGACAACGACTCGCGCGGGCGCATCGGCTCCTATTGGACGGCCAACGCCCAGCTGGCTTACACCTTCGACTACGGCCGCGCCACGCTGTATGCGAAGAACCTGTTTGACTCCGACCGCCGCGAGATGATCCGAAGCAATGACATCTACACGGCGACGCTCCAGCGCGGCCGCCTGATCGGCGCGGCGGTTGAGCTGACTTTCTAACGCTATCGCGGTGACGGGGGACGCATGTCCCCCGTTTTGTGCGCTATCCCGGCACGGCCGGGCAAAGGAGATAACGTAGTGATCGGTGATTTTGACAGCATTCTGAGCGATGAAGAGGCCCAGCGGCTGGAGAGCGCGTTTCAGGCGCTGGGCGCGGCGTCGGCCAACGGCGAGCGGTCGGTAAGCGAAGCCGAAGAGCGGGCATGGTTCGCCCATCTGCAGCAGGGTGACGCACGCGGGCAGCGGGCGCTGGCCTGGCGCCTGACGGGGGAAGTGGATATCGCCCGGCTGGCGGCGGCGCTGCAGGCGCTGGTGCGGGAGACGCCGGGCGTGGACGTGCGCTATGTTTTTGATGACGAAAACGGGCTGGTTAAACGCCCCGCCGGCTCGGCGCCGTTGCCGGTGAGCCTGCGTCAGGTGGCGGACGAACAACACGCCATGGGTTGCCTGCTGCAGGCGCAGGCAACGCCGTTTGAACTGGAAAACGAAGCGCCGCTGCGCGGCTTGCTGTTGCTCACGCCGGGTGATGACGTGATTTTGGGCGTGGTCTTGCATGACATCCTGGCGGAAACGCTGCCTTGGCGCCACCTGCCGGCGATGCTGTCCGCCCGTTACAACGGGGATGTGATGCCTCTGCCTTTCGCGGCGGAGCCGGTCGAGCTGGCGGAAACCACGGAGCCGCAACTGCCCTGGGCGCGCCAGGCGGTCTCGCTGCAGGATTACCGCAGCCCGGTGCCGCGTGCTGCAGCGTTGCCGCCGGTGGGCGCGCGCGTGGTCACGCGCATTGATCGCTCGCTGTTGTCCGCCAACGACACGCCGCGGGCCTTGCTGGCGGCGGTGGCGGCGCGGTTTGCCGAGTTCGTCGCCGCACAGGCCGGCGGGCAAGCGGTGCAGCTGTGCGTGCCGGCCGCAGAAACGGCGGAGTTCGTCGGCCTGGAGCTTGGCCTGACGGCGCCGCCGCTGATGCGCCTGACCGTGCTGCATGGCGAGGGCGACGTCGGGCAGCGGCTGCTGGCGCAGACCGTGGCCGAACAGCCGGATCCGCAGCGGGCGCAGCTGCTGGTGGCCTGGCGTGACGATCTGGCTGCGGACTGGTGCATGGAAGGCGTTCACGCCGAACGCCTGTTGTTGCCGCCGCTGCATACGCCGTTTGAACTGGCGCTGCTGTTGGGCTTGCCCGAGGCGGAAGCGCTGACGCTGGAGCTGGTCACCGACCCGCGTCTGTCTCCGCACGCGGCGCCGTTCCTGCTGGAGCAGTTCAGCGCGTTCCTGGCCGGGCAGCGGATTGTCGTCGCCTTGCCGGCGGCTGAGGCCGCTTCCCCGGCGATGGCCGCGCCGGCGACGAACGGCGAGGCGGACGAAAGCGTTGCACCGCTGATTTTGCAGGAGTTCCGTGAGGCGCTGGTGGCGCCGGAAATGACCCTGGATGAAGACTTCTTCGATCGCGGCGGCCATTCGCTGGTCGCCACCCGGGTGATCGGCCGCTTGTTGAGCCTGCATCAGATCGAAATCAACATTAACGATCTGTTCAGCCATCCGACGGCGCGCGGGCTGGCGGGCTACGCCAAACGCCTGAACGTCGCGCAACCGAATGCCGCGGTGGCCGCCGCCGACGATCATGATCGCGCGCAGGCGCCGCTGTCGCTGGCGCAGGAATCGCTGTGGAAGGTGTATGAAGCCTTCGGCCATGACGAGATTTTCAACCTGCCGTTCTCTTTACGCTTCTTCGATGCGGTGGATGAAACGGCGCTGCATCAGGCGTTTATCGACGTCATGACTCGCCATACCGTGCTGCGTTCACGCTTTGTCGAGCAGCAGGGCGAGGTGGTGCAGGTGGTGGTGCCGGCCGCAGAATTGCCGGATTATCAGTGGTTCCGCTTCTCCCACGAGACGCCGGCGGGCAACGCCGCCGCCCTGTTGGCCGACGCCGGCCAGCACCGGTTCGATCTGGCCGCCGAGCTGCCGCTGCGCGTCACGCTGCTGCGCGATGCGGACAACGGCCAGCAGCTGCTGTCGCTGCTGTTCCACCATGTGGTGCTGGATGAATGGTCGCTCAACCTGATGATGGATGAGCTGGGCATCGCCTACCGCCATCGCGTCGTCGGCCAGGCGCCGCAGTGGAGCGGGCAACCGCCGCAGTTCCACACCTTCGCCCGGCAGCAGCGGGCCTCCGGGGTGCAGCAGCAACATCTGGACTACTGGCTCGATGCGCTGCGCGGCGCGCCGGTCGGCCAGCCGATCTTCCGGCAAGAACCCTCTACCCACCCGGCAGTGCCGGCGCCGGCGGACGTCAACGGCGGCTGGCTGGAGTTCGAGGTCGATCCCGCTGTGGCGGAGGGCCTGTATCAGCTCGCTCGCCGCAATAACGCTTCGCTGTTCAACGTGGTGTATGCCGGGATCACCTCGGCGCTGCGCCTGCTGGGCGGCCCGGCGGATCTGCTGGTGGGCACTTCGACCTCCGGTCGTAACGACGCCGAGTTCTTCGATACCGTCGGCTACTTCACCACCGTGGTGGTGCACCGCGTGCGCTTCGACGAAGGGCTGACGGTGGCCGGCTTGGTCAGCCAGGTGAAAAACACCGTCAACGGCTCGTTGCCATACACCGACATTCCGATCGATCTGGTGGAGGAAGGGCTGTTCGGCGTGGACGCCGACCGCAAGAACCACATGTTTGAAGTGTTCATCCAGATCCACAGCCGCATCAAACTGAACGGCGAGTTCCGGCTGCAGGACGGCAGCGCGATCGCCTACCGTCAGGTGGAGCCGGAGAAAGCCGAATCGTTGCTCGGCCTGCAGTTTGAGGTGATGGAAGACGATCTGGCGGGGGCGAAATCCCTGCGGGTGATGATGACCTACCGCCAGGATCACTACAGCCGGGAGCAGGCCAATCTGATCGCCGACGGCGTTCAGCATGTCTTTACCCAGTTTGCGCAGCACATCGCTGGCGATATCGCTCTGGCGGCGCTGCCGCCCGGGCCGCAGGCATGACGTTGTTTCACTCTAACCGAAAGCATGATTTCAAGGAGATAAAAGGATGTCTGGAACCCTAGCAACCCCGCGCGCGTTACTGTCGCTGCTGGTGGCGGCCTCTCTGGTGGTCGCCGGCGCCGCGCAGGCCGACGATGCCGGCATCAAACCGCAGGACATCAAGCGCCAGGCGCTGTCGTCGACGGTGGTGGAGATGGCCTACAGCACCTCGCAACAGGCGCTGTTCGTCAGTGCGCCGGACTGGAAGGAAGAGGCGCGCTCCCGCGTGCTGCGGCTGGATCCCAACACCCTGGCGATCAAGGCGGAGATCCCGCTGCAGGTGAAAGGCTTCGGCGTGGCGCTGAACGACGCGGGCAATCGCCTGTACCTGACGCAGGCCTTCAACGGCGAAGTCGGGGTGGTGGACACCACCACCAACCACGCGCTGGGCAGCATCAAGCTGCTGGACAAAGCGGTGCTGGAGCAGGCTTACAAGCAGGCGGGCATCAGCGGCAAGCGCCTGGATTTCCTGTTGGCGGAGCTGAAGAAGTTTAAAATCACCGAGGACTACCTGTACCGCCTCCGCGAGCTCAAGTATGACGCGCAAAGCGGTCGTCTGTTCCTGCCGGGCTTGGGCTTCGGCGTCGACAGCGTGCTGTACGTGGTCGATACCAAGGCCGGCAAGCTGGAGAAAGTGATCCCGGGCTTCGGCTACAACGCGGTGGGCATCACGCTGGATGAGAAGGGCCGCCGGGTATTCGTCTCCAACATGCAGGGGCAGGTGATCACCCTGAACGCCGACACGCTGGCGATCACCGCCACGCACGAAGTGCAGGCCGATCAGCTGCTGAACCTGGTGTATGACCCGGCGAGCAATCGCCTGCTGGGCGTCGATCAGGGCATCGATCGCGACGACTACCGCAATCATCATCTGGGGCACGACTATGTGAAGCGCAGTAGCGGCCACCGGGTATTCGCGCTGGATGCGGACAGCGGCAAGGTGCTGGCCAGTGAGCTGACGGATGAGGTGCCGATCGGCCTGTTGCTCGATGAGCGCAGCCAGCGGCTGTATGTCGCCAACCGCAAGGGCGTGCGCGTGGATCACGGCGCCGGGACGCTGACGGTGTTTGACGCCAAGACGCTCAAGCGCCTGCAAACCGTAGACCTGCCGCCGCACCCTAACAGCCTGGCGCTGGATCCGAAAGGCGACGCGCTGTTCGTGACGGTGAAAAACGACGGCGCTTCCACCAAGGCCGGCAAGCCGGAAAGCGTGGTGCGCATTCAGCTGCACACCAGGTAACGCAATGGAAAGATAAAAAAAGGGGCGCCGCGGCGCCCTTTCTAGTGGCTGACAAAGGAGGAAAAAGCGTGGTTTTTCCTCCTTTGTGGTTATCGGCCGAAAATCAATGAATTGATTTTCCTTATTTTCTATCTGTCGCCTAATGAAAGCCCGGCAACGTCATCCGCTTTGTCATTTACCTCAAGGGGTGCTGAGCACCCCTTTGTGGTTGGGTCATGCCATCAGAAGTGGGTGTTGATGCTCATGTAGTAGGTGCGGCCCGGTTCGTTGTAGGTGGCCGCACCCGCGCCGGCGATGTTGATCGCGCCGGTGTTCGGATTGCCGACGTTCTGCGCGTTGCCGGCGCGGAACTGGCGTTTGTCGAACAGATTGTCGATGCCGGCGGTGACGCTGACGTTTTTGGTCAGGTCATAGGTCGCGCTGGCGCCGACGACGGCGTAAGGGCTGACCTCATGGGTTTCGCTGCCGGTGGCCGGTTTACCCTGGTAGTTGTACTTCTTCGGCTTCTGACGGCCGTACCAGGTCAGGGTGGACTGCATCGACAGATCCTGCGTGGCCTGCCAGCTGAGGGTCGAGTTGACGGTGAACTTCGGGATCACCGACAGGTAATCGCCGGTGGTCTTGTTCTTGTTCTCGATCATGTAGGTGGCGTTGTTGCTCCAGGTGACGGTCTCGCTAACCGGCACGTTCAACGAGCCTTCCAGCCCCTGAACTACCGCCTTCGGTACGTTCTCCCATTGGTAGACGGCTGTACCTTTACTGCTGGTAGCGATGCGAGAAGTACCCGCTTCAATCTTGTTGTGGTAATCGTTGCGGAAGTAGGTCACGCCGGCCAGCCAGCCGTCGTTATGGAACTCCAGCCCGATCTCTTTGTTAACGCTGGTTTCCGCCTTCAGATCGTCGTTGCCGAGCAGGTAGCAGCCGTCGAAGGTATCACCGGCCGTACAACCTTGACCCGCGCTGTATAACACGTAGTTACTGTTGGTCTGGAACAGGTTAGGTGCTTTGTACGAACGTGCGATCCCCATCTTCAGCGTGAAGTAATCACCCAGTTCCTGCGACAGGTTCAGCGCCGGGCTCCAGTTGCTGCCGGACTCTGAATGCAGATCGTAACGCAGGCCCGGCGTCAGCATGGTGGTGTCGGTCAGTTCAATGTTGTCTTCGGCAAACAGTGAAAAGATATGTGCGGAGGAATAAGGGTTGCGATTGCTGCTAGAGATGCCTTCAATTGCTCCCCCGGTTTTAGCGCCTTCAAGCGATTGTGCGATAGAAGAGCCGTCCTTCATCCGCTGCTGGCTCCACTCGGTGCCCAGCGTGGCGGTCTGGGCGACGCCTAGCTCAAACGGTACGCTGACTTCGCTGTGCGCCAGGAAGTCGTCCAGCTTGGTGGTGCCGAACCCGGTATTGTTGACATCGAAGATGCCTTCGGTACCGCCGGCCAGCCCTTCGTTGATACGGGTGTTGCGGGTGCGTTCAAACTGCACGTAGTTGTTGGTGCTCACGCCGTTGTCCCAGGCGCCGCGGTGGGTCAGGCCGAAGGTCTCACGGTAGATGCGGTTGGTTTCTTTGCCGTAGTTGCTCTGCACCAGGGCATTGGTGTTGGTGTTCTGGGTATCGCCGGCGTACAGGTTGCCCTGGCGGCCGTAGGCGTACTCGAACTCCAGCGACTGCAGATGGGCGAAGTCCCAGTGCAGCAAGGCGTCGATGTTTTTATCGACCACCCCTTCGCGCCCGGCCGGGACGCTGTTGGCGTAGGTACCCACGCGTTCGGACTTGTGCGATTCGTTAAGATCCCAGGCGTCGGCCTGCGTTTTGCTGTAGCCGCCGAACAGGCGGAAGCTCAGGGAATCGCTCAGCGGGCCGGACAGGCTGAAGTCGGTGCGCTTGGTGGCGCCTTCCTGCTTGTGCTGCGGCACGTTGAAGTAGCCGTTCAGCGAGCCGTGCAGCGCATCGCCGGCTTTCTTGGTGATGATGTTGACCACGCCGCCCGCGGCGCCGTTGCCGTAGCGCGCCGCGGCCGGGCCGCGCAGCACTTCGATGCGTTCGATCATTTCCGGCGGCACCCAGGCAGTATCGCCGCGGGAGTCGCGCTCGCCGCGCCAGCCCTGGCGCACCGAGTTGCGGCTGGAGGCCGGTTTGCCGTCGATCAGCACCAGGGTGTTTTCCGGGCCCATGCCGCGGATATCGATCTGGCGGTTGTTGCCGCGCTGGCCGCTGGTGGAGTTGCCGGTCAGGTTAACCCCGGGCATGGTGCGGATCAGTTCGCTGATGTCGCGCGCCGGCGGGCGTTTTTTGATTTCGTCGGCGGTGATGGTGGACACCCCCGGCGCCTGCAGGTTCTGCCGGGCGGCGGTCACGACGATGGTGTCTTCGCCGCGCGGCTTTTTATCCGTGGCGCCGCTGTTCTCTTCCGTGGTGGTGGTGTCGGTTTGCTGCGCGGCGTTGGCGAACGCGGACGCGCCCAATCCCAAGCCGATAAGAGTGGCTAAAGAATAACGTGATAGCTTGCTTTTCATCTGAGTGTCCTACCTTGCTGCCATCCCTCGCCGAATGGGGGGAAGGGCGGTTGTAGTTTTTGTGTAGTCGGAAATAGAAAATCGGCTGCGGCAAGGGATGCCATTGATGTATCCCCGATCCCTGTCCGTTGCGCGCAATACCAGCACGATCTCCAAGCCTTACACACTATTGCAAATGCAAATTATTATCAATAGTATTTGGCGTACAGTGCGTTCGGGCGGTGGCCGGCGATAGGGAAAAGTCGACGTTCCCGGTGCCGCCAACTACAAAATGGGTAGGCGTTGTGAATACAGAACTACAGTCAGAAAGCAGCAGATTATTGGCCAGCAGCAATGCGGGCAGTCCAGGGTGGTGGTTGACGGTGGCACGACGCGGTACGCCATGGGTAGAACCGGCGGGTAACGGCCGCTGGCGCACCACCTTTTTCTGGCGCGATCCCCAGGGATGCGAATTGACCTCCGCCTACCGTCGCGTATGGATCAACATTAACTGCCTGACCGACCACCATCAGCCGAATCCGCCGCAAAGCCTGCAGCGTTTGGCCGGCACCGACGTGTGGTATTGGCAGACCGAACTGAGCGGCGCCTGGCGCGGAAGCTACTGCTTTATCCCCTGCTTTGACGAGCGGCCGCCGGCGTTCAGCGGCGACGATGCGCACGCCAACATGCACAACCTGCGTCACTGGTGGCACCAGGTGTTCGCCAGCGCTACACCCGATCTGCTCAACCCGTATCGTTCCTGGCAAAGCGCCAGCGGCCACAGCGTCTCCGGGCTGCACATGCCGGATGCGCCGCCGCAGCCGGTATGGCGTTCGTTCGACGAATATGAGATCGCCAGCGGGCGCTGCACGCCGCCGCTGCCGGCGCGTTTGCAGCGTCATACCTGGCAGAGCGAGCGCCTGGGCAACAGCCGCGATGTCTGGATCTACACCACCGGCGACAGCAAGCCGGCCGAGCGCCCGCTCGCGATCTTGCTCGACGGTCAGTTCTGGGCGAAGCAGATGCCGGTTTGGGCGCCGCTGATGCAGCTGACCCGCGAGGGGGCGTTGCCGGAAGCGGTGTATGTGCTGATCGACATCATCGATCTGCCGCACCGGGCGCGAGAATTAACCTGCAAGGACGATTTCTGGCTGGCGGTGCAGGAAGAACTGATGCCGCAGCTGGCCGACTGGGCGCCGCACAGCGACAAGCCGGCCGATACGGTGGTGGCGGGGCAAAGCTTTGGCGGCCTGGCCTCCCTGTATGCCGGGCTGCGCTGGCCGCAGCGCTTCGGCGCGGTGATCACCCAGTCCGGTTCCTACTGGTGGCCGCGGCGCGACATGCTGCAGCTGCCGAGCATTCCCGACGACGCCTGCTGGCTGATGCAACAGGTCGAACGGCACGGCCTGGGCAACCACGGCGCGCTGAAGGTCTTTATGGAAGCCGGTTCGCAGGAAAAACTGGTGCATCGGGTCAGTGGCGAAATGGCGGCGCGCCTGAGCGACGCCGGCCATCGGGTGCACTACCGGGTGGTGGAAGGCGGGCACGATGCGCTGTGCTGGCGCAGCGGCCTGACCGATGGGCTGCAGGCGGTATGGGCTTCCGCTTTCGCCACCGCTTACCCGGCATCGGCGACGGCACGAGGAACACATGATGGAAAGCCTGAATCCGTTCGATGATCAACAGCAGCGCAGCCTGGTGCTGCGCAACGTACAACAACAATACAGTTTGTGGCCGGATTTCCGCGCCATTCCGTCCGAGTGGACGATCGTCTTTGGCCCGGCGGCGCGCCTCGAGTGCGCCGAATGGCTGGAACAGCATTGGCAAGATATTCTGCCGGTCGCAGCACGCGAGGCGTGACCGGCGCCAGGTAATCACGGGAGCAATAAGCAGTGTCACACACCCCTAACTCTCTCAGCGGCCCGGCGCTTGCGGGCGAATGGCCGCTGGTCGCGGCACAACCCGGCATCTGGGTCGCCGATCAAATCTCCCCGCATCGCAATGCCTACGCGGTGGCTCACGCCATCGAACTCAACGGCCCTGTCGCCGTGGAGCCTCTGCTGCAGGCCATCATCCAGGGCCTGGGCGAGGTGGACATGCTGCGCCTGCGTTTTGCGGAACGCGACGGCGTGCCGGTGCAATGGCTGGATGACACGCTGGCGGTGCACGAGCCGGAACTTGTTGATCTGACGACGTCGCCGGACCCTGAAGCCGCCGCGCGCGCGCTGATGGACATCGATCTTGCGAGCGATCTGCGCGCCGGCAGCGGCGCGCCGCTGTATCGCCATGTGGTGATGCGCCTGGCGGATGACCGCTGGTTCTGGTATCAGCGCTATCATCATCTGCTGGTGGACGGTTTCAGCTTCACCGCCATCGCGCGCCGCGTGGCGGCGATTTACACCCATCTTTGCCGCGGCGACGCGTTGGAACCGACGCCTTTCACGGCGTTCAGCGACGTGGTGGCGGAATACCAGGCTTACCGGGAGGCCCCGGCCTGGCAACGCGACGCCGATTTCTGGCGTGAAAAAGCACGGCAGTTGCCGCCACCGGCCACGCTCTGCCCGCAGCCGCTGGCCGGGCAAACGCCCACGCCGCGCATCCACCGGCTGGAACAGCGCTGCGATCCGCAGGCCTTCGCCGAACTGGTGCAGTGCGGCGCGCAGCAGAAGCTGAACGCCGCCGATATGGCGGTGGCGCTGGTGGCGCTATGGGTGTCGCGTCTGAGCGGCCAACCGTGCTTCAGCGCCGGTTTTATCTTCATGCGCCGTACCGGATCGGCCGCCCTGTGCGCCGCCGGCCCGGTGATCAACGTGCTGCCGATGGAGATGCACCTCGAGCCGCAGGCTACGCTGTATGAGGCCGCCGCCCGCATCAGCCGCGAGCTGAAAACGGTGCGCCGCCATCAGCGCTACGATGCCGAACAGGTGCAGCGCGATCTGGGGCGTGTCGGCGACGGCGAACCGCTGTACGGCACGGTCTTCAACTTCAAAATGTTCGATTACCAGCTGGACTTCGCCGGTATCGAAGGCATTACCCACGATCTGGCCTCCGGGCCGGTGCGCGATCTGGAGATTGCGCTGTTTATCGACGAACACCATCAGCTGAAGGTTGAGCTGCTGGCCAACGCCGAGCGTTACAGCCGTCAGGAACTGCTGGCGCATCTGCAGCGGTTGCCGCTGCTGCTGGCGCAGTTCGCCGCGCAGGCAACGTTGCCGATCGGCGAAGCCGACATGCTGACCGCCGACGATCGCGCGCTGCTGGCGCGGGTCAACGACACGGCGCATCCGTTGCCGGCGACCACGCTGAGCCAACTGCTGGCGCAGCAGGCGCAAAGCACGCCGAACGCGCCGGCGCTGGCGGATGCGCATTTCAGCTTCACCTACCGCGAAACGCGCGAACAGGTCACGGCGCTGGCGCGCCAGCTGGTTGTGCAGGGCGTACGGCCGGGCGACATCGTGGCGGTGGCGCTGCCGCGCTCGGTGTTCCTGTCGCTGGCGTTGATGGCGATCGTGGAAGCGGGCGCCGCCTACCTGCCGCTGGACACCGGTTATCCGGACGAGCGGCTGGCGATGATGCTGGAAGACGCCGCGCCCCGGCTGGTCATCACCAGCCCGGCGCAGCAGGCGCGCTTCGCCGACAAGGGCGAAATCTTGCTGTATGACGCGCCGCTGGCGGCCGATCACGCCGCCGGGGTGGCGATCGCGGGCCCGACGCCGGATCATGCGGCCTATATCATCTTTACCTCCGGTTCCACTGGGCGCCCGAAAGGCGTGCTGGTCGGCCATCAGGCGATCGTCAACCGCTTGCTGTGGATGCAGCACCAGTATCCGCTGGGGGCGGACGACGCGGTGCTGCAGAAAACGCCATGCAGTTTCGACGTCTCGGTGTGGGAATTCTTCTGGCCGCTGATGGTCGGTGCCCGGCTGGTGATGGCGCCGCCTGAGGCGCACCGCGATCCGCAGCAGCTGCAACAGCTGATCGCGCAACACCGCATTACCACGCTGCACTTCGTGCCGTCGATGTTGGCGGCCTTCGTCGCCGCCCTGGACGATGACGCGGCGGTGGCGAACTGCACCGCGCTGCGCCAGGTGTTCTGCAGCGGTGAAGCGCTGCCGGCGGAGCTGTGCCGCCTGTGGCAAAGCCGCACGGCGGTGCCGTTGCACAACCTCTACGGCCCGACCGAGGCGGCGGTGGACGTGACCTGGCATCCGGCCTACGGCGACGCGCTGGCGAAGGTGACCGGCGCCAACGTGCCGATCGGCCTGCCGGTATGGAACACCGGGCTGCGCATTCTTGACGCGCGCCTGCGGCCGGTGCCGCCGGGCGTGGCGGGCGATCTGTATCTGACCGGCGTGCAGCTGGCGCACGGCTACCTTGGCCGGCCGGATCTGACCGCCAGCCGCTTTGTCGCCGACCCGTTCGGCGAGGGCGGACGGATGTACCGCACCGGCGACGTGGCGCGCTGGCTGCCGGACGGCGCGGTGGAATATTTGGGCCGCAGCGACGATCAGCTGAAGATCCGCGGGCAGCGTATCGAGCTGAGTGAAATCGATCACGCCTTGCTGTCGCTGCCGGGCGTGCGCCAGGCGGTGACGCATGCGCTGGTGTTGCAGGGCACGCCGGTGGACGCCGGCGGCGATGCGCGCCAACTGGTGGGCTATCTGGTGATGCAACCCGGTGTGAGCTGGGATGCGGAGGTTTTGCGTGCGGCGCTGGCCGACCGCCTGCCGCCGCACATGGTGCCGGTGGCGTTGGTGGAAATGCACGATTTGCCGCTGAGCGCCAACGGCAAGCTGGATCGCAAGGCTTTACCGCAGCCGCAGGGCGGTGAGCGCAAGGCGGGGCGGCCGCCGCAGGCCGGGTTGGAAAGCGAGATCGCGGCGGTATTCGCCCGTTTGCTGCAGCGCGAACAGGTGTTCGCCGACGACGATTTCTTCGCGCTCGGCGGCCATTCGCTGCTGGCGATGCGCCTGGCGGCGGAGCTGCGCCGCGATCTGGGCAAGGCGGTGTCCGTCGGCCAGGTGATGGTAGCGTCGCGCGTTGAGCAACTGGCCGCCTTGCTGGCGGAAGATCGCACGCAGGAAGAGGCCGATCGCAGCGGCTTCGACAGCGTATTGCCGCTGCGCGTCACCGAGGGGCCGACGCTGTTCTGTCTGCATCCGGCGTCTGGTTTCTCCTGGCAGTTCAGCGTATTGCCGCGCTATCTCGATCAGCACTGGTCGCTGGTCGGCATCCAGTCGCCGCGGCCGGACGGCCCGCTGGCGCTGAGCGAAGACATGGACCAGGTGGTGGAGGCGCACCTGCAGACGGTGCTGCAGGTGCAGCCGCACGGGCCGTACCACTTCATCGGTTATTCGCTCGGCGGCACGCTGGCGCAGGGCATCGCCGCCCGGCTGCAGGCGCGCGGCGAGCAGGTGGCGTTCCTCGGCCTGCTGGATACCTATCCGCCGGAGACCCAAAATTGGGACGTGATGCTGGACGACAACGTGTTGAAGGAAGTGCAGCGCGAGCGCGAGCAGTTCCTGGCGGTGTCGCAGGACACGCTCGATCCGGCGCTGGGTGAGACGCGCACCGCGATGTTCGACAACATCGAAGCCAACTACGCCGATTCGGTGCGGTTGTTGTCGCACACGCGGACCGCCCGTTTCCACGGCCAGGCGACGCTGTTCGTCGCCAAACGCACGCTGCAGGCAGGGATGGACGTGCAGCAAACCTGGTCGCAGTACGTCGATGCGCTGCAGGCGCACGAGCTGGACTGCGCGCATGTCGATATCGTTTCGCCGGCGTCGTTCAAAGTGCTGGGGCCGCTGCTGAACCGGATCTTGCGCACGCTGTAATGACGCCCTCATCCCGCCGCCAGGCACGGGGATTGCCCCGCGTTTGGCGGCGTTTCTTGCGGTTGCTCACAATTGAATATCAATGAGTTTTATTATCATTATTGATTTCGTCATCTGTGCTAGCATAGCGCTCCGCAACTGCAGAATCCCCGTTTAAAGATGTGGTGAACAACCGATGAGTAGCAAACCCTCCATCCTGCTTGATTTCAGCCTGCTGAAAACCAACCGGGCTTTCCGCGCGGTGTTCTGCGCGCGCTTTATCTCCATTGTGGCGCTGGGGCTGATGGCGATCGCCATCCCGGTGCAGATCCAGGCGTTGACCGGTTCCACCCTGCAGGTCGGGCTGGCGGTGACGCTGGCCGGCGGCGGCATGTTCGCCGGGCTGCTGATGGGGGGCGTATTGGCCGATCGCTATGAGCGACGCCGGCTGATTCTGTTTGCGCGCTCTACCTGCGGCGTCGGTTTTGTCGGCCTGTGTCTCAACGCCCTGCTGCCGTCGCCTTCGCTGGCGGCCATTTATCTGCTGGCGGTGTGGGACGGCTTCTTTGGCGCGGTGGGGGTGACGGCGCTGCTGGCGGCCACGCCGGCGCTGGTGGGCCGCGAAAACATCGTGCAGGCGGGCGCCATCAGCATGCTGACGGTGCGCTTCGGCTCGATTCTTTCTCCGGCGATCGGCGGCCTGGTGATCGCCCATATGGGCATCGCCTGGAACTACGGTCTGGCGGCGTTCGGCACCCTGCTGACGCTGCTGCCGCTGCTGAGCCTGCCGCAGCTGATGCCGCCGCCGCAGCCGCGTGAACACCCGCTGCGCGCGCTGGCGGGCGGTTTCGCCTTCCTGTTCCAGAACAAGGTGATCGGCATGGTGGCGCTGATCGGCGCGCTGCTGACCATGGCCAGCGCGGTGCGCGTGCTGTACCCGGCGATGGCGGAAGGTTGGCACATCGACGCTGCCCACCTTGGCTATATGTACGCCGCCGTGCCGCTCGGCGCCGCCATCGGCGCGTTCACCAGCGGGCGCGTGGCGCACGTGGCGCGCCCCGGCTGGGTGATGCTGCTGACGGCGATCGCGGCGTTCGCCGCCATCGGCCTGTTCGGCCTGATGCCGTGGTACAGCCTGGCGTTGCTGTGCCTGGTGGCGTTCGGCTACCTGAGCGCGCTGAACTCGCTGCTGCAATACGGTCTGATCCAGAGCCTGACGCCGGATAACTTCCTTGGCCGCATCAATGGCCTGTGGACGGCGCAGAACGTGGTGGGCGATGCGCTGGGCGCGTTGCTGCTGGGGGCGATGGGCGCCTTTATGCTGCCGGCGATGAGCGCCAGCGGTTTCGGCTTCGGCGCGGCGGCGCTCGGCATCCTGTTGCTGTTCGCCATGACCGGTTTGCGCCAGGTGACGCTGCACAAACCGGAGCCGCAGAACGAGCCTCAGCCGGCCAGTGAAAAGTAACTCGATGCGTTAATTCGACGCTGTGGGATCAAATAGCAATGCTTATCATCGGCATGCGTAAAACCCACAGCGTTTATGTCATGATTTCGAAATGAAAGAAGTGCTTACGTTTATTGACATAGCAAATATCGGCGAGTAATTTAGCGCGGAATTAACTCAAATGATAATCATTATTATATTGGTTATCACTTCAAATCCTTGAGGGCGAAGCGATGGGTACTGCCGTGAACGACATCAATCGAAAGGAAATGCAGGAGCGCGAAGAACACCGGTTCGCCGCTGATTTTTCTCCGGCGTCGGGCTTCTTCTTTACCTCCCCTTTCCGCAGCTTGACCACCACCGGTTGTTTCAGCCGCATTCGCCTGCCGGCCGCGGACGGCGCCGATCTGAACGGCGAGTTCCAGCGCAGCGTGCGGCAGGCGTTTGCCGAGGCCCGCCAGGCCGGCATCAAAAAACCGCTGCTGTGCGGCGCCATCCCGTTCGATACCCGGCAGCCTTCGGCGCTGTTTATTCCGCAGCAGAGCCGCTGGTTCGATCGCGCCGCCTTTATGGCCGGCGTTAGGCCGGCGGCGGACGGGCCGGAGCTGGCCGGGGTAACGGAACTGCCGCCGCAGCAGCCGTTCATGAACATGGTCAGCGACGCCGTCGACGCGATGAAGGCCGGTGAGTTGGACAAAGTGGTCTTGTCGCGCCTGCTGGAGATCGAAACGCGTCAGCCGGTGGATCGCCATGCGCTGATGGCGCGCGTGATTGCCCAGAACCCGCATGGTTTCCATTTCCATGTGCCGCTGGAGCAGGGCGCGCTGTTGGGCGCCAGCCCGGAGCTGCTGCTGCGCCAGGACGGCGGCCGTTTCTATTCTAACCCGCTGGCCGGTTCCGCCCGGCGCGAGGCCGACCCGCAGCGCGATCGCGAAGTGGGAGAGCGGCTGATGGCCTCGGCGAAAGATCGCCACGAGCATCGCATCGTCACCGAAAGCATGCGTGACGTGCTGGCCGGCCGCTGCCGCTACCTGAACGTGCCGCACACCCCTGAATTGCTGACCACCACCACGCTGTGGCATCTCTCCACGCCGATCGACGGCGAGGCGGCGTCTCCAGACGAAAACGCCCTGTCGCTGGCCTGCCTGCTGCACCCGACGCCGGCGCTGTGCGGCATGCCGACGGCCGAGGCGCACGCCCTGATCGGCAAGCTGGAGCCGTTCGATCGCGGCCTGTTCGGCGGCATCGTCGGCTGGTGCGACGACGAAGGCAACGGCGAGTGGGTAGTGACTATCCGCTGCGGCACCGTTGACGGCAACCGGGTACGGCTGTTCGCCGGCGCCGGCATCGTGGAAGACTCTTCACCCGAATCTGAATGGCATGAAACAGGCACCAAACTCAGCACCATTCTGCGTGCCTTTGGTATAAATCAAGGATAACGACAAGATGAGCATTGCCTTTACCCCCTGGCCGGCGGAGTTCGCCAGCCGCTATCGCGAGCGCGGCTACTGGACTGACAAGCCGCTGACCGAGATCCTCGACCGCCAGGCCGACAACGACGCCCCGGCGATTATCGACGCTCAGGGCAGCCTGACCTACCGCGAGCTGCAGCAGCGTTCCGATCGTCTGGCGGCCGCTTTGCTGCGCCGCGGCGTAAAATCCGGCGACACAGCGCTGGTGCAGCTGGGCAACGTGGCGGAGTTCTATATCGTGTTTTTCGCGCTGCTGAAAATTGGCGTGGCGCCGGTCAACGCGCTGTTCAGCCATCAGCGCAGCGAGCTGAACGCCTATGCCGAGCAGATCAAACCGGCGCTGCTGATCGCCGATCGCCAGCACGCGCTGTTTGCCGACGATCAGTTCCTGAACGCCTTCCGCGATGCGCATCCTTCGCTGCGTGTCGTGGCGCTGCGCAGCCAGACCGAGGGCGAGCTGGCGCTGGCCGCCTGGCTGGAAGAAGCGAGCGATGGTTTCGTCGCGCAGCCTTCCGCGGCCGATCAGGTGGCGTTCTTCCAGCTTTCCGGCGGCAGCACCGGTACGCCGAAGCTGATCCCGCGCACCCACAATGACTACTACTACAGCATTCGCCGCAGCGTGGAGATCTGCCGTTTCGACGCGCAGACCCGCTATCTGTGCGCGCTGCCGGTGGCGCACAACTACCCGATGAGTTCGCCGGGCGTGCTGGGCGTGTTTTATGGCGCCGGGCGGGTGGTGTTCGCCGCCGATCCGGACGCCGGGCAATGCTTCCGCCTGATCGAACAGCACCAAATCAACGTGACGGCGCTGGTGCCGCCGGCGGTCACGCTGTGGCTGCAGGCGATCGAAGAGTGGGGCGGCAATGCCCAGCTCGCCAGCCTGAAACTGCTGCAGGTGGGCGGCGCCAAGCTGGGCGAGACGCTGGCGGCGCGCATTCAGAATGAAATCGGCTGCCAACTGCAGCAGGTGTTCGGCATGGCGGAAGGGCTGGTGAACTACACCCGGCTGGACGACGACGAGCGCCACATCCTGGCGACGCAAGGGCGGCCGATGTCGCCGGACGACGAGGTATGGGTGGCGGATGACGACGGTAATCCGTTGCCGGCGGGCGAGGTCGGACGGTTGATGACGCGCGGGCCTTACACCTTCCGCGGTTACTACCAGAGCCCGGCGCACAACGCCGACGCCTTCGACGCCGACGGTTTCTACTGCTCCGGCGATCTGATCAGCATCAGCGAAGACGGCTACATCACCGTGCAGGGGCGGCAGAAAGACCAGATCAACCGCGGCGGGGAGAAGATCGCCGCCGAGGAGATCGAGAACCTGCTGCTGCGTCATCCGGACGTGATCAACGCCGCGCTGGTATCGATGCCGGATGCGCTGATGGGGGAGAAGAGCTGCGCCTATATCATCGCCAACGCGCCGCTGAAACCGGTGGTGCTGCGCCGCCACCTGCGCGAACAGGGCGTGGCGGACTTCAAGCTGCCGGATCGCTTTATTCAGGTGGACAGCCTGCCGCTGACCCCGGTCGGCAAAGTGGACAAAAAACGGCTGCGCCAGCAGCTCGACGCGCAACTACAGACTCAGGCTCAGGGAGATTAATCGATGGCCATTCCAAAACTTAATGACTACGCGCTGCCGACGGCGGACGAACTGCCGCAAAATAAAGTCACCTGGCAGGTAGAACCGCAGCGCGCCGCGCTGCTGATCCACGATATGCAGCAGTATTTCCTCAACTTCTGGGGCGAGGACAGCGCGCTGATTAAACAGGTGGTGGAGAACATCGCCAACCTGCGCAGCTACTGCAAGCAGCAGGGCATCCCGGTGTTCTATACCGCGCAGCCGAACCAGCAGAGCGATGAAGATCGCGCGCTGTTGAACGACATGTGGGGGCCGGGCCTGAACAAACACCCTGAGCAGCAGGCGGTGACCGCTGCGCTGGCGCCGGACGAAGACGACACGGTGCTGGTGAAATGGCGCTACAGCGCCTTCCATCGCTCGCCGCTGCAGGAGATCCTGCAGGAGTCCGGCCGCGATCAGCTGATCATCTGCGGTGTGTATGCGCACATCGGCTGCCTGACCACCGCCATCGACGCCTTCATGCGCAACATCCAGCCGTTCATGGTGGCCGACGGCCTGGCGGACTTCTCGCGCGACGAACACCTGATGGCGCTGCGCTACACCGCCGGCCGCTGCGGCCGGGTGGTGACCACCGCGTCTCTGCTGCCGGCGGCCGGCATCGCCAGCATCGATGCGCTGCGTCAGCAGATCCTGCCGCTGCTGGACGAAGACAGCGAAGACATGGGCAACGATGAAAACCTGATCGATTACGGCCTGGATTCGGTGCGCATCATGGAACTGGCGACCCGCTGGCGCAAGATCCGCAGCGACATCGACTTTATCGCGCTGGCGCGTAACCCGACCATCGACAGCTGGTGGGCGCTGCTTTCCGAAGAGAAAGCCTGATTTTTAATAACGATAATGCGGCGGCCGTCTGGTTTGACATAAAACGCCGCTCTTTTGAGCCATATCCAAAATAATTGCAGCTGCATCAAGGCGGCAAGAACGTGAGTCCCCAGGAGCTTACTCAGGTAAGTGACTGGGGCGAGCGAGCGCAGCCAACGCCGATGTAGCTGCAAGTATGAAGGATATAAGGAGATTTTGATGAATACTTTGATTACCAAGGGAAAACGCGCGGCATTTCCGCTGATGCTGCTGTCTACGCTGCTGTTCTCCAACACTTTGCAGGCGCAAACCGCGCCGGAAGTGCTGCGCAAGCCGGTTGGCAAGGGCGCCTATGAAATGGCCTACAGCCCGAGCGAGAACGCGCTCTACCTGGCCACCTCGCAGAGCCGCAAGCTGGACAAGGGCGGCATCGTTTACCGTCTGGATCCGACCACGCTGGACGTGACCCAAATTATCCATAACGACATCAAGCCGTTCGGCGCCGCCGTCAACGCCAAGACCGGCACGCTGTTCTTCGGTAACACCGTCAATAACTCGGTAACCGCGATCGACGCCAAGACCGGCGACGTGAAAGGCCGCCTGGTGCTGGACGCGCGCCAGCGTTCCGAGACCGTCAAGCCGCTGGCGCCGCGCGAACTGGTGGCGGATGCCGACAGCGATACCCTGTACATCACCGGGCTGGGGGATTCCAGCGTGGTTTGGGTGGTGGACGGCAAGGATCTGACTCTGCGCGCCACCGTGACCGACACCGGCAAATACGGCACTGGCCTGGCGCTGGACGCCGCCGCCAAACGCCTGTACGTCACCAACGCCGACGGCGAGCTGGTGACCATCGATACCCAGAGCAACAAGGTACTGTCGCGCAAGAAGCTGGATGAGTCTAAAGAGCACTTCTTCCTGAACATCAGCCTGGATACCGCCACTCACCGCGCCTTCATCACCGATTCCAAGCAGCCGCAGGTGCTGGTGGTGGATACCCGCAACGGCAACATCCTGAGCAAGATCGACGTGCCGGAATCGCTGGCGGTGCTGTTCAACCCGGCGCGCAATGAAGTTTACGTCACCCACCGCCAGGCGGGCGAAGTGAGCGTGATCGACGCCAAGAGCTACAAGGTGCTGAACACCATCAAGACGCCGACCCACCCGAACAGCCTGGCGCTGTCGCCGGATGGCCAGACGCTGTACGTCAGCGTCAAACAGGCTTCCAGCCGCGAGAAAGAAGCGACCGCGCCGGATGACGTGATCCGCGTCGCGCTGAAATAATCCTACGCTGGGTAAGCGCACACCGAACAGGCGAAGCGGCGACGCTCCGCCTGTTTTTTTTCGCCGTGCGATCTGCGGTATAAAGTGTGGATTGCCTTATTGACCCGAAGGAACGTTGGTTATGCCCGTCTCACGCTCTCCGCTGTTGTTGTCCGTTATCACTCTGCTGCTGCTGGCCGCGCTGATCCACAGCGGCATCAGCCCTTACGATCGCACCACCTGGCTGATGGAGGTGGCGCCGGTCTTGATCGTTTTGCCGCTGCTGTGGCTGACCCATCGCCGTTACCCGCTGACGCCGCTGCTCTACACGCTGATTTTCTTCCACGCGCTGATCCTGATTTTCGGCGGCATGTACAGCTATGCCCGCGTGCCGCTGGGGTTTGAGGTGCAGCAGTGGCTGGGTCTTGGCCGTAACCCGTACGACAAACTGGGGCACTTCTTCCAGGGGCTGGTGCCGGCGCTGGCGGCGCGCGAAATCCTGCTGCGCGGTGGTTATGTACAGGGGCGCAAGATGCTGGGCTTCGTGGTGTGCTGCATCGCGCTCGCCATCAGTGCTCTGTATGAGCTGATCGAATGGTGGGCGGCGCTGGCGCTGGGTCAGGGCGCCGACGAGTTTCTCGGCACCCAGGGCGACCCGTGGGACACCCAGTCCGACATGTTCTGCGCGCTGCTGGGGGCGATATGCGGCTTGTTGCTGTTCGGGCGTTGGCAGGAGCGGCAAATCGTTCGCTTAGTTTGATAAATTTCAAACCGAATTAGCCCGCCGTTATGGCGGGTTTTTTATATATATCGCAATGAACGTTGTCGCATCAAGCGAAGGCAGGGAGCCTTAGCTGCGCCCAAGGTTCCGCTATTCTCTATGATTTATTGTTCTTATTCTATTGTTTTATATGAATTTATATTTAATTCGTAAGAATTTTCTTATTAGAATTGCTGTGCTAATATCATGTTGTTTGGTGGGGAATTGGCGTTGACATGGTTTGTAGCGCAGGGAATTATGAGATACATAATTAATAATAATATTAAATATCACGAAGATAGATCGGAATTGGTCTCGGTGAATGACGATATCCCGCCGATTACGCTGACGGCCACGCTGAACCGCCTGCTCTCCACATTAGTCAGAAACAACAATCTGGTGTTATCCAGAGAGACGTTGTTGACGCAGGTGTGGGAGGCTCATGGCCAGGTCGCTTCCGGTAACAACCTCAACAACACCATTTCAATTTTACGCAAGGCGTTCTCTTCGCTTGGCGAGGAGGAGATCATCGTCACCTTGCCGCGGCAAGGTTTTATGTTCACCGCCGCTACGATCAAAACCGCGGACAGCCAGGCGCCCGCAGAGGAGCCGGCCCCGGAGATGGGCCAGGAGGTGGGCGCCCCCCCTGAGGTAGGCTCCGTCGCTGTACGCAGCTATACGCGTTTCAAAGCCGCCGCACTGGCGGCTTTGCTGGTTCTGGCGTTGGGCAGCGGTATTTGGGCGTGGCGCGATGCAGGTTATCAGCCGATCAGCACGATCGACGGGGGGCGCATCGACAGCTGCAGCGTGCGCCTTATCACCACTTATCATAAGCCGGCAATCAACAAGGTCGATTTGGATCATCTGCGCGACATGCTGAAGCGGCGGCCGCAGATTCACTGCAACGAACCGGCGACGCTGCTCTACTACGACACGCAAACACTGGCGCCAAACGGTTCCGGGAGAACCCGAACGTCCTATTTCTATTACTGCCCAGAGTCGCAAATGGCGGATAACAAGGTGCAATGCGAGAGTTTCTATGAAAGCTGGGGCCTGTAAACGATGAAACGATATGGTTACGCGATTGCGGCGTTACTGGCTATGGGGGGCTGCGCCGTTGCCGGTTACTTTTTATTTTTCAGACCGCAAATCCCGGAGTGCCGGGCGGTTGAACATGTAACTGACAACATTGCCGGCCGCAGCATTGGACGCATTGTTCTGATAAATGTGGTTCCCGATGGCCCGCGGCGCATCAACATATTGTTGAACGGCAGAGCCTATGATGGCAAGGATCACTATGTTATCTCACGCACTCTGGTTATGGATTATCGGCGGCAGGGCAATAACTATACGCTGTGGGTGAAGGAAAATATCAAGAAACCGCATGACTCGATAAGGCTTGAGGATTTTAATCGGCGGTTACCGGTGGAAGGTATGCAAATACACTGGCGTATCGAGCAAATTGATAGCCGGCATTTCTTGTTTGCCGATAACCATGCGCCGTTATTTGTGTGTGCTACACCCTAAGATGAATCCCCTTGGCTAGGGCAAGGGGATCCTGAGAGTGAGATGGCCTGGTAAGGTAACATCTTGCAATGCCAATGCTATTCTTTGTCGATATAATTGTAGATACACGGGCTGCTTTTTTCTCGCGGGCAGAAGGTTAACAGCTCTTTGCCCTTCTGCGACGCTTCATCACGAATGTTATCATAGTAATACACGTCAGCTTTACTTCTACAATTAAAACCAGCGCGCTGGATAAATCGCTTGATTTCGGATAAGTGGCCGCTCCCCGAATTCATGCTGTATATTTGGCAGCGCTCGTAGTCGCCCAAAGGATACATGCTGATACGGGTGGCGTTTTGATAAAGCACGATAGCGGCAAACGGCACCAGGCAGGCTAAAAATGCCAGCAGAAGGCGCCTGAATGGGCTATTGACGCCATTATGCCGCGCTTCTTTCTTAGTCATCTTACTGACTTCAATATCTCCTTCTGGATTGTTTTCCGGTTTTTTCACCTCCTCATTGTTATTTACTTCATGAATGATATCTGCGGTGAACTTAAACCCCTGACGCGGATAGGTAACAATAAGCGCCTCTTCGCCGAACTGCGCCAGCGATTTGCGCAACCCTGATACATAGTTATTCAGATTGTTGTTCGAGGCCTTAAGGCCATGCTCAACCCAGACATCATTAAGCAACCTTTCACGCATTAATAACACATTATTGTTACGGATGAACAGTGATAACAGCCTGGCGCTGGGTCTAAGTAAGACTATTTTAGTCGCCGCATTATCAATATGCGACAATGTGTTCTCATCTTCATCATAGAGAACGTTGTTATTTATATGGAAAATCATTTTTTTAACCTGTCAACTTACCTGTCGAGAGATTATTCTGAGACCTGTGTGCTGTTTTTTCAATCCTTGGTATTAATGGTCAATAGGATTTTTCCATCTTTCCATATAATTATATTAACCAGGGTCTAAGTGTATAAGTATTAAAAAATAAATAAGGTCATTTAATTTCTATTTTTTAGTATTTAAATCTATTTAATGTGTATTTTTCATTAATAAATCCTGTGTTTTTGTCTTTTTGCGATATAACGTTTTATTTTTGATTTGGACGGGGTAAATTTGTTGCCACTGATACGGAACGCTGAAAGGCAGGTATCAGCGAAAGAACCTGCGCTCGGCAAAATAAAGCGGCGCGTTAAACATCAAGAGTGAATTGTTGATCTAATTGACGTCAATGAGTACCTCTTTCTTACTAAGGAATGTAAGGGATTTAATATGAAACTGAATAAAATCATGATGGCAGCAGTATTGGCTTTCGGCGTAGCGTCTGTGGCTCACGCAGCAAAAGACCAGGGCCACGGCACCGTAACCTTTAAAGGCGCGATCATTGACGCACCTTGCTCAATTACCCCGGAAACCGTAGACCAGACCGTTAACCTGGGCCAGGTTTCCAACGTGGCGCTGAAAAACGGTGGCCAGTCCACGCCGAAAAACTTCCAGATTAAGCTGGAAAACTGCGACCTGAACCCAGGCGATGTAAATGGCGTTGGCAAGAATAATGCTGTAGCTATCACCTTCACCGGCGCAGCTTCAGTAGAGGACACTAAGCTGCTGGGCATTACTGGTACCGCTAAAGGCGCCGGCATTGCCATCACCGACGGTTCCGGCAAGGTGATCGAGCTGGGTAAAGCTTCTTCAGCGCAAACGCTGGGCAATGGCAATAACACCCTGAGCTTCTCCGCTTACCTGCAGGGTAACAAGGCTTCTAACGCTGTTATCACCCCGGGCGATTTCCAGTCCGTGGCTGACTTCACCTTGGCTTACCAGTAAGTCCGGTTGTGCAGTGATAATGCAGCATGCGGGCTTGCCCGCATGCTTTTCCCGGGATTCGAGCGGTGGAAATTCTGTGAATAGGGAACATTCAATGAGTTATTTTCCTGCAAAATTAATGCTTCCTTGCCTATTGTCCTTAATGTTAATCGCGGATAACGTTCAGGCCGCTCGCCCCAGTCAAGGATGGGGGCAGGTCAATATGCAAGGAGCCATTATCAATACCGCCTGCGCTATTGCCGCCGGCAGTCGGGAACAGCTAATCGATATGGATGTCACACCGGTTGCAGATATTATTCGCGACGGCAGCGGGGGCGCTCGTTATTTCTCCATTGAGCTAATTAACTGTGTTTTATCTCGGGCTGAGAGTAAATTGCCGGACTGGAGTGGTTTTCGGGTGACTTTTGACGGGGATGCCGACGGGGAGTTATTTGAGATGCATGGTGGGGCAAAAGGCATCGGATTGCAAATCGTCGATGCAGAAGGAAATATTGCCCACCCAGGAAACCCATTGCCCATTCGAGAAATATTGCCGGAAAGAATGCTGCTTAACTACCAAATGCGGCTGGTCGCTAATAATCAGCCACTGCAGGCAGGGGAGTATTATTCTGCGGTGCGTTTTAAAATGGACTATTACTGAGGCTGAGCTCTGCCGATAAATACTATTAAATAAACAGGGTCGTGGATATGTTTTTTTCTCCTGCATGGAAGCTGTTTCGTCCTCATGCGCTAAGTATCGGTATATTTCTGGCGTTGGCGCATTTAACGCCAAAGGCAGAAGCCGAGGATGGCATTCAGTTTAATACCGATATCTTGGACGTGAACGATAGAAAAAATATCGACCTGAGCCAGTTTTCACGCAGCGGCTATATCATGCCGGGCGCCTATGCCATGGTGATTCATCTTAATAACAATGAATTGCCGGAACAGAGCGTCAGTTTTTATCCGCCGGATGACGATGCTCAGGGCAGCCAGGCCTGTATTTCACCGGCGCTGGTGGAACAGCTGGGGCTGAAACCGGATGCATCAAAAGGACTGCGTTGGTGGCATCAGGACGAGTGTCTGGATATCGCCAGCCTGAAGGGCATGGAGGCGCGCGGCGATTTAGCCACGGCGGCGCTGTATTTGAGCATTCCGCAGGCCTATCTGGAATATTCCTCGCCTGACTGGGATCCGCCGTCGCGCTGGGATGAGGGCATTCCGGGCCTGCTGTTTGACTATAACGTTAACGGCCAGACTCAGCGCCAGGAGCGGAGCGGTGGGCAGAGTAACAGCATGAGCGGCAACGGCACCGCCGGCGCCAACGTCGGTGCCTGGCGATTGCGCGCTGACTGGCAGGGGCAGCTTAATCACCAAACCGGCAGCGGCCAGGGTACCGATCAGCGGCTGGATTGGAGCCGTTACTACGCCTATCGGGCCGTTTCTGCGCTGCGCTCGCGCCTGACGCTGGGTGAGGACTACCTCAACTCCGGCCTGTTCGACAGCTTCCGTTTCACCGGCGTTAGCCTGGTGTCTGACGACAACATGCTGCCGCCGAACCTGCGCGGCTATGCCCCGGAAGTGGTCGGGGTGGCGAAAACCAACGCCAAAGTCACCATCAGCCAGCAGGGGCGGGTGATTTATGAGACTCAGGTGGCGGCGGGGCCGTTCCGCATCCAGGACATCAGCGAGGCGGTCTCCGGCGAGCTGGACGTGCGGGTGGAAGAGCAAGACGGCAGCGTGCAGGCGTTCAAAATGAACACCGCCAGCATTCCATACCTGACGCGCCCCGGCTCTTGGCGCTTCAAAATGGCGGCGGGCAAGCCTTCAGACTGGCAGCACCACAGCAATGGGCCGCTGTTCGGCACCGGCGAGTTTTCCTGGGGGGTGAGCAACGGTTGGTCGCTGTACGGCGGCGGCCTGTTTGGCGGCGATTACAACGCGGCTTCGCTGGGTATCGGCCGCGATTTGATGGCGCTGGGCGCGCTGTCGTTCGACGCCACCCAGTCGCGGGCGCGGCTGCCGCAGCAGGACGGCACGCTGAGCGGCGGTTCATACCGCCTGAGCTATTCGAAGACCTTCGACGAGACCGACAGCCAGGTGACCTTCGCCGGCTACCGCTTCTCGGAGCAGGACTTTATGAGCATGAGCGAGTATTTGGACGCGCGTTACTATGGCGGCCGGGTGGGCAACAACAAGGAGATGTACACCATCACCTTTAATCAGCAGTTCCGGGATATAGGCCTGAGCCTGTACCTGAACTATGACCACCAGACCTATTGGGATCGACCGGCCAATGACCGTTACAACCTGACGCTGTCGCGCTATTTCGATATCGGCCGCTTCCGCAACCTGAGCCTGTCGTTGACCGGGTACCGCAACAAGTACGAAAACACCAACGACGACGGCATGTACCTGTCGCTGTCATTGCCGTGGGGCCAGGGAGCCAACCTTAGCTACAGCGCGACGGTAAACCGTCACGACAGCAGCCAGCGAGTGGGGTATTACGATCGGTTGGATGAGCATAGCAACTATCAGCTGAACGTCGGCAGCGCCAGAAACGGCGCCAACTTCAGCGGCTATTACAGCCGTGAGGGCGATGTGGCCCAGTTGAGCGCCAATGCCAGCTATCAGCAGGGCAGCTACAGCGCGCTGGGCTTCAGCGCGCAGGGCGGTGCGACCTTAACGGCAGAAGGCGGAGCGCTGCACCGCATCGGCATGTCGGGCAGTACCCGGCTGCTGCTGGATACCGGCGGCGTGGCCGGGGTGCCGGTGCGCGGTTACGGCAGCACCGTAGATACCAACCGCTGGGGCAAGGCGGTGGTGACGGACGTTAACAGCTACTACCGCAACAAGGCCAGCATCGATCTGAACCAACTGGGGGATAACGCCGAGGCCACCAAATCGGTGGTGCAGGCCACCCTGACCGAAGGCGCAATCGGTTATCGCAAGTTTGATGTGCTCGCCGGGGAGAAGGCGATGGCGGTTATCCGGCTGGCGGACGGCAGCACGCCGCCGTTCGGCGCCACGGTGATGAACGCCAGCAAACAGGATACAGGGATTGTGAACGACGGCGGCAGCGTCTACCTGAGCGGCATCCGGCCAGGTGAAAGCATGACCGTGCACTGGAACGGCGCGGCGCAGTGCGCCATCAGCCTGCCGCAAGCGTTGCCGGCTGACATGATGAGCAACCTGCTGCTGCCGTGCCGGGCGTTGCCGGCCAATGAGCCAGAGGCGTAATGAACGCGAACACCCTATTTGAATCTGTAAGAGTGATAAACGTATGAAAAAGAACTTTACCATGAGCAAACATCAATTGCTGGCCGCCGCGCTGTTGGGCGCGCTGCTGGCGCCGCAGGCGCAGGCCGCTATCGCGCTGGATCGCACCCGGGTGATCTTCGACGGCAGCGAAAAGTCTGTCAGCCTGAATATCAGCAACCAGAACAAGCAGTTGCCATACCTGGCGCAGGGCTGGCTGGAGGACGAAAAGGGCAACAAGATCCAGAGCCCTCTGGCCGTGTTGCCGCCGGTGCAGCGCGTGGAGCCGGGCAAGCCGAGCCAGGTGAAGATCCAGGCGCTGCCGGCGACCAAACAGCTGCCGCAGGACAGGGAATCGCTCTACTACTTCAACCTGCGTGAGATCCCGCCGAAGAGCGACAAGCCGAATACGCTGCAGATTGCGCTGCAGACGCGCATCAAGCTGTTCTATCGCCCGTCGGCGATTGCACCGCAGCAGAATGCCGCGCCATGGCAAGAGCAGCTGACGCTGAGCAAACAGGGCGACAAGTATGTGGTGAATAACCCGACGCCTTATTACGTCACTTTGGTGGACGCAGGGGCCAGGAAAGGCGTGGCTGGCGTGCAAGGTTTCGAGCCGTTGATGGTGCCGCCGAAGAGCAGTGCGCCGCTCGGCGTCAACGCCAGCACGTTGGGTAACGGCCCGGTGTTGACCTATATCAACGACTACGGCGGTCGCCCGCAGCTGAGCTTTAACTGCAGCGGCAGCGCCTGCCAGGTCGTGCCGGAAAAGAGCAAGTCGTAACACCACCGGCTGCGGCGGGTCATCGGGAGGAATAAAGATGCAATGGATGAGCGAGAAACTGAGAAAACACCTGCCGGAGCGTCACGACTGTCGGTATTACGGCACCTTGGGCGGGCTGGCGCTGATGGTGCCCCTCACCCTCGGGGCGATGCTGTGGCTGATGCCGGCTGCGCAAGGGCAGGTGGCGGATAACTGGTACACAGACGGCGCCAATGGCGTGCTGCAGGTGCGCGGTGCGCTAACGGAGAGCGCCTGTCGGCTGGAGATGGAAAGCGCCTGGCAGGTTATCAGCCTGGGGGAGATCGGCACCGGGCACCTGCAGAATATTGGTGACCGCGGCGCGCCGGTAGCCTTTGAGTTACGGCTGAGAGACTGCCTGCGCAGCCCGGCCGGCAGCCGGGATTCACGTACCGGCGCCTTAACCTGGGCCAATGATCAACCGGCGGTAACGGTCACTTTCCGCGCCGGGCAGGATGCGGATAATCCGCAGCTGGTCAGGGCTCAGGGTGTTGCCGGGTTGGGATTGCGTCTTACCGACAGCCGTGGACAGGATGTGCGGCTGGGCAGCCGCGGGGAACCGCTGCTGCTGACGCCGGGGCAGAATACCTTGAGCTATAGCGTGGCGCCGGAACGCACGGCGGCCCGTCTGGCGGCCGGAGCCTATCGCGCCACGGTGGATTTTAGCCTGAGCTATGACTAAGGAGTTGAGAAGTATGGCGCACATATTCAACCCGGCCGGTAGTTGCAGCCTTTGGCGCAATGCGGCGATGTGTCTTCTCTGTATGGGAATGTCACCATTGGCCAATGCGGCGACCACTGTAACGGTCAGCGTCACCGTACTGGAAACACCGTCTTGCGTGATTAACGACAATAAAACCATCGAAGTGGACTTCGGCGAGATCCTGACGGTCAAGGTGGATGGCAACAATTATAAGAAATCGGTTGATTATACGCTGAAATGTTCGGGCATTAAGTCCAATGCCATGCAGATGAAAATCCAAGGCGGTGCGACCGCGTTCGATGCTTCCGCGCTGCGGACTAATATCAGCGACTTCGGGGTGGCGTTTCGTTCTGATGGGAAGCCATTGCCCATTAATAGCTGGCTGAAGTTCACCTACTCGGGTAGTCAGGCTCCGCCATTAGAGGCCGTTCCGGTAAAAAGAGCGAATGCGAAGCTGCCCGGCGGTGACTTTACTGCCGGCGCCACCCTGCTGCTAGCCTATCAATAGAGGAGAGGCAACGATGAAAAAGCTTGGCATAGTTTGCCTCATCCTATTGGGTATCACTGCTCGAGAGGGGATAGCAGTGGAAAACATGAGTTTCAAAGGGACGCTACGCGAGGATGTACCCTGTGAGCTCAATGATGGGCAACCGATAAACGTGGATTTTGAAACGGTGGGCGTTAATAAAATCGATGGGGAGCGTTACAAGAAGTCGTTTTCGGTGAAGGTGAGTTGCCCGGCGGAATTCGATGTTGCCTATAAGATTTACTATGTCGGTCAACCCAGTAGTTTTGATACGGCGGCGTTGGCCACTAACGTCAAGGGGTTGGGGATTAAGGCGCAGTGGAAAAAAAATGGCGCTTTTGTTGATCTTGGCGTCGGCGGTGCGATTAACGGTCTGGCTGATATGGATCTTAATTTCCAGGTGGTGCCTGTCCGGAAAGTGAATACGGAGCTGGTGCCGGGTGCGTTCAATGCTTCCGCATCGTTCCTGCTTAAATATGAGTGAGTTCGCCGCTGTTAACTGCGCGAGGGTAAATGACGGGAAAGAGAGCAAGATGCTTGTGCCGGTGTGACTATGGTTGCCTGAAATTGATATCCTCGGTAGCGGACTCAGGCCTCATATGCTTAATAGATTCAGTGAACGAGGCTCAATATCATGGTTAACACGTTAACCAGATCAAATATAGTAAGAAGTTTTTTTATATTACTGCTCTTATATACTTCCGGCGCTTGGGCGGGGTGGAGTTCTGACATTCGATATTCACCCAGAGAAAAACAGTATTTTGCCAAAGTCACTTACTGGGATATTGGCGATGTCACGCCGAATCCGCTGTATGGTTGCTCTTATCTATGTAGCGTCACCTTTTGGGTAGTAGCCGCTGGGACGACGGGTTCTCCCATGAACGAAGTGAGTTTCCCAGGACTCACGACCAGCAAGACCATGGGGGAACTGGCGCAAAGCTTTGCTAATTCAGGATTCTTTAATAGGGAGTTCTATAGTCGACAAGGCTTTCCTGCCCGAGATGTATGTGTCTTTTTTGGCTATTGGGGGAAGATTTCTGGCGGAAACGGAAGCTATGGGCCAGCTCGTTTTCCTGGAGGGATGCAATGTGTTCCGCCGGTGGTCGATCCCTCCTATTGTGACCTGGCGGAAAAAGAGATTGAGCTGCGCCATGGCGTGCTGCGCGACGAGGAGGTGAATGGTCAGACTGTCAGCACCTCGCTGCATGTGACGTGCAGTTCCAAATTTCCGGTGCGAATTATGTCGGCAGACAGAGTCGGCAGCGTTTACTTTAATGGTGGGAAACAGTTCCGGAGTGAACTGAAAATAGATGGCGAGGATTTAGGTGAAGGGAAAGTCGTTCAGGCAACGCCGCAAGGGGTGACGTTAACCTTAAGCTCCACGCTGATGGGGTATGATGGCAGTATTGGGGTATTTCAGGGCTCTAAAGCGATCATTGTTTCTTTACCGTAATCGGTATGGATATTTTTAGCGTGACTTTCATAAGAAACAGAAGCACTGATATTTCTATAATGGAGTTTAAAGGTGCTGCTTACCTTGCCACACAAGGCGCTGCTATAAATACGTTAGGTGTCCATAGGCTAGAATATTTTGGAGACCGATAGGTAACGAGATATCTCTCCCTCTGTGCCGCGTCGTTATCGCGGTACTGCGTGACGACCTGGTTGAACAGATATATGTGGCGAAGCAACAGTGTGCTTGTAAATCTGAGAGTGGCATTTGCGAGTAGTAATGTTTCCGATTTTTTAATTAATTGCCTGGCGAATCGGACAAATATATGGCTGGTGATGAGCATTTGTGACGGAGGAGAGGGCATCACTCGATCTTGATTATGACTGTGCACATCGCGGATATAAGCGTTTTTATACGATATCAACCAGGAGGAAGGGATGAAAAAGACAGCGTTAGCGATGGCTCTGCTGTGTATGAGCCACACCGGTTGGGGAGCCCCGCCTACGGTGGCGGTTAACTACCGTGGCGAGCTGGTGGCGGAGCCTTGCGTGATTCCCCCTGGAGAGGAAAATATCGAGCTGGATTTTGGCACGGTGATTGATAAATATCTTTATCTCAATCAGCGTACGGCGGGGAAAGAGTTTTCCATACAGCTGACGGAGTGCGATCTCAGCCTTGGCGAAACGGTAAGCGTTTCCTTCAGCGGTACGGAAAGCGTTGCGCTGCCGGGGTTGCTGGCTATCAGTAGCGGTGGTGCGAGCGGCATCGCCATTGGCCTGGAGAATGTTTCAGGTGAGCTATTACCCTTGAATCAGCCTTCGGGGAAACTGCGACTACAGGAAGGGAGCAATAGAATTACGCTTAAAGCTTATGTGCGTGGTGAGCCTGAGGCTATTAAAAACAAGAGTATCGCCAGAGGAGAATTTGTCAGTACGGCTACATTTTTACTTGATTACGAATAATAGACTGTAAGCGATACGAGTAGAATAATTATCGTAATATATCCGGTGGAAAACTTTAAAACAGGCCGAGCAGAATGCCAATTCTGTATGGAATAGAATTATCATGGCCGACAAGAGGTGTTGCATGGGAACATTTAATATCGTAATAGATGATGAGAATCGCTATTTTGCTGAGGGGCTTCGACTCAGTATTGAAAAGTATGCGCAGCATCGCAATAAATCCGTCAATTTTTTATCACCGGACGGTGAGGGGCATACCGACATGGTTGTTGCTTCTTCTCTGCGGCGTGCGCAGCGCTGGCGCAGGGCGAATCTTTCAGGCGCACCGTTTATCCTTACCGTTAAGGAACGGCCTGTTTTAGCTGCGAGGGGGATCTCTGGCGTGCTGTACCGAACAGATAATCAGAGCAAGCTGTTTGAGTTATTGTCTGAAGCATTGTCCGGTTCTGCGTTCGCGGCTACCGCTAAGCGGCAAATCTTAACCGGCAGAGAGCGGCAGGTGGTCGGTTATCTTCGTAATGGATTCGATCAATCCCATACTGCCAGGTTGCTGGGGTTAAGCGTCAAGACGATTCATAGCCATAAACGCTCGATAATGAGAAAGTTAATGTTAACTCGGCATCATGAGTTTATTTATTGGTTATTGCTTCATAGTGATGAATATACTGAAAGTTGATATTTTTCATTTCTGTTTTTCATCCGCGGCTCTTTCTATTTGTGGTCGGGTATTGGGAAATAGTACCGATCTGAGATATCTTGTTAATAACCGCATGGGGTGGTTGGTTTTTGATATTGGAGCACGATGATGTTAAAGGACAGCATTAAGTTGCGATTTATACTGGCGCTGAAAGTGGCAGCCTTGCTATTTTTTCCAATCAGCGCCGTAGCTGATTGGAAAACGGCGGCAGAAGTGGAGCTTATACCCACACATTCACCAGGGCAGGGGCCGGCTGTTCAGGGGATCTGGAGCGTTTATATTAAGCAATGGGATACCAATGATCTCAGGCCTAACCCTATGTACGGTTGTACCAGCTGCGCGCTCCATCTGCGGTATAGGTTGCCTTGGTGGGGAGATGGCTATGATGTTTATGTATTTGGTGATTACGGGGACGGTTGGATTAGAGACAGCAAAACGCTTGGCGAATTGGCTCTGAGGGCTCAACAAAAAGGGTGGGTCGGACCGAATTCGCCTCGATATATCGTTAACTCAACTAGCGGTTGGGGACTGTGTACTTACTTGCAATACTCTGACCATGCAGTGATAAAAGGTTCTATTCCTGGCGGCGCCTTAGATGCAAATCACTATCCGGCTTGCGATGCGCCTGTTGTGCTCCCTACTCAGTGTAATATTCGCGAACCCCAGGTAGAGATTCGACATGGATTGGTTGCGCCAGACAAAGTTAACGGCAGCCAGGCTTCGGCACAGATTACCGTTTGGTGCAATGAAACTTTTCCGGTGCGTATTGTCGCAGCAGAAGCGAATGCCACTGACTTTATTAGCCTGAGTAAAGCCAGTAACTTCCGTAGCATCGTAACGATCAACGGGCGACCCTTTTCAAAAGGTGCCCTTATTGACGCCGGGCCGGCCGGTACGAAAGTCAATTTAATCTCAACGCTGGCTAATTACTCTGGTGAAGTGGGTGATTTTCAAGGGAGCGCTACAATTGTGGTATCCATTCAATGAAAAAGTAATCTTAATGCTTTACCTAATTTACAGAGAGTATCCTGAAGGGAAGAGTATTCCTAACCTTGATTAGGGATGGTCTATTGCTTATTTGTTGTTACCCTAGTGCTCTCTGTTGTTTCAAGTTCTAATTAGACTGCTACCCGGCAGTGGGCGAGTCTGCTAGGGATTTTCTAATGATTTCTTATCGATAAGCAGGAGTGAATCCTGCTTTTTTTGGCTCATAACGCGAGATGGCTTATGAGTTCTGAAAGGCCATTTATCAGGTGAATATTATATTTGTGTGGTGCCGAGATGTACCCAGGGAAGGTAAATTGGATCTTTTTTATCTGGCGGTTTTTTTGTTTTTTCTGAGTTTATATGCGTTTTTCAAACACGATCAGCGAATGAAGAAAAGGCGATTGGCGATAGGTGAAAGAGGGCGTTAGCCGCAACAGGAAATCGGTACAGGGTCTGCAGCACAGGGAAATAAATACAAATGGATAATTCAATAAACAAGGAGAAGGACATTATGAGAAAAAAAATCGCATTGCTGGGTTGCACACTGCTGATGTGTTCGCAGCTGGCGCAGGCAGGGCTGGTGATTGAAGGCGGTCTCAATGGCAATAGCGGCAGCGGAACTTCCGTTGACGTGAGCATTAACGGCAGCACTAACGGCAACAATGGCACCGGTGTAAACGTTGGCGGTTCGCAAAAGCCGGATTCTAGCGCCAGCCAACTGCAAAAAGACATTTACGCGTCAATTTGCGCCAGCCCGTTTATGAAGAAATACGCTTCGATTTGCCAATAAGGAGTGTATGTAGTCAAGCCCGCCACGACTATGGCGGGCTTTTTCTTCGTTTTGCCCGCCATAGGTATCTCAATCTTGCCGTTCAGGCTTGATGTAGGCAATGCCTTGTTCGTCATACAGGGTGTAAATCATCCGCAACAGTGTCTTGATATCTTCAGATTCATCCAACTGTCGGATGCTCATGATGATCGGGGAAACCAGGCGCTGTTCGTTCAATACGTTGTAGACCACGTCTGGGCGCTTCAGGCTGTGCAGGCAGTGGGGAACCAACGCGATGCCTTCACCTGCGGCGACCAGCCCCAATGCGACCTGCAGTTCCCGCACCTCCATGATTTTTCTGGGGACTAACGCACGATCGCGAAAGGTCGCCAGCACCTGATCGGCAAAGCTTGGGCGCGGCGTTTGCGGGTAAACGATCAGCGTTTCCGCCTGTAGGGCGCGCAGCGTTAATCCCTCCGAACGCGCCAGCGGGTGATCGGCCGCTAAGGCCGCCATCAGAGGCTCTTCTCGCAGGATAATGCGGCGTATATGCATGTCTTCATGGCGAATGCGGCCGAATCCTACATCGATTTTCCCTTCCTTGAGCGCCCGGGTCTGTTCCAGAGTGGTCATTTCATGCAGGCTCAGACCCACTTCGGGGTGAGCGGTTCGGAAACGGCGAATCAGCTGCGGCAGGATGTCATAGAGCGTTGAGGCGACAAAACCGAGCGATAGCGGGCGCTCTACTTGCCCCACGCGCTGGGTCATGGTCTTCAATTCGAGACTTTGCGCCAGGAATTGCAGTGCGTGCCCATAGAGAAAGCGCCCGGCCGCGGTCAGCACCAGCGGACGCGAGCCGCGTTTAAACAGCCTCACCCCCAGGCTCGCCTCCAACTGCTGAATTTGCCGGCTGAGCGGCGGTTGGCTGATATGCAGCCGCTCAGCCGCCCGGCTGAAATTCTGCTCTTCCGCGACGGCGATAAAATAGCGTAAATGACGCAGCTCCACGATTATGCCTTTAAGGTATCAATACGATGCAAAATGGGTGTTAGACGAGCGCGCCCATGAGCGATATCGTCGCGGATGAAAATAAAATATGTATTGGCCACTCATCATAGGTGGTTTTTTCTTTTTATTAAAGAATAAGTTTTTTAGCTGAATTCAATTCGTCTATATAAGTGAAATACATAAGCTCAACCTGTTATTGGTTGTTTGCTCTGATATTTATGGTTGGTGCTGATTTCATTTTCAGGAGGGCATATGTCTCAGGCTAATATTTGTGTCGTGGATATCAATCCAATAATAGATAATGCGAAACTGAATAATATGCACCGACTTACGGTGTTATGGTGCGCTTTTATTATTGTTTTTGACGGTTTCGATCTTGCTGTACTGGGTGTGGTCCTGCCTGAGCTCATGGTGAACTGGGGCATCACTGCGGCTCAGGCGGGTCTGCTGGGCAGTTATACCTTAGTAGGCATGATGCTCGGCGCGATTTTATTGGGTCCGCTCTCAGATAAAATAGGAAGGAAGAAAACCATTAGTTTGTGTATTATCACCTTTAGCTTATTTACTTTTCTTTGCGGCTTTAGCGTTAATGCCGGCCAATTCGGCTGGTGTCGTTTTATCGCCGGCATGGGGCTGGGAGGCGTTATGCCCAGCGTTACGGCCCTCACCAGCGAATATTCACCTAAAAGTAAGCGGAGCCTGATGGTTGGGCTGATGTTTAGCGGTTATTCCATCGGCGGCATGCTCGCGGCGCTGTCAGGCATTTATTTGATCCCGGTCGCGGGGTGGCAATCTATATTTTATATTGCCGCTTTGCCACTCATTGTTTTGCCGTGGATGTTAAGCCACCTGCCCGAATCGGCGGCATTTCTAGTGAAAACCGAACAGCATGACCGTTTAAAACGCCTTTTGGAAAAGATCGCGCCAGACTATATCCATCAACCCGGTACGAAGTTTATCAGCTCTTCCTCGGCAGGTATAAAAGCGGGAAAGGCGACCCTGAAGGATCTGTTTGCTGAACGCAGAGGCTTAAGTACGTTGATGTTCTGGCTGGTTTTCTTCATGTCGCTGTTTGTCATCTACGGCATGACCTCCTGGTTGCCTAAGTTGATGTTGCAGGCTGGCTATCCATTAGGCTCCAGCCTGTCGTTCCTGTTTGCGCTGCATCTGGGCACCATTGTCGGGGCGTTGAGCAGTTGCTGGCTGATGGACCGAATGAATGGAAGACGTATTCTTATTGGGTATTTTTTGCTGGGTGCCGCCACTTTAGTGTTGTTGGGTACTCAGACGCCGGTGTACATCCTGTATTCGCTGCTGATTATTGCAGGTGCAAGCACTATTGGTACGCAAATCGCGATGAGTTCCTATGTCGCCCGTTTCTATCCTGGAACCATGACTTCAACGGGTCTTGGGTGGGGGTTAGGTATTGGTCGCATTGGCGCGATTCTGGGGCCCTTCATGGGCGGTGTATTGATTGATAGTGAATTGACGCTGCAGCAAAACTTTATGGCTTTCGCGCTGCCGTCGCTGCTGGCAGCGGTCTGCCTGCTTTTCGTCAATCCGCGCCTGGCAGCATCCTGAAAAAGCCATGGGAGGGATGGAGAGTTCTGTCTCTGAAAAGCAAAAACCCAGCCATAGGCTGGGTTCTCTAAATAGGGTGCCCGGGCTCGGACAACCGGCGCTGGCGCCGCGTTGAACAGCGCTTTAGCGCTGGCCCGCAGGGTGAGGCCTTTGGCCGAATAATCGAACGCAGTTCGATGGAGAGTCCGTACTCCAGAAAGCGAAAAACCCGCCATAGGCGGGTTCTTCTGAAGATGGTGCCCGGACTCGGAATCGAACCAAGGACACGGGGATTTTCAATCCCCTGCTCTACCGACTGAGCTATCCGGGCAACGGGCAGCATTAAACCGTATTGGCATAAAGCCGTCAACGGCTTTATGCGTGAAAGACGCTAAAATGCGTCCGGTTGCTGGCTTTTCAGGCAAAGGGCGCAAAAAATGCGCCTGTTGTGGCTATCGCCTCGGGGTGGCGGCTTCACCAACTCTGCCGATTCAGCTCAGCGCCCCGTTGCGGCGGCACTGCGCCACCTGCAAGATGTCTTCCGCCAGCCGTTTGGCGACCGATACGTCCTGGAGCTGGCGTTTTACCAGCAGTTTGCTCAGGCAGCCTTCCTGAATCAGCTCCATTTGCTGCGCCACCATGTCGGCGTCGTCGGCGTCCATTTCACGCAGCAATTCGCGGGTCAGCTCCAGCGATGTCAGCTTTTGCTGCTCCGCCAGCTGGTGGATCGGGTGGTCCGTTTCCGGGAAGAAGCTGCAGGCGGCGATAAACAGGCAGCCGGGATAGCGGTCTTGCTGCACGTATTCCGCCAGCACGTCATAGCGCGCCAGCAGCTTTTGCTGCGGGCTCAGATTTTCGTCCAGCAGCAGCTGGCGGCGCCAGGTGTCGATCTGTTGGCCGTGGTAGCGCAGGCAGTCGTACAGCAGCGCTTCGCGATCCGGCCAGAACCGTTTGAGATCGCCGGGCTGAACGTCGAGTTTTTCCGCCAGCATCTCTAATGTGGCGGTCGCCAGGCCCTGTTGTTCCAACAGGCCCAGCGCGGTATCAAGGACGTGTTCACGTTGCACTTGTGCTTCCTCCCATTCGCTTCCGATCTTCAGTGTCATTTATCGCATCACTTTCTGCAAATGCGCGTTGAAGGCTTCCGCCTTCATAAAACCGGTGACCCGCTGCGCCGTCAGTTCCTGGCCCGCCGGATCGAAGAACAGGATCGTCGGCAGCCCCAGCACCTGCAGGTGCTTCAGCAGCGCCGCCTGTTCCGCGCTGTTGGCGGTCACATCCGCCTGCAGCAGCACCGCGTTGCCCAGGCTCGCCTGCACCGCCGCATCGCTGAAGGTGTATTTCTCGAACTCTTTACAGGCTACGCACCAGTCGGCGTACAGATCGAGCATCACCGGCTTGCCCCGCGCCTGTTGCAGCGCCAGATCGAGCTGTGCGACGTTGTTGATGCGGGTAAAGGCCAGGTGCGGCTGAGCGGCCTGCTGCGCCTGGTCTGCGCCGAAAGCCCAGTCCTGCAGCGGCCGCGCGGCGATCACCGCCGCCGCCAGCAGCAGCAGTTGCAAGGCGCGAGCCCAGCCGCGCGCGCTTCTCAGGCTCAGGGCGAAGGCCCAGCCGAAGAACGCCAGGCCGAGCAGGCTCCACAAACGCATGCCCCACAGATCGCCGATCACTCGCTCCAGCAGGAACACCGGCAGCGCCAGAATGACGAAGCCGAAGGCCTCTTTCACGTACTGCATCCACGGGCCGCTGCGCGGCAGCAGGCGGTTGCCGAACAGGGTGACGATCACCAGCGGAATGCCCATCCCCAGCGCGTACAGGTACAGCGTGCCGCCGCCGGCCCACAGATTGCCGCTCTGGGCGATATACAGCAGGATGGCGCTGAGCGGCGCGGTGGTGCAGGGCGAGCAAATCAGCCCGGCCAGGGCGCCCATCAGGAACACGCCGGTCAGCGAGCCGCCGCGCTGGGTGTTGCTCCAGTTAGCCAGCCGGGTTTGCAGTGCGGAAGGCAGCTGCAGGGAATAGAGGCCGAACATCGACAGCGCCAGGGCGATGAACAGCACCGACAGGCCGATCAAGACATAAGGATGTTGCAGCGCCGCCTGGAACTGCAGGCCGGCGGCGGCCACCACCAACCCGAGCAGGGTATAGGTCAGCGCCATGCCCTGCACGTAAACCACCGCCAGCGCCAGAATGCGGCCGCTGCTTTGTGGCCGGTCACGGCCGAGAATGATGCCGGAGATCAGCGGGTACATCGGCAGCACGCACGGCGTGAAGGCGATGCCGATGCCGATCAGCAGCGCCCACAGCGGCGAAAACGGCAGGCTGGCCGGTGCGGCGGGCGCTTCAGCCGGTGCTGCGGCCGGGAGCGGAGCGGTAGCGCCTGCGCTGACGGCATCCAGCGGGATGACCCGGGTTTCCGGCGGATAGCAGAAGCCGGCCTCGGCGCAACCCTGATAGGTGACGCTGAGGTTGGCGTTGGCCGCCGCCTGTTGCAGCGGCACCTGCAGATTAAGCTGCTGCTTGAAGATGGCGACTTCGCCGAAGAACTCGTCCTTGTGGCTCAATCCTTCCGGCAGGGTAAAGGCGCCGAGCGTCGCCTGCTGTGGCACCAGTTTGATCTGCTGACGATACAGGTAATAGCCGGGGCGGATCTGCCAGTTCAGCGTTACCTGGTTGCCTTGCTGTTTGAAATCGAAAGCGAAGGCCCGATCGACGGGCACGAACTGGCTGCCGCCCGTCGGTGCGAACAGTGAAGCCTGCGCCGCCTGCGGCAGGAAGAACAGGCTGCCCAGCAGCAAAATCAGTTTAATGAAGCGTTGATCCATGACAGGTAGTCTTTATCTCCGGCTATCACCGGCAAGACCAGCAGCTCAGGCGTCTGGTAAGGGTGATGTTGTTTCAGGGTGTCGAGCAGGGCCTGCTGACGGTGGCGATCGCTTTTGAACAGCATCTGCACCTCGTATTCCTGTTCCAGCTTCCCTTCCCAGTAATACAGCGAGGTGGCGCCGGGCAGCAGCGTGGCGCAGGCCGCCAGCTTATCGCCCAAGACCCGCGCCGCCAATTCCTGGGCGCTGGCTTCATCGGGTGCGGTACAGAGTATGACGACAGCTTCGCAATCAGACATCTTCAGCCCTCTCATCGGTTCGAATGGGCACTATACCCTGAAGGCGGATTGGCTAGAAGGCGAGTTTATCGCCAGAAGGAAAACCGGGGCCGCAGCCCCGGTCGAAGCGTTACAGCATGACGCTGCCGAGCAGGAAGCCGAATACCACCGCGAAGATCACGCCCATGGTGCCGGGAATGAAGAACGGATGGTTGAACACGAAGCGGCCGATGCGCGTGGTGCCGGTATCGTCCATCTGCACCGCGGCGACCAGCGTCGGGTAGGTCGGCAGGATGAACAGGCCGGAAACGGCGGCGAAGGAGGCGACGGCGGTCAGCGGCGACACGTTCAGCGCCAGCGCCATCGGCATCAGCGCCTTGGCGGTGGCGGCCTGCGAGTACAGCAGCGCCGAGCAGAAGAAGAAGATCACCGCCAGCAGCCACGGGTGCGCCTGAATGACGCTGCCGGCCGTCTCTTTGATCCAATCGATATTGGCCTGCACGAAGGTGTCGCCCAGCCAGGCGACGCCGAGGATACAGATACAGGCGCTCATGCCGGCCTTGAAGGTGCTGGAGTTCAGCACCATGTCGGTGTCGACGCGGCACAGCAGGGTGGTCAGCGTGGCGACGCTCAGCATGATGATCAGGATGGCGTTGGTGGTGTTCATCAGCGGCTTGGCCACCAGGCCCAGGCCCGGGCTGTTGATGATGGCGTAGGCCACCACGCACAGCACGCCCAGCAGGAACAGCAGCACCGAGGTTTTGGCGCGCGGTTTGATCGCCAGCGCGTTGTTGCCGCGCAGGGTGATCAGGCCCTCTTCCAGGCGTTTCAGGTACACCGGGTCGTTAGACAGTTTGGAGTCGAACAGCCAGGTCACCAGCAGCGACATCACCAGCACCGCGCAGAAGGTGGACGGGATCACCACCATCAGCAGATGCAGGTAGCTGACGCCGTGGCCTTCCATCACCGAAGACATGTACACCACCGCGGCGGAGATCGGCGAGGCGGTGATGGCGATCTGGGCGGAGACCACGGCGGTCGACAGCGGCCGGCAAGGTTTGATGCCCTGTTCTTTCGCCACCTCGGCGATCACCGGCAGCGCCGAGAGCGAGATGTTGCCGGTGCCGGCGAAGATGGTCAGGAAGTAGGTGACGATAGGGGCGAGAATGGTGATATGTTTGGGGTTCTTGCGCAGCAGTTTTTCAGTCTGCTGCACCAGGTAGTCCATCCCCCCGGCGACCTGCATGGCGGAGATCGCCGCGATCACCGCCATGATGATGGAAATCACGTCGAAAGGGATGCTGCCCGGCTTGACGCCGATCAGCGCCAGGACCAGAACGCCCAACCCCCCCGCGAACCCGATACCGATACCGCCCAACCTGGCCCCTAAAAAGATGGCCAGCAGAACGATAACCAATTCCAAGGCTAGCATAGTGTTTACTCCTTAAAATGAGAGAAATTGAAAATCAAACGTTAAAATTTTGTGGGCGCCTAAAAGTAAAAAGGCACGCTATCCAGAGGATTTAGCGTGCCTTTCAGGGCTACCGGGTAGGTCTGTTATTGTTCATTTTCATCCGTATAGCGTTTGGCTTTATAGGCCGGGTGCATCAGGTTCTCCACGGAGAAGATGTCATCCAGCTCGGCTTCGGTCAGCAGGCCGCGTTCCAGCACCACTTCACGCACGCTCTTGCCGGTTTCGGCGCAGATCTTCCCGACGATGTCACCGTTGTGGTGGCCGATGAACGGGTTCAGATAGGTGACGATACCGATCGAGTTGAAGACGTAGTGTTCGCAGACTTCTTTATTCGCGGTGATGCCGTTAATGCATTTTTCCAGCAGGTTGTAGCAAGCGTTGGTCAGGATGTGGATCGACTCGAACATCGCCTGGCCGATCACCGGCTCCATCACGTTCAACTGCAGCTGGCCCGCTTCGGCCGCCATGGTAACGCAAGTGTCGTTGCCAATCACCTTGAAACACACCTGATTGACCACTTCCGGCACCACCGGGTTCACTTTGGCCGGCATGATGGACGATCCCGCCTGCAGCTCCGGCAGGTTGATTTCGTTCAGGCCGGCGCGCGGGCCGGAGGAGAGCAGGCGCAGGTCGTTACAGATTTTGGACAGTTTCACCGCCAGGCGTTTGAGCGCGCTGTGCACCATCACGTAGGCGCCGCAGTCGGAGGTGGCTTCGATCAGGTCTTCCGCCGGCACCACCGGCAGGCCGCTGACTTCCGCCAGTTTTTTCACCGCCAGCGGCTGGTAGCCTTCCGGGGTGTTGAGCGCGGTGCCGATGGCGGTGGCGCCCAGGTTCACTTCCAGCAGCAGCTCCGCGGTGCGGTGCAGGTTGCGGGTCTCTTCGTTCAGCAGCACGCTGAAGGCGTGGAATTCCTGGCCGAGGGTCATCGGCACCGCGTCCTGCAGCTGGGTACGGCCCATCTTCAGGATGGTTTCGAACTCTTTCGCCTTGCGATCGAAGCCTTCGCGCAGCTGGTTGATGGCGTCGATCAGTTTCTGGTTGGAGGCGTACACCGCGATGCGGAACCCGGTCGGGTAGGCGTCGTTGGTGGACTGGCATTTATTGAGGTGATCGTTCGGGTTCAGGTACTGGTATTCGCCTTTTTGGTGGCCCATCAGCTCCAGGCCAATGTTCGCCAGCACTTCGTTGGTGTTCATGTTCAGCGAGGTGCCCGCGCCGCCCTGGAATACGTCCACCGGGAACTGATCCATGCACTTGCCTTTATCCAGCACCTCGTCGCAGGCCTGGATGATCACGTCGGCGATTTTGCGCGGGATGGTTTTGAGTTCTTTGTTGGCCATCGCCGCGGCCTTTTTCACCATCACCATGCCGCGAACGAACTCGGGGACATCGCTGATTTTGCTGTTGCTGATGTAGAAGTTTTCAATCGCACGCAGAGTGTGAACTCCGTAGTAAGCGTCTGCGGGGACTTCACGTGTTCCTAACAGGTCTTCTTCGATACGAATGTTGTTTGACATGAGAACCTTCTCTATGTGTTGCTGCCGAATTAATAATTTGTCAGGTCAAGGCTAAAGGGCACAGCCTAAATTAATATTGCCGAAGGCTTGGGGCGTGAAACGATTAACCAAATCGCCCGTTGCTGCCCAGATCATATGCTGGTTGATAAGAAATGACTGAATCCAGATCACCTTATGGTGTTTAAGGATATGCCCTTTTCCGGTTCTGTGACTTCTTTCACGTTTGTGAACTTTAGCAATAAAAACCGGCTCTCGGTTGAAATGGTGGGGGGATGCCCTCATTGTAATGGTGTCGGTCGTTTACGGCCTCTTTTTTCGCGCTGTCGCCCCCGTGGCGGCCGTGCTTTACCTACCGATAGGAGAACCAGGTGCGCTGGTTACCGCTACTGCTGATATTTCTGCTGGCTTACATAGAAATATCCATCTTTATCAAAGTCGCCGCCGTGCTCGGCGTGGCTGTCACCCTGTTGCTGGTGGTGTTCAGCTCCTGCGTCGGCATTTCGCTGGTGCGCAATCAGGGCATGAAAACCTTCGTGCAGATGCAGCAAAAACTGGCGGCCGGCGAAAGCCCGGCGGCGGAAATGGTGAAAAGCGTTTCGCTGGTGCTGGCGGGCTTCCTGCTGCTGATTCCGGGCTTCTTCACCGACTTCCTCGGCCTGCTGCTGCTGCTGCCGCCGGTGCAAAAATCGCTGACGCTGAAGCTGATGCCGCATCTGTCGGTGTATCGCCCCGGCGGTTGGACGGGCGGCGACGCCGCCAACGGCAACACCTTTGACGGCGAATTCCAGCGCAAGGACGACGAGCGCCCGGTGCTGGAACACCGCCCGGACGAGGATCGCAAACCTCACGATCGTTAAGCAAACGCGGCCCAGGCCGCGTTTTTCATCTCTGCGGCACTCGCCGAACCAAAAATGCGAAATTTTTTTCGTTAGCCCCCTTGAAGGAGGCTGGAACGCCCCCATCTCAAATGCCACGAGGCCGGTAATAACAACCATCCGGTGTACAACCCTAAATCTGATAGAGACCTTCTTACAGGAGAGCGTTCAATGAGTATTCGTCCATTGCATGACCGCGTTATCGTCAAGCGCAAAGAAGTTGAATCAAAATCTGCTGGCGGCATCGTCCTGACTGGCTCTGCTGCGGGTAAATCCACTCGCGGTGAAGTGGTTGCAGTGGGTAAAGGGCGTGTGCTGGAAAACGGCAACATCCAACCGCTGGATGTGAAAGTTGGCGATATCGTGATTTTCAACGACGGCTACGGCGTGAAAGCAGAGAAGATCGACAATGAAGAAGTGTTGATCATGTCCGAAAGCGACATTCTGGCAATTGTTGAAGCGTAATTGCGCTTTATCTTCTGAACTGAACGAGTTGAAGGGAAATACCAATGGCAGCTAAAGACGTAAAATTCGGCAATGACGCTCGCGTGAAAATGCTCCGCGGCGTGAATGTTCTCGCTGATGCAGTAAAAGTGACCCTGGGCCCGAAAGGCCGCAACGTAGTGCTGGATAAATCTTTCGGCGCACCGACCATCACCAAAGACGGCGTTTCCGTTGCGCGTGAAATCGAGCTGGAAGACAAGTTCGAGAACATGGGCGCACAGATGGTGAAAGAAGTGGCCTCCAAAGCGAACGACGCGGCGGGCGACGGCACCACCACGGCAACCGTACTGGCTCAATCCATCATCACCGAAGGCCTGAAAGCGGTTGCTGCCGGCATGAACCCGATGGATCTGAAGCGCGGCATCGACAAAGCGGTTGTCGCTGCGGTTGAAGAACTGAAAAAACTGTCCGTACCTTGCTCCGATTCCAAAGCTATCGCTCAGGTGGGCACCATCTCCGCCAACTCCGACGAAACCGTGGGTAAACTGATCGCGGAAGCGATGGAGAAAGTGGGCAAAGAAGGCGTTATCACCGTTGAAGAAGGCACCGGCCTGCAAGACGAGCTGGACGTGGTTGAAGGTATGCAGTTCGACCGCGGTTACCTGTCCCCATACTTCATCAACAAGCCGGAAACCGGTTCTGTTGAGCTGGAAAGCCCGTTCATCCTGCTGGCTGACAAGAAGATCTCCAACATCCGCGAAATGCTGCCGGTGCTGGAAGCCGTTGCCAAAGCAGGCAAACCGCTGCTGATCATCGCTGAAGACGTTGAAGGTGAAGCGCTGGCGACCCTGGTGGTCAACACCATGCGCGGCATCGTGAAAGTGGCTGCCGTTAAGGCGCCTGGCTTCGGCGACCGTCGTAAAGCCATGCTGCAGGACATCGCGACCCTGACTGCCGGTACCGTTATCTCTGAAGAGATCGGTCTGGAGCTGGAAAAAGCCACCCTGGAAGACCTGGGTCAGGCGAAACGCGTTGTCATCAACAAAGACACCACCATCATCATCGATGGCGTGGGCGACGAAGCGACCATCCAGGGCCGCGTTGCTCAGATCCGTCAGCAGATCGAAGAAGCGACCTCTGACTACGATCGTGAAAAACTGCAGGAGCGCGTAGCGAAACTGGCCGGCGGCGTTGCCGTTATCAAGGTTGGCGCAGCGACTGAAGTTGAAATGAAAGAGAAGAAAGCCCGCGTTGAAGACGCCCTGCACGCAACCCGCGCCGCAGTGGAAGAAGGCGTGGTTGCCGGCGGCGGCGTCGCGCTGATCCGCGTTGCAGGCAAAATCGCCGCGCTGAAAGGCGACAACGAAGACCAGAACGTGGGTATCAAAGTTGCGCTGCGCGCAATGGAAGCCCCTCTGCGTCAGATCGTGGTTAACGCCGGTGAAGAAGCTTCCGTTATCGCCAACCAGGTGAAAGCGGGCGAAGGCAGCTACGGCTACAACGCTTACTCTGAAGAATACGGCGACATGATCGCGATGGGTATCCTGGATCCAACCAAAGTGACCCGTTCTGCTCTGCAGTACGCGGCTTCTGTGGCTGGCCTGATGATCACCACCGAATGCATGGTCACCGACCTGCCGAAGGCTGACGCACCGGATCTGGGCGCAGCAGGCGGCATGGGTGGCATGGGCGGTATGGGCGGCATGATGTAATCATTCCCCACACGCTTGTGTGCTGAGAACCCCGGTCAAACGACCGGGGTTTTTTTATCTTAAAAATCAATAAAAAGAATGTTTGTTTAGCGCATTATTAGTTCACTGAATGAATTATTGCATTATTTTGCTTTTACCCTAAACCGTTGTCGTTTCGTACCGATATAGCCCCTACCGGGCGGGGAATTTTCCCCCGCCGGGGTGACTGTCAACGGAGACGACTTATGCTGAAAAATATGAAAATAGCCACCTGGCTGATGTTGATGCTGTTGCTGCTGGGCTTGATGCCCATGGGAACCGGCGCCATCGCCTTCTATTTCATGCAGCAAAACGGCAACAGCATCGGCAGGATGAGCACTTTCTCCGACGAGGAAGCGGCGCTGAACCGCAGCTGGCGTTCCTTGCTGCAAACGCAGACGCTGATCGACAACCTGGCGTTCGAGCGTATGGCGCAGACCAGCAGAGCCGATATTCAGCAGGGCATTGATGAGGCGCGCGGCGAGCTGCGCGGCGCCGATGTTGCTTTCAATCTGTTCTGGGATACGCCGGGCCTGACGGTATCGCGCCCGGAGCTGGGCGAGGCGATGAAAAAGGTCTACCTGGCGCAGCAGAGAGTGCTGAAGCAAGAGTTGACGCTGCTGGCCGAGACGCCGCAGGCATCGTTGATTGAACGGCTGCACGCCATGGCGGCCGAGAAGCGTCAGGTGCGCCAACGGTTGGACGGCCAGTTTGCCGACTACATGCGGGCCACGGTGGCCGCCCACCGTCTGGCGGTGGAGGAGGCGGAGCAGACTCAGAAAGTGTTCGCCCGCCTGCTGAGCGGCACCCTGGCGGCGATCCTGCTGCTGCTGGTCGCCGTACAGCGTGATTTCCGCCGGCGCCTGATCCTGCCGCTGCGCCAGATTGCCGAACATTTGCAAAAGGTTGGGCGTGGCGATCTGCGCAGCAAGATCGTGGCGCGCAGCAACGATGAGATTGGCATGCTGTTCGCCAGCCTGCAGGCGATGCAGCAGGAGCTGAGCGCCACCGTGCAGCAGGTGCGTGACGGTGTGGAGTCGATCAACCACGGCACGCATGAGATCGCCGTCGGCAACGCCGATCTTTCCAGCCGCACAGAAGAACAGGCCAGCGCGCTGACGGAAACCGCCGCCAGCATGGAACAGATCACCGCTACGGTGCGGCAAAACGCCGATAACGCCAACCAGGCCGCCGGGATGGTCAATCAGACCGCCGGCATTGCCCGCAACGGCGAAACGCTGATGGCCAGCGCGGTCGACAAGATGCGGGCGATCAACGACAGCGCGCGTCAGGTGGGGGATATTACCAGCGTGATCGACGGCATCGCCTTCCAGACCAACATTCTGGCGCTGAACGCCGCCGTCGAGGCCGCGCGCGCCGGGGAGCAGGGGCGGGGTTTTGCGGTGGTGGCCGGCGAAGTGCGCAACCTGGCGCAGCGCTGCGCGACTTCGGCCAAGGAGATCAGCAGCCTGGTCGACGGCGTCACCGGCGATATCGCCGCCGGCGTGCGGCTGGTGGAACAGGCGGGCGAGACGATGAATGCCATCGTCGGCTCGGTGAACCAGGTGACGTCGCTGATGGATAACATCTCGTACGCGTCGCAAGAGCAAAGCAAGGGCGTTGAGCAGGTCGGGGTGGCGGTGACCCAGATGGATCAGGTAACCCAGCAGAATGCCGCGCTGGTGGAAGAGGTGGCGACCACCGCCGTCGGCGTGGAGGAGCAGGCGGCCCTGCTGGCGCAGGCGGTGGCGGTATTCCAACTGGCGGGAGAGCCGGCAGCGTCGGCTTCGGCGGCCGGTGCCGGCTGGGTATAATGCCGCCGCTCTGTATTTGATGATATTTTTGCCGCCCGGGGCGATTTAACTGGTAAACTGGTTAGTCATCAGCTGTCGCTCAAGACGTTGGCCCGCTCGCGCGGCAACGGATGCTTAAGAGATGGCATCGCTTTCTGATATACCCTATGAATTTCAAGTTGTAGCTAGGCGGCCAGCTCGTGAGTCCCCAGGCGCTTACTTGAGTAAGTAACTGGGGTGAGCGAGTGCAGTCAACAACGCTACAGCTTGAAAGGTGACGGGTAGAAGATTTTGCGTAATTCTCAACATCGAATGGGGAACAAGATGCGGATTAAAGCCTTACTGGGTCTTTCGGCAGCGGTGCTGCTGGCGGGTTGCAGCACCACTCATGAACTGACCGCTGCGGGTCAGCAGATCAAGTTCACCGACAGCAAGCCGGCGGCGGAATGCCAGCTGCTGGGGGAAGTGACCGGCACCCAGAGCAACTGGCTGTCCGGCAACGGCGGTGAGGGCAGCTCCATGCGCGGTGCGGCCAACGATCTGCGCAACAAGGCGGCGGCAATGGGCGGCAACGTGATCTACGGCGCCAACAGCCCAAGCCAGAACCTGCTCTCCAGCTTCGCGCCGCTGGACAGCAAAATGGTCGGCCAGGTTTACAAGTGCCCGTAAGGCGCTGAGGCCAAACGCCGCACAGAGATAAAAAAAGAGGAATGCCACGGCATTCCTCTTTTCGTTCCATCAGGCCATGTGGCGCGCATCACTCCTGCATCAGGCGCAGGTCGATCGGTGTTTTGCTCGGTTCGCCGCCCACTTCACGCGTCAGGCGCGGCACCAGATAACCGGACACCTTGCTCAGCAGCGCCTGCATGATGACGCGCGCTTCATCGTCGCTGACCATGAAGTGCGCCGCGCCCTGCACCTTGTCCAGCACGTGAATGTAGTAGGGCAGGATGCCGGCGTCGAACAGCGCGTTGCTGAGCGCGGCCAGCGTGTCGGCGTCATCGTTGACGTCGCGCAGCAGCACGCTTTGATTGAGCAGCGTGACGCCGGCGAGGCGCAGCTGAGCCATGGCGCTCTGCAGCTCGCGGTCGATTTCGTTGGCGTGGTTGATATGCGTGACCATCAGAACCTGCAGGCGCGAGGCCGACAGCAGGCGGCACAGCGCCGGCGTAATGCGCGCCGGGATCACCACCGGCAGACGGGTGTGAATGCGCAGGCGTTTCAGGTGCGGGATGGTCTCCAGCTCGCCGACCAGCCACTCCAGCTCGCTGTCTTTGGCCATCAGCGGATCGCCGCCGGAAAAAATGATCTCGTCCAGTTCCGGGTGTTGGCGGATATAATCCAGCGCCTGCCGCCAGTTGTTCTTGTTGCCCTGATTATCCTGATAGGGGAAGTGGCGGCGGAAGCAGTAACGGCAGTTGACCGCACAGCCGCCTTTGACCAGCAGCAGCGCGCGATTGCGGTATTTGTGCAGCAGGCCCGGCACCACGCTGCGCTGCTCATCGAGCGGATCGGTAGTGAACCCAGGGGCGTTGATGAACTCCTCTCTGGCGGTCAGCACCTGGCGCAGCAGCGGGTCGTTGGCATCGCCGGGGCGCATGCGCGCAGCGAAGGCGCGCGGCACGCGCAGGGCAAACAGCCGGCGGGCATCGCGCCCCTGCGGCAGTTCCGGGTGCGTATTCAGTGACAAAAGCTGCAGTAATTCATCGGGATCGGTAATAACATCGGCGAGTTGATGCAACCAATCTTCTCTATGTGCCGTACTTTGGGTTATAATGTGTGCCATTTTTTTGGCTAAGCTACCAGTTCAAATATTCAGAGGGCCATCATGGCGACTTATTCTAGCAACGATTTCCGTCCGGGTCTTAAAATCATGTTCGAGGGCGAACCTTACGCCGTCGAAGCCAGTGAGTTCGTTAAGCCGGGCAAAGGCCAGGCGTTTGCACGCGTGAAAATGCGCCGTCTGCTGACCGGCACCCGCGTGGAAAAAACCTTCAAGTCTACCGATTCTTGCGAAGGCGCAGACGTGATGGACACCAACATGAACTACCTGTACAGCGACGGTGAGTTCTACCACTTCATGCACCCTGAGTCTTTCGAACAGCATCAGGTTGACGGCAAAACCGTCGGCGACGCGGCCAAATGGCTGCAGGATAACGCAGAGTGCATCATCACCCTGTGGGATGGCCGTCCAATCGCCGTTCAGCCGCCGAACTTTATCGAAGCGGAAATCACCGATACCGATCCTGGCCTGAAAGGCGATACCGCAGGGACTGGCGGCAAGCCGGCGACCCTGAGCACCGGCGCCGTGGTAAAAGTGCCGTTGTTCGTCCAGATCGGCGAAGTGATCAAGGTTGACACTCGCTCTGGCGAATACGTCTCTCGCGTTAAGTAAGTTTCAAAACAGAGGAACCCCCGCGGTTCCTCTGTTTTATCCCATCCTCGTTCGTTGGCAGAAAATCCGCATGTTCAAGAAAACGCTGTTGGCCGTGCTCTCCCTGTTGTTCCTTTTCTCCCTCAGCAGTTGCAATACGTTTCGCGGTTTCGGCGAAGACGTTCAGCATCTCGGCGGCGCCATCTCCCGCACGGCCAGCTGATCCTGCCTTTAACCCGATGTATTTGCGCCACAAAGCCGGTCACGATCCCACACCCTCCGTCAATTTTGACTACGCTTAGAAAGCCGTACTTTTTCATCAACGACAAATAAGGACTTTCTTATGCTGAAGAAAAGTATTATCGCGATCTTCTCTTTGATGATTTTGAGCTCGCTGACCGCCTGCAATACCACCCGCGGTGTGGGTGAAGACATTCAGGCCGGCGGCAAGGCTATTCAGCGCAGCGCGGAATAATCCGCATTCCACCCGGCGGCGTTCCGGCTGCGGAGAGCCGCCACATTTCTATCCCTTGCCTGAGCGTTAACGCTGCTGCTATCCTGCCGCAGTGCGGGTGAGGTTACCCGTCATGCATCACCTCGCTGAACGGGACGACCCGTTTACGCGTCATTTTATCGGGGACGACCCCAGTGGTAGGGAGGCCGTCTCATGGCCTGGATTATTCTGCTTATCGCCGGTTTGCTCGAAGTGGTTTGGGCTATCGGTCTGAAATACACCCACGGTTTTACCCGGCTGACGCCGAGCATTATCACCATCGCCGCGATGGTGGTCAGCATGTTGCTGTTGGCCAACGCCATGAAAACGCTGCCCGCCGGCACCGCCTACGCGGTGTGGACCGGCATCGGCGCGGTGGGCGCGGCCATCATGGGCATGGTGCTGTTGGGGGAATCGACCAATATCGCGCGCATCATCAGCCTGTGCCTGATCGTGGTCGGCATCCTCGGGTTGAAGTTCAGCAGTCACTGATCGGCGGACTGCTGCACCCAGATCAGCTTGTCGGTGGCGAAACCGTAGCCTTTGGCTGTCTGCAATAAACGGTCGCGCACGGCGGCGTCAAGCGTCGGCGTGCGCGACAGGATCCACAGATAGTCGCGGTTCGAGCCGCAAACCAGCGCGTAGCGGTAGTCCGGGTCCAGGGCAATCACGTTATAGCCGCCGTAGAAGGGGCCGAAGAACGACACTTTCAGCGCCGCGACCTGCGGTGAACCGATAAAGTAGGCTTTGCCTTCGCTTTCTTGCCATTGCTGTTTCTGCGGATTAAAGCCGCGATTGATGACTTTCAGTCCGCCGTCGGCGCGCGGGCTGTAGTGGGCGGTCACCTGCTGCAAACCGCGTTCAAAGCGATGATCCAGACGTGCAATCTCATACCAGGTGCCGAGATAGCGCTGGCTGTCGAAAGGGGTCACGACCTTGATGTCTTTAGGCGGGGAGACGCTGCAAGCGACGGAGAGCAGGGCGGAAAGCATGACGCTAAGCTTTGACCATAAACGCATCGGTGACTCCTGTTTACCGGGGGCGAGTAGACAGTGTAGCCGATGAGAAAAGGGCGGCCAACGGGCGTTGGCCGCCTGAGCGGTTTACAGCGTGACGACGCCGATGACGGTGACCACGCTAAGGATCGCCGCCAGACCGTAGAACACCCACTTGCCGGCCGGCACGTGGATCTTCAGATCGTGCATCGCATGGTGGATGCGGTGCAGGCCGCACCACAGCGGCAGAATGATCATCAGCAGCAGGAACAGGCGGCCGATCAGGCTCTGGCAGAACGCCAGCACGCGCTCGTAACCCAGCGCCTCACCGGGGAACAGCCCCAGCGGCAGCAGAATGCCGATCAGCAGCACGATGGCCGGCGCGACGATCGCCCCCCACATACCGCCGGCGCCGAACAATCCCCAGAAAACCGGCTCGTCGGAACGTTTAGGTGCTTGATTTATCATGTTTCCTCCGGATTAGATCAGGGCCACGGCCAGGATGACCACGCTGACGACGATGGTGACGGCCCACAGCCCTTTCACGATGGGGCCCGGCCCCATTTTCTCGCTGTTGACCACGATATTGGCGGCCTTCGGCGCCAGATCGAACCAGGTTTTGGTATGCAGCGCCGCCGCCAGCAGGGCGACGACGTTGATCAACAGCACCAGCGGATTCTGCAAGAAACCGACGAAGCTGGCCCAGCTCTCGGCGCCGCCCTTCAGCGCGAACACGCCGTAGAGCAGCACGATGCTGAACCACACCGCCAGCACCGAGGTGCCTTCGCGCAGCATGTAGAAACGGTAGAAGCCGAGCTTTTGCCACCAGGTGGGCGTCATGGTGCGCACATAGGGCTTACGTTGAGTTGTCATGGCAATTTTTCTCCCTTATTGCGGCTTCAGCATGGCGATCATGAAGTCTTTGGCGCTCTCCACCTTGCCCTGCTGGATGGCGGCGGCGGGATCGACGTGTTTCGGGCAGACTTCAGAGCAATAGCCGACGAAGGTGCAGCTCCAGACGCCGTTTTGGCCGTTGAGCTGCGGCATGCGCTGTTTCTTGCCGTGGTCGCGGTTGTCCAGGTTATAGCGGTGCGCCAGCGTGATCGCCGCCGGGCCGATAAACTCGGGGTTGAGGCCGAACTGCGGGCACGCGGCGTAGCACAGGCCGCAGTTGATGCAGCCGGAGAACTGGTGGTATTTGGCCATCTGCGCCGGGGTCTGCACGTTCGGGCCATCCTCCGGTTTGCGATCGTTGCCGATGATGTACGGTTTGATCGCCTCCAGGCTTTCGATGAAGTGGGTCATGTCCACCACCAGATCGCGCTCGATCGGGAAGTTGCCCAGCGCTTCGACCTTCATGCCGCCGACGTAGTCGCGCAGGAAGGTTTTGCACGCCAGCTTCGGCACGCGGTTGACCATCATGCCGCAGGAGCCGCAGATCGCCATGCGGCAAGACCAGCGGTAGGAGAGGTCTGGCGCCAGGTTATCCTTGATGTAGCCCAGCGCATCGAGCAGCGAGGTCTGTTCATCATAAGGCACGGCGTAAGTGACGAAATGCGGCTCGGCGTCACTTTCCGGGTTATAGCGCATGACGTCGATCTTCAGGGTTTGCATCTCAGCCATTTGCCTGCTCCTTATTCTTTTTCTCCTGCGCTTCGGCTTCTGCGCCGTAGACGCGTTTGGCCGGCGGCAGCTTGGTGATTTTCACGTCGCTGTATTCGAGACGCGGCGCGCCCTGCGGGTTATGGAACGCCAGCGTATGCTTGAGGAAGTTGACGTCGTCACGCTCGGTGCAGCCTTCGTCCAGGCGCTGGTGGGCGCCACGCGACTCTTTGCGGTTAAATGCGGAGTGCGCCATGCATTCGGCGACGTCCAGGCCGTAGCCCAGCTCGATGGTGTACAGCAGATCGGTATTGAACACGCTGGTGTTGTCGGTGATTTTGACGCGTTTGAAGCGCTCTTTCAGCTCGGCCAGCTTATCGATGGTTTTTTGCATCAGCTCCGGCGTGCGGTAGATGCCGCAGCCTTCTTCCATCGACAGCCCCATTTCGTCGCGGATCTTCGCCCAGTTTTCGTTGCCTTCCTGCTTCATCAGGTTGCTCAGGCGGGTTTCGACGTCGCGGGTTTGCGCATCCAGCGCGGCGCCGTTGGCCGGCGCGGTTTCCAGCGCGCGGCGCGCCGCGTGCTCACCAGCGACGCGGCCGAATACCACCAGTTCCGCCAGCGAGTTGGAGCCGAGACGGTTGGCGCCGTGCAGGCCGACGGAGGAACATTCGCCGACCGCGAACAGCCCCTTGATGCGGGTTTCGCAGTTCTGGTCGGTTTCAATGCCGCCCATGGTGTAGTGCGCGGTAGGGCGCACCGGGATCGGATCTTTCACCGGATCGACGCCGACATAGGCCTTGGCCAGTTCGCAGATGAACGGCAGCCGTTCCAGCAGCTTTTTCTCGCCCAGGTGGCGCAGATCGAGGTAGACCACGTCGCCGCGTGGGGTGGCGATGGTGCGGCCGGCGCGCCATTCGTGCCAGAAAGCCTGCGACACTTTGTCGCGCGGGCCCAGCTCCATGTATTTGTTCTTCGGCTCGCCCAGCGGGGTTTCCGGGCCCATGCCGTAGTCTTGCAGGTAGCGGTAGCCGTCTTTGTTCACCAGGATGCCGCCTTCGCCGCGGCAGCCCTCGGTCATCAGGATGCCGGAACCGGGCAGGCCGGTTGGGTGATACTGCACGAACTCCATGTCGCGCAGCGGTACGCCGTGGTGGAACGCCATGCCCATGCCGTCGCCGGTGACGATGCCGCCGTTGGTGTTGTAGCGGTAAACGCGCCCGGCGCCGCCGGTGGCCATCACCACCGCGTTGGCGCGGATCTGCACGCGGGTGCCTTCCATCATGTTGAGCGCCACCAGGCCGCGCGCCTGGCCGTCATCCACCAGGATATCCAGCACGAAGTGCTCGTCGAAGCGTTGAATTTGCGGGTATTTCAGCGAGGTCTGGAACAGGGTGTGCAGCATGTGGAAGCCGGTCTTGTCGGCGGCGAACCAGGTGCGTTCGATCTTCATGCCGCCGAAACGCCGCACGTTGACCGAACCGTCCGGTTTGCGGCTCCACGGGCAGCCCCATTGTTCGAGCTGGGTCATCTCGCGCGGGCACTGATGCACGAAGTGATCGACCACGTCCTGCTCGCACAGCCAGTCGCCGCCGGCGACGGTGTCGTGGAAGTGGTAGTCGAAGGTATCGTGATCCTGAGTGACGGCGGCGGAGCCCCCCTCGGCGGCGACCGTGTGGCTGCGCATCGGGTAGACCTTAGAGATCAGCGCGATTTTCAGTTGGGGATTGGCTTCCGCTGCGGCTATTGCTGCACGTAAACCAGCGCCCCCGGCCCCAATAATGGCAAGATCGGCGTTAAAGGTTTGCACTGCATTCCTCCAATGTTCTTGTTAAGAACGGCAAGTTAAATATCTATGCTTAAAATTTAGCGAACTCTTCGGGTGCTAACTAATTGAACCGATTAATGTTGCTTAAAGGTTAAGGATAGATATCTCCCACCAATAATGGGGAATTAACTATACCTAAAGTTAAGTAGTCGAAATTTGATGTGATCGATTGTTTTGTCGATTAACGCTTGCCCAACAGGCTTGCCTGCCTTTTCGCGCGTTCGGCGTGCTTTACCCTTTTTAACGCGCTTTTGCCGCCTATTTATCGGAAATTGGCGTTATGGCCGGTTGCGCATCGTGAAGAATTTGTTTGGCTGCAAGGATGCGAGTAGACTGCATCCCCTGTTTGATTTCGGAGTTAATTACCATGAGCGAAACGGCAAGCTGGCAGCCTAGTGCACCCATCGCCAATTTGTTGAAACGCGCAGCGATTCTGGCTGAGATCCGGCGTTTCTTCGCCGATCGTGGCGTGCTGGAAGTTGAGACGCCCACCATGAGCCAGGCGACGGTCACCGACGTTCACCTGTTCCCGTTCGAGACGCGTTTCGTCGGGCCGGGGGCGGCAGAGGGCCTGACGCTATACATGATGACCAGCCCGGAATATCACATGAAGCGCCTGCTGGCGGCGGGCAGCGGCCCGATCTACCAAATGGGGCGCAGCTTCCGCAATGAAGAAGCCGGGCGGCATCACAACCCCGAATTCACCATGCTGGAGTGGTACCGTCCGCACTACGACATGTACCGCCTGATGAATGAGGTGGACGATCTGCTGCAACAGGTGCTGGACTGCGAGAGCGCGGAGACCCTGTCTTATCAGCAGGCGTTCCTGCGCCATCTGGACATCGATCCGCTGTCGGCGGAGAAGGCGCAGCTGCGCGAAGCGGCGGCCAAACTCGATCTGAGCAACATCGCCGATACCGAAGAAGATCGCGATACGCTGCTGCAGCTGCTGTTCACCGTGGGCGTGGAACCGCATATCGGCCGTGAAAAGCCGGCGTTCGTTTACCACTTCCCGGCCAGCCAGGCGGCGTTGGCGGAGATCAGCACCGAAGACCACCGCGTGGCGGAGCGTTTTGAGGTGTACTTCAAGGGCATTGAGCTGGCGAACGGTTTCCGCGAGCTGACCGACGGCCGTGAACAACAGCAGCGCTTCGAGCAGGACAACCGCAAACGCGCGGAGCGCGGTCTGCCGCAGCAACCGATCGACTACAACCTGTTGGCGGCATTGCAGCACGGCATGCCGGAATGTTCCGGCGTAGCGCTGGGCGTGGATCGTCTGGTGATGCTGGCGCTGGGCGCCGAGAGCCTGAGCGACGTATTAGCCTTTCCGGTCGGGATCGCCTGACGTTTCAGGCGGTGAAAAAAGCAAAAAGGGTCGGCATTTGCCGACCCTTTTTTTATCGCGAGAAGCGCTTACAGCCCCCCGGCATCGCGCTTGGTGTTCGGCGCCGGCGTAGACGGCGGCGTACGGCCGTTGTTGGTCAACCGCGACAGCGTCTCGGTGCGCACCTGGAACGGCGGGTACGGCAGCGTGATGCCGTGCTCGCGATAGCCCGCCAGGATCAGCTGGTGGATCTCGTGGCGCAGCGGCATGCGGTGGCCCATCTCGGCGGCGTAAATACGCATCTCGAAGATCTGGATGCCCTGTTGCAGATCGACCAGGTAAACCTCCGGCGCCGGATTATCCAGCACCAGCGAACAGCGCTCGGCGGCGTTCATCAGGATCTTGGTCACCTCCTCGCTGTTGGCTTCGCCCGGCGCCGGTACGGTCAGCACCACACGGGTCAGGGTGTCCGACAGCGACCAGTTGACGAACTGTTCGGTGATGAACGCTTTGTTCGGCACGATGATCTCTTTGCGATCCCAGTCCGAAATGGTGGTGGCGCGGGTATTGATCTTGGTGACGGTGCCGGTCAGGTTGCGGATCGTCACGGTGTCGCCGATGCGGATCGGTTTCTCGAACAGGATGATCAGGCCGGAGATGAAGTTGGAGAAGATCTCCTGCATGCCGAAGCCCAACCCCAGACTGAGCGCGGTAACCACCCACTGCAGTTTTGACCATTCGATGCCGATCCAGGCGAAGCTGAGCACCGCGCCGAACAGCAGCAGCAAGTACTTGGTGATGGTGGTGATGGCGTAGCCGGTGCCCGGCGACAGATCCAGGTGCTGCAGCACCGCCAGCTCCAGCAGCGCCGGCAGGTTGCGCACCAGCTGCATGGTGATGATCAGCACCAGAATGGCGATCAGCACCGCGCCGAGGGTGATCGGATGGGCGGTCTCTACGCCGTTGACCGTCGAAGTCACGTCCCACAGCGAGATGTTTTCCAGGAAGGCGAACGCGGAGTGGATCTCGGACCACAGCACGATCACCGACACCAGCGCGATCAGCGTCAGGATCGACCGCACCAGCCGCAGCGACTGGGCGCTGATGGTGTCCAGATCGAAGTCCGAATCGTCCGGATCGATGGCGCCTTCGGTGCTGTTCGGGGTGTGCGAGGTTTCGTCTTCGCCGCGGGCGCGCTGGGCCAGGATGTCGGCGCGGCGCTGTTTGGCGCGATCGAAGGCGATGCGCCGCCGTTGGATCAGCATCCAGCGGCGGATGATGTGGTAGATGACCAGCAACAGGAACCAGATCGCCACCGAGGTCTCCAGGCGCGCCAACAGCGCCTGCGCGGTGGTGAGGTAACCGACGGTCGAGGCCAGCGCCGCCAGCAGCGGCGCCGACAGCAGCAGCCCCCAGAAGGCGCTGTTGAGCATGTTGTCGCCGGAGCCGTTTTTATCCAGATACAGCGGAATGCCGGCGCGTTTCAGGCTGTGGGTGACCAGCGCCAGCGCCAGACACAGCAGGATAAAGCACAGCCGCCCCAGGGTGTTGGCGAACTCGCGCTCTTTCAGGCTATCGAAGGTGATCAGCGCCATGATCAGCGGCACGATCAGCCAGATCGACATCTTGTAGTAGCGCATGGCGCGCGAAACCTGCTTCGCCGGCCAGCGGAAGTGCACGATGAACAGCCCCTGCGGGTGGGCGAAGGCGGCGCAGATCATGCAGATCCACAGGATCGGCAGCGTGGCGGTCACCCCTTTGCCGATCGCTTCCGCCACCGGGTAGTTCCAGGCGCTTTGCAGGCCGTAACCGAGCGCGGCCCATAGCACCGGCAGCGGCATCGCCACCAGAATCGACCAGAACACGGTGCGCACCGTGAGGAAGAATTCGTCCTGCGTCACCTTGCCGACGCGGCTGCTGGCGCGCTCGAGGAAAGCGTGATAGTGCTTGCGCGAGCTGATGCTGAAAATCACCAGCAGCAGGGCGCCGAAGATCGGGATCAGCGTTTCGCGGCTGGTCACCATCATCATGAAGGCGCCGCCGAGCTGCGACAGCGTGTCCAACGACAGGACGCGCGTTAGATCGTGCGCCACGTTGAGCGGATAAGAGAAGTTGATCGGATTGACGTCCGGCACCCAGAACAGATAGCGGTGGGTGGCGTCGCGAATTTCGTTCAACGCTTCGATCAGCTGGGTGTTGGCCACCTTCAGCTTGGTCAGCTCGAGGATTTGGGTGTCGCAACCGGACAGCAGCGAGTTCAGCAGCTCGCGCTGGGTGCGCAGCTGGGCATCGACGATGCGCTGCTCCTGGCTGGTCAGCGCGCTGCCGTCGTCGCGCTTGAATTCGCGCTGCGACAGTTTTTCCAGCTGGTTTTCAAACTGCAGGCGCTGCACGCGCAGCTGGGCCATGTCGCCGTCCAGCTGTTGCGGCTTGGGCATTTCCGGCAGCGTCGCCACCTGGGCGCGCAGGGTTTCCCCCAGCGCCGACGACGAGCCGAGCCATTGGGCCTGTTCGATGATGGTGCTCAGCGCCTGGCGCACCTGCAGCGTCTGCGCCGCCGCCTGCCGCTGCTGCGACGAAATCAGATCCATGCGCTGCGCCTGGCTGTTCAGCGCGGCGGACAGTTCGCGGTTGATCTGCAACTGCTGGCTGATGCTTCTTGGCAAGTCGCCATTCTGCTCGGCCAACTGCTCGGTTTTTTCCAGCGCCAGTTCCGCTTCGCGTTGGCGCTGGGCATTGAGGTTGTTGCGCAGCGCCTGCAGCTGCACGTCTATTTTCTCGTGGCGCTTTTTATAGACCTCGGCGCGCATGCGCGCCAGCTCCTGCCGGTTGTTGGCCGACAGTTGCGCCAGCTCCAGCTCGTCCACTTTGGCTTTGCGCGCCGCCGCTTCGGTCTGCAGCAGGGCCAGGGCGGCCTGCGCGTACGGCGTGGTCGGGTTGGCGGGCTGCGCCTGCAGGCGGCGCTGCACTTCCGTCAGCGCACGGCGAGCGTCGGTCTGCTGCTGCGGCAACTGGCCGAGCGAATCGCTGATTTCCCGCGTGCGATCCTGCTCTTGCTGCAGCAGGCGCGCCTGTTCCAGCAGCAGGCTGCTGGTTTGCAGGATCTGCTGTTCCAGCTCGGCGGCCGGCAGATCGTCGCCGTTCGGCAGGATCTTGTTGCTTTCCAGCACCAACTGACGGCGCAGTTCCTGCGTCATCTTCGGGAAATCGTCGATCACTCTCTGATACTGCTCGGAGCGAGTCTGCGACTCTTTGCGCTCCGTCAGCCAGTTGAGGGCGCTTTGCAGCGCCTCGGTGGTTTCCGCCTGATTCGGCGCGTTTTTGCTGCTTTCCGCCTGCTTCAGCTCCTGTTTGAGCTGGGTCTCGGTCGGCACGGGGGCGGCCAGCGCCGGTTGCCACAGCAGGCAACCGAGCAAAAGCGTGATGAAAAGGCGCACGGCGTCGATTCCTTTAGAGCGGGGTCTGTGGTGTTTCAGCGGCGGCCGGGATTTCGGCGAAGGCTTCACCCATGCGGGTGACGGTGCCGTTATACAGCTGCGGCGCGAACTGCACGCTGCCTGCGGTAAACAGGTTGATCACCGTGGAGCCGAGTTTGAAACGGCCCATCTCGGCGCCTTTTTCCAGCGCGATGGCGCCTTCTTCGCCGGCGGCCGGGTAGGTCCAGCGTTTGATGATGCCTTCGCGCGGCGGCGTGACGGTGCCGGCCCAGACGGTTTCTATACTGCCGACGATGGTGGCGCCGACCAGGATTTGCACCATCGGCCCGATGTCGGTGTCGAAGACGCAGATCACGCGCTCGTTGCGTGCGAACAGGTTAGGCACGTTGGCGGCGGTGAGCGGGTTGACCGAGAACAGATCGCCCGGCACATAGATCATTTCGCGCAGCACGCCGGCGCACGGCATGTGCACGCGGTGATAGTCGCGCGGCGCCAGGTAGGTGGTGGCGAACAGGCCGTTGCGGAACGGCTCGGCCAACAGGTAGTTGCCGGCCAGCAGCGCTTCCAGGCTATAGTGGTGGCCTTTGGCCTGGAAGATTTGGTCCTCGCGGATCGGGCCGAGCTGGCTGATGGCGCCATCGGCGGGCAGCGCCAGCCAGTTGGCGTCGGCGACGATCGGGCGCGCGCCATCGCGCAGCGGGCGCACGAAGAAATCGTTGAAGGTGGCGTAAGACGCCAGGTCCGGGTTTTGCGCTTCCTGCATGTCCACGCGGTAGTAGCGGGCGAAGGTTTTGACCACCAGTTGGGTCAGCCAGCCGGCACGTTTGTCGGCGCCCCAGCCCGCCAGGCGGGTCAGCGCCAGCTTCGGCAGCCAATATTGCAGTTTAATCTTGATGCTATCCAGCACGTTAACCTCGTGAATCAGGGTAAAGGGCGCGCATTGTAACGAGGGCTCCGCCGTCGTCAATGCCCGCCCGTCAGTGTCAGTCTGCGGCGTCCGTGAAGTTCTTGCGAACCTTCACCTGCGCCATGCTTTCCAGAATGCGGTGGTAGTTGTCGAAACGCTCTTGCGCGATATCGCCTTTCTCCATCGCCGCGCGGATAGCGCAGCCGGGATCGGTATCGTGGCGGCAGTCGCGGAATTTGCAACCGCCTAAATAATCACGGAATTCGACAAAGCCGCGGGTAATTTGTTCCGGCTCCAGGTGCCACAGGCCAAACTCGCGCACTCCTGGGGAGTCGATCACGTCGCCGCCGTGCTGGAAGTGGTACAGCCGCGCGGCGGTGGTGGTATGTTGCCCGAGGCCCGAGACGTCGGAAACCTGATTTACCAGAATTTGCTCTTCAGACGGCGGCAGCAGCGCGTTCAGCAGGCTGGATTTGCCGACCCCCGACTGGCCGGCGAAGATGCTGATGCGCCCGGCCAGCGCCTGTTCGAATTCCGCCATGCCTTCCCGCGTTTGGCTGGAGACTTCCAGCACCCGGTAGCCAATCTTGCGATAGATATCCATCATGCCGTCGACCAGCTTGCGCGCTTCGGCGTCCAGCAGGTCAATTTTGTTGAGCACGATCAGCGGCTCGACTTCGAGCGTTTCGCAGGCCACCAGATAGCGGTCGATGATGTTCAGCGACAGCTCGGGCAGGATCGCCGACACGATGACGATCTGATTGATATTGGCGGCGATCGGCTTCACGCCGTCATAGAAGTCCGGGCGCGTCAGCACCGAGGTGCGCTCGTGCACCGCTTCCACGATGCCCTTCACCCCTTCATGAGTGCCCAGGCCGGGGCGCCACACCACGCGATCGCCGGTGACCAGCGAACGCAGCGTGCGGCGGATGTTGCAGCGGTGCTGAGTGCCATCCGGCGCCTCAACGTCGGCGTGCATGCCGAAACGGCTGATGACGACGCCTTCCTGCGGCTCGCCCAGCTGGGAATCATCCGGTTCCGGTTTGTTATCGGCGCGCTTCAAACGGCGCTGATGGTTCGCCTGCACGCGGCGTTGCTGACCTTTGGACAGTTTATTCTTACTCACTGCGCCTCACTTGAATCGGTTTTATACCTTTACGTATATGCACAGCCGCGGCGGGGAGTTGCCCCCGGCGCAGCCTTGAACCCGTCAGGGTATATGTCGCCCAAGGCGACCAAAAAGACTATGATACACGCTATTTTATATTAAATAACCGTTGTTAGCCGCCGGCTGCGGCGCGTCGCCACCGGCGGTGCCCGTCGTCTCGTCCGCACAGCGTTTTTCTCTCGGCTTTTAGGCAGGAAACATCATGACAGGAAACGAAAATAACCTGATTTGGATCGATTTGGAGATGACCGGGCTGGATCCCGAGCGTGACCGCATTATCGAGATCGCCACGCTGGTCACCGACGCCAACCTGAACATCCTGGCGGAAGGGCCGGTGATCGCCGTGCACCAATCCGACGAGCAGCTGGCCTTGATGGACGAGTGGAACGTGCGCACTCATACCGGCAGCGGGCTGGTGGAGCGGGTGAAAGCCAGCCGCCAGGACGATCGCGCCGCCGAGCTGGAAACCATCGCCTTCCTGCAGCAATGGGTGCCGGCCGGCAAATCGCCGATCTGCGGCAACAGCGTGGGCCAGGATCGCCGTTTCCTGTTCCGCTACATGCCGGAGCTGGAGGCCTACTTCCATTACCGCTATCTGGACGTCAGCACGCTGAAGGAACTGGCGCGCCGTTGGAAGCCGGAAATTCTCGGCGGCTTTAAGAAGCAGGGCACCCATCAGGCGCTGGATGACATCCGCGAATCGGTGGCCGAACTGGCTTATTACCGCGAACATTTCATTCAGCTTTAAGGCGATGGCGGCCCCTGCGGGGAAAACACGCCGTTTTTAGCCGCTTAATTCGCCAATCTGGCGCTTTAATCGGCAATCAAACAAAAATCGCGTTTTTTTGCTTTCAGGGGCTTGCGGCAAAAAGGATTTCTCGTATAATGCGCACCCCGTACCGATGAAGAATTTCGTAACGTTCCACCATCGATACGCCGGGCGGGAATAGCTCAGTTGGTAGAGCACGACCTTGCCAAGGTCGGGGTCGCGAGTTCGAGTCTCGTTTCCCGCTCCAAATTCAACAATGTCGCGATGCGGCATGATGAATAAATAAAGCAGTATCAAGCAGTACCTATGCGACGCGGGAATAGCTCAGTTGGTAGAGCGCAACCTTGCCAAGGTTGAGGTCGCGAGTTCGAGCCTCGTTTCCCGCTCCAAAAATTCAAAGGTCACGCCAGTGTTTGGTGACCGGATGCCGAAAGCATCTCTATGCGGGAATAGCTCAGTTGGTAGAGCACGACCTTGCCAAGGTCGGGGTCGCGAGTTCGAGTCTCGTTTCCCGCTCCAATTTTCTCTTCGTTTCAAACTCAAGTCCAACGCCTTATCCGGCGCGGATTTTTGTCCCGTTTTACACGCCCGGTAAAAATGTTGTGAACAGAGTTATCCACAGCCTCTGCACATAAACTCGCCTGCCTGAAAAATCAACGTCATACAAATTAAATATTTATCTATTTGATTTATATGCTTATTTATTTATCCCAAAACGTTATGCCGATCACTTGCTCTTTTTGTTGCAGTTGAAAGACAACGTGTTTTTATTTTTATGCACAAATCCACAGAGTAAGGATGCCGGTGATACGGCCGCGCGGCGCACGCCGTCAGGCGTCCCTCGGCAAACCTTTTTCCACAGCCCGTATCAGCCGTTTTTTCTGTGCCGTCTGCACCTCGATGCCCTGCGCTTCACGGCGAGCAAGCTGTTGCGCCAGCGCCCAGTGGATATGTTCGTCCAGCATGCTGTCCTGGCCCAAACGCGTGCGCAGCGCGAGCACGACGCCGTCCTCATAAGGCGCATTGCCCAGCGCCACGGCGATATTGCGCAACCAGCGCAGGTGGCCGATGCGGCGTATCGCCGAGCCTTCGGTGATGCGCAGGAATTTTTCTTCTGTCCAGTTGAACAGATCGATCAGCTGCGGCGCATGCAGTGCGGCGCGCGGGCTGAAATCGTCTTCGTCAGTGAGCTGCGAAAAGCGATTCCACGGGCAGATCAGCTGGCAGTCGTCGCAGCCGTAGATGCGGTTGCCGAGCAGCGGGCGAAATTCTTCCGGGATCGAGCCTTCCAGCTCGATGGTCAGGTAGGAGATGCAGCGCCGGGCGTCGACGGTATAGGGGGCGACGATGGCGCCGGTCGGGCAAGTGGTGATGCAGGCGACGCAGCGGCCGCACTGTTCTTCCTGCGGCTGATCCACCGGCAGCGGCAAATCGATCAGCAACTCGCCGAGGAAAAACCACGACCCGGCTTCACGGTTGAGAATTAGTGAGTGTTTACCAACCCAGCCAATGCCCGCCTTGGCGGCCAGCGCGCGCTCCATCACCGGCGCAGAATCGACAAAGGGGCGGAAATTCAACTCGCCGCAGTATTCCTGGATCTGATCGCCCAGTTTTTTCAGGCGCTGGCGCAACAGCTTGTGATAGTCACGCCCCAGCGCGTAGCGGCTGACGTAGCCCAGTTGCGAATTCTGCAAGGTGCTGGCGAACGCCGCCTTGGCCGGCAGGTAGTTCATGCGCACGCTGATCACTCGCAGCGTGCCCGGCAACAGTTCGTGAGGGCGTGCGCGCAACATGCCGTGGCGCGCCATCCATTCCATCTCGCCGTGGTACTGCTTGTCGAGCCAGGCCTGCAGCTTCGGCTCTTCAAGGCTCAGATCGGTATCGCAGATGCCAACCTGCTGGAATCCTAGCGATTGCCCCCATAGCTTGATATGTTGGGCGAGTTGATGGAGATCGAGGGGGTGCGTCATGACGGGCCACAGTGAAAAAGCATACGCTGACAGTTTACCACACTCTGTCTGGCCTGCGGATTGGATCCGTCGCTCGGAACCCGCGGCGGCGGCCTCGCTCGGTATTTCTCTTTACGATTTGATGCAGCGCGCCGGTCAGGCGGCCTACGCGCTGGCGCGCAACGCGTATCCCTCCCGCGACCACTGGCTGGTGCTGTGTGGCCACGGCAACAACGGCGGCGACGGCTATGTGGTGGCGCGCCTGGCGAAGGCGGCAGGCGTGCAGGTGACGCTGATCGCCTGCGAAGGCGCACGCCCTTTGCCACCGGAAGCCGCAGTGGCTCGCGAGGCCTGGCAAGCTGCAGGCGGCGACATTCTGCCGGCGAACAGCCGCTGGCCGGCGTCTGTTTCGCTCATTATCGACGGCCTGCTGGGCACTGGCCTTGGCAGCGCGCCGCGTGCGCCTTACGACGCGCTGATCGAGGCCGCCAACCGCCATTCGGCGCCGGTGGTGGCGCTCGATGTTCCGTCCGGCTTGTTGGCGGAAAGCGGCGCGGCGCCAGGAGCGGTGGTGCGTGCCGCGCACACCGTCACGTTCATCGGCCTCAAACCGGGGCTGCTGACTGGCCAGGCGCGCGACTGGGTCGGGCAACTTCATCAGAATGCGCTAGGCTTATCGGGTTGGTTGGCGAAGCAACCGGAGCAGATTCAGCGGCTTACCGCCGAGGTGTTGCCGCGCTGGCTGCATCCGCGCCGCCCCTGCGCGCATAAGGGCGAGCATGGCCGCCTGCTGTTGGTGGGCGGCGATAGCGGTTTCGGTGGCGCCATTCGCATGGCGGCGGAGGCGGCGCTGCGCAGCGGGGCTGGATTAGTGCGAGTGCTTACTCACATTGATCATGTTGCGCCGCTGCTGGCGGCCAGGCCGGAGCTGATGGCGCAGGCGCTGGACGAGGCGACGCTGCGGCAGGCGATGCAATGGGCGGATGTGCTGGTGATTGGCCCGGGGCTGGGCCAGGCTGAGTGGGGCAAAAACGCCTTGAACGTGCTGCAAACCAGCGATAAACCAGCCTTGTGGGACGCCGATGCGCTGAACTTGCTGGCATTAAATCCCGAGAAACGGCAGAATCGCGTGATGACTCCGCATCCTGGAGAGGCGGCGCGGCTGTTGAGCTGCAGCACTGCCGACATCGAGAGTGATCGCTTACTTGCCGTGCGCAAGCTGACGGCGCGCTACGGCGGCGTGGCGGTGCTGAAAGGCGCCGGTACGCTGATCGCCGATGAGCAGGGGCAGATGGCGATCGCCGACGTCGGCAATGCCGGCATGGCCTCCGGCGGCATGGGCGATGTGCTGTCGGGCATCATCGGCGGTTTGCTGGCGCAAAAGCTCCCGCTGTATGATGCCGCCTGTGCGGGCTGCGTCGTGCATGGCGCGGCCGGCGATCGCGTAGCGGAAAGACAAGGAACAAGAGGCATGTTGGCGACCGATTTACTGCCGGACATCCTTCATTTCGTTAATCCTGAGTGGGCAAAATAGACTTTATCGAATGAAAGAACTCGTTTTACCTCTGCCGGACGAGGCAGCGACTGTCGCTTTGGGCACCACTTTGGCCAAGGCCTGCGATCGCGCCAGCGTCATCTATCTCTACGGCGACCTGGGCGCCGGTAAAACCACCTTCAGCCGTGGTTTCCTGCAGGCGTTGGGGCATCAGGGCAACGTCAAAAGCCCGACCTACACGCTGGTGGAACCCTATGCCTTGCAGCCGCTGGCGGTGTATCACTTCGATCTGTATCGCCTGGCCGATCCGGAAGAGCTTGAATTCATGGGCATTCGCGATTACTTCGCGCAAGACGCCATCTGCCTGGTCGAATGGCCGCAGCAGGGCACCGGCGTGCTGCCGGAGCCGGATCTGGCGCTGCACCTCAGCTATCAGGGCGAGGGGCGAGAGGCGAAGATCGAGGCGATTTCTGCATACGGCAGCCAGTTGTTAGACCGCATTCATGGATCACAGGGATGATGCTGCAATGACGCAGGTGTTGAAAAAATTTGCGGTCATCATGCTGATCGCCGTGCTGGGGCCGCTCGGCGCGTTGAACGCGCTGGCGGCGTCCTCGCTGTCCGATATCAAAGTGTCGAACGCCCAACGCGAAGCGACGGTGTCGGTGAGCTTCAATGGCCCGCCGGACTATGCGTTTTTCCCGCTGCACGGCCCGGAACGGGTGGTGCTGGACGTTAACCAGAAGGGCAAAGTCGGCGGCCTGCCGCTCAACTTTAGCGGGCAAAACCTGGTGAAGAGCATTCGCTCCAGCGCGCCGAAAGACGCTCAGAGCGTGCGCCTGGTGTTTGATCTGACCCAGCGCGCCAAAACCCGCGTTTCCACTCGCCAGAACGGCGGCGTGCATACCGTGGTATTCACCATTTCGGCCGAAGGCGGCGCCAATATCGTGGCGCGTAAAGCGCCGGTGCAAACGCCTCCGCCGGTCGCCGTCAGTCAACCGCCGCGTCAGGCGCCGGTTGCGGTGCGTGAAGCGCCGGAGCCGCCGCTGCGCAAAGCGCCGACGGGATCGAATCCCTTCACCCAAAAACAGACTGTGGTCGCAGGCACCGCCACTGAGGTCACGCCGCGCAGCAGCCGCGTTTCCGCCGGTTCCGGCGATCGGGTGGTGGTGGCGATCGACGCCGGCCACGGCGGCCAGGATCCGGGAGCCATTGGCCCGAGCGGGTTGAAAGAAAAGAATGTCACCATCGCCATCGCGCGCCGCCTGCAGGCGATGCTGGACGCCGATCCGCAGTTCAAACCGGTGCTGACGCGTAACGGCGACTATTTTATCTCGGTGATGGGGCGTTCCGACGTTGCGCGTAAACAGGGCGCCAACGTGCTGGTCTCCATCCACGCCGACGCCGCGCCAAACCGCAGCGCCAGCGGCGCTTCCGTCTGGGTGCTGTCCAACCGCCGTGCCAACAGCGAAATGGCCGGCTGGCTGGAACAGCATGAGAAGCAGTCTGAGCTGCTCGGCGGCGCCGGCGATTTGCTGGCCAATAGCCAGGCCGACCCTTATCTGAGCCAGGCGGTGTTGGATCTGCAGTTCGGCCACTCGCAGCGCGTCGGGTACGACGTGGCGGTGAAGGTGCTGCAGCAGCTGCAGAGCGTCGGATCGTTGCATAAACGCCGGCCGGAACACGCCAGCCTGGGCGTGCTGCGTTCGCCGGATATTCCATCGCTGCTGGTGGAAACAGGATTTATCAGTAATAGCACGGAGGAGCGGCTGCTGGGCAGTAGCGCGTATCAGGAGAAGATTGCCAGGGCCATTCATAACGGCCTGCGCAGCTACTTCCTGGCGCATCCGCTGCAAGCCGACCCAAAGGTGGAAAACCGACCGCTGGACGTCGCAGCGGCGGTTAACACCTCAACACCAGACGTGCGCCAGCCGGAGCCTATCGTCAGCCCGGCCGGCGCAAGCCGCAGCGTTAGCGGCAAGACCCAGATCCACGTGGTGAAGCAGGCGGAGACGCTGTCCGGCATCGCCGACAGCTACGGCACCACCATGGCGGCCCTGCGGGATCTGAACAAACTGAAGAAAGACGGCGTGTGGGTCGGGCAACGCCTGAAGGTGCCGGCGGGTAAAACCGCCGCCGTCACCGCCGTCGCCAAGGCGAAAACGCCGGCGAAGAAGCCGTCTAAACATAAAGTGGCCCGTGGGGACACGCTGTCCTCTATCGCTTCTCGTTATGGGGTCAGCGTCGGCGATCTGAAACGGGTCAATAATCTGAAGTCGGACGTCGCGCCGCTGGATCGGACGCTGACCATTCCGCAGGCCTAGCGCCACCGCTACAGGAGTCAGCATGCCTATCCAGGTGTTACCGCCACAGCTCGCCAACCAGATCGCCGCCGGAGAGGTGGTTGAACGCCCCGCGTCGGTGGTCAAAGAGCTGGTGGAAAACAGTCTGGACGCCGGTGCGACGCGCATCGATATCGATATCGAACGCGGCGGTGCCAAGCTGATCCGCATTCGCGATAACGGCTGCGGCATCGGCAAGGACGATCTGGCGCTGGCGCTGGCGCGGCACGCCACCAGTAAAATCAGCACGCTCGACGACCTGGAGGCGATCGTCAGCCTCGGCTTTCGCGGCGAAGCGCTGGCCAGTATCAGCTCGGTTTCCCGTTTGACCCTGACGTCGCGTACCGCCGAACAAAGCGAGGCGTGGCAAGCCTATGCCGAAGGGCGCGAGCAGGCGGTGACGGTCAAACCCGCCGCGCACCCGGTCGGCAGCACGCTGGAAGTGCTGGATCTGTTTTACAACACGCCGGCGCGCCGCAAGTTCATGCGCACCGAGAAAACCGAATTTGGCCATATCGATGAAGTGGTGCGGCGCATCGCGCTGGCGCGTTTCGATGTGGCGATCAACCTCAGCCACAACGGCAAACTGATCCGCCAATACCGGGTGGCGAAGGAAGAGAGCCAGCACGAACGCCGTTTGGGCAGCATCTGCGGCCCGGCGTTTTTGCAGCATGCGCTGAACATCGACTGGCAGCATGGCGATCTGAGCATCCGCGGTTGGGTGGCGGATCCGGACGGGGCGCGCCAGCTGGGTGAAATGCAGTATTGTTACGTCAACAGCCGCATGATGCGCGATCGTTTGATCAATCACGCCATTCGTCAGGCCTATCAGGATCAGTTGAAGGACGATCAGCAGCCCGCTTACGTGCTGTATCTGGAGGTGGATCCGCACCAGGTGGACGTCAACGTTCATCCCGCCAAGCACGAGGTGCGTTTCCATCAGGCGCGGCTGGTACACGATTTTATCTACCAGGCGGTGACCACCGTGCTGCAACAGGCCGGGCAGACACCGTCGTTGCCGCTGACGGAAACGCCCGACGAAGCGCCCGCGCCGGTCTGGCAGCAGGAAAACCGCGTCGCCGCCGGCGGTAACCATTTTTCTCAGCCGGCGCCGCGCCGTGAAACGCCGCCACCGGCCGGCGCCGCCCGCGAGCGGGCGCCGCAGCCGAGCCGGCAAGCGGCGGGCGGCTATCAGAAACGCGAAGGCGAGCTGTACGGTAAACTGATGCAGCCCGTAGCCGAGCCGCCGGCCGAGGCCGCGCCGGAAACCCCGAGCAAGCCGCCGCTGTTCCCGCCGGCGAAAGCCGCAGCGGAAACGCCGTTGGCGGGCGGCCAGCACAGTTTTGGCCGGGTGTTGATGATCCATCCGCCGTGTTATGCGTTGATTGAACAGCGCCAGCAGCCGGCGTTGCTTAACCTGACGGTGGCGGAACGCTGGCTGCGCCAGGCGCAGCTCAATCCGCCGGCAGAAGGGCTGCGGCCGCAGCCGCTGCTGATCCCAGTCAAGCTGACGTTGGAGAAGAGCGAAGCGGCGGCCATCGCGCGGCATCAGGCGCTGTTGGCGGCGATGGGGCTGGATCTGCAGACGGATCATGGCCGTGTGACGTTGCGCGCAGTGCCTTTACCATTACGCCAACAAAATTTACAAAAACTGATACCCGAACTGTTAGGCTATCTGGCCGAACATCAGGAGATGTCGCCCGCGGTGCTGGCTACCTGGCTCGCTCGCCGCCTTGGCAGCGAACATGAACAGTGGAACACCTCGCAAGCGATACAATTGCTGACCGACGTTGAACGACTTTGCCCGCAGCTGGTCAAATCGCCACCGAGCGGACTTTTACAACCCGTTGATTTACAGGCCGCACTGGCGGCCCTCAAGCATGACTGACACTGAAATGACACCACGTCCCCCGGCTATTTTCATCATGGGGCCAACCGCCTCGGGCAAGACCGCGCTGGCGATCGCGCTGCGCGAACGCCTGCCGGTGGAGCTGATCAGCGTCGATTCCGCGCTGATTTATCGCGGCATGGATATCGGCACCGCCAAGCCGAGCGCCGAAGAATTGGCGCAGGCGCCGCATCGGCTGATCGATATTCGCGATCCCGCCGAAGTTTACTCGGCCGCGGAGTTTCGCGCCGATGCGCTGAAAGAGATGGCCGACATCACCGCCGCCGGCCGCATTCCGCTGTTGGTGGGCGGCACCATGTTGTATTTCAAGGCGTTGCTGGAAGGATTGTCGCCGTTGCCGTCCGCCGATCCCGCGGTGCGCGAGCGCATCGAACGGCAAGCGGCGGAGCAGGGCTGGGAGGCGTTGCACCGTCAGTTACAGGCGATCGATCCGGTCGCGGCATTGAGAATTCATCCGAATGATCCGCAGAGACTGTCCAGAGCACTGGAAGTTTTTTTTATTTCGGGTAAAACTTTAACGGAACTGACTCAAATTTCGGGTGAATCGTTGCCGTATCAAGTTCACCAATTTGCGATAGCGCCGACCAGCCGTGAGTTGATCCATCAACGCATCGAGCTGCGGTACCATCAAATGTTGGCGGCGGGTTTTGAGACGGAAGCGCGTGCACTTTTCGCACGGGGTGATTTGCATACGGACTTGCCCTCCATTCGCTGTGTCGGTTACCGCCAGATGTGGTCATATTTGTCTGGTGAAATTAGTTACGATGAGATGGTTTATCGTGGTATTTGCGCAACACGTCAGTTGGCTAAACGCCAAATGACCTGGTTACGGGGTTGGGAGTCGGTCCATTGGTTGGACAGTGAAAAGCCGGGAGAGGCTTTGGACTCGGTGACACAGGTTGTTAGTGCATAGGTTGAGTGATTGTGTACAATTGCTGAGTATTCAGCGCGCAAATTTTTTACGTCGTTTATTTTAGAGCCGACAGGTTCTTAGTTACAAACAACAAGCAAATAAGGAAAAGATAGAATGGCTAAGGGGCAATCTTTGCAAGATCCGTTCCTGAACGCATTGCGTCGTGAACGTGTTCCGGTTTCTATTTATTTGGTGAATGGTATTAAGCTGCAAGGCCAGATTGAGTCTTTTGACCAGTTTGTCATCCTGTTGAAGAACACGGTTAGCCAGATGGTGTACAAGCACGCTATCTCTACCGTTGTCCCGTCACGCCCGGTTTCGCATCACAGCAACAACCCGAGCGGCGGTTCAAGCAACTATCACCATGGCAACAATCCGTCTGCGCAGCAACAGCCGCAGCAGGAAAGCGATGACGCTGAATAAAGCGCGTTGCAAGTCAACCATGACGGGGAGCATAAGCAGCCGCGGGCTGTTTATGTCCCCCAAACTCACGGTGAGTGTCCGTTTGAGAGGTTGCACGCTTGTTTGACCGTTATGAAGCCGGTGAGCAGGCCGTACTGGTTCATATCTATTTCTCGCAAGACAAAGATACGGAAGACCTCAACGAGTTCGAATCGCTGGTCTCCTCAGCCGGTGTCGAAGCTTTGCAAGTGGTGACTGGTAGCCGCAAAGCCCCGCATCCGAAGTACTTTGTCGGCGAAGGAAAGGCCGAAGAAATTGCAGATGCGGTGAAAGCCAGCGGCGCGTCTGTTGTCCTGTTTGATCATTCCCTTTCCCCGGCGCAGGAAAGAAACCTCGAGCGCCTGTGCGAATGCCGGGTGATCGATCGCACCGGGCTGATTTTAGACATCTTTGCCCAGCGTGCCCGTACCCATGAAGGTAAGCTGCAGGTGGAGCTGGCGCAGTTGCGTCACATCGCCACGCGTCTGGTACGCGGCTGGACGCACCTGGAGCGGCAAAAAGGGGGGATTGGCCTGCGTGGGCCGGGGGAAACCCAGCTTGAGACCGACCGTCGCCTGTTGCGCGATCGCATCAGCTTGATTCTGCGCCGCCTTGAGCGGGTAGAAAAGCAGCGTGAACAAGGCCGACGCGCGCGGACCCGCGCCGATGTGCCGACCGTATCGCTGGTGGGCTATACCAACGCCGGCAAATCCACCCTGTTTAACCGAATAACGTCTGCCGAGGTGTATGCGGCGGACCAGCTATTTGCCACCCTGGATCCTACGTTGCGGCGCATTGACGTGCCGGACGTGGGGGATACCGTGTTGGCGGATACCGTAGGCTTTATCCGGCACCTGCCGCACGATCTGGTGGCCGCCTTCAAGGCGACGCTGCAGGAAACGCGCCAGGCATCTCTGCTGCTGCACGTCATCGATGCCGCAGATCCGCGCGTCGATGAGAACATCGAAGCGGTGAACACCGTGCTGGCGGAGATAGATTCGGATGAAATCCCTACACTGTTAGTGATGAACAAAATAGATATGCTGGACGATTTTGTGCCGCGTATCGACCGCAACGACGAAAACCTGCCGATCCGGGTGTGGCTGTCCGCCGCCAGCGGAGAGGGTATTCCGTTGCTGTATCAGGCGTTGACGGAGCGCTTATCGGGGGAGATCGCGCATTACGAATTGCGCTTACCGCCACGGGCAGGCCGTCTTCGCAGCCGTTTTTACCAGCTTCAGGCGATTGAAAAAGAGTGGAACGAAGAAGACGGCAGCATTGGCGTGGTGGTGCGAATGCCGATCGTCGAATGGCGTCGTCTCTGCAAGCAAGAACAGGACCTGATTGACTTTATCGTATGATCATATCCTGTTACATTTATGCTTCGCGAAAGCCTGAAGTACCCAATCACAGAATATGGAGCTAAAACATGGCGTGGAATCAGCCCGGTAATAACGGACAGGACCGCGACCCGTGGGGGAGCAGCAATAACAATGGCGGCAACTCTGGCGGTAACAACAAAGGCGGTCGTGATCAAGGGCCACCTGATTTGGACGATATCTTCCGCAAACTGAGCAAGAAATTGAGCGGTTTCGGCGGGGGCAAAGGCTCCAACAGCAATAGCGGCGGCACCGGCACCTCTGGTCCGGGCTTCAGCGGCCGCATTATCGGTATCGCGGCGGTTGCCGTGGTGGTGATCTGGGCCGCCAGCGGTTTCTACACCATCAAGGAAGCCGAGCGCGGCGTCGTGACGCGTTTCGGTAAGTTCAGCCATCTGGTGCAGCCGGGCCTGAACTGGAAGCCGACCTTCATCGACGACGTGCGTCCGGTGAACGTGGAGTCGGTGCGCGAATTGGCAGCGTCCGGCGTGATGCTGACCTCCGATGAAAACGTGGTGCGCGTGGAAATGAACGTGCAGTACCGCGTGACCAACCCGGAAGCGTACCTGTTCAGCGTCGTCAATGCCGACGACAGCCTGAGCCAGGCGACCGACAGCGCCCTGCGCGGCGTGATCGGCAAATACTCGATGGACCGCATCCTGACCGAAGGCCGTACCGTGGTGCGTAACGATACGCAGCGCATGCTGGAAGAGACCATTCGTCCTTACAACATGGGCATCACGCTGCTGGACGTCAACTTCCAGGCGGCGCGTCCGCCGGAAGAGGTGAAGGCGTCGTTCGACGATGCGATCGCCGCGCGTGAGAACGAGCAGCAATACATCCGTGAAGCGGAAGCTTACGCCAACGAAGTTCAGCCGCGTGCGAACGGCCAGGCGCAGCGTCTGCTGGAAGACTCCAAGGCTTATAAGGATCGCACCGTCCTGGAAGCTCAGGGTGAGGTGGCGCGCTTTGCCAAGCTGTTGCCGGAATACAAGTCCGCACCGCAGATCACCCGCGAGCGTCTGTATATCGAAACCATGGAAAAAGTGCTGGGCCATACCCGTAAGGTGTTGGTGAGCGACAAAGGCAACAACCTGATGGTGCTGCCGCTGGATCAGATGCTGCGCGGCCAAGGCGCGGCGACGGAGAGCGGCAACAAGGATACCAGCCTGATTCGCCTCAATCCGAATCCTGCGCCGGCTGCCAACAGCAGCACTCCGCGCACCAGTGGCGGATCGGTTATGGATCAGCGCCGGGCGAATGCGCAGCGTGACGACACCACTCGCGTAGGGAGAGAGTAATCAATGCGTAAGTCTTTTGTAGTTATTGTCCTCGCGGTGCTGGTGGTGCTGTACGCTTCGCTGTTCGTGGTGCAGGAAGGCCAGCGCGGCATCGTGCTGCGCTTCGGCAAGGTTCTGCGCGATGGCGAAAACAAGCCGCTGGTGTATGCGCCGGGTCTGCACCTCAAGATCCCGTTCATTGAGACCGTGAAGAACCTGGATGCGCGCATCCAGACCATGGACAACCAGGCCGATCGCTTCGTGACCAGCGAGAAGAAAGACCTGATCGTCGACTCCTATCTGAAATGGCGCATCAGCGATTTCAGCCGTTACTATCTGGCGACCGGCGGCGGCGACGTCTCCCAGGCCGAAGTGCTGCTGAAACGCAAGTTCAGCGACCGTCTGCGTTCCGAAATCGGCCGCCTGGACGTGAAAGACATCGTGACCGACTCGCGCGGCAAGCTGATGTCTGACGTGCGTGACGCGCTGAACACCGGCACAGTGGGCGACGGCGAAGAAGTGGCGACCACCGAAGCCGATGACGCTATCGCCTCTGCGGCGGCGCGCGTTGAGCGGGAAACCACCGGCAAACAGCCGCAGGTGAACCCGAACAGCATGGCGGCGCTGGGCATCGAAGTGATCGACGTGCGTATCAAGCAGATCAACCTGCCGGCCGAAGTGTCCGACGCCATCTACCAGCGTATGCGCGCCGAGCGTGAAGCGGTAGCCCGTCGTCTGCGCTCGCAGGGCCAGGAAGAAGCCGAGAAGCTGCGCGCCAGCGCGGATTACGAAGTGACCCGTACCCTGGCGGAAGCAGAGCGTCAGGCGCGTATCACCCGCGGTGAAGGCGATGCCGAAGCAGCCAAGCTGTTCGCCAATGCGTTCAGCCAGGATCCGGACTTCTATGCCTTTATCCGCAGCCTGCGCGCCTATGAAGCCAGCTTCAAGGACAATCAGGACGTGCTGGTACTGAGCCCGGACAGCGATTTCTTCCGCTACATGAAGTCGCCTGATACCCTGCGCAAATAAGCGCGGGTGGCAATCTGAACGAGGGCCCGTTTACGCGGGCCCTTTCTCGTTTTTGGGGGATGCATGAACTCAACGATTTGGCTGGCGCTCGGGCTGGTTCTGGTGCTGGAAGGATTGGGGCCGATGCTGTTTCCGCAGGCCTGGCGCAAAATGATTGTGGCGATGTCGCAGTTGCCGGACGCAACGCTGCGGCGATTTGGCGGTGGAATAGTGGTTGCGGGCTGCGTGATCTACTATATGTTGAGCGGCCGCACGGGTCTTTAAAGTCTAGCCCAAAATTTATGCAATCGTATGCTAAAAGTGCTGAAAATCGAAAATTACGGTGGTAGAATCCATTTTTAAGCAATCGGTGATTTTGAAAAATGGGTAAGAACGTCGTCGTACTGGGCACCCAATGGGGTGACGAAGGTAAAGGCAAGGTTGTAGACCTGCTGACTGAACGGGCTCAATATGTTGTGCGCTACCAAGGTGGCCATAACGCTGGCCACACTCTGGTAATCAACGGTGAAAAAACCGTTCTTCATTTAATTCCTTCAGGTATTCTGCGTGAAAACGTCACCAGCATCATCGGCAACGGTGTTGTTCTGGCGCCGGACGCGTTGATGAAAGAAATGGGTGAACTCGAAGCGCGTGGCATCCCGGTACGCGAACGTCTGTTACTCTCCGAAGCTTGCCCGTTGATCCTGCCTTATCACGTTGCGTTGGATAACGCGCGTGAGAAAGCGCGCGGCGCGAAAGCGATCGGCACCACCGGTCGCGGCATCGGCCCGGCTTACGAAGATAAAGTGGCTCGTCGCGGCCTGCGCGTCGGCGATCTGTTCAACAAAGAAACCTTCGCCGTTAAGCTGAAAGAGATCGTCGATTACCACAACTTCCAGCTGGTCAACTACTACAAAGTTGACGCCGTCGATTATCAGGCGACGCTGGACTACGTGCTGTCTATCGCCGACATCCTGACCGCCATGGTGGTTGACGTTTCCGAACTGCTGGACGGCGCGCGCAAGCGTGGCGACCTGATCATGTTCGAAGGCGCTCAGGGCACCCTGCTGGATATCGACCACGGTACTTACCCGTACGTCACCTCTTCCAACACCACCGCCGGCGGCGTGGCTACCGGTTCCGGCATCGGCCCGCGTTATGTGGACTACGTGCTGGGCATCGTGAAAGCCTACTCCACTCGCGTGGGTGCAGGTCCGTTCCCAACTGAATTGTTCGATGAAACCGGCGAGTACCTGTGCAAGCAGGGTAACGAGTTCGGCGCCACCACCGGCCGTCGTCGTCGTACCGGCTGGCTGGACGCGGTAGCGGTGCGCCGCGCCGTGCAGATCAACTCCCTGTCCGGCTTCTGCCTGACCAAACTGGACGTCCTGGACGGCCTGAAAGAAGTGAAGATCTGCGTGGGCTACCGCATGCCGGACGGCCGCGAAGTGGACACCACTCCGCTGGCGGCTGAAGGCTGGGAAGGCATCGAGCCTATCTACGAAACCATGCCGGGCTGGAGCGAAACCACCTTTGGCGTGAAAGAGCACAGCAAGCTGCCTCAGGCTGCGCTGAACTACATCAAGCGCATCGAAGAAGTGACCGGCGTACCGGTAGACATCATCTCTACCGGCCCGGATCGCAGCGAAACCATGATCCTGCGCGACCCGTTCGACGCATAATCAGGCTTTGCGGCATTAAACAAACCGGGCGCGTCCCGGTTTGTTTTTATCCTGACTCCCTCCGATTGCGGTTTCACGTCAAAAAATCCTTTCATAAACCCGCCTTAGGGCGCGGGATTCGCTAAATAATTAGCGACGAACTCTCCGGCTGGTTTATTATCCAATGAGTAATCTTTTGAATAGCGCCGAAAAGCGGCGTATCAGACGGGTAAAGTGATACCCAGAGGTAAGATGTGCAGTTAACAAGTTTTACTGATTATGGCCTGCGGGCGTTGATCTACATGGCCTCGTTGCCGCAGGACAAGATGACCAGCATCTCGGAAGTGACCGAGGTTTATGGCGTGTCTCGCAACCATATGGTGAAGATCATCAATCAGTTGAGCCGGGTAGGTTTTGTCACGGCGGTGCGCGGTAAGCATGGCGGCATCCGTTTGGGCAAACCGGCCGAGAGCATTCGCCTCGGCGACGTGGTGCGGGCGCTGGAGCCGCTCGCGCTGGTTAACTGCAGCAGCGAGTTTTGCCACATCACCCCTGCCTGCCGATTGAAGCAGGTGCTCCAACAGGGCGTACAGAATTTCCTTGAAGAGCTGGATAAGCATACGTTGGCCGACATGGTCGAAGACAATCCGCCGCTCTACAAGCTATTGCTTGTCGAATAAAACGACGTTGAGAAGACAAGGCTCAACGTCATCCTGCTGATGACAACGGAGGAACCGCAATGTCACAAGATCCATTCCTGGAACGAGAAGCAGAAAAATACGAATCCCCTATCCCCAGCCGTGAATATATCCTGGCCCATTTGGCGAAAAGAGAAACGCCGGCCAGCCGCGAAGAACTGGGCAACGAATTGGGTCTCAGCGGTGAAGAACAGCTGGAAGCGCTGCGCCGCCGCCTGCGCGCCATGGAGCGCGATGGTCAGTTAGTGTTTACCCGCCGCCAGTGCTACGCGCTGCCGGAACGTTTGGATCTGCTGCGCGGCACGGTGATCGGCCACCGCGACGGCTACGGCTTCCTGCGCGTCGAAGGCAGCAAAGACGATCTGTACCTGTCCGCCGAACAGATGAAAATGGCGATCCACGGTGACGTGGTGCTGGCGCAGGCCTTGGGCGCGGACCGTAAAGGGCGCCGCGAAGCGCGCATCGTGCGCGTGCTGGTGCCGAAAACCAGCCAGATTGTCGGCCGCTTCTTCATGGACGCCGGTACCGGCTTCGTGGTGCCGGACGATAGCCGTCTGAGCTTCGATATTCTGATCCCGGCGGACAGCGTCAGCGGCGCGCGCATGGGCTTTATGGTGGTGGTGGAGCTGACTCAGCGTCCGACTCGCCGCACCAAGGCGGTTGGCAAGATCGTTGAGATCCTCGGCGACAAGATGGGCACCAGCATGGCGGTGGATATCGCGCTGCGCACCCATGAGATCCCGCATACCTGGCCGCCGCAGGTGGAAAAACAGGTGGCCGATCTCAGCGAACAGGTGCCGGAAGCGGCCAAGAAGGGCCGCGTCGATCTGCGCAAGCTGCCGTTGGTCACCATCGATGGTGAAGACGCGCGCGACTTCGATGACGCCGTGTACTGCGAGAAAAAACGCGGCGGCGGTTGGCGCCTGTGGGTGGCGATCGCCGACGTCAGCTACTACGTGCGTCCGCGCACCGCGCTGGACGATGAAGCGCGCAGCCGCGGCAACTCGGTGTACTTCCCGTCGCAGGTGATCCCGATGCTGCCGGAAGTGCTGTCCAACGGGCTGTGCTCCCTGAACCCGCAGGTCGATCGCCTGTGCATGGTGTGCGAGATGACCATCTCCGCCCAGGGGCGCCTGTCCACGGCCAAGTTCTACGAGGCGGTAATGAGCTCTCACGCCCGCCTGACCTACAACAAGGTGTGGCACATTCTGCAGGGCGATCAGGAGCTGCGCGAGCATTACCATCCGCTGGTCAAGCACCTGGAAGAGCTGCACGCCATGTACAAGGTGCTGGATAAGGCGCGCGCCGAGCGCGGCGGCATCGCGTTCGAAACCGAAGAAGCCAAATTCATCTTCAACGCCGAGCGTCGCATCGAGCGCGTAGAGCCGACGGTGCGCAACGACGCCCACAAGCTGATCGAAGAGTGCATGATCATGGCCAACGTGGCGGCCGCGCGCTTCGTCGAGAAACGCAACGAGCCAGCGCTGTACCGCGTGCACGATCGTCCAAGCGACGATCACATCTCCGCGCTGCGCAGCGTGCTGAGCGAACTGGGGCTGACGCTGGGCGGCGGTAATAAGCCGCAGCCGAAGGACTATGCGGTGCTGATGGATGAGGTGTCCGAGCGCCCTGACCACGAAATGCTGCAAACCATGTTGCTGCGCTCGATGAAGCAGGCGATTTACGATCCGGAAAACCGCGGCCACTTCGGCCTGGCGCTGGCCTCTTACGGCCACTTCACCTCGCCGATCCGCCGTTATCCGGATCTGGCGCTGCACCGCGCGATCAAATACCAGCTGGCCAAGGAACACGGCGAGCCGAAAGAGCGCTGGACGCCGACCGGCGGCTGGCACAGCGAATTCGAAGAGATGCTGCAGCTGGGCGAACACTGCTCGATGACCGAGCGCCGCGCGGACGAAGCGACGCGCAACGTCGCCGACTGGCTGAAGTGCGACTTCATGCAGGATCACGTCGGTGAAGTGTTCAGCGGCATCATCTCCAGCGTGACCGGCTTCGGCTTCTTCGTGCGCCTGAACGATCTGTTTATCGACGGGCTGGTGCACGTATCAACTCTGGATAATGATTACTATCGCTACGATAATATCGGCCAGCGCCTGATCGGCGAGTCTTCCGGCACGGTCTATCGCCTGGGGGATACGGTGGAGATCCGCGTGGATGCGGTGCATATGGACGAGCGCAAGATCGACTTCGCGCTGGTATCCAGCACCCGCAAAGCGCGCGGTGAAGGGAAAACCGAGCGCGATCGCGCCAAGAAGGGCGGCCAGCGTACGCTGCGCGACAGCGGCAATGCGGGGCGCGGCAAGCGCCGCGGCGGCAAACCGCCGGCCAACTTCGAACCGGACAGCGCCTTCCGCAAGCAGGATGACGCCAAGCCCGCCGACAAGGTGAAGAAGGCGAAGAAGAAGGCCAAGAAAGCGTCTGACAAAACGCGGAAAATCGCGGCGGCGACCAAAGCCAAACGCGCAGCCAAGAAGAAAGGTGCCGAGCAGGCCTAACCTGCCGCACATCGTTACCATCGGCCGGTTATCGCCGGCCGCACGAATTTAAAAGAGCATCATGAGCGAAATTATTTACGGCATCCACGCCGTCAAAGCCCTGTTAGAGCGCGACCCGCAACGCTTCCTGGAAGTGTTTATCCTGAAAGGCCGCGAAGATCGCCGCCTGCAACCGCTGATCGCCGAGCTGGAAGCGACCGGCATCGTGATCCAGGTGGCGAACCGCCAATGGCTGGATGACAAGGTTGAAGGCGCGGTGCACCAGGGGATCATCGCCCGGGTGCGCGAAGGGCGCCAGTATCAGGAGAACGATCTGCCGGGCCTGCTGGAAAGCGTGGAGACGCCGTTCCTGCTGGTGCTGGACGGCGTGACCGACCCGCATAACCTCGGTGCCTGCCTGCGCAGCGCCGACGCGGCCGGCGTGCACGCGGTGATCGTGCCGCGTGACCGTTCCGCCCAGTTGAACGCCACCGCCAAGAAAGTGGCCTGCGGCGCCGCCGAAAACGTGCCGTTGATCCGCGTGACCAACCTGGCGCGCACGCTGCGTCTGCTGCAAGAGATGAATGTCTGGGTGGTGGGCACCGCCGGCGAAGCCGACCATACGCTGTATCAAAGCAAAATGACCGGCCCGATGGCGCTGGTGATGGGCGCGGAAGGCGAAGGCATGCGCCGCCTGACCCGCGAACACTGCGACGAGCTGATCAGCATCCCGATGGCCGGTACCGTCTCTTCGCTGAACGTGTCGGTCGCCACCGGCATCTGCCTGTTCGAAGCGGTGCGTCAGCGCGGCTGATTCTCCTGACGGGGGCGCTGTGCCCCCGTTAATTCCCCCTCTTGTGATCCCGCCTGCGGCAGAAATCTCTGCGCCGACCATACTTACTCCTGACGCTTTTTTCAGGGAGCACTCTCATGGTCTGGACTACGCACACCGTTTTTAACCAACCCAAGCCGCTGGGCAACAGCAACCTGTTTCTCTCCGATACGCCGCTGCGCGAAGCGTTGCAGCGCGAGCAAGGCGGTTGGGACGCCGAGGTATTGGCTTCGCTGGGCCAGCAGCTCGGCACGCAGGAGTCGCTGGAGCTGGGGCGGCTGGCCAACGCCAACCCGCCGGAGCTGCTGCGCTACGACGCCACCGGCCAGCGACTGGACGACGTCCGCTTTCACCCGGCCTGGCATATCCTGATGCAGGGGCTGATCGCCAACCGGGTGCACAACCTGCCCTGGCAGGAGGATGCGCGCATCGGTTCCTTCGTGGCGCGCGCCGCGCGCTTTATGCTGCATGCGCAGGTCGAGGCCGGCACGCTGTGCCCGGTGACCATGACCTTCGGCGCCACACCGCTGCTGCAGCAGGCGTTACCGGCCGAGTTTCGCTCCTGGCTGACGCCGCTGCTGTCGGATCGTTATGACGCTCACCTGCTGCCGGGCGGGCAAAAGCGCGGCCTGCTGATCGGCATGGGCATGACGGAGAAGCAGGGCGGCTCCGATGTTTTGAGCAATACCACCACCGCCACGCCGCTCGGCGCGCGCGGGCCGGGCGAAGCCTACCGGCTGGTGGGGCACAAGTGGTTCTTCTCGGTGCCGCAGAGTGATGCGCACCTGGTGCTGGCGCAGGCCGAAGGCGGGCTGTCCTGCTTCTTCCTGCCGCGCATTTTGCCGGACGGCAGCCGCAACGCCATTCGCCTGGAACGGCTGAAAGACAAGCTGGGCAACCGCTCCAACGCCAGCAGCGAGGTGGAGTTTCAGGACGCCACCGCCTGGCTGCTGGGCGATGAGGGCGACGGCGTGCGGCATATCCTGAAAATGGGCGGCCTGACCCGTTTCGACTGCTCGCTGGGCAGCCACGGCCTGATGCGCCGCGGGCTGTCGGTGGCGCTGTATCATGCGCTGCAGCGGCAGGCATTTGGTAAGCTGTTGATCGAACAACCGCTGATGCGCCAGGTTCTGGCGCGCATGGCGCTGCGGCTGGAAGGGCATACCGCGTTGCTGTTCCGGCTGGCTCGCGCCTGGGAAAGCCGCAGCAATGAGGGCGAGCTGATCTACAGCCGCCTGCTGACGCCGGCGGCCAAATACAGCATCTGCCGTCAGGGCATGCCGTTCATCGCCGAGGCGATGGAGGTGCTGGGCGGCATCGGCTACTGCGAAGAGAGCGAGCTGCCGCGCCTGTACCGTGAAATGCCGGTGAACAGCATCTGGGAGGGCTCCGGCAACATCATGTGTCTGGACGTTTTGCGCAGTCTGCATAAACTGCCGGGCGCGCTCGAGATGTTGCAGTTCGAGCTGCAGCCGGTGCGCGGCCAGAATCGGTTGTTCGATCATGCCTGGCGGCAGTGGCAGCAGCGCGCCCGGCAACCGCGTGAAGAGATGGGGCGGCTGCTGACCCAGCAGCTGTTCGACCTGTGCTGCGCCGCGCAACTGCTGCAGCATGCCAGCCCGCAGATCGCCGACGCCTGGTGCCACCTGACGCTGGATCACCGCGGCGAGAGCCTGCTGTCGGCCGAGGTGTGCGAACTGCTGCTGAACCGCGCCATCGGCGGTTAGGGAAAAGGGTGGCGCGCGGCGGCGAAAACCTTTTTAATTCAGCCTCACTCTGACAGGAAAATGCACATGGATATTCTCAGCGCGTTGGCGGCGTTCGCCTCTTACTTCTTCAGCGGTTTCGCCATGATTTTGGTGTTTCTGTTCGTCTATACCCGCATCACCCCGCATGACGAATGGGCGTTGATCAAGGCCGATAATCAATCCGCCGCCTTTGCCTTTATCGGCGCTTGCCTGGGGTATGTGATCCCGCTGGCCAGCGCGGCGATCAACTCGATCAGCCTGCTGGATTACCTGCTGTGGGGCGTGGTGGCGCTGGTGGTGCAACTGCTGCTGTTCGCGGCCGTGAAGATCTACATGCCGCGTATCAGCGAAAAGATCGAAGCGAATCATCTGGCCGCCGGGATTTTCCTGGGGGGCGTCTCCGTTAGCGGCGGCGTGTTGAATGCGGCGTGCATGAGCTACTAAAGGTATAAGATGGCCGAGGCGCGCCAGCCAAGCGGGTGCGCCTGTTCTTCCATCCGCAGGATGCGGTAATAGCTGGCGCCGTGTTGACCGGCGGTGCGGGCGATGGCCAGTTCCGCTTCCTGCGGCGAGCCGGGCAGATCGCTGAAGGTGATCTCGGCGATTTCACTGAGCGGCGTCACGCGATCGGCGGGCGCCAGCTCGGCGGACTGTGCGCCGGTGCTGAGCAACCCCATGGAAAGCAAGAGGGAGGTGAGTGCGGTGGAGCGTTTCATGGCGTTCCCCTTCGTCAGATCCTGAATCGCACCCGCAACATGCGGCATGCTGTCCCTCAGTGTGCAACACCCTGCTTCAGCCTGTGCAAAGCCAGTGTAAATCTGCTTAAAAAATCCCCGCCTTAGCGATACAGGATCGCCTGGGAATACCATTGGCCCGGCACGACGGTTTCGCTGTTCATGATGATCACATAATAACGGGCGCCGGCGGCGGTGGCCTTGCGCTGGATCTCCGCTTCCACGTCCATCGGGCTGCCGCGCACCACGGCGGTGACGGTGCCGATTTTCACCAGCTCGGCGGTCTGCGCGCGAACGATCTCCTGCGCCTGCGCCTGTGCGGTGGGCGGCGGCGGCGGTTTCGGCGTGGTGGTCATGATGCCGCAGGCGGAAAGCTGTGCGGCCAGCGTCAGGGTAATGAGTGTGCGGGCAATCGTCATGGGAACCTCGAAAGAGCCGGTGCGATGGCTTCAGTGTAACGCAATATAAGCTGGAACAGATTGAGCTAACGCTGGCTGGCGCAAGTTTGTCATGATGAATGCCAACAGGTGAGTTGAGGATGAACGGATGATCGAAATTCATGACGAGCGGGCGGGCGATATTGCGGTGATCCATGCGGTGCCGGCGGGGCAGTATCATCGGCCGCTGCCGACGGTGTTCTTCTGCCATGGTTATACCTCGTCGAAAGAGGTGTACGCCTACTTCGCCTATGCGCTGGCGCGCGCCGGTTTTCGGGCGGTGCTGCCGGATGCCGATCGGCACGGCGAGCGGTTCGACGGCGATGAGACGCGGCGCCTGGCGGCGTTCTGGGAGATCCTGCGCAGCAATATCGACGAGCTGCCGCAGATCAAGGCACATTTTGAGCGGCTTGGCCTGATTGCCGACGGCCGCATCGGCGTTGCCGGCGCCTCAATGGGCGGCATGACCGCGCTTGGCGCCTTCGCGCGCTTTCCGTGGATCCGGGCTGCCGCCAGCCTGATGGGCTCCGGCTATTACCGTTCACTGGCGCAAACGCTGTATCTGCCGTTGGGCGAAGAGGGTGAGGCGCTCTCGCCGGCGGCGTTTGCCGCGCGCACCGCCGTGCTGGCGGAATATGAGCTGGAAGGGTGTTTGGAGACGATAGCCGGGCGGCCGTTGTTGCTGTGGCACGGCGAGACGGACGACGTGGTGCCGGCGGCGGACAGCCTGCGTTTGGCGGCCGAACTGCGGCGGCAAGGCGCGGATGGCCGTTTGACGTCGCTCGTCGAGCCGGGGGTGAAGCACCGCATCACGCCGTTGGCGCTGTCCGCCACGGTCGACTTTTTCCGCCGCGAGCTGTGATGCGCCGCCGGGCACGATGCATGGAATTGCAGCGCTCTGTGCCTGCTGTTTCGGGCATTGTTTCATGCATGTCGGAGGAGAATGTCAGCGTGAATTCTTTCAGGGCAGCAAGGAGCAGAGGGCATGATAAAAAGCATCGGCAGTGCGGCCGGCTTAATGGGAACGATAAAAGCGCGCGCCGAGCTTAACTCAGCGGCCTTCAGCGAGATGCTGGAGGCAGCCGACGACAAGGTGCGGCAAAACAAGGCGCATCCGCTGTCGCGCATTACCGCGCAGACGGTGCAAAACATGACGGCGCTGTTCGCCTGCGTGCCGAAAGCGGCTGCCACTCACACTGCGGCGCCGGGAGCACTCTCGTTCGAACAGCGGGCGACCCTGGCGGAAAGTGCCGATCTGCTGCAAATGCGCACCCACTATCTGCGGATGGCGTTGCAGTTGCACAATCCGGGCAAGGCGCTCAACACGCCGGCGTTGCTCAAGCTCTGATTGGCGGGGGAAGCGGAGCGCCCAACGGGCGGCGCTCCGGTGCGGACTGAACGGGCTTTCTGATGAAGCCCTGGGATTTCCCTGGCGTGGCACGTCTCTTTAGCGGTACAGCTCGGCGCTGACGTGCATCGTGCTGTTGTCGCCCGGTTCGTGCAGGGCGATGATGCGATAAGAGCTTGCGCCGCGTTGGTCGGCGATTTTACTGACCTGGCTGCTGGCGTCGTCCGGCGAAACCACATTCTGGTTCAGGGTGACGAAGCCGACGCTTTGGCGTTGATCGGCCTGGTGCGAGGTGATCTCCGTCGCGGCCATCACATTGGCGGAGAACAGGGCGGCCAGCGCCGTCGCGAGAATAATGCGTTTCATAGTGCCTCTCTTACTTTTTGCCGTTACGGCCTGACAGCGAGTGTCGCTGCGGCAAAAAGTCATTTATCTGCATTGAATAACCTGGGATCTTTTTCGTCGCGCTGTCTGCGGCGGATATGGTTAATTTTAGTCCGTTGCCGGCGATTAAAAAGCGGGGTGTTTTGAAGGCATCCTTCAAAAAAAGTGAAATAGATTTGTGACTCAACGCTGATTTCATTGAAAGATTTTTGAAACTGATGGATCGGCGTACATAGGTTCACTCACGAGCAAATCGTGCTATTTCCCATAGCGCGTCGTATTAACGCGAATAAAACCCACGCAGTCCTTGAGTTTCCCGCCCTGCGTCAGTATGATTACGCGTCATTTTTCAGCCGCACACTAAACACGTTCCTTGCTTCCATGGGCCGCGGTTGACCCTGACAGGAGGCTGAATAATCCGTAAGGAGCAATTCGATGCGTCATTACGAAATCGTTTTTATGGTCCATCCTGACCAAAGCGAACAGGTTCCGGGCATGATCGAGCGTTACAGTGCTACCATCACTAACGCGCAAGGTCAGATTCACCGTCTGGAAGACTGGGGCCGCCGTCAGCTGGCTTATCCGATCAACAAACTGCACAAAGCTCACTACGTTCTGCTGAACGTTGAAGCGCCGCAGGAAGCGATCGATGAGCTGGAAACTAACTTCCGCTTCAACGACGCCGTTATCCGCAGCATGGTTATGCGCGTTAAGCACGCGGTAACCGAAGCATCTCCGATGGTTAAAGCGAAAGACGAACGTCGTGGCGATCGCCGCGAAGATTTCGCTAACGAAACCGCAGATGATGCAGATGCTGGGGATTCTGAAGAGTAATTGCCGCCGTGACGGCTAATCGTCTGGTTTTGTCGGGCACTGTGTGCAAGGCGCCGGTTCGAAAAGTGAGTCCTTCCGGGATACCGCACTGCCAATTTGTGCTAGAGCACCGTTCGCAGCAGACGGAAGCCGGATTCAGCAGACAAGCATGGTGCCGAATGCCCGTGGTTGTCAGCGGACAACAGTCACAAGCACTAACTCAAAGATTAACGGTCGGCAGTCAGATTACCGTGCAAGGCTTTGTAAGCTGCCATCAAGGGCGCAACGGGCTGAGCAAATTGGTTCTGCATGCCGAGCAGATTGAATTGATAGATTCTGGAGACTAGCCAAATGGCACGTTATTTCCGTCGTCGCAAGTTCTGCCGTTTCACCGCGGAAGGCGTTCAAGAGATTGACTATAAAGACATCGCTACGCTGAAAAACTACATCACCGAAAGTGGTAAAATTGTACCGAGCCGTATCACCGGTACTCGTGCAAAATATCAGCGCCAGCTGGCCCGTGCTATCAAGCGCGCGCGCTACCTGTCTTTGTTGCCGTACACTGATCGTCATCAGTAATCGGCCACTGTCCATTAACGACTTTGAGAGGATAAGGTAATGCAAGTTATTCTGCTTGATAAAGTAGCAAACCTGGGCAGCCTGGGTGATCAAGTTAACGTTAAAGCGGGCTACGCTCGTAACTTCCTGGTACCACAGGGCAAAGCTGTTCCTGCTACCAAGAAAAACGTTGAGTTCTTCGAAGCACGCCGTGCTGAACTGGAAGCCAAACTGGCTGACGTTCTGGCTGCTGCTGAAGCTCGCGCAACCAAGATCAACGAACTGGGTTCAGTCACCATCGCTTCCAAATCTGGCGACGAAGGTAAACTGTTCGGCTCTATCGGCACCCGCGACATCGCTGACGCAGTGACTGCGGCAGGCGTTGAAGTTGCCAAGAGCGAAGTTCGTCTGCCGAACGGCGTTCTGCGTACCACTGGCGAGCACGAAGTGCACTTCCAGGTACACAGCGACGTGTTCGCACAGCTGAATGTAGTTGTGGTTGCAGAAGCGTAATTTACGCTGCTGTTAACCGGTTAAAACGCCAGCCTCGCGCTGGCGTTTTGCTTTTCTGCGCCCGGCAAAACGCGCTACGCTTGAAGACGGGATGAAAAGGAGAGCGTGCGATGGCAACGATTACGCTACAGCGGGTTTACGATTTCAGCGCGCCGGCGCCGGAACACTGTTATCTGATAGACCGGCTATGGCCGCGCGGCATCAGCAAAGAGCGGTTGACGGGCGTGCAGTGGTTGAAACAGGTGGCGCCGGATGACGAGCTGCGCAAGTGGTTCCATCAGCATACCGACCAGTGGGAAGCCTTTGAGACGCGCTATCGCCAACAGCTGGCGGCCAACGACGCCTGGCAGCCGCTGGTGGCGCTGTTACGGCAGGGGCAAACGCTGACGTTGCTGTATGGCAGCAAAGATACCGAGCACAATCAGGGCGTGGTGCTGCGCGAGTTTCTGCTGGCGCAGCTGTAGAGATTAGCGTTCCCGGCGGTAGCTGCCGTCGGCCTGGCGGCGGAACAGCGCCTGGCTGTTGTCTGCCGTGGTGACCGACAGCGCGCTAATCACACCGTTGGCGTCGCGTTCGATGCGCACTTCCTGGCCGGCTTTCATGTTGCTCAGCGGCTTGTCGCCGCCTTCCACCTGCGCCATGGCGAACACTTCATTCACCGGCAGATTGTTGTCGCGAAACAGTTGGGCCAGGGTCTGGCCGGGCTGGATCTGATAACGCTGCCAGTTGCCCGCCGGCGTCGGTTCGTTGGCAGGCGTGGCGGCGCTACCGCCGTTTTGCAGCTCGGCCTGCAGCGGCACGCTGGTTTCCTGCTGAGAGACCGGGAACGGCTGTCTTTCGGGCGAGTAGGGCCATAGCAACGCCAGCAGCAGAATGATGCCGAAGATCAGCACCCAGCGGCGATGAAAGTAGGGCAGCGGTTCCATCCAATGGAAACCGTCCGGCAGATGCCAGACTTTAATCAGCAGCGCTTTGACCCGCTGCATTTTGTCGTTGGCCGACGGCGGCTCCGATGGCGGTTCCGCGCTTTCAGCCGTGGGTGCGGCGCCCGGTTTCAGGCGCTGGCTGATGTTCAGCCAGGTGCGCAGCAGCGGCTGGTAGATGCGGGTGGTTTTCCTTCTCCTGGGCGCGATTCTGCCCATGGTGACCTCTCTTCGACGGCGTAATAATCAGTGCGGCGCGGCAAACGCGTCGCCTGCCCGATATCCTGCTTTCAGTATAGTCCGCTAACTGATTGAAGTGAAAGGCGGCTGAGCGGCAGAGCCGGAGTTTGCGGCTGCGGGCGTTAACAGAAGGTTATTGTTTCTTTTTCTACGACAAAAGTCATCATTCTCCACACAAGATTTTACCCGGCATTGACGCGCTGTTATGCTGCGCTTTCGACTTTTTACAGACTTAAGGAAAACCCCATGACAACCCCTTCTTTTGACAGCGTTGAAGCGCAAGCAAGTTACGGGATTGGTTTACAGGTCGGCCAGCAGCTGCAAGAGTCCGGGCTGGAAGGTTTGCAACCGGAAGCTTTGCTGGCGGGTTTGCGTGACGCGCTGGAAGGGAATGCCCCGGCGGTTCCGGTAGACGTGGTGCACCGTGCGCTGCGTGAAATCCACGAGCGTGCGGACGCGGTGCGCCGCGAGCGCCAGCAGGCGATGGCGGTTGAAGGCCAGAAATTCCTGGACGACAACGCCAAGCGCGATGACGTGACGCTGACCGAGTCTGGCCTGCAGTTCTCCGTACTGGAGCAGGGCAACGGCCCAATTCCGTCCCGTCAGGATCGCGTGCGCGTGCACTACACTGGCCGTCTGATCAACGGCGACGTGTTCGACAGCTCGGTTGAGCGCGGCCAGCCGGCGGAATTCCCGGTCAGCGGCGTGATCCCAGGCTGGATCGAAGCGCTGACCCTGATGCCGGTCGGTTCCAAATGGCAGCTGTATATCCCGCACAACCTGGCCTACGGCGAGCGTGGCGCAGGCGCGTCCATCCCGCCGTTCAGCGCGCTGGTGTTCGACGTCGAGCTGCTGGAAATTCTGTAATCCCACCGAGGATTGTTCTGGGCGCCTTCGTGGCGCCCTTATTTTATGCGCCGCGCAGGCGAGCGATGAATGGCCGGGCGCGCCGGCCATAAACCGTGTTACTTACCGCTTAAATCGATGCGATAAACCGCGAAGCCGATGCTGTCGCTGCCTGCGGCGCTCATCGGATATTGGGTGTGCTCTTTGATAAACCTTGTCGCTTTGTCCGAAGGCGAGGTCTCGAAGCGGATATCCAGCGGCTGCTGGCTGCTGAAGTTCGCCAAACGCCAGTTGTTGTCCGCCTGAGGGCGCACCGCGCCATGCCGCTGGGTTTCGGCGTTGATGTAGGCCGCCAGCACCGAGCGGTTTTCATCCGGCGAAGCGAAGGCGATATGTTTGTCGCCGGTGCCGGCAAATTTGCCGCCGTAGGCGCGGTAGTTGTTGGTGGCGACCAGGAAGGTGGCGTTCGGATCGATCGGCTTGCCGTTGAAGGTCAGCTGCTTGATACGCTCCGCCTTGTCGTTGATCAGTTGGCATTCGCCGTCGTAGCGCGCCGGCTGGCTGACGTCGATCTGGTAGTTGACGCCGTCGATCACGTCGAAGTTATAGGTGCGGAAGCCGTCCCAGTTGATCAAGCCCTGCGGCTTGGCGCTGTTGACGTCGATCTGGTTGAACTGGCCGGCGGAGCACTCCAGCCACTCTTTCACCTCTTTGCCGCTCGCCTTCACCACCACCAACGTATTGGGGTAGAGATAGAGATCGGCGGCGTTGCGGAAGGTGAGCTGGCCTTTTTCCACTTCGACGAAGCTGGCGGGATCGTTCTTGCGGCCGCCGACCTTGAACGGCGCCGCCGCCGACAGCACCGGCAGATCGGCCAGATCCGGGTCGCCCTGGATGTAATGTTCGACGTAGGCCTTCTGCGCATTGTTGACGATTTGCACCGTCGGATCGTCCTGCACCAGCGCCAGATAGCTGTACATGTTGCCGTCGGATTTACCGATCGGCTGGCTGACGAACTCGCGCGTGCCCTTGTGATCGTCCGCCAACACCTTCACCAGCGCGGCGTCTTCCGCCGCCAGCGATTTCTTGTTCTCTTTGTCGTAGATCGGCCGTGCTTCCGCGTTGGCGGCGGTCACTTTCCAGCTGCCGCCATCGTTGTTGAGCTGCAGATCGACCACGCCGAGATGGTCGCCCCATTGGCCCGGCATCACCGCCGGCACGCCGTTCAGCAGGCCTTTGTCGATATCCGCGCCTTTGATGTTGGCAAAGTCCTTGCTCGGGAACACCGCATGGGCGTGGCCGAACATGATGGCGTCGATGCCCGGCACCTGGCTGAGGTAATAGACCGAGTTTTCCGCCATCGCCTTGTAAGGCTCGCTGGACAGCCCGGAATGCGGGATCGCCACCACCAGATCGGCGCCCTCTTTACGCATCTGCGGCACGTAGCGCTTGGCGGTGGCGGTGATGTCGTCCACCGTCACTTTGCCCTGCAGGTTGGCCTTGTCCCACACCAGGATCTGTGGCGGCACGAAGCCGATGTAGCCGATGCGCAGCGTATGCGCCTTGCCGTCGCGATCTTTCACCGGCGTATCGACGATGATGTACGGCGTGAACAGCGGTTTTTGCGTTTTGGCATCGATGACGTTGGCGTTGATATACGGGAATTTGGCGCCGGCGATGGCGTTCTTCAGGTAGTCCAGCCCATAGTTGAACTCATGGTTGCCGATGTTGCCGACGACGTAGTCCAGCGTGTTCATCGCCTTATAGACCGGGTGCACGTCGCCCGGTTTCAGCCCCTTGGCCGCCATGTAGTCGCCGAGCGGGCTGCCCTGAATGATGTCGCCGTTGTCCACCAACACCGCGTTGGCGGCCTGCTGGCGCGCCTGTTGGATCAGGCTGGCGGTGCGCACCAGGCCGAACTTGTCGGTCGGCGTGTCCTTGTAGTAATCGAAGTCCATCATGTTGCTGTGCAGATCGGTGGTTTCCAGCACGCGCAGATCGACGGTGGCCGCTTGCGCGGAGGCGCACACCAGCAGCGCAAGCGCGGACAGCGTCAGTGGATGCTTCATCATTTGGGATTCTCTCCATTCCATTATTCGAGTGTTATCGCAGAGGGAAATGTAATTAACACTGCTTGCCACAGTAAACTGTGAAGTGTGGCAGAAAATGGCGGCGGGTAACGCGGGGAAGCTCACAGTTGTGCCCAACAAGAAATGAGGAATTCCCGAGGCTTAGGCGGTTGAGATGGATATTCGGCGTAAAAAAAACTAGTCTGCTAGCAGAGACAGAGGGAAATTTCCCACGGAGATGCAGAGTTGAGGTGCATGATGTTAGAGCGAATTTGCCAACTGTCCCGCGAGGCGGGGGCGGCGATCATGGCGGTGTACGACGGCGAACAACCGCTTGATGTCGCACAGAAAAAAGATGATTCACCCGTGACGGCGGCCGATCTGGCGGCGCATCACATCATCAAGCGCGGCCTGGCGGCCCTGACGCCGGAGGTGCCGCTGCTGTCGGAAGAGGATCCGCCGGCGTGGGAAGAGCGCCGCGGCTGGACGCGCTACTGGCTGGTCGATCCGTTGGACGGCACCAAAGAGTTTTTACATCGCAATGGCGAGTTCACGGTCAATATCGCCCTGATTGAAGACGGGCAGGCGGTGATGGGGGTGGTGTACGCCCCGGCGATCGACGTGTTGTATCTGGCGGAGCGCGGTAAGGCCTGGAAAGAAGAGAAGGGCGTGCGGCAGGCGATCGGCGTCAGCAACGCGCATCCGCCGCTGGTGGTGGTGAGCCGCTCGCATATCGATGACGAACTGAAAGATTATTTGCAGCAGTTGGGCGAGCACCAGACCGTGTCAGTCGGTTCCTCGCTGAAGTTCTGTCTGGTGGCGGAAGGCAAGGCGCAGCTCTATCCGCGCTTCGGGCCGACCAACATTTGGGATACCGCCGCAGGGCATGCGGTGGCGGTGGCCGCCGGGGCGCAAATTCACGATTGGCAGGGTAAGCCATTGCTCTATACCCCGCGTGAATCTTTCCTCAACCCCGGCTTCCGGGTGTCGCTGTTCTGAGTCAGTTCGCCAACAGCTGGTGCAGCTTGGACATCACCTGCTGCACCTCTTCCGGCGTCAGCGCGCCGTCTTTGGCGAACTGGATGCGCCCTTGCTTATCCAGCACCACGATGGCGGAGCCTTTCGGCTGCAGATCCCAGGCTTTGCGCACGTTGCCGTCGCTGTCGACGATAAACTGCGACCATGGGAACTCCTTCTTGCTGTCTTCAATACTGCTGCGCACGAACATCGCGGTGCCCATCAGGGCATCGTCGGTGTTGACGATTGTCGTCGTTTGGTAACGATCGTGTGGTAGCTTCGCCTTCTTGATCGCTTCAATCAGTGGGTCGTTCATGTCTTTGGCGGAGCTGCGGCCGGCAATATGTTGTATCACTCGCACTTTTCCACTGAGCTGCGCGCTGTTCCAGTTCTGATAGCTAAAATTACCGTCAGCGTAATTGAGCTCTCCTTTGTCGCTGACGCCGACCGGCGCCACGCGCTGCTGGAGCTGGAAGTTGTGCGCGGAAGCGAAAAGCGGGGCGAGCAGCAGGGATACCATCAGCATGCGACTTGTTTTCATGCTTTCTCCTTGTAATGGGGGGAATTTGTGCGACAGCACTTCGACAGCCTAAAGCATAGGATGTGATAAGAGGTCTGTCCTGTTAACCGGATCGCAGATTTTCCCTTGGTTCGCTAATCATCAGATTTTGAAGGGATATCCTGAAAACGTTATAAATTATCATATACAATTCTGTCAAAAAGTGTAAATCCAGCGTAGATATCCGGGCAGAAGTGAACGTTCTGGTCTTTACTGGGTCTACTACATGCAATCAAGTTGCGTTCTGAATTTCGAGGCTGCCACCTTTGGCGGCTCGCTGAGCGCATGGATCAACGGGAGGAGCGTAAAAGAATGAGAATCTTCCAGCGTTATAACCCTTTGAAAGTGGCAAAGTACGTTAAGACCCTGTTTCGCGGAAGGCTGTATATCAAGGACGTGGGCGCATTTGAATTCGACGAGGGGAAAATCCTGCCGCCGAAGATTCGCGACAAGCGCCATTTCAGCGTGATGTCTGAAGTTAACCGTCAGGTGCTGCTGTTGCAGACCGAGATGGGGTGAGCACCTCGCTGACAGCGGTAAAAAAAATGCGGCCCCGATGGGGCCGCTGATGTTTTTGTCTTACCGCCGTCAGGCCGCAGGCGTGTCGTCCGGCGCTTTCGGCAGCACCGCCGCCGGCTTGTCGCTCAGCCGGGTGACCAGCAGCTGGTCTATCTTGTAGCTGTCGATATCCACCACTTCGAACTTGTAGCCGGCGTATTTGACGAAGTCGGTGCGTTTCGGGATCTTGCGCAGCATATACATCATAAAGCCGCCGATGGTCTCGTAGTTGCCCGCCTGCGGGAACTCGTCGATGTCCAGCACGCGCATCACGTCGTCGATCGGCGTGCCGCCTTCAATCAGCCATGAACTTTCGTCGCGCGCCACGATCTGCTCTTCCTGGCCCTGGCCGACCAGATCGCCCATCAGCGTGGTCATCACGTCGTTAAGGGTGATGATGCCCACCACCAACGCATATTCATTGAGGATCACCGCGAAGTCTTCGCCGGCGGTTTTGAAGCTTTCCAGCGCTTCGGACAGCGTCAGCGTGTCCGGCACGATCAGCGCCGAGCGGATCTGCACGCCGCTGCTCAGCACCAGGCTTTGGTTGCCCAGCACGCGGTTCAGCAGGTCTTTGGAATCGACGTAGCCGACCACCTGATCGATATGGCCGTCGCACACCAGGAACTTGGAGTGCGGGTGAGTCGAGACCTTCTCCTTGATGCTCTCTTCGCTTTCGCGCAGATCGAAGTACACCACGCTTTCGCGCGAGGTCATCGAAGACGGCACGGTGCGCGATTCCAGTTCGAACACGTTTTCAATCAGCTCGTGCTCCTGCTTGCGCAGTACGCCCGCCAGGGCGCCGGCTTCCACCACCGCATAGATGTCATCGGAGGTGATGTCGTCTTTACGCACCATCGGCAGCTTGAACATACGGAAGATCAGGTTGGCCATGCCGTTGAAGAACCACACCAGCGGGCGGAAGATCATGATGGAGAAACGCATCGGGTTGATGATCCGGACGGCGACCGTCTCTGGTGCAATCATACCGATGCGCTTCGGGGTCAAATCGGCGAACAGGATAAACAGGCTGGTCACCAGCACGAAAGAGCAGATGAAGCTGACCTGTTCCGCCAATTCGGGCGACAGGAAACGATCGAACAACACCTTGAAAGTGGGCGAGAAAGCCGCGTCGCCGACGATACCGCCGAGGATGGCCACGGCGTTCAGGCCGATCTGCACCACGGTGAAAAAGATGCCAGGGGTTTCTTGCAGCTTGAGCACTCTGGCGGCGTTGACGTTACCTTCGTCAGCCATCAGCTTCAGTTTGATCTTGCGCGAGGCGGCCAGAGAGATTTCCGACAGTGAGAAGAACGCACTCACCGCGATCAGAAAAAGAATCAGTAAAATACTGTTTAACATAATCTATCCATACGTGCCGACGGGATGCCGGCGCTCTTGAGGAAGGGTAGTACATAGTAAAAAAAGCAGCGATAACAACCAGAAGGGAAGCTATCGGGCCGCAGAAGCGGCCCGCATAGTATAGCAGTTGCCCCACAGGAGCCGCCAGCGGTTAAAAAAGTGCCGCCGGCCGGCATCAAATCAGCCCTGCGGCGGCAGGCAAACGCCGATGCCGCCCAGCCCGCAGTAGCCTTCCGGGTTTTTGAACAGGTACTGCTGATGATCGTCTTCCGCGTAATAGAACGGCAGCGCCGGCGCGATCTCGGTGGTGATGGCGCGCTTGTCGCCCGCCGCGTCCATCGCCTGCTGGAAGCGTTGCAGGCTGCTTTCCGCCTCTGCCTGCTGCTCTGGGCTCAGCGTATAAATCGCCGAGCGGTACTGCGTGCCGACGTCGCCGCCCTGGCGCATGCCCTGCGCCGGATCGTGATTTTCCCAGAACAGCTGCAGCAGCTGTTTGTAGCTGACGACCTGCGGATCGAACACCACGCGCACCACTTCGGCGTGGCCGGTCTGGCCGCTGCACACTTCGCGGTAGGTCGGGTTCGGCGTGTAGCCGCCGCTGTAGCCGGCGGCGGTGCTGTAGACGCCCGGCTGTTGCCAGAACAGGCGCTCAACGCCCCAGAAACAGCCCATGGCGAAAATCGCCACCTCCATGCCGGCCGGCACCTGAGTCATCGAGTGTTCGGTGACGACGTTGAGCGTTGCGACAGGCATTGGCGTGGTGCGGCCAGGCAGCGCGCTTGCCTTATCGACGGTTTGTGATTTATCAAAAAATGGCACCACGGTTGACTCCTGTTGTCACAGTAAGAATTGACCCTACATGGCGGCGGTTCGGTTGTATCTCACCGCGTCTTTGCCCACAATAAGCGGCAAGTTGGATTTTGTATAAGCTTAACGCAGTATTTTGAGCGCCAAAAGTGAAGAATTCGCCTGTTGCGCGGCGGTGGCAAAGCGCGGCGGGCGGCGTCCGGAAGAAGGTTGAAGAGGGCTGCCGTCATGATAGCGCGGAGTCTGCCCTGGCCCCGGAGCGAACACCATAACAGGACAGTAAAATCAATAAGGAGAACACGTGCCAAAGTACCCGGTCATGTGCTTGATATCTGTGTTGCTTGCGGCACCTGCAGCCTATGCGGCGAACGTGCGGCTGCAGGTGGAGGGGTTAAGCGGAGAGTTGGAAAAAAACGTCCGGGTGCGGCTGTCGTCGATCACGCCTGAAGAGGTCGGCACCGACGGCCGCTTCCGCGCACGGGTGGACGAGGCGGTGCGCCAGGGGCTGCGCGCGCTCGGCTATTACCAGCCGACCATCGAGTTTACGCTGGACGATCGGCCGGGGATGTCGCGCCCGGTGCTGCATGCCAAGGTCAATCCGGGCGAGCCGGTGCGGATCGCCGGCGCCAACATCGTGCTGGAAGGCGGCGCAAAGACCGATGAGGACTACCTGACGCTGGTAAAGAAGGGGCGGCCGACCATCGGCGAGATCCTCAACCACGGCAAGTATGACAGTTTCAAAGGCTCGCTGACCGGCCTGGCGCTGCGCAAAGGCTACTTCGACGCCGACATGACCAAAAGCCAGCTCGGCGTGGCCGAAGATCTGCACAAGGCGTTTTGGGATATCGATTTTAACAGCGGCGAACGTTACCGCTTCGGCAAGGTGAAATTCACCGGTTCGCAAATTCGCGAAGACTATCTGCAAAATCTGGTGCCCTTTCATCAGGGGGATTACTACAGTTCGGAGGATTTGGCCGAGCTGAACCGCCGTTTGTCCGCCACCAACTGGTTCAACTCGGTGGTGGTGTCCCCTGATTTCAACGATGCCAAAGAGAACAAGATTTTGCCGTTGGACGCGCTGGTGACGCCGCGCACGCGCAACACCGTCGAAACCGGTATCGGTTATTCCACCGACGTCGGCCCGCGGGTGAAAGGCACCTGGAAAAAGCCCTGGCTCAACGATCGCGGGCATAGCCTGGAAACCAGCGCCAGCGTGTCGGCGCCGGAGCAGCAGCTGGATCTGACTTACAAGATCCCGCTGCTCAAGAACCCGCTGGAGCAGTATTACCTGTTGCAGGGCGGGCTCAAGAACGTCGATCTTAACGACACCAAATCCGTGACCTCCAAAGTGGTGGCCTCGCGCAACTGGGATCTCTCCAGCGGCTGGCAGCGGGCGATCAACCTGACCTGGCGCTGGGATAACTTTACCCAGGGCAACGTCAGCAACACCACCATGCTGCTGTACCCCGGCGTCAGCTTCAATCGCACCCGTTCGCGCGGCGGGCTGATGCCGACCTGGGGCGACAGCCAACGCTATTCCATCGACGTGTCCGACACCTCCTGGGGCTCCGGCGTGGACTTCGCGCTGATGCAGGCGCAGAACGTCTGGATCCGCACCCTGGCCGACAAGCATCGCTTTGTAGCGCGCGGGCAGGTGGGCTGGATCGAAACCAACGACTTCGACAAGGTGCCGCCGGATCTGCGCTTCTTCGCCGGCGGTGACCGCAGCATTCGCGGTTACAAGTACAAAGACATTTCGCCGCGCGGTGACGACGGCAAGCTGACCGGCGCCTCCAAGATGCTGACCGGCTCGCTGGAGTACCAATACAACGTGACCGGCAAATGGTGGGGGGCGATGTTCGTCGATTCCGGTGAAGCGGTGAACGATATCAAGCAGAGCAACTTCAAGACCGGCGCCGGCGTAGGCGTGCGCTGGCAGTCGCCGGTGGGGCCGGTGAAGCTGGATATCGCCGCGCCCGTGGGGGACAAGGACACCCACGGGATGCAGTTCTACATCGGTTTGGGGCCTGAACTATGAGCCTGGTTAAAAAGATTTGCCTCGGATTTCTGATCATTCTGCTGTTGCTGATCGGCGGCCTGGCCTTCCTGGTGGGAACCACCACCGGTTTGCATATGGTCATCAACGGCGCGGCGCGCTGGGTGCCGGGGTTGGAGATCGCCGGCGTCAGCGGCGGCTGGCGCGATCTGACGCTGAAGGGCGTGAAGTATCAGATGCCGGGCGTGACGGTCAACGCCGGGCAGTTCCATCTCTCTCTCGATCTCTCCTGCTTTAAACGCAGCTCGCTGTGCGTCAACGCCTTGACCGCTCAGGACGTGGACGTGGCGGTGAACACCAAAGAGATGGCGCCCTCCGCGCCGGTGGAGGAGAGCAGTGAGCCGACCACCAATCTCAGCACCCCTTATCCGATCACCCTGCGCCTGTTGGCGCTGAATAACGTCAAGGTCACCGTCGACGATACCGCCATCTCTCTGGCCGAGTTTCGCACCGGCGCGCAGTGGCAAGAGCGCGCGCTGACGCTGATGCCGACCAAGATCGGCTCGTTGCTGATCGCCTTGCCGAAAACGCCGCAAAATCCGTTGCCGGAAGCAGTGCAACCGGCGGTCGAGGTGGCGAAAAAGGTCGGCGAGCAGGTCACCGACGCGGCGAAACCGGCGCGGCAGCCGGAGGAGAAGCCGCTCGGCGAAACGCTGAAGGAACTGTTCGCTAAACCGCTGTTGCCGGATCTGCCGGACATCCGCTTGCCGCTGGATATCACCGTGAAAGAGATCAGCGGCGAACAGCTGCGCTTGACCGGCGATACCGACGTGCTGATCACGAGCCTGTTGCTGCAGGCCAGCACGCAGGATCAGCATATCCAGCTGGACAACTTCGACGTGAAGTCGCCGCAGGGCACGCTGTCGGTGCAGGGGCAAGCGACCCTGACCGGCGACTGGCCGGTGGCGCTGACTGCCAACAGTGCGTTGAATATCGAGCCGCTGAAGGGCGAGAAGGTGAAGCTGAACATCGGCGGTGGGCTGCGCGATGAGCTGAAGGTGGCGCTGAACCTGTCCGGCCCGGTCGGCGCCCAGCTTGATGTGCAAACCCGGCTGGCCGAAGCCGGCCTGCCGCTGGCGCTGACGCTGCAGAGCAAACAGCTGAAATGGCCGCTGAGCGGCGAGGCGCAGTACCAGGTTAACGATTTCCGCCTGCGCTTTAACGGCAAGGCGACCGACTATGCGCTGTCGACGCGCGCCAATCTGAAAGGCCAGGATCTGCCGCCGGCGGTGCTGATGCTGGACGGCAAAGGCAACGTCGAGCAGTTCAAGCTGGAGCGCCTGCGGCTGGCGGCGCTGCAGGGCAATACCGATCTCACTGCGTTGGTGGACTGGAGCAAGGCCATCAGCTGGACCTCGCAATTGACGCTGAGCGGCATCAATACCGCCAAGCAGTGGCCGGAATGGCCGGCGAAACTCGACGGCAAGATCACCACGCGCGGCAGCCTGCACGGCGGCAGCTGGCAGCTGCAGGTGCCGGTGCTGCAGCTGGACGGCAACGTGAAGCAGAACAAGGTCACGGCGCGCGGCACGCTGAGCGGCAACGCCGCCGGGCAGTGGAAAATCCCCGGCATCGATCTGACGCTGGGGCGCAACCAGCTGAACGTCAAAGGACAGCTGGACGAGAAGAGCTGGAACCTGGACGCCAACATCGACGCGCCGCGTCTGGACGGCGCGCTGCCGGGCCTGGGCGGCACCGCCAAAGGGCTGCTGAAGCTGCGCGGCAATCTGCAGGCGCCTCAGCTGCTGGCGGATTTGACCGCCTCCGGTTTGCAGTGGCAGGCGCTGCGCATCAACCGGGTGAAGATCGACGGCGACGTGCGCTCCGCGGATCAGATCCAGGGGCAGCTGGCGGTACGCGTCGAGCAGCTGAAGCAGGACGCGCTGGAAGTCAGCCTGCTGACCCTCGACGCCAAAGGCAGCGAGAAGCAGCATCAGCTGCAGCTGAAGATCGACGGCAAACCGGTCTCCGGCCAGCTGGCGCTGCAGGGCAGCTTCGATCGTCAGCAGCAGCGCTGGCGCGGCAATCTGAACAATACCCGCTTCGATACGCCGGTGGGGGAGTGGCGCCTGACGCGCGCCATCGCGCTGGACTACCTGAACACCGCGCAGAAAATCAGCATCGGGCCGCACTGCTGGCAGAACCCGAACGCCGAGCTGTGCGTGCCGAAGACCATCGAAGCCGGCCAGAGCGGCCAGGCCAGCGTGGTGCTCAACCGGTTCGATCTGGCGATGATCAAGCCGTTCCTCGGCCCGGAGACCGCCCTGAGCGGCGTGTTCACTGGCCGGGCCGACGTCAGCTGGAAACCGGGCGGCGCGCTGCCGGAGGCGAAGGTCACCCTGGCCGGTAACGGCGTCAAGGTGGTGCAGCAAGTACAGGGCAATGCGCTGCCGATCGCCTTCGATACGCTGACCCTCAACGCCGGCCTGAACAACGGCCGCGCGCAGGCCGACTGGCGGATCAAACTGACCAACAACGGCCAGTTCGACGGCAATATCCAGGTGGCGGATCCGCAGGTGCGGCGCACCATCAGCGGCAATGTCAATATCACCAACATCTCGCTGGCGCTGATCAACCCGGCGCTGATGAAGGGCGAAAGCGCGGCGGGCATGCTGAACGCCAACCTGCGCCTGGGCGGCAGCGCGCAGAAGCCGCTGGTGTTCGGCCGTCTGGCGTTGGATCGGGCGAAGGTGCAGGGGCACTGGATGCCGTTCGATATGACCGACGCGCGGCTGGCGGTGAATTTCAACGGCATGACCTCAACGCTGGAAGGGCTGCTCAGCACCACGCGCGGCCAGCTGAATCTGGCGGGCGACGCCGACTGGCGTGACATCAACGCCTGGCGCGCGCGCATCGCCGCCAAGGGCGACAAGCTGCGGGTGACGGTGCCGCCGATGATCCGCATCGACGTATCGCCGGATCTGGTGTTCGAAGCCACGCCGCAGCTGTTCTCGCTCAACGGCAAGGTCGATATTCCCTGGGCGCGCATCACGGTGCAGGAACTGCCGGAAAGCGCGGTGGGCGTCTCTTCCGACGAGGTGATGCTGGACGATCAGCTGAAGCCGATTCAACCGAAGACCGCCTCGATCCCGATCAACAGCAATCTGATGATCCACGTCGGCAACGACGTGCGGCTGGACGCCTTCGGCCTGAAAGCCCGCCTGAAGGGTGATTTGAAAGTGGTGCAGGACAAGAAAGGGCTGGGCCTCAATGGCCAGATTGACATCCCTTCCGGTCGCTTCCATGCTTATGGTCAGGATTTGATCGTGCGTAAAGGGCAGCTGATGTTCTCCGGCCCGCCGGATCAGCCGCTGCTCAATATCGAGGCGATCCGTAACCCGGAATCCACCGAGGACGACGTGACCGCCGGCGTGCGCGTGACCGGCCTGGCGGATGCGCCGAAGCTGGAAGTGTTCTCCGATCCGGCCAAATCGCAACAGGAAGCCCTATCTTATCTGCTGCGCGGTCAGGGCTTAAGCAGTTCCGGCGCCGACGGCAACGCCATGACGTCGATGTTAATCGGCATGGGGGTTGCACAAAGTGGTCAACTTGTGGGTAAAATCGGCGAGGCATTCGGCGTGAGTAATTTGGCTCTGGACACTCAAGGGGTTGGCGACAATTCCCAGGTTGTCGTGAGCGGCTATGTCCTCCCAGGCTTACAAGTAAAATATGGGGTGGGCATTTTCGACTCGCTGGCCACGCTGACGTTGCGTTATCGCCTGATGCCTAAGTTGTATCTTGAAGCGGTGTCTGGTCTCGACCAGGCATTAGATTTGCTCTATCAGTTTGAGTTTTAGCGATGCGAATAATTGTCTACGGCAGTTTACGGCGCAAACAGGGAAACAGCCATTGGATGACCAACGCCCAATGGCTCGGCGAGCACGAGCTCGAAGGCTATCAGATTTATAATCTGGGCCATTACCCGGCGGCGATCCCTGGAGAGGGCACGATACATTGCGAAGTGTATCGTATTAACTCATCGATTCTGGCAGAGCTGGACGAACTGAAAAGCAACACCAAGGACTATAAGCGCGAGCTGATTCAGACGCCTTATGGGAGTGCGTGGATCTACCTGTATAAACACAGCGTGGACGGTTACCCGCGAATTACCAGCGGTGACTGGCTGAAACGCCTCGAAGATCAGTAATAAAAAAACACCGCTCAATGAGCGGTGTTTTTTCATCGGACGGCGGCGAAAATTACTTCTTGGCAGCGCGTTCGAAGGAAGCGATGATTTCCGCTTTCGCTGCGGCAGCGTCTGCCCAGCCTTCCACTTTCACCCATTTGCCTTTTTCCAGATCTTTGTAGTGCTCGAAGAAGTGAGCGATCTGGGCTTTCAGCAGTTCCGGCAGGTCGTTCACGTCTTTCACGTGATCATACTCTTTGGTCAGCTTGCTGTGCGGTACCGCAACCAGCTTGGCGTCTTCACCGGCTTCGTCGGTCATCTTCAGCACGCCAACCGGACGGCAGCGGATCACGGAGCCCGGCTGCAGCGGATATGGGGTTGGGACCAGCACGTCAACCGGATCACCATCAAGAGACAGAGTGTGGTTGATGTAGCCGTAGTTGCACGGGTAGAACATCGCGGTGGACATGAAACGGTCAACGAACAGCGCGCCGGTTTCTTTGTCGATTTCGTATTTGATTGGATCGGCGTTGGCCGGGATTTCGATTACTACGTAGATGTCTTCCGGCAGGTCTTTGCCAGCTGGGACCAGATTCAAGCTCATGTCGGTTTCCTTTAATCATCAAACCAGAAATGGAGTGGCGGCTATTATAGCGGACTCTTTTGCGATTTCCTGCCCTTTTCATCGTCGAAAACCCAGTGTCTCTGCGCGCGGAGAATTTCCAGATTAATCCCGCCGCGGCATGAAGTTTTGCCTCCGCCTGCCGATAACTTCAACAAACAATAATGAGCCAGCAAAGCTGGCTCCGCGTTTTGCCACCCCTACTACGTCTGATCTCACTATTCTGAAGCCGGGAAGAACTCATGCTAAAAAAGATTACGGTGAAGGCTGGGCTGATCGCCCTGCTGAGCCTGATGACCATGCTGCTGATCATGGTCAGCGTTATTGGCGTCAACGCGATTAACGAAGGATCGCGCTCGATCCATACCTTAAACCAGATCCTCGGCGAAGAGCTGGGCTCGCTGGCCAACAGCTCCAACCTGACGCTGCGCGCCCGAACCGCCGCCTCGCTGGCGGTGCGCCAACGGGAGATCGGTCAGACTGATGTCTCCGACGCCACCGTGGGCCGCATCTACGGCTACCTCGAGCAGTCGAACAAGGAAATGGCGCGCTTTGTCGGCGTCGGCACCGTGACCGAGCGCGGCCGCGAACTCTCCAATCGTCTGCAAAACAGCTATCGCGCCTACCTCGAGCAGGGCGTGAAGCCGATGGCCGCCGCCATCAAGGCCGGTAAAATCGATGAGTATTACCATATTCAGGAGACCCGCATCTCTGCGTTGAGCATCGCGTTTGAAAAGGATCTCAGCGATTTCCGCAGCTTCGCCATGAAGCTCGGCGAAAAGCAGGTGTATGACGCGGAAAACAACGCCAGCACCAAGATCTCGCTGATCGTGGTGGCGGGCCTGCTCAGCGTGCTGCTGGCGGTGCTGGCCTGGTTTGCGTTGCGGGTGATCATTTTGCGTCCGCTGGATGAGTCCATCGCGCAGCTGGAATACATCGCCGGCGGCGATCTGACCCATGAGATCCGCGGCGAGGGCGATACCGAGATGGGCCGCCTGGTGCGGGCGATGCAGCGCATGCAGCAGGCGCTGGCCAATTCGGTCAGCAAAGTGCGTGACGCCAGCAGCCAGATCGACACCGGTTCACGGGAACTGGCGGCCGGTAACCTGCATCTGGCGCAGCGCACCGAAGAATCGGCCGCTTCGCTGGAAGAGACTGCCGCCAGCATGGAACAGCTGACCTCGACGGTGAAAATGAACGCCGAGAACTGTGAACAGGCCAACCAGCTGGCGCTGAGCGTGTCCGATATCGCCAACCAGGGCAGCGACGTGGTCAGTCAGGTCATGAGCAAGATGCAGGCGATCACCGACAGCTCGCGCCGTATCGCCGACATCATCAGCGTGATGGACGGCATCGCCTTCCAGACCAATATCCTGGCGTTGAACGCAGCGGTGGAAGCGGCGCGCGCCGGCGAACAGGGCCGCGGTTTCGCGGTGGTGGCCGGCGAAGTGCGCAATCTGGCGCAGCGTAGCGCCCAGTCGGCGAAAGAGATCAAAGGGTTGATCGAAGCGTCGCAGAACCGGGTGCAGGAAGGCGAGCAGATGGTGGAGTCGGCGGCGCAGACCATGAGCGGTATCACCGGTGAAGTGGGCCGGGTGACGGCGTTGATGCGTGAGATCTCGGCGGCGACGCGCGAACAAAGCAGCGGTATCGAACAGGTGAATCTGGCGGTGGCGCAGATGGATCAGGTGGCGCAGCAGAATGCGGCGCTGGTGGAAGAGTCGGCGGCGGCGACGCGCTCGCTGGAAGATCAGGCTCAGCTGCTGGCGCAGAGCATGGCGGCGTTCAAGCTGTAAGGCGATAAGGGTTCGGCGCGGCGCCGAACCCTTGCCAGTAACGCGTTACTCGTCCGGGTTTTCGGCGATGAAGCGTTCTGCGTCTTCTACCATCGACTTGGTGCCGACGAAGAATGGCGCGCGCTGGTGCAGTTTCACCGGCGTGATGTCCAGAATGCGATTTTTGCCGTCGCTGGCCTTACCGCCGGCCTGTTCGGCCAGGAACGCCATCGGGTTGCATTCGTATAGCAGGCGCAGCTTGCCTTGCGGGTGGCTGGCGGTGCTTGGGTAAATGTAGATGCCGCCTTTCAGCAGGTTGCGGTGGAAGTCCGCCACCAGAGAACCGATGTAGCGCGAGGTATAAGGGCGCTGCGTCGCTTCGTCCTGCTCCTGGCAGTACTTGATGTATTTCTTCACGCCGAGAGGGAACTTGATGTAGTTGCCTTCGTTGATGGAATACATGTTGCCGCTCGCCGGGAAGCGCACTTTCTCGTGAGAGAGGCAGAACACGCCCAGAGACGGATCGTACGTGAAGGCGTGGACGCCGTAACCGGTGGTGTACACCAGCATGGTGGACGAGCCGTAAACCACGTAACCCGCGGCGACCTGGGCGCTGCCCGGCTGCAGGAAGTCTTCTTCGGTCACCGGCGTGCCGACCGGCGTGATGCGACGATAGATAGAGAAAATCGTACCGACCGAGACGTTGACATCGATGTTGGACGAGCCGTCCAACGGATCCATCAATACGACATACTTGGCATTTTCAGCTCGCTCGCCGTCGAATATCACGATTTCATCTTCTTCTTCGGAAGCGATACCCGCAACTTCACCACGCGCTTTCAACGCCGCTTTCAGTTTTTCGTTCGCGTACAGGTCCAGTTTCATCTGAACTTCGCCCTGTACGTTGGACACCCCGCTGGTTCCCAGAATATCAACCAGGCCGGCCTTGTTGATGTCGCGGTGGATGATTTTGGCGCCCAGTTTAATTGCAGAAAGTAACGCGGTCAGCTCGCCGGTGGCGTGAGAGAAGTCGTGCTGTTTCTCGACGATAAATTCGCCTAACGTTTTCATGACACAATCCCTGAATCTACGGATGGATAGCGGCCTGTTAACAAACCGCCAACGTTTTCGCGTGCAGTGTAGCCCAAAGATGCGCGCCATTCATAGGCAAATCCATTTCTTCTGGACGATTCTGAGCGTTAGAATATGCCGACATTCGATGCACTCACATGAGAAACCTATGCGCATTCACATTCTTGGGATCTGTGGCACCTTTATGGGCGGGCTGGCGATGCTGGCGCGCTCACTGGGGCATGACGTCACCGGTTCGGACGCCAACGTCTATCCGCCGATGAGCACGCTGCTGGAGAACCAGGGGATCGATCTGATTCAGGGTTATGATCCCGCCCAGCTGGATCCGGCGCCGGATCTGGTGATCATCGGCAACGCCATGACGCGCGGCAACCCGTGCGTGGAGGCGGTGCTGGAGCGTGGTATCCCTTACGTTTCCGGCCCGCAGTGGCTGCACGACGCCGTGTTGCGCGATCGCTGGGTACTGGCGGTCGCCGGCACCCACGGTAAAACCACCACCGCCGGCATGGCGACCTGGATCCTCGAGGCCTGCGGCTACCAGCCCGGCTTTGTCATCGGCGGCGTGCCGGGCAACTTCGACGTATCGGCCCGCCTCGGCGGCAGCCCGTTCTTCGTGATCGAGGCCGACGAGTATGACTGCGCGTTCTTCGACAAACGCTCCAAGTTCGTGCACTACAGCCCGCGCACGCTGATCATGAACAACCTGGAGTTCGACCACGCCGATATTTTCGACGATCTGAAAGCCATCCAGAAACAGTTCCACCACCTGGTGCGTCTGGTGCCGGGCAAAGGCAAAATCATTCTGCCGGACAACGACAGCCACCTGAAGCAGGTGATGGCGATGGGCTGCTGGAGCGAACAGGAGCTGGTGGGCGAAGAGGGCGCCTGGCGCGCGCAGAAGCTGACGCCGGACGCCAGCCATTACGCAGTGTTCCTCGACGGTGAGCAGGTCGGCGAAGTGAAGTGGGCGCTGGTGGGCGAGCACAACATGCATAACGGCCTGATGGCTATCGCCGCGACTCGCCACGTCGGCGTGCAGCCGGCGGATGCCTGCCGCGCGTTGGGCGATTTCATTAACGCCCGTCGCCGTCTGGAGCTGCGTGGCGAAGCCAACGGCGTCACGGTTTACGACGATTTCGCGCACCACCCGACGGCGATCCTGGCCACTCTGGCCGCGCTGCGCGGCAAGGTCGGCGGTACGGCGCGCATTCTGGCGGTGCTGGAACCGCGATCCAACACCATGAAAATGGGCATCAGCAAAAACGATCTGGCGCCTTCGCTCGGCCGTGCCGACGAAGTGTTCCTGTTCCAGCCGCACCACATTCCGTGGCAGGTCGCGGAAGTGGCGGATGCCTGCGTGCAGCCGGCGCATTGGAGCGCGGATCTCGACACGCTGGTGGACATGGTGGTGAAAACCGCACAGCCGGGCGACCACATTCTGGTGATGAGCAACGGCGGTTTTGGCGGCATTCACGATCGCCTGCTGGACGCGCTGGCGAAAAAGCAGGAACCGAAGGTGACCTACTGATCGCTTAGCCGCATCAGCCAACAAAGGGCCGCATTCGCGGCCTTTTTTACGCCCATAAAAAAGCCCTCGCGAGCGAGGGCAACGGGGTTCGTCGGATAGGACGACGAGAGGGTCTCTGGGAAATCGGCGTTTGCGTCAGAACTCGGCAGTGGCAGTGACGAGGGTAATCAGCTCTGCAAAGCCGTTCCCAGAGTTGTTATTTGTAAATCTCGGCGGTGGCGTGGTAGTTGCCTTCGTTACGCGCTTCGATCACGCGGTAGGCGGTCGCGCCTTTCGCGTCGGCTTTCTCCGACAACGCCTGGCGAATGTCGGTCGGCGCGCCGTCGATGCCGCTGACGGTAATGGTGCCGATAGATTGCAGATTGGCGGTCTGATCGTTAGTCACCAACTGGGCGGCAGACGCGCCGAAGGAGATGACGGACAGCAAACCGAGTGCAGCAACAGTAGTTTTCATGTTCATGATAGCGATCCTTGGTCATAACAGCCTGGAAGGGCTTGGCAGCGATTTTTATTCTTGAAGGCCGTTATGACAGCGTTTGATTCCAGAGATGTATTGCCCGTTGCCGGGTAATGCCGTTACTTATTTGTAGATTTCAGCGGTCGCGTGGAAGTTGCCGTCGTTGCGCGCTTCGATCACGCGGTAAGCGGTCGCCCCTTTGGCGTCGGCTTTGTCGGACAGTGCCTGGCGAATGTCGGAAGGCGCAGCGGCGACGCCGCTCACGGTGATCACACCGGCGGGCTGCAGTTTTGCGGCCTGGGTTGCATCAACAGATTGTGCTGCGAATGCACCAAAGGAAAGCATGGACAGAACGCTCAGGGTTGCAACGGTAGCTTTAATTTTCATCATCTCACCTCATCGTATTCTTTTATCAGTTCCAACGAACTGTGATTCAGTTCACGAAAATGAGTATACAGCTAGTAACGCGAAAAATTAATAGTTCGCTAACAGTTGCTAGTGAAACTTTAACCTCATGATCCTTATTTTTTATAACCGTAAGGAATAAAAAACGCTCATAAAACGATCTTTTGATGTTAAATTTATGTAATTTCAATAAGGTAAGTGATTTTGACCAAAAGTGCGGAAGATCACAGTGGGTACTGCTGGTTACATGGAGATGTCATGGAAATGTGTTGTTGCGGGATAAAAAAGCAGTGTTAAACGCGGTTGAAGGCTGGGAAGGTAACGCGAGGGTTAAAGAAGCGCTAACAAAATGCGGTTTACAGCCGCACTTTGTTAGCGCCAGGTTTCACAGCTCTTGTTCGAACACGCCCAGGATCGCTTCATGCAGCTTCTGAGCGGTAAAGCCGTTGGACGGGGTGACGAAAATCGTGTCGTCGCCGGCAATTGTGCCGAGGATACCCTGGGATTTACCCAGTGAGTCGAGCAGGCGGGCGATCAGCTGTGCGGCGCCCGGGCTGGTGTGGATCACCACGACGGCATCGTTATGGTCGACGTCGAGCACCAGATTCTTCAATGGGCTGGTGGTGGTCGGCACGCCGAGTTCGGCAGGAAGGCAATACACCATTTCCATTTTGGCATTGCGCGTACGTACCGCGCCGAACTTGGTCAGCATGCGCGATACTTTGGATTGGTTAATGTTTTCGAAGCCTTCTTCTTGCAGCGCCAAAACGATCTCGCCTTGAGAACTGAATTTTTCTTCTTTCAATAACGCTTTGAACGTCTTGATCAGATCTTCCTGTTTTGCGGGATTACGCATTTTGCACCGTGGAATGTTGATAGTGGAAGTCATGATTATGCATATAGATGAATTTTTATGCAACAAAGGCCGCCCCAAAGAAAATAAAAATGACCGGACGGCGAGGAAAGGGCGGCATTTTAACAAAATCCGGCCGCGATGAATATGCCCTTTTGACGACGGAAAATCGGCCTGCGGTGGTAAATAAAATGTTATTAAAATGATGTTGTTCTGATGTTGCGTAAGGGTGTAATGTAACGGCCGGTTAACTTGCTCGTGAATAACCTCGCACTTTTTTTGATTAGTGTGCGCTATGCCCTTCATGCGTAAGCGATTTAATCTAAAATGGGCGCGACAGCGGCCGTTTTATTACACCTGCAGGCAAGAATTGGCTAATTTATTGTTTTGAAAGGTGTAATAACGTAAGGTCCGTAACCAACACATTCACGGCGCTTTATATATTTAAGATAATAAAGGAGTATAGGATGAAAGTTGCAGTTCTCGGTGCTGCTGGCGGTATCGGCCAGGCCCTCGCCCTTCTACTCAAAACCCAGCTTCCTTCAGGTTCTGAACTCTCTCTCTACGACATTGCCCCCGTTACCCCAGGCGTTGCCGTCGACTTAAGCCACATCCCAACCGCAGTTAAAATCAAAGGCTTCAGCGGCGAAGACGCGACTCCGGCTCTGCACGGTGCGGACGTGGTGCTGATTTCCGCCGGCGTGGCCCGTAAGCCAGGCATGGATCGCTCTGACTTGTTCAATGTTAACGCCGGCATCGTGCGTAACCTGATTGAGCAAGTGGCGAAAACCTGCCCGAAAGCCTGTATCGGCATCATCACCAACCCGGTTAACACCACGGTCGCCATCGCGGCGGAAGTGCTGAAAAAAGCCGGCGTTTACGACAAGAACAAACTGTTCGGCGTGACTTCGCTGGATATCATCCGTTCCAATACCTTCGTGGCCGAGCTGAAAGGCAAGCAGCCTGAAGAACTGAACGTGCCGGTGATCGGCGGCCACTCTGGCGTGACCATCCTGCCTCTGCTGTCGCAGATCCCTGGCGTGAGCTTCACCGATCAGGAAGTGGCGGATCTGACCAAACGTATTCAGAACGCCGGCACTGAAGTGGTGGAAGCCAAAGCCGGCGGCGGGTCTGCAACGCTGTCCATGGGCCAGGCGGCCGCCCGTTTCGGTCTGTCTCTGGTGCGTGCGCTGCAGGGCGAGAAAGGCGTTGTGGAATGCGCTTACGTTGAAGGCGACGGCAAATACGCTCGCTTCTTCGCGCAGCCGCTGGTGCTGGGCAAGAACGGCGTTGAAGAACGCAAAGATATCGGCACCCTGAGCGCCTTCGAGCAGAAAGCGCTGAACGAGATGCTGGACGTGCTGCATAAAGATATCGAACTGGGCGAGAAGTTCATCAATAACTGATCGACACCGATAGTCAGCCGATAAACGCCGCCGGACGCTGTTCCGGCGGTTTTTTTTGCCCCGCGTTCACGATTTGATGCGTGCTTTGCGATCCAGCAGGCAATCGCTGTGCGGATCGTAATAGCGGCTTGGCCAGATCTCCGAAGGGTGGATGCCTATCGCTTCGGCGATCAGCCATTCCCCCTTTGGCCACGGGCGCGACAGCGCATTGGCCAGCGTCGATGAGCTTAATCCGGCCTTGCGCGACACTGCCGCCAGCGTGGTGCCCTGCTTGCGTAGCGCCGCGATGATATCTGCCGGATGCCAATCTGGGTTCCTTGAATTCATGTTTACATTCCTTTTCTGATTAGCCAAAGTTGCGTTAGTGGTATAACTAACGGGTCATGGTTAAGCGTTTGAACAACGTGAAACGCTTATTAGGAAACAAGAATACCATTAAATTTCCTAAAAAATACCCAAGTAATTTCCAAAAAACGACATTGCCCACTATTGCCCAGAGATGATGGCTATGAAAAACGAGTGGTTTGCCGCCAAGGAACTGACAGGCATCGCAGGATTACCCTCCTCACCACAGGGAATCAATCTGATGGCCCGACGCGAAGGCTGGATCAGCCGCAGGCGTAAAGGCGTGCAGGGAAAAGCGTTGGAGTACCATATCGACAGCCTGCCTCCAGGCGTGCGTAACCTGCTGACGCTGAAAGAAGACGGGGCGGTATATGACGTAGAACGCCAGGATCCGTTGGCGGTCTGGATCGAGTATTACTACCATTTGACGGAGAGCGAGCGCGAGAAAATGGTGGCTTTCCTGATGCGGGAAGGGATTGGCGGCCTGCTGGCGCGTATCGACGAAGATAGCAATACCTAGGCAGGCCCGCGTGGGCGGGCCTGATGAATGTATTAAGAAATTAAAATTTCTTAAAAATCGCGTTGTACCGCCAAATGGGCCAAGCCCTCCAGCGCTGTACGGTGCTCTGATGCCGGCAAGACCTGCAGCGCGGCGATCGCCTTATCGGCTTCTTCCTCGGCGCGTTTGCGGGTGTATTCCAGCGAACCGCATTGCTGCATCGCCTGCAGCACCGGCTCCAGCAGGTGGCGGCCGTTGCCTTGCTCAATCGCGCCGCGGATCATGTCACGCTGGGCGTCGTCGCCGTTGTGCATCGCGTGCAGCAGCGGCAGGGTCGGTTTCCCTTCGTTCAGATCGTCGCCGGTGTTTTTGCCCAGCGTGCTGCCGTCGGCGCTGTAGTCGAGCAGATCGTCGATCAGCTGGAAAGCGGTGCCGAGGTAGCGGCCATAATCTTGCAGCGCCTGTTCTTGCTCAGCGCTGGCGCCGGACAGGATCGCCGACGATTGCGCCGCCGCTTCAAACAGACGGGCGGTTTTGCTGTAGATCACCCGCATATAACTTTCTTCGCTGATGTCGGGATCGTGCACGTTCATCAACTGCAGCACTTCACCTTCGGCGATGACGTTGACCGCCTCCGACATCAGCGCCAGCACGCGCAGGGATTCCAGGCTGGTCATCATCTGGAAGGCGCGGGTATAGATAAAGTCGCCGACCAGCACGCTGGCGGCGTTGCCGAACGCCGCGTTGGCGGTGGCTTTGCCGCGGCGCATGTCCGACTCGTCGACGACGTCGTCATGCAACAACGTGGCGGTATGAATGAATTCGATCAGGGCGGCTACGGTGACGTGCTTGTTGCCTTCGTAGCCCAACGCCCGCGCCGCCAGGACGGCGATCATCGGCCGGATGCGCTTACCGCCACCGCTGATAATGTAATAGCCAAGCTGATTGATGAGCGTGACATCGGAATTCAGCTGTTCGAGAATTGTTGCGTTCACGGCCGCCATATCTTGCGCGGTTAACTCGGTAATTTGCTCTAGGTTCATTGTGTTTTTTTCAGCTGTGTTTCTCTTCACCGCGTTGAGATCGCTGCTCACATCGGTACATGGCGGTAACTGTCCCTATGATTGTACTTGAAAAACGGTTCAGATAAACGCCACGAAAGAAACTGCGCTTTTTTTCTTCTTTTTTCTCCTTCTGGTCTTATTCTGCTCTTGTCATGCGCCGCTTTTTTGCGTAGAATTCGCGCCCTATTGTGAATATTTATAGCGCGCTCTGAACTAACACAGTCGGGCACGCGGAAAGCGGAGTTTTATATGTACGCGGTTTTCCAAAGTGGTGGTAAACAACACCGAGTAAGCGAAGGTCAGACCGTTCGCTTGGAAAAGCTGGACATCGCAACTGGTGAAGCGGTTGAGTTTGACCAGATTCTGATGATCGCTAATGGCGAAGATATCAAAATCGGCGTTCCTTTCGTCGATGGCGGCAAGATCAAAGCTGAAGTCGTTGCTCACGGTCGTGGCGAGAAAATTAAAATCGTTAAGTTTCGTCGTCGTAAACACCACCGTAAGCAGCAGGGCCACCGTCAGTGGTTCACTGACGTTAAAATCACCGGCATCAGCGCTTAAGTTAGGAGAGCGGATTAATGGCACACAAAAAGGCTGGCGGCTCGACTCGTAACGGTCGCGATTCAGAAGCTAAACGTCTGGGCGTAAAACGCTTTGGCGGCGAAGCAGTACTGGCAGGCAGCATCATCGTTCGTCAGCGCGGCACCAAATTCCACGCTGGTACCAACGTGGGTTGCGGCAAAGACCACACTCTGTTTGCTTTGAAAGACGGTAAAGTCAAATTCGAAGTTAAAGGCCCGAGCAATCGTAAATTCATCAGCATCGAAGCTGAATAATTTTTCGAGCCTTACGAAATAGATGTAAGCCCCGCAATTCGTTGCGGGGCTTTTTACATTTATGGGTTGCCTGAGGGCAGGCCCGTCAGCGTTGGCGAAGGTGATATGGATACGAAGCAGCAGGTCGGCGTTGGTATTTCTTTGGCGTTAACCACGGCGGTTTGCTGGGGCGCGTTGCCGATCGCGATGAAAGAAGTGTTGGTGGTGATGGAGCCGTTTACCGTTGTCTGGTATCGCTTTACCATGGCCGCCATCGGTTTGGGCGTGATCCTTGCGGTGCGCGGCAAGCTGCCGCGGCTGACGATGTTCCGCCAGCCGCGTTGGCTGCTGCTGTTGGCGATCGCGACGGCGGGGCTGCTGGGCAACTTTGTGTTCTTCAGCTCCTCGCTGCAATACCTGAGCCCGACGGCGTCGCAGGTGATTGGCCAGCTGTCGCCAGTCGGTATGATGTTCGCCAGCGTGCTGATTTTAAAAGAACGCATGCGCATCACCCAGGTCATTGGCGCTCTGATGCTGATTTGCGGGCTGATGCTGTTTTTCAACGTCAGTCTGATAGAGATCTTCACCCGGCTGACGGACTACACGCTGGGCGTCATGCTGGGCGTGTGCGCGGCGATGGTCTGGGTGAGCTATGGCGTGGCGCAGAAGGTGTTGCTGCGCCGGCTGGCTTCGCCGCAGATCCTGGTTATGTTGTACACTTTATGTGCGATTGCGTTGTTCCCTCTGGCCAAACCCGAGGTGATTTTCCAGCTTAGCGGCTGGCAATTGGCGTGCCTGCTGTTTTGCGGCGCCAACACGCTGATCGGCTATGGCGCGCTGGCGGAAGCGATGGCGCGTTGGCAGGCGGCGCAGGTGAGCGCGTTGGTTACGCTGACCCCGCTGTTTACCCTGCTGTTTTCAGATTTATTGGCGCTGGCTTGGCCCCAGGCATTCGCCATGCCGACGTTGAACATCGTCGGCTATGTCGGTGCGTTTGTGGTTGTGGCGGGCGCCATGTTTTCCGCAATTGGTCACCGGTGGTGGCCGCGACGGGCAGACCCCCCCCTGGTTGCTCCTTTGAAGCAGCCCGGTGAATGATTTACGGAGACGGTAAATGAAGTTTGTAGATGAAGCAGCGATTCTGGTCGTTGCAGGCGACGGCGGCAACGGGTGCGTCAGCTTCCGCCGCGAAAAATATATCCCCAACGGTGGGCCTGACGGCGGTGACGGTGGCGACGGCGGCGACGTCTACCTGCTGGCGGACGAGAACCTTAACACCCTGATCGACTACCGCTTTGAGAAGTCTTTCCGCGCCGAACGCGGCCAGAATGGCCAGAGCCGCGACTGTACCGGCAAACGCGGTAAAGACGTCATCATCAAGGTGCCGGTCGGCACGCGCGTGAAGGATCAGGGCACCGGCGAGATCCTCGGCGACATGACCCGCCACGAGCAGAAGCTGATGGTCGCCAAAGGCGGCTGGCACGGTCTGGGCAACACCCGTTTCAAATCTTCGGTCAACCGCGCGCCGCGTCAGAAGACGCTGGGCACCGCCGGCGAAGCGCGTGACCTGTTGCTGGAGCTGTTGCTGCTGGCCGATGTGGGCATGCTGGGGCTGCCGAACGCCGGCAAATCGACCTTCATCCGCGCGGTGTCCGCCGCCAAGCCGAAGGTGGCCGATTATCCGTTTACCACGCTGGTGCCGAGCCTGGGCGTGGTGCGCATGGATCACGAGCAGAGCTTTGTGGTCGCCGACATTCCGGGGCTGATCGAGGGCGCCTCCGAAGGCGCCGGCCTGGGTATTCGTTTCCTGAAACACCTGGAGCGTTGCCGCGTGCTGCTGCACCTGGTGGACATCGCGCCGATCGACGAATCCGATCCGGTGGAAAACGCCAAAGTCATCATCAACGAGTTGAACCAATACAGCGAAAATCTGGCGCAGAAGCCGCGCTGGCTGGTGTTCAACAAAATTGATGTGATTGGTGAGGAAGAAGCCGCCGAACGCGCCAAGGCGATTGTGGAAGGCATGGGCTGGGAAGGGAAGTACTACATGATCTCCGCCGCCAACCGTGAAGGCGTCAACGCGCTGTGCTGGGACGTGATGAACTTCATCAACACCCAGCCGAAAGCGATGGCGATCGAAGAAAGCGCACCGGAAAAAGTCGAATTCATGTGGGATGACTACCACCGCGAGCAAATCGCGGAAGTGGAAGCCGAAGCGGAAGATGACTGGGATGACGACTGGGACGAAGACGACGACGAAGGCGTCGAAATCATTTACCAGAAGTAATTCGGTGATAAAGGGCTCAGCAACGCTGGGCCCTTATTATTTGAGCGCCTTTTCCGGCAGCCAGCACTGGGCATTCAGGCCGCGCGCATCGCGGCGGTTTTCCAGCGTCAAACGCCCCTGGTGCAGTTGCGCGATGCGGATCACGATATTCAGGCCCAGTCCGCTGCCGCCGTAGCGTTGATCCATGCGGCGAAACGCCTGCGTCAGCTCCCCGACCATTTCTTCCTTGATTCCCGGGCCATCGTCGATGACCTGCAGCAGATAGCCATTGTCTTGCGGCGTTAACCGCACCTGTATCGCGCCGCCTTCCGGGCCGTAACGGTGAGCGTTTTCGACCAGGTTGCGCAGCAGCAGCCGCAGCAACACCGGATCGCCGTTCACTGTGGCAGCAGCCGGCAATTGCCAGCCCAGCGTCTGCCCGCGTTGGGCGGCCATTTCGTCGAGCTCTTCGCGCAGCGGCTGGATCACATCGGCCACCCAATCGAAATGCTGATAATGGCCGCTGGCGAAGTCTTGCCCGGCGCGCGACAGCATCAGCAACTGCTCGACGGTATGCATCAGCTGATCGATGCGGGCGATCAGCGCCTGGCTGCCCTTGACGCCCTGTTTTTCCATCAATTCCAGATGCAGGCGGATGCCGGCCAGCGGCGTGCGCAGTTCGTGGGCGGCGTCGGCGGTGAACAGGCGTTCCTGTTGAATGGTGTTGTCCAACCGTGAGAACAGCTGATTGAGCGCATTGGTGACGGCCACCATTTCCTGGCTATCGCTGGTGATCGGCAGCGGCGTCAGGTTATCGGCAGAGCGCTTTTCCAGCCGCTGTTGCAGTTGGTTGAGTGGGCGGATGATCCAGCTGATAGCCCAGAATGACGCCAACAGGGTGACGATCATCATGATCAGCGAAGGCGCCAACAGCGATGCGATGGCCTCGGCGATCTCGGTATCGACGCGTTCGGTACGCACTTTGGCGGACAGGGTTTCGTCCACCAGGAAGCTGATCTGCTCCTGGCTTTCGTGCCACAGCCAGAAGGCGCTGATGAGTTGCGTGACCAGCAGGATCAGCGCCAGCATCAGCAGCAGGCGGCGGCGCATGCTGATCATGACGAGGGTTCCAGGCGGTAGCCGATGCCGCGCACGGTGCGAATGCGATCCTTGCCCAGTTTGCGGCGCAGGTTGTGAATATGCACTTCCAGGGTGTTGGAACCTAAATCGTCTTGCCAGGTGTAGAGATCCTGCTGCAGGAGTTCGCGGTTGACCGTCTGCCCGGCACGCATGATCAGGCGCGCCAGAATAGCGAACTCTTTCGGCGTGACCTCCACCGGCTGCTGTTGCAGATAGACCTGCTGGCTGGAGAGATTCAACTGCAGGTCATCCACCTGCATCAGATTGTCGCTGTGGCCCTGGTAGCGCCGCAGGAGAGCGCGCACGCGCGCCTGCAGCTCAACCAGCGCGAAGGGTTTGACCAGGTAGTCGTCGGCGCCGGCGTCCAGCCCATCGACGCGGTCTTCCAGGGCGTCGCGGGCGGTCAGGATCAGCACCGGCAGATCGATCTGCTGGCGGCGCCACTGCCGCAGCAGCGCTGCGCCGTCCATGTCCGGCAGGCCGAGATCCAGGATCACCATGCTGTATTGGCTGGTGATGAGCAGGCTGCCGGCCTCCGCCGCCGTGGCGGCGCAGTCGCACACGTAGCCTTCACCGGTCAGCGCCAGCGCCAGCCCTTGTTGCAGCAGTTCATCATCTTCAACGACCAGCAGCTTCATGGCGATCCTCAGTTGTTTTGGTAAATATCCCGATACAGGCGGCTTTCGAAACGCACCAGCGGCGCGCGGCGCTGTTTCTGATCTTCCGGCGGCACGGCGTAGCCGGAGAGATACTGCACGAAGGCCATGCGCTGGCCGCTGGCGGTAGTGATGAAGCCCGCCAGGTTGTAGACGCCCTGCAGCGCGCCGGTCTTGGCCGACACCTTGCCGTCTACGCCAGCCTCATGCAGGCCGCCGCGGTAGCGCAGGGTGCCATCATAGCCGGACAGCGGCAGCATCGAGATAAAGTTCAGCTCGTTGTCGTGCTGCGCGATGTACTGCAGCGCCTGCATCATGGTCGCCGGGGCCAGCAGGTTGTGGCGCGACAGGCCGGAACCGTCGGCGATGATGGTGTTGCCCAGATCGATGCCGGCCTTCTGGCGCAGCACCTGCCGTACCGCATCGGAACCTGCTCGCCAGGTGCCCGGCACGCCGAAGCGTTCGTGGCCGATGGTGCGGAAGACGGTATCGGCGATCATGTTGTCCGATTTCTTCAGCATGATTTTCAACAGATCGTGCAGCGGCGCCGACTGGGTTTGCGCGATCACCGTGCCGGTGATGCCGGGGCGCGTCTGGCGTTTCAAATGCCCGTCGATCTGGATGTCGGCCTGCTTCAGCTCGTCTTTCAGGATGGCGCCCGCATAGCTGGCACCGTCCTGGATGGCGAAGGCCAACGGCAGCGGTTCGCTGCGCTGCGTCAGACAGCCGGTCAGGGTAAAGCGGTTCAGCTCGCCCGGCACCACGTCCAGCTCGCAGTACTGCGCGTCTGCGGAGCCGCGCGCCAGGGTGCGCACCTGGCTAAACATATTGACCGGATAATAGGAGGCGACGCGGATAAACGCCATGTCGCCCGGATTCGGCGCGCTGTACAGCGAGACCGAGAAACAGTTGCGATCGACAATGGCGGCGGCCGGCGGCGCGCTGAAGCACTGCGTCAGATCGTTCCACGGCCAGCCGGGCGCCTTGTCATGGCTGGCGAAGACCGAGGTATCGACCAGCACGTCGCCGCTGATTTGGCGCACGCCCTGCTTTTTCAGGACGGCCACCATATTGCGCAGGCTCTGGCGTTTGAAGGTCGGATCGCCGCTGAAGCGGACAATCAGGTTGCCGCGCAGCACGCCGTCGCGGATATCGCCCTGGCTCTCCAGCGTGGTGGTGAAACGGTAATCGGGCCCGAGTTGCAATAGCGCAGCCAGCGCCGTCAGCACTTTTTGGGTACTGGCCGGCAGCGCCATCTGCTGAGAGTGGTAATCGATCGTCGGCGCGCTGGCGCCGATCTTCTGAACGACCAGGGCAAGGTTGGCCCCATCAGGCAGATATTGTGTGTACTCTTCAACCGGAGCCGCATTCGCATTCAGAACAAATGCGCAAGCCAATGCACTGACAATTCGTGAAAAACGCATAATCTCGGGATAACAGCTGGATAACGTGCCGTCATACTACGGTGCAATCAGGGAAAAAGTAAACGATGACCCTCAAGGAACTCTAGGCTAAAATGCGTATCAAAATGCAAAACCGATCTTGGCTTGGGCTCCGTTCCGAGTCAGGTTTCTTTTGTTTGTCGCCTGGAGGCGGGGGGCGGTATGCCAACCGTGTTTTCATACGAATACGTCAGGATGACGGTTATTTGAACAGGAAAGATTTAGAGGTATTTATACGATGAACCAAATTCCGATGACCTTGTTTGGCGCTGAAAAACTGCGCGAAGAGCTCGAATATCTGAAAAGCGTGCGCCGCCCGAAAATCATTGCGGATATCGCTGAAGCGCGTGAACACGGCGACTTGAAAGAAAATGCCGAGTACCATGCCGCCCGCGAACAGCAGGGTTTCTGCGAAGGCCGCATTCAGGAAATCGAAGCCAAACTGTCCAATGCGCAGGTGATCGATATCACCAAGATGCCGAACACCGGTCGGGTGATCTTCGGCGCCACCGTATCGGTGATGAATCTGGACAGTGAAGAAGAAGTGACTTACCGCATCGTTGGCGACGATGAGGCCGATTTCAAGAAAAATCTGATTTCGGTAAACTCGCCGATGGCGCGCGGCCTGATTGGCAAAGAGCAAGACGATGTGGTGGTGATCAAAACCCCAGGCGGCGACGTGGAATACGAGATCCTGAAGGTCGAGTATCTCTGATCGAGGCCGTTGGTCATTAATGCGCCAACGTTTTGTAAAGATAGGAAAAAGGCCGCAAGCGGCCTTTTATCTTGGTCAGGCGCATGGCACCTTTTCGTTAACCTGATGGTTATTAACGCGGTAGACTGATCTTGCGCTCTTTCGACGGGCGGTAAAGAATAAGCGTACTGCCGATAACTTGCACATTGCAGGCGCCCGTTTCACGCACGATAGCGTCGGCGATCAGGGTCTTGGTTTCGCGATCTTCAGCGGCGATTTTTACCTTGATCAGCTCATGATGCTCCAGAGCCTGTTCAATTTCAGCCAGCACCCCTTCGGTAAGACCGTTATTGCCCAGCATCACCACCGGTTTTAACGGATGCGCCAGGCCTTTCAGGTGCTGTTTTTGTTTATTATTCAGATTCATTGTCTTTTTTGCTTAAGTTGGGATTGAAAACGGTACATTCTACCGCCATCTCATGTATATCACCAAATCGGTCTTCACCGGTGTGAGTCTACGTGAGCAGCGACCCTGACATAAGACTCTTTTTATGATAGTTGGAAAACGAGATGGCTAATAAAAAGCGTTCGGCTAGCTCCAGTCGCTGGTTACAAGAACACTTTAGCGATAAATATGTACAGCAGGCGCAGAAAAAGGGACTGCGTTCCCGTGCCTGGTTTAAACTTGATGAAATACAGCAGAGCGACAAACTGTTCAAACCGGGTATGACCGTGGTTGACCTGGGCGCCGCACCGGGCGGCTGGTCGCAGTATGTGGTCACCCAAATCGGCGGTACCGGGCGCATCATCGCCTGTGATATTTTGCCAATGGATCCTATCGTTGGCGTCGATTTCCTTCAGGGCGATTTTCGTGATGAACTGGTGCTGAAGGCACTGTTGGAACGAGTAGGCGAGAGTAAGGTTCAGGTGGTCATGTCCGATATGGCCCCGAATATGAGTGGCACCCCGGCGGTCGATATTCCAAGGTCGATGTATCTGGTGGAGTTGGCGCTGGATATGTGTCGTGATGTCCTCGCACCAGGCGGAAGTTTCCTGGTGAAGGTGTTCCAGGGAGATGGCTTTGACGAGTACCTACGGGAAATTCGCTCCCTGTTTACGAAGGTTAAGATTCGTAAGCCAGACGCTTCCCGCGCCCGTTCGCGCGAAGTGTACATTGTAGCGACAGGGCGCAAACTGTAGTACCCTAACGCTGTTTGTTAACACAGTTGTAAGATGAGGTTAATCCCTTGAGTGACATGGCGAAAAACCTAATTCTCTGGTTAGTCATCGCGGTAGTGTTGATGTCTGTATTCCAGAGCTTTGGGCCCAGCGAGTCGAATGGCCGTAGGGTGGATTACTCTACCTTCATGTCCGAACTGACCCAGGACCAGGTTCGCGAAGCGCGAATCAACGGACGTGAAATTAACGTTACCAAGAAAGACAGTAACAAATACACGACCTACATCCCTGTCAACGATCCTAAGTTGCTGGATACGTTGTTAACGAAGAATGTGAAAGTTGTCGGCGAGCCGCCTGAAGAGCCGAGCCTGCTGGCTTCTATCTTTATCTCCTGGTTCCCGATGCTGTTGCTGATCGGGGTCTGGATCTTCTTTATGCGGCAAATGCAGGGCGGCGGCGGCAAGGGCGCGATGTCCTTCGGCAAGAGCAAGGCCCGCATGCTGACGGAAGACCAGATCAAGACCACTTTCGCCGATGTCGCCGGGTGTGACGAAGCGAAAGAAGAGGTGAGCGAACTGGTGGAATACCTGCGCGAACCGAGCCGTTTCCAGAAGCTGGGCGGCAAGATCCCGAAAGGCGTGCTGATGGTTGGCCCGCCGGGGACCGGTAAAACGCTGTTGGCGAAAGCGATCGCCGGCGAAGCGAAGGTGCCGTTCTTCACCATTTCCGGTTCCGACTTCGTCGAAATGTTCGTCGGCGTGGGCGCATCCCGCGTGCGTGACATGTTCGAACAAGCGAAGAAAGCCGCGCCGTGCATCATCTTCATCGATGAAATCGACGCCGTCGGCCGCCAGCGTGGCGCCGGCCTGGGTGGCGGTCACGATGAGCGCGAGCAGACCCTGAACCAGATGCTGGTTGAGATGGACGGTTTCGAAGGCAACGAGGGCATCATCGTCATCGCGGCTACCAACCGTCCGGACGTGCTTGACCCTGCGCTGCTGCGCCCGGGCCGTTTCGACCGTCAGGTCGTGGTCGGGCTGCCGGATGTGCGTGGCCGTGAGCAGATCCTGAAGGTGCACATGCGCCGCGTGCCGTTGGCTGCCGACATCGACGCCTCCGTCATTGCGCGCGGTACGCCGGGCTTCTCCGGTGCCGATCTGGCCAACCTGGTCAACGAAGCGGCGCTGTTCGCCGCCCGCGGCAACAAGCGCGTGGTGTCGATGGTGGAGTTCGAGAAAGCCAAAGACAAGATCATGATGGGTGCGGAACGCCGCTCCATGGTAATGACCGAAGCGCAGAAAGAGTCGACCGCGTATCACGAAGCGGGCCACGCCATCATTGGCCGCCTGGTTCCTGAACATGATCCGGTACATAAAGTGACGATCATTCCTCGTGGCCGTGCGCTCGGCGTGACCTTCTTCCTGCCGGAAGGGGATGCGATCAGCGCCAGCCGTCAGAAGCTGGAGAGCCAAATCTCCACCCTGTACGGCGGCCGTCTGGCGGAAGAGATCATCTACGGGCCGGAAAAAGTCTCTACCGGTGCGTCGAACGACATCAAAGTGGCGACCTCCATCGCCCGCAACATGGTGACCCAATGGGGCTTCTCCGAGAAGCTGGGGCCGCTGCTGTATGCGGAAGAAGAGGGTGAAGTGTTCCTGGGCCGCTCCGTGGCCAAGGCGAAGCACATGTCGGATGAAACCGCGCGTATCATCGACCAGGAAGTGAAGTCGCTGATCGAACGTAACTACACGCGTGCTCGCTCGCTGCTGATGGAAAACATGGACATCCTGCACTCGATGAAGGATGCGCTGATGAAGTATGAAACCATCGATGCGCCGCAGATCGACGATCTGATGAACCGCAAAGACGTGCGTCCGCCGGCGGGCTGGGACGATGCGAACAAAGGCAACAGCTCCGACAACGGCGGCACCCCGAAAGCCCCGACGCCGGTAGATGAGCCGCGCACCCCAACGCCGGGCAACACCATGTCCGAACAGCTCGACAAGTAAGAACGGCTGTGTAATAACATCAAACCCCGGTACGCCGGGGTTTTTTTTTGCCCGGCGGGCAGTGAACCAGGCAACAGTAAGGTGGACCAACCATGCAGTTAACCGTGCGCGACATGACGCTCAATCTCTCCCATCCGCAGGTGATGGGCATCCTCAACGTGACGCCGGATTCGTTTTCCGACGGCGGCCGCCACAACACCCTGAACCAGGCGCTGGTGCATGCGCATACGCTGATTTCGGCCGGCGCCACGATGATTGATATCGGCGGCGAATCGACAAGGCCGGGGGCGGCGGAGGTGAGCGAAGAGGAGGAGCTTGAGCGGGTCGTGCCAGTGGTGGAAGCGCTGGCGCAGCGCTTCGAGGTCTTTATCTCGGTCGATACCTCGAAGGCGGGTGTGATCCGCGAATCGGCGCAGGCCGGCGCCCATCTGATCAACGACATCCGTTCGCTGCAGGAGCCGGGCGCCCTGGCGGCGGCGGCGGAAAGCGGCCTGCCGGTCTGCCTGATGCACATGCAGGGGCAGCCGCGCACCATGCAGCAGGCTCCGCACTACGACGATCTGATCGCCGACGTTCAGGCGTTTTTCGAACACCATATCCGGCGCTGTAACGAGGCGGGGATAACAAATCAGAAATTGCTGCTCGACCCCGGCTTCGGTTTCGGTAAAAATTTGGCGCACAACTATCAGCTTCTGGCTCGGTTGTCGGAGTTTCATCGTTTTGGTTTGCCGCTGTTGGTCGGCATGTCGCGCAAATCGATGATTGGACAACTGCTGAACGTGCCGCCGGATCAACGGGTTATCGGCAGCGTGGCCTGCGCGGTGATCGCGGCGATGCAGGGTGCGCAGATTGTCAGAGTGCATGACGTTAAAGAAACCGTCGAGGCGATGCGTGTCGTCGAGGCAACACTTTCAGCTAAGGGACAGTAGAGACATGAGCGAGCGCAAATATTTTGGCACCGACGGCATCCGTGGCAAGGTCGGGGACAGCCCCATCACGCCGGACTTCGTGCTGAAGCTGGGCTGGGCGGCCGGTAAAGTGCTGGCGCGTCACGGTTCCCGCAAGATCATCATCGGTAAGGATACGCGCATCTCCGGCTATATGCTGGAGTCCGCGCTGGAAGCCGGTCTGGCGGCCGCCGGATTGTCCGCCTCCTTCACCGGGCCGATGCCTACGCCGGCGGTGGCTTATTTGACGCGTACCTTCCGCGCCGAAGCGGGCATTGTCATTTCCGCCTCGCATAACCCGTTCTACGACAACGGCATCAAATTCTTCTCGATCGACGGCGCCAAGCTGCCGGACAACGTCGAAGAGGCAATTGAAGCCGAGATGGAAAAACCGCTGACCTGCGTGGAGTCCTCGGAGCTGGGTAAAGCCAGCCGCATCATCGACGCCGCCGGCCGCTATATCGAATTCTGCAAAGGCACCTTCCCGAGCGAGCTGAGCCTGAAAGGGCTGAAAATCGTGGTCGACTGCGCCAACGGCGCGACTTACCACATCGCGCCGAGCGTGCTGCGCGAGCTGGGCGCTACGGTGATCGCCATCGGCGTTGAGCCGGACGGCATGAACATCAACGAGAAATGCGGCGCTACCGATGTGCGTCAGTTGCAGGAGCGCGTGCTGCAGGAAAAAGCGCACGTTGGCCTGGCGTTCGACGGCGACGGCGACCGCGTGATGATGGTGGATCACCTGGGCAATAAGGTGGACGGCGATCAGATCCTGTACATCATCGCCCGCGAAGGCCTGCGTCAGGGGCAGCTGCGCGGCGGCGCGGTCGGCACCCTGATGAGCAATATGGGGCTGGAGCTGGCGCTGAAACAGCTGGGCATTCCGTTCGCTCGCGCCAAAGTGGGCGACCGTTACGTGCTGGAGAAGCTGCAGGAGTTAGGCTGGCGCATCGGTGCGGAAAACTCCGGCCATGTGATCTTGCTGGACAAAACCACCACCGGCGACGGCATCGTGGCCGGGTTGCAGGTGCTGACCGCCATGGTGCGCAACCACATGAGCCTGCATGACCTGTGCAGCGGCATGAAGCTGTTGCCGCAGATCCTGGTCAACGTACGTTTCGCCGGCGATCACAATCCGCTGGAGTCCGAAGCGGTGCGCAAGGTCACCGAGCAGGTGGAAGCCGAGCTGGCCGGCCGCGGCCGGGTGCTGCTGCGCAAATCGGGCACCGAACCGCTGATCCGCGTGATGGTGGAAGGCGAGGACGAGCAGCAGGTGACCGCGCTGGCGCATCGCATCGCCGATGCGGTGAAATCCGCAGGTTAAAACAGACAGTTAGCCGCCGGGCTTGGCATCGCTGAGCCCGAACAGGCGATTGTTGGCGTTTTTTTCCGCAAACGCGCCGGCGGCTGCAAATTGCCCTTGCGCGGGTTGGCGGCTTTGGTTAGTATTCACACCCGCTTCAGTAGGCAGTTTATAAACACGCCTGCTTGATGAGTGTGAAGCATTTGGCATGCGGTGAGGCCGCAAGGATACGGGTACTACTATGTACGAAGCTCTTCTGGTAATTTTCCTGCTGATTTCAATCGGGCTGGTTGCTCTGATTATGTTGCAGCAAGGTAAAGGCGCTGATATGGGAGCCTCTTTCGGAGCAGGTGCATCAGGCACGTTGTTCGGTTCGAGTGGTTCCGGTAACTTTATGACCCGCATGACTGCTGTATTGGCGACGCTGTTCTTCGTCATCAGCCTGATTCTGGGCAACCTCAGCAGCAACCAAAGCAAGAAAGGCAGCGAGTGGGAAAACCTCGGTCAGCCGGTGAAAACTGAGCAGACAACCGCGCCGGCAGCACCTGCCAAGCCGAGCAGCGACATCCCGCAGTAAGCCGCAAAAAGTTTGTAAACGGTGGTTGTGAACTCGAAAGAACAACGGCCGTTAGCAGTAAGAATCAGTACCGAGGTGGTGGAATTGGTAGACACGCTACCTTGAGGTGGTAGTGCCCTAACGGGCTTGTGGGTTCGAGTCCCATCCTCGGTACCAAATCCCAGAGATAACTTGCAATTTTGCGATTATCGGCGTAGTATTTGCCACGTTTTCGGACGCGGGGTGGAGCAGCCTGGTAGCTCGTCGGGCTCATAACCCGAAGGTCGTCGGTTCAAATCCGGCCCCCGCAACCACTTTCCTTTAAGTGTTTATTTTCAAATACACTTTTCGATTGAAATCCGCTTTTCTCGATCAACATTTGAAAATGACACTTGCTCGAAAGTTGTACCGAGGCCGCCTAGCGGCAAACAGGGTCCAGTTGCATAAAGCCCCGATTTTTCGGGGTTTTTTGTTATTTGGCAACAGAATCACTGGGCTATTTAGCCCTTTTTTTATGTCTTGGGGGTGGGCTTGTCCACATTAGAGCAACAGTTAACAGAGATGCTTTCGGCACCCGTAGAAGCGTTGGGCTTTGAGCTTGTAGGCATCGAATTCATTCGTGCGCGCCAATCGACGCTCCGCATCTATATTGATAGTGACAACGGCATCAATGTTGATGATTGCGCTGATGTCAGCCACCAGGTCAGCGCTGTATTGGACGTCGAAGATCCAATCACGGTCGCTTACAACTTGGAAGTCTCCTCTCCTGGCCTTGATCGCCCGATGTTCACCGCAGAACACTATACGCGTTACCTCGGTGAAGAAGTCAGCCTGGTCCTGCGCATGGCGGTACAGAACCGTCGCAAGTGGCAGGGTATTATCAAGTCTGTCGAAGGCGAGATGATCACGGTTACTGTGGAAGGGAAAGATGAAGTGTTCGCGCTGAGCAACATCCAGAAAGCGAACCTGGTACCCCACTTTTAAAGTTTGGAAGAGGCAACTAGGATGAACAAAGAGATTCTGGCTGTTGTTGAAGCAGTTTCCAATGAAAAATCCCTTCCGCGCGAGAAGATTTTCGAAGCGCTGGAAACTGCATTAGCCACCGCAACCAAGAAAAAATACGAGCAGGAAATCGACGTGCGCGTCAGCATTGACCGCAGAACCGGCGATTTCGATACCTTCCGCCGTTGGGTCGCCGTAGACGAAGTGACGCAGCCGACGCGTGAAATCACGCTGGAAGCCGCTCAGTTTGAAGATCCGAGCATCGAGCTCGGCGGCTACGTCGAAGATCAGATCGAATCCGTAACCTTCGACCGTATCACCACCCAAACCGCCAAGCAGGTTATCGTGCAGAAAGTGCGCGAGGCCGAGCGCGCGATGGTGGTTGACGCTTTCCGTGAACATGAAGGCGAGATCGTCACCGGCGTGGTGAAGAAAGTGAACCGTGACAGCATCGCGCTGGATCTGGGCAACAACGCCGAAGCGGTGATTGGCCGTGAAGACATGTTGCCGCGCGAAAACTTCCGTCCGGGCGACCGCATTCGCGGCGTACTGTACGCCGTGCGTCCTGAAGCCCGCGGCGCGCAGCTGTTCGTCAGCCGTTCCAGCCCGGAAATGCTGAAAGAACTGTTCCGCATCGAAGTGCCGGAAATCGGCGAAGAAGTGATTGAAATTAAAGCGGCAGCCCGCGATCCTGGCTCCCGTGCGAAAATTGCAGTGAAAACCAACGACAAGCGCATCGACCCGGTCGGCGCCTGCGTAGGTATGCGCGGTGCGCGCGTTCAGGCCGTGTCGAGCGAGCTCGGCGGCGAACGCATCGACATCATCCTGTGGGATGATAATCCAGCGCAATTCGTCATCAACGCCATGGCGCCGGCCGACGTCGCGTCGATCGTGGTAGATGAAGATAACTGCACCATGGATATCGCCGTTGAAGCCAGCAACCTGGCACAGGCGATCGGCCGTAACGGCCAAAACGTGCGTTTGGCTTCCCAGCTGCTGAAACAACACCGCGGCGACGATCGTTGGGAACTGAACGTGATGACGGCGGACGACCTGCAGGCCAAGCACCAGGCCGAGGCTCATGCCGCTATTGATACCTTCACCAAGTATCTTGATATCGACGAAGATTTCGCCACCGTACTGGTTGAAGAAGGCTTCTCCACGCTGGAAGAGCTGGCCTACGTGCCGATCAAAGAGCTGTTGGAAATCGACGGTCTGGATGAAGATACGGTTGAAGCATTGCGCGAACGCGCCAAAGCTGCATTGACCACGCTGGCCCTGGCACAAGAAGAAAGCCTGGGCGACAACAAACCGGCCGACGATTTGCTCAACCTGCCGGGTCTTGAGCGCAGCATGGCCTTTAAACTGGCCGCGCGTGGGGTTTGTACGCTGGAAGATCTTGCCGAGCAGGGTGTTGACGATCTGGCTGATATTGAAGGGCTTAGCGACGAGCAAGCCGGCGAGCTGATCATGGCTGCGCGCAATATCTGTTGGTTTGGCGACAACGCGTAATAACTGTAGCAGGAAGGAACAGCATGACGACAGATGTAACCGTAAAATCGCTGGCAGCAGAGATTCAGACTCCGGTTGATCGCCTGGTACAGCAGTTTGCTGATGCAGGGATCAACAAGTCCGAGTCGGACTCTGTTACCCAGCAAGAAAAAGAAACATTGCTGGCGCACCTGAACCGTGAACACGGCAGCGCGCCGGGTAAACTCACTTTGCAGCGCAAAACGCGCAGCACCTTGAATATCCCGAGCACCGGCGGTAAAAGTAAATCGGTGCAAATTGAGGTCCGCAAGAAACGCACTTATGTAAATCGCGATACGCAGGAAGCCCAGTTGGCTGAAGCGGCAGAGCAGGCACAGCGTGAAGCGGAAGAGCAGGCACGGCGCGAAGCGGAAGAGCTCGCAAAACGCGAAGCGGAAGCGAAGCGCGCAGCCGAAGAGCAAGCCAAACGTGAGGCCGCGGAGATTGCTAAGCGTAATTCAGCGGAAAAAGAAAAAGTGACCAATCAACATACCGACGAAATGACCAAGCCAGCTCAGGCGGAAAAAGCACGCCGTGAAGCCGAAGCCGCTGAACTGAAACGCAAAGCGGAAGAGGAAGTGCGCCGCAAGGTTGAAGAGGAAGCCAAGCGCGTGGCGGAAGAAGCCCGTCGCATGGCCGAAGAGAACGGCGAGAAGTGGGCCCAGGCAGACGCGGCAAGCGCCGCGGTTGAAAGCGCCGACTATCACGTGACCACCTCTCAGCACGCCCGTGCCGCGGAAGATGAAAACGACGCCAAAGTTGAAGGCGATCGTCGCAGCCGCACCCGCGGCGGCAAAGCCACCAAGCAGAAGAAAGGCAACAAGCTGTCCGAATCCAAAGCGGATCGCGAAGAAGCGCGCGCCGTTACCCGTGGCGGTAAAGGCAAACGCAAGCCTAGCGCTCTGCAGCAGGGCTTCAACAAGCCGGCGCAGGTGGTTAACCGCGACGTGGTGATCGGCGAAACCATCACCGTGGCCGAGCTGGCCAACAAGATGGCGGTAAAAGGTTCTCAGGTCATCAAAGTGATGATGAAGCTGGGCGCCATGGCCACCATCAACCAGGTTATCGACCAGGAAACCGCGCAGCTGGTTGCCGAAGAGATGGGCCACAAAGTTATCCTGCGTCGTGAAAACGAGCTGGAAGAAGCGCTGATGAGCGACCGTGATACGGGCGCTGCAGCCGAGCCGCGCGCGCCGGTCGTGACCATCATGGGCCACGTTGACCACGGTAAAACCTCTCTGCTGGACTACATCCGCTCCACCAAAGTGGCGGCGGGCGAAGCCGGCGGCATTACCCAGCACATCGGTGCCTACCACGTAGAAACCGAGAACGGCATGATCACCTTCCTGGACACCCCGGGCCACGCCGCGTTTACCTCGATGCGTGCTCGCGGTGCTCAGGCGACTGACATCGTGGTTCTGGTGGTGGCGGCCGACGACGGCGTGATGCCACAAACCATCGAAGCTATCCAGCACGCGAAAGCGGCGCAGGTGCCATTGGTGGTTGCGGTGAACAAAATCGACAAACCGGAAGCCGATCCGGACCGCGTTAAGCAGGAACTGTCCCAGTACGGCGTGATGCCGGAAGAGTGGGGCGGCGAAGCGCAGTTCGTCCACGTGTCCGCGAAAGCCGGTACCGGTATCGACGAGCTGCTGCAGGCCATCCTGCTGCAGGCCGAAGTTCTGGAGCTGAAAGCGGTACGCAGCGGCATGGCGAGCGGCGTAGTGATCGAGTCCTTCCTGGATAAAGGCCGTGGCCCGGTGGCTACCGTGCTGGTTCAGGAAGGTACGCTGAACAAGGGCGATATCGTCCTGTGCGGCTTCGAATACGGCCGTGTGCGTGCGATGCGCGACGAGCTGGGCCGTGAAGTGACCTCCGCCGGTCCGTCCATCCCTGTGGAAATCCTGGGTCTGTCCAGCGTGCCTGCAGCGGGTGACGAAGCGACCGTGGTGCGTGACGAGAAGAAAGCGCGTGAAGTGGCGCTGTACCGTCAGGGCAAGTTCCGCGAAGTCAAACTGGCGCGTCAGCAGAAGTCCAAGCTGGAAAACATGTTCGCCAACATGACCGACGGCGAAGTGTCCGAGCTGAACATCGTACTGAAATCCGACGTTCAGGGTTCTTGCGAAGCGATCAGCGACTCGCTGCTGAAACTCTCCACCGACGAAGTGAAGGTGAAGATTGTCGGCTCCGGCGTAGGTGGTATCACCGAAACCGACGCGACGCTGGCTGCGGCTTCCAACGCCATCATCCTGGGCTTCAACGTGCGTGCCGACGCTTCTGCGCGCCGCGTGATCGAAGCGGAAAGCCTGGATCTGCGTTACTACTCCGTGATCTATAACCTGATCGACGAAGTGAAGCAGGCGATGAGCGGCATGCTGGCGCCGGAATACAAGCAGCAGATCATCGGCCTGGCCGAAGTGCGCGACGTGTTCAAATCGCCTAAGTTCGGCGCTATCGCCGGCTGTATGGTTACCGAAGGGACCATCAAGCGTCACAACCCAATCCGCGTACTGCGCGACAACGTGGTTATCTATGAAGGCGAGCTGGAATCCCTGCGTCGCTTCAAAGATGACGTTAACGAAGTCCGTAACGGCATGGAATGTGGTATCGGCGTTAAGAACTATAACGACGTGCGCGTCGGCGACATGATCGAAGTGTTCGAAATCATTGAGATCCAACGCACCATCGCTTAACGATTGCACATCTGCTTATATCTGTTTACGGGGGGCCTTTGTGCCCCCCGATTTGTCTGGAGAATCCAAAATGGCAAAAGAATTCAGCCGCGGTCAACGCGTGGCGCAAGAGATGCAGAAAGAGATTGCGATCATTCTGCAGCGTGAAGTGAAAGATCCGCGCGTCGGCATGGCGACCGTTTCCGGCGTGGAAGTGTCCCGTGACCTGGCGTACGCCAAGGTTTACGTCACCTTCCTGAACGTGCTGACCGAGAACCACGATCCGGATCTGGTCACCAACGGCATCAAAGCGTTGCAGGACGCTTCCGGTTACATCCGCACCCTGCTGGGCAAAGCGATGCGCCTGCGCGTGGTGCCGGAGCTGACCTTCGCTTACGACAACTCCCTGGTGGAAGGCATGCGCATGTCCAACCTGGTGACCAACGTGGTGAAGAACGACGCCGAGCGCCGTTCCGCCTCAGGCGATGACAAGGAGGACTGATGAGTCGCCCTCGTCGCCGCGGCCGTGACATCCACGGCGTGCTGTTGCTGGACAAGCCGCAAGGGTTGTCGTCCAACGATGCGCTGCAAAAAGTAAAACGCCTGTACAACGCCAACCGGGCGGGCCATACCGGCGCGCTCGATCCGTTGGCGACCGGCATGCTGCCTATCTGCCTGGGTGAAGCGACCAAGTTTTCGCAATATCTGCTCGATTCCGATAAACGTTATCGGGTGATCGCCAAGCTGGGGCAGCGTACCGATACCTCGGACGCCGACGGTCAGATCGTGCAGGAGCGCCCGGTGAACTTTACCCAGGCGCAGCTCGACGCGGCGCTGGACACCTTCCGCGGTGACATCCAGCAGGTGCCGTCGATGTATTCGGCGCTGAAATACCAGGGCAAGAAACTCTACGAGTATGCGCGCCAGGGGATTGAAGTGCCGCGCGAAGCGCGCAGCATCACGGTGTACGAGCTGCAGTTTATCCGCTGGGAAGGGGATGAGCTGGAGCTGGAGATCCACTGCTCAAAAGGCACCTACATCCGCACCATCACCGACGATCTCGGCGAGCTGCTGGGCTGCGGCGCGCACGTGATTTATCTGCGCCGCCTGCAGGTGGCGACTTATCCGATCGCGCGCATGGTGACGCTGGAACAGCTGAATGCTTTGCTGGCGCAGGCGCAGGAACAAGCGATCGCGCCCGGCGAGCTGCTCGATCCGCTGCTGATGCCGATGGACAGCCCGGTTGAGAACTATCCGGAAGTGAATTTGCTGCCGGTGGTGGCGGGCTACGTCAAGCAAGGGCAGCCAGTGCAGGTGGCCGGTGCGCCGGCCTCCGGCATGGTGCGTATCACCGAGGGTGAAGAGCGGAAATTCATCGGCGTTGGCGACATCGCCGAGGATGGTCGCGTGGCGCCGCGCCGCCTGGTGGTCGAACATTTCGACTGACGGCGGGGCACTGCGTCGCCTTGCGATCGCACTGCGCTAAGAGTAGAATGGCGCAGCTTATGCATTGGGTTGCTGAATTAGAGATCGGCGCCTGTTTTTATTATCTATAATCTGGAGTATTACAATGTCTCTAAGTGTTGAAGCTAAAGCTCAAATCGTAGCTGATTTCGGTCGTGGTACTAACGACAGCGGTTCTACCGAAGTTCAGGTTGCCCTGCTGACTGCGCAGATCAACCATCTGCAAGGCCACTTCTCCGAGCACAAAAAAGATCACCACAGCCGTCGTGGTCTGCTGCGTATGGTTTCTCAGCGTCGTAAGCTGCTGGACTACCTGAAGCGTAAAGATGTAGCACGTTACACCAGCCTGATCGAGCGTCTGGGTCTGCGTCGCTAATCTAGCAAGTTTCAGTGGAAAGGGGCCTATTTTGGCCCCTTTCTTCTAGGAAGCATAAGCAAATCAGGTTAATGTATTACTGATGTTTCCAAACAGGTTCTTCCGTTACAGAGGTTCGCGCGGCTAATGAGAGGCTTTATCTCCCGCCTGAGATAAGGATTGTCATTAGTCGCGAGGATGTAGTGAGAAGGCAAATCGAGTCACAGGCGTGTCGAGTCGTCAATGCGATTGCGCGCCGCTAATCAAGGATATAATTTTGCTGACACCGATCATTCGCAAATTCCAGTATGGCCAGCATACCGTCACCATCGAAACCGGTATGATGGCGCGTCAGGCCACCGCCGCCGTTATGGTGAGCATGGATGACACCGCCGTCTTCGTTACCGTCGTTGGCCAGAAAAAAGCCAAACCGGGCCAGAGCTTCTTCCCGCTGACCGTTAACTACCAAGAGCGTACCTACGCCGCCGGCCGTATCCCGGGCAGCTTCTTCCGTCGCGAAGGCCGTCCGAGCGAAGGCGAGACCCTGACTTCCCGTCTGATCGACCGCCCGATCCGCCCACTGTTCCCGGACAGCTTCCTGAACGAAGTTCAGGTGATCGCGACCGTGGTTTCCGTTAACCCGCAGGTGAACCCGGACATCGTTGCGATGATCGGTGCTTCCGCGGCCCTGAGCCTGTCCGGTATTCCGTTCAACGGTCCGATCGGCGCAGCGCGCGTGGGTTACATCAACGACCAGTACGTGCTGAACCCGACGACCGACGAGCTGAAAGAAAGCCGTCTGGATCTGGTGGTTGCCGGTACTGCCGGTGCGGTGCTGATGGTTGAATCCGAAGCGGACGTGCTGAGCGAAGATCAGATGCTGGGCGCCGTGGTGTTCGGCCACGACCAGCAGCAAGTGGTTATCGAAAATATCAACGCGCTGGTTGCCGAAGCCGGCAAACCGAAGTGGGATTGGCAGGCGCCTGCGGTCAACGAAGCGCTGCACGCGCGCGTGGCTGAACTGGCCGAAGCTCGCCTGGGCGACGCGTACCACATCACCGAAAAACAAGAGCGTTACGCTCAGGTTGACGCGATCAAAGACAGCGTGGTTGAAACCCTGCTGGCGCAGGACGAAACGCTGGACGCCGGTGAGATCCAGGACATCCTGGGCAACCTGGAGAAAAACGTGGTGCGCAGCCGCGTACTGCGTGGCGAGCCGCGTATCGACGGCCGTGAAAAAGACATGATCCGTGGCCTGGACGTGCGCACCGGCGTACTGCCGCGCACCCACGGTTCCGCGCTGTTCACCCGTGGCGAAACTCAGGCGCTGGTTACCGCGACCCTGGGCACCGCGCGCGACGCCCAGAACCTGGACGAGCTGATGGGCGAGAAGACCGACAGCTTCCTGTTCCACTACAACTTCCCTCCGTACTCCGTAGGCGAAACCGGCATGGTCGGTTCTCCTAAGCGTCGTGAAATCGGTCACGGTCGCCTGGCGAAACGCGGCGTATTGGCTATGATGCCTAAACCGGAAGATTTCCCGTACACGGTTCGCGTGGTGTCTGAAATCACCGAATCCAACGGTTCTTCTTCCATGGCTTCCGTGTGCGGCGCGTCTCTGGCGCTGATGGACGCCGGTGTGCCAATTAAGGCTGCCGTTGCGGGCATCGCGATGGGCCTGGTGAAAGAAGCCGACAACTATGTGGTTCTGTCCGACATTCTGGGTGACGAAGATCACCTGGGCGACATGGACTTCAAAGTGGCCGGTAGCCGCGACGGTATCACCGCGCTGCAGATGGACATCAAAATCGAAGGCATCACCCGCGAAATCATGCAGGTGGCTCTGAACCAGGCCAAGGGCGCGCGTCTGCACATCCTGGGCGTAATGGAACAGGCTATCAGCACTCCGCGCGGCGATATCTCCGAATTCGCACCGCGTATTCATACTATCCGCATCAACCCGGATAAAATCAAAGACGTGATCGGTAAGGGCGGTTCCGTTATCCGCGCGCTGACCGAAGAGACTGGCACTACCATCGAAATCGAAGATGATGGTACAGTTAAAATCGCTGCGACCGACGGTGAGAAAGCGAAATTCGCTATCCGTCGCATCGAAGAGATCACGGCAGAGATCGAAGTGGGCCGTATCTACCAGGGTAAAGTGACCCGTATCGTTGATTTCGGCGCATTCGTCGCTATCGGCGGTGGTAAAGAAGGTCTGGTGCACATTTCTCAGATCGCCGACAAGCGCGTTGAGAAAGTGACCGACTATCTGCAGATGGGTCAGGAAGTGCCGGTTAAGGTACTGGAAGTTGACCGTCAGGGCCGCGTGCGTCTGAGCATCAAAGAAGCGATGGCGCCGGAAGCAGGTTCACCTGCGCCTGAAGCAGAATAACTGTATAGATAGTTTTACAGCTCCCCGCCACGGGGTTGGGGGCTGTTCGTATCGCGCGGGTAGGATGCCCGCGTTTTAGCAAACGGAGGACAGGACGTTCATCCAATGTTTGTCTTCGGGAGTGGGAAATGAAGCCTTTCTTGCGCTGGTGTTACGTTGCGACAGCACTCATGCTGGCAGGATGCAGCAACCATGATTGGCGTAAAGACGAAGTTTTGGCAATCCCGTTGCAGCCTACGTTGCAGCAGGAAGTGATCCTGGCGCGCATGGAACAAATTCTTGCCAGCCGGGCACTGACGGATGACGAACGCGCACAGCTTTTATATGAGCGCGGTGTGCTGTATGATAGCCTCGGGTTACGTGCATTAGCGCGCAATGATTTCTCGCAGGCGCTGGCGATACGTCCCGACATGCCGGAAGTTTTCAACTACCTGGGCATTTACTTAACGCAGGCAGGCAATTTTGATGCTGCCTATGAAGCGTTTGATTCTGTACTAGAGCTTGATCCAACTTACAATTACGCGCGTTTAAACCGGGGCATCGCACTGTATTATGGCGGCCGCTTCCCGTTGGCGCAGGATGATCTGCAGGCGTTTTATCAAGACGACCCAAACGATCCCTTCCGTTCGTTATGGCTGTATCTGGTGGAGAGAGAAATCGATCCCAAGAAGGCCGAGGTAGCGCTTCAGCAGCGCTATGACAAAGCGGACAGAGGGCAATGGGGATGGAATATTGTCGAATTCTACCTGGGCAAGATCAGCGAAAAAACGCTGATGGAACGCCTCAAGGCAGATGCAACGGATAACACTTCGCTCGCTGAGCATCTCAGTGAAACTGACTTCTATTTGGGTAAACACTACCTGAGTCTGGGGGACAAGGACACCGCTTCGGCGCTGTTCAAACTGACGGTGTCTAACAACGTTCACAACTTCGTTGAGCACCGCTATGCATTGTTGGAATTGGCGCTTTTGGGCCAAGAGCAAGACGACCTATCGGAATCGGACCAGCAATAGCTGACGAACACCTATCAGCCTGATGGACATTGGTTTTTAACCAAAGTTATCGCCTTCACGGGCGAGGGCTTTTTTGTTCGTTTTATAATCTAATTTGAGCCGGTTCACACTTTTCAATGAAAATGACTGAAAATTTTCTCGACGAGTTATGTAGACTGGCTGCCATTATTAATGAGGCACGTGTACATGACGACTGAGTTTGAAACCTCTTTTGCCGATCTGGGGCTGTCTGCTCCAATCATTTCCGCCCTGAACGATCTGGGCTATGAAAAACCATCTCCGATCCAGGCTGAGTGTATTCCTCACCTGTTGAACGGCCGCGACGTGCTGGGCATGGCGCAGACCGGTAGTGGTAAAACTGCAGCGTTCTCGCTGCCGCTGCTGCACAACCTGCAGGCAGACCTGAAAGCACCTCAGATCCTGGTGCTGGCGCCGACCCGCGAACTGGCGGTTCAGGTTGCCGAAGCGATGACCGATTTCTCCAAACACATGAACGGCGTCAACGTGGTAGCCCTGTACGGCGGCCAGCGTTACGACGTGCAGCTGCGCGCTCTGCGCCAGGGCCCGCAAATCGTTGTGGGTACCCCAGGCCGCCTGCTGGACCACCTGAAGCGCGGCACCCTGAACCTCTCTAACCTGAGCGGCCTGGTGCTGGATGAAGCCGACGAAATGCTGCGCATGGGCTTTATCGAAGATGTAGAAACCATCATGGCTGAGATCCCGGCTGAACATCAGACCGCGCTGTTCTCCGCCACCATGCCGGAAGCGATCCGTCGCATCACCCGCCGCTTCATGAAAGAGCCGCAGGAAGTGCGCATCCAGTCCAGCGTGACTACCCGTCCGGACATCAGCCAGAGCTACTGGTCGGTCTACGGCATGCGTAAAAACGAAGCGCTGGTGCGTTTCCTGGAAGCCGAAGACTTTGACGCGGCGATCATCTTCGTCCGTACCAAGAACGCGACCCTGGAAGTGGCCGAAGCGCTGGAGCGCAGCGGTTACAGCAGCGCCGCGCTGAACGGCGACATGAATCAGGCGCTGCGTGAGCAGACCCTGGAGCGCCTGAAAGACGGTCGTCTGGATATCCTGATCGCGACCGACGTTGCGGCCCGTGGCCTGGACGTTGAGCGCATCAGCCTGGTTGTCAACTATGACATCCCGATGGACTCCGAGTCTTACGTTCACCGTATCGGCCGTACCGGTCGTGCGGGCCGCGCCGGCCGCGCGCTGCTGTTCGTGGAAAACCGCGAACGCCGCCTGCTGCGCAACATCGAACGCACCATGAAGCTGACCATCCCTGAAGTGGAACTGCCGAACGCAGAACTGCTGGGTGAGCGTCGTCTGGCCAAGTTCGCGGCGAAAGTTCAGCAGCAGCTGGAAAGCAGCGATCTGGATCTGTACCGCGCGCTGCTGACCAAACTGCAGCCGGAAGAAGAGCTGGATATGGAAACCCTGGCCGCCGCGCTGCTGAAAATGGCTCAGGGCGAACGTCCGCTGATCCTGCCGCCGGATCCGGTCTTCAAGCCGCGTCAGCGTCGTGAGTTCAACGACCGTGACGATCGCCGCGGCGACCGTCGTGACAGCCGCGACAGCCGTGACGGCGATCGTCCGCGTCGCGAACGTCGTGACGTTGGCGAAATGCAGCTGTACCGCATCGAAGTGGGCCGTGACGATGGCGTAGAAGTGCGTCACATCGTTGGCGCTATCGCTAACGAAGGCGACATCAGCAGCCGTTACATCGGCAACATCAAGCTGTTCGCTTCCCACTCCACCATCGAGCTGCCAAAAGGCATGCCGGGCGAGATCCTGAATCACTTCACTCGCACTCGCATCCTGAACAAGCCGATGAACATGCAGCTGCTGGGCGATGCACAGCCGTTCGAACGTCGCGAGCGTCGTGACGGTGGCAACGGTGGCGAGCGTCGCGGCAACGGTCGTCCGTTCAACGGCGAACGTCGCGAAGGCGGCCCACGTCGCTCCTTCGGCGAACGTCGTGAAGGCGGTAACGGCGGCGAGCGTCGTGGCGGTAACTACAACCGCGACGGCAAGCCGGCGCCACGCCGTGATGACGGCGCACCGGCAGCACCACGTCGTCGTTTCGGCGACGCGTAATCGCCGATTCACCGTTCGCGGTGAAGCGCTCTGAAAAACCAGCCTGCGGGCTGGTTTTTTTATGCCTGAAAGTTGCCGTCAAACGCCCCTGAATGGCGTATCATTCATAAGGTTTTTTCTTACGGATGATATGCACGGGAGATGCCATGAGTTGGCAGCAGTTTAAATCTCAATACCTGGTGCGCTTTTGGGCGCCGCTGTCGGCGGTGATCGCCGCCGGGATCCTCTCTACCTACTACTTCGGCATGACCGGCACCTTCTGGGCGGTGACCGGCGAATTCACCCGCTGGGGCGGCCATGTGCTGCAGTGGTTCGGCCTGCACCCCGAGCAATGGGGCTATTTCAAGGTCATCGGCCTGCAGGGCACGCCGCTGGAGCGCATCGACGGGCGCATGATCATCGGCATGTTCGCCGGCTGCATCGCCGCCGCGCTGTGGGCCAACAACATCAAACTGCGTCAGCCGCAGCACCGCATTCGCATCGTGCAGGCGCTGCTGGGCGGCATTATCGCCGGCTTCGGCGCACGCCTGGCGATGGGCTGCAACCTGGCGGCGTTCTTCACCGGCATTCCGCAGTTCTCGTTGCACGCCTGGTTCTTCGCGCTGGCGACCGCCGCCGGCTCCTACTTCGGCGCCAAATTCACGCTGCTGCCGATGTTCCGCATTCCGGTCAAATTGCAAAAGGTGAAGGCCGCCGCGCCGCTGACGCAGAAGCCTGAGCAGGCGCGCCGCCGCTTCCGGTTGGGCATGGCGATCTTCGGTCTGGCGGTGGCCTGGTCGCTGTGGACGCTGTTCGATGCGCCGAAGCTTGGCATCGCCATGTTGTTCGGCATCGGCTTTGGCCTGCTGATCGAGCGCGCGCAGATCTGCTTCACTTCGGCGTTCCGCGATCTGTGGATCACCGGCCGCACCCACATGGCGAAAGCCATCATCATCGGCATGGCGGTGAGCGCCATCGGCATCTTCAGCTATGTGCAGCTCGGCGTGGCGCCGAAGATCATGTGGGCCGGCCCGAATGCAGTGCTGGGCGGTTTGCTGTTCGGCTTCGGCATCGTGCTGGCCGGCGGCTGCGAGACCGGTTGGATGTACCGCGCCGTGGAAGGGCAGGTGCACTACTGGTGGGTGGGGCTGGGCAACATCATCGGCGCTACGCTGCTGGCCTATTACTGGGACGACCTGGCGCCGGCGCTGGCGACCGACTACGACAAGATCAACCTGCTCGATACCTTCGGCCCGATCGGCGGCCTGCTGGTGACTTACCTGCTGCTGGCGCTGGCCTTCGCCGCCATGCTGTGGTGGGAGAAACGCTTTTTCCGCGCCCGGCCTGAGGCGCAGGTGGTGAATTTGAGGAGCATGCCATGAAAGAGACGACGATAGTGCCGGACTACCGGCTGGACATGCTGGGCGAGCCTTGCCCGTACCCGGCGGTGGCGACGCTGGAGGCGATGCCGCAGCTGAAGCCGGGGGAGATCCTGGAGGTGATCAGTGATTGTCCGCAGTCGATCAACAACATCCCGCTCGATGCGCGCAACCACGGCTACAAGGTGCTGGATATCCAGCAGGACGGGCCGACTATCCGCTATCTGATCCAGCGTTAACGCCGAGGCGGTGGGGTTCCCACCGCCTTTTCGCTTTTTAGCCCTTCACGATGTCGCCTTTCACGCCGGCGACGATCTCGAACGAACGCAGCCGCGCCTGATGATCGAAGATCTGGCCGTTGACCATGATCTCGTCGGCATCGGTTTCACGCAGCAGCGTTTGCAGCCCGTGACGCACCGTTTTTTCATCGCCGACGATCGACATCCGCAGCGCCTGTTCGACGCCGTATTGCTCACCGGCGGTCCACAGCGCGTGGATGTTATCCACCGGCGGCGGCAGCGGGCCGGGCGAACCGCGGCGCAGATTGATGAACTGCTGCTGCATCGAGCTGAACAGGAAGCGCGCGTCGCGGTCGCTGTCGGCGGCGATCACGTTGACGCACACCATGGCGTGCGGCTGCGCCAGCTGTTTGGAGGGTTTGAAGTTCTCGCGGTACAGCTGCAGCGCCTGGAACAGCATATCCGGGGCGAAGTGCGAAGCGAAGGCGAACGGCAGGCCGAGCTGCGCCGCCAGCTGTGCGCTGTAGAGGCTGGAGCCGAGCAGCCAGAGCGGCACATGCAGCCCCTGGCCCGGCACTGCCTGCACCGGCTGGCCGGGCTGCGCGTCGCAGAAGTAGTTTTGCAGTTCCTGCACGTCGCGCGGGAAGGTATCCACATCGCCGGACAGGTGGCGGCGCAGCGCCATCATGGTGCGTTGATCGGTGCCGGGCGCGCGGCCCAGCCCCAGATCGATGCGGCCGGGGTAGAGCGATTCCAGGGTGCCGAACTGTTCAGCGATCACCAGCGGCGCATGGTTCGGCAGCATTACGCCGCCGGAGCCGAGGCGAATGCTCTGGGTGCCGGCGGCCAGATAGCCCAGCAGCACCGAGGTGGCGGCGCTGCCGATGCCGGTCATATTGTGGTGCTCGGCCAGCCAGTAGCGCTGGTAGCCCCAGCGTTCGGCGTGTTGCGCCAGATCCAGCGAACAGTGGAAAGCGTCGCGCGCCTTGGCCCCTTGCGGGATTGGCGATAAATCCAGTACCGAAAGCGGTACGGCAGTGTGTTCAGTCATGACATCGTCCATCAGAGAGTGGATCGCTTAAAGGGCGATTGCAGGAGTCTGCATACTAAAAGGCCGAAAAAAGATGCTTTTTAGTGTTAAAAGCATAATCCAATTTATAGTTATAAAAGAGGAGATATGTGCTTGTGATATCCTCATGAGTGCAATGGTGTTTTTTGGAGCAATTTGAGACATGGAAATGATGATCCCCGCCCGCCGCTTACCGTTCCGGGAGCCGATATAATGAAAAAAAAGACGCTGTTTACCCTGTTGCTGATGATGGTGGCGATCGCATTGGCGATCCTGTTCCGCGCGCACAATCAGGATCTGTTGCTGCAGGGTGAAGTGGATGCCCCCGAAGTGATCGTCGCATCCAAGGCGAAAGGCCGGGTTGTTGAACGCCTGATCGAACGCGGCGATGACGTGAAAAGCGGCCAGCTGATCATCCAACTCGACAGCCCCGAATTGATGGCGCAGCTGCGTTCCGCGCAGGCGATGCGCGACGAGGCCAAAGCGCAGCTCGAGCTGTCGCTGCACGGCACCCGAGAAGAGAGCATCCGCAACCTGCGCGCCAACCTGGCGCAGGCCGAGGCGCAGTACCGCAATGCGCAAAACGACTACAACCGTAACCTGAGCGTGGCCGGCAAGGGCTATATCTCGAAGTCCGAGCTGGACGCTTCGCGCCGGTCGCGCGACACCGCCTTCCAGCAGGTGCAGGCCGCCAAGGCCAACCTGGATGAAGGCATCAACGGCGACCGCGTCGAGCAGCGGCAGCAATATGCGGCGGCGCTGCGGGCGGCGGAAGAGAACCTGCTGCAGATCCAGGCGCAGAGCGACGATCTGCAGGTGAAAGCGCCGGTGGACGGCGAAGTGGGGCCGATCCCGGCCGAAGTGGGCGAATTGCTGAACGCCGGCAGCCCGCTGGTGACGTTGATCCGGGTGCCGGACGCTTACTTCGTGTTTAACCTGCGTGAAGACATCCTGGCCCACGTGCGCAAAGGCGACAAGGTCAAGCTGCGGGTGCCGGCGCTGAAGGACAAAATGATCGACACCGAGGTGCGCTACATCGCGCCGCTGGGGGATTACGCCACCAAACGCGCCACCCGCGCCACCGGCGACTTCGACCTGAAAACCTTCGAAGTGCGCCTGTATCCGTCACAGCCGGTGGACGGCCTGCGTCCGGGGATGAGCACCTTATGGCAATGGAAAGAGTAAGGGCCGGCTGGCGCTGCTTCAGTCACGCGTTCGACAAAGAGTGTCGCGTCGCCTTTCGCAGCCCGGTGGTGCACTGGCTGAGCTGGATCTTTCCGCTGATCCTGTTTGCGCTGATCAGCAGCAACTTCTCCGAAGGCACGCTGCTCGATCTGCCGGTCTCGGTGGTGGACAGCGATCACAGCCCGCTGTCCAAATCGCTGACGCGGCGGCTGGACGCCGGGTCGCACGCCCACGTCGAGGCATACGGCGGCGGGCTGCCGGAGTCGCTGAGCCGCCTGCGCAGCGCGCAGGATTACGCGTTGCTGTATATCCCACCGGACTTTGAGGCCAATGCGCTGTCGGGCAAACAGCCGAGCGTGGTGATGTACTACAACGCGCTGTTTTACGGCGCCGGGTTGTACTCCACCCAGGACTTTGGCGGCCTGATGAACGAAATCAACGCCAGCACCCGCAGCATCATCGCCACCGAGATGGGCAAAACGTTGCCGCCGCTGGCGGACGTGACGCTCTCCTACGGCAGCCTGTTCAACGCCAGCGGCAGCTATATCTATTACCAGCAGTTCGCCGCCACCATCCACCTGCTGCAGCTGTTCGCGGTGACCTGCATGATCTACGTGCTGGCGCGCAGCAAGTCGCTGCTGCAGGCCAAGCCGTTCAGCCTGGCGCTGCTCGGCAAGCTGGCGCCGTACACGCTGTGTTTCACCACCCTGCTGATGGTGGAGATCGCGGCGCTGGTGGGCATCTTTGACGCCCGCGTCAGCGGCAATCCGCTGTTTATGCTGATGATCGGCCTGTTCTATGTGATGGCGGCGCAGAGTATCGGCCTGCTGCTGTACACCTTTACCGGCAGTACCATCACCGCGTACAGCCTGATCGGTATTTTGGTCAGTATCGCGATGACCTTCTCCGGCATGGCGGTGCCTGAGCTGTCGATGCCGCTGCCGGCGCGCATCATTTCCAACATCGAACCGCTGACCCACGCGCTGTACGCGATGTTTGACGTGTTCCTGCGGCAGGTGCACGCCAGCGCCATCTTCAGCGTGTGCGCGCTGCTGGCGGTCTATCCGCTGGTGGCCGCGCTGCTGGTGCGCAATCGCCTGCCGGCGCGGCTGACAAAAGAGGGGAGCGCCGGATGAAGCTTTATTGGCAAACCTTCGTTAAAGTGCTGCTCGGCATGCTGGAGCGGCCGGTGTGGCTGATGCTGATCCTGTCGCTGTGCATCATGAGCCTGGTGTACGCCAACCGCACGGTGTGGGATCTGCCGGTGGGGGTGATCGATCAGGATCACAGCACCGCCAGTCGGCAGCTGATCCGCCAACTGGACGCTACCTCCAAGATCGCGATTGAAACCTACGACAGCCTGGAACAGGCACAGCGCGATCTCAGCTGGCGCAAGCTGTTTGCGGTGATCATCATGCCGGTGGATCTGGAGAAGAAAATTCTCAGCGGGCAGAACATCGTGGTGCCGATGTACGGCGACGCCACCAACCGCCTGGCCAACGGCCAGATCCAGCAGGACGTGGTGGCGGCCTATCAGCAACTGCTGACGCAATACAACAACGGGCTGCTGCTGCGCAGCGGCTTCAGCGAACGGCAGGCGCAGATACTGCTGACGCCGATACTGGGGCAAACGCTGGACGTGTTCAACCCTGGCATCAGCTTTGCGGCGATCATCTTCCCCGGCCTGCTGGTGATGCTGTTGCAGCACTCGCTGCTGATCGCCTGTATCCGCGTCAATATCGCCATGAAGAGCATGCCCGGCGGCAAGGCGCCGCTGGCGGCGCACCTCGGCGGGCTGACGGCGCTGCTGCCAATCTGGCTGTTCCTGTCGATTGTGTTGTTCGTGCTGTGGCCGTGGGTATTGGGCTATAGGCAGACGGCGAACATCGCCGAGCTGCTGCTGCTGACCTTCCCGTTCCTGCTGGCGGTATTGGGGCTGGGCAAGCTGGTGACAGAATGTCTGCGCAGCGTCGAGATGATCTACCTGACGCTGGCGTTCATCACCACGCCGATCTTCTACCTGTCCGGCACTATCTGGCCGCTGCAGTCGATGCCGGCCTGGGTGCGCGCCATCTCGTACAGCATCCCCTCCACTTGGGGCACCAAGGCGATCGCCGGCGTCAACCAGATGGGGCTGTCGCTGAATGAGGTGTGGGGCGACGTCGCCATGATGCTGGTGCTCGGCGTGGTCTATACCCTGCTGGGCTTCGGCGTCGGCTTCTTGCGCAACAGCGTGGCGCTGCGCGGGATGTTCAGGAAGCGGCGGGCGAGTTGATCCCCTCATTGCCCCTTTATTTGGCGACTAACATTAATGCTTTTAATTTCAATAAAATGCATTCTCTGTCGGAAAAAGGGGGGGTGAGTAAAGGCTATTACCTTTTGCTCTCAGTAGGTTAGGATCACTTACTAACTGTTCACTGCCGTACAGGCAGCTTAGAAAACCGTCGTGGCGCATCCGTGGGTGTTTGGGCTGTTCACTGCCGTACAGGCAGCTTAGAAATGAAAGATGGCCAGATCTAAATCCAGCGCGGCGTGCACTGCCGTATAGGCAGCTTAGAAAATGCGGCGCTGGTCATAGTCGTTTAAGTCGTCGTTCACTGCCGTACAGGCAGCTTAGAAAAAAGAGAAGTTGGGTTTGGGGTATAAGTATGTGTTCACTGTCGTACAGGCAGATCTGCAGATCTAATGAGCACCACAATGGGTGCTCATTTGTTGAATGCAAGGGGGCTTCACCCCACCAACTCCAGCCCCGCCACGCGGCGCCAGTAGCCGTTGCAGTCGGCGTGGTCGGTCAAGGCCAGCGGCTGCTCACCGCGCTCGTTGGCGCGGAAGGCGTCGATTTTCGCCAGCGTCTCGGCGCCCTGCGGCGACAGCCGCACGATGTCCACCAGCCCCTGCATGCTTGGCAGCTCGTTGCCGAGGTTGTAGCAGTAACCGCTCATGGTCTGGATGCCGTTGAGCACGAACACCTGCTGTTGTTCCTGGGAGCGCATCATGCGGCCCTGCGGATATTTGATGCAGCAGGTTTCGCACTCGTCCTTGCCGCGGTTCTCCGAGCGGGCGGTGAAGCAGCGCGCCGAGTAGGCCAACGGCAGGTGGCCGTAGCTCAGCACCTCCACCTCGAAATCGTGGCGGAAGCCCAGCTCGTCGCACTGCGTCAGCAGGTTGGCCAGCCAGTCGCGCGACAGCTCGACCGGCATGCACCAGCGCACCATGCCCTGGCGGCGCAGCAGGCGCAGGGTATAGGCGTTGTAGCAGTTCAGCGCATGGCCGGCGACGAACGGCAAGCCGCGTTCCGCCGCCATGTTCACCGCGCCCAGATCGTTGGCTTCCAGCAGGAACTCGCCGTTCTCCACATAGCGTTTCAGCTCATTCAGCTCGGACGGCGCCTGCAGCAGCGCCAGCGTGGAGATAACCACCTGTTTGCCGCTGCGGGCGATCTCGCGCGCCAGCGCCAGCCAATCGCTGACCTTCATCTCGCGCCGTTTGGTGCAGACGCTCTCGCCAAGGTAAATGATGTCGGCGCTGCTCTCCGCCGCCTGTTGATAGAACGCCGCGATGTCGGTTTTCGGCCAGTAGTAGAGTACCGGCCCCAGTGCGTATTTCATGTTTCCTCCGGCTACTGCCATTTGCGGTGATAGGCGCCCAGCGTGGTCTGGGTGCCTTCGGACATCGCGCCCAGCGTCTCCATCCAGGCGGCGTCGGCGCGATAGGCGGCGGGATTGGCCTGACAACGGTCGATCGCCTGGCGCCAGACGCGCGCCACCTGGCTGACGTAAGCCGGGCTGCGCTGGCGGCCTTCGATCTTCACCGAGGCGATGTTGGCGGCCAGCAGCTCCGGCAGCAGCTCCAGCGTATTGAGGCTGGTGGGCTCTTCCAGCGCGTGGTAGCGCACGTCGTCCACCAGATAGCGGCCCTTGCACAGCGTCGGGTAACCGGCGTTTTCGTGATCCTGGTAACGGTCGATCAGCACGTCGTTCAGGCGCGACTCCATGCCCTGCGGGGTTTGCTGCCAGCGCACGAAACGCGCCGGCGAACAGGCGCCGACGGTGTTCGGCGACTCGCCGGTCAGGTAGGAGGAGAGGTAGCAGCGCCCCTCGGCCATGATGCACAGGCTGCCGAAGGCGAACACTTCCAGCGGCACCGGGCTGGTGCGCGCCAGCTGTTTCACCTGGTGCATCGACAGCACGCGCGGCAGCACCACCCGGCCCACCTCGAAGTTGCGCTGGTAGAAACGGATCGCTTCCTCGTTGGTGGCGGAAGCCTGCACCGAAACGTGGCGCTCCAGCTGTGGGTAGCGCTGGGCGGCGTATTCCAGCATCGCCAGATCCGCCAGAATCAGCGCGTCGGCGCCCAGTTGGGCGGCCATATCCACCGCGCGCTGCCAGCGGGCGTAGCCGTCGGGATGGGCGAAGGTGTTGATGGCGATATGCAGTTTACGGCCGTGGCGATGCACGTAATCAACCGCTTCCTGCAGCTTTTTCTCGGTGAAGTTGAGGCCGGCGAAGTGGCGCGCGTTGGTATCGTCTTTCAGACCGATGTAAACGGCGTCGGCGCCGTTATCCACCGCGGCCTTCAGGGCCGGCAGGTTGCCGGCGGGGCAAAGCAGCTCCATAGATTTATCCTGGCTTAGCCGTACGCCCGGCCGGGCGCACGCTGTCTTTAAAGGTTGCCGGCGGCGGTGTTCCGCTGGCAAACGCGAATCGGGGAGGCCATTTTAGGCAAAGGGGCGCACACAGGTTTTGATTTGGGGCAGCTTATGGCGTATTGATAAACATGGCGGTGAAATGCACTATTTGTTGATATAGACCGCTGAAGCCGCGCGCCAGTGTGGCAAAATAGCGGTAGTCCGTATTGAAAGGAGTGGATGACCGTGTTGGAACAACTACGAGCACGCCTTGTGCGCCAGGGGCCGTCGCTGCTGCGCATCCCGCTGAAATTCACGCCGTTCGCCCTGCAGCGCCAGCTGCTGCAACAGGTGCTGAGCTGGCAGTTCCGTCAGGCGTTGGCGGATGGGGATCTGGAATTTCTCGAATCGCGCTGGTTAAAGATCGAAGTTCGCGATCTGGCGCTACACTGGTTTATGACGGTAGAAAACGACAAACTGGTGGTCAGCCAGCACGCCGAAGCGGACGTCAGCTTCAGCGGCGACGCCAACGATCTGATCCTGATCGCGGCGCGCAAGCAAGATCCGGATACGCTGTTCTTTCAGCGTCGGCTGCAGATTGAAGGGGATACCGAATTGGGCCTGTATGTGAAAAATTTGATGGACGCCATCGAGCTGGAAAGCATGCCTGCGCCGCTGCGCATGGGGCTGCTGCAGTTGGCTGATTTTGTCGAAGCAGGGCTGCAGGAGGGCACGGCGTCGGCTTCCCGTGTGGCGGTATCATGCTGATCCGCGTAGAGATCCCGGTAGACGCGGCGGGCATCGACGCCTTGCTGCGCCGCGCCTTTGGCCGCGACGACGAAGCAGACCTGGTGCAGCAGCTGCGCGAAGATGGCCTGCTGACGCTGGGCGTGGTCGCCACTGACGACGAAGGTGGCGTAGTGGGTTACGCCGCGTTCAGCCCGGTAGACGTGGCCGGCGAAGATCGCCAATGGGTGGCGCTGGCGCCGCTGGCGGTAGACGAAAGCCTGCGCCGCCAGGGGCTGGCTGAAAAGCTGGTGTACGAGGGGTTGGATTCGCTGAACGAATTCAGCTACGCCGCGGTGGTGGTGCTGGGCGATCCGGCCTATTACGGCCGCTTCGGCTTCAAACCGGCCGCCGCCTATGGCCTGAATTGTCGCTGGCCGGACACGGAAAGCGCATTCCAGGTGTATCCGCTGGCGCAAGACGCTCTGAATGGCGTCAGCGGCGAAGTGGCTTTTTCGGCGCCGTTTAATCGCTTTTAACCACCGGCAATAGATACGCCAACGACAGCGGCGGGTGATTCACCAGCCGCTCTTTTTGTATTTTGCTCAGCTGTTTGACGCGGTATTCCAGCTTCAGCGCCGTTGAGCGATCCCCCACCTGGCAGTGAAACGCCAGCGTCAGCTCCCCTTTACCGCGCAGCGCCTTGGCGCCTTTGCCGGCCTGATGCTGCGCCAGGCGGCGCGCCACGTCGGTGGTGATGCCGGTATACAGCATGCCGCTCGGTAAACGCAGCATATAGAGGTGCCAGGGAGTGGGGGTAGTGTCGGTCATCGTACGCCGTTTCGGTGGCCAGGGTCGGCGTATGATGGCATGTTCGCCATCACAATCCCATCCCCGGCCGCCGGTGCCCTACCGCTTTACCCCTTTTTTCCCGCCAGCTCAAAGCGCGGCGAGACGATGCCGTACAGCGTCCAGCCGAGGAAGGTGGCGATGGCGCCCCACATCATCGCTTCCTCACCGGAGCTGTAAAGCGCATAGAAGCTGTACAGCGCGCCGATGCCGGCGATGATATTGGCGATGCGCGCCTTGTTGTCCGGCACCTTCGCCACTTTCTGAATAATGACCAACGCCGCCATCGACAGGATGTACGGGATGATGTTGGTCACCACCGCCAGGTTCACCAGCACGTTGAACTGCTTGTTCAACGATGGGCTGATGGTCATCAGCGACAAACCGCTCTGGATGACGACGATGGTCAGCATGCCTTTAACCGGCGCGTCGGCCTTGCTCAGCTTGGAGAAGATTTTCGGGAAGAAGCCGCTGTCGGCGGAGGATTTGAACACCTGGGCGATGGTGAACTGCCAACCGAGCAGCGAGCCGACGCAGGACATCACCATCAATGCCATGATGATCTTGCCGACCGTCGGGTTGAACATGTGGGAGAACGCCAGTCCGAACGGGGCGGTGGAGTTGGCCAGATCCATGTTCGGCACGATGCCGGCGATCACGTTGGTCGAAACGATATAGATCACCGCCGCGCTGAGGGTGCCGCCCAGTACGGCGATCGGCACGTTGCGCTCCGGGTTTTCCACCACGTCGGTGTTGGCGCAGGCGGATTCCAGCCCCAGGAATGCCCACAAGGTCATCGAGATCGAGGCGCCGATGGCTTCGAAGGTCGGCACCTGATGCGGGTTCCAGGCGGCGACGTAGGCGCTGCCGCTGAACCAGTACCAGCCGATGACCGAGATGCCCACCACCGGAATGATCACGCCCCAGACGGTGATGCCGCTGATTTTGCCGGTAATGCGCGCACCGCCGAAGTTGGCGACGGTCGCAAGCCACAGCACGCCGATGGTGGCGATGCAGATCCCGAGCGGGCTGAGCGTAGCGCCAAACAGCTCGGTGCCATAGCCGACGGCGGAAATGGCGATGGCGATATTGGCGATCAGCAGCGAAACGCCATAGGTGTAGTTCGCCATAAAGTTGCCTGATTTACCGAAGGCGTATTCGGCGTAGCCGCCCATGCCGCCGGATTTACGGCTGAACATGCCGCATTTGGCGAAGGCGTAGGCCAGCGCCATCGAGCCGACGGCGGTCACCAGCCAGGAAACGATCGAAATCGTGCCCACTTCGGCCAGCTTGGTTGGCAGCATAATTATGCCGGAACCCATCATATTCACGGCGGTCAGGATCGTTAATTGCACGACCCCCATTTTATTATTGGACTTACTCATGATCATTTTCTCTTTTAGGATGCGATCCGGGCGGCGAGAATAATCGCCGCCCCGTAAGGTGATTAATTTTTCATGACGTAGCCGTAAGCGCGGTTCCAGCCGTCCTCATCCTGTTGGATATAAACGCCCTGCAATTCCGGCGCGAATCCCGGCAATAAGTTGATGCCTTCTTCCAGTGCCAGGAAATAACGCTGCGCGGCGCCGCCCCAAATTTCGCCGGGCACCACGCACAGCACGCCTGGTGGGTAAGGCAGGGCGCCTTCGGCGGCGATGCGGCCCTCGGCCTTGGCCAGCGAGACCAATTCCACATTGCCGCGAACGAACTCGGTATTGGCGTCCTGCGGGTTCATCACAACGCGCGGGAAATAACTTTTGCGGAACATCTCTTTTTGCAGTTCTTTAACGTCATAGCTGACGTAAAGGTCGTGCATTTCCTGGCACAGCTGGCGGATGGTGTAGTTTTTGTAGCGCTGCTGGTGGTTTTTATAGACCGCAGGCAGCACCTCGCTGAGCAGGGAGTTTTGCTCGATGTGCTTCTCGAAGCGGGCGATCAGGGCCACCAGGTGCTGCATCTTGGCGATGTCTTCCGCCGGCGTCAGCAGGAACAGGATCGAGTTGAGATCGCATTTTTCCGGCACGATGCCGTTTTCGCGCAGGTAATTGGCCAGAATGGTCGCCGGGATGCCGAACTCGCTGTAGCTGCCGGTCGCGGTATCGATGCCCGGCGTGGTGAGCAGCAGTTTGCACGGATCGACGAAGTACTGCGATTCGGCATAGCCCTCAAAAGCGTGCCATTTTTCGCCGGGCACGAAGTTGAAGAAGCGCAGATCGTTGGCCATCGCCGCGGTGTCATAGGCCTGCCAAGGCTTGCCGTCGATCTGATCCGGCACGAACGGTTTGATCATCGTGCAGGTATCCAGCAGCATTTTGCGCGCTTCGATGCCCACGCGCACACATTCTTGCCACAGGCGCTGGCCGCTCTTGCCCTCGTGCATCTTGGCGTTGACGTCCAGCGCGGCGAACAGCGGGTAGAACGGGCTAGTGGAGGCGTGCAGCATAAAGGCGTTGTTGAAGCGCTTGTGGTTGCAGTAGCGGCTCTGCCCCTTGATATGCTTGTCTTTTTTGTGGATCTGCGAGGTCTGCGAGAAACCGGCCTGCTGTTTGTGCACCGACTGGGTGACGATGATGCCGGGATCGTTTTCGTTCAGCTCCAGCAGCAGCGGCGAGCAGTCTTTCATCATCGGAATGAACTGCTCATAGCCCACCCAGGCGGAGTCGAACAGGATGTAGTCGCACAGGTGGCCAATTTTGTCGACCACCTGGCGGGCGTTGTAGATGGTGCCGTCGTAGGTGCCGAGCTGGATGATCGCCAGGCGGAACGGGCGAGCCTCGTTGGCGCGTTCCGGCGCCACTTCGCGGATCTGTTGGCGCAGGTAGCGTTCGTCGAAGCAGTGCGCGTCGATGCCGCCGATAAAGCCGAACGGGTTGCGCGCGGTTTCCAGGTAAACCGGCGTAGCGCCGGCCTGGATCAACGCGCCGTGGTGGTTGGATTTATGGTTGTTGCGGTCGAACAGCACCAGGTCGCCGCGCGTCAGCAGGGCGTTGGTCGCCACCTTGTTCGAGGCCGAGGTGCCGTTGAGCACGAAGTAGGTCTTGTCGGCGTTGAACACCTTGGCGGCGTGCTGCTGCGCGGCGCAAGGCGCGCCTTCGTGGATCAACAGATCGCCCAGTTTGACGTCGGCGTTGCACATGTCGGAGCGGAAAAGCGTTTCGCCGTAGAAGTCGAAGAACTGGCGGCCCGCCGGGTGTTTGCGGAAGAACTCGCCGCCCTGGTGGCCGGGGCAGGCGAAAGTGGCGTTGCCCATTTCTACGTATTGCGTCAGCGTGTTGAAGAACGGCGGCAGCAGTTCGCTCTCATATTTGGCGGCGGCGGCCTCCAGCTGTTTGCCGTAGAACTGGGTATTCTTGCCGCACAGTTCAAACACACCGTGCAGCGCCGGCAAGACGGCGTTATCCAGCTCTTCTTCGCAGCAGACGGCGACGAACAGCGGAATGTTCAGGCCGTGTTCTTCGATGCGCGCCACCATGCCTTGCGCGACGTCCTCCACCGACAGCACGATGGCGGCGACGTCATTGAAATCGCTGTGATGCACATCGACGATGTCGCGTTCAGTTTCAAAGCAGCCGAGGGTTTGGGTGTTGGCGGCAATTTTTAATTTTTTCATTTTTCTCATTCTTCAGGCAAAGGCATTCCGCCGGCAAATAATTCCATTTGCCGTTAACGCCTTCACGAAAATAAAGGTGTGCGAGAACCCAGTGATGCCGAAAGGCATTAACTGTGTTCGCTGTTTTATTTATCCTGGATGCGCTTGGCCGAAATTAAAAATGTGTTGCGTGTCCTTCCCGCTTAGCGAGAAAAAGACATTATCACCGGAGTGCGGAGAATAAAGTGAAACGCAAAGACACTCTTAACAACGGCGTAAGAGCGAGGGGGAGGGTTATCTGTAGTTGAAGAATGCGAAGCTAAAGCAGCTGCGATGAGCCATCATCATAATATGGGTTGTACGCCTGATGTGCGCCATTTTTCGGTTATTGTTTTCCATTTTCTAATCCACCTTGCTGAGTGAAAAGATGGCGCTATTTTAGCGCAAGATGCACTAAAAATTGTGATGAGAGTCACATAAATGCCGGTTTTTATAAATAACTATTCATAAGTTATGCAGTGAGTTGCATAAATCGTGTTCAGGGAGTCAACTGGGTATGTAAATAAATTGCTAATCGGTGCCGGACGTGTGCGTTAAATTTGCGTGTCGTCAGGATGAGAACAATAAAATCGCTCGATTAACCGGTTGCATAACGATCAAATAAATCCGTCTTGTATTTTTTATGTTATAAATCCGCTTTGGGCTTAGGTTAATAAAAATGCATTTATTGTGTTTTTATATTCAATTTTGTTTCTTGATGATTATCGTTATTTGTGACTCGCCTCAACAACGCAGGGTAAGATGAAGTGAGTGAACAGGGAGGCGAGTAACCTTGAATACCCCAGAACAACGGCAGCAGATTGCGGATTTTATCGGTAAACAACACGTCTTGACGCTGTGCGCCGGCGACGGCCTCGACATGTGGTGCGCCAACTGTTTTTACGTGTTCGACGCCGCGACGATGGCGCTGTGGCTGATGACCGAACCGCACACCCGCCACGGCGGGCTGATGCTGAACAACGGCCGGGTGGTCGGCACCATCGCGCCGAAGCCGAAAAGCATCGCGCTGATCCGCGGCGTGCAGTACCGCGCCGAGGCGGTGCTGCTGAGCGGCGAAGAGGCCGAGGCGGCGCGCGCGCGTTACTGCAAGCGTTTCCCGATCGCCAGGGCGATGAAAGCCTCGGTTTGGCGGCTGGATCTGCACGAGGTGAAGATGACCGACAACACCCTCGGCTTCGGCAAGAAGCTGCACTGGGCGCGGTCTATACTTTAAGTCGACGTATTGATTACAACGGGAGATTGCATGGCGCGAGCACTGTTAGTCGGCGCAACCGGGCTGGTGGGGCGCGAGTTGCTGCAGCGGTTGCAAAGCGATCCGCAGATAACGGCCATCGTGGCGCCGACGCGCACGCCGCTGCCGCCGCACGGCAAGCTGACCAATCCGGTCGGCGATGCGCTGTTCGAGCTGCTGAGTAGCCTGCAGCAACCGGTCGATCTGGTGTTCTGCTGCCTGGGCACCACCCGCCGGGCGGCGGGCAGCGCCGATGCCTTCCGCTACGTCGATTATCAACTGGTGGTGGAGAGCGCGCTGACCGGCCGCCGGTTGGGGGCGCAGCACTGTCTGGTGGTGAGCGCGTTGGGCGCCAATGCGGATTCTACCTTCCTGTATAACCGCACCAAAGGCGAAATGGAGCAGGCGCTGCGCGAACAGCGCTGGCCGCGCCTGACGCTGGTGCGGCCTTCCATGCTGGTGGGGGATCGCCCGGCGCCGCGCCTGATGGAGCGCCTTACGCTGCCGCTGTTCAGGCTGCTGCCCGGCAAATGGCGCGCGGTCGCCGCCAAAGACGTGGCGCAAACGCTGCTGCAGCAGGCGTTCACGCCGGGCGAAGGGGTCAGGGTGCTGGAGTCGGATCGGCTGCACTGCTACCGAGACTGACGCTGAGGTGATCGAACGCCAGCTCCAGCCCGGCGGGCAGTTCATTGTCCAGCAGCCACCGATCGAGATGATGGCTGATGTGCGTCAACAGCGTGCGTTTGGGCTGCAGCAACCGCTGCGTCTCCTGCGCACGGGTCAGATCGTTGTGGTTGCGCGGCGCCTGCGGCTGAGGCGGCAGGCTGCAATCGAGCACCAGCAGATCCAGCGCCACGTTCTGCAGATAGTCGGCGGTGGCCGGCGGCAGGCCGACGGTGTCGGTCAGGTAGGCCAGCGCAGCGCCCGCCGCCTGGATCAGATAACCGTGGGTCAGTTTGGAGTGTTGCAGCGGCAGCGGGGTGATGCGCATGCCGCCCAGTTCGACGGTGGCGAAGGGCGCCAGCGGCGGCTGAAACGCCAGAATGCCGGGGTGTTTGAACAGATCGTCGCAGCCCTGTTCATCCGGCGGGCCATACACCGGAATGGAATTTCCGCACCCCCAACGCAAAGGAAATAACCCCTGAACGTGATCCATGTGGTAATGTGTCAGTAAAAAACGTTGAATTTGCCCCGCCGAAAATCGCCGCTCCAAAGCCAGCAATCCCGCATCCAATAAGGTCGTTTCCCCCTGATAGTTGAGCATGGCGCTGCACGCTCGCCGCCGAAATGCCGGCTCGCGCCGCGCCCGTTGGCAGATCGGGCAGTCGCAGCCGAACACCGGCACCTGCTGCGCGCCGCCGGTGCCGAGAAAGGTCAGTTGCATCGCTCCCCTCCGTTGTTAAAGGTACTTCTGCGCAAAGCGGTTGATGTCGCGAAAATCCGCCAGCCGCGCCTGCAGCGTGGCGTGATCCCAGTGCCACCACTGGCTGCGTTCGATACGCTCTATCAGCGCATCGTCAAAGCGCATGCCGATCTTTTTGGCCGCCACGCCGGCGACGATGCTGTAGGGTTCCACGTCTTTGGTGACCACCGCCGCGCTGCCGATCACCGCGCCGTTGCCGACGCTGACGCCCGGCATCAGAATGGCGTTATGGCCGATCCACACGTCGTGGCCGACGGTGACGTGGTGCTCGCGCCGCCAGTCGAAGAACGCTGCGTCATCTTCCCCCAGCCCGTATTCGGAAGCGCGGTAGGTGAAGTGGTGCTGCGCGATGCGCTGGTAGGTCGGGTGGTTGCCGGGATTGATGCGCGCATAGGAGGCGATGGAGACGAACTTGCCGATGGTGGCGTAAAAGATCTGGTTGTGCCCGGCGGTGTAGGAGTAGTCCCCCATCTCCACCTCTTCCAGGATCGCATCGTCGGCCAGATGCACATACTGGCCGAGCCGGGTGCGGTTAAGGGTCACGTTGTCGCCGATTTTCGGCTGGGCGAAGTCGTTCATGGCGTCGCGTCCTGAGTTTGTCGGGTAGAGGTCGGCAGCAGCGCCAGCAGCGCCGCCAGGGTGTCGTCGAGTGGGCCGTCGTTGTGCAGCACCCGGCAGCCGGCGGGCAGGCTCTGCTGATATTCCGCCGCCCGCGCCAGCCGCTGCTCGATCTGTTCGGCGCTTTCCCGCCCGCGATCCTGCAGGCGCCGGCGCAGGATCGCGGCGCTGACCTGCAGGCACACCGGCAGCAGCTGCGCCCCGTAGCGCTGCTGTGCCTGCGGCAGGTGGGCGCGCGAACCGTTGACCGCCACGTCGATCCCCTGCAGCAGCCAAAGATCCACTTCGATCCCGAACGCGTAGCGCTGCTGGTGCGCCTGCCAGTCGAGCGCGAACAGCCCCTTGGCGCGGCGGCGCAGAAATTCGGGTTCGCTCAGCGCAATATGATTCTCGCAGCCGGCGTCCGCCGGCCGGGTGATATAGCGGTGCGCCACCAGCGGCGCGCGGTCGGCGTCGGCCCGCAGCGCGGCCAGCAGGCTGTCCTTGCCTGCGCCGGAAGGCCCCATCAGATAGATGAGCCGCGCCATCAGAACACCTGCCTGCCCTGGCGCCACACGTTCTGCACATAAACGTGCTCGCCGTGCGGCCGCGCCAGCACCAGATCCGCCCGCAATCCTTCGGCGATGGTGCCGCGATCCTGCAGATCCAGCGCCCGCGCCGGGTTGCGGGTGATCATGCGCACCGCCTGGGGCAGATCGTAGGCGTTGCGTTCGTCCGCCGCGAGGCGAAACGCCGCGTCCAGCAGGCTGGCCGGGTAATAATCGGAAGAGAGAATGTCCAGCACCCCCAGCGCCGCCAGGTGGTGCGCCGCCACGTTGCCGGAGTGGGAGCCGCCGCGCACGATGTTCGGCGCGCCCATCAGCACCTGCAGGCCCTGCTGGTGCGAGGCGCGGGCGGCCGCCTCGGTGGTGGGGAACTCGGCGATGGCGCTGCCCAGCGCGCAGGATTCGGCCACGTGCGCGGCGGTGGCGTCGTCATGGCTGGCCAGCGAGATGCGGCGCGCGCGGCAGTGGGCGGCGATCGCCTCGCGGTTCGGCGCGGCCCAGCGGGCGGACAGGGCGACCTGCTGCTCCTCGTACTCGCTCATCTGCTGGTCGTTGAGGTGGTATTTGCCCTGATAATATTCGCGGTATTTTTCGCGCGAGGCGAACTGGCGCTGGCCCGGCGAATGGTCCATCAGCGACACCAGCGACACGCCCGGCTTGTCCATCAGCTGTTCGAACAGCGGCAGCGTGCTCTCGTGCGGCAGCTCGCAGCGCAGGTGCAGCCGGTGCTCGGCGCGGTTCACTCCGGCGCGCTGGCTGTGGATCACCGCGTCGATCATCTTCTGCAGGTTTTCCAGCCGGTGGCCGCCGTCGCGCACGTCGCCGATCGCCACTGCGTCCAGCACCGTGGTGATGCCGTTGGCCACCATCAGCGCATCGTGGCTGCTCATCGCCGAATGGGCCGGCCAGTCGACGTTCGGGCGCGGGGTGAAAAACTTGTCCAGGTTGTCGGTATGCAGCTCGATCAGCCCCGGCAGCAGCCAGCCGCCGTCGCCGTCCAGCGCCTGCGGCAGCCGGCTCGGGCCGTCGGCGAAGCTGCGGATCACGCCGTCCTGCATCTCCAGCGAGCCTTGCACCACCTGGTCATCCAGCACCAGCTTAACGTTATTGACGATCATCAGAGGGCCTCCAGCGCCTGCGGCGCCTGCATGTCATAAAGCCGGTCGGCGACCTGTCGGCGGACGCCTTCATCGTGAAAAATGCCGACGATCGCCGCGCCGCGCGCCTTGGCGCGTTCGATAAGCTGCACCACCGCCGCGCTGTTGCGGCTGTCGAGCGAGGCGGTCGGTTCGTCCAGCAACAGAATGGGGTAGTCGACGATAAAGCCGCGCGCGATGTTCACCCGTTGCTGTTCGCCGCCGGAGAAGGTTGACGGCGCCAGCGGCCACAGGCGCGGCGGCACGTTGAGCGCAGCGAGCAGCGCTTCGGCGCGCTCGCGGCATTCGGCGCGCTCGACCCCCTGTTCCAGCAGCGGCTGCATCACCACCTCCAGCGCGCTGATGCGCGGGATCACCCGCAGGAACTGGCTGACCCAGCCCAGCGTATGGCGGCGCACCGCCAGAATCTGACGCGCATCGGCGCTGACCATGTCCAGCCAGTCGCCCTGGTGGTTGATCCAGATATGGCCGCTGTCCGGCAGGTAGTTGGCGTACAGCGAGCGCAGCAGGGTGGATTTACCGCTGCCGGAGTGGCCGTGCAGCACCACGCATTCGCCGCCGTGGACCGTCAGGTTGGCGTCGTGCAGCACCGGCAGGCGGGTGCCGTACTGCTGATGCAGCACAAAGGTTTTACTGAGATGTTCAACTCGGATTTGCATAGTCATCTGTTATCGCCTTGGGTTACGACAGCACCGAAGAAACCAGCAACTGGGTGTAAGGATGGTGCGGATCGTCCAGCACCCGGTCGGTCAGGCCGCTCTCCACCACTTCGCCCTGTTTCATCACCAGCAGGCGGTGGGCCAGCAGCCGCGCCACGCCGAGATCGTGAGTGACGATCACCGCCGCCAGCTGCATCTCTACCACCAGATTACGCAGCAGATCGAGCAGGCGCGCCTGCACCGATACGTCCAGCCCGCCGGTCGGCTCATCCATAAACACCAGCCTGGGGTGGGTGACCAGATTGCGGGCGATCTGCAGCCGCTGCTGCATGCCGCCGGAGAAGGTGGTCGGCAGATCGTCGAGGCGCGACAGCGGGATTTCGACGTCTTCCAGCCACTGGCCGGCCTGGCGGCGAATGTCGCCATAGTGGCGCTGGCCGATGGCCATCAGCCGCTCGCCGATGTTGCCGCCGGCGGAGACCTGCGGCCGCAGCCCGTCGAGCGGGTGCTGATGCACCACGCCCCAGTCGGTGCGCAGCAGGCGGCGGCGATCGCTCTCCGCCATGGCGTATAGATCGTGTTCCTGGCCCGCCTGCGGGCGGTAAAGGATCTGCCCATGCTGCGGCGCCAGCCGCGCCGAGATCGACTTCAGCAGCGTGGTTTTGCCGGAGCCGGATTCGCCGACGATGCCCAGCACTTCACCGGGGTAGATGTCGAATGACACGTCGCTGAAGCCCTTGCCGGGGGCGTACAGGTGGGTGAGCCGGTTCACCGACAGCAGCGGAGTGGTGCTCAAAGGGGTGGAAGTCATCAGTGCTGCGCCTCTTGCGAAGATTGCGCCAGCTGCTGCCGGCAGTAGTCGGTGTCCGAACAGACGAACATGCGGTTGCCCCGATCGTCGAGCACCACCTCGTCGAGATAGCTGTGGCGCGAGCCGCACAGCGCGCAGGGTTCGTCCCACTGCTGCACGCTGAACGGATGGTCGTCGAAGTCCAGGCTCTCCACCTTGGTGAACGGCGGCAGGGCGTAGATGCGTTTCTCGCGCCCGGCGCCGAACAGCTGCAGCGCCGGCATCATGTGCATTTTCGGGTTGTCGAATTTCGGGATCGGCGACGGATCCATCACGTAGCGATCGTTGACCTTCACCGGGTAGGCGTAGGTGGTGGCGATATGGCCGTAGCGCGCGATGTCTTCATACAGCTTCACCTGCATCACGCCATACTCCTCCAGCGCGTGCATCTTGCGGGTCTCGGTTTCGCGCGGTTCGATAAAGCGCAACGGCTCCGGGATCGGCACCTGATAGATCAGGATCTGATCTTCGCGCAGCGCGGTTTCCGGAATGCGGTGACGGGTCTGGATCAGCGTGGCCTCCGGCGTGCGTTCGGTGGTTTCCACCCCGGCGACGCGCTGGAAGAAGCGGCGGATCGACACCGCGTTGGTGGTGTCGTCGGCGCCCTGGTCGATCACCTTCAGCACGTCGGCGCGGCCGATGACGCTGGCGGTGAGCTGAATGCCGCCGGTGCCCCAGCCGTAGGGCATCGGCATCTCGCGGCCGCCGAACGGCACCTGATAGCCGGGGATCGCTACCGCCTTGAGGATGGCGCGGCGGATCATGCGCTTGGTCTGCTCGTCCAGATAACCGAGGTTATAGCCGGTCAATACTTCACTCATCGCGGGCCTCCTGACGCTCGCTGTATTCCTGCCGCAGCCGCTTGAGCAGTTCCAGTTCAGCCTGGAAGTCGACGTAGTGCGGCAGCTTGAGATGGGAGACGAAGCCGGCGGCCTCGACGTTGTCGGCGTGGGCCAGCACGAACTCTTCGTCCTGCGCCGGGCCGGCGACGCCTTCGCCGTAGTCGGGGCTCTGCAATGCGCGGTCCACCAACGCCATCGCCATCGCCTTGCGTTCGGCGCGGCCGAATACCAGCCCGTAACCGCGGGTGAAGTGCGGCGGGTGGTCTTTTGGATCGACGAAGCCGTTGACCATTTCGCACTCGGTCAGCAGGATTTCGCCGATATCGATGGCGAAACCGAGCTCTTCCGGCACGATCTCCACCGAAACGTGGCCGGTGCGGATCTCGCCGGCGAACGGGTGGTTGCGGCCGTAACCGCGCTGGGTGGCGTAGCCGAGCGCCAGCAGGAAGCCTTCGTCGCCGCGCACCAGCTGCTGCAGGCGCGCAGAGCGCGAGCAGGGGTAAACCGGCGGGTTGCGGGTGATGTCGTCCGGCGTGCTGCCGTCGTCCTGTTCCTCCCGCGCCAGCTGCTGGCGACACAACAGATCGAACACGTGGCTACAGTTGTCCGGCAGCGGTTCGTCGGCCTGCGGCGCGCGCGGCGCCTCGCCTTCCGCCAGCAGCGCGAAGTCCAGCAGCCGGTGGGTGTAGTCGTAGGTCGGCCCCAGCACCTGCCCGCCGGGCAAGTCTTTGTAAACCGCCGAGATGCGCCGCTCCAGCCGCATGTTTTCGCTGGCCAGCGGCTCGCTGACCGCCAGGCGCGGCAGGGTGGTGCGATAGGCGCGCAGCAGGAAGATCGCCTCCACCAGATCGCCGCTGGCCTGTTTGATGGCCAGCGCCGCCAGCTCGCGATCGTAGATGCCGCCTTCGGTCATCACCCGATCCACCGCCAGCCCCAGCTGCTGTTCGATTTGTTCCGCGCCGAGCGCCGGCAGCGTCTCGTCGCCGCGCCGCAGCTGTTCCTGCAGCTGGTGGGCGGCCTCAATGGCTTTTTCGCCCCCTTTTACCGCTACGTACATCAGCACACCTCCACGCGGGTGGTCCGCGGGATCGCCAGCAGGCGATCGCCGCAGGTCAGCAAGACATCCAGCCCCAGCGGGAAGCGCTGCGGGCGGTTGACCAGATAATCCAGCAGCGCCGGCGGCAGGCGCGGCGCAATCAGGCGTTGGCTCTCGATGCCGGGGCCGGTCAGGCGCAGCGCGGCGCCGTTCTCCAGCTCGGCAAGCTGCACGATGACCGTGGCGCCGCATTCCGGCGAGATTTCAGTGCCGTGCGGCAACGCCTGCAGATCGGCGGCCTGCAGCTGCTCATCGAACAGGGCAAAACAGACCTCCTGCGCCGTGGCGGCCAGCGGCGCGCCGCTGTGAAAACGAATGTTTGTTAGCACTTGCTCACTTTTAAGCGCAGCGCACAGCTGCAGCGGCGTTTCCTGATCGGCCAGCGTCAGCAGCGCGGCGGTGCTGGCGGCGTTCAGTGGCGCCCAGGCCGGGCCGCCCGGCAGCGTCACCCGGTGGCCCGGTTCGCTCAAGGCTTTAAGAATCAAACGGAAAGCGTGCTGCGATTGGTCTATCGGTTGCTCAAAACCGGTCAATAAACTCATGGCTTAATCCCCTCGCACCAGCGTAAAGAAGTCCACCCGGCTGGCGGCGATCGCCCGGGCGCGCAGCTGGCGCTGTTCGTGCTGGAGCGCGGCCAGCGGCGCGATCAGCTGTTGTTGCAGGCGCTCGCCGTGCTCCGGCTGTTGCAGCAGCGCATCGGCCAGCGCGCACAGCTCGGCGTGCGCCTTGTCGCGCCCGGCGATATAGCTGTAGCCGTAGCCGCCGTTGTCCAGCTGCACCACCGCGCGGGTGACGGTCATGTCCCCCAGCACGAAGCGGCGGCCGGTGGCGCCCATGCGCCCCTGCAGCTGGGCCAGGCCGATCTCCGGCGCGCGGATGCTGCGGTAACCCGGGCTGAGGTTCAGCGCCTGCCAGTGGCTGCGCAGCTGCTCGGGCCGGCTGTGCGCCAGCACCGACATCCAGCGTTGTCTCGACTCTAAGGCTTGCATTCAGTGCTCCATCGTCAGTTCAATCATGTCGGCGCGGGCCAGGCTGACGGAGTATTCCGCCACGTCTTCGCCGCCGCTGCGGACGTTAAGGGTGCGCACGCACAGCAGCGGCGCGTGGGTGGCGATCTCCAGCAGCCGGCTCTCTTTGGCCTGCGCGCGGCGCGCGCTGATGCGCGTCTGGCGGCGGGTCAGCGGCTGCTGCAGGTGCTGTTCGATAAACTGGTGCAGCGAACCGCTGTGGAACTGCTGCAGCGCCGGCCACCACTCCAGATCGGGCAGATAGTGGTCGATCACGCTCATCGGCACGCCGTTGACCCGGCGCAGGGTGCGCAGGTGGATCACCATTTCGCCTTCTTCACGCGAGAGCGCGCTGGCGACATGCCCATTGCACGGCCGCAAGACTGCGAGTAAGCGCTCACTGGTGGGGTGGCTGCCCTGCTCGAACAGGTTCTGGCTGAAGCGGGTGTTGGCGTGCAGCGGGTAGTCGTAAGGCCGCATCAGCACCAGAATGCCGACGCCGTGGCGGCGCTGCAGCCAGCCGCGCTCTACCAGTTGATCCACCGCGCGGCGCAGGGTGTGGCGATTGACCTGATAACGCTCGGCCAGCTGCTGTTCCGAAGGCAGATAGTCGCCGCAGCGGTACTGCGTGCGCAGCTCCTGTTCCAGCTGTGCGGCGATCTGCTGATAGCGGGTGGGGTAAGTGGTCGGATGTCTAGATAACTCCATCATAATAAAAACCTCGTCATACCGATGGCGGTGCGATGAAGGCGAAAGCAGTGCGTTTCATCGGGCGTCTACCCTATGGTTTTCAAGTTGGCATCATGGTGCCGGGCGCAGATGACAATCGCGTTACGCGTCGGTGGCGAACAGATGAACTATTTTGGACAGCCCGGGCGTGCACGGGCGGCGGCGGCGCGCTATGCTGGCGCCACTGTTGACTCACTCTGGCCGCTACCATGCCGCAACCTCTGAACGCCCCTGAACACGCCCCACGCGCCTGGCCGCTGTGGAAACCGATCCTGTTTCTGCTGGTGGTGGCCGTCGGCCTCTACTACGTCAAATGGCAGCCTTACTACGGCAAGGCGTTCGTAGCGGCGGACAGCCACTCGATCGGCAAATCGATCCTGGCCGACGGCGCCGCGAGCCCCTGGCTGGCGGCCTGGCAGTACGCGCTGGTCTACTTCACCGCGGTGTGGAAGGCGGCGCTGCTCGGGGTGTTGTTAGGTTCGCTGGTGCAGGTGCTGATCCCGCGCGACTGGCTGGCGCGCACGCTCGGCCACCGGCGTTTTTCCGGCACCATGCTGGGGGCGCTGATCGCGCTGCCGGGCATGATGTGCACCTGCTGCGCCGCGCCGGTTGCCGCCGGCATGCGCCGCCAGTCGGTGTCCAGCGGCGCCGCGCTGGCCTTTTGGCTCGCCAACCCGGTACTGAACCCGGCGACGCTGGTGTTCATGGGGTTTGTGCTCGGTTGGCCGTTCGCCGCCATCCGCCTGGTGGCGGGCGTGGTGATGGTGCTGGGTATCGCCTGGCTGGTGCAGCGCGTGACCGCCAACGATCCGCAACCCGCCGCGCCGCAGCCGCCGCTGATGATGGCGCAGAGCGATGAGCAGCCGTTCCTCGCCCGCTGGGGCAAAGCGCTGTGGGCGCTGTTTTGGTCGACCATCCCGATCTACGTGTTGGCGGTGCTGGCGCTGGGGGCGGCGCGGGTCTGGCTGTTCCCGCACGCCGACGGCGCCGTCGACAATAGCCTGCTGTGGATCATCGGCCTGGCGATCGTCGGCTGCCTGTTCGTTATCCCCACCGCGGCTGAAATCCCGATCGTGCAGACCATGATGCTGGCGGGCATGGGCGCCGGCCCGGCGCTGGCGCTGCTGATGACCCTGCCGGCGGTCAGCCTGCCTTCGCTGCTGATGCTCAACAAAGCCTTCTCCGCCCGCGCGCTGTGCCTGACGGCGGCGCTGGTGGTGCTGTGCGGCGTGCTGACCGGCGTGGTGGGGATGGGGTTGGTGTAACTGATTCGTGACTTGATGCTGTCTCAAGGAGGAGATGGAAATGGAACAGTGGAATAAACCTGAAATGGACGTAGAGGTGATGTTGCAGGAGCAAGCGCTGCGTGAAAGGGTGGATGCCGCCCTTGAACGCTTAAGAAACGGCACCGCGGTTTATCTCAGCCATTCGGAGGTAGAAAAACGAATGGCTATATTTAAAGCGAAAATCCGGGGGCGTTATCGGCGAGGGGGATGAGGGGGGCGTTCAGAGCGGGGCTGGCAGGTTCTAAAGGTAGAACAGGTGGGCAGCTTTGAACGAGAAGCGGAAGTTCGGAATGCATACTTACATTGAAGTATCTTGAGCTATAGAGAGTAGGTCACTGGTGCTAACTTACACCTGCTAGATTCTCCTTAGTATTCTCGCTTAGTTGATGTAGTTGCCCGATCTCCGTTCATGTTGAGAAGACAAAACCGCTATACTGGCTTGCAATTGCCGCAGCGAGCTCTCTCCAGTTAGCTGGCGTAGACAAAGTTCAACCAGTGAAGTCTCTAGCAATAGGACGATTAATACCTGCATCCTTGGGAGATGGTGTGCGATGAATAAGCTGTTGTTCCGTCTGGCGGTATGGCGCGCTCGTCGTCGCGCGAAGCCTAATGCTGATGCCGTAAGGAACGAGCGACCGGACAGAGGGATTGGGGCTGAAGCTCCGATTCGGACAGCATCCGAAGATCGCCTTAGAAGGGCTGAATTCGCGGTTCGCATAGCCGACGTACTTTCGGAGCTTAGTTTGCGCGAAGGGCGAGTGTTCGCTATTCGTGGGGGATGGGGCTTCGGCAAATCATCACTGAAAAACCTCACCACCGAACGGCTCGATGCCAAGAGCAGCGGAGCGGACTGGCTCGACTTTAACCCCTGGCAATGGGGGGATGGCGACGCAATCGCCCGCGCGCTATTTGGCCAGATAGCAAATCGCTTGGGAGGCGAGCATTCGAAGGCAGCACTCGACCGTGCCGAAGCACTGCGACGCTACGGCGCGATCCTTACCGGGGTCAGTAAACCTCTTAAAGAGGCTGGGAGTTCAGGCCTTCTAATCTCGACGGTGCTAACAAATGCCTCGGTTATAGCGATCGCGTCGGCAATTGGATACGACCTTCCGACGGTCGCAAAGGTCGCGGCTGTTCTCGCTTTTCTCTCGGTCGGAGTACCTCTTCTCGGACGCGTACTATCGCATCTCGGGCGTGACCATAGCGGCGAGTCTCTCGACAAGGTACGTAGAGCGCTTGAAGCTCGTCTTCGCGAACTTGACCGGCCGCTGGTTGTCTTCGTTGACGACATCGATCGGCTCGAGCCTGAGCAGATCAGGATGCTGCTTCGGCAGGTAAAAGCGAATGCTAATCTACCGAATATTGTTTTTGTGCTCCTGTTCCAGCCCAGTATCGTAGAACGAGCACTAGATCCGGTTGCCGACAACGACGGCCGAGCCTTCCTTGAAAAGGTCGTGCAAACTAGCTTTGATTTACCGGCCGTACCGACATCTTTCGTGCATCGTATGTTCGAGGAGGAACTCTCTGAAATAGCGGGTTCCTATGCGACTGAGGCCAACGGGTTCTCTCAGAGACGCTGGGGTAACGCTTTCATTGGCTGCATCCAGCCTATGCTTCGCAATATACGCGATGCACGTCGTCTCATCTCGTCCATTGCTATACATATGCCACTGCATGTGGTCGGCAACGTATTTGAGGTGAACATTGTTGATTTTCTGCTTCTGGAGACACTCAGGGTCTTTGAGCCCGACCTCCATGATGCACTGTTCCGTGAGCGAGGATTGGTTCTCCAGGAAGGACGCTACTCCCGTGATAGCCGACGGAAGATAGACCGGGAATCAGCGGAGATACTTCTTGATATTGTGTCGGAGGAGCGCCGTGATGTTGTTCGTGACGCGCTTAAAGACTTATTCCCTCCCATCGAATGGGCATATGGGGGGATGAACTATGCAGACGGTTTTCATCGTCAGTGGTTAACGGAGAAACGAGTGTGCACATCGCGATACTTCCCACGTTACTTCGAACTCCAGACGACAGTCGGAGAAATATCTGAGCGCAGCTTCGTTGACTTTCTCGATGCTACGGCGACAGAGGACGAGCTCTCTGTGGCAATCGCTGCCGTCGAAGCTGACGGCCTGCTGAATTCGCTCGTTGCGAGGCTCGACGAATCCGTCGACCGATTACCGATCGAGAACGCTGCTGTTCTACTCCCGGGGATGTTCGGACTCGCTGAAAAACTTGCAGGCAAGAACAGCGGCGCCTTCAACTCGTCATATGTGGCAGCATGGCGTGCAACAAGTTGGTACCTGAAGCGGATTCCTGAGGATGTTCGAGGCGGTTTGGCTCTTGAAGCACTCCGTAAAAGTGAAGCGCTATCCGTTGCCTCAATCCTGATTCATCTCAGCGATCCCACCGATCGGAATGAGGGCGAGAGTAGAGCGTTAGAGCCAGCGTTAGATCTTAACACCGTTGTGGCAATGAAGACTGAATGGCTACGGTTGATAAGGATCCGCGCAGCAGACGGCGATGCGCTGATTGCTGAACCGGATCTCATATACCTGCTCTATCGCTGGAAAAACTATACCGATTCAATGGACGAACCACGAGAGTGGATGATGAATGCAATTCAAACCGACCAAGGCTTCGCAACCATGGTCACACGCTTGATGAGCCGTGGTACAAGCCACACGTATGGTGATAGGGTCTCTACGCCCCACAATAGTTTCAACAAAGAAACAATTGACGATTTTATCGGTATTGATGTTGCTAAGGCTAGGATTGACTCGATTAATCCTGACCAGTTCCCTGAGCACGAAGAAGCCCTGCGAGTGCTGCTTAGGCATCTAGAAAGGTGGCTTGGGTTGAGAGCAAACGACATTCTCGATTTTTAGATCATTGGAACAGCAACAGCCTCAAGCAAGGAGTTCTGCTGTAAATCTCTCACCTAAGTGGACTATGTGCTTTTAGATATCTGACCTAACGTGCCATAACGTCCGCGATGTCCGCTTCTGGCACAGAGTGGGCAAGCTAACGGAGCTAAAGGTTCGCTGTGAGCGATGAACGGAAGTTCGTTTTCGGGTAACATAATCCATATGCTAGAGGATCTCTAAAAGAGAATGGGGCGTCTAATCGGGATACTTACAACGATTCTTACCGTATTCACAGTAAGCACTCTATTTGGCGTATTTTTATTCAAATAGCAAACACCAATAAAAGGAATTTTCATGAACAATATTCCATCTATGCCGCAGTTAGGGATTTATGTCTCGAAAATTGATCCCACCTTTCGCATAACTGTAACCGACGTTGATATTGTTGATGACGATGATGACCTTCCTGATGATGAATTTTTTTATTTAGTCAGCTGGATCGAGGGGGAAGATGAAAGTGATATGTCCGCGATGGAGTTTGAGCTAGACCCAGTAGAGTGGCAGGCTTTCGTTGAGTCTGAGCAATTAGTGTTTGAGCGCGATCCGTACATGGATTCAGTCCCCGAAAATTCACACCTTGCGAAAATTCGGGATTTACTCATGAAGGCTAAACAAAATGACCGTTCGTAAGCAACCATCATGAAAGAGGCTTAGCGAGTGTTATCTATTTGGGGCAAACGGCAAACGAATTCGCGAGCAATTTGCCACCAAAGGTGGAGCACTTTCACATGAACGCTGTTTAATAAATTACGCATCTGACCTGCTCCCCGTTGATCAACTCAGACTGTTGTTAGCAACGTCCGCTTCAGCACAGAGCGGACAAGCTTACTGCACCAAAGGTCCGTCATGAGCGAGAAGCTGACATTTCCGTCCATCGCTTACCTGCTGAGTTGAAGCTTAATTTCATTCACCAGGAGCTCATTTAGCGTGGAGTTGGCCGTGTTATCGCGGGAAATAACCACAACGTCCAGTGACGGTAATGGCGGTAATTGCTCTGAATTTATGATGTGCAAAGAATCCGGAACGCTACACCGGGTCAGCACGGCGACGGCCATGCCACTTTCAACAGCTGCAATCTGGCCTGCCACATAGGGGCTGCTGTAAGCGATCCTGTAGCCGCAAGGGAGTTTTCCAAGGGCGGACATCACTTTTTTGCGGGCTTCACTGCCGTATTCATAGACGGCTACAGACAGGCGTTGGTCTTCCCTGATTACGCTATTTTTCGCTCCAGTCCATACCAGTTGTTCACTGAAAAGAAACTCTCCGCGTCCGGGTTTATCCCGGGTGACAATGGCGACATCAAGCATCCCGGATTCGATTTTGGGAATGAGAGTCAGGGAGGGTTCGCAGAACAGTGAGATTTCTATTGCCGGATATTTTTCCCCGAATGCTTTGAGTACATCCGGAAGATAACGGACGGCGTAATCATCAGGGATCCCCAGGCTGATTTTTCCGTTTACATTCGAACCTGCCAGGCTTTGCATGGCCTCTGTATACACCCCCAGAATTCTTTGGGCATGTACTAACAGCTCCTGGCCCGCCAGAGTGAGGGTGAGTTTTCTCACCTCGCGGTTGAAAACCTTACGCCCAAGCACCTCTTCGATTTTTTTTATGTGCATGCTGATCGCGGATTGCGAGCGGCAGAGCGACGACATGGCTTCTGTCATTGATCCCGTCCGGGCCACCACGATAAAGGTTTTTAACCAGCTGATTTCGAGTTGCGAGTCGCTCACTTTACCTATCCGATATTCGAATTCTGTTGCCGTGTATTATTCATTTTACGGATAACTCCTGTAAAGGTAAATTCGCCTCAGCGTTTTGTGAGGTGACAGATGCATAATATCAGGGCATATCTTGCCATCCAGCTATGTACCCTTTTGTTTGGGTTGTCCGCTCTCATTGGTGAGCATGTCCAGAGTGAGATTACTGCGGTTGTATTTGGAAGAAGTCTGTTTGCTCTTATCCTGCTGAGCAGCCTGCTCTGCCTTTCAGACAACGGTCGTCTTAAGGTCCCCTGGCGTGATAAAAGCAAACTGATGCTGAATGGTGCGCTGTTAGCCGGACACTGGTTCTGTTTTTTTATGGGCGTCAGGGAAGGAGGCGTCGCGATCGGTACGCTCGGGTTTGCAACGTTCCCGGCTTTCGTCATTATCATTGAGTCTGCTCTGGCAAATAAAAAGCCGGCATATTTCGATATGGTGCTGATGACAATGATTGTGGCCGGCGTATATATATTAGCGCCGGTGAACACCGGATATGCAGATGCCATGAAAGGATTGCTGTGGTCTCTCGCTGCTGGTTTCAGCAATGCACTTATTATTATCTTTAACCGGTATATACCTGTTCGGGCCTCGGCAACTCAGTCTTCCTGGTGGCAGTGCGCCGGATGTTTAATTGCAACCCTGCCCGTTGGTACGACGGGCCTGTATTACAGTAACGGTCATGATATTGTCAGCATCGGCATTCTGGGCTTTTTATGTACTGGACTCGCATACTGGATGCTCACCTGGGGGTTACAGAGGTTACAGGCGCGCACGGTGTCAATGATGATTGTTCTTGAACCTGTTTATGCGCTGATACTCGCCTGGCTGTTCTTAAATCAGAGGCCCGACGGTCAGACCATCGCGGGAGCAATGTTAATCATCAGCGCTTCCCTGTTATCGGTTCTGTTGCCAGCCCGCGGCCGCTGAAATTTTTTTATTCTTCAGAGGGAAGTATGACAATTCAACAATTTTACCCGATCGGTACCCCAGGCAAGCCCTGGACCGAGACAGAAAAGCAGATATGGCAACAAAGACAGACGCGTGTCAGAAGCTATAAAAATGATGTCCTCGACGCGCTTCAGGCGCTTATTAAGCGCTATGACATCGTTCAGTATGGCGAGTTGCAATATGGTGATGATGTCTATCCTCTGATGGCGGCAAAGTCACAGGACTGGGAGCAGACGCTCCCTGTTGCCCTTATTACCGGCGGTGTTCATGGGTACGAAACAAGTGGTGTTCTTGGCGCTCTGGAATTTTTGTCCGATTGTCAGGAAGAATATGCGGGGAAATTAAACTTGCTTGTTGTACCCTGCGTCAGCCCGTGGGCGTATGAACGTGTAGCCCGCTGGAATTACAATGCCGTCGATCCTAACAGGCAATTTTTCGCGCAAGGCAGCGCAGAAGAATCGACAAGCTTAATGCAGCTCGTTTCCGGGATAAAAGGACGATTTCTGGTTCATGTCGATTTACATGAAACGACAGATACAGATGAAAGCGAGTTCAGCCCGGCGCTTGCGGCAAGAGATGGTCAACTTTACGAACCAGAATCTATCCCGGATGGATTTTACCTCGTCAGCGACAGACAGAATTCAAGGCTCGACTTCCAGCGTGCAATTATCGAAGCTGTGGAGAAGGTGACACATATCGCCCCGGCTGACCATGAGGGGAACATGCTTGGTTTTCCGGTAGTGAGCCCGGGCGTGATTGAATACGACAACGGTGCATATCATTTATGTGCCACGATCACCGGAGCTCCCTTCACCACAACCACTGAAGTTTACCCCGACAGCGCAGAAACCTCTCCGGAAGAATGTGTCAGGGCACAGGTAGTGACTATCCGTCAGGCTATCGATTTCGCCTTATCAAACTGATCGCTAAGGCCAGTGAGAAAACTCCTGGCCTAATTTTCATCCAGCATCAACGTCTGCTTCTGGCACAAAGCCGCCTATCAGATCAGGTTTAGCTCTGTGCCGTAGCCGTATCATGCCGACTTTGTATTAACACACGTCGAGACACGAGCTATCAGCTCATCGCAACCTATGCACCACCTGGTTGCTGCTGCCGCGCCAGATCAGCGCCGGGTCTTTCAAATCCTGCACGAACTTGCCGTCGATCAGCACGTTGATCCTGTCCACCACCTGCATTTGCTGCGCGTCCAGCTCCGCCAGCCGGTAGCCGGTCCACAGCCAGATATCCTTGCCGGGGCACTCGGCGCGCACCCGTTTCACCAGCTTCAAGATGCTTGGCACGTTGGCCGGGTGCAGCGGATCGCCGCCGGAGAGCGACAGCCCCTGGCGCGGCACGCGCGTATCGTTCAGATCGGCGATGATGCGGTCTTCCAGCGCCGGGGTAAACGGCTGGCCGGAGTTGAGCCGCCAGGTGCTTTTGTTGTAGCAGCCGGGGCACTGGTGCACGCAGCCGGCGACAAACAGCGTGCAGCGGGTGCCGGGGCCGTTGACGACGTCGATCGGATAGTACTGGTGATAATTCATGTGAGGCCTGCCCATCAGGCTATTTTACTGGCCATTTTGCCTCAGGGCAGGGCTCCCAATCCTCACGTACTGCGTGTACGCTGCGGTTGGTGCGTGCTGGCCGAAGGCAAACTGGCGGCGACAATCACGCCTGATGAACAGGCTTCTGCATAGGTTGCACGGCGTTTTTCAGCCGAGCTGCCCATTACCGAGGTGTTTCACCCGGCGTTTCACCTCTTCCTGCTTGCCGGCGTTGAACGGCCGGGCATCGGGGCTGCCGAGATAGCCGCACACCCGGCGGGTGACCGAGACCTTGGCCGAGTCGTGGTTGCCGCATTTCGGGCAGGTGAAGCCTTTGCTGGTGCAGGAGAATTCGCCGGTGAAGCCGCATTCGTAGCACTCGTCGATCGGCGTGTTGGTGCCGTAGTAAGGCACCCGGGTGTAGCTGTAGTCCCATACGTCTTCCAGCGCCTTCAGGTTGTGCTGCAGGTTCGGGTATTCGCCGTAGCAGATGAAGCCGCCGCTGGCCAACGGCGGGTAGGGCGCTTCGAAGTCCAGCTTGTCGTAGGGATTGACCTTCTTCTCCACGTCGAGGTGGAAGCTGTTGGTGTAATAGCCCTTGTCGGTGACGCCCGGCACCACGCCGAAATCGGCGGTGTCCAACCGGCAGAAGCGATCGCACAGGTTCTCGCTCGGCGTGCTGTAGAGGCTGAAGCCGTAGCCGGTCTCGTCCTTCCAGGCGTCGACGGCGGCACGCAGGCGCGCGACGATCGCCACCGCTTTGGCGCGCAGCGCTTCGTCGTCATACACGTGGTTTTCGCCGCCGAACAGCGCGTTGATGGTCTCGTGCAGGCCGATGTAGCCCAGCGAAATCGAGGCGCGGCCGTGCTTGAAGATATCGGCGATGTTGTCGTCGGCCTGGAGCCGCACGCCGCAGGCGCCTTCCATGTACAGGATTGGCGCCACCCGCGCCTTGATGCCTTCCAGCCGGGCGATGCGCGTCATCAGCGCCTTTTTCGCCAGCTGCAGGCGCTGTTCCAGCAGCGCCCAGAAGCGCGACTCATCGCCCATCGCCTCCAGCGCGATGCGCGGCAGGTTGAGGCTGATGACGCCGATGTTGTTGCGGCCGTCGTGCACCAGCTCGCCGTCCTGCTCGTAGGTGCCGAGGAAGCTGCGGCAGCCCATCGGCGTTTTGAACGAGCCGGTGACCTTCACCACCTGATCGTAGTTGAGGATGTCGGGGTACATGCGCTTGCTGGCGCACTCCAGCGCCAGCTGCTTGATGTCGTAGTTCGGATCGCCGTACTGGTGGTTGAGGCCGTCGCGGATGGCGAACACCAGTTTGGGGAACACGGCGGTCTTGCGGTTTTTGCCCAGCCCGGCGATGCGGTTTTTCAGGATCGAGCGCTGGATCAGGCGCGACTCCCAGCTGGTGCCGAGGCCGAAGCCGAAGGTGACGAACGGCGTCTGGCCGTTGGCGGTGTGCAGGGTGTTGACTTCGTACTCCAGCGACTGGAAGGCGTCGTAACACTCTTTCTCGGTGCGCGCCATGGCATAGCCTTTGGCGTCCGGGATCTGCCACTCTTCCGCCACCTGTAGGTGTTTACGGAAGCTCTCGTCGACGAACGGCGCCAGAATTTCATCGATGCGGTTGATGGTGGTGCCGCCATAAATATGGCTGGCGACCTGGGCGATGATCTGCGCGGTCACGGCGGTGGCGGTGGAGATCGACTTCGGCGGCTCGATTTCGGCGTTGCCCATCTTGAAGCCGTTGGTCAGCATGCCTTTCAGATCGATCAGCATGCAGTTGAACATCGGGAAGAACGGCGAGTAGTCGAGATCGTGGTAGTGAATTTCGCCGCGTTCATGGGCCAGCACCACGTCGCGCGGCAGGATGTGCTGCTTGGCGTAGTGTTTGGCGACGATGCCCGCCAGCAGGTCGCGCTGGGTGGGGATCACCTTGCTGTCCTTGTTGGCGTTCTCGTTCAGCAGCGCGCGGTTGCTTTGCTCGACCAGGCCGCGAATTTCCTGATTCAGGCGGCCGCGCAGCTCGCGCGCCACGTCGCGATCGTGGCGGTATTCGATATAGGCGCGCGCCAGCTGTTTGTACTCGCCGGCCATCAGCTGGTTTTCCACCGCCTGCTGGATCTCGTGGATATCGACGCGCGGCTGTTGCTCCATGCGCTGAGCGACCACGCGGGCGACGGTGGCGCAGTAGTCGGCGTCGACCACGCCCACTGCCAGCGCGGCGCGCTCGATGGCCTGCGCAATGCGCGCTTCGTCAAAAGGTACCTGGCAACCGTCCCGCTTAATCACTACTGGTTTCACGTTGTACTCCTTGTTCCCCGAGGGAGCGTTCATACCCGCCTGACGCGGCGAGCAACCGTCAAATTTCGCTTATCCACAGGGCAAAGCCGCAGCGCGCAGGGGCTGTGGCGGTGTGTGGATGATTTTGTGGATAACTACTATATATAGGTGTTCGCAATTATTAATGTACTATATATAGATATTGGCGCGATTCTTTTGATGTAGAACAAGGAAAACGGAAGAGCGTGCGTAAGCTGAACAGACGTCAATCGCCCGTTGGCCGATCGCGAAAATGTTCCAGCAGAAAGTCGACCCAGACGCGCACCCGCGGCGGCAGATCCGCTGAGGCGTAATAGAGCCACAGCTGCACCGGGCGCGGCCAGCATTGCGCCAGCACCGGCCGCAGCGTGCCTTGTTCGAAGTGCTTTTCAACGTACCAGCGCGCCAGGTTGACGATACCGAGCCCGGCCAGCGCCGCATCCAGCAACATCTCCGGCCGGCTGACCACCAGCCGGCCGTTCAGATCCAGCGCCAGCGTTTCGCCCTGATGGCGCAGCTGCCATTTGACGTGGCGGCCGTTGCCCGGGTTACGGTGCAGCAGGCAGTCGTGGCGCAGCAGATCGTGCGGCGTTTGCGGCTCACCGCGCCGCGCCAGATAGTCGGGCGAGGCCGCCAGCACCATATGCATCGGGTAGAGCGGGCGGGCCACCAGCCGGCTGTCGGGATCGACCCGGCTGCCGATGCCGACGTCGAAGCCTTCGCCCACCAGGTTCACCACCCGGGCGTCCAGCGACAGATCGAGATCGATCTGCGGATAGCGCGCCAGAAATTGCGGGATCAACGGCATCAGCATCTGGCGGCCGAAGCCGGGGATCATGCTGACGCGCACCACCCCGGCCGGCGCCTGCCGTTCGCCGCCGGCGCTCTCCAGCGTGGCCGCCAGCGCCTGCCACAGCGGCGCCACCTGCGCCAGCAGCGCCTTACCCTCGTCGGTCAGCAGCACGTTGTGGGTGTTGCGCTGAAACAGCCGCAGCGCCAGCTTCTCTTCCAGCGTGCGGATGTTTTTGCTGACCGCCGCCGGCGTGACGCCCAGTTGGCGAGCAGCGGCGGAGAAATTTTGCGCCTGCGCGGCGGCGAGGAAGGCCGGCAACAGGCGGTGCACGTCAAAGGGCAGCGACATAGTGGTTGATACTTTCAGTTGAAATTGAAGTGACCTTTAACAGCCTACACCCGAAGCGGCGGAAATGGAAAAATGCCCTCATCTTCTTATGACCGAGGAATCGTTATGTCACGCATTTTAGTGTTAACCGCCCACCGCACTCCCGACGAGTCGCGCATCAACAAAGCGCTGATCGCGGCGCTGCGTCCGTTGCCCAACGTTACCGTGCACGAACTGATCCGCGCGTATCCGGATTACCGCATCGACGTGGCGCGCGAGCAGGAACTGCTGCAGAGCCATGATGCGGTAGTGATGTTGTTCCCGTTTTATTGGTACAGCTCGCCGGCGATCCTCAGCGAATGGCAGGATGCGGTATTAACCTACGGTTTCGCCTACGGCAGCGAAGGCACTCAACTGCACGGCAAACCGCTGCAGCTGGTGGTGAGCACCGGCGGCGACGCGCAGGCTTATACGGCGGAAGGGTACAACCGTTATCCGGTGCAGGATCTGCTGCTGCCGTTCCACGCCATGGCCAACCTGACCGGCATGGATTATCTGCCGCCGCATCTGGTGCAGGGCGTGAGCGACATGAGCGATGAGCAGTTGGCGCAAGAGGCCGCCGGCGTGGCGGCGCTGCTGGGGAAATGGTAGGGCGCAGCGCTCGCCGCGCCCTGCGGGGTTAGTCTTCGAGCAGCCACCACACCGCTTCGAACGGCCGTAGCGTCAGCGCCTGCGGCTGGTCTGCCGAGTCGCTGTAGTTGCTCATCAGCGGGCGCCACTGGGCGGAAGGCTCCACGCCCGCCGCCGTCCAGTCCTGCGGCTCGCGGCTCAGGTTGGCCGCTACCAGCAGGCGCTGGCCGTTCCAGCTGCGCTGATAGCACCACAGCGCCGGGTGTTCCGGTGCCAGATCCTGATAGTCGCCGTGGGTCAGCAGCGGGTATTGCTTGCGCAGGGTGATCAGCTGGCGGTAGGCGTAAAACACCGAGTCGAGGTCGGCCAGCGCCGCTTCGGCGTTGATCTGCGGGTAGTTCTCAGCGCAGCCGATCCACGGCGTGCCGGTGGTGAAACCGGCGTGCGGCGCGGCGCTCCACTGCATCGGCGTGCGGCCGTTGTCGCGCGATTTGTCGGCCAGGATCGCCAGCAGCTCGGCGTCGCTGCGGCCCTGGGCGCGCAGTTCGGCGTACATGTTCAAGCTTTCCACGTCGCGATACTGCTCGATGGCGCGGAAACCGGGGTTGGTCATGCCGATCTCTTCACCCTGGTAAATATAAGGCGTGCCCTGCATGCCATGCAGCACCATCGCCAGCATTTTAGCGGCCGGCAGCCGCAGTGCGCCTTCATCGCCGAAGCGCGACACGATGCGCGGCTGATCGTGGTTGCACCAGAACAGCGCATTCCAGGCGCGGTTATGCATTCCTTGCTGCCAGTGGCGGAAGATCTGCTTCAGCTCCACGTAATCCGGCGCCGCCCGCGTCCATTTTTCGCCGCCGGCGTAGTCCACCTTCAGGTGGTGGAAGTTGAAGGTCATCGACAGCTCTTCGCCGCTCTGCGCCGCGTATTGCTGGCAATGTTCGAGCGTGGTGGAGGACATCTCGCCCACCGTCATCAGGCCGCGCGGCTGGAACACGTCGCGGCTCATCTCCTGCAGGAACTCGTGGATGCGCGGGCCGTCGGTGTAGAAGCGGCGGCCGTCGCCCTGGCTGTCAGACGGGAAGTCCTGCTGTTTGGACACCAGGTTGATCACGTCGAGGCGCAGGCCATCGACGCCTTTGTCCGCCCAGAACTGGCACACTTTCTTCAGCTCTTCGCGCACCGGCGGGTGCTCCCAGTTGAGATCCGCCTGCTCGACGGCGAACAGGTGCAGATAGTACTGGCCGCTGTCGGCGTGCCACTGCCAGGCGTTGCCGCCGAACTTGGAGCGCCAGTTGTTCGGCGGCGTATCGTCTTCGCCGTCGCGCCAGACATAGAACTGGCGATACGGGCTGTGGCGATCCTGTGCGGCCTTGAACCACGGGTGCTCGGTCGAAGTGTGGTTGAACACCATGTCCATCACGATGCGAATGCCGCGCTGGTGGGCGGCGGCGACCAGCTGCTCGAAGTCCGCCATCGTGCCGTAAGCCGGATCGATGGCGCAGTAGTCCGCCACGTCATAGCCATTGTCCACCTGCGGCGATACGTAGACCGGCGTCAGCCAGATGGCGTCGACGCCCAGCTCCTGCAGATAGTCCAGCCGCCGCGTCACGCCGGCCAAATCGCCGTAGCCGTTGCCGGTGCTGTCCTGAAAACTCTTCGGATAAATTTGGTAGATGACGCCGTTCTGCCACCAGGGGGTTGGGTTGCTCATAGTTCAATACCTTCGAATCGTGACAACGAGCCTGCGCGAGCAGGCTCCTACATTCATATTGCGTCAATCAAACCGGCAGCTCGCCGCGCGCGGCCTTGCGTTTGTAGACCATGATGGTCAGCACCAGCGGGATGACGATCGCCACCAGAATCGCCAGCGAGTAAATCAGCCAGAACTGCGGCTTGATAGACAGGATGCCCGGCAGGCCGCCGACGCCGATGCCGTTGGCCATCACGCCGTCCAGGCCGCAGATAAGGCCGGCGAAGGCGGAGCCGATCATCGCGCACAGCATCGGGAAGCGGTATTTGAGGTTGATGCCGTACATCGCCGGTTCGGTCACGCCGAGGTAGGCGGAGATCGCCGCCGGCACCGAGATTTCACGCTCGTTGGCCTTGCGGCTGATGATGATGATGCCGAGCACCGCCGAGGCCTGCGCGATGTTGGACAGCGCAATCAGCGGCCACACCGGGGTGCCGCCCATGCTTTGGATCATCTGCATGTCGATAGCCAGCGTGGTCTGGTGCACGCCGGTGATCACCAGCGGCGCATACAGGAAGCCGAACAGCGCGGCGCCCACCGGGGCGAAGCTGCCGGTCATCACCGCTTTCACCGCCCAGGCGACGCCGTCGCCGATCATGCGGCCGAACGGCCCGATCAGCGCGTGCGCCAGGAACACCGCCAGCAGCAGCGAGACCACCGGCACCACCACCAGATAGAGATAGTCGGGGACGATCTTTTTCAGCCGGGTTTCGATCCAGCCCAGCGCCATGCCCGCCAGGATCGACGGGATCACCTGCGCCTGATAGCCGACTTTCTGGATCACGAACCAGCCGAAGTTCCACACTTCCGGCGTTTGCTGGCCGAGCAGGTAGGAGTTCATCAGCTGCGGCGACACCAGGGTGACGCCCAGCACGATGCCGAGCACCGGCGTGCCGCCCATCTTTTTCACCGTCGACCAACAGATGGCCACCGGCAGGAACATGAAGATCGCTTCGCCCAGCAGCCACAGGAAGTCGTAAACGGTTTTCCACGCCGGGTGCATCTGCGCCAGCGTTTGGCCGCCGGACATCGGGATGTCGCCGATCACGTTGCGGAAACCTAGGATCAGACCGCCGCTGATCAGCGCCGGCAGCAGCGGGAAGAAGATCTCGGCGAAGTGGGAGATGGTGCGCTCGGTCCAGGTCATGTTCTGGCGCGCCGCCACCTTGGCCTGTTCTTTGTCGGCCTCGTTGACGCCGGTGCTGGCGATCAGCGCCTGATAGTAGTCGCCGACGTCGGTGCCGATCACCACCTGGAACTGCCCGGCGTTGGTGAAGCAGCCTTTGACCATCGGCAGCTCTTCGATCTCTTTCGGTTTCGCCTTATTGGGATCGTTGAGGACGAAACGCAGCCGGGTAATGCAATGGCTGACGGTGGCGATGTTCTCGCGGCCGCCGACCAAAACAATCAGGCGATCAATATCCTGCTGTTTTACTTTGCTCATTATGGGATACCTGCAGAGGTGTTGACTGAGTAATGATCAAAGCTTAGCCACTCGGCTTTTTGAATGAAATGGGAACGTTCCCGGTTTGGGGCGAGGATCACAAAATGACAAAAAATGGTCAATTTCTAATCAGGGAGTCAGGAAAGTTTGCTGGGCACCACCAGGCGGCGGATCCCCTGTTCGCCGCTGAGCTGCGCCAGCAGCTGCTGCGCGGCCAGCAGGCCGGCGCTGCCGTAGCCGAACTCCACCGACAGAGTGTCGGGGAACAGGAAGCTGAGCAGCGGGGTGTTGCCGATGGCGCACACCTGAATGGCGCGCGCCGGCTGCTGCTGCAGGTACTTGATCGCGCCGAGGGCGATGCTGTCGGAGGCGCAGATCAGCGCGCTGGTGTGCGCATCGATCACTTCGGCGGCGTGCTGGAAACCGCTCTGGTAACTCAGCTCGCCCAGCGTGGCGCGCGGCGTGAGCGTGAGGCGTTCACAGGCGTCGAGATAGGCCTGGTAGCGGCGCTGGCCGGTGGTGGCGTCGCTGAGCTGCACCCCCAGATAGCCGATATGCCGATGCCCCTGCCGGTACAGACGATCCATCAACAGGTTCACCGCGCCGGCGTCGTCGTAGCAGACGGACGAGAAGCCGTCGTATTCGCGCACCATCACCACCATTTTTTCCTGCCATGGTTTGAGCATCGCCGCGGTCAGGCCGGTGAAGCCGAACAGGATCACCCCGTCGACGTTGCGCTGGCGCAGCACGTGCAGGTGCTCCTGCACCAGGCGGGTTTCGAACTGGCTCTCCATCACGATCGGGTCGAAGCCCTGCTGATACAGCAGCGGCAGCATGGTGCGCACCGCCTGGTTCTCCGACGGCGAATCGAGACGGGAAACGATAATGCCCACCACTTTGTCGCTCTGGCCGCGCATGGCGCGCGCCGACTTGGAGGGGGTAAACCCTTGCTGACGGATCACCGCTTCCACCCGTTCACGGGTTTGCGGGCTCACGCTGCCTTCATTGTTCAACACGCGTGAGACGGTGGATTTGCCTACGCCGCTCAGGCGTGCGATGTCCTTGATGGTCAGCCGGTTTTGCATGGTTTACTTTTCGTTGAAGTGGACAGGCGTAACATAACGGCCTGTAAAACAATGCCCGTCAGCATAGCTCATTTTCCTACGGGGATCTTGATGCAAAACGGGATTGTTGCACTGCGCTGAACGGCCGCTCCTGCCGCTCTGTTTTTCCCTTTACCGGAGGTTATACCCCATATGGACCCCGACCCGACTGCTTTAGACACTCACTCGGTTCTCCGGTAAAACCTCTCCGCCTGGCGCTGCTGTTTTACCGGTGAAGTACATCACGGTAACCGGTAGCGCGCGCTTCGTCGTTCGCTCCTGCTGCTGAAAAAAATAATAAGGATCTGCGTTGGCAGAGGCTTTTTGGCGCACCCGCCATCCGCCCGGCCGATGACGATCCCCGTTTACCCGCTGCCGTGAGGCACCGGGCGACGAGGTGCGAACCATGAAACTGAAAAAACTCCCCCGTCAGCTGCTGGGCCTGTTCGCCCGCGGCCTCCCGCGCCGTTTGGTGCGCCGCGACAGCCTGCTGGACGGCGTCGGCGGCGCTGCGCGCGATATGCCTGCCGGCCTGGCGCAGCAGCGGCTGGAATGCGCCGCCGCAGAGACGATGCAGCTGTTTGAGCGTTTTCACAGCCACCCGGAAGGCATCACCGCCCATGAGGCGGAACAGGTGCGCCAGCGCTGCGGCGAGAACGTCATCGACGATCAGCAGAAAGAGGCCTGGTGGCAGCACCTGTGGCACTGCTACCGCAACCCGTTCAACCTGCTGCTGACCGCGCTCGGCATGATCTCTTACGCCACCGAAGATCTCACCGGCGCCTTGGTGATCGCGTTGATGGTGCTGATCTCCACGTTGCTGAACTTCATCCAGGAGGCGCGCTCCAACCGGGCGGCCGATGCGCTGAAGGCGATGGTGAGCAACACCGCCACGGTGATCCGCAGCGACGCGCACACCGGCAAGAGCGAACACGTGGAGCTGCCGATCGCACAGCTGGTGCCGGGCGACATCATCAAGCTGGCGGCCGGCGACATGATCCCGGCGGATCTGCGCGTGCTGTCGGCCAAGGATCTGTTCATCAGCCAGGCGGCGCTGACCGGCGAATCGCTGCCGGTGGAGAAATCCGCCGCGCCGCAATTGTCGGCGGCCGATCCGCTCGACTGCCAGAACCTGTGCTTCATGGGCACCAACGTGGTCAGCGGCACCGCGCTGGCGATGGTGATCGGCACCGGCGGCGGCACCTATTTCGGCCAGCTGGCGCAGCGCGTCACCAGCCAGGATGAGCAGCCGAACGCCTTCCAGAGCGGCATCAGCAAGGTCAGCTGGCTGCTGATCCGCTTTATGCTGGTAATGACGCCGATCGTGCTGCTGATCAACGGCTACACCAAGGGCGACTGGTGGGAGGCGGCGCTGTTCGCGCTGTCGGTGGCGGTCGGGCTGACGCCGGAAATGCTGCCGATGATCGTCACCTCGACGCTGGCCAAAGGGGCGGTGAAACTGTCGCGCCAGAAGGTGATCGTCAAACGGCTGGACGCCATCCAGAACTTCGGCGCCATGGATATTCTGTGCACCGACAAGACCGGCACCCTGACCCAGGACAAGATCGTGCTGGAGCGCCACACCGATGCGTTCGGCGCCGGCAGCGAGCGGGTGTTGCGCTACGCCTGGCTGAACAGCTTCTACCAGACCGGCTTGAAAAATCTGCTCGACGTGGCGGTGCTGAGCTGCGCGGAGCAGAATCGGCAGCCGGAGGCGCTGCAAAATTACCGCAAGGTGGATGAGATCCCGTTCGATTTCGTGCGCCGCCGCATGTCGGTGGTGGTGGCCAAAGACAACGAGTATCACGAGCTGGTGTGCAAGGGCGCGCTGGAAGAGATGCTGGCGATTTGCAGCCACGTGCGCCACGAAGACGAGGTGATCCCGCTCAGCGAGGCGCTGCTGGTGAGGATCCGCCGCATCACCGACGATCTCAACCAGCAGGGGCTGCGGGTGGTGGCGGTGGCCAACAAGATCCTGCCGGCGCAAACCCATGAATACGGCGTGGCGGACGAGTCGGATCTGATCCTCGAAGGCTACGTCGCCTTCCTCGATCCGCCGAAGGAGAGCACCGCACCGGCGCTGGCGGCGCTGAAACAGAACGGCGTCACGGTGAAGATCCTCACCGGCGACAACGAGCTGGTGGCGGCCAAAGTGTGCCGTGACGTCGGGCTGGAGGCCGATCATCTGCTGCGCGGCAGCGAGATCGAGCAGATGGACGACGAGCAGCTGGCGCAGGCGGCGGCGCGCACCACGGTGTTCGCCAAGCTGACGCCGCTGCATAAGGAGCGCATCGTCAAACTGCTGCGCCGCCAGGGGCACGTGGTGGGCTTTATGGGCGACGGCATCAATGACGCGCCGGCGCTGCGCGCGGCCGACATCGGCATCTCCGTCGATTCGGCGGTGGACATCGCCAAGGAAGCGGCGGACATCATCCTGCTGGAAAAAAGCCTGATGGTGCTGGAGCAGGGGGTGATCGAAGGGCGCCGCACCTTCGCCAACATGCTGAAATACATCAAGATGACCGCCAGCTCCAACTTCGGCAACGTGTTCAGCGTGCTGATCGCCAGCGCCTTCCTGCCGTTCCTGCCGATGTTGCCGCTGCACCTGTTGATTCAGAACCTGATGTACGACATCTCGCAGATCGCCATCCCGTTCGATAACGTCGACGACGATCAGATCACCCAGCCGCAGCGCTGGAACTCCGCCGATCTGGGGCGGTTTATGGTGTTCTTTGGGCCGATCAGTTCAATCTTCGACGTGCTGACCTTCAGCCTGATGTGGTGGGTGTTCAAGGCCAATACGCCGGAAATGCAGACGCTGTTCCAGTCCGGCTGGTTCGTGGAAGGGCTGCTGTCGCAAACGCTGATCGTGCACATGATCCGCACGCGCAAAATTCCGTTTATCCAGAGCCGCCCGTCCTGGCCGCTGTGCATCATGACGCTGGCGGTGATCGCCACCGGCATCGGCCTGGTGTTCTCGCCGCTGGCCGGCTTCCTGCAGCTGCAGGCGCTGCCGCTCGCCTACTTCCCGTGGCTGGTATTGATCCTCGCCGGTTACATGGTGCTGACCCAGTGCGTGAAAGGCTGGTTCGTGCGCCGCTACGGCTGGCAATAACCCGTTCGCCCCCTCCGGGCGGGAGGGGGCAACTGTGATCCCGTCCGCTTTTTCACCGCAACGGTTGGACATCTGTTCTGTGCTGAGTCTTTATCTACAGCGTTGGCTGTTTTCCCCTGCGCCTTTCAAGCCACCGCGTTGTTGGCTGTACGCCCGCCCCCCAGTTACTTAGCAGACCTAAGCGCCTGGGGATGCGGGCGCTTGCCGCCTAGCGGTGGTTTGAAATTCATTGGGGATATTTTGTTTTTTTCCTCTGAGGAATTTCCGATGCACAGACCTTTCCGTTATACGCTACTGGCTTCATCGTTATGGTTTTCTTGCGGCGCGCTGGCGCAGCCGGCGGGTGATCTGCCGCTGATGCCCTGGCCGCAGCAGGTGGACGTGACGCAACCGGCGGGCAAACTGATTTTGGATCACCGGCTGTCGTTAAGCCTCCAGGGCGATGATTTGGGCGACGCGCTGCCGCGCTGGCGCCAGCGCATCGAGTTGCAGACCGGCTGGACGCTGGCGCCGAGGGAAGAAGCAAACGGCGCGGCGATCAAGGTGGTGATCAAGGATCGGGTGGCGGCGCAGCCGCTGCCGGGCAGCGATGAGAGTTACCGGCTGGCGGTCACGCCGCAGGGCGCCACGCTGACCGCCAACACCCGCTTCGGCGCGCTGCGCGGCATGGAGACCCTGCTGCAGCTGCTGCAGACCGACGGGCAAAACACTTTCCTGCCATTGGTGGATATTCGCGACGTGCCGCGTTTTCCGTGGCGCGGCGTGCTGCTGGATTCGGCGCGCCATTTCCTGCCGCTGCCGGACATTTTGCGCCAGCTTGACGGCATGGCGGCGGCCAAGCTCAACGTATTCCACTGGCACCTGACCGACGATCAGGGCTGGCGCTTCGCCTCCGAGCATTACCCCAAATTGCAGCAGCAGGCCAGCGACGGCCAGTTCTACACCCGCGAGCAGATGCGGCAGGTGGTGGCTTACGCCACGGCGCGCGGCATTCGCGTGGTGCCGGAGATAGACATGCCGGGGCACGCCTCCAGCATCGCGGTGGCCTATCCCGATCTGATGAGCGCGCCGGGGCCGTATCGCATGGAGCGCGAGTGGGGCGTGCATAAGCCGACGCTCGATCCGACCCGCGACGAGGTTTATCAGTTTGTCGACACGATCGTCGGCGAACTGGCGGCGATCTTCCCCGATCCTTATCTGCACATCGGCGGCGACGAAGTGGACGCCAGCCAGTGGCGGGCGTCGCCGTCGATACAGGCGTTTATGCAGCAGAACGGGCTGGCGGATACCCATGCGCTGCAGGCCTACTTCAACCAGAAGCTGGAAAAGATCCTCGAGAAGCACCAGCGGCAGATGGTCGGCTGGGACGAGATCTATCATCCGTCGCTGCCGCGCTCGATCGTCATTCAATCCTGGCAGGGGCAAGACTCGCTGGGCGCCAGCGCGCAGGATGGCTATCAGGGCATTCTCTCCACCGGTTTCTATCTCGATCAGCCGCAAAGCACCGCCTATCACTACCGCAATGAAATTCTGCCGCAGCCGCTGGGGGTCGAGACGGCGGTGCAGCCCGGCGAGCAGGCGCAAAGCTGGCGTTTCAGCATGCCGCGCCTGAAGGGCAGCGCGGTGGAAGGCAGCTTCACGCTGATCGAGGGCAAGCAGGGCTGGCGCGGCTTTATCGATTTCAACGGCAAATCGCGCCGCGCGGTGCACGATATCGTCTGGCGCACGCCGCAGCAGGTGACGTTCCGCGTAGATACCTGGATGGGCGACACACGGCCGGTGTTCACGCTGCAACAGGACAAGCTCAGCGGCTATACGTTGGTCGGCAACGTGCGTTACCCCACCAGCGGCGACAAGCTGGCGGCGGCGCCGGCGGGCAAGATGCCGGTGGTGCCGGATGAGAAGGGGCAGGCCAAGATCCTCGGCGGGGAAGCGGCGCTGTGGGCGGAAAACGTGCGCGCGCCGCTTCTCGATCTCAAGCTGTGGCCGCGCGCTTTTGCAGTGGCGGAGCGGCTGTGGTCGGCGCAGGACGTCACCGATGAAAGCAACATGTACCGGCGGCTGGCGGCGATCGACGCCTGGTCGGTGGTGTCGGTCGGCCTGCAGCAGCACGCGGAAACGGCGCGCGAATTCACCCGGCTGAGTAACAGCGTGCAGATCATGCCGCTGCAGATCCTGGCCGAGGCGGTGGAACCGGCGCAGTATTACACCCGCCAGCACCTGAAGTTCCAGGCCGGCAACTATCATCAGTTCGAACCGCTGAATCGCTTTGCCGATGCGCTGCCGCCGGAGAGCGAGGCGGTGCGCGAGATGCATGCGCAGGTCGCGGCTTTGCTGAAGGATAAGCGCGATAAGGCGGCGGCGCAGGCGCTGCGCGAACGGTTGCAGCGCTGGCAGGCGAACGGCGCTGCGCTGCAGACGGCGATCGCGGGCAACCGCGCGCTGCGGGAGCTGGCGCCGGTGGCGCAGGACGTCGATGCTTTGGCCTCGCTGGGCTTAACGCTGCTGGAGCGGTATCAGCAGGACAAACCGCTGAGCCGAACCGAGGCAGAACAAGCGCAGCGCCGGCTGGATGCGGCGGCGCAGACGCGCGACGAAGTGGTGATTGCGGCGGTGTACCCGCTGGAGGCGCTGCTGCGGGGGCTCCAGCCGCAATGAGGCGGACGGGCTCGTGTGAGCCCGGAACCCTACAGCTGCAGCGGCGGCAACTGGGTGAAAATGCTGACCAGCCCTTCGCCCCAGCCCTTGCGGATGGCGCTGAAGTACGGATGATCTTCGGTAATGCGGTATTGCCGGGCATGGCTGAAGCTGTCGCGCGGGTAGATCATCACGTCGAGCGGCAGCCCGACGGACAGGTTGCTGCGTAAGGTTGAATCCAGTGAAATCAGCGCGCATTGCATCGCTTGTTCCAGCGGCGTGTCGTAGTGCAGTACCCGGTCGATGATCGGTTTGCCGTATTTGCTTTCGCCTATCTGAAAATAGGGCGTGTCGCGGGTGGCTTCGATAAAATTGCCTTGCGGGTAGATATGGAACAGCCGCATCTCTTCCCCGCTAATTTGGCCGCCGAGCAGCAGGTTGCAGCTGAAATCGGTGGTGCTGCCGCTTTGCTGCGCCTCGCTGTCGCGCTGGATCACCTCGCGCACCGTTTCCCCCACCAGCGTGGCGGCGTCGTAGAGGCTGGGAGCGTTGAGCAGGTTGGGGCGTTCGGCGTCCTTGCTGCGGTGCAACAGCAAACTGATGATGCTCTGGGTGGTCGCCAGGTTGCCGGCGCTTTGCAGCACCAGCGTGCGATCGCCGTCCTGTTGGAACACGTGCAGTTTGCGGAAGGTGGAAATATGATCCACCCCGGCGTTGGTGCGCGAATCGGACGCAAAGACCAGCCCGGACGACAAACGCATGGCCACACAGTAGGTCATACTACAATCCCTCAAAACAAGACCGGCACGCCGCCAACGCGCAGCGTGCCCGAAACATTTTCCATCGGCAAGCGGCTACTGGCCGGTTGGCATCATTTGTACGGCGGCGATGGCGCTCATGTCTTCGCAGCCGCCGCCCAACCGCATGCCGCGCACCGGGCAGGCGTCCAGATAATCGATGCCGACCGCCAGCTTAAGGTGCTGATTTGGCATGCGCGTATTGTTGGTCACGTCGAAGCTGTGCCAGCGTTCCTCCACCCACACTTCCGTCCAGGCATGGGTGGCGACATGGGTCGAGTCTTCGCTGTACAGGTAGCCGCTGACGTAGCGCGCCGGGATGTTCAGGCTGCGGCAGCAGCTCAGGAAGACATGCGTATGATCCTGACACACGCCGCTGCCGGCGGCGAACGCCTCGGCGGCGCTGTCTGTCACGCGCGTGGAGCCTGGGCTGTAAGGCATCTTCAGCAGCAGCTCGCCCATCAGATGTTCCAGGCCGCTCAGCACCGCCTGCGGTTGATGATAACGCAGGGCGAAGGCCTGAATGGCGTCATCGGGCTGGGTCAGCGGGCTATGACGCAGAAATACCAGCGGCGACAGATGCCCGAGCGCCCGATCTTCGACGCCGTCTTCAATCTCCACTTCCCCGAGCACCCGAATGGTGATGGCCTGATGCGGTTCATCGAGCGTCAGCACGTGCAGTACGTTGCCGAAGGCGTCGGTGGTGCGCACCGCGTCATCCGGCAACGACAGTTGCCAGGAGAGGATGCGCTGATGCGGCGAATCCTGCGGCGTCAGCCGCAGATATTGGGTGCTGCGCTGCACCGGCTGGGCGTAGCGATAATGGGTGTTGTGCTCAATATTCAGTTTCATTGCGCCTCCAGATAAGTGTGATGGATGCTTTCGGCGATGCCGTTCACCTGGCCGAGAAAGGCGCTCAACCACTCGCCCAGGCCGATCTTGTTCAGATCCTTCATGCTGCTGAAGCGCAGCTCGGCATGCAGGGTGTGCGCCAGACGTCGCGGTTGGTTGGCGCCGCCGCCGATCAGTTCCAATTGCTGCACCATGTCGCCGACGCAGGCCAGCAGTGAACGCGGGATTTCATTGCGCAGAATCATCAGTTCGGCGATGGTCTCGCGGCTCAACGGCTGCTTGTAGATGCTGTGGTAGGCTTCGCGCGCGCTCACTGCCCGCAGCAGCGTGTCCATGCGGTAATATTCGCGCACCGGGTCGCCGTCGATGTCCATCAGCGTGTTCTTCACCTCCAGCAGACGGGCGGTGCCGTCGGCCCGCTCCAGCAGGGTGCCGAGACGGATAAAGCGCATGGCGTCGCTGCGCAGCAGCGTGCCGAACATGGCGCCGCGAAACAGATGGGCGCGCTCCTTCACCCAGTCGAAGAAGGCATCGGCGCCCACCGAGCCGATGCCCTGGCGGCGGATCAGTTTCATCTCTATCCAGGTGGCGTTGATGCACTCCCAGACTTCGGATGACAGGCTGCCGCGCACCGCGTGGGCGTTGTTCCAGCCCATTTGCAGGCAGCTGAAGATGCTGCTGTGGTTGCGGTTGTCGAGCGCGAAGAAACTGACCAGATTCGGCATCGTCAATTCCGGGTAGGCGGCGGCATACAGCTGGCCGGTGCCGGTCAGATTGAGCGGCACCTGCAGATCCTGATCGCCGCCGTCGCGGATCGGCATCATCGACAGCTTGTTGGTGACGTCCAGCACCCGGGCGATGCTTTCCGCCCGCTCCAGATAGCGGGCCATCCAATAGAGTTCACTGGCGGTGCGGCTCAGCATAGGTCGTCCTCCAATACCCAGGTGTCCTTGGTGCCGCCGCCCTGCGACGAGTTCACCACCAGCGAACCTTCCGCCAACGCCACCCGGGTCAGGCCGCCGGGCACCAGGCGGATCTCCGCGCCGCTGAGGGCGAACGGCCGCAGATCGATATGCCGCGGCGCCAGACCGTCGTTGACGAAGGTCGGGCAGGTGGACAGCGCCAGCGTGTTTTGCGCGATGTAATTCTGCGGGCGCGCCAGCAGCAGCGCGCGGAAGCGGGCGAGCTCGTCCTTGCTCGCCGTGGGGCCGATCAACATGCCGTAGCCGCCGGCGCCGTGCACCTCTTTCACAACCATCTGTTCGAGGTTGGCCAGCACGTACGACAGCTCGTTCTTATGTCGGCACTGCCAGGTTGGCACGTTGTTGAGGATCGGTTCCTCTTGCAGGTAGAAGCGCACCATATCCGGCACGTAGGGGTAGATCGATTTGTCGTCGGCCACGCCGGTGCCGATGGCGTTGGCCAGTACCACATTGCCGGGGCGATACACCGACAGCAGCCCCGGTACGCCGAGCATCGAGTCCGGCCGAAACGCCAGCGGATCGAGGAAGGCGTCGTCCACCCGACGATAGATCACGTCCACTTTGCACGGCCCGGCGGTGGTGCGCATGAACACCGCGCCGTCCTTGACGAACAGATCGGCGCTTTCGACCAGCTCCACCCCCATCTGCTGCGCCAGGAAACTGTGCTCAAAATAGGCGCTGTTGAAGCGGCCCGGCGTCAGCACCACCACGGTGGGATCGTTGATGGGCGAGCTTTCGCGCAGCGTTTGCAGCAGGTGCGACGGGTAGCGCTCCACCGGCGCGATGCGTTGCCGGGCGAACAGTTCCGGATAGAGACGCATCATCATTTTGCGGTTTTCCAGCATGTAAGAGACGCCGGACGGGGTGCGCAAGTTATCTTCCAGCACGTAGTATTGGCCGTCGCTGTTGCGGACCATGTCCACGCCGACGATATGCGCATAGATATCGCGGTGCAGATCAACGCCTTGCATACAGGGTTGATACTGATCGTTGGCCAGCACCTGCTCCGCCGGAATGAGGCCGGCCTTCAGAATATGCTGCTGGTGGTAAATGTCATGCAGGAAGGCATTGAGCGCCTGTACGCGCTGGCGAATGCCGCGATCGAGCATCGCCCATTCGGCGGCCGGAATAATGCGCGGCACGCTGTCGAACGGGATCAACCGCTCGGCGCCGTCATCGTCGCCGTAGACGTTGAAGGTGATGCCCACCCGGTGAAACAGCAGCGCAGCCTCTTCCCGCTTGCGTTGCACGGCCTGGTGATCGGCCTGCTGCAGCCATTGCCAGTAGGCGTCGTAGTGGCCACGGTGTTTTCCCTCAGCCAGAAGCATCTCATCAAAAAACGGTGAAGCGGAAAGATTGATATTCAGCATCGTCACCTCGTCGACATTGCAGGCTGTCAATCAATCGAGCATAAAACGTGCCAAGGCGATAACGGGCGAAAATGGCGCAGAGCGGGGCTGCCGCGGCGAAAAACGCCCGTTTGCGGTGCAGGCGCGGCGTAGCGACGCCTTAATATAGGGCGAAATGGCGGTGGCGGTGAGCGCTGAAGGCGCAGGGACGGCAGGCTGTCGGGGCAGAGCAGAAATAAAAACGGCCAGCCGAAGCTGACCGTCATTCGCGTGCGCGTCGATTAACGACGCACGGCGATGGCTTCGATTTCGATCTTCACGTCTTTCGGCAGACGCGCCACTTCCACGCAGGAACGGGCCGGGAACGGCGCGCTGTGCTCGGTGAAGAAGGCTTCGTACGCGGCGTTGACGGTGGCGAAGTCGTTCAGGTCTTTCACGAACACGGTGGTTTTCACGATGTCGGCAACGCTCAGGCCGGCGGCTTCGACGATCGCTTTGACGTTTTCCAGCGACTGGCGCGCCTGAGCGGCGACGTCGTCGGCGACGGCGCCGGTTTTCGGATCGACCGGGATCTGGCCGGAAGTGATGATCATGCTGCCCAGATCAACGCCCTGCACGTAAGGACCAATGGCTGCCGGGGCGAGTTCAGTGCTGATGTTACGTGACATGTTTTCTCCTGATAAACGAGGATTGTTCTATCCAGAAATCCCATTATAGGGCGTCACCGGGAGAATAACAGCGCCATCTCCCGGCACCCATACCGGGCTTAGTCGGCCTGCAGCACCACCTGGTGCTCGAACTCTTTTTCGCAGTAGCGGCACTTCAGGTGCACTTCGCCGCCGCGCGATTTGACGCTGAAGCTCGACGCCACCGGCTCGCTGCGGCTGATGCAGTTGCCGTTCGGGCAGGTCAGCACCCCGTCGATGTGGTCCGGCAGGCTAAGGGTTAGCTTGCGCACCACTTCATAGTTGTCGATGCGGTTCACCGTGGCCTTCGGCGCGTACATCGCCAGCTGGTTGGCCTGCTGCTCGGTCAGGAAGGTGTTCTCGATCTTGATCAAATCCTTGCGGCCCAGCTCGTTGGAAGGCAGGTTCAGGCCGATGGTGATGCGCTGGTCGGTGGCGGTCAGCTTGAACAGCGTCAGCAGTTTGAAACCGATCTGCGCCGGAATGTGGTCGATCACCGTGCCGCATTTGATCGCTTCGACCTGCAGTTTGTTGTCGTGAGTCATGGCGGTTCCCCCTTAAAGAGCCAAATCAGCGTTGAGCACCAGCGCCAGCAGCGCCTGGCGGGCGAAGATGCCGTTGCCCGCCTGCTGGAAGTAGTAAGCGTGCGGCGTTTTATCCACGTCGGTGGCGATCTCGTCGATGCGCGGCAGCGGGTGCAGCACCTTGAGGTTGGCGCGCGCGCCGGCCAGATCCGCGGCGCGCAGCACGAACTGCGCCTTCACGTTGGCGTACTCGGACGGATCGAGGCGCTCTTTCTGCACCCGGGTCATGTAGAGAATATCCAGCTCCGGCACCACTTCTTCAATGCTGCCGTGCAGGCTGTACTCGATGCCTTTCTCGTCCAGCATTTTCAGGATGTAGGCCGGCATCGCCAGCGCGTCCGGGGCGATGAAGTAGAAGCGGTTGCCTTCGAACTTGGCCAGCGCCTGAGTGAGCGAGTGCACGGTGCGGCCGTACTTCAGATCGCCGACCATGGCGATGCTGAGGTTGCTCAGGCGGCCCTGGGTTTCCTGGATGGTGAACAGATCCAGCAGGGTTTGGGTCGGGTGCTGGTTGGCGCCGTCGCCGGCGTTGAGCACCGGCACGTTGCCGGAGAACTCCGAGGCCATGCGCGCCGCGCCTTCCTGCGGGTGGCGCATCACGATGGCGTCCACGTAGGTGCTGATCACCGAGATGGTGTCGGCCAGGGTTTCGCCTTTCTTGCCGAGCGAGGTGTTGCTGCCGTCGGCGAAACCGACCACCGAGGCGCCGAGGCGGTGCATCGAGGTTTCGAACGACAGGCGGGTACGGGTCGAGGCTTCAAAGAAGCAGCTGGCGATCACCTTGTGTTTCAACAGCTCCGGCTGCGGGTTGGCTTTCAGACCGGCGGCGGTGCGCAGCACCAGCTCCAGATCCTCGCGGCTGAGATCGTTAATAGAGATGATGTGTTTGTGATACAGCGGGTTGGCCATTTTTCACTCCTCCTCGACGCGTGCCCGTGGCGCGGGACTTTGGGATATTCTCAAGGCAAAAAAAAGCCCCTCAATGAGGGGCTTGAAAAGATCGGTTTAGCAACAGGAGAAACAACGGCAGCTGGCCGCCGATAGGCAGTCGGTTTTGTCGATTGCGGCTAACAAAACAAACGTCGTTTTTCATGCTTTCTCCTGGCAAATTGTGGCGCATTATACTCGCGCTTTTCGCCACTGCAAGCGTTAAAACGCCGTTTTTTGCCGCCCCGCAATCGATTGGCCGGCGATGGCCGCTCGCCGGCTATTTGCTGACGCGATCGTAGTAGACCATGTCGGCGTTCAACCCTTGTTGATAGCCTTTGACGTTGTCGCGCAGCACCACTTCGGTTTTAGCCTGATCGATAAACACGTACGGCGAACTGCGCTGCAGCTCCTGCTGCATGGCGGTGTACAGCGCGCGGCGCTTGGCCGGATCGGCTTCGGCCAGCGCCGCCAGCGTCTGCTTATTCAACTGCGGGATCTGCCAGCCGTTCAGCCCGGCCACCGTACTGCTCTTGCCGTCGTTGTAGGCAAAGGCGCTGGCGTTGGAGTGAGCGTCGAAATAATCCGGGATCCACAGGCGGATTGCCGCCTGATGCTGCCTGGCGCGCACGCGGGAGTAAACCTGGCTGCCCGCGGCCGGCAGCAGCTCGATCTTCACGCCGGCGGCGGCGAAGCTGCCCTGCAGCGCCTGCGCGATGGTGATGAACGGCGGTTTGTTCTCTACGTCCAGCGTAAAGGCGGCGTGGGTGATCCCCGCCTTGGCCAGGATGGCTTTCGCCTTGGCCGGATCGTAGCTGAACGGGTTGGTCTCCAGCGCGCCCGGCAGCCCGACCGGCAGGAAGCTCTGGTGCACGAAGTATTGTCCCTTCAGCAGATCCTTCGTGATGCCTTGATAATCCACCAGGTAGCGCGCCGCTTCCCAGAAGGCCGGGTTGCTCAGCAGCGGATTGGCGCCGTTGCCGGTGTTGAACACCAGATAGTTTTGCTCGGCGGACGGGATCTCCAGCACCTTGACGCCGGGCTGATTCTTCAGCGTTTCGGTCTGGTCGGCGCCCAGTTCGCGGGCGATATCGGCGTCGCCCTGCTGGAGCAGCAGGCGGCGGGTAGCCGGGTCCGGCACGTTTTTAATGATGATGTTTTTCAGCTGCGGCTTGTCGCCCGGTGAGGTGGGGTTGGCGTCCAGCACGATCGCCTGATGCGGCTGATAGACGCGCATCTTGAACGGGCCGCTGCCGGCGGAGTTCATCTTCAGCCAGGCGTTGCCGAAGTCGCCGTCTTTGACGTTGGCCAGCGCCGCTTTGCTGTCGACGATCGAGGCGATCGGCGTCGAGAGGATATTCAGCGCCACCGCCGGGCTGACGTCCGCCGTCCAGCGCAGCTGCACGGTATGTTCGTCGATCTTCTTGAGCTGCGCGTCGATGTTGTCCGGCTGCCAACCGAGCACGTTGAGGATGAACGCCGGCGATTTGTTCATCTTGACCGCGCGGCTGTAGGAGAAGATCACGTCGTCGGCGGTCAGCGGGTTGCCGGAGGCGAACGCCGCCTGCGGCCGCAGTTTCACCGTCAGCGTTTTGGCCGCCGCATCGCTTTGCCAGCTTTCCGCCAGCACCGGCGCCACCTTGGCCGGATCGTCGCGATCCGCCTGCACCAGCCGCTGATACAGGCTGGGCACCGTCTGGATGCTGGAGAGTTCGTTGGCTTCCGCCGGATCGAGGCTGACGATGTCATCCAGCGATTGCACCACCACCAGCGTATTCGGCGGCGTGGCGGCTAACGCGGCGGCGGGCAGGGCGGCGAGCAGGAACAGCGGCAAGAGTTTGGCTTTCATCGGTGTATATCCCCTGAAGGCACCACAAGGTGGCGCTGAGAACGGTTTGTTATCGTTGGTTTTTACGGCGCGGGCGCCGTCGGCCTGTCACGGTAGAACCTTTACCGGTGGTGGGCAAAGGTCAATGCGCTATTTGATATTCCTGGAATATATTAGCCGCCCTGGCCGGGGGCGCCAGGGCGGAGGGGGGGATTGTCAGAGGGTTTCGCTCAGCGTGGCGACCAGCACCGCTTTGATGGTGTGCAGCCGGTTTTCCGCCTGATCGAACACCACGCTGTGCGCCGACTCGAACACCTCGTCGGTCACTTCCATGCCGCCGTGCAGATCGTACTGCTGCGCCATCTGCTTGCCGAGCGTGGTTTGGTCGTCGTGGAACGCCGGCAGGCAGTGCAGGAACTTCACGTTTGGGTTGCCGGTCAGCTTCAGCATCGCCATGTTGACCTGATACGGCCGCAGCAGCGCGATACGCTCCTGCCAGGTCTCTTTCGGTTCGCCCATCGACACCCACACGTCGGTGTAGAGGAAGTCGGCATCTTGCACCCCTTCGGCGATGTCTTCGGTCAGGGTGAGTTTCGCGCCGGTTTGTTGCGCCAGCGCCTGGCACTCGGCCACCAGCTCCGGCTGCGGCCAGCAGGCCTTCGGCGCCACCAGCCGCAGATCCATGCCCGCCAGCGCGGCGGCTTCCAGCAGCGTGTTGCCCATGTTGTTGCGCGCGTCGCCGACGTACGCCAGCTTCACTTCACTCAGCGCCTTGCCCGGCAGGTGTTCCTGCACGGTGAGCAGATCCGCCAGCAGCTGAGTAGGGTGGAACTCGTCGGTCAGGCCGTTCCACACCGGCACGCCGGCGTGCTGTGCCAGGGTTTCCACCAGCGCCTGGCCGTAACCGCGATACTGAATACCGTCGTACAGGCGGCCCAGCACCCGGGCGGTGTCTTTCATCGACTCTTTATGGCCGATCTGGCTGCCGCTCGGGCCGAGATAGGTCACCTGCGCGCCCTGATCGAATGCGGCAACTTCGAAAGAGCATCGCGTGCGGGTCGAGTCTTTTTCGAAGATGAGCGCAATGTTTTTGCCCTGCAGCCGGCGCTGTTCCTGCCCCAGCTTTTTGGCCTGTTTCAGATCGGCCGCCAGCTTCAGCAGCGCCTGCAGTTCGGCGGGGGTGAAATCCATTAACCTCAGAAAGTGACGTTGGTAGAACGCATTGCCGGTGCTCATAGTCCGATTCCCTGATTGTGTAATTGAATTAAAATTCACTTTATATGTATGAATATTCAATTTCAACCCCGGCGAGGAAATCTTTCACGTTTATCGTGGAAGCAACGTCGGCGGTGTGTGAAAATAGAAGGAATGAAGGCCATTTGACTTGAGGATATAGGCATGGCAAACCGCGAATTGCTGGAAGAACAACGTGAAGAGACCCGCCTGATCATCGAAGAGCTGCTGGAAGACGGCAGCGATCCGGACGCGCTCTACACCATCGAGCACCATCTGTCCGCCGAGAAATTTGAGGTTCTGGAGCAGGCCGCCGTTGAAGCCTTCAAGCTGGGCTACGAAGTGACCGACGCCGAAGAGCTGGAAGTGGAAGACGGTTCGCTGGTGATGTGCTGCGACGTGATCAGCGAAGTCGGCCTGAACGCCGAACTGATCGACGCCCAGGTCGAGCAGTTGGTGGCGCTGGCGGAACGCTGCGGCGTCAACTACGACGGCTGGGGCACCTACTTCGAAGATCCGAACGGTGAAGACGGTGAGGATGACGAAGACGGCGACTACATCGACGAAGACGACGACGGCAAACGCCACTAATTCCTTTCCGATTAATGCCTGTGGGCCGGCTCTCGCCGGCCCCTGATATCCCCGTCGTCTTTCAAGCTGCAGCGTTGTTGGCTGCACTCTCTCACCCCGGTCACTTACCTGAGTAAGCTCCTGGGGATGAGTGAGCTGGCCGCCTAGCTGCAACTTGAAATACATAGGGCAATGACGCCATGACATACCAATCCCTGCTAGCCCCGATTTTAAGCTTCCTGCACTGTGAAACTCCCGACGCCTGGATCGACGCCGCGCGCCGTCCGGAAAACCTGCAGCTGTTGCTGACCGACCACCTGGTGTGCGAGCTGAAAGCCGCGCAGACCGGCATGTGGCTGATCCGCCGTTACGTGGCGGACAAAGAGAGCGGCGACGCGCTGTTGGCGCTACTGCGGCCCTACGAGGCGTTTCTGCACGAGGCGCAGGGCGCGCCGGACACGCTGTTCCGCCAGGGCCAGTTCACCCGCAAGATCCTGCCGAAAAACGGCTCGGCCTACGGCCAGGATCTGGCGGATCGCATGGTGCTGTTGATCAAGGAAGAGCTGCATCACTTCTCGCAGGTGCTGGAGATCATGCAGGCGCGCGGGATCCCGTATCGCAAGATCACCGCCAGCCGCTACGCCAAGGGTATGATCCGCGAGATCCGCACCCACGATCCGGCGACGTTGATCGACAAACTGATCTGTGGCGCCTACATCGAAGCGCGATCCTGCGAACGCTTCGCCAAGCTAGCGCCGCATCTGGACGACGAGCTGAACCGCTTTTACGTCTCGCTGCTGCGATCCGAAGCGCGCCACTATCAGGACTATCTGACGCTGGCGGAACAGATCGCCGGCGGCGACATCAGCGAACGGGTGGCGCATTTCGGCCGCCTCGAAGCTGAACTGATCCTGTCGCCGGACAGCGAACTGCGCTTCCACAGCGGCGTGCCCGCCGCCGCCTGAGGTTGAGGCGCGCCCTTACTGCGGCGCGCCCAGCAACAGATCCACCGCCTTTTCCGCCAGCATGATGGTCGGCGCATTGGTGTTGCCGCTGGTGAGCTGCGGCATCACCGAGCAGTCGATCACCCGCAGCCGTTCAAAACCGTGCACCCGCAGCTGCGGATCGGTCACCGCGTCCTGGGGCGACGGCCCCATGCGGCAGCTGCCCACCGGGTGATACACCGTCTTGCAGAAGTTGCGCACGAACTCCTCCAGCTGCGCTTCGTCGCGTGTCCACTCCGGCTGCGGCATCAGCAGAGCTTTGATCAGCGGCTTCAGCGCCGCGGTTTGCAGGAAATCCAGGCCGAACTTCACCGCGCGCACGCTGCCGGCCAGATCGTCCGGGTGGCCGAGGTAGTTGGCGTGCAGCTTGACCGGATCGCGCGGGTTGCTGCTGCGCAGCAGCACTTCGCCGCGCGCCTTCGGCTGCAGGTAACCGACCTTGAGCGTGAAGCCGTGAATGTTCGGCAGCGGCTCGCCGGGCACGTCGTCCCAGCTGTCCAGCAGCGGCAGGAAGTGGATCTGCACGTCCGGCCGGCCGTCGCCCTGGCTGTCGGTGAAGGCGGCGCCTTCCAGCACGTTGGACGAGAGCACCCCGCTGCGAAACGCCAGCCACTGCGCGCCGTGGCTCAGCGCCTGCAGGCCGCGATCGGCGCCGAACAGGCTGATCGGCTCGCGGGTGCTGACGTTGATCGACATGTGCAGGTGGTCGTGGAAGTTTTTGCCTACCGGCAGATCCGCCCGCACCTCGATGCCCAGTTGCTGCAGGTGGTCGCGCGGGCCGATGCCGGACAGCATCAGCAGCTTCGGCGAACCGACCGCGCCGGCGCTGACGATCACCTCTTTGGTGGCGCGGGCGGTCACTTCCGCGCCGCCATTCTGGCTGTAGACCACGCCGGTGGCGACGTTGCCCTCGAAGGTCAGCCGATGCGCCAGGGTGTTCAGTTTCACCACCAGCCGCCGTTCGTCGCGCACCGCCTTCAGGTAGGTGCGGGCGGTGCTGGCGCGCTCGCCGTTGTGGGTGGTGGTTTGGTAGAAACCGACGCCGTGCTGGCTGTCGCCGTTGAAGTCGTTGCGATAGGGCAGGTTCAGCTCCTGGCCGGCGCGGATAAACGCCATGCTGAGCGGATGGCGGTAGCGGTTTTCGCTGACCGGCAGCAGCCCGTCGGCGCCGTGGTAGTCGTCCGACAGGCTTTCGTTGGCCTCGGCGCGTTTGAAGTAGGGCAGCACCTCGCGGTAGCTCCAGCCGGCGCAGCCGTAGCGCTCGGCCCAGTCGTCGTAATCCTGCGGCTGGCCGCGCAGGTAGATCATGCCGTTGACCGAACTGCTGCCGCCCAGCACCTTGCCCTGCGCGATCTGCATGCGGCGGTTATTGGCGTGCGGTTCCGGCTCCGTCTCATAAGGCCAGCTCTTTTTGGCGATGATCTTGGCCACCCCGGCCGGCATCTTGATGAACAGGTTATTGTCGTCGCCGCCGGCTTCCAGCAGCAGCACCCGCGCCTGGGTGCGGCGGATCAGCTGCGCCGCCAGCACGCAGCCGGCGGAACCGGCGCCGACGATGATGTAATCAAAGGTATTTTCCGACATGACAGCTCTCCGTGCGCGATTGGGATACTGGCAGAGTAACGCGGGGGAAAAGGCGGTCAATTTGCGATCGTTAATTTATTAACGAACTTCACATTAAATTTACATATCGGTTTTTAACGTCAGTTTATCTGCTTGAAAAACGGCGTTATAGCGAGTTTTACTGATTGATTGCGATATTAATAAAAAAGGCGCAGCAAGCTGCGCCCTGATGAAGAGGCGGGGGGAGGATTACAGCGTTTTCAGCATGGTGACTTCACAATCGACGTGGCCGGTGGCGCCCATCGCGTGGTCGATGTGTTCGAAGCCCAGGTGTTCGTACAGCGCGACGGCCTGCGTCAGGCTGGCGGTGGTCTCGAGGTAACAACAGCGGAAGCCGTGCTGGCGGGCGAAATCCAGCGCCTGCAGCGCCAGGCGTTTCGCCAATCCCTTGCCGCGCAACACCGGCAGGAAATACATCTTCTGCAATTCGCAAATATCGTCTGCGCCGCCCTGCAGCGGCGCGATGCCGCCGCCGCCGGCGACCTGGCCGTCCATCTCGATCACCCAGTAAGCGCTGCGCGGCAGGCTATAGAGCTGATACAGGGCATCCAGGTTGGGATCGGAGACGGTATAGCCTTTATCCGCCGTCAGGCCGTGCTCGGCGGAGACTTCGCGAATGACGTGAGCAATGGCGGCATTGTCTTCCGCCGTGATGGGGCGCACCAGCAGGCGCGCCGGAGTTGCTGTTGTCATGTTTACACTCGCCATTGAAAGAGACCACGTTCGTTTTTCGTTTTTATCGCAGCGCGAAACGCGCCGGGGGTTATTTCCCGGCGGCGTCCCTGCAGCAGTAATATCTTGTAATAACATCTAACCCGGCCCGGATGCAACGGCGATAAAAAAACAGCGGGGAAGACCCCGCTGTTTTCAGGCGTTGGCGTGAGCCGGTGGATTACAGCGCGGCGATGGTCGCCTGCTGTTCCTGCAGCTTCACTTTGCCTTCTTTGCAGGCCGCCAGGCGATCGCGCTCTTTGGCGACCACCGCTTCCGGCGCGCGCGCCACGAAGCCTTCGTTCGCCAGCTTGCCTTCGATCGAAGCGATTTCCGCATCCAGCTTGCCCATCTCTTTGGCCAGACGCGCGATCTCGGCGTCCTTGTCGATGAAACCGGCCATCGGGATCAGCAGCTCGGCGCCGTCCACCAGCTTGGTGACGGAGACCGGGCCTTTCTCACCGGCCGGCAGCAGCGCGATGGATCCCAGGCGCGCCAGGCGGGCGATAAAGCTTTGGTTCTCCTGCACACGGCGCTGGGCGTCGGCGCTGCAGTTGCGCAGCAGCACGTCGAGCGCTTTGCTTGGCGCGATGTTCATCTCGGCGCGGATGTTGCGCACGGCGATGATGGTTTGCTTGATCCACTCCAGATCGTTCAGCGCCTGCTCGTCTTCCAGCGCGGCGTCGTAGGCCGGGAACGGCTGCAGCATGATGGTGTCTGCGGTCGTGCCGGTCAGCGGCTTCACGCGCTGCCAGATGGTTTCGGTGATGAACGGAATGATCGGGTGCGCCAGGCGCAGCAGCGCTTCCAGCACGGTGATCAGCGTGTGGCGGGTGCCGCGCTGTTCCGCTTCGCTGCCGTTGCTCACCACAGGCTTGGTCAGCTCCAGATACCAGTCGCAGAACTGGTTCCAGGTGAATTCGTACAGGATGTTGGCCGCCAGATCGAAGCGGTAGGTATCCAGCGCTTCGCGGTAGGCTTTCACCGTGCGGTTGAATTCGGCCAGGATCCAGCGATCCGCCAGCGACAGCACTTTCTCGCCGCCGTTGAAGCCGCAGTCGTGCGCTTCGGTGTTCATCAGCACGAAGCGGCTGGCGTTCCACAGCTTGTTACAGAAGTTGCGGTAGCCTTCCAGGCGCTTCATGTCCCAGTTGATGTCGCGGCCGGTCGAGGCCAGCGCCGCCAGGGTGAAGCGCAGGGCGTCGGTGCCGTGCGGCTCGATGCCGTTCGGGAATTGCTTCTCGGTGCGCTTGCGGATCTTCTCCGCCAGCTGCGGCTGCATCATGTTGCCGGTGCGTTTTTCCAGCAGATCTTCCAGCGAGATGCCGTCGACCATGTCCAGCGGATCGATCACGTTGCCTTTCGACTTGGACATCTTCTGGCCTTCGTCGTCGCGGATAAGACCGGTCATGTAGACGGTCTTGAACGGCACCTGCGGCTTGCCGTTTTCATCCTTGATGAAGTGCATGGTCAGCATGATCATGCGCGCGATCCAGAAGAAGATGATGTCGAAGCCGCTGACCATCACGCTGGTCGGGTGGAAGGTTTTCAGCGCCTCGGTCTGCTCCGGCCAGCCCAGGGTGGAGAAGGTCCACAGGCCGGACGAGAACCAGGTGTCCAGCACGTCTTCGTCCTGGGTCAGCACCACGTCGGCGCCCAGGTTGTTCTCGCTGCGCACTTCTTCTTCGCTGCGGCCTACGTAGACTTTGCCGTTCACGTCGTACCAGGCCGGGATGCGGTGGCCCCACCATAGCTGACGAGAGATGCACCAGTCCTGGATGTCGCGCATCCAGCTGAAGTACATGTTTTCGTACTGCTTCGGCACGAACTCGATTTGGCCCTGTTCGACCGCTTCCACCGCCACTTTGGCCAGCGGCGCGGTGCGCACGTACCATTGGTCGGTCAGCATCGGCTCGATCACCACGCCGCCGCGGTCGCCGTAAGGCACCGTCAGGTCGTGTGGTTTAATCTCGTCCAGCAGGCCCAGATTTTCGAAGGCGGCAACCACCGCTTTACGCGCCGCGAAGCGCTCCAGGCCACGGAACTCGGCCGGGATCTCGTTGCAGTAGTCGGTGCAGACTTCGCCCAGGGTGTTGAACACTTCCGCTTCCTGACGGATGTCGCCGTCGAAGGTCAGAATGTTGATCATCGGCAGGCCGTGGCGTTTGCCGACTTCGTAGTCGTTGAAATCGTGCGCCGGGGTGATCTTCACGCAGCCGGTGCCTTTTTCCATATCGGCGTGTTCGTCGCCGACGATGCGGATGCGGCGGCCGACCAGCGGCAGAATGATCTCTTTGCCGATCAGGTCTTTATAGCGCGGATCTTCCGGGTTGACCGCCACGCCGGTATCGCCCAGCACGGTTTCCGGACGGGTGGTGGCGACCACCAGATAGTCTTTGCCCTCGGCGGTTTTCGCGCCGTCGGCCAGCGGGTAGCGCAGGTGCCACATGGAACCTTTGGATTCGCGGTTTTCCACTTCCAGATCGGAGATGGCGGTGCGCAGCTTCGGATCCCAGTTCACCAGGCGCTTGCCGCGGTAGATCAGATCTTCTTTGTGCAGACGGACAAACACTTCGCGCACCGCGTTCGACAGGCCTTCGTCCATGGTGAAGCGCTCGCGCTCCCAGTCCACGGAGTTGCCCAGACGGCGCATCTGGCGGGTGATGGTGCCGCCGGATTCCGCTTTCCACTGCCAGATCTTATCGATGAACGCGTCACGGCCGTAGTCGTGGCGGGTTTTGCCTTCTTCTGCGGCGATCTTGCGCTCCACCACCATCTGGGTGGCGATGCCGGCGTGGTCGGTGCCCGCCTGCCACAGGGTGTTTTTACCCTGCATGCGCTGATAGCGAATCATGGTGTCCATGATGGTCTGCTGGAACGCGTGGCCCATGTGCAGGCTGCCGGTGACGTTCGGCGGCGGGATCATGATGCAGAAGCTTTCCTGGCTGGTATCGCCGTTCGGCTTGAAGTAACCCTGATTCTCCCAGTGATCGTACAGCTTCTGTTCGATCTGTTTTGGGTCGTATGCGGTATCGAGCTGACTGTTTGTCTTTTCCATTCTTTATCGTATTCAGTGAGTTGGCGGCGTAGCCGTGGTCAAATGGAAGCCGACGCTGCGATAGGCCTTGTAACGGTCGCGCGCCAACTGTTTCAGAGTGTCTTCGTAAGGAACGAAGTCTACCACTTCATGGAAAGCGGTAGCAAAATCGGCAAACTGCGGCAGCAGGGCGATCAGCAGATCGCGCGGGGCGTTGCCGCGCTTGCCGGGCCAGCACAGTTCCACCGGCGCGCCGTAGTGCGGCCCTTCGCCGGCCAGGTTGTGCGGCACGAATTCATGCGGCTCGCGCTGCCACAGCGCTTCGTCCAGCCGCTGGGCCTGCTCCTGGCTCTCGCAGGCGATCAGCACCCGCTTGCCGGTGCGCCAGCGTTCGGCGGCAACGGCGCAGGCCACGGCCTCATGGGCGCTGAGCGCGCCTGACGGTTCCGCGTTGTCGAGCAAATAAAACGTCGCCTGTTTCATTAAGGATCCACCGCTGCCGATAAAAAAACAGGGCACAACATGTAGGTTGCGCCCTTTTTGGGAACGGAGCAGATAACTCTACCCCTTCGCTGCTGAGAGGATTATATACCCAATAGATTTCAAGTTGCAGCTAGGCGGCAAGTTCGTTCATCCCCAGGAGCTGACATCAAGTCAGTGACTGGGGTGAACGAATGCGGCCAACAACGCTGCGGCTTGAAAGATGAAGGGTATTTAATCGTCGCCGTTCAGGCCTGCACGGTTGAGCAAGAACTGCGACAGCAGCGCCACCGGGCGGCCGGTCGCGCCCTTGGCTTTACCGGAGCGCCAGGCGGTGCCGGCGATATCCAGGTGCGCCCAGGTGTACTTGCGGGTGAAGCGCGACAGGAAGCAGGCAGCGGTGATGGCGCCGCCAGGGCGGCCACCGATGTTCGCCATGTCGGCGAAGTTGGAGTCCAGCTGCTCGTAGTACTCGTCGGCCATCGGCAGGCGCCAGGCGCGGTCGCCGGCCTGCTCGGAAGCGCCCAGCAGCTCGTGCGCCAGCGGGTTGTGGTTCGACATCAGGCCGGTGATGTGGTGGCCCAAAGCGATCACGCAGGCGCCGGTCAGGGTGGCGATGTCGATCACCAGCTCCGGCTCGAAGCGCTCGACGTAGGTCAGGGTATCGCACAGCACCAGACGGCCTTCGGCGTCGGTGTTGAGCACCTCGACGGTCTGGCCGGACATGGTGGTCAGCACGTCGCCCGGACGGTACGCCCGGCCGCCCGGCATGTTTTCACAGCCGGCCAGCACGCCGATCACATTCAGCGGCAGGTTCAGCTCCGCCACCACGCGCATCACGCCGTACACGGTCGCCGCGCCGCACATGTCATATTTCATCTCGTCCATGCCGTCGGCCGGTTTGATCGAGATGCCGCCGGAGTCGAAGGTCAGCCCTTTGCCTACCAGCACGATCGGCTTAGCGTCCGGATTTGGGTTGCCCTTATATTCCATCACCGACATCAATGATTCGTTCTGCGAACCGGCGCCGACCGCCAGATAGGCGTTCATGCCCAGCTCTTTCATCTGCTGTTCGCCGATGACGCGGGTGGTGATGTTGGTGCTGAAGGCGTCCGCCAGTTGGCGGGCCTGCGAGGCCAGGTAGCCGGCGTTACAGATGTTCGGCGGCATGTTGCCGAGATCTTTGGCCGCCTTGATGCCGGAAGCCACCGCCAGGCCGTGCTGAATCGCGCGCTCGCCGCTGGTGAGCTCACGGCGGGTCGGCACGTTGAACACCATTTTGCGCAGCGGACGACGCGGCTCCACCTTGTTGCTTTTCAGCTGATCGAAGGTGTAGAGCGTCTCTTTGGCGGTTTCCACCGCCTGACGCACTTTCCAGTAGGTGTTGCGGCCTTTCACGTGCAGTTCGGTCAGGAAGCAGACCGCTTCCATCGAGCCGGTGTCGTTGAGGGTATTGATGGTTTTCTGGATCACCTGCTTGTATTGGCGCTCATCGAGCTCGCGCTCTTTGCCGCAGCCGATCAGCAGGATGCGCTCGGAGAGAATGTTGGGCACATGGTGCAGTAGCAGCGTCTGCCCGACCTTGCCTTCCAGTTCGCCACGGCGCAGTAATGCGCTGATATAACCATCACTGATTTTGTCGAGTTGTTCTGCGATAGGGGACAGGCGGCGCGGTTCGAAAACGCCGACTACAATACAGGCACTGCGCTGTTTTTCCGGGCTACCGCTTTTTACACTGAACTCCATGCACTCTCCTGAATCTTAAAGACAAAGGCGGACGCTACGGCTAGAATAATCGACTCCGTAACGATCTCCCGCCATTTGAGTTAACGGATTATGTTAACCTGAACGGCGTAAATTGCTCTGTTTTGGCGACTATAAGCAAGTTCCTATAGGACACCCAAACGGCTTGATGTTGTAATACTATTTTAGCTGTGAAGGTTGCCATATGATGAGAATAAATGGCGGATTAGCGATGAAATTATCGATTTTCCTGCAAAAAGACAAGTTTTCACAGGCGTAATAAGCGTGATCATCATAAGATATCTGGTACGGGAAACGCTCAAGAGCCAAATCGCCATCCTGTTCATCCTGCTTCTGATCTTCTTTTGTCAGAACCTGGTCAGGGTGTTGGGCGACGCGGTGGACGGCAATATCCCGACAAACTTAGTACTCTCTCTGCTCGCTCTGGGCGTGCCGAAGATGGCGCAGCTCATCCTGCCTTTGAGCCTGTTTCTCGGCTTGCTGATGACGCTTGGGCGGTTGTATACCGAGAGCGAAATCACCGTCATGCACGCCTGCGGGCTGGGCAAACGCACCCTGATTATCGCCGCCATGATCCTGGCGCTGTTCACCTCTGCGGTCGCGGCGGTGAACGTGTTTTGGGCCGGCCCCTGGGCCTCGCGCTATCAGGACGTGGTGGTGAACGAAGCCAAGGCCAACCCGAGCATCGCCGGGCTGGCGGAAGGGCAGTTCAAACCCTCGCAAGACGGCAACGCGGTGCTGTTTATCGGCAACGTGAAGGGCAGCACCTTCAACGACGTGTTCCTGGCGCAACTGCGGCCGAACGGCAACCAACGCCCGTCGGTGGTGGTGGCCGAGCACGGCAACATCGTGCAGCAGAAAGACGGCTCGCAGGTGGTGACGCTCGACAAGGGCACGCGTTTTGAAGGCACCGCGCTGCTGCGCGACTTCCGCATTACCGACTTCACCGACTACAAGGCGGTGATTGGCCACCGCACCGTGGCGGCGGACAACACTGAATCCGAACAGATGTCGATGCAGACGCTGTGGGAATCCGACGATCCGGATGCGCGCGCCGAGTTCCACTGGCGCCTGACGCTGGTGGTGTCGGTGGCGCTGATGGCGCTGCTGGTGGTGCCGCTCAGCGTGGTGAACCCGCGCCAGGGCCGCGTGCTGAGCATGCTGCCGGCCATCCTGCTGTATCTGATCTTCTTCCTGCTGCAGACCTCGCTGCGCTCCAACGCCGGCAAGGGCAAACTGGATCCGATGCTGTGGCTGTGGCTGGTTAACGGCGTTTACTTCGCGATCGCGCTGGCGCTGAACCTGTGGGATACCGTGCCGATGCGCAAGCTGCGCGCACGCCTGAGAGGAGCGGCCTGATGTTTGGCGTATTAGACCGGTATATCGGTAAAACGATTTTCAACACCATCATCATGACGCTGTTCATGCTGGTGTCGCTGTCCGGCATCATCAAGTTCGTCGATCAGCTGCGCAAGGTCGGCCAGGGCGAATACACCGCGCTGAGCGCCGGCATGTACACCCTGCTGAGCGTGCCGAAAGACATCGAGATCTTCTTCCCGATGGCGGCGCTGCTCGGTGCGCTGCTCGGCCTGGGCCAACTGGCGACGCGCAGCGAACTGGTGGTGATGCAGGCTTCCGGCTTCACCCGCCTGCAGATTGCCGGCTCGGTGATGAAAACCGCCATTCCGCTGGTGCTGCTGACCATGGCGATCGGCGAGTGGGTGGCGCCGCAGGGCGAGCAAATGGCGCGCAACTACCGCGCCCAGCAGATGTACGGCGGCTCGCTGCTCTCCACCAAGAGCGGGCTGTGGGCGAAGGACGGCAACGATTTCATCTACATCGAGCGCGTCTCCGGCGATAAAGAACTCTCCGGCGTGAACATCTACCACTTCAACGATCAGCGTCGCCTGGAAACGGTGCGCTATGCGGCTACCGCCAGCTTCGAGAACGGCCTGTGGCAGCTTTCGCAGGTGGACACCTCGGATCTGACCAACCCGAAACAGGTGACCGGCACCCAGACGCTGACCGGCGAATGGAAAACCAACCTGACCCCGGACAAGCTGGGCGTGGTGGCGCTGGATCCGGATTCGCTCTCCATCAGCGGGCTGCACAACTACGTGAAGTACCTGAAGCAGAGCGGCCAGGAAGCCAGCCGTTACCAGCTCAACATGTGGAGCAAAATCTTCTCGCCGCTGTCGGTGGCGGTGATGATGCTGATGGCGCTGTCGTTCATCTTCGGCCCGCTGCGCAGCGTGCCGATGGGCATCCGCGTGGTGACCGGCATCAGCTTCGGCTTCCTGTTCTACGTGCTGGATCAGATCTTCGGCCCGCTGAGCCTGGTGTACAGCATGCCGCCGGTGCTGGGCGCGCTGCTGCCGAGCATGCTGTTCCTGCTGATCAGCGTGTATATGCTGCTCAAACGCAAGTAGCGGGGCGCTCGGCAGTGAAGAAAGGCGTGGCCGCGGGGCCGCGCCTTTTTTGTTGGTGTGGCATGCCCCCGCCTGCGGTTTTTGTCGTGCTATAGTCACTTCAGCAGCAATGCAGGAGAGGGAGCAGGCAGCCAATGGAAGACGAAGACGAATATAATCTCAGCAACATTATCGGCAAGCGCCTGGAAGCGGCACTAGGGGAGTTGGGCGATCTCCTGTGGGCGTATGTGGTGTTATCCAAAAAAGACATTGCCTGCATCTTTGGCGTCACCAACTACCCGAGTGAATGGGTAAAAAAGTATCAAGAGCAGGGATTGCAGTACATTGATCCGGTGGTGCTTACCGCCCGCAACCGCCTGACCCCGTTCGCCTGGGACGAGCAAATCATGGCGGACGCAGGGCTGCACTTTCCTGAGCTGTTCGAACAGGCCCGCGAGTTTGGCGTGACGCACGGCTATACCTTCGTGCTGCACGATTACAGCGACAATCTCGTTACGCTTTCCTTTGCCTTCAATGCGGAACAGAAAACGGAAGCCATTCAGGCGCTCACCGATCGTAAAGGTGATATTTCGGTATTGCTGGCCTCAATCCATGAGTCGTACCTGGCGCTGTCCCCACTGTCAGCAAAAAACGCCGCAGCGCTGGAGAGAAACGCCCGCTTTACCGACAGGGAAAACGAGATCCTCTATTGGGCCAGCGTGGGTAAAACCTACCAGGAAACGGCGATGATCCTCGGCATAAAGACCGGCACCATCAAGTTTCATATGTCCAACGTCGTCAAAAAGCTGGGGGTCACGAATGCCCGACATGCCGTGCGCCTGGGGATGGAGCTGCGGCTGATTAAGCCTGTGGATGGATAGGCTGCTAGCGCCCCGTGGAATACTGAGCCGGCGGCAGCGCAAAGCTAAATAAGTCGGGAGACGTCTAGAGGTAAAAAGTATCGGCTAACGAATAGAGCTTTTCGATTCAGGAAATGGCGGGCGTTAACCGGTATTGATTTGGCACCGTGGCGATTAACGTGAAGGCCGCAATAGCATATCGATCCCGAACTCTGCAATTTGAAATAATCACCACACTGAACTTATAAAGGTCTAGTAAGGGACTGTACTTTAGTCTAACTAGTTTCTCACCCCTTGAGGCGATACACTTTCCCGGTAATGTTTTGATAAAAAATACAAAAAAAAACCTGACCGCGTAGGGCCAGGTTGCCAATATTGGCCAACACCAGGGAAAATTTTGTTACACCATCTTAAAGCTATTAACTCCGCAGAGGCAAGCGATCTCAGCTGGTTTTTAAGCATTAACTAGCCATTTTGTTATGTATGTACGCTATTTTCTGGTGATTTCAGATAAAGCCCATCCAACGTGAATAACCTCTGTCTTTTTATAGCCCCGTTTCGATTTTTTATTTCCCGCCTGATATTCAACAATGAAAAAATAGTGTTCTCGAAATGTTGCGCAACCTCATTCTTTATTGGCTGACACATGGGTATGCAATTATTTGCAGCATTGCCATTGCGGCTGGGGATTATATTGTTTCTGCCAGGCGCTGGGTGAGGCAGTAGTGATGGGGGGCGGGTTGCGACCAACGACGTGCCGGGCTCCTGAACGAATCTCGCTAGCGCTATGAGCGGTTCTGGCTAGTGGGAGTGAATGACGTCCGGCACAGGAGCCATCATTGCTCTGTGCAACTATGCTGGAGCCTGGAATCGGACGGTATTACGTGAGTGTAGCGCCTGATCCTGGATGCTCGTTGCAACAGCATGTGGATGTAGCATGCTCATCATCAACGTGGTTATGGAGGGCGCGCAGCGAGAAGACGGGGCGGGCAAACGCGCGTGGCGGCGTTTTTTTCGACACTTAACTCATTGAACAACGGATAAGTGTTGCGTGCTGGTCGCGGGAAGGTATAATTCACCCGTTTTCCGCATACTACTTCAGTGCCGAAGTGGCGAAATCGGTAGACGCAGTTGATTCAAAATCAACCGTAGAGATACGTGCCGGTTCGAGTCCGGCCTTCGGCACCATTAAGTACCGCGCGAACAAGAAGCCACCGAAAGGTGGTTTTTTTGTGCCTGGAATCTGCCCGCAGCTACTACCTGACTATTTTTACTCCGTATTGACGCATTCCCCACTCCCGTAAAAACCGGAGCTTCCCGATGCTTTAATTTGATATATCTTATTGACTTTAAATGGTTTAGTCGCGTTTCATTGAACTCTTTCGGAGCCAGGCGTTCCGGGATGGGGCCACAACAGGAAGGGGTCATGCGGGCGTTAACGCCGGGCGAAATCAATCTGGCACGCTCGGTGTTTGGCAGCACCATTTTCTATCAGAGCGTGTTGGTTCACTGCGACAGCTACCTGCCGTTTGGGCTACAGAATCAGTACACGGCGATGAGCCCGAATGGGGAGTTGTACTTTCGTAGGTCACTCTATGAAAGAGATTATGCGAGCCAGGATCCTGAAGCTCAGCATCTTTTTATTGCCTAGGTTTTTTCCCTCGGGCTATCTTTGGAAGGTAATTTATATCTAGTGCAACGCAAGATTGTAGATTAAGAATTTTTCTATTTTTGATAATGATTAAATAATAAGTGATGGATTTATTTCAAAGATAGCCATCTGGAAATATAGTGGCATTGATTATATATACATCCACTAATCTGTTCGAAAACTACTGGTTTTTGAGAAAGTGAGATGTTTTTTGCATAGGCGGTTTTTTATCATCGGCAAAGTAATATAGTAATTGTTAAGGTGTTTCTTATCTCATGTGGAGCTGGATTTTTTTTTGGAGATGGAAAAAGGTGAATATATAGTATTGAAGCCAGACTCGTTTTAATCGGGCTGGTAGGAATGATGCGAATTGGTCTTCAAGGAGTTATGGCTTTGTTGATATATACTTATAGCAGTCCACGGCTTAGATTCTAGGCGGACAGTCGATAATAAATTTATTATTTTTTCTGAATATGTGTGTGTGCTTAGTCTTTGACGTTACTATCGATGAAATTGGAAATAGCTTCTTTTTTTGACAGCTAGCTCTCTGGTGATGACAGACCTAAAGTGGCTTAGATAATTGTGTTTTTAATTCTTGATATAAAATTCATGGTTGTTTTTCATGAGGTTTAATGGAGTTAGATTATTTAGATAAGTAGCATAAAGATTATGTAAATACAGTTCATATGTTTCGGGTTGTTAGTGTGGTTAGATTATAAAAACTGTCTCTTATTAATTAAGAGACAGTTGTATTTTATTTTATATTCATTATCTTTTCTGATTTAGCTAGGGCCTTTATTACAGTATCAAGTTCTGTGCTATAGTCAGAATCTTTTACTGCATCATCGATTGCTTCTGCCAAGTCTTTATAAAAATTCTCATCACCAGTTAATCGGTGCCAAAAATCCTTACCTACAATTACGGGGAAGTGATATTGGTTGGTTATTCTTTTATAATGAGCACTAAGCTCTGATTCTTCACCGTATATCACACCAACAATCATATTTTCAAATCCTAGTTTCAGATTATTTGTTCTTCCAAGGTTTATTACACCTCTAAAATGCCCTGCAATTGTCTCAACATCATCCTTATTTATTGTGTTAGGACCTGACTTTATCTGACAGTATTTTTTCAACCCATCTACTTGGTCTATAAACTCAATATCAATGCCGCTAGTTGTACTACCAAAGCCATCTAGAACTTCACTGGTGAAACTTTGAATATGCTGCCCAAATGATGTTGTAATTGATGTTCCTAATACACGGGGATAAATAAGTGCTTTAGCTATGCTTTCTGGAGATGAATTTCCAGTTAGGAAGTTTGATAAATAAATATTCAAAAATGGGTTTATATTAAATTCTTTTGGGTCTGTTAACTTTATAGTGTTTCTAATGTGACTTTTTGCTATTTTTTCAATAAACCAATGCTTTGATTTTTCAAGAATTTCTTCTCTTTTTTCTTTATCTAACATAGGAGCTCCATTCACATAACTAATTTTTTATGAAAAGCATACGCGAATATTATACTATTTATTATTTATAAAGTATAACTTAATTTTATCCACCTAAATATTATATCACTAAGCATATTTTATTTTAAAAATCAGAATTTACACTCTGAATTGATGGTTTATTAATATTCTGATTGAAATTGTTATAATGGTAATGTCAAGTTGTCGAAAGTTAAATGGAAGGGCTTTTAAATGAGCCGTATTTTTTATGAGTGAATTGGCTTTTAGTTATACTATTGTTCTCTAAGTCTTTATGTATGTAAGGCATCACGACAAAGTGAGCTATTCACTTTTTGTATCCTCCGACATGCTATTATTTTCTCTGAGAACTGAGGAGATTATCTTGCATCAATCCCGACTCACTGAGCATCAGGATATTGCCGTTTTGAAGTCCATCGAGGCCGCATGTATCGTTAAGAATGCTACTATAAAGCCAGCAATTACAACTGGAAAGAGAAGTTTAGCGGTATAGAAGCCTCCGATATAAAGAATGAAATACCTACCGTCACCTTAAACAGATGTTTACTGAACTCAGCCTTGAATGCCGGGCACTTAAAGACGTTATCGGAAAAGTTTTAAAACTAACGATAATGTGTAAGCTCGTCGGTTATCTGACTGTACGATTTACCATGAGCATCCGCCAATCCTGCAAGGCGTCATCGCTGACCAGGACGGTCTATTTTTGGCGCGATGAACCGGTGCTCCAAGTGTTGGCTGAGTTGGCTGAGTGCTATGGTTTTAAGACGCTACTCCGGTTACTGTACTGGTAGGGCATACTTGGCACTATAAACGTGTTCACTGTAGTTATTGCCTGCTGAAACTGAATTTTCGCCGGAAGGGAAAGCAACGTTTGCCGGTGCGAAATTTGGCTCTGCTGATCACAACGTAATCTCTGAACTAGAGCTGGTTCATCGATTTTATGTATGATTCGCTGATTCGCTGATTCGCTGATTCGCTGATTCGCTGATTCGCTGATTCGCTGATTCGCTGATTCGCTGATTCGCTGATTCGCTGATCCGCGTTAGGCGTTTCCGAACCTTCAATATGATGGACGACTTTCAACTGCGAGGTTCTCGTAATAGAAATCGAACTGAATATTTCGGCAGCGTGGGTGGTCAGAGTGCGGGACAGAATTGTGGCAAACCAGGATTTTTCGCTGAAACTACGAATAGACAACGACCCGGAACTGGTCACGTTCACGCTGGCGCAGTAGGCTGAATGGTATGGCGTCATACTAGAATTTATCAAACCGGAAAGCCAACGTAGAATGACTTTATAGAACGCTTTAACAGAACGTACCGGACAGAAATTCTAGATTTTAACTGTTTGGAACCCTGAATGAAGTTTGGGAAATTATAGAATGTTGATGGGTCGAATACAATAGCGAGCTACCTCATGAGTTCTTGAAGAACCCGATACTGGAGGAGTACCGGCTAATGACCGAAAAAGTGAAACTTCAAAAATTGCGCGAAAATAAATCGGGTGTTTTTATATTAGACTGGATACTTTAAAATCGGGCTCGCATGGGCTGGAGAGCCTAGGAATACTTATACTACTGAGGAGAGATGCTAATGGTTTATTGGAAAGATTATTTAGGAGTAAATATAATTTACTCACATGTTGTAAGAATGGAAGGGTAGGAAGTCAAACCTACCCTATATGATCATCTTTTGTTTATTTTTTCTAAAAGATTCACAACAGATTTTCCAACAGCAAATGAGAGATTGACAGGGACAGCGTTTCCTATCTGCTTATATTTTGCAGAAATTGGCCCCTCAAATACCCAATCATCGGGGAATGTCTGTATTCTTGCATATTCACGCACTGTTAATGGCCTTGTTTCTTCCGGATGGCAACGTTCTGTTTGTTTCTGTGCAGGGGCACAGGTTAACGTTAGGCTTGGTTCATCCCAGGACAAGCGTCGTGCCATACCTGTTTTACCGCCACCTAAGTAAAAACTTTTGAGCATGTATTCTTTTTGGATGTCTTCAGGAAGGTCTCTCCAGTAACCACCTGGCGGAACCATGCTTAAGATCTCTGATTTTCTTTTAGGATATTTCTGCCCCTCTGATTCTGGCACGTCGCTATCGTACAGCTCTCCCTTTTTTAGGGCATCTTTAAGAGTTAATACTTTATTGTAAGATGATGGCCATTCATAATCGATGCCATCAGCAAGATCATTCCTAACAGCGATTATAATCAAACGCTCACGTTTTTGCGGTACTTTATAAAAAATAGCCTTAAGTACTCTAGGTTCAAATAACGTGTAGCCCAAATCGGCAATAATGTTTTTTATTGTTTCTAAAGTTCGACCTTCATCATGATTTAGTAATCCTCGCACGTTCTCGGCTAAAAGAATTTTTGGGTTTGTTTCCTTAACTGCTCTAGCGAATTCGAAGAAGAGAGTTCCTCGGGTGTCTTCGAAACCAAGTTTTTTTCCCGCATACGAGAATGCCTGGCACGGGAAACCACCTGCCAGTACATCGACAGTGTTTCTATAAGGAGTGAAGTCTACTTTGCTGACATCACCTTCAATAACGTTCCATTCAGGTCTGTTTCTTCTTAGTGTTTTACATGCATGAGAATCTATTTCATTTAGCAAAACAGACTTTAAACCTGACTTTTCCAAACCTAAAGCCATACCTCCTGCACCAGCAAATAATTCCAATACAGTATAAGTGTTATTGCAAAATTTAGTCTCATCAGACCATTGGCTTTTAAATAGAAATTGAGCCTGTTCAAAATGTTTGAGTTGATCTATTCTATAAAAACGATAGTTATTCTCATCGTTTCGATGAGAAACTAATTTTCCTGAAGTGTCCCAACGTCTTAAAGTTTCTTTTGACACACCTAGGATGTCTGCAACTTCCGAAAGTGAAAACTCTTCCTTTAACATACTTAGTAACCACGTCAACATTAGTCATGGTTACTACTGTATGGGTTTACATAGGATTTGTCAAACATTGATCATGGTTATTAACCATAAGCGAGGCTAAAATACTGAATAAAGCTCTCTTTATCAGGGATGGAGAAGCCTTCCTGCTCAAGACGCTCATTCAAAACATACTCTATTGCGTACGGGAGAGCTGTATACAGTTCTTTAAGCGCATCAGGTCTACCAGTAACTAGCCCATAGAAACTTGCCCCATCAATAATTCGGATATTAGGATTTGAAGGGCACAATGTACCACTGCCTTTATTGGATGGAGTGAAAGGCATGTCGGATCTGACCGGTTTACGAGGAATTATATTTACAAAGTAAGCGCAATAATCCTTAAACCGGCTATGTTTTGGTGATACCAGCTCATCTAGCCCTTTGTACTTATCAGCTAAGTCACCACCAGTAACTGTTGAATATTTATTCTTCACTTCAGCGATGATTTTTCTCTCTTCATGGAGAAGGTCAACGATTCCACCAATCCCCATGTCCCGCCATCCATCCACATGGCCGAGGATTTTTTGGTGAAAGGTACCCACATGGTTCTGAATTGTCTTCTGCTGTTGCCGTGCAAGTTCGGAATTTCGCCACTCTTCATGGGATGAGAATCCCGGAGCTTCAAAAAGAGCCCCAAACGGGTCTATCACATTATTATTAAAAGTTTTCTCAGCGGTTTCTTTTTTCTTTTTTGCTTTTGTTAACAAATTTTCAACTTCGCTGAATAAGTTTTCATTGCTGATGTATTCTAGTAATGCCATCTCTTCCCTCTATCACTCTTATAATTCAATAAGTTATTTGCGTAATAATCTTTGGGGCCAATTGGCCTTGTGACTAACTACGCAGCAGCTCTCAAAACGATATCGGAACAATTCTTCTCATCATAGCGGTTGTATGGATAGATGAGAACGACCATTAAGCACGAAATTATAGGGAGCGCGGATGTTTACTATATTGAGCCCTGAATGGCTTGTTCTGACCTGCTTAGTAATGCCTTCATAAACCACATGGGGGCATCCCCGTGAGGAAGCGTTTTTCCGATGAACAGCTCATCAGTAGCCCCGCGCAGCGGAAGCAGGAGCCTCTACCCGTGAGCTTTAACATAAGCACGCCATTTCCGATGTCACGCTTTACACCTGGCGCAAGAAGTATGACGGTATAAAGGTTCCCGAGGTTAAGAGCCTGAAGTCGCTTGAGGAAGAGAACACCAGGCTCAAGAAGCTGCTTGCCGAAGCCATGCTGGATAAGGAGGTACTTCAGGTGGCTCTGGGGCGAAAGTTTTGGCAACAGATAACAACAGATAAGAAGTGGGAAGTCGTAGAAGTCATGTGTGAGGTAAAGGGGCTGCCGTAATGTCGTGTCTGTAGTCTGGCTGGTTTGTTGCTGTCAACTCGTCACTATGAGACTCAGTGTTCTGCTACGGTATTTGCTATCAGCATGCATCACTGAACTGGTACTTGAACGCCGACGTTTTGATTATCGGTGCATCTGGTAATTGCCGCATCGAGTGTTTTCACTTCAGTCACAAACAGATATACCGCTAATGGCTTGGTGTTAAAACACAGGCGACGTCTTAAAGGGCTGGTAAATGAGTGGCTGCCGCTTCTGCACTCGGAAGCTCCGAACGTTGACTCGTTGATGAAATTTGTCATGGGTGTACTCGCCAGCGGCCGCCGGATTAGGAGCCTAATATGTCTCGATAATTTCCTGAAGGAGTTCCTGCCGATCACCACTGCTTTTGGGATTTCAGGTGCGTTAATGTTACAAATTCTGGATAGCATTGTGCTGCTTCGTAGTTATCCGGGGCGATGATAATAAACGTTCAGAACTCGAAAATTACCGCTCTCGCTCTGGATAAATGAGTCTTAGAGTATGGGATGGAACTGCGTTTAATTCGGCCGATTAAATTCACTTAAAATGGATTTCTCGAGCATTTTAATGTTCTGTTTTTCGATGAATGCTTGAATGAGAACTGGTTCATAGATATTATCGAAATCAGGTAGGCTATTAATGGTTGGAGGCAGGTTTGTAGAAGTTTTTGTTAGTGCTTATTTATATAATGCCATCAGGATTGGCAGAGGTGAGGTCAATTAAAAAAACAAGTAATGTGATATTAATAGTTGATTTTTGGATCCGGTTATGGAAACGGCGGGGTTATCTATTTGACAGGGTTAGTTTGGCAATTTTATATTTTCATTGGTAATTATTTGATTTAACTTTTAATAAATATTTTTTCTCTATGATAAAAAATATGTTTTTTATCTGGAGAGTGACTTATAGGTGTTCGAATTATTTTTCCTTCATATTTCTCGAAATTTTCCACAACGATGCTACTTTTCAACTGTTTGATTTTATTTGATAAGACCAGCCTCAGTTTGTCATCGAAAGTGATTAACCCACGGTCAAAAGCCTTATCATGTAGGCTGGACAGGCACAATCCGTTACTCGGGTTAAGGCGTTGTTCGGTCGAGTGGCTCCAAGGTAGTATATGGCTAGCTACGAGCAATGCCGGTTCTTCTAATCCGGTGATACAGCAGCGATATTCGTACGCTTCCAATACATTCTTGCGGAACAGGTTTTGGTCTACACGTGTTTTGACTGTAGAGAGCTTATCTCTGCCACTGAAATCTTTTGGCTCCTCATCAAACTCAGGTGCGGCTGGTTTTTCCAGGTGTTCTACTGCCGTTTGGCATTGCTGATTGAATAAATCCGCATCTTGATTCATTTCTTCCCACAGCTCGCGATCGGCATTGGAAGCGCCTTTCAAACCGCTTCGACCAGATTCGATAATGTATGGATCCAAACTAGCGAGGTTAACCAGCTTCATGGCTAGTGCTGATGGCGTGCGTCCAATCAATTTTGCATAGTGGATTATTTCGGGATTTCTCGAATGAAGTTTGCCAAACGGTATTTGGCTATACAGAGTGAAAGCGATCAGTAATTCTTCTCTAGTCCAAAGTTTTGCAGCAGCCATACATCAATACCCAGCAGTTAACTCATCGATTTACCGAATGCGTTAACTATGCCAGGTAGGGGAGGAAATGCCCACCCTGATGAATGTTTTTGTTGTGATATGTCAGCCAGATCTATTGGAAATCGTGGGTGGGAAGGGCGACGAGTGCAGGCATCGCCCTGATTGCCATTTACGTTAGCCGCAGGTTTCCATCTCCCGCAACGCCCGACCATACAGGTTACACAAAGCAGGAACCAGATGTGCTGTGGCGTTGAGATAGCGATTCAGCTGTTCCCAGTCTTCAGTGTCCAGTTGTAGGTGCTTTTGCAGTAAATGGCCGAACAGCATCAGGCCGTGGCACAGACCTTCCGCCTGTTCGGCAGAGAGTGCGGCTAGGTCTAAGAGCTCTGAGGGATTAAATACGCTGAGATCGAGGTGGTTAAACAGTTGGCGATAGAGGGTGAGAGTGTTTGCAACGGATTCTGTAGTGGGAACCTTTGTCATGGGTGCATCTCTGTATGTCATTAGTTAATGACTATCACCAGAGACGCTAAACTCGGGTGGTAGCCCAGACGGGGTTAGCGTCACCGGGACATACGAACCGGCGCTTCTTGCGAAGCCCCCGCCTGAGCCACCATTATTTGGAGTGAACTAAAGCTGCTGCATTATTACATAATACAGCGGTAGTATGTCAGATTCGGAACGCTAACTCCGGCTGCGGATTTTGCCGCAGCGGAAAAACTATAGCGTTATCAGTAAAAGGAAAAAATAAGCTGTATGGAATTACAGTTTATTTGCTTTTATGATTGGGATGTACCTCGCAATTCGGCATATCATCTTTGTATTGAATTATCAGTCATCCATTCATGGATAATATTTTTCATTAAGATTTATAAATAATAGAATATGATGAAAGCTAATTTCTTGCTTATCAATTTCGGTGCAGCATTACTGAGCGCCTGCACCGTCGATCGTCTCGATCAGCGCTATGCGCCGGATATCCCTATCGCCGCCCATGCTAAAAAGAATGGCGACATCTGTATCTATCCTTCACCAAAGGAAAACGAAAGGCCAGATACGCTCTATCTCAGTGGTGATGCTGATGAGAAATTGATTGAGGTGGGGAATCAGGATCTTAAAAAGGGCATTTGCGTTACGCAGAACGATTACCCGTTTCAGGAAAATCATACCTACAGCATGAGGCTAAATTTTGTGCCGATTGAGAAGCGCAGAAACCTGCAGGATGTTTCCGGCAGGGCCTTTATTGCTCACTTCAAAGTGACAAAGCTCAATGGTGTTTACGAAATTGAAAATATCACACAGGGCAGCAGATAACGCAGAGACAAAATGAAACGGATCTTCCCCCTCGCATTCCCCTTCCTGCTCGCCGGCTGTCCGTCGATAGGCGATCGTATCCCCGTAGACTATCCCGCTACCGCCGGCTTGCGTGAGGGCAAAGTATGCATCACCGTTCAGCCGCAGGGAGACGAAAAGCTCGCGGGTATCTCGATTTACCGATTGGATGAGGCGCAGAACCGCACATTCAAATTCTTCAAGCCGCTGTGGGATATCGCCCCCAATCAGTGCGTCCCTGATGAGGGCTACGTATTTACGCCGGGGCAGCAATACCATTTCTCCGCGAAGCTGGTCTCCATCAAGAAACAGCAGGCGGGTGAGTTTCCCTCTACGCGTGAATTCGTCGCCGAATTCGCTGTACAGCAGGAAGGCAATCAACTTAGGTTGGAAGCCCTCCGCACCCCACGCTAACCCCCTGCCCAAACCTACCCCAAATCCCCCCCATTGCTGGCAATCACTTTCTTATACCACCAGAACGATTTCTTGCGGGTGCGGGTGAGGGTGCCGTTGCCCTGGTCGTCGCGGTCGACGTAGACAAAGCCGTAGCGCTTGCTCATTTCGCCGGTCGAGGCGGCCACCAGGTCGATGCAGCCCCAGGTGGTGTAACCCAGCACCGGCACGCCGTCGGCGATGGCGTCGGCCATGGCGCGGATGTGTTCGCGCAGGTAGCTGATGCGGTAGTCGTCCTCAATCTCGCTTGCTGCATTGAACTCGTCGTGTGCGCCCAGGCCGTTTTCCACCAGGAACAGCGGTTTTTGGTAGCGGTCGTACATCATGTTCATGGTGATGCGCAGCCCCAGCGGATCGATGCCCCAGCCCCAGTCGCTGCGCGGCAGGTGCGGGTTCGCCAGCGATTTCACCACGTTGGCGGCGCTGCTGTTGTTGTCGTTCATGTCGGCGGAGGCGCAGCGCGAGGCGTAGTAGCTGAAGGAGACGAAGTCGACGGTGTGCTTCAGGATGTCGGCGTCTTCCGGTTCCATGACGATGCTGACGTCTTTCTCACGGAATACGCGGGCGGCGTAGGAGGGGTAAGCGCCGCGCGCCTGCACGTCGATAAAGAACAGGTTCTCGCGGTCTTTCTCCAGCGCGGCCCACACGTCTTCCGGCTTGCTGGACCACGGGTAGAAGTTGCCGCCGGCCAGCATGCAGCCCACCTGGTTGGCGGGGTTCACTTCGTGGGCGATGCGCGTCGCCAGCGCGCTGGCCACCAGTTCGTGGTGCGCGGCCTGGTATTTCACCTGTTCGGGGTTTTCGTCCGCTTCAAACACCAGCCCGGCGCCGGAGAACGGGCTGTGCAGCAGGATGTTGATCTCGTTGAAGGTCAGCCAGTATTTCACCAGCCCGTCGAAGGCCTCGAAGCAGGTGCGGGCGTAGCGGGTGAAGAACTCCACCATCTTGCGGTTGCGCCAGGAGCCGTATTCGGTCACCAGGTGCATCGGCACGTCGAAATGGCACAGGGTCACCAGCGGCTCGATGCCGTATTGGCGGCACTCTTCGAACAGGCTGCGGTAGAAGGCGATGCCCTCGGGGTTGGGCGTCAGCTCGTCACCGTTGGGGTAGATGCGGCTCCAGGCGATGGAGGTGCGGAACACGGTAAAGCCCATCTCCGCCATCAGCGCGATGTCGTCGCGGTAGCGGTGGTAGAAATCGATGGCGTCGTGGCTGGGATAAAACTCGTCGTCGCGCAGGCTAAAGCGCTTCTCCAGCCCGAGTTTGACCGCCATGCGGTGCGGGCCGTGCGGGATCATATCGACGGTGGTCAGCCCTTTGCCGCCCTCGTGATAGCCGCCTTCCGCCTGGTTGGCGGCCAAAGCGCCGCCCCATAAAAATCCTTTAGGGAATGTTGAATCGGACATGCAATCCTCTGGTGTCTCAATGCGTTGCGCCGGCGGCGTTCGCCGCCGGTGCGGTTTGGCCGGGCGCGGCGGCGTTTTCCGGCAGATCCTCGAAGCCCAGCATCAGCGTGAGCGCGAACGACAGCACCACCGAGAGCGCCATCACCGCCACCACCCACACGATGCTCATCGGGTTGGCCGGATCGAAGAACTGCACGCTGGTGAACAGCCCGGGCGAGGCCATCGAATGGCTGGCCAGCCCGCCGATGCCGGCGACCGCGCCGCAGACAAAGCCGCTGATCAGGCTGGCGATCAGCGGCCGCTTCAGGCGCACTGCCACGCCGTACAGCGCCGGTTCGGAAATCCCCGCCACGATGGCGGAGGCCGCGGCGGCCAGCGCGGTCTGGCGCAGTTCGCGGTTCTTGGTTTTCAGCGCCACCGCCAGCGAAGCGCCGCCCAGCGACAGGTTGGCGCCGATCTCCGAAGGCATCACCATGCCCTCTTTGCCGGTCTCGGCGATGGTCTGGATGATGGTCGGGGTGAATACCCGGTGCATGCCGGTGATCACCAGCAGCGGCCAAATCGCCCCCATAATGGCCACGGAGAGCCAGCCCAGGTAGCCGTGCACGGTGTAGACCAGCGCAGAGATGCCGCTGCCGATCCAGATGCCGAGCGGCCCGATAAGCAGAATGGCGATCGGCGCGGCGATCAGCACGATCAGCATCGGCTTGAGGAAGTTCTTGGTCACCGCCGGGGTGATGCGATCCACTCCGCGTTCGATGTGCGACAGGATCCAGGTCATCACCAGCGCCGGGATCACCGTGTAGGTGTATTTCACCGCCGTCACCGGGATGAAGGCGAATTCCACCGCCTGGCCCTGCGCCGCCTTGGCCATCAGATCGATAAAGTTGGGATGCACCAGCACCCCGGCGATAGCGATCGCCAATGACATGTTGGTTTTGAACTTCAGCGCCGCCGAGGCGGCGACCATCACCGGCAGGAAGAAGAACGCGCCGTCGCCGATCACGTTGAGGATGACGAGGGTCGAGGAGCCTTTCTCGAATACCCCGGCCATATCCAGGATCATCGCCAGCAGCTTCACCATCGAGCCGCCGATGATGGCGGGGATCAGTGGCGACATGGTGCCCACCAGCGCGTCGAGAATGCCGGCGCCGATGCCCTTCAGGGTAAGCTGGCGTTTCACCGGGGCGGCGGGGGATGCTGCGCCCGGCATGCCGAGCGCCAGCACCGCCTGATAGGCCTTGGCCACCTCGTTGCCGATGATCACCTGGCACTGTTCACCGCTGTGCACCACGCCCAGCACGCCGTCGATGGCCTTCAGCGCCGGTGTGTCGATCCGCGTTTTGTCTTTCACCACGAATCTCAGGCGGGTCATGCAGTGGGTCACGGCCTCGATATTGCCCGCGCCGCCCAGGGCGGCCACGATGGCGTGCGAGATCTCTGCGTAGTTCTTCGGCATGGCGTGTCGTCTCTCAGATAGCAATTCGGATAGCCTAAAGGCGAATATTTACTGCCTGGGCGATCCGTCGTTCCATCCGTATGAAACGCCCATAAGAAACCGGTTTCACAAAATCATGTATTGGTGTTTTGTGGTTGGCAATAACTATGGTTTTTGGCGTTGCGTTTTCGTGATCTGGATCGTCAGGGATAAGTGCGCACCGATGTGCAGGGGCGTGAAAACGTTCCAAACGCCGGGCGTCTTGGGTAGACTGCGCTGAACCCATGGATTTTGGCGGCGCACAGATGGCAACGATACTCGAGGTGGCGAAAAAGGCCGGCGTTTCAAAGGCGACGGTGTCGCGCGTTTTGTCCGGCAGCGGCTATGTCAGCGAGGAGAAACGCGCGTTGGTGGAAAAAGCCATCGCGGAAACCGGCTATCGGCCCAACCTGCTGGCGCGCAGCCTGGCGACCAACACCACCCAAACCCTCGGCCTGGTGGTCACCAACACCCTCTACAGCGGCAACTATTTCAGCGAACTGATGGCGCAGTCGGCGCGCATCATGGAGGCGAACGGCCGCCAACTGATCCTGGCGGACGGCAAGCACACTGCCGAAGAGGAGCGGGCCGCCATTCAGTTTTTGCTGGATCTGCGCTGCGACGGGGTGATCATCTACCCGCGTTTTCTGTCGATCGCGGAAATGGACGAGATCGTCTCCCAACACCGTCAGCCGATTCTGGTGATCAACCGGCGGCTGCGGCTGAACGACAGCTACTGCATCTTCAGCGATCAGCACGCCGCCGGCGCGGCGGCGGTGGCGCACCTGATCGCGCGCGGGCATCGCGACATCGCCTTTATCACCGGCTCGCTCGATTCCCCCACCGGGCTGGAGCGGCTTTCCGGCTACAAGTCCGCGCTGGCGCAGCAGGGCATTGCGGTTAACGAGGCGTTGATCGTCGAAGGAAAATGGAACGCGCAAAGCGGCGTGGCGGCGGTCGATGCGCTGCTGGCCGGCGGGCAACCGTTCAGCGCCATCGTCGCCGGCAACGACGAAATGGCCATCGGCGCGATGAAGCGGCTGGCGGAGCGCGGCGTGGCGGTGCCGGAGGCGGTATCGGTCATCGGCTTCGACGACATCCCGCTGGCGCCCTATACCGTGCCGTCGCTGTCGAGCATGAAGATGCCGGTCACCGAGATGATCCAGGAGACCATCAATCGCCTGCTGTCGATGCTGGACGGCGGCGAGCTGAGTAAGCGCCCCAGTTTCCCGGCCAGCCTGATCGAGCGCGAGTCGGTGGCGGCGGGGCCGTATTGGGGAAAGGAATAATCGCTACCCGTCTTTTCCAGGCGCTACAACGCTTGAACCCGCCTCTTCGACAAAGCAAAAATCCCCAGCGCGCTGCCCAATGCCAGGGCGCTGGCAAGTGCCGTGGATAGCGCGAACTCGCGTGTGTAGGGCAGCAGCAGGCCAACCGCAGAGATGCTGCCCAACAGCAGGCTAAAGAACAGCGCTTTTTTACGATAGGGTGCCTTTAGGTTGAGATAGGCGGCGACGGCGCAGACGATAAGTGTGCCACCGACGACGACCAACAGCGGCAGGATGATGAGCGCCCCGGCGAGGAGATTGGACAACCCAACGTCCTCCACGCCGGCGTAAGAGACAATAAGAAACATGATGCCGATGGCTAACACCGTGCTCAGTTTGATGACGATATAGGCGCTCGCGCACAGGTTAAGCGCCTTTAATCCTACTATCATCACGTTGTTTGCCATCGTTCATCCTTGAGTTTGCTGGATATGGGGCGTGTTGGCCTGGGGAATGGTTTATCTTACCCCAACGCCCCAATCCGCTCCCGAATCTCCTCCTCAGGCAGATCCACACCAATAAATACCAAGGTGCTCTTGCGCTCTTCCTCCGGCAGCCATTCCCGATCCCAGTCGGCGTTATACAGCCGCTGTACGCCCTGGAACAGCAGGCGGCGCGGTTCGTCTTCGATAGACAGAATGCCTTTGTAGCGCAGCAGGTTGTCGGCGTATTCCAGCAGCAGGCCTTCCATCACCTCGGAGATTTGCATCAGCGGCAGCGGGCGCTCCAGCGTCACCACGATCGAGCGGATGTCGCTCTGCGGCTGCGGAATGCGGCGGAACAGCGGGGCGGGCGGCGTCAGGTTCAGCTTGTCGTTCAGCGTAAAGCCTTCGATGTCGAACAGCACGCTCAGATCGATATCGCCGTGCGTCACCTGGTAGAGCGGCGCGCGGGCGTTCATCCGCTGCAGCCGCTGGATCAGCGCCTCGCAGTCCGGCGCCACGTCGGTTTTGGTCAACAGGATGCGGTCGGCGTAGCCCACCTGAGCCTGGGCGATGCTGAACTGGCTCAGTTGCTGCTCGGCGTGCGCCGCGTCCACCAGGGTGATGATGCCGTCCAGCAGGAAGCGCTCGCACAGGATCTCGTGCGAGAAAAAGGTCTGGGTAATCGGGCCGGGATCGGCCATGCCGGTGCATTCGATGATCAGCCGATCGAACGCCAGCTGGCCGCTGTCGACGCCGTCCAGCAGATCCAGCAGCGCGTCTGCCAGTTCGTTGGACTTGCTGCAGCAGATGCAGCCGTTGCTTAACGTGGTGATGCGGCTGGCACGATCGCCGATCAGCGCGTCGTCGATCGGCGCTTCGCCGAACTCGTTCTCGATGACCGCGATTTTATAGCCGTGTTCGGCGTTCAGGATGTGGCGCAGCAGGGTGGTTTTGCCGGCGCCCAAAAAGCCGGTCAGGATGGTGACTGCAATGGGTTTCATACGGGTCCTTGTGACTGCGGGTTAACAGCAGCGCATGCCGCCTTTGCCGTCGCCGCCGTAGCGCGCTTGCTGGCGCTCGCGGAAAAATTCTTTATAGGTCATCACCGGCTTGTCCGGGTGGTTGTCTTTCATGTGCTGGACGTAGGTATCGTAGTCAGGCACGCCCACCAACATGCGCGCCGCCTGCCCGAGATATTTCCCCGCCTGGCCGAGATTTCCGAACATAAGCCTTCTCCAACTTTACCCTGCATCACTACAGCGCTTGCTTAAGCCTGATATTAGGGGAAGCCGGGGGATGGGGTTCCCGCAGGGATGCCCCACCTCCGGGTCGCCCCGGGTATCTCGATTGCATCGCGCCGCACGCCTGGCGTCTTGCGATGCGCAGGCCGTGCGGCTTTGGGTACTACTTAATGCTTATTATGCAGGGTATCCGTTAAATCACATCAATGCTGGGTCGAAACTTTGACCTCCCCCTCAGTTACGCCGTCGGCGGGCGCGGCCTGCGGCACCGGCACGTAAGGCGTTTCCTGGTCGGTGCGTTTCGGGTTCTTGTGCGCCGCTATCGCGGTTTTCACCCCGTAGAAGATGATGCTGTACACCACCAGCAGGAACAGAATGCTCAGCCCGGCGTTGGTGTAGTTGTTCACCACGATGTGGTTCATGTTGGCGATCTGCTGGGCGCTCAGCTCGGCGCCGCCCTCGGCGATCTTGCGCTTGTACTCGCCGGCCAGGAAGAAGAAGCCTTCCAGCTGTGGGTTGTCGCTGAACAGCTTCAGGCCCAGCGCGTAGGTGGTGCAGATCAGCAGCCACACCGCCGGCAGCACGGTCACCCAGATGTATTGGGTGCGCTTCATTTTAATCAGCACCACGGTGCCCAGCACCAGCGCCACGGCGGCCAGCATCTGGTTGGAGATGCCGAACAGCGGCCACAGGCTCTTCACGCCGCCGAGCGGATCCACCACGCCCTGATACAGCAGGTAGCCCCACAGCCCGACGCAGCCGGCGGTGCCGATGATGCCGGCCACCAGCGAGTCGGTTTTCTTCAGGAACGGCACGAAGTTGCCCAGCAGATCCTGCAGCATAAAGCGGCCGGAGCGGGTGCCGGCGTCCAGCGCGGTCAGGATGAACAGCGCCTCGAACAGAATGCCGAAGTGATACCAGAAGCCCATGTTGGCGCCCGGAATGATCTGGTGGAACACGTGGGCGATGCCCACCGCCAGCGTTGGCGCGCCGCCGGCGCGGTTCAGCACCGAAGGTTCGCCGATGTCGGTGGCGGTCTGCAGGATCTGTTCCGGGCTGATGACGAAGCCCCAGGAGCTGACCGCCGCCGCCGCGTGCACGGTCACGTCCTTCAGCGAAGCCATGATCATCGGCGCGTCTTCGGTGCCCAGGCGGTGCAGATCCGGCATGGTGATGCCCAGCGCCGCCGGCGGGGTGTTCATGGCGAAGTACAGGCCCGGCTCGATGATGGACGCCGCCACCAGCGCCATGATGGCGACGAAGGACTCCATCAGCATTGCGCCGTAGCCGATAAAGCGCGCGTCGGTCTCATTGGCCAGCAGCTTCGGCGTGGTGCCGGAGGCGATCAGCGCATGGAAGCCGGAGACCGCGCCGCAGGCGATGGTGATGAACAGGAACGGGAACAGGGTGCCTTTCCACACCGGGCCGGTGCCGTCAACGAACTGGGTCACCGCCGGCATTTTCAGCTCAGGGTTGAGGATCACGATGCCGATCGCCAGCCCGACGATCACGCCGATTTTCAGGAAGGTGGCCAGGTAGTCGCGCGGCGCCAGGATCAGCCACACCGGCAGCAGGGCGGAGACAAAGGCGTAGCCGATCAGCGTGAAGGTGATGGTGGTGTCTTTAAAGGTCAGCGCCGGGCCCCAGTACGGGTCGTGCGCCACCACGCCGCCGAACCAGATGGCGGCCACCAGCAGCACGATGCCGATGATTGACACTTCACCCACGCGGCCGGGGCGCAGATAGCGCATGTAGATGCCCATAAACAGCGCGATCGGCACGGTGGAGCAGACGGTGAACACGCCCCACGGGCTTTCCGCCAGCGCTTTCACCACGATCAGCGCCAGCACCGCCAGGATGATGATCATGATCAGGAAGCAGCCGAATAGCGCGATGGTGCCCGGTATCGGCCCCATCTCTTTTTTGATGATCTCACCGAGCGAGGCGCCGTTGCGGCGCGAGGAGATGAACAGCACCATAAAGTCCTGCACCGCCCCCGCCAGCACCACGCCGCCAAGCAGCCACAGCGTGCCGGGCAGGTAGCCGACCTGCGCGGCCAGCACCGGCCCCACCAGCGGCCCGGCGCCGGCGATGGCGGCGAAGTGGTGGCCGAACAGCACGTTCTTGTTGGTCGGCACGTAGTTGAGGCCGTCGTTGTTGACCACCGCCGGGGTGGCGCGGCCGGCGTCCAGCTTCATCACCCTGGTGGCGATGTACAGGCTGTAGTAGCGGTAGGCCACCAGATACACCGCCACCGAAGCGACGACGATCCACAGCGCGCTGATGTGTTCGCCGCGGCGCAGCGCCACCACGCCGAGGCAGGCTGCGCCGAGTATCCCCAGCAGCATCCACGGAATGTGCTTTAAAATCCCCTCTCGTTTCATGAGGTATCCTTAATTCCAGTCTGCAAAATATGAATGAACTCATCCGCTTGTAAGAGATGTCAGAGTGGCGCGGTGAGCCGTAGCGTCTTTCCCGAGGTAAGGCGGGTTTAGGAACAGCTCATCATCGCCGGGGGTAAGGGGGGAAGACAGGCGTATTTCGCTCAGCGGTCAGATCCGCCGGGTGAACGGTTGGATTGGCGGGGTAAGCGGTTTGCTGCATAACCAACAGCCGCCCGCCAGCCGCTGTTGCCAATGCAGCACCCGCTTTAACCCGCCGGCTTTAAACCCTCGGTTTATCAGCCAGATGCCTTAACGCGGCGGTTGGCACGCATTCTGCTATCGGATTTATAACCAAAACATGGTTTTCAATATTTGTAAATCGATAATGGTTATATGCGTGCCGCATCACGGCGCCAACGAGCAGAGGGAGAGAAGCATGTCAGCAGCAAACCACTCGCAGCAGCCTATTCAGTTCGCCTACTGGGTGCCGAACGTCTCCGGCGGTCTGGTGATCAGCAACATCCCGCAGCGCACCGGTTGGGACATCGGCTATAACCGCAAGCTGGCGCAGATTGCCGAGCGCGCCGGTTTCGACTACGCGCTTACCCAGATCCGCTTCACCGCCGGTTACGGCGCGGAGAACCAGCACGAATCGGTGTCGTTCTCACAGGCGCTGCTGGATTCCACCGAGAAACTGAAAGTGATCGCCGCACTGCTGCCGGGGCCGTGGAACCCCACGCTGGCGGCCAAGCAGATCGCCACCATCAGCCATCTTTCCAACGCGCGCATCGCGGTGAACATTGTCAGCGGCTGGTTCCGCGGCGAGTTCAAGGCCATCGGCGAGCCGTGGCTGGATCATGAGGAGCGCTACCTGCGCTCGGAAGAGTTTATCCGCTGCCTGCGCGGCATCTGGACTGAGCCCAGCTTCACCTTCGCCGGCGATTTTTATCGCTATCGCGACTACTCGCTGAAGCCCAAGCCGCTGGATCCGCTGCCGGAGATCTTCCAGGGCGGCAGCTCGCGGGCGGCGCGCGACATGGCGGCGCGGGTTTCGGACTGGTACTTCACCAACGGCAACAGCGTGGAGGGCATTCGCCAGCAGGTGGACGATCTGCAGACCAAGGCCAGGGCCAACCAGCACCGGGTCAAGGTGGGGGTGAACGGCTTCGTCATTGCCCGCGATACCGAGCAGGAAGCGCAGGCAGTGCTGCAGGAGATTATCGATCACGCCAACCCGGAGGCGGTGCAAGGATTCGGCCACGAGGTGAAGAACGCCGGGGCGGCCTCGCCCGAGGGCGAAGGCAACTGGGCCAAATCCTCGTTTGAGGATCTGGTGCAGTACAACGACGGCTTTAAAACCAACCTGATCGGCACGCCGCAGCAGATCGCCGAGCGCATCATCGCGTTAAAAGACGCCGGGGTGGATCTGCTGTTGCTGGCGTTTCTGCACTTCCAGGAAGAGGTGGAGTACTTCGGCCGCGAAGTGATCCCGCTGGTGCGCGAACTGGAGCGCCAGCGGGCGGCGGCCTGAGTTCAGTAAACCTGCCTGCCGTTGATGCCGGCGGGGAAAATGCCGGTGGCGAAGAGATGCCCGTTGGCCTGGATCTGGTCGTCGGGCAGCATCTCCAACGGGAACTCGCCTGACAGGCAGCTGAGAAAGGCGTTGCGATCGTCCGTGGTGGTAAAGCCGATCAGATCGTAGAACAGCAGCGAAGCGATCAGCTGACGATGTTCCGGGATGCGCCGCAGCAGCGCCGCCGACGGGAACGGTAGGTGGAAGAAGAACGCGCAGGCATTCAGCAGCCCCTGCTCCTTCAACGCCTGGGCGCAGGGCAGCAGCTGGTAGTCGTCGATACAGACGATGTCGCCGGGGCACAGGTGCTCGCAGGCGATATCGGCGAAACGGCGATTCAGCTGCCGGTAGGCGCGGTAGTTTTCCGGCGTGAAGTGCGCCTTCTCCGGCTGGTTGTGGAATACCGGCCACAGGCCGTCGTGGTAGTAGCCCTGATAGTGGCGGCGAAACTCCTCGATCGACAGCGGGAAGGTCACCTGATCGTAACCGGCGCGTTGGCGGCAACTGATCGGGCGCTGCGCGAAATTCTGCACGTCGCCGTTCCAGCCGAGCCACAGCCCCGGTTCGGCGTCGGCCGCCAACGTCCGGCCGGCGCAGGCCAGATCCTTGCCGTCGCACTGTTTGTTGGAAATCAGCACCAAACGAGACATGGGGGTCTCCTTATCAGTGCAGGGCGCGCGGGGCGTGCGCCGCGCAGTCGGCGCGCCAGGGCGCTTGCAGCGCGGGCAGCGTGACGCGCAGGCCGCGCAATGCCGGATGCGCCAGACAGCAGCGCGTCAGCCAGCTTCCCAGCCCGACGCCGCGGTATTCGGCGCTGACGAACAGCTCGCTCACCGAGGCGAAGGTGGCGTAATCGGTCACCATGCGGGCGAAGCCGAGCTGGTGGCGTTTGCGGTACAGGCCAAAGCACAGGCCGTGGCGCGCCAGGCGCTCCGCCGCCGCCCGATCCGGCAGGCTGAGGAAACGCTGGATCGCTTCGATATCCAATAACTGCCGATCGGTGCTGATATGAAAAACGCCTTTGCGCCAGCAGAGCAGCGGCTGTACGGGGGCCAATTGCGGTTGCATGTTCATGATTATCCTTAGGTTAACGAATCAGTGGATGGTTACAGCATCCAGCCGAGTTCGGCGGCGGTGACCTGTTCCTCGAAGCGGCGCAGTTCGGCGCTTTTGCAGGTGTGCCACAGGGTGCAGAACGCCGGGCCGAGCAGTTCGCGCAGCGGATCGCTGTGGCGGAACAGCGCCAGCGCCTCCTGCTGGCCGAGCGGCAAGGGGGCGGCGTTGTCGCTTTCGCAGCCGTTGGCGGCGGGCGGCAGCGGCAGCGGGTGTTCCAGCCCGTGCAGCAGGCCGCCGAGCATCACCGCCAGCGCCAGATAGGGGTTGGCGTCGGCGCCGGCCAGGCGGTATTCGATGCGCTGATTGGCGCTGTCGGCGCAGGGCAGGCGCAGCGCCACCGTGCGATTGTTGTGGCCCCAGGAGGCGCGCAGCGGCACGTGCATGCCGGGGCGGAAGCGGCGAAACGCGTTGATGTTGGGCGCCAGGATCGCCATCGACGCCGGCATCAGCGCCAGCATGCCCGCCATCGCCTGTTGCATGTTGTCGCTCAGTTCGCCCGGCGCGCCGGTCAGCAGGTTCTCGCCGCGCTCGTTCTGCAGGCTGATGTGAAAATGCAGCCCGCTGCCGGCGGCATGGGCACAGGGCTTGGCCATAAAGCAGGCGTGCTGGTGATGTTGCTCGGCAATCTGCCGCGTCAGGCGTTTCAGCGCCATGATCTGGTCGCAGGCTTCCAGCACGCGCCGGCTGTGATGCAGGTTCAGCTCGTACTGGCCGGAGGCGGCTTCAGCCACCACGCCGGTCAGCGGCAGGCTTTGCAGCCGCGCGTGCCGTTCGATGTCGCTCAGCAGCGCATGGTGGCGCTCGGGCGCATCCACCGCGAAGCTCTGCGTCGGGCAAGCTTCCGACTCGGCGGGGCGCAGCGGATCCTGCAGGTAGAACTCCAGTTCGGCCGCCACCACCGGGAAGCAGTTGCGCTCGTGCAGGCGCTTCAGCACCCGTTGCAGCACCACGCGCGGCTCCAGCTCGCAGGCGCCGCCGTCGGCGTTTTGCATCGTCAGCAGCAGCTGGGCGTGGCGTTCGGGAGCGCGCGCGCAGGGGCGCAGCGTGCCGGGCACCGGCAGGCACAAGCGGTCAGGCTCGCCCGCCCGTTGCCCCAGCCCGCTTTCTTCAATCACCCGGCCGTGCAGATCCAGGGCGTAGATCGACAGCGGGAAGTAGCAGCCTTTTTCCAGCCCAAAGGCTTCGGCGATCGGCAGCCGCTTGCCGCGCAGCTGGCCGTTCAGATCGTGCAGATAAATATCCAGCTGTTCGGTATCCGGATAGCGCTGCAGATAGTGCTCCAGCTCTTTGCGGAAGGTGCGCGTCGGCGAAGCGGGCAGCTCCGCCAGCAGGGGATTGAACCCGATGATATTAGCATGCATGGCGCGCTCCAGAACGAAGACCGGTCACGGCCAGAGGCAGGGATAAACGCATGAGACAACTCTCTTGTGGGGCCATAGTGGCGATGTGAAAAGGGTATCTGCGGCGGCAAAAACTGTCTGTAAAAACGCCGTAACGTTAACGGGGCGCGGAATAAAAATGCCGTAAAGAGCGCGGCGGGTTGGCCGGGGCGGCACGGTCTATACTGGCGAGACGGGCCGTAGAAGGAGAGATAACGATGAAAAAAATAGGGCTGCTTATCGCCGCACTGGCCGCGTTCAACGCCACCGCGTCTTCCCCACAGGCGTGGGCCAAGAGCGAACAGGCGATGCGCGCCGCCTGCCTGAAAGCCAGCGGGCTAAAAAACGCCAGGGTGGAAGGGGAGATTATTCACTACGGTGACGACGTCGGCTATTCGGCGCTGTTTATCGGCGGGCGCTACCCGCAGCCGTTTATGAAAAACCAGCCGGGCAGGGAGCTGTGCTTATATCAGCGCGCCACGCAGAAGGCGGCGGTGCAGGCGGTGGAGGGGGATTAGACCGACTTCAGGAGATAGTTCAGGAGACACATGATGATTAAGAGTGATCCTTGTAACATTAATAATCTGAAATCATTACGGATCCAATTTTTTAACCTTGGTGATGAAGCTGCTCGAACGAAATCGTAGGTTTTGGGGCTTAGCCAAACGTTGCGAGTCAGTTTTAATTTCCGGTTGTTCAAAATCCAACGAAACCACTGGGCTTTTAGTGAAACACCGATGAAGTTAAGGTTGTCCGCTATCACGACAAAAAGTGGAACAGGGTGTTTACTCACCACATAGTGTTGATAAAAGAGATCAAACTCTTTTTTATGAAGTCGATAGTAAATAAATTGGATAATAGCGATAAGAAGGAAAAGAAAGAATAGTAATACCACTAAGAGTTTTATCTATTTTATGTAAGACTCAATATAATTGATCATTTTTATACGTTGATTTTGATGAGATAAATAAAAATACAGCCCACGGTGGTAATAATGGCTTCTACGAGCAAAAGTATAAAGTCCATCGCCAGCCACTTCTGTAGCTCAGGAGAGGCGTTTTTTTGCACGAAATCGTAGGTTTTCGCATCGAGCCAAACTTGATCCCTTATTTTTATTTTTTTCCTTTTCAGAATCCAAAGAAACCACTGTGCTTTCAATGAGGTTCCAAGCATGCCGAGGCTATCGGCAAAGGCGACGTAGGGCGGAATAAAATGTCCGCTGCCGGCGTAACGTTGATAGAAAGCATCAAACTCTTTTTTATGGCGACGGTAACCAATGAACTGGATGAAGGCGCTTAAAACCAGCAATATCAAACACGATATGACGATAAATTTCATCATTCACCTACCACTAACGTCGTCAAATAATCGGAACCCATGCCACCCAGTGTGGATCCTGCGGCGCCTCCTATAGCGGCTCCAGCGATACCACAAACGATCACACCTGTTCCTGCTGTTGCTGCACCCAACACAATTGAACAAGCTGCAATCGCAAGACCTGCACCTGCATTCCCTGCCCAAATTCCCGCCGCAGTACTTGCCGCAAAATGACTGTATCCCTTCACCGCAATCTTGGCGCACTCCTGTTCGCGACCGGTGGTGCAGGCGTTGTAGACGTCGTTGGTGGTATTCAGCCCACTCAATCCGATGCCGATCCAGCCGCCGGCTTTCATAAACTTGGCCGCCCGGCTGGCGCTGTCGACGTAGTTCGAATAACCCTTGATGGCGCCGACGCCGGCGGTGCTCCATTCATGCACCAGCGATTTACTGGAGAGCCCTAGCGCGTGTTTGATTTGCGCATACTCTTTCATATTGAGTTGAGCACGAGTAAGGCGATTCAGTAACGGTTTTAATGTACCGAACAGCCGCGCTCGTTCCACCTGAAACTGGGTGCCAATCAATGCGCCACTCGTGCGGAACTGATTTTGGTAGGTTTTTTCAATCTCAACCAGGATATTCTTGATCTGGCTGAAGTAGCGTTCTCCGGCATCCGAAGCCAGCCCGACAACCGTTTCCCCATAGCTGGTGAAGGCGGCGATAGCGGCGTAATTGCGGTGCAAGAAGGTGGAGAAATCGCTGTCACCGGCTTTCACCGCTTTGCTGGTGCGGCTCTTGGCCTGCATCAGGGCGGCGATCTGCGTAGATTGATTATGATTGCGCGGATCGGCGACGATCAGCATTTGCCCCGGTTGAACCAGCGGCGTATCGGCATTGAGCTGCATAAAAAAGCGTGCCGCTTCCGATGGCTTGCCACCGAACAGGTAGTTGGCATGGAAGGCGAGCGGGCCGGTTTGTTGGGCGATGCAATAGCCCGGTGCGATGCTGCTGGACTTCTGTTCCATGTCGAAAAGCCTCCTTATTTTTAGGAAACTTAACATTTTCTACAGGGTGGTAACAGCTTCTGGCTCACGCTCTCGATCGGAGAATCATCTGAAAATGCTGGTGCCGCCTTACCCGCCACTTCCCGCCATCTCCCGTTCGATTACCGTCGCCAGCGCCTGCGCGGCGGAAGAGAGTTGGTGCTGCGCCAGGCGGATCAGGCCCACGCGCCGTTCGATGATCGGGCCGATCAGCGACACGCACACCGCCCCCAGCTCATCCATCTGTCGCTCGCACAGCGCCGGCACCGCGCTGGCGCCGAGGCCGTTGGCCACCATGCGCCCGACCGTCACCAGCTGGTGGCTCTCAAACGCCACCTCCAGCGTTCGCCCGCTGCGGGCCAGTTCCTGCTCCAGCAGCAGCCGCACCGCCGATGGCCGCTGCAGGGTGATGAAATCCAGCGTCAGCAGCTCCTTCCAGCTCACCTGCGCCTTGCGCGCCAGCGCCGAATCCTTCGGCACCACCGCCAGAAAGCGATCGCGGCACAGCGGGGTGAAGTGCAGGGTGTCGCTCGGCTCCGGCTCGAAGGCGATGCCCATCTCCACCCGGCCTTCGCGGATCATTTCAAACACCTGCTCGTTGATGACGTCGTGCACCGCCACGTTGATGCCGGCGTAACGATCGCGAAACGCCTTAAGGATCGGCGGCAGCGGGTTGCCGGCGAACGACGGCATGGCGGCGATCGCCACCTTGCCCATCTGCAGGGTAAAGCGCTGGCGCATCGCCTCTTCCGCGTTATCCCAATCCGCCAGCAGCTGGCGCGCCATCGGGAAGAAGGTTTCTCCTTCCGGCGTCAGCGTCACCCGGCGGGTGGTGCGCAGCAGCAGCGGCCCGCCCAGCGCGTCTTCCAGCCCACGGATCGCCAGGCTGAGCGCCGGCTGAGAAATATTCAGCCGCTCGCTGGCCTGGGCGAAATTCAGAGTGTGAGCTACCGCTAAAAACGCGCGTAACTGTTTGATGCTCATTTTCATTTTGGTTGGCGTTAACTCTTTGTTAATTTTCGGTTAACGAGTGATTAATAAAAATTCTAAATGAATGCGGCATAAAAACAAAATTAACAAATCATTTTTGTGACCTGAAGATGCCCTCACGCAAGCCAGGGCATTTCGCCCTGCGCCGCAACATGCAGGGGCAACGATATGGCAGGGCTCGACAAACGCGTCGGCAGCTACCAGGAAGCGCTGGCAGGCCTGACGGACAACATGACGGTGCTGGCGGGCGGCTTTGGCCTGTGCGGCATCCCGGAAAACCTGATCGAAGAGATCCGCCGGCGCGGCGTGCGCGGGTTGACGGTGGTTTCCAACAACTGTGGCGTCGACGGGTTCGGCCTCGGGCGGCTGCTGGAAACCCATCAGATCCGCAAGGTGGTGGGATCGTACGTCGGTGAAAACGCGCTGTTCGAGCAGCAGGCGCTCAGCGGCGAGCTGGAGGTGGATCTCACGCCGCAGGGCACGCTGGCGGAGAAGATCCGCGCCGGCGGCGCCGGCATCCCGGCGTTCTTCACCGCCACCGGTTACGGCACGCCGATCGCCGAAGGCAAAGAGGTGCGCGAGTTCAACGGCCGCCCTTACATCATGGAAACCGCCATCACCGGCGATTTCGCCATCGTGAAAGGCTGGAAGGCCGATCACTTCGGCAACGTCATCTACCGTCACACCGCGCAGAACTTCAATCCGCTGATGGCGACCGCCGGGCGCATCACGGTGGTGGAAGTGGAAGAGATCGTCGCGCCGGGCGAGCTTGATCCGGCGGCGATCCACACCCCCGGCATCTACGTCGATCGGCTGATCCAGGGCACCTTCGAGAAGCGTATCGAACAACGCACCCTGCGGGCATAAGGAGAATTCGCATGCTTACCCGTGAACAAATGGCGCAGCGCGTGGCGCAAGAGCTGAGAGACGGTTACTACGTCAACCTGGGCATCGGCATCCCGACGCTGGTGGCCAACTACGTGCCGGCGGGCATGGACGTGATGCTGCAGTCGGAAAACGGCCTGCTGGGAATGGGCGAGTTCCCGACCGAGCAGCAGCTGGACGCCGACATGATCAACGCCGGCAAGCAGACGGTCACCGCGCGCCTCGGCGCGTCTATTTTCGATTCGGCGCAGTCGTTCGCCATGATCCGCGGTGGCCATGTCGATCTGACCGTGCTGGGGGCGTTTGAAGTGGACGTCGAGGGCAACATCGCCTCGTGGATGATCCCCGGCAAGATGGTCAAGGGCATGGGCGGCGCGATGGATCTGGTGGCGGGGGCGGAGAACATCATCGTGGTGATGACCCACGCCGCGAAGGGCGGCGAGTCCAAGCTGCTGCCGCGCTGCACGCTGCCGCTGACCGGCGCCCGCTGCATCCGCAAGGTATTGACCGATCTGGCCTACCTGGAAATTGAAGACGGCGCCTTCGTGCTGCGCGAACGCGCGCCGGGCGTCAGCGTGGCGGAGATTGTCGCCAAAACCGCCGGCCGGCTGATTGTGCCGGAGCAAGTGCCGGAAATGCGTTTCTGAGACGGGAGGTGAATGTGCAACAACGTGAAGTGGTGATCGTGGCGGCGACGCGCACGCCGGTCGGCAGTTTTCACGGCGCGCTGGCGCCGCTGACGGCGGTGGAACTGGGCGCGGCGGCGGTACAAGGGCTGCTGGCGCAAAGCGGCGTGGCGCCGCAGCAGATCGATGAAGTGATCCTCGGCCAGGTGCTGACCGCCGGCTGCGGGCAGAATCCGGCGCGCCAGACCGCGCTCAACGCCGGGCTGCCCGTTACGACGCCGGCGCTGACCATCAACAAGGTGTGCGGCTCCGGTTTGAAGGCGGTGCATCTGGCGGTGCAGGCGATCCGCAGCGGTGATGCCGAGGCGGTGATCGCCGGCGGCCAGGAGAGCATGAGCCAGTCGCCTTACCTGATGGCCGGCGCGCGCGCCGGTCTGCGCCTCGGTCACGCGCAGATGGTGGACAGCGTGATCCACGATGGCCTGTGGGACGCGTTCAACGACTATCACATGGGCATCACCGCCGAGAACCTGGCGGAGAAATACGCCATCAGCCGCGCCGAGCAGGACAGCTTTGCGCTGCGCTCGCAGCAGAAGGCGCTGGCGGCGCAGCAGGCCGGGCGTTTCGCGCAGGAGATCACGCCGGTGACGGTGCCGCAGCCGAAGGGCGAGGCGCTGCGGGTCGAGCGCGACCAACAGCCGCGCGACACCAGCCTGGATGCCCTGGCGCGGCTGCGGCCGGCGTTTCGCAAAGAGGGCACGGTGACCGCCGGCAACGCCTCGTCGCTCAACGACGGCGCCGCCGTGGTGCTGCTGATGAGCGCGGAAAAAGCCGCCGCGCTGCGTTTGCCGGTGCTGGCGCGCATCGCCGGTTACGCCTCGTCGGGCGTCGAACCGGCGATCATGGGCATCGGCCCGGCGCCGGCCGCGCGCCGCTGCCTGGAAAAAGCCGGTTGGCGGTTGGAGGAGGTCGATCTGATCGAAGCCAACGAAGCCTTCGCCGCGCAGGCGCTGGCGCTGGGTAAAGAACTGGGCTGGGAGGCGGAGCGGGTCAACGTCAACGGCGGAGCGATCGCGCTGGGGCATCCGATCGGCGCGTCCGGCTGTCGCATTTTGGTGTCGCTGCTGTTCGAAATGCAGCGCCGCGGGGTGAACAAGGGGCTGGCGATGCTGTGCATCGGCGGCGGGCAGGGGGTGGCGCTGGCGGTAGAGCGCCCGTAAACAACCGAGGAGGGCACCATGCAGTCATCTGACTATGCGGTACTGGGCGCCGGGCTGATGGGGGTGGGCATCGCCACCCACTTTATTCGCCACGGCCATGAGGTGCTGCTGTATGACCCGGATCCGCAGCGCCTGGAGGAAGCGCCGGCGGTGGCGAGCGGCATTCTGGCCGAGCTGAGCGACGTCGGGCAGTTTGATAACGATGAGCGCGACGCGGCGCTGGCGCGGCTGCGCGTGACCGGCGATCTGAACGCGGTGGCGCACGCCCGGCTGCTTATTGAGGCGATCCCGGAACGGCTCGAGCTGAAGCATGCGCTGTATGAGCAGCTGGAAGGGCTGATCGCCGACGACGCGGTGATCGCCAGCAACACCAGCGGCCTGCCGCCGGACGAGCTGGCGGCGCGCATGACCCATCCGCAGCGCCTGCTGATCGCCCATTTCTGGCACCCGCCGCACCTGATCCCGCTGGTGGAGATCGTGCCCGGCAGCGCCACCGAACCGCGTCATCTGGCGGCGGTGCAGGCGCTGCTCGGCGAGATGGATCTTGAGGCGGTGCTGCTGGAGCGCGCCGCGCCGGGGTTTGTCGGCAACCGGCTGCAGTTTGCGGTGCTGCGCGAGGCGCTGCACATCGTCCACAGCGGCATCGCCAGCGCTGAGGTGGTGGATCAGGTGATGCGCGCCTCGCTGGGGCGGCGCTACGCCATGGTCGGCCCGCTGGAGGCCGCCGACATGACCGGGCTCCCGACGGTGGCGGACATCGCCCGCCACCTGTTCCCGGAACTGGCGACCGGCGACGAGATGATGGCGCTGGTGGAACAGCGGCTGCAGCGCGGCGATACCGGCCAGCGCAGCGGCCAGGGATTTTATCTTTGGGATGAAGCGCGCAGGGAACGCATTCAACGGCGACGGGCGCATCAGCTGCGCTTTGCGCTGAAACCGTAATTTCGCACGCCGTACCTGACAATAACAACGATAGCGAGGTGCCTGATGAGCGTTTTGATTGCCCTGGCAGCACTGGGATTACTGATGCTGGCCGCCTACCGCGGCTACAGCGTGATTTTGTTCGCTCCGATAGCCGCGCTGGGCGCGGTGCTGTTGACCGACCCCGGCGCGGTGGCGCCGACCTTCACCGGGCTGTTTATGGAGAAGATGGTCGGCTTCGTGAAGCTCTACTTCCCGGTGTTCCTGCTGGGGGCGGTATTCGGCAAGCTGATCGAACTGTCCGGTTTTTCCCGTTCGATCGTCGCGGCGGCGATCCGCATTCTCGGCCGGCGCCACGCCATTCCGGTGATCGTGCTGGTGTGCGCGCTGCTGACCTACGGCGGAGTGTCGCTGTTTGTGGTGGCGTTCGCGGTTTATCCGTTCGCCGCCGAGCTGTTCCGCCAGAGCGGCATCCCCAAGCGGCTGATCCCGGCCACCGTGGCGCTCGGCGCCTTCTCCTTCACCATGGACGCCTTGCCCGGCACGCCGCAGATCCAAAACATCATCCCGACCAGCTTCTTCGGCACCAACGCCTGGGCCGCGCCCTGGCTGGGGCTGATCGGCTCGCTGTTCATCATCGCGGTCGGCCTGCTGTATCTTGAACGCCAGCGGCGCAAGGCGCAGTTGAAGGGGGAGGGTTACGGCACCGAGCTGCTGAACGAACCGGAAACCCCGGACGACATCAACCTGCCGAATCCGCTGATCGCCATCCTGCCGTTGATTCTGGTCGGGGTATTCAACCTTGCCTTCACCCATTGGATCCCGCAGTGGTACGGCGCCAGCCACGATCTGACGCTGCCGGGGCTGGCCAAGCCCATCACCACCGATGTGGCGAAGATCACCGCCATCTGGGCGGTGGAAGCGGCGCTGGTGTCGGGTATTCTACTGGTGGTGGCGTTCGGCTTTGGCAATATTCGCGGCCGGCTGGCGGAAGGCAGCAAGACGGCGGTCGGCGGCGCAATTCTGGCGGCGATGAACACCGCCTCCGAATACGGCTTCGGCGCGGTGATCGCCGCGCTGCCGGGCTTTTTGGTGCTGTCGCAGGCGCTGTCGGCGATCCCCAATCCGCTGCTGAACGAAGCGATCAGCGTCACCCTGCTGGCCGGCATCACCGGCTCGGCCTCCGGCGGCATGAGCATCGCGCTGGCGGCGATGGCCGATAACTTCGTGGCCGCCGCCCACGCCGCGCATATCCCGCTGGAAGTGCTGCACCGGGTGGCCTCGATGGCCAGCGGCGGCATGGATACCTTGCCGCACAACGGCGCGGTGATCACCCTGCTGGCGATCACCGGCCTCAGCCACCGGCAGGCCTATGGCGGCATCTTCGCCATCACCCTGATCAAAAGCGCCGCGGTGCTGTTCGTGATCGGCGTGTTCTACCTGACCGGCATTGTTTAAAGGAGCGATACCATGAGTGTACAAGGCAAAACCGCGCTGGTGACCGGCTCGACCAGCGGCATCGGCCTCGGGATAGCGTCCGTGCTGGCCGCCGCCGGCGTGCGCGTGATCCTCAACGGCTTTGGCGATGTGGAAGCGGCGAAAGCGCAGGTTGCCCGGCTGGGCGCCGCGCCGGGGTATCACGGCGCCGATCTCGGCGATGCGGCCCAGATAGCGGACATGATGCACTATGCCGAGCGTGAGTTCGGCGGCGTGGACATTCTGGTGAACAACGCCGGCATTCAGCACGTGGCGCCGCTGGATCAGTTCCCGGTGGAGAAATGGAACGCCATCCTCGCCATTAACCTGTCGGCGGTGTTCCACACCTGCCGGTTGGCGCTGCCGGGCATGCGCGAGCGCCACTGGGGGCGCATCATCAACGTGGCGTCGGTGCACGGGCTGGTGGCGTCGAAAGACAAGTCGGCCTATGTGGCGGCCAAGCACGGCGTGGTGGGGCTGACCAAGACGCTGGCGCTGGAAACCGCCCGCACGCCCGTCACCTGCAACGCCATCTGCCCCGGCTGGGTGCTGACGCCGCTGGTGCAGCAGCAGATCGACAAACGCATCGCCGCCGGCATCGATCCGCAGCGGGCGCGCGATGAGCTGCTGGCGGAGAAGCAGCCTTCGCAAGCGTTCGTCACGCCAGAGCAGCTCGGTGAGCTGGCGCTGTTCCTGTGCAGCGATGCGGCGGCGCAGGTGCGTGGCGCCGCCTGGAACATGGACGGCGGCTGGCTGGCGCAGTAGTGATGGCATTTCCTCGGAGCGCACAACGCGCTCCGTCGTTATTTCCCGCCTTTAATTAATTCCCTCGCGTGACGGTTTACCTGCGGCAATAATATTTATTTGTTATTTGCTATCTTTATTTCCGGATAATCACGCCGGGTTATTTTGGGTAAAAGATGCGGATTGGTTTATTTCGTGCTGCGGTTATTACATTGTTTTTCTCCGTGTTACAGGTGAACACGTTTCTGCTGAAAATAAATCCAACCCGAAATAATGGCAGATTATGACGTGAATTTTTATATCTTGCGTGCGCTGTTCACATCGGTTAATTATTTCTGCGTGGCTTAAGACCACCGCGTTCATAACAATAATTTTTTTCGGGCAGGGGTAATAATGAGAAAAAATACAACGCCAATATTCATTGGCGGCGTCTTGCTGTCGGCGATTTCCGCCGGCGCGCAGGCCGAGATCACCATTCTGGATAAAAACCCGCAGAGCAATGTGTTGCTGGCGCCGCTCAGTTTAAAGGTGGGCGGCAGCATTCGCCCCGAGTGGATCTTCAATAACGGCCCGGAGCCGGGCTATGACAAAAACGGCCACGACGGCGGCACGCGTTTTCGCTTCAGCGGCGATTATGCGCTGACGCAGGACACCTCGATCATCGGCTATTACGAGTGGGGCGTCGATCTGGCGCACGCGCTCAGCTGGGACGGGCACTATAACGAAGACGGCAAGCGCGACTATCAGCGCCAGCTGTACGCCGGCTTCAAAGACGATCGTTACGGCACCCTGACCTATGGCCATCAATACGGCATCTATTATTCGGTGGTCGGCATCAAAAGCGACGTCTGGGATAACGATGGCCATGCGGGCGGCACCGGCATCGGTATTTCCGGCGACTATGACGGCGGCAATAAACCGAAAAACAGCATCAAATACACCAATGATTTCGGGCCGGTCACGCTGTACGCCAACTACTTATTGCCGGAAGACGATCTGCACACCGCGGATAACCTGATTTACCGCCGCAAGGGCGGTGGCGGGCTGGGCTTCGATTACAAGGTGACGAAAGACTTCACCTTCAGCGCCGCCTACAGTTATACCGATGCGAAGATCAAAGATAATCTGTACAGCGAAAAAGATTATCACCAGCAGCTGTCCGGCACCGCGTTAACCTGGCAGCCGAATAACTGGTATATCGTCGGCACCGCCAGCTACTACAAAGATTATGTGCCGAGCACCCGCCAGCGCACGCTGTCGCACTTCTTCGCCGGTGACGGCTACGGGCTGGAAGGCTTCGTCGGTTACACCTTCAATATCGACAAGCCGTTTCTCAAATCCGTCCAGCCTTATGTGGCGGCGGACTCGCTGCGGCTGAAGGGAGACGAGGCGTATCACGCCAACCACGTCTATCTTGGCGCGGGCACCACCATCGGTTACGGTCTGTCGGTGTATGTGGAGCGCACGCTGGCCAACAGCAGCGACAACGAGCCGGATTCCACCTGGATAACGGTGTTCTACGACTTCTGATTTTCACCTGCTCCAAGCCGGCGCCTGCGCCGGCTTTTTTACATGGTGATCGCACCGCCCAGGGTCTCTCCAGAGGCGTTGCGCTCCGCCAGATAGCGCGCCGGCGGTTTGCCCACCGCCTTTCTGAACATGGTGACGAAGCCGCTGGCGCTCTCGTAGCCCAAATCCAGCGCCACCGTCTGTACGCTCTCGCCCTGCGTCAAGCGCTGCAGCGCCAGCATTACGTGCAGCTGGCGCCGCCAGTGGCCGAAGCTCATGCCCATCTGCTGTTGCAAGGTGCGGCTGAGGGAGCGTTCGCTCATGCCGATGCGCTGCGCCCACTGCCCGAGGGTGGATTTGTCCGCCGGGCTGCTCAGCATGCCTTCGGTCAACTGCCGGATGCGCGCGTCGTCGGACACCGGCAGATGCAGATTCTCGATCGGCGCGGCCGCCAACTGATCCAGCAATACCGCCGTCAGACGCCCCTCGGCGCCTTGTTCGTCGTAAAGCGGCTCAAAGGTGCTGGCCTGCAGCAGCAGCTCGCGCAGCAGCGGCGAGACCGACAGCGTGCAGCAGCTTTGCGGCAGGCCGGCGGCGGCATGTTGATCGACGAACAGGCAGTAGGCCTCGGTGGAGCCGGCGCCCTGGGCGTTGTGCAACACGTTGCCCGGCATCCACAGCGCGCACTGCGGCGGCACCAGCCACAGCCCGTTTTCCACTTCGCAGCGGATCATGCCGCGCACGGTGTAGATCAGTTGCGCCTTCCGGTGGCGGTGCGGCTCGACTTCCCAATCCTGCTCGAGAGTCGAACCTTGCAGGGCAAACAGCGGGCGCGGCACCTGATCGATATCCAGACAGTGGCGGGGGATCTGTACTTTCATGAGAATAGTTCTCAATTTGGCGGAATTGAAAAGTATTATGTCCTGATTGCGCAATGCGGTCTAGCGCCGGTGCCGATAAAGTAAGCGCCAGTGCTAAACCCTTTCGCGAGGAAACTGATTATGTCATTGGATAGCGCCGACTTTCCGCTGGTATGGATGCGCCGCAGCGGGCGCGATACCCAGGCCGAGCTGGCCGAATTCAGCGCGCTGCTGGCGCGCGCCGAACCCTTTGTCCTGATGACCGACCGCAGCGTCGGCGATGAAGAACAAGAACATGACCGCGATGCCCGCACCCAGGTGGCGCTGTGGAAGCGCGATAACCGCGAGGCGCTGAAGCGGTGGGTGAAAGGCATGATCATGCTGGAACCGGACGACGCCAAACGCGCGGCGGCGGAAGAATTCGCCGAATACGGCGCCAAATTCTGGGGCTATCCGGTACTGGTGGCCGCCGATGAAGCCGCAGGGCGGGTATTGGCGCAGACGTTATTGTTAAAATAAGGGGAACACCATGCACCAGCAACAGGTGATTGAACAGCTGCTGGCCTGGATCGAGCAGAGCCTGGATCAGCCGCTGACGCTGGACGACATCGCCGCCAAGTCCGGCTACTCCAAATGGCATTTGCAGCGGATGTTCAAGCAGCATACCGGCCATATTCTCGGCACCTACGCGCGCCGCAGAAGGCTGACCGCCGCCGCGCGTGAACTGCGCCTGACCGGCACCAGCGTGGCCTGCATCGCCGATACTTACCAGTTCGATTCGCAGCAGACCTTCACCCGTTGCTTCCGCAAGCAGTTCGGTCTGCCGCCGGCCAGCTATCGTCGCAGCCAGGATTGGTCGAGCTATGGGCTGCAGCCGCCGCTGCGCCTGACCGAAGCGCCATTGCCGCAGGCCGATATCGTGACGCTGCCCGCCATGCAGTTGGTGGGCCATACCCAGCGCCGCAGTTTTACGCTGGGGCAGCTGGCGGCCTCCAAGTGCGAGCTGCGCCGCCACGCCTGGCGGCAGTTGCTGCAGCCGCAGGCGCTGCCGGAGGTGGTATACGGCCTCACCAGTCTGGAAGTTGACCGGCGCCGCCGGGGCAGCCCGCGCATGGCCTACACCGCCGCTCTGCCGGACGAAGGGGCGCCGGGAGAACGGGTGACTATCGAGCAGGGCGAGTATGCCCGTTTCACCTACCAGGGACAGGCGGAAGGGTTACAAAACTTTATTGTCCGGCTGTATGACACCGCCATGCCGCAGATGAACGCCATTCGCCGGCCAGGGCAGGATATCGAGCGTTTCTACCCGGCGCAGGAGGGCAGTTGCCCGCTCGGCGGCGCGGCGATCCGCTGTGAATATCTGATTCCGATACGGCGGGAGGAAGCGTTGGCCGCCGCCAGCTAGGCGGCGGTTCTCGCAAAAAATCGCCGGCGTGGCGCGTCAGGTTACAAAAAATTGCGATATTACATCGGTAATGGTTCACACTTTGATTGATGTGCACATATAATGCGCATCCGGTCAAATCCCCCCTGGTTTTTCAGGCCGCAGCGCCGTCAGCTGCCGGCTGAAATTCAACGGGGCAAAGTGGCCGTAGAAACCAATACCCATAATCGCCAGTGGCCTTGACCAACACGAAGATGAAAATGAGCATTCGCGCGTTATTAACCCTGTTTACGGCACTGGTTGCATTCAGCCAGGCTGCCTTCGCCGTCGTTTACCCGCTGCCGCCAAAAGACAGCCGTTTGGTGGGCGAGAATATCCAAATCACCGTACCGGAAGACAGCAAACTGCCGCTGGAGAGCTTCGCCGCCCAGTATCAGATGGGGCTGAGCAACATGCTGGAGGCCAACCCGGGCGTGGATCCGTTCCTGCCGAAGGCCGGCAGCACCCTGACTATCCCGCAGCAGCTGATCCTGCCGGACGCGCCGCGTGAAGGCATCATCATCAACAGCGCCGAAATGCGTCTGTACTACTACCCGAAAGGTTCCAACACCGTGGTAGTGCTGCCGATCGGCATCGGCCAACTGGGTAAAGACACCCCGCTGAACTGGACCACAACCGTGCAGCGCAAGAAAGATGGCCCGACCTGGACGCCGACCGCCAAGATGCGCGCCGAATACGCGGCTGACGGCGAGATCCTGCCGGCGGTGTTCCCGGCCGGCCCGGACAACCCGATGGGGCTGTATGCGCTGTATGTCGGCCGCCTGTACGCTATCCACGGCACCAACGCCAACTTCGGCATCGGCCTGCGCGTGAGCCACGGCTGCGTGCGTCTGCGCGCCGACGACATCAAGTACCTGTTCCAGAACGTGCCGGTCGGCACCCGCGTGCAGTTCATCAACGAACCGATGAAGGCCACAGTCGAACCGGACGGCTCGCGCTACGTAGAAGTGCACAACCCGCTGTCGGCCAACGAAGAACAGCTGCAATCCAAGGATCCGGTGCCGTTGACCATCTCCGCGCCGGTCGGCAAAGTGCTGATGGACGCCGGCGTCAACCAGAGCGAAGTGGACGCGGCGATCAAGGCCCGTTCCGGCATGCCGGTGAAAGTGAACTGATTGCCCAGAGCTTCAGTGAACGCGATAAAAAAGACGCCTGCGGGCGCCTTTTTTTATGCTTTCAGCTTCCGCTGTTGGCGCAGTGAATTTATTGCTTCCCTATCATCGTCTTTAAAACGAAAAGCGCCGACTCATGTTGGTCTTTATTGACTCGTTCGAGATACATATTATCAATCGCGTCGGCGATGGGGCGGCTGGCTTCGAACAGCGCTTGCCCAGCAGGCGTCAGGTAAATAAATCGGCGGCGCTTATCATGCTCGCCGGCTTCCCGTTTTAATAAACCTTTTCCTTCCATGCGGCCTAGCAATTCGGCCAGCGCGGCTTTACTGCTGATCGCCGCTTCCATTAATTCGATTTGTTCAATGCCCGGCGTTTCTGAAACGGTGGCCAGAATGGAATATTGTTGTTTGCTGAGTTCAGGAAGCGATTTTTGCCATTGAGCACTATGATCCTGAAGCAGTTCGCGAATGAGGTGGAAAAAAGTATTGGCCAGCGTTCTGTTCATACATTATTCCCTGAAAGGAAAAAAGCTAACAATAATATCAATATAACAAAATAAGCCGATAAGGGATACCTGCCCGGAAAGTTGTTCGTTTACGAACGGTTACATATTGCCCACTTGTTTTATCGTTATCTCGGGACTAGATTTGATAAATCGTTCGTATGCGAACTTTGTGAGGTGTTGCATGAGATTAGTGATCGCGATGACGGGCGCGACCGGGGCGCCGCTGGGTACGGCGCTGCTTCAGGCGCTAAAAGACATGGAGGGCATAGAGACGCATTTGATCTTGAGTAAGTGGGCCAAAACGACCATTGAACTCGAAACAAATCTCACCGTGCATGACGTGATGGCGATGGCCGACGTGACGCACGGTTCTGCCGATCAGGCCGCCACGATCTCTTCAGGTTCTTTTCATACGGACGGCATGATCATTATTCCCTGCAGTATGAAAACGTTGGCGGGTATTCGAGCCGGTTATGCAGAAGGGCTTATTGGCAGAGCGGCGGATGTGATTATCAAAGAAGGGCGGAAGTTGGTGTTGGTTCCCAGAGAAACGCCGTTGAGCACTATTCACTTGGAAAATATGCTCGCGCTCTCGAAATTGGGGGTGTCATTGGTTCCCCCCATGCCCGCTTATTATAACCACCCCACTCATATTGATGACGTTACCGATCATATTGTCGCACGCGTGCTGGATCAATTTGGTCTTGATCATCGCCGGGCAAAGCGCTGGGCAGGACTAAAAGAAAATAGCAAAAAAACCACTGACACCGAGGAAGGTTAAATATGGCTTATGACGATCTGCGAAGTTATTTAGCGGCGCTGGATGAGGCCGGACAATTACTCGATATTACCGAGGAGGTTCAGGCGGAACCGGATATCGCCGCGGCAGCCAACGCCACAGGCAGAATGGGTGAGGGCGCCCCCGCCATTGCATTCAGGAACATTAAAGGCTTTGAACACGCGCATGTGGTCATGAACACCATCGGGTCATGGCAGAATCACGCCATAGCCCTGGGGCTCCCGCCGGCCACGCCGGTGAAGCAGCAAATCGATGAGTATATTCGCCGCTGGGATCATTTTCCCGTCTCTGCGGAACGTCGCGATAATCCGCCCTGGGCCGAGAACGAGGTCAACGGTGAGGAGATTAATCTGTTTGAGATCCTGCCGCTGTTTCGCTTAAACGATGGCGACGGTGGATTCTACCTGGATAAGGCCTGCGTGGTTTCCCGCGATCCTGAAGATCCGACCCACTTCGGCAAGCAAAACGTCGGCATTTATCGCATGGAGGTGAAGGGCAAGCGTAAGCTGGGCCTGCAGCCCGTGCCGATGCACGACATCGCGCTGCATCTGCATAAAGCAGAAGAGCGCGGCGAGGATCTGCCTATCGCCATTACGCTGGGCAATGACCCGATCATTACGCTGATGGGGGCGACGCCGCTCAAATACGATCAGTCGGAGTATGAAATGGCCGGCGCCCTGCGTGAAAGCCCGTACCCGATAGCGACGGCCCCCTTGACCGGCTTTGATGTGCCCTGGGGTTCCGAAGTCATCATTGAAGGAGTGATTGAAGGCCGCAAGCGCGAGATTGAAGGCCCGTTCGGCGAATTTACGGGGCACTATTCCGGCGGCCGCAACATGACGGTGGTGCGCATCGATAAGGTTTCTTACCGCTCGCGGCCGATTTTCGAATCCCTGTATCTGGGCATGCCCTGGACAGAAATCGACTACCTGATGGGGCCGGCCACCTGTGTGCCGCTGTATCAGCAGTTGAAAGCCGAGTTTCCGGAAGTGCAGGCGGTTAATGCGATGTATACCCACGGGTTGCTCGTCATCATTTCCACTAAAAAGCGTTATGGCGGTTTCGCGCGCGCGGTGGGGATGCGGGCGATGACCACGCCGCATGGGCTGGGCTATGTGAAAATGGTGATCATGGTCGATGAGGATGTCGATCCCTTCAACCTGCCGCAGGTTATGTGGGCGCTGTCCGCCAAGGTCAATCCGGCCGGCGATTTGGTGCAATTGCCGAATATGTCGGTGCTGGAGTTGGATCCCGGCTCCAGCCCGGCGGGGATCACGGACAAACTCATCATTGACGCGACCACGCCGGTGGCTCCGGATACGCGCGGCCACTACAGCCAGCCGGTCAAGGATTTACCCGAAACTGCCCTGTGGGTGGATAAATTAACCGCCATGCTGGCTAACCGTCATTAAGGAGTTCCTATGATTTGTCCTCGTTGTGCCGATAAACAGATAGACGTCATGGCGCATTCACCGGTCAAGGGCGTGTGGACGGTATACCAGTGTCAACACTGCCTTTATACCTGGCGTAATACCGAGCCTGCTCGCAGAACGGAACGGGAACATTATCCGCCCGAGTTTCGCATGACTCAGCAGGATATCGATAATGCGCCGGAAGTGCCGACCATTCCCCCTCTTCTGAGGAAATGAAACCGCAGGCGGGGAAAGGCCCGCCTTTTCATGGAAATAACAATGATGAGAAATGAAGACGTCGTTTTGCTTGACGCCGCCTGGCAGCCCTGCGGGACGATGCCCAAAGATCAGGTCCACACGCGGCATACGCCGCTGCATCTGGCTTTTTCATGCTACCTGTTTACTGTCGAGGGTGCCGTGCTGGTCACCCGGCGCGCGTTGAGCAAAACCGCCTGGCCGGGGGGCTGGACCAATTCTTTTTGTGGGCATCCCCTGCCGCAAGAGGCGCTGGCGCAGGCCGTTATACGTCGCGCTCAGGTTGAATTGGGCACGGAAGTCGAGCAGATAACGCTGCTGAGCGACGCCTTCAGTTATCAGGCGACCGACGTGTCCGGCATCATGGAGAATGAGGTTTGCCCGGTATTTGCCGCGCATTGTAAAGGCGCTCTCTGCGCTAATCCGGATGAAGTGGCGGATTATGCGTGGGTCGATCTCAACAACTTAATGGCGGCTGTAAAATTAACGCCATTCGCTTTCAGCCCGTGGATGGTTTCTCAATTGAATACCGGTGCGATAACATCAGGTTTGAAAAAATACAGGGATGCCATAACCATAAAGAGCGCAGCGCGCGACATTAGGGACGGTGCTGTAATAAAATAAATAGTCACCGCAAGGGTGACTATTTATTCATTCATGTTTACAGGCTGCCGCCGACCGAGGTCGAGGTGGAGCCGATAGTCTCGCGGAAATGTTTCGCGTAGTCGGCCACTTCCTGCTGCGTATGCGTCAGGCCATAAAGACCCAGCCCCACACCGCCTGCAACGCCGCCGATGATGGTGCCGACCAATTGGCCGACCGCACCGGCAATAAAGCCGCCTGCGCCTGCGGATTTACCTGCAATCAACGCGCCGGTCATGGCGCCGTCCAACAGCCCATCCCAGGCCGCGTTCAGATCGCCACCGCTAACGTACTGTTCTTCATATTGACTAAGTACTTTCATATACAATCCTTATAAATAAAAGGGTGACTTAGTGGGTTTAATTAAATTCTAAAATAACGCCGCAGCGCCATTTCACTTTAAAAATATAACGGATGCCATTTGATTGGCAATATTCCATTCAATGAAGGGTGTTATTTGGTTAAATATAGTCGCATTTATTTTTGGCGAGTGTTTTAAAGAGGGGGGTTGGGAATTTTCTTGGGAAAAATAGCAGATATCGCTGGGAGGTGAGAAGCAAAGCCGTCACCGGTTGGCGCAGCTTGTCACTATTTTCACATTTATTGTCTCGTCATTCGCATGGCGTTAGGCCCACATTGCAATTATTCCATTAAAAACTATCGCTAATTAATGAGTTATATCTCCGCATTTATTGCCCGCCATTGAAAAAATTCTCGCAAAAAATCTCCGCTGTGAAAATAAGATCACACAAGCGTAACAAAAGGTAAACAAATCCCTCCTATATTGGCTGCTTCGCTTTTGGAGGGAGTGTCATGCGTAACTGGAACGAACCGAAAAAGAACAAAGCGCACATCGAACTGATCCCGATGATCGACGTGATGATGTTTTTATTGGTGTTTTTCGTCTTGATCAGCCTGAACGTCATTCCGGCGCTCGGGCTGAAAACGCAGTTGCCGTCCGCCGGCAGCGCGCAACAGCTGAAACCGCAGAAGAAAGCGATCATCACGCTGGGGGCCGACGAACAGCTGCAGCTGGATGGCCAGCCGATCGCGCTCGACGCGTTGGTCAACACGCTGAAGCAACAGCAGCAGGCCAACCAGACCACCACCATCATCGTCAACAGTGATAAAGGCGTGGCGGTCGAGCGGCTGGTGGCGGTCATGGATAACCTGCGCCAGGGCGGCTTCTTCTCCGTCTCCATCGCGACACGGAAGCTGTGACATGTATCTGCTCTATCGCTCACGTCATCTTTTCAGCTGGTTGCCGGCGCTGATTGTCGCCGGCTGCCTGCTGTTCGCCAGCCAACAGGCGGCGCTGAAGATCCAGCCGCGCTACGACGAAACCGCCATTGAACTGGCGCTGGTGGAACCTGAACCGGCGCCGGAACCCCAACCGGAAACGCCGCCGGAGCCTCAGCCCGAACCGCCGCCGCCCGAGCCGGAGCCGCTCCCCGAACCGGTGGTGCCGGCGCCGGAACCGATCGTGGAAGCCAAGCCGGTGCCGAAGCCACAGCCAAAGCCACAGCCAAAGCCCAAACCGGTGAAAGAGAAAGCCAAACCGGTAGAGAAACCTAAACCGACGCCGGCGCCCGCCGCACCGCGCGCGCTGGTCAGCAAACCGGCGGCGCAGCCCGCACCGGCCGCCCCCGCGGCGCCGAAGGTGAACGCGCAGGCGATAGAAAACGGCTACCTGCTGGCCTTGCGCCGTGAGCTGGAACAGCGCAAGCGCTACCCGAGCGGGCGGCAGGCCTCGCTCGAACGCCCGCAGGGCAACGTCGAGGTGTGGCTGGAGGTCGATCGCAGCGGGCGGGTGCTCTCTTCCGGCATCGCCAACAAGGCCGCCAGCATGCTGCTGAATCGCGCGGCGATGAGCAGCCTGCAAAGCATCAGTTCAGTGAAGCCGTTCCCGAGCGAGGCGTTCGCCGGGCAAACAACCAAAAGATTTACCGCGACGTTCAATTATCAGGCGCCTTAGCGCAAGGGTTAATCGTTTGATTTTTATGGGATGCACACAATGAAATCGTTTAATCGTTCTGGGATCTATCTGGCGGTGATGTCGGCGATGCTGCCGGGCGCCGCGCTGGCGGCCGACGCCACCGATGTCGGCACCATCAGCGTCAAGGGGCAGTCGCTCGGCGGCGGCATGATGGTGCAGGACGACAGCGCCAAGGCGCGCTCCACCGTCACCAAAGAGGCGATGGACAAAATGCCGTCGGCGGCCAACGCCATCGATAAACTGAAATACACGCCGGGCCTGAACGTCAACAGCAACGACGCCAGCGGCCTGAGCGGCGTGGACTACACCATGCGCGGCATGAACTCGGATCAGATCGGCCTGTCGATGGACGGCATCCCGATCAACGACTCCGGCAACTACGCGGTCTACCCGAACCTGCTGGGCGACGCGGAAAACCTGGAGGAGGTGTTCGTCACCCAGGGCTCCTCCGAAGCGGACGGCCCGCACATCGGCTCCAGCGGCGGCAACATCGGCCTGGTGACGCGCCGCCCGGCGAAAGACTTCGGCGGTTTCGTCAAGCAGACGCTGGGCAGCAACAGCCTGAGCAAAACCTTCGCCCGCCTGGAGACCGGCGAGTACAACGGCTTCAGCAACTGGCTCTCCTATTCGCACACCGAGGCGAAGAAATGGCGCGGCGAGGGGCGGCTGTACTCCGACAAGTTCGAGATGAATTCGCTGTATGAAGACGGCAACGGCAACAGCAGCAATCTGGTGATGAAGTACAACCGCCAGAACAACACCAACTACAACACCTTGAGCAAGGCGCAGTTCCAAAACGACGGCCGTGACACCGATTATGTCACCTCGCCGGAGTACAACAGCAAAGGGCAGTTGAACAAGTATTACAAGATTGAACGCAACCCGTTCGAGAACTTTACGCTGTCGTTCACCCAGAAACTGCAGCTGCGCGACAACCTGTCGCTGACCCTGCAGCCGTATTACTACTGGGGCAACGGCGGCAGCTTCAACGGCCAGACGGCGTCGGTATTGTCCAGCACGTCGGACAGAGCCGGGCAGTATGACCTCAGCAACCTGCAGTCCAACACCTACTACCGCCCGTCGTGGACCCAGACCTGGCGACCGGGCATCACCACCAAGCTGAAGTGGGACATTAACGATCAGCACAGCCTGGATATCGGCTACTGGTATGAACGCGCGCGCCAACTGCAGACTCAGCCGTTCATCAGCATCAAGGGCGACGGCAACCCGTCACAGATTTGGGGGAAACCCGGCGGTTCCGATCAGGTGAAGGACGCCAACGGCAACACCGTGCAGGGGCGCAACCAGTACACCATTACCCCGGCGCAGAAAGTGTGGCTGCAGGACACCTGGTTCGCCACGCCGGACTGGACCTTCGTCGGCGGCCTGGCCTATCAGTATGTGGAGCGTAAAGGGGACAACCGCGGCAGCCTGTACAACGTGCCGGAGAAGCGCAAAGCCACCTATCACGAATTCCTGCCGAACTTCAGCGCCAGCTATAAGGTGAACCAGGAAAACCAGGTGTTCTACAACCTGACGCGCAACATGCGCACGCCGCCCAACTACGTGCTGTACAACGTCGGCGATTCGCTCAGCACCAAGCCGGAGCTGAGCTGGAACCACGAACTGGGCTGGCGTTTCCAGCAAGAGGACATGCTGCTGAGCGCCACGCTGTTCTACATGCGCTACAGCGATCGCCAAATCTCCACCACCAACGCGGCCGGCGACTACGAGATGATGAACATCGGCAACGTGGAGAACAAAGGGCTGGAGCTGGAGTGGAGCGGCCAACTGCCGCATAACTTCAATTACTACACTTCCTATACCTATACCCAATCGAAGCAGAAGAACGACATCGTCAGCAACGGCGGGCAGCCGCTGCCGACCTCCGGCAAAGAGGTGCCGAACGTGCCGAAAAACCTGCTGAACATGACGTTGGGTTATGACGATGGGCTGTATTACGGCAGCGTCAGCGGCAAGTACGTCAGCGCATTCTACGGCGATCTGACCAACGACGAGAAGATCGGCGGCCGCACGGTGTTCGATCTGGCGGCGGGGGTGCATCTGCCGGTGGACAAGAAAATCGTCAAAAGCGCCGCGCTGCGCTTTGGCATCAGCAACCTGTTTGACAAGGAATACCTGACCTCGGTGCGCACCACCACCTTCAACGCGGCGCCCTACGGCGGCGTGAAGGCCAGCACCCCGTATTACAACGTCGGCGAAGAACGCACCTTCAGCGTCTCGCTGGAAGCCACCTTTTAACTGAATGCCCCGCTGCCTGCCCGGCGGCGGGGAAGAGGAACCCTGTATGGACGCCAATCTGTTGCACGACATTATTTTCTACGTGATGTACGCCGCGCTGGCGATCGCGCTGGTGATCATCATCGAACGCACGCTGTACTTCGCCTATACCCAGCGCCAGGCGCGTCGGCTGGAGCAGGCGCTGACGCCGGAGGTGCGCCGCGCGGCCGATCTGCCGGACGAGCTGACCCAGCGCAACAGCCTGCCGATGGCGGTGATCGCGCCGGTGCTGGCGCAGAAACACCGCGCCGGCGATCGCGAGGCGATCGGCGATCTGATCGACGCCCAGTATCTGCTGAGCAAGCCGCCGATGGCGCGCGGCCTGTGGCTGCTGGAAACCGTGGTCACCGCCGCGCCGTTGCTGGGGCTGCTCGGCACGGTGATGGGGATCATCGAAACCTTCAAGGCGCTGGCCGCCTCGGGGGTGTCCGAGCCGAGCCTGGTGTCCGCCGGGATGGGCACCGCGCTGTACGCTACTGGCCTCGGCATCGCCATCGCGCTGCTGTGCCTGGTGGCCAACAACTTCCTGCAGAGCCGCATGGAGCGCATCAACGAGCTGCTGAAGGTGCTGCTGATCCGCGCCGGTCAACCGGCCAGCCGCCCGGAGAGCGGCAGCGGCGAACAATGGGTTGACAGCGGGGCGCCGCGCTATGCCTAATGGCCATCCAACACGGCGGCCGTTCGGCCGCCTTTATACGGCATTGTGGGGCGGTTGTTTGTTGATGTTGAGCCAGAGCGCTGCGGCGCGTTTTGCGATTCCCGGTTACGAGCTGGTGTATACCGCACCGGTAGAAACTGCGCTGCAGGCCGACGACCTGCGCAACACCGCCGAGGTGTGGCGCGAGATGTTCGACGCGGCGACAACCCGCATCGACCTGGGGCAGTTTTACGTGGCGAATCAGGACGGTTCGCTGCTGGACGGCGTGCTGCAGCGCCTGAAGGCGGCCGGTGAGCGCGGGGTGAAAATCCGCTTCCTGATGGAGGAGAAAGGCATCCGCAACTCCACCGCCGAGACGCTGGAACAGCTGAAGGCGATCCCCAATCTGGAGCTGCGCATCATTCCTTACCAGAAGCTGAGCGGCGGCATCCTGCACGCCAAGTATCTGCTGGTGGACGGCGAACAGGCGTTTGTCGGCAGCCAGAACTTCGACTGGCGCGCGCTGGAGCATATTCACGAAACCGGGCTGCGCATCAGCGACGCCAAGGTGGTGGGGCAGATCCAGGCGATCTTCGAACAGGACTGGCGGGCGCAGGCGCTGCTGGCGCAGGATAAGCCGGTGCCGGCGCTGCCCGATGCGCCGCCGACCGCGCCCCCGCAGGGCAACTATCTGGTGGCCAGCCCGCGCGCCTACAATCCGGCGGGCGTGCTCGATTCGCAGGCTGAGCTGCCGCGTCTGCTGGCCGACGCCAAACGGCGGGTGCGGGTGCAGGTCATGGATTACGCGCCGCTGTCGTTCGGCCCGGAGCGCAGTCGCCCCTTCTATGCGGTGATCGACAACGCGCTGCGCGGCGCGGCGGCGCGCGGCGTGCAGATCGAGCTGATGGTGGCCAACTGGAACACCAAAAAGCCGGATATCGCCTGGCTGAAGAGCCTGGCGCTGGTGCCGAACGTGCAGATCAAGGTGGTGACCATTCCGCCGGCCAGCAGCGGCTTCATCCCGTTTGCCCGGGTGATCCACAGCAAGCTGATGACCATCGATGATGAGATTGCCTGGGTGGGCACCAGCAACTGGACCGGCGGCTATCTGGACAACTCGCGCAATCTGGAGCTGGTGCTGCACAGCGCGGCGATGAGCGGGCGGTTGGACCAGCTGTACCAACAGCTGTGGAACAGCGTCTATGCCGAACCGTTGAAGCTGGATTACGACTATCCGACGCCCAAGCCGGGCGGCGGATCCTGATTATCAGGGCGTGGTTACCCCCGCGCCCTGTTTTTCACCGCCGCCAGCCGGCCTTCTCCAGCGCCGTCACCAGCTGCTCGGCGCTCAATCCTTCCGCCCGGTAGCCGTTGCCGCTGACGCTATTGGCCGCCAGCAGCGCATTGACGATCGCCTCTTCCACCGCTTCCGCCGCCGCGGCGAACAGCGCCGAAATATAGTCGTTGTTCACCATGCGCAGCGGCGTGGTGAAGGCGCCTTTATTGGCGTAGTCAGCGGGCGGCAGGCCGTCGTTGCCGGTGGCGAAGGCGATAAAGATATCGCCGCTTGAATCCTCGGTGCCGCCGCCGGTGCGGGCGATGCCGATGCTGGCGCGCTGCGCCAGGCGCGCGCACTGGTGCGGCAGCAGCGGCGCGTCGGTGGCCAGCGCCACGACGATGGAGCCCATGCCGGGATGCGGCAACTGCGGCGTGAACGGCGAGGGGATATGCCCCAGGTGGCGGCCCACCGGATAACCGCCCACCAGCAGCGACTCGCGCTTGCCGTGGTTGGCCTGCACGATGGCGCCCACCGTCCAGCCGCCTTGATCGGCGGGCAAGCGGCGCGATGCGGTGCCGCTGCCGCCCTTGAACTCATGACAGATCATGCCGCTGCCGCCGCCGACTGCGCCTTCCTGCGGCAAGCCGCCTCGGGCCGCCTGCTGCGCCTGGCGCACGTGCTCGGCCTTGACGTGAAAGCCGTTGATGTCGTTGAGCAGGCCATCGAAGGTTTCCATCACCACCGGCATATTCCAGTACACCGCGTTGTCGCTCGCGGGCAGCGCTTCACGCTCCAGCGCGATCAGCGCATCGCGCACCACGCCCACGCTGTGGGTGTTGGTGAAGGCGATCGGGCTGGTCAGCAGCCCCGCTTCGCGCACCCATTCCAGGCCGGTGGCGTCGCCGTTGCCGTTCAGCACGTGCACGCCGGCAAAGCAGGGGGCGTGGCGGGCGGAGCCGGGGCGCGGTTCGATCACCGTCACGCCGGTGCGCACGCTGCGCCCGTCCGCCAAATCGGCATGAAGGCTGGCATGGCCGACGCGCACGCCGGGCACGTCGGTGATGGCGTTCAGCGGGCCGGGCGTGCCCTGGCCGATGATAATGCCCAGATCCTGAGCGCGCTGCGTCATGGTTATTCTCCTTCTATTGAGGGGGCGGCGAGGGGCGCCGTCTGGCGGCCGCGCAGATGGTTCAGCGCCAGCCCGAAGCCGATGATGCCGGCAATGATAATAAAGTCTTTCAGGCTGCTGGCGATCAAAATCGTCCACAGCACGTACAGGCAGCACAGCAGCGCCGCCAGCACCGGCAGCGGCCACAGCGGCATCAGGTACGGGTGATGGAAGTGGCGGCGACGGCGGCTGATCAGCGCCGCCACCGCCATGATGATGTACACCAGCAGCAGCAGGATCACGGTGAACGAGGTCAGCGATTCGAGATCGGAGCAAAACGCCAACAGCGCCGAGGGCACGCCGAACAGCAGGGTGGCGATCCAGGGGGTGCCGAAGCGCGGGTGGATGATTTTCAGCGCCCGGTTGAACGCCGGCAGCCAGAAGCCGTCGCGCCCGCTGGCGAACATCATGCGGCTGAACTGCGCCACGATGGCGATAATGGCGTTGAACACCGACAGATAAATCGCGCCGCTCACCACCCGCGCCAGCGTCGGGCCGCCGAGCTGGGTGACCACATAGCCGACCGGGTCGGCCTGTTTGGCCATCTCCGTCAGCGACGGCGAGCCGATCAGCAGGGCGGTGAACGGCACCAGCTCCACCAGCACCACGATGACCAGCGTCAGCATGATCGCGACCGCCATCGGTTTGCCCTGTTCGCGCATGTCTTCCGCCATGTACACCGCTGCGCCGTAGCCGTTGTAGGAGAACAGCGCGACCCCGACCATGGCGACGATCAGCGGCAGCGACACCGGCGCCAGGCTGCCCTGCGCGTCCAGCATCACCGGCGCGGTGAGGATCTCCGCGCTTTGATGCGGATGGCTGAAACCGAGCCAGGCGATCAGCGCCAGCACCGCCACTTCCACCACCAGAAAGGCGCCGGTCAGCAGGGCGTTGGCCTTGATGTTGAAAATGGCGCAGGCGCCGCCGATCAGCACGGTGATCATGCCGGCGGTGGAGGCGTCGAATGAGGTGCCCAGCGCGGTATTCAGATAGGGCACGGCGCCGGTGGCCAGCACCGCCGGCACGAACAGCGCGGCGCTGAGAATAAACAGGTAGGTCTGCAACCCGCACAGGGTGCCGAACAGGCGTTTGATGATGCTGTATTCGCCGCCGGCGCTGGGGTGCGCGGCGCCGAGCTCGGCATAGCACAGCGCGATGGTGGCGGCGACGCAGGCGGCGATCAGAAACGACAGAAAGGCGCCGCTGCCGGCGCTGGCGATCGCCAGCGGGGCGATGACGAAGATCGAACTGGCCGGCGTCACGCCGGACGCGGTGATCATCACCACGTCGAGGACGCTGAGATTGCCTTTGAAGGTGTGTTCAGGGGCGGACTCTTTCATGGGGTAACGACTCCATTAACGTGTGAGTGAATTATTGTTTTGCTGCACAGGCTGTACGCAGGAATCAAATGGAGCGCGCGAAATGCCGGGGAGCGTTGCTCCCCGGAAGTTTATTGTTCTTATGTGTTACCCCTGCCCCGACGGGAAGCTGAAGCTGGCGCGCCGGGCGTCGCCGGAGGCCGGCCAGCGCTGGGTCACGGTTTTGCGTTTGGTGTAGAACCTGACGGCGTCCGGGCCGTAGGCGTGCAGATCGCCGAACAGCGAGCGCTTCCAGCCGCCGAACGAGTGGTAGGCCACCGGCACCGGCAGCGCCACGTTGATCCCCACCATGCCGACCTGAATGCGGCTGGAGAAGTAACGCGCCGCTTCGCCGTCGCGGGTGAACAGGCAGGTGCCGTTGCCGTATTCGTGGGCGTCGATCAAGGCCATCGCCTCTTGCAGCGACGCTGCGCGCACCACGCCGAGCACCGGGCCGAAGATCTCTTCCTGATAGATGCGCATGCCGGGCGTCACGCGATCGAACAGCGTCGGGCCGAGGAAATACCCCTGGCTGGGACGGCCGTCGGCGCCGATCACGCGCAGTTCGCGGCCGTCCACCAGCAGCTCGGCGCCTTCGGCCACGCCCTGATCGATATAGCCTTTCACCTTCTGATAATGCTGTTGGGTCACCAGCGGCCCCATGTCGTTGCGGTTGTCGCTGCCGGGGCCGACGCGCATGGCGGCCATCTGTTGCCGCAGTCCGGCGATCAGCGCGTCGGCGGTGCCGTCGCCCACCGCGACCACCAGCGGGATGGCCATGCAGCGCTGGCCGCAGGAGCCGAACGCCGCGCCCATCAGCGCGCCGATCGCGCCGGGGATATCGGCGTCCGGCAGCACCACCGCATGGTTCTTGGCGCCGCCCAGCGCCTGTACCCGTTTGTTCTGCGCGCAGCCGGTGTGATAGATGTGCTCCGCCACCGGCGTCGAACCGACGAAGCTGATCGCTTTGATGCGCCCGTCATGCAGCAGCGTCTCCACCGCTTCGCGATCGCCGTTGACCACGTTGAGCACCCCCGGCGGCAGCCCGGCTTCCGCCGCCAGCCGCGCGATATACAGCGCGGCGGAAGGGACGCGCTCGGAAGGCTTCAGCACGAAGGTGTTGCCGCAGGCGACCGCCATTGGCCACATCCACAGCGGCACCATCGCCGGGAAGTTGAACGGCGTGATGCCCGCCACCACCCCCAGCGGCTGAAACTCGCTCCAACTGTCGATGCCTGGGCCGGCCTCTTTGCTGTGTTCGCCTTTCAGCAGTTCCGGCACATAGCCGGCGTATTCGATATTCTCGATGCCGCGCTGCAGTTCGCCCAGGGCGTCGCTGAGCACCTTGCCGTGCTCGGCGGTGATCAACTGGCAGACGGCGTCGGCGTGCTGCTCCAGCAGATCCTTGAGCTTCATCATGATGCGCGCGCGTTTCAGCGGCGGGGTGTCGCGCCAGGCGGGATAGGCCTGTTCGGCGGCGGCGATGGCGCGCTCCACCGTGGCGCGGTCGGCCAGCTGCACCTCCTGCGCCGATTGGCCGGTGGCCGGGTCGTAAACCGGCTGGCTGCGTTCGCCGCCGGCGGCGGGCTCGCCGTTGATCCAATGGGTGATGGTCATGATTCTCTCCTTATTCGGTGGCGTTGAGGGCGTCGCCGACGGCGTTGATCAGCGCGTCGATTTGCGCTTCGCTGCTGATGAACGGCGGCGCCAGCTGCAGGGTGTCGCCGCCGTAGCGCACGTAAAATCCGCTTTCCCAGCAGCGCATCGCCGCCTCGAAGGGGCGCCGCGCCGGTTCGCCGGGCCGCGCCGCCAGCGTGATGCCGGCCGCCAGACCGATATTGCGAATGTCGGCGACGTGTTTGGCCCCCTGCAGACTGTGCACCGCGCGTTCGAAATAGGGCGCAAGCGCCTGTACGCGCTCCACCATCTGTTCGCGCTGCAGGATGTCCAGCGTCGCCAGCGCGACCGCGCAGCTGACCGGATGGGCGGAGTAGGTGTAGCCGTGCGGGAATTCGAGCTGGTAGTCCGGCTCGCCGCCGTTCATGAAGGTGCGGTAGATCTCCGGCCGCACCACCACCGCGCCCATCGGCTGCGCGCCGTTGGTCACCTGTTTGGCGATGTTCATGATGTCCGGCGTGACGCCGAACGCCTCGGCGCCGGTCATCGCGCCGCAGCGGCCGAAGGCGGTGATCACTTCGTCGAAGATCAGCAGAATGTCATGCTGGGTGCAGATCTCGCGCAGGCGCTGCAGATAGCCGACCGGCGGCACGATCACCCCGGCGGAGCCGGAGAACGGTTCGACGATCACCGCGGCGATCGTCGAGGCGTCGCGCAGCGCGATGATGCGGCTGAGCTCATCCGCCAGCTCCGCCCCCTGTTGCGGCATGCCGCGCGAAAAGGCGTTGCCGGCCAGCAGGGTGTGCGGCAGGTGATCCGCCTCGGCGCCGGCGCCGAACGTCTTGCGGTTGCCGGCGATGCCGCCGACTGAGATACCGCCGAAGTTAACGCCGTGGTAGCCCTTTTCCCGGCCGATAAAGCAGGTTTTGCCCGCCTGGCCTTTGGCGCGCCAGTAAGCGCGCGCCATTTTCAGCGAGGTGTCCGCCGCTTCCGAGCCGGAGCCGGTGAAGAACACGTAATCCAGCCCCGCCGGCGTCATCGCTTTGATTTTGTTGGCTAGCTCGAACGACAGCGGGTGGCCGAACTGAAACGCCGGCGAGTAATCCAGCGTCGTCAGTTGGCGCTGGGCGGCGTCGGTGATTTCCTGCCGGCCGTGCCCCAATCCGCAGCACCACAATCCGGACAGGCCGTCGAAAATCTTTCTGCCGTCGTGGCTGGTGTAATACGCCCCTGCGGCCTGAGTAATGATGCGCGGCTGCGCTTTAAAATTGCGGTTGCCGGTAAAAGGCATCCAATGGGCTTCTAACCCTGCGGCATCGAGACGATTAAGCGAATAATTTTCAGCGGCCATGTTTTCCTCCGGGCAGGAAAATAAGTGCGATTAATTAAATAAAATGAGTTGTTAACGAATTGTTGTGCGAAATTGACTATGTACCGCTTGTTCTCTACTGTGAATAATCATATGTCGAAACTTACTTAAGGTTTTATGCAAGTAAAAAAGCGCGCGTTGCTGGGACAATTGTCGGATATGGATCTGCGTTTGCTGCGGGTATTCAAGGCCGTGGTCGACTGCGGCGGCATGAGCGCCGCCGAACTGGAGCTGAATATCAGCCTGTCGACCATCAGCAAGCACATCAAGGATCTGGAGCAGCGGTTGGGCCTGACGCTGTGCCAGCGCGGGCGCGAGGGCTTTGCGGTCACCGACGAGGGGCTGATTATCTACCAGGAAACCGTCAACCTGCTGGCGGCCACCGAGGCGTTCCGGCGCGGGGTGGACGAGGTGCACCAGCGCATGGGCGGGCAGCTGCACGTGGCGATATTCGACCATACGGTCAGCAATCCGCAGGCGCAGATCGGCCGGGCTATCGCGTTATTCAGCGAGCGCGCGCCGGAGGTTTCTTTGCAAATGTACGTGGAGCCGATTAATACCATTGAACGCGGCGTTATTGACGGGCAATTTCAGGTTGGGGTTATTCCCATGCACCGCAGCGCGGAAAGTTTATCTTATCATTCGTTATTCAGTGAGAGGATGTTCTTATATTGCGGCGCGCAGCATGAATTATTTTCCGCCCGCCATGAAACATTAAATTGGGATCTGCTGCACAATTATGCCTTCGCCGGATTAGGCTATCATTCGCCGAATATGGAACTGAGCCTGCAGCAACATTTGCATCGCAAGGCGACGGGATTTGCGCAGGAATCGATAGCGACGTTAATTCTGTCCGGCAAATACGTCGGCTTTCTGCCGGATCACTACGCGGCGTTTTTTGTGGCGCAGAACCTGATGCGGGCGATCAAACCGGCGCTGTTCCGCTATCACTGCGAATACTCCAGCGTGCTGCGCCGCTCGCCGGTGCCGCAGCGGGTGGTGAAGCTGTTCCATGAGTGCCTGCTGGCGGCCCACGGAACAGCGTGACGCTTACTGCTCTTTCTTCTTGCCGAAGATCCTGATCAGCGCGCCGACCAGGATGCCGACCGCGATGCCGGCGAAGATCCAGCCGATGATGCCCATTTCCTTACTCCTGCTAGTGCGTTGATCTGATTATACCCGTCATACTTGAAACTGCATCTGTGTTGGCTGCGAGTGCATACGCCAGTCACTTACTTGAGTAAGCTCCTGGCGAGCCGCCTCTTGCCGCCGGGATGCAGCTCCAACTATTTAGGGTAGATATCATCATTCGACGCGAAACGCCTCTTCGATCATCCGTTGCCGCTGCGCCGGCGCATAGTCGATCCAGGAATTCTTGCTGTTGGATTTCTCCAGAGCCACCGCCAATTCCTGGCCGGAAATCGGCAAATCGTCCTGCCAGAATGGCGCGATGGCGTGGCGGGTGATGAAATCGGTCAGGTAGCTCTCCGGGCTGCCCTGCCAGTGCGGGTACAGGCGCGCGGCCAGCTCGGCCATCAGCGCGCGCTGCTGCGGCTGTTCGCTGCTTTCCAGCAGGGTGAGGAACGGCAGCAGCAGGCGGCCGCAGACCTGGCCGTGATGGTAGTCGCGCAGCGCGCCGATCTCGCCGGCGATGCCGTGAATGACCCCCAGCCCGGCGGCGCTCAGCGTCAGCCCGCCGAGGTAGGAAGCCTGCATAATCGCTTCGCGCGCCTCGTCGCTGCGGTTGAGCGCCGGCCAGGCGGCGAGGAAGTGGCGGATGCCGCTCAGCGACATATCGCGCGTCATGGCGCCGGCGGTTTTCGACAGATAGGCCTCGAACAGGTGGGTGAAGGCGTCGATGGCGCAGTAGGCCAGCACCTTGTCCGGGGCGCCCGCCAGCAGCTGCGGATCGAGAATGGCGGTGTGCGGCACGAAGTTGTTATGGCGCAGCGAGGCTTTCACCTTGCTGATCTGGGTATCGGTGATCACCGCGTTCTGCGTCACCTCGCTGCCGGTGCCGGCGGTAGTGGGAATGGCGATCAGCGGCAGGGTGGCGCCGCTGATTTTGCTGTCGCCCACCTTTTCCATATAGCGCAGCGTTGGCAGCGGGTGCTCAACCAGCGCGGAGAACGCCTTGGCGGCGTCCAGCACGCTGCCGCCGCCGATGGCCACCACGCGCCGCGCCTGGCCGCGCCAGCGCGCCACCCAGGCGTCGATTTCCTGCGGCGACGCCTCGTGGCTGACGATCTCGGTGCCGATGAACAGCGGCGTCAGCGATTCGCGCAGGCCGGCGTACACCGGGCCGTTGAGAAAAGAGCGGCAGCTGAACAGCAGCGTCGGCTGCGGATCGGCCAGCAGCAGCGGCGGCAGCTGTTGGATGCTGCCGTGGCCGAACCAGGTCTGGCGGTTGGCGATGATGTGGCTGATGGACATGAGGTCTCCTTGACGGCGTTGCAGGTCGCGATGCCACAGCATAAGCCAGCGGGCGCGGGGCGGCCACCGCTTTCCCCGCCGCGGCAACCTGTGAGTTGTTTAACATGTAAACGATCGCGCTCTTGCATTTCGGCGCGCCGGATGCTTTTTTTAACAGTACCGGCCGCCGTGCGGCCAACACCATCCGAAATCGGTAGATTGTTAATGTATTAATAATGGCGAGGCGGGTATGGATATTCAGGTTGAACGCTTGTCTGCGGTGATCGATGCGGTGGCCAGCCCGCGCTTTTATCCCAGCCTGTTGAATTGGCTGGAAGGGTTTTTCGCCTTCGACAACGCCATCGTCTATGCCTTCGAACGCGGCCGGCCGCCGCGCTGCCTGATCAAAACCGAGCGGGAAAACAGCGATGCGGTCAACCAGATCTACCAACAGGGCGCCTACCTGCAGGATCCGTTTTACCGCGCGCTGAACGACGGCGGCGAAGGCGAGGTGCTCACGCTGCGCCAGTTGGCGCCCTGCGGGTTTTATCACAGCGACTATTACCGCAATTTTTATCGCAAGACCGGCTGGCACGACGAGGCCGGGGTGCTGCTGCAGCTGACGCCGGAGCGCGGACTGGGGGTGTTCTTCGGCTCGGCGCGCCGCACGGTGGCGGTGCGTTACCCGCAGCGGGCGGATCTGCGCAGCGCGTTGACGCTGGTGAAAAGCGTGGCTCGGCTGCACGGTGAGGTGGTGGCGGCGCCGGCCGAGGCCGCGACGGTGAACAGCGACGGCGCGCAGGCGCGCTATCTGCTGACGCCGCGCGAGCGCGAGATCGTCGATCTGATCCTCGCCGGCTGCGGTTCGCAGCAGATCGCCGACCGGCTGTTCATCAGCCTCGGCACGGTAAAAAACCACCGCAAGAATATCTACGGCAAGCTGAACATCGGCTCGCAGGCCGAACTGTTCAGCCTGCTGCTGACTGCCCCGCAGCGGCGCAGCGCGTGAATGTTAATTTTTTGTAGCGAATGTCCCTAAGGGGACATAGCGGCACGGCTGCCGCCTCCCGATAATCCGATGTCATGGCATAGGCAATCGGGAGTGCGGCAGTGAACAACGAAATCGAGTCCTTAACCTACTACGCGGCGACCAAAAAATACGATCTGCGCTTCCCGACGCTGGAAGAGGATCTGGACGTTGACGTGGTGATCATCGGCGGCGGCTTCTCCGGCATCAACACCGCGCTGGAGCTGGCGGAGAAGGGCATCACCAACATCGCCATCCTCGAAGGCCGCTATCTGGGCTACGGCGGCACCGGACGCAACGGCGGCCAGGTGATGGCCGGCATCGGCCACGATCTGGAGAAGATCAAACGCCACGTCGGCCCGGCCGGGCTGGAAACCATCTTCAAGATCAGCAACCTCGGCGCCGGCATTATCCGCGAGCGCATCAAGAAATATGACATCGACGCCGACTTCTGCTTCGGCTACGGCTATCTCGGCAGCAACGCGCGTCAGGAGAAGACCCTGCGCGGTTGGCTGAAGGAGTTCAGGGCGGTGGCGCCGGAGGAGGAGATCGAGCTTTACACCGGTGCGGAGGTGAAGCAGGTGGTGGGTTCCGACGCCTACACCTGCGCGCTGAAACACATGGGCGGCGGCCACGTGCATTCGCTCAACCTGCTGCTGGGCGAGGCCAAGGCGCTGAGCGGCTACGGGGTGAAAATCTTCGAGAACAGCAGCGTGCTCAACGTGGAATACGGACCGCGCATCACGGTGCGCACCGCCATGGGCTCGGTGCGCGCCAACAAGATGCTGTGGGCCTGCAACGGCTTCCTCAACGGCATGGAACCGCAGATCTACCGCAAGACCATCAACACCTACGCCTTCCAGCTGGCCACCGAGCCGCTGTCTGACGATCTGATCCGTCAGATCAGCCCGATCCGCGGCGCCTACAGCGACATTCGCCCGGTGATCGACTATTACCGGGTGACCAACGAAAACCGGCTGCTGTTCGGCAGCGCTACCCGCCTGATCGAATATTTCCCGTCGGATCTCAAGGCCTGGAACCGCAACCTGATGCTGAAGGTGTTCCCGTACCTGAAAGACGTGAAGATCGATCTGGCCTGGGGCGGCCCGCTGTGCTGCAGCGCCAACCTGTTCCCGCAGATCGGCACGCTGCCGGATCGCGACAACGTGTTTTACGTGCAGGGCTACTCCGGCTTCGGCGTGACGCCGAGCCACATCGTGTGCAAGGTGCTGGCGGAGGGCATGAGCGAAGGATCCGATCGCTACGATCTGATGAGCTCGATCCCGCATGTCAACATCTTCGGCAAGGACAAGCTGCGGCGGGTGATGACCACCGCCGGTAAGGTTTGGCACCAGACATCCGGCTACTGGAAAGGCCGCCGTTAACCCTCAGAGGAGAATGACATGAAACCGTTACTGCTTAAACAACCGCTGCCGGAACTGCTGGAGATCGGCAGCGTCAGCAACCTGGGCGCCACGGTGATCGCCGGCACGCCAAACGTCGGCGTGGCCAGCATCTTCGGCGAACCGACCGACAACCTGAACTGCGGCGTGTTCAGCTGCACCCGCGGCAGCTTCGTGATGGAGTACCCGTTCGCCGAGCACGCCACGGTGTGGGAAGGCAGCGCCACCCTGACCAACGAACGCACCGGCGAGTCGGTGCACTATCAGGCCGGCGATTCCTGGTTCGTCGAGAAAGGCACTCCGGTGCGTTGGGACATCACCTCGGATCGCTTCGTCAAACACTACCTCGCCATCGTCGAGGGCTGACGCCGTCATGCCCCCCTCAGCAGGCTGAATGCCGAGGGGGAGCGCCTTAGCCTAATGCCCGCGCAATAAAGTCGGTTACCCGCTTGAGGATCTGATCCTTATTGGTTTCGTTAAAGCTCTCGTGCCGCCCGCCCGTGTTGATCATCCGTTCGAAATCGTCGCCCTGCAGACGATCGAGCGCGGTTTGCGTTTCGCTCATCAGTACCAGCCGATCGTCGTCGCCGTGGATCCACAGCGTAGGCAGCGCGCCGAACCCCGGCCCGGCGTTGATGGCGGCGAGGATCCGTTGCATGGCGCGCAGAGTGGGGCGTTTGAACGGCCCGTGCCACACCAGCGGATCTTCCTGATACGCCGCGCCAACCGCCGGATCGCGCGCCAGGGTGGCGGTATCCAGCGGCGCGTCGGGGATCGTCGGCAACTCGGCCAGATCGGAAATCGCCGTTCTGTCGCCGAGCAGCGGGCCGGACAGCACCAATGCGCGCACCTCCTCACCATAACGCTGCACGTAGCGGGTGGCGATCATGCCGCCCATCGAATGGCCGATCACCACCAGCGGCAGCGTCGGATACTGTTGGCGAAGATGCTCGACCACGCGCTGAACGTCGTCGACCACGGCGTCATAATCCTCGATCAGCACGCGCTCGCCCTGCGACAGGCCGTGGCCCAGATGATCGGGGCCGAATACCCGCGCCCCCTGTGCCTGCAGCGTGCGCGCCACGTATTGATAGCGGCCGAGATGCTCGCCGTAGCCGTGCACCAGCAGCGCCAGATAGCGCGGCTTGTCGTTTCCCCAGTCGTGCACGGCGATGTCGCCGTGGCGGCCTTTGATAAAGCTGACGGTTTGTTCGGACATGTTATTGTTCTCATGATGGTAGGGTTGCCCTTCAGCGTAGCGGCTGGCGGCGAGCTTGTCAGGGGCGCCGGATGCGGCGCCCGCAGAGAGGGGATTACAGGCCGAACTGGCGCGCCAGTTCGTCGAGCGCTTCGCGCTGGAAGCGATTGAAGGCGTCGCGCGGCTGCTGTTGCTGGATGAACTCTAGCAGCGGATCCTGCACTTCCGTGCGCACGCCGCTCAGTTGCTCCATCACCGCCAGCCCGCAGAACGGCACGTAGGATTCGGCGTAGCCGCCTTCATGCACCATCACCAGCTTGCCGCCGCACAGCCGGTCGGCGGCGTCTTGCACCAGCGCGGTCATGGCGCGGAAGCTGTCGCTGTGCAGCTGCATGCGCGCCAGCGGATCGAGCGCGTTGGCATCGTAGCCGCAGGCGACGATGATCAGCTCCGGCTCGAATTTTTCCAGCGCCGGGATAATGATGCGCCGCATCGCGTGCAGGTAGCCGTCGTCGCCGGCGCCGGCCAGCATCGGCACGTTGACATTGCAGCCTGCCCCGGCGCCTTCACCGCGATCCTGTTCGCCGGAATAGCCCGCCGGGAAGCAGCCGTCCTGATGCAGCGACAGCGTCAGCACGTCGCCGCGCTGCCAATAGATATGCTGGGTGCCGTTGCCGTGGTGCACGTCCCAGTCGAGCACCGCCACCTTGCCCAGGCCGTAGCGAGCCTTGGAGCGCTCGATGGCGATGGGAATATTGGCCAGGAAGCAGAAGCCCATCGATTGATCCGGCAGGCAGTGGTGGCCCGGCGGGCGTGACAGCGCATAGGCGTTATCCAGCTCGCCCTGCAGCACCGCCTCCACCGCCGCGCAGGCCAGCCCGGCGGAGAGTTTGGCGATTTCATAGCTGCCCGGCCCCAGCGGCGCTTCCTCCCCCAGCAGGCCGCCGCCGCTGTCGCTCACCTGTTTGAAGCGCTGCAGGTAGTGGGCGGGATGGATGCGCAGCAGGTCTTCTTCCGTCGCCGGTTCGGCGCTCAGCAGGGTGAGTTGGCGCGACAGGCCGGACACGTCCATCAGGTTCTTCATGCGCCGCTTGGTTTCCGGCGATTCGGCGTGGCCGGCGCCGGAAGGCGGTTGCACCCAGCCGCCGACCGGCAGGGTGGTGGCGTGCAGGCCGGTGCTGTGCCAGAAACAGCGTTCATCAAACAAGAAACCGGTTGTTCTTTTCACCTTTCTCCTCCTGTTATACGGCGCGGTGCGCGCGGTGAAGCCAGCGAAATCAACAGCAGCGACAACAGCGCGCAGCCCAGCGCGCCGAACAGCAAGGCGTTGAAACCGCCGGAATATTCGATTAAAGAGCCGGCCAGCGTCGGGCCGATGGCCATGCCGCCGCCGATCACCAGGTTGATGCCGTTCATCAGCTTGCCGTCGTTATCCAGCCCGGCGACCCGCGCCAGAATGAATGGCAGCACGAAGGTCCAGGTGAATTTGAACAGCAGGGCCGCCAGGGCGAAGCGCAGCAGCAGGGGTTGGCCTGTCAGCAGCGCCACGCTGGCCAGCAGCAGGGCGTACCCCAGCACGATCAGGCGCCCGCCGCTGAAGCGCGCGCCGATCAGCGCCGCGGCGCCGGCGCCGACGATGCCGAGCAAGGTGGCGACGGCCAGCACCTGGCCGCTGTGGGCCGGCGACAGCCCGGCGCCGGCGGCGATGCCGCCGATAAAGGTCCAGACCGCGCTCAGGCTGATGTAAAAGGTCAGCACCGCCAGCACGGCGCACAGCTTGCGCGCCAGCGAGGCGGCGGGGCCGCTGCGGGCGGCGCGGGCGGCGGTGAAACCGCTGGGAAACGCCGGGATGAGCGGCAGGCAGCACAGCATGATGGCCGCCAAAGTCAGGTAGACCGCCATCAGACCGAAGTGCGCGAACAGCGGCGGCAGCACCAGCAGCCCGACCGCGCCCAGCACCAGCTGGCCGAGCACCCAGAAGGCATACACCCGGCTGGGATTGGCGGTGCCGGCGGCGCAGGTGATGCACAGGATCATCAGGGTGCCGCCCGCCAGCGAGGCGATAAAGCGCAGCGGCAGCAGCAGGGTGAAATCCTGCGCCAGCGCCGAAGCCAGGTTGCCGGCGATAAACACCAGCGCCGACAGCGTAGCGACCCGCCGCCAGTTGATGCGCCCGATCCACCACCACGCCGGCAGCGTGGCCAGGCTCATGGCGCCGAGTTCGGTGGAGAACAGGTGGCCGATCTGCGCCGGGCCGAGCTGCCACTGAGTCGCGAGCTGGGCGGCCACGGCGGGGGCGGTCATCAGAATGCCCGGCGCGATGGCGGCGAAGACGATAATGGCGGTCAGCAGCCGCGGCGGGCAGGGGAGCGCCGCGCCGACGGCGGGCGCGGAAACCGAATCACTGGACATAAACCTTTTCCCCAAGCGTTGAGTGACGATGAAATATCCCGCCCGGCCCGATTGCGGGCAGGGGGAAGCCGCGCCATAAATGGCGAATACGTTCTGGCGTTATTTTCCGGCCGTCGGCAGCGGCGGCCGTTATCGGGCGTTAACCGTGAGCGAGAAAACCGCCGGCGACCAGTTCGGTGCGGTTCACCACGTCGGTTTTGGCGAAAATATTGCGCATATGGGTTTTCACCGTAGACAGCGAAATGCCCAGCTTCAGGGCGATGCGCTTATTGCTGGCGCCTTCGCGCACCATGTTGACGATCTCTTGTTCTTTGGCGGTCAGCAGCTGCGCCTCGCTGTCGGGCAGCAGATCGCGCGTCGCCAGCTCGATCAGCGGCAGCACCGCGCGCAGGCGGCCGCGCTCCACTTCGGTAAACGGCGTATCGCGGATCAGCGACACCCCGGCAACGATGCGCTTACGCTGGCGAATAAAAATCTCCGTCATGTCGCGCATGTCGTTCGGCAGCATAAAGTCGTGGTAATAGCGGCGGTTGCCGGCGATCGCCGCCGGGCTCATGCCGACCATGGTGATGTCTTGCCGGTGGAAATTGGCCGGCTGCAGCGGGTCAATTTGCTGGAAGTGGTTCAGGTACTGCTGATGCGTTTTATCGGGCATGCCGTGCAGGATGTAGTGATCCGGCCGCAGGTCGCGATCGACCAGATAAAACACCCCGGCAGACACCGGGATCAGGTGCGTAATGGTCGCCAAACAGCTGTTGATAAAGGCATCGGATGCGGTGCTGTGCATGATTCGTGTTCCTCCCTTTATCGTTCAATCTGGAGAAGGTTGGCGGTCAATATATGAACGATACAAGCATAGTTGTAGCAATTTGGCAACACAATAAAAACATATTAACAACGTGAGGCCGATTGCAATAAAACACATAAATAACAAGATGACACTGCGTTAGTCAGGGCTTTTTCGTTCGGATTTATCGCGATTTTCATTAATAGGTTAATGAAATAATTCACCGCTTTTCCCGCTGAATTTACAGCGCTTTTCAATGCTTGCTCGGGTGAAGCTTTCGCCGCCCCGCGCGTGCTACAGCCGCCGCTGTCGTCGCCGTCCCTCGTTCTTAAGAACGATAGCCAGGCTTTTCCGCCGCTTTCTACACTGCGAATTGAAGATAGCGCCAGGCGGCGCCAAACGTATAAGACGAAAAAATGATGACCTTTCTCGGGCTGAGGCGTCGGGTTGTTCAGTCCGCATGACCATACAGGGGACGGACGATGCAGAAAAAAACGTTGGCGGTGGCGTTGAGCGGCGCCTTATCGGGCCTGGCTCAGGGGGCGGACGCCGATCGCCCCAATGTGCTGATCATTCTGGTGGACGACATGGGCTACTCCGACATCAGCCCGTTCGGCGGCGAGATACCGACGCCCAACCTGCAGGCGCTGGCCGAACGGGGCGTGCGCATGAGCCAGTACTACACCTCGCCGATGTCGGCGCCGGCGCGTTCGATGTTGATGACCGGCAACACCAATCAGCAGGCCGGCATGGGCGGCATGTGGTGGTATGAGAGCACCGCCGCGCAGCCGGGGTATGAAATGCGCCTGACCGACCGCGTGATCACGCTGCCGGAGCGTTTTCGCGACGCGGGTTACGCCACCATGATGGCGGGCAAATGGCACCTGGGCTATGTTGATGGCGCCAAACCGACCGATCGCGGCTTTGAGCGCGCCTTCGCCTTTATGGGCGGCGGCACCAGCCATTTCGACGACGCGAAACCGCTGGGCACCGTGGAGGCGTTCCATACCTTCTACACCCTGAATGGCAAGCGCGTGTCGTTGCCCAAAGATTTCTATTCCAGCAAGGCCTATGCCGATCAGCTGGAACAGTGGATCCGTGATACTCCGCAGAATAAACCCGTCTTCGCCTATCTGGCGTTTACCGCGCCGCACGATCCGCTGCAGGCGCCGGATGACTGGATCGCCAAATTCGACGGCAAATACGACGCCGGTTACCAGCAGGCCTATCAGCGGCGCATTCAGCGCCTGAAGGCGCTGGGATTGATTTCCGATCGCACGCCGATGCCGACGCTGGCGCTGGATAAGGCTTGGAACGCGCTGACGCCGGAACAGCAAAAATATGAAGCCAAGACCATGCAGGTGTACGCGGCGATGATCGCTTACATGGACGATCAGGTCGGCGCGGTGTTGAACACCCTGAAGCAGACCGGCCGCGACCAAAATACGGTGATCGTGTTCGCCACCGACAACGGCGCCAACCCGGCCAGCGGCTTCTACTACGGCTCGAAGCCGGAGTATTGGCGGCAGTTCGACAACAGCTACGCCAACCTCGGCCGCAAGGGATCGTTCATCTCCTACGGGCCGCACTGGGCCAACGTCAGCAACGCGCCATACGCCAACTACCACAAAACCACCAGCGCGCAGGGCGGTATCAACACCGATTTCATCATCTCCGCGCCGGGGTTGAAGGGCCGCGGCGGCATCGATCGCACGCCGATGGCGGTGTATGACATCGCGCCGACGCTGTATGACTATGCCGGCATCGACGCCAGCAAACCGCTGAAGGCCAAACCGACGCTGCCGATGGTCGGCGTCAGCTTCAAGCGCTATTTCAGCGGCGAGGCCGACGGTGTGCCGCGCGCGACCTACGGCGTGGAGCTGCATAACCAGGCCGCCTATGTAGACGGCATCTGGAAGCTGCGGCGGTTGGTGAAGGCCGGGCCGACGGCGCAGATGGCGCCGTGGGGGCTGTTCAACCTGCATGACGATCCGCTGGAAACGCGCGATCTGGCCGCCGCCGACCCGGAACGGGTCAAACGGCTGAGCGAGGCGTATCGCCGCTTTGCGCAGCAGAGCATGGTTATTGAAGCCAAAGGTGCAGCGATCGACTATCTCGGCGTCGACGCCAGCACCGGCGACTACATCGGCCTGGATCCGCAGACCCACAAACCGTTGCCGCAGGCGGCGCCATGAACCTGGCCCAGCTGCGCGCGCAGCAGATCCCGGTAGAGAGCGAACCGCGCGCGGCGGCGCCTTTTCATTTGCTGGTGAAGCCGATCGGCGCCGGTTGCAACCTGGGCTGCCGCTATTGCTACTATCCGCAGCGCCAGCAAGAGCGGACGCGCAAGATGGACGACGACCTGCTGGCGGAGTTTATCCGCGGCTACATCGCCGCCCAGCCGCGCTACAGCCGCGAGATCAACTTCGTCTGGCAGGGCGGTGAGCCGCTGCTGGCGGGGATCGGTTTTTACAAGCGGGCGCTGGCGTTGCAGCGCCGCTACGCGCCGCCGGGCGTGCGGATCAGCAACAGCCTGCAGACCAACGGCACCCTGCTGAACGATGCCTGGTGCCGGCTGTTCCGGCAGCATCAATTTATCATCGGCGTCAGCCTGGACGGCGATCGCGAGGTGCAGGACGCCCATCGGCCGGACAAGCGCGGCGGCGCCAGCTATGACGCCGCGCTGCGCGGCATCGCGCTGCTGCAGCGCCATCAGATCGACTTCAACCTGCTGATGGTGGTGCACGACGGCGTCGCGGATCGCGCCGAGGCGATCTACGATCATGCGGTGGCGATCGGGGCGCGCTATCTGCAGTTTCAGCCGCTGATGCTGGAAGGGGATGCGCCCGCCGCCGGCTATGGGCTGAGCGCCGCCAACTGGGGGCGTTTCATGCTGGCGGTGTACCGCCGCTGGCGCAGCCGCGGGCACGTCGGTCAGGTGTTTGTGATGAACATCGAACAGGTCTACGCGCAGTATTTCACCCACGTCAGCCCCAGCTGCGTGCACGCCGAACGCTGCGGCGGCAATCTGGTGATGGAGCCGGACGGGCGGCTTTACGCCTGCGATCATCTGATCAATGCGCAGCACCTGCTCGGCCATGCCGATCGGCAGACGCCGCTCGCCACCCTGGCGGCAAGGGCGGCGGAGATGCCGTTCGGCAGGAACAAAAGCCTGCGTCGCGAGTGCCAACGCTGCAGCGTGAAAAGCGTCTGCCAGGGCGGCTGCCCGGCGCATGTGGGCGAAGATCGCTACAACCGGTTGTGCGCCGGCTATTACGCCTTCTTTTCCGCGCTGCTGGCGCCGCTGCTCGCCTATCCGCGCAGTCCGCAGGGGGCGATGCAGTGGCGCGCCGCCGTGAGCGCCGCCGCAGGTTGAAAGCGTCTCGTCCTTAAGGACGATAGTCAGCATTTTCCTTTCCTCTCTATAGTGAGATGACCGCCGCTGGCGGTGAAAAACCTGCAAGCACCTGCATGCATCAGGCCAAAACTATAAGAGGAAATAACCATGAACCTGTCGTCGCGGTTGCACGCCCACCTGGCTCGAGGCAAGGTCGGCTTTCCCACCACCTTGGCCAGTTCGGTCGGGGTGATCATGGCCAGCCCGGTGATCCTGACGGTCACCAGCGGCTTCGGCATCGGCGGCGACACCTTTGCGCTGGCGATGCTGATCGCTTTCGTCATGATGCAGGCGCAGCTCACCACCTTCTCCGAAGCGGCGGCGCTGCTGCCGACCTCCGGTTCGGTTTACGACTACATCTCCTGCGGCATGGGGCGCTTTTTCGCCATCACCGGCGCGCTGTCGGCCTACCTGATCGTGCACATCTTCGCCGGCACCGCCGAGACCATTCTCTCCGGCATCATGGCGCTGGTGAACTTCGAGCATCTCAACACCCTGATGGAAAGCCATAACGCCTCCTGGATGGTTGGCGTCGGGCTGGTCGTCGTGTTCGGCCTGCTCAACGCGTTCGGCATCGAGGCCTTCGGCAAGGCGGAGATCGTGCTGACCTTCGCCATGTGGAGCACGCTGGTGATTTTCGGCATCGTCGGGCTGCTGTCGCCGCATGCGGTGCCGCTCGAGGGCTGGTTCGGCAGCACGCTCGATCTGAACGATCCCTTCGCGGTATTCAGCCTGATCGGCATGGCGATGTTCATGTTCGTCGGCTGTGAGCTGGTGACGCCGATGGCGCCGGAGATCAAACGCTGCGATCGGGTGATCCCGCGGGCGATGGCGCTCGGGCTGTGCGGCGTGGCGGTGTGCATGGCGCTGTACGGCGCGGCGCTCAGCCACCAGGTGGAAAACGTGGTGATCGACGCCGCCAGCGGCACGCGTCTGCTGGAAACGCCGATGGCCATCCCGGCGTTCGCCGGCCAGGTGATGGGCCAGTTCGGCAAATACTGGCTGGGCGTCGGCCTGCTGCTGGCGGGCGCGGCGACCATCAATACGCTGATGGCGGCGGTGCCGCGCATTCTGTACGGCATGGCGCTGGATGGCGCGCTGCCGCGCATGTTCGCCTATCTGCATCCGCGCTTTAAGACGCCGGTGGTCGGCATTCTGGTGGCGGTCTTGATCCCCTGCGTACATGCCTTCGCCATTCAGGGCAACCTCGATAGGATCATTCCGCTGGTGCTGGCGGCGGTGTGCGCCTGGGGCGTGGCCTACCTGCTGGTGACCTGCTCGGTGGTGATCCTGCGCCTGCGCCGCCCCGATCTGCCGCGCGCCTATAAATCGCCGTGGTTCCCGCTGCCGCAGATCGTCTCCAGCGTCGGCATCGTGCTGGCCATCGTCTACATCACGCCGCCGGGGATGAACCCGCGCGACGTCTACATTCCCTTCGGCTGGATGATCGGCCTGACCGCCGCCTATGCGCTGTTCTGGACGCTGTGCGTGCAGAAAGTGAATCCGTTCAAGCCGGTGCCGGTCGAGCAGGTGCTGGAGAACGCGTTCGCCAAGGGCGAAAACGAGGAGGCGCAGTTTGATCGGCTTACTTCCCTCACTTAATCGCGCCTGGCGGCGAGCGCCGTCGGGCTATCGGCCGGGCGCCGCGCTGGATCGTCTGGCGCGCAACCTGGAACCCTACGCGTGCGAACGCCTGGCGCCGGGCCTGCTGCGGCTGACGCTGCCGCAGGGGCCGCAGATCGAGGTCAGCGAACAGGTGCAGGGGCTGTTTATGGCGCATATCGTCAGCCACCGCTTTCGGTTACAGGGCGCGTGCGCAGCGCAGCCCCCGCTGACGCTGGACGTGGTGACCGGCGGCTGGCTGCGGCGGCGCGGCGTGCGCTATCTGCTGCGCCAGCGCCATGCGGCCGCGCAGCGGGTGCTGGCTGGCCTGCTGCGCTACCCGCAGATCGGCGAGACGCTGGCGCAGCTGGATTTTCGCCGCGTGCGGCTGACGGTGAACGACGGGCGCTGGCAGGTGGATATCGAGCATTTCGCCGCGTCGGAGGTGGTCAGCCGTTTGCCGGCCGGCCGCCGCTATCTGCGGCTGGACGCCGAACAGCGGCGGCTGCTGTTGAGCAGCCTGCTGATGATCGGCCAACTGATGGAGAAGCTGAATCATGAATAGAGTGGTTGTGATTACCGGCGGCGGCACCGGCGTCGGCGCCGCCTGCGCCCGTCTGCTGGCGGCGCAGGGCGATCGGGTGTTCATCATTGGCCGCCGCCCGGAACCGCTGGCGGCGCTGGCGCATGAGATCGGCGCGCAGGCGCTGGTGGGCGACGCCGCCAGCGGCGAGAGCTGGGCCCACACGTTGTTGCCGGCCATTCTGCGCGACGCCGGGCGCATCGACTGCCTGATCGGCAGCGCCGGTGGCATGGGCTTCAAGCGCATTACCGAGATGACCGACGAGCAGTGGCAAGGGGCGATGGACAGCAACCTCAACAGCGCTTTCGCCAGCGCGCGCGCCTGCCTGCCGGAGCTGATCAAGAGCGGCGGCAATCTGCTGTTCGTCGCCTCGATCGCCTCGCTGGCCGCCGGGCCGGAGGTCTGCGGTTATGTCACTGCCAAGCACGCGCTGATCGGGCTGATGCGCTCCATCGCCCGCGACTATGGCCCGCTGGGCGTGCGCGCCAACGCGGTGTGCCCCGGCTGGGTGACCACGCCGATGGCGGACGAAGAGATGCAGCTGCTGATGGACGCCCATCAGATCTCGCTGGAGCAGGCCTACCAGATGGTCTGCCGTGACGTGCCGCTGCGGCGGCCGGCCAGCGCCGAGGAAATCGCCCGTATCTGTCGTTTCCTCTGTTCCAGCGAGGCTTCAATCATTACCGGCGCTGCGCTGGTGGCCGACGGCGGCTCTACCATCGTCGATGTGCCGACATTGGCTTTCACTTCCCTGTAAGGAGCATTTCCATGAGTTCAGAAGCGGTATTCATTCAGGTTGGCGCGCTGGCGGAAGGCTTTGCGCCGCACAGCAATACGCTGGAACGCCAGCACGGTCTGGCGGGCACCACGCTGACGCTGCGTTTCAGCGACGGCGCGACGCAACGTTGCCGGTTCAGCGACGCGCAGACGCTGGAGTGGGGGGAGCGGCGCGGTATCGCCTATCGCGCCACCAGCATTCGCCCCGGCGTGCTGTTCATCGATTTTCTCGATCCCGCCCGCGCCAACGCCAGCATTACGCTGGTATGCGACCGCAATCAGGGCAACTTTACCGCGGTATACGGCCAGCTGCCGGACGAAGCGCAGGCGCGGCTCGACGCCTTTAGCCGGGTGGAGCAGGGGCTGCCGCTGACCGCGGTCGAGGCCGAATTCCGCTTCGGCACGCTGGATGACGCCGACGCGGCGCCGCCGGGCTTTACCGATGAGCTGATCGGCATGCGCAACATGTACACCTACAGCCCGACCGAGCGCTACGAGCACATCTACCTGAACGACAACTTCTACGCCTGGCAGTGTCTGGACGGGGTGGAGAAGGGGTTGGCGGACGTCGATCGCTGCCACTACGTGAAGGTGGCGGAGCAGCTTTATCTGTTCGTCTGGCGCGAGAAGATCATTCCGACGCTGGGCGTGGTGATGATCGATCTGCAGGGCATGCGCACCGACGGCAAGATCCTCGGTTATCAGGGCAGCGATTTCAGCGCGCTGAGCAACTTTGCGGTGGGCGCCCACGCGCAGGTGCTGAACACCACGCGCCACCCGCGAGGATAGGCCGATGAGCGCAACCTATGCGGCCGACGCCTTCGCCGGGCAGGCGGTGCTGGTGACCGGCGGCGCGCAGGGCATCGGGCTGGCGATCGTCAGCGCCTTCGCCCGGCTGGGCGCCGAGGTGACGATCGCGGACGTGCAGCTGCCGCAGGCGCAGGCGGCGGCGCAAATGCTGCGGGACGAAGGGCTGAGCGTGCAGGCGCTGGCTTGCGATCTGGCCGAGCCGGGGCCGGTCGCCGAGTTGGTGGCGATGGTGGGTGAGCGGCATCAACGGCTGGACGTGGTGATCCACAACGCAGCTTACTTTCCGCTGACGCCGTTCGCCGCCATCGACGCGGCCCTGCTGCAACGCACGCTGAGCGTCAATCTGATGGCGCCGTTCTTTCTGGCGCAGGCGGCGCTGCCGTGGATGCGCCGCGCCGGCGGCGGCAGCCTGCTGGTGACCTCGTCGGTGACCGGCCCGCGGGTGGCCTACCCGGGGCTGGCGCACTACGCCGCTTCCAAGGCCGGGGTGAACGGGTTTATTCGTGCGGCGGCGCTGGAGCTGGCGGCGGAGAACATTCGCGTCAACGGCGTGGAGCCGGGGATGATCCGCACGCCGGCGATGGCCAACCTGGGCGACGCGCAGGTGAATCAGGCGATCGCCGCCGCGGTGCCGCTCGGGCGGCTGGGGGAACCGGAAGACATCGCCGCGGCGATGGTGTTTCTCGCCTCGCCGGCGGCGGCCTATATCACCGGCCAGACGCTGGTGGTGGACGGCGGCGCGCTGTTGCCGGAAACGAATGCTCCGCTTGTTTGATGCAGCCGCGCACCCCAGTCGCTTACTTGAGTAAGCGACTGGGGATTTACGCCTTGGCAACACCAATTAATGTGAGAATTCCGGTGGGTTAAATCACTGCTTGGCGGGATGCGCGGTGACGTTGGCGGGCAGGCTGTCGCCCAGGGTGATCAGCTCGTCCAGCAACGTCATCAGCTGGTCCATTTTTTGCCGCGAAAAGGCGGCTTCAATCTCGGCGTAGCCTTGCTCCACCTGATGGCGCGCCACTTCATATAGCTCCTGACCCTGCTGGGTCAGCGACACGTACAGCTTGCGCTGATCGTTGACCGGTTTAAGGCGGAAGATCAGCTTATCGCGCTCCATGCGCGACAGAATGCCGGTCAGGCTGGGACGCAGGATGCAGGTTTCCGCCGCCAGTTCGTGGAATTCGATCGAACGGCTGTTGGCCAGCACGCGGATGATGCGCCACTGCTGCTCGGTGAGATTGTGGCTTTTCAGGATCGGGCGGAAGAACCCCATGGCGGTTTCACGCGCCTGCAGTAGGGCGATGGTTAACGATTCATGCATAAGTTTGGCCTTAGCTATCAAGGTGTTCGCTGTTACGGCGCTCGTCATGGGGGCGCCTGCCCCGCAAAGCCCGATTTGTTAATAACTTAATAGTAGCCAAAGTTACCCGCAGGGATAAAGCAAAAATGCGTGGCGCAGCGAAAAATGGCGAGAAAAATGATTAATGCGTTGAATAATCACGCCAATGTTTGTTGTTTGTGAATATTTTGTTATCACGATCACAAATCATTCCAAGCGCGTTGCGTAAAAGCTGCGCAGCGTATAAAAGTAATCATTAACATATTAATGAATGCCGGTTGTCATGTTTTGCCATTGGAGGAGTTCGCATGAAAGGCACCGTATTTTCCGTTGCGCTGAACCACCGCAGCCAACTGGACGCCTGGGATCAGGCGTTTCACCAGCCGCCGTACCAGACCCCGCCCAAAACCCCGGTGTGGTTTATCAAACCGCGCAACACCCACCTCGCCAACGGCGGGGCGATCCCGTTTCCGGCCGGTGAAACCGTGCAGAGCGGCGGCACGCTGGCGGTGATCATCGGCGACACCGTTCGCAAGGTGCCGGCGGCGCAGGTGAGCCGTTATCTGGCCGGTTACGCGTTGGCCAACGACGTCAGCCTGCCGGAGAGCAGCTTCTATCGCCCGGCGATCAAGGCCAAATGCCGCGACGGCTTCTGCCCGCTGGGAGAGATGGGCCAACTGGAGAATGCCGATCGGCTGGAGATCGTCACCGAGATCAACGGCGTGGAGCAGGATCGCTGGTCCACCGCCGATCTGGTGCGCTCGGTGCCGGAGCTGATCGCCGCCATCAGCGATTTCATCACCCTGCAGCCGGGCGATGCGGTGCTGATCGGCACCCCGCACCAGCGGGTGGCGATCAAACCGGGGGATGAGGTGACGGTGCGCGCCGCCGGCCTGCCCACTCTGAGCAACCGCGTCACCCAGGCAGGAGCCGCATCATGAAACATGCCCGTATTCGCCATCATGGCCAGATCGTCAACGTTCAGGTGGACGACCAGCTGCGCGTCACGTTGCCGAACGGCGAGGTGCTGCAGGAGCGCGAAGTGGAATGGCTGCCGCCGGCGCAGGGCACGGTGTTCGCCCTGGGGCTGAACTATGCCGACCACGCCAGCGAGCTGGAATTCAAGGCGCCGGAAGAGCCGCTGGTGTTCCTCAAGGCGCCGAACACTCTGACCGGCCATCGTCAGGTATCGGTGCGTCCGGCCGACGTGGAGTACATGCATTACGAAGCCGAGCTGGTGGCGGTGATCGGCAAGACCGCACGCAACGTCAGCCGTGAGCGCGCCATGGAGTATGTGGCGGGTTACACCCTGTGCAACGACTACGCCATCCGCGACTACCTGGAAAACTACTACCGGCCGAATCTGCGGGTGAAGAGCCGCGATACCCTGACGCCGATCGGGCCGTACATCGTCGATCGCGACGACGTCGCCGATCCGCACCGGCTGGCGCTCAGCACCTACGTCAACGGCGAGCTGCGCCAGCGCGGCAGCACCGCCGACATGATTTTCGACATTCCGTTCCTGATCGCCTACCTGAGCGAATTCATGACGCTGCAGCCGGGCGACATGATCGCCACCGGCACGCCGAAAGGGCTGGCCGACGTGCGGCCGGGCGACGAAGTGGTGGTGGAGATCGAAGGCATCGGCCGTTTGGTTAACCACATTATCAGTGAAAAAGATTACGAGGAGAGCCTGCGATGAAAACCATCAACCACTGGATCAACGGCAAGAACGTCGCCAGCAAAGAGTATTTCACCACCACCAACCCGGCGAACGGCGAGGTGCTGGCGGAGGTGGCCTCTGGCGGCCAGCTGGAGATCGACCAGGCGGTGGCGGCCGCGAAAGAGGCTTTCCCCAAATGGGCGAATACGCCGATGAAAGAGCGCGCGCGCCTGATGCGCCGTTTGGGTGAACTGATCGACCAGAACGTGCCGCAGATCGCCGAAATGGAAACCGCCGACACCGGTCTGCCGATCCATCAGACCAAAAACGTGCTGATCCCGCGCGCCTCGCACAACTTCGAATTCTTCGCCGAGGTGTGCCAGCAGATGAACGGCAAGACCTACCCGGTGGACGACAAGATGCTCAACTACACGCTGGTGCAGCCGGTGGGGGTCTGCGCGCTGGTGTCGCCGTGGAACGTGCCGTTCATGACCGCCACCTGGAAAACTGCGCCTTGCCTGGCGCTGGGCAACACGGCGGTGCTGAAGATGTCCGAACTGTCGCCGCTGAGCGCCGATCGCCTGGGCGAGCTGGCGCTGGAGGCCGGCATTCCGGCCGGGGTGCTGAACGTGGTGCAGGGCTACGGCGCCACCGCCGGCGACGCATTGGTGCGCCATAAAGACGTGCGCGCGGTCTCTTTCACCGGCGGCACCGCCACCGGCCGGCGCATCATCGAAAGCGCCGGGCTGAAGAAATTCTCCATGGAGCTCGGCGGCAAGTCGCCGGTGCTGATCTTTGAAGACGCCGACATCGAGCGGGCGCTCGACGCCGCGCTGTTCACCATCTTCTCGATCAACGGCGAACGCTGCACCGCCGGTTCGCGCATCTTCATTCAGGAGAGCATCTACCCGGAATTCGTCAAACGTTTCGCCGAGCGCGCCAACCGTCTGCGCGTCGGCGATCCGCAAGATCCCAACACCCAGGTAGGGGCGCTGATCAGCCCGCAGCACTGGGAAAAAGTCTCCGGCTATATCCGCCTCGGGGTGGAGGAAGGGGCGACCCTGTTGGCCGGCGGCCCGGATAAACCGGCCGGCTTGAGCCACGGCAACTTCCTGCGCCCGACGGTGCTGGCGGATGTCGACAACCGGATGCGCGTGGCGCAGGAGGAGATCTTCGGGCCGGTGGCCTGCCTGCTGCCGTTCAAATCAGAAGAAGACGGCCTGCGCATGGCCAACGACGTGGAGTACGGCCTGGCGTCGTACATCTGGACGCAGGATGTGAGCAAGGTTCTGCGCCTGGCCCGCGGCATCGAAGCGGGCATGGTTTTCGTCAACACCCAAAACGTGCGCGATCTGCGCCAACCGTTCGGCGGCGTGAAAGCCTCCGGCACCGGCCGCGAAGGCGGGGAATACAGCTTCGAAGTGTTCGCCGAAATGAAGAACGTGTGCATTTCCATGGGCGACCACCCGATCCCGAAATGGGGCGTCTGAGCCTCAGGCCACAATAATAACGAAAGAGATGAGAACAATGACGACAAAACTGACCACTAATGCTGTCCCTGCTCCCGACGTCGTGCGCTGTGCCTACATGGAGATTCAGGTCACGAACCTTAAAGCCGCACGCGAATTTTACGTCGATATCCTCGGCCTGGTCGTGACCGCCGAAGATGACAAAACCCTCTACCTGCGTTCGATGGAGGAGTTCATTCACCATAACCTGGTGCTGCGCGAAGGCCCGGTCGCCGCCGTGGCGGCGTTTGCTTTCCGCGTGCGCACGCCGGAAGACGTCGATCGCGCCGAAGCGTATTTCAAGGCGCTTGGCTGCCGCACCGAGCGGCGGGTGAACGGGTTCGCCAAAGGCATCGGCGATGCGGTGCGGGTAGAAGATCCGCTCGGTTTCCCGTATGAGTTTTTCTACGATGTGCAGCACGTCGAGCGTCTGGCCTGGCGTTACGATCTGTATACGCCGGGCGCGTTGGTGCGCCTCGACCACTTTAACCAAATCACCCCTGATGTGCCGCGCGCCGTGGAATATATCCAGGGGCTGGGTTTCCGCGTGACGGAAGACATCCGCGATGAAGACGGCGTGGTTTACGCCGCCTGGATGCGCCGCAAGGCGACGGTGCACGATACCGCGATGACCGGCGGCGCCGGGCCGCGCATGCACCACATCGCCTTCGCCACCCATGAAAAACACAATATTTTGGCCATCTGCGACAAGCTCGGCGCGCTGCGCAAATCCGATGTGATCGAACGCGGCCCTGGCCGTCACGGCGTCTCCAACGCGTTCTATCTCTACCTGCGCGATCCCGATGGCCACCGCGTGGAAATCTACACGCAGGATTACTACACCGGCGATCCGGACAACCCGACCGTGACCTGGGACGTGCATGACAACCAGCGCCGCGATTGGTGGGGCAATCCGGTGGTGCCGAGCTGGTACACCGAAGGATCGCTGGTGTTGGATCTCGATGGGCAGCCGCAGCCGGTGATCGAACGCAGCGCGCCCAGCGAAATGGCCGTCACCATCGGCGCAGACGGTTTTTCCTATACCCGCGAGGGCGATACGGAAAAAGGTTTCAAACTTGGCAATACGCTGTAAATGCCGCTGCGCGGGCTTCGCCCGCGCCTATGCGCCGTGTGGAGAACGCTATGCCCCATTTTTACGCTGAATGTACCGACAACATCCGCCGCGAGGCGGATTTGCCCACCCTGTTCGCCAAGGTCAACGAGGCGCTGGCGGCGACCGGCATCTTCCCGCTGGCCGGCGTGCGCAGCCGCGCCATCTGGCTTGATACCTGGCAAATGGCCGACGGCAAGCAGGATTACGCCTTCGTGCACATGACGCTGAAGATCGGCCACGGCCGCAGTCTGGAAAGCCGTCAGCAGGTGGGCGAGATGCTGTTTGCGCTGATCAAGGAACACTTCGCCGCGCTGATGGCGCAGCGTTACCTGGCGCTCTCTTTCACCATGGAAGAGCTGGATCCGGTGCTGAATTACAAACAGAACAATGTCCACGCGCTGTTCAACAAGGCGTGAATAAGGGGTCGTAAATGCTGGATAAAGAGCAGGTTAACCGCGCCGTGCAGCGTCTGCATCAGGCGGAAAAGAGCCGTGAGCAGATCCGCGCGCTGTCGCTCGATCATCCCGAGATCACCATTGAAGACGCCTATGCCATTCAGCGGCAGTGGGTAGAACTGAAGATCGCCGAGGGGCGCACGCTCAAAGGCCACAAGATCGGCCTGACCTCGCGCGCCATGCAGGTGAGCTCGCAGATCACCGAACCGGACTACGGCGCGCTGCTGGACGACATGTTCTTCAACGACGGCAGCGACATTCCGATCGATCGCTTTATCGTGCCGCGGGTGGAAGTGGAGCTGGCGTTCGTGCTGGCCAAGCCGCTGCGCGGGCCGAACTGTACGCTGTTCGACGTCTACAACGCCACCGACTACGTCATTCCGGCGCTGGAGATCATCGATGCGCGCAGCCACAACGTCGATCCCGAGACGCAGCGGCCGCGCAAGGTGTTCGACACCATCTCCGACAACGCCGCCAACGCCGGGGTGGTGATGGGTGGGCGGCCGATCAAGCCGGATGCGCTGGATCTGCGCTGGATCTCCGCGCTGCTGTACCGCAACGGCGTGATTGAAGAGTCCGGCGTGGCGGCGGCGGTGCTCAACCACCCGGCCAACGGCGTGGCCTGGCTGGCCAACAAGCTGGCGCCGTATGAGGTGGAGCTGGAAGCGGGGCAGGTGATCCTCGGCGGTTCCTTCACCCGGCCGGTGCCGGCGCGGCGCGGCGATACTTTCCACGTCGATTACGGCCCGATGGGCTGCATCAGCTGCCGCTTCGTCTAATAAGCAGGCTCGGCGAACCGGGCCGCAATAACCGGGCGGGGGCCACGCGCCGCGCCCGCTTGTCAGGGAGAATGCGATGTTAACCAACCACTTCAAGCGGGCGCTGCAGGAAAAACGCCCGCAGATCGGGCTGTGGCTCGGGCTGTGCAGCAGCTACAGCGCCGAACTGTTGGCCGGCGCCGGTTTCGACTGGCTGCTGATCGACGGCGAACATGCGCCCAACAACGTGCAGACGGTGCTGGGGCAGCTGCAGGCGGTCGCCCCTTACCCCAGCCAGCCGGTGGTGCGGCCGCCGTGGAACGACGCGGTGATCATCAAGCAACTGCTGGACGTCGGCGCGCAAACCTTATTGATCCCGATGATTCAGAACGCCGAACAGGCGCGCGACGCGGTGCGCGCCACGCGCTATCCGCCGCACGGCGTGCGCGGCGTCGGCAGCGCCCTGGCGCGCGCTTCGCGCTGGAACCGGGTGCCCGATTACCTGCAGCAGGCCGATGAGCAGATGTGCGTGCTGGTGCAGATTGAAACCCGCGAGGCGGTGAAAAACCTCGACGCCATTCTGCAGGTGGAAGGGGTGGACGGCGTGTTCATCGGCCCGGCGGATCTCAGCGCCGACATGGGCTTCGCCGGCAATCCGCAGCACCCGGAGGTGCAGCGCACCATCGATGACGCCATCGCGCGCATCCGAGCCGCCGGCAAGGCGCCGGGCATTTTGATGGCCAACAAGGCGCTGGCGCAGCGCTATCTGGAAGCCGGCGCGCTGTTCGTCGCGGTAGGGGTGGATACCACCCTGCTGGCGCGGGCGGCGGAAGCCCTGGCGGACGAGTTCAAACAGGGCGGGGCGCAAGCGCCTTCATCGGGAGTCTACTGAACCATGAACCACGTCGATTCGCTGCCGCCGGCCAACCCGGCGCAGCAACATAAAGCGTTAACCGCCGCCGAGCAATCGGTGATTAAAAAGTTGTTTCGGCGCCTGATCATTTTCCTGTTCGTGTTGTTTGTTTTCTCTTTCCTCGACCGCATCAACATCGGCTTCGCCGGGCTGACGATGGGCAAAGATCTCGGCCTCAGCTCGACCATGTTCGGGCTGGCGGCGACGTTGTTCTATGTCACCTACGTGATCTTCGGCATTCCCAGCAACATGATGCTGAGCCGGGTCGGCGCGCGGCGCTGGATCGCCACCATCATGGTGCTGTGGGGCATCGCCTCCACCTGCACCATGTTTGCCACCGGACCCACCAGCCTGTACGTGCTGCGCATGATCGTCGGCATCACCGAGGCCGGCTTTCTGCCGGGCATTCTGGTGTACCTCACCTACTGGTTCCCGGCGTTCTACCGCGCCCGCGCCAACGCCTTGTTCATGATTGCCATGCCGGTGACCATGGCGATCGGTTCGCTGGTCTCCGGCTATATTCTGGCGCTGGACGGGGTGATGAACCTGAAGGGCTGGCAGTGGCTGTTCCTGCTGGAAGGCATTCCGTCGGTGCTGCTGGGCGTGGTGGTGTGGTTCTATCTCGACGATACGCCGGCCAAGGCCAAGTGGCTGACCGACGAGGAAAAAGCCAGCCTGAAGGCGATGATGGAGGCCGACAAGCTGCAGCTGGTGCAACCCAACGGGCCGAGCAGCCACCGCGCGCTGCAGCAGCGTAGCCTGTGGCGCGAGATTTTCACGCCGATCGTGCTGATGTACACGCTGGCCTATTTCTGCCTGACCAACACCCTGAGCGCGATCAATATCTGGACGCCGCAGATCCTGCAGAGCTTCAACCAGGGCAGCAGCAACGTGACGATCGGCATCCTGGCGGCGATCCCGCAGATCTGCACCATCGCCGGCATGGTGTGGTGGAGCAAACGATCCGACAGGCTGCAGGAGCGCAAGCATCACACCGCGCTGCCGTACCTGTTCGCCGCCGCCGGCTGGCTGCTGGCGTCCGCCACCGATCACAGCCTGATCCAGCTGCTGGGGATCGTGATGGCGTCGGTCGGTTCCTTTACCGCCATGGCGATCTTCTGGACCACGCCGGATCAGTCGATCAGTCTGGAAGCGCGAGCGGTGGGGATCGCGGTGATCAACGCCACCGGCAACATCGGATCGGCGCTCAGCCCGCTGCTGATCGGCTGGTTCAAGGATCTGACCGGCAGCTTCAACTCCGGGCTGTATTTCGTCTCGGCGCTGTTGATCGTCGGCGCCGTGCTGGTGTGGCGCATCCCGATGAAGGATTCGCGCCCGAGAGCGACGCCTTGATACGCAGACAGGCAGGATTGCAGGAGGTAATGAGGTGCGGAAAAGTACCGGTTTTATCGCCAACATCGATATTTGCAAAGAGTATGACGCGCGCTACGCCGCCGACGAGGTGCATTACGAAACCTTCGCCGGGCTGGCGGCGTTCTTCGGCCGCGACATGCAGGTGCACTGGCACGACTGCTTCTTCCAGGTGCATTTTCTGGAGACCGGCAAGATAGAGCTGCAGCTCGACGATCAGCACTATTCGGTGCAGGCGCCGCTGTTCATCCTCACGCCGCCGTCGGTGCCGCATGCGTTCTTCACTGAACCGGACAGCGACGGCCACGTGCTGACGGTGCGTCAGGAGTTGATTTGGCCGCTGCTGGAGCGCCTGTACCCCGGCAGCAACCTGGCGCTGGACATGCCGGGCATCTGCCTGTCGCTGGCCGACGCGCCGCAGGAGCTGACGGCGCTCAGCCACTATTGGGCGCTGATCCGCCGCGAGTTCGCGCAGAACCTGGCCGGGCGCGAACAGACGCTGGCGCTGCTGGCGCAGGCGGTGTTCACGCTGCTGCTGCGCAACACCGCGCTGGAAGACAGCGCCAACAGCGGCGTGCGTGGCGAACTGCAGCTGTTCCAGCGCTTCAACAAGATGGTGGACGAGCGTTTTCGCGAGCACCTGCCGGTGCCGGAGTATGCGCAGGCGTTGGGGGTGACCGAATCGCGGCTCAACGACCTGTGTCGGCGCTTCGCCAATCGGCCGCCCAAGCGGCTGATCTTCGATCGGCTGCTGCGCGAGGCCAAACGCATGCTGCTGTTCAGCGCCTGCACGGTGCATGAAACCGCCTACAGCCTCGGCTTCAAGGATCCGGCCTATTTCGCCCGGTTTTTCAATCGGCTGGAAGGCTGTTCCCCTTCGACCTACCGCGCGGCGCAACACGCCCTTTCGTAACCGCGATCACAGTTTGCCGCGAAAGCGGCAAACTGACCTGAAAAGTACCGGCGATTGCCGCAAAAGTCTCTTCTCGAAACCGGCTTTGGCAGCTTCAATTAAGCAACCAAAAGAAAACATTATTTTAACAAATGGCCGACTCCACGGCCTGAAAAATGCCGATGACGAGGAAGACCCGATGAAACCAGAAGACTTTCGTGCCGACAGCAAACGCCCGTTCACCGGCGCCGAGTACCTGAAAAGTTTGCAGGACAGCCGCGAAATTTACATTTACGGCGAGCGCGTGAAAGACGTCACCACCCACCCGGCGTTCCGCAACGCGGCGGCGTCTGTCGGCCAGCTGTATGACGCGCTGCACGATCCGGCCAGCCAGGATCGCCTGTGCTGGAATACCGACACCGGCAACGGCGGCTACACCCACAAATTCTTCCGCTATGCCCGCAGCCCGGAAGAGATGCGTCAGCAGCGCGACGCCATCGCCGACTGGTCGCGCCAAAGCTATGGCTGGATGGGGCGTACGCCGGACTACAAGGCGGCCTTCGGCTGCGCGCTGGGCGCTTATCCGGAGTTCTACGGCCAGTTCGCCGACAACGCGCGCCACTGGTACAAACGCATTCAGGAAACCGGGCTCTATTTCAACCACGCCATCGTCAATCCGCCGATCGACCGCCATAAGCCGGTCAACGAGGTGAAGGACGTCTACATTCAGGTGGAGAAAGAGACCGACGCCGGCATCATCGTCAGCGGCGCCAAAGTGGTGGCCACCAACTCGGCGTTGACCCACTACAACTTCATCGGCTTCGGTTCGGCGCAGGTGATGGGCGATAACCCGGACTTCGCGCTGATGTTCGTGGCGCCGATGGACGCCGAAGGGGTGAAGCTGATTTCGCGCGCCTCCTACGAGCTGGTGGCCGGCGCGACCGGTTCGCCGTTCGACTACCCGCTGACCAGCCGCTTCGACGAGAACGACGCGATCCTGATCATGGATCATGTGCTGATCCCGTGGGAAAACGTGCTGATCTACCGCGATTTCGACCGCTGTCGCCGCTGGAGCACCCAGGGCGGTTTCGCCCGGCTGTTCCCGCTGCAGGCCTGCGTGCGCCTGGCGGTGAAGATGGATTTCATCACCGCGCTGCTGCAAAAGAGCCTCTCGTGCACCGGCGTGCTGGAGTTCCGCGGCGTGCAGGCCGATCTGGGCGAAGTGGTGGCCTGGCGCAACCTGTTCTGGTCGCTGAGCGACGCAATGTGCGCCGAAGCCACTCAATGGGAAAACGGCGCCTACCTGCCGGATTCCGCCGCGCTGCAGACCTACCGCGTGATGGCGCCGATGGCCTACACCAAGGTGAAACACATCATCGAGAAGAACGTCACCAGCGGCCTGATCTACCTGCCGTCCAGCGTGCGCGACATGAACAACCCGGAGATCGACAAGTACCTGGCGCGCTACGTGCGCGGATCGGACGGCATGGATCACGTCGAACGCATCAAGATCCTCAAGCTGATGTGGGATGCGATCGGCAGCGAATTCGGCGGCCGTCACGAGCTGTATGAGATCAACTACGCCGGCAGCCAGGATGAGATCCGCCTGCAGTGCCTGCGCCACGCGCAGGGATCCGGCAACATGGATCGCATGATGCAGATGGTCGACAAGTGCCTGGCCGATTACGATCAGCACGGCTGGAAGGTGCCGCACCTGCGGAACAATGACGATATTAATCAGTTGGATAATCTGCTGAAGTAATTCAGGAGGAGGTTGTATGTCTCAGGAAAATGAACAGCGGTTGCGCTTTCGTGACGCGATGGCCAGCCTGTCGGCGGCGGTGAATATCGTCACCACCGATGGCCCGGCGGGGCGCTGCGGCATCACCGCCACGGCGGTGTGCTCGGTGACCGATACGCCGCCGACGCTGCTGGTGTGCATCAACCGCAACAGCGCGATGAACCCGGTATTTCAGGAAAATCGCAGGCTGTGCGTCAACGTGCTCAACCACGAACAGGAACTGATGGCGCGCCACTTCGCCGGCATGACCGGCGTCAGCATGGAAGATCGTTTCCGGCTGGAAGAGTGGCAGCTTGGCGCGCTGGGGCAGCCTGTATTGCGCAATACCCTGGCCAGCCTGGAAGGGGAGATCGAGCAGATCCAGAGCATCGGCACCCACCAGATGTACCTGGTGCAGATCAAGCAGATCGCACTGAGCGAAGCCGGCAACGGCCTGATCTACTTCAAGCGCAACTTCCATTCGGTGATCCACCAGATGGCGGTGCCGGCCTGAGGCGTGGGGGCGCAGTTGGCGGCGCCCCTCATCTCAACTCTTGTTGGCCGCCAGATCGCTCACCAGACGGTTGACCGGATCGCTCATGTTGGTGAACTTGCTCAGCTCCGAGCGGGTCACCACCACGAACACCCCGACGTTTTTCGCCGGGATCATCGCCATGTAGGTAATGAATCCGCCGCCGCCGCCGGTCTTCTGAATGATGCCCGGCAGCCCGTCCTTCGGCGCCATATACACCCAGCCCAATCCCAATGCATCCGCTTGCCCCGGCACGTCCATGCCCTTCAGCGACACCAGATCGTGGCGCTGGAAGTACATGGTTTGCTCGCTGGCGGCGGTGGCTTTGCGCGGGCCGCTGGCGCTGGAGGAGAGGAACTGCTGCATCCAGCGCTGCATGTCGCGCGGGGTGGAGTAGACGCCGCCGCTGCCGGCCGCGGCGGTGGTGTCGCGACAGGCGCTCGGGCCGGCCGCCGCCACCATCAGGCGCGAGCATTGTTCGGGGCTCGGCGTCAACGTGGTGTCGACCATGCCGAGCGGCGCGGTGATTTTCTCTTTCAGCAGCGCGCTGTAAGGCTTGCCCGCGGCGCGCGACAGCGCGTCGGCCAGCAGATCGTACGCCAGGTTGGAATACGCGGCGCGCACGCCCGGCGGCACCGTGACGTTGGCATGCGCCAGCCACTGCCAGCGCTGAGCCTTGGTCGGCCAGGTGAACACCGGCGTTTTCGGCGGCTTCTTGCCCGGCTGCTCGCGCGGCAGCGCGCTGGTGTGGGTGGCCAGGTTCAATAACGTGATCGGCTGGCCGGCGTTGTAAGACGGCACATAGGCGCCCTTGGGAGCGTACTTGCGCAGCGGGTCGGTCAGCTTGACCTGGCCTGCCGCCGCCATTTTCACCATCACTTCGCTGGTCATCAGCTTGGTGATCGAGGCGATGCGGATCAGCGAATCCGGGCGCGGGCGCAGGTTGTTGCCGGGCTTGGTGTCGCCGAAGCTGCGGTTAACCACCTGATTGCCGTCGATCACCACCAGCGCCATGCCGGTGGCGCCGCTGTTGTAGAAAATATGTTCGGCATACTGGTCGACGATTTGCGAAGCCAGCTGCGGGGGGGCGGCCTGCACGGCCAGCGGCGCGGCGCACAGGCCCAGCGCCAGCAATAAAGCGGAGACAGAGTTCTTCAACGGTCGTTATCCATTTAACAATGCAGCGGGAAAGGGCGTAATCCATCGCCCAGTGTAATGCGCCCGCCCCCCCGCTGCATGTAGAAAAAAGAGCGGTGGCGATAAAATTTTTTAACCGCCGGCGGCTTACTGCGCGCGGGCGAAAATGGCGATCACTTCATCCAGGTGCGCCTTCATCGCTTTGCGGGCGCCGCGCACGTCGCGCGCTTCGATCGCCGCCAGGATCGCCCGGTGTTCCAGCTCGGAGCGGTGCGGCATGTCGTCCGGCGTATAGTGGCGCTGCAGCACGCGGAACATGCTGCCGTAGCGGTGGCCGAGCAGATGGCCGATGATGAACGCGTAAGCCGGGTTGCCGCTGGCTTGGGCGATGCGGATGTGGAACAGCCGATCGCCGGGGTGGGTGGCGGAGCCGGCGCGGTTATCGCGGCAGTTCTGCTCATAGGCGGCGCGGATGCCCGCCAGCTCCTCGTCGGTGGCGTGGCGCGCGGCCAGCGCGGCGGTCTCCGGTTCAATCAGCAGGCGGGTTTGCAGCAGTGAAAACGGCGGCAGCTCGGCGTTGAAATCCAGCTCGATATTCAGTTCGTCGTCGATCTCCGCCCACTGGTTGCGGCCGGCCTGGGCCATCACCGATTCCTGCGACGTTGGCGGCGGCGTTTGCGAACGCACGATCACCCCGTTGCCCACCTTGACGTCCACCAGGCCGATCACTTCCAACGCGATCAGCGCCTCGCGCACCGACGCGCGGCTGACCTGCAACTGCTGGGCAAGATCGCGCTCCGAGGGCAGGCGGCTGCCAGGCGGAAATTCGTTATTCTCGATAAGACGTTTGAGCTGGTCGGCTATCTGTCTGTAAATCCTTGGGTTTTCCAGTCGGGTAATCGGCATTTTTGACCTTTGACGATTCGGCGTTCAGTGATTTGGCGCACAATTATGCGACAAGGCGCTTGAGTAATCGTTATTCAAGTGTAAAAAAAATGGTTAATTGAAATGTGGTTTCAAGGCTGTTTTATTAACTTCTTCCCCCAACGATAACGCGTAAAGCGTCTTTTGTCATGTTAGAGGCCTGACCTTTAACCGCCCTTAGTGGCCTGACCATTAGACCTTTAGGCCGAGGAGTCAAGATGGATTTAACCGGGAAACGCGTACTGATCACCGCCGCCGGGCAAGGGATCGGATTCACCACCGCCAGGCTGTTCGCCGCCGCCGGCGCCGAGGTGATCGCCAGCGACATCAACCTCGAGCGCCTGCAGGGCTGCGCCGGGATCCGCGCGCTGGCGCTGAACGTCACCGATCCGGCCGCCATCGCGGCGGCGGCGGAAGCGATCGGCCCGATCGATGTGCTGTTCAACTGCGCCGGCGTGGTGCACAGCGGATCGATCCTCGATTGCAGCGAAGATCAGTGGGCGTTCGCGCTCGATCTCAACGTGACCGCGATGTTCCGCATGATCCGCGCCTTCCTGCCGGGCATGTTGGCGCGCGGCAAAGGCTCGATCATCAACATGTCTTCGGTGGCCTCGAGCGTGAAAGGGGTGCCGAACCGCTTCGCCTACGGCGCCAGCAAGGCGGCGGTGATCGGCCTGACGCGCTCGGTGGCGGCGGATTACGTTACCCAGGGCATCCGCTGCAACGCCATTTGCCCCGGCACGGTGGAATCGCCGTCGCTGCGCCAGCGCATCAATGAGCAGGCGCGCGAACAGGGGCGCAGCGAGCAAGAGGTGTATCAGGCGTTCGTCGCCCGTCAGCCGATCGGGCGCATCGGCACCACCGAGGAGATCGCCCAGTTGGCGCTGTATCTGGCCTCCGACGCCAGTTCGTACACCACCGGCACGGTGCAGATCATCGACGGCGGCTGGAGCAATTGAGCCGCCATTTTTGAGAGAGGAAGGCATGAAACTTTTACGTTACGGGCAACCTGGGCAAGAGCGCCCCGGCATGTTGGATGCACAGGGCCGCCTGCGCGATCTGTCGCAGCATATTGCCGACGTGGGCGGCGCCGAGTTATCGCCGGCGTCGCTCGCCAAACTGCGCGCGCTGGACAGCGCCGCATTGCCGCTGGTCGAGGGGCAGCCGCGCCTCGGCGCCTGCGTCGGCGGCATCGGCAAGTTCATCTGCATCGGCCTGAACTACGCCGATCACGCGGCGGAAACCGGCGCGGCCATTCCTGAAGAACCGGTGGTGTTCAACAAATGGACCAGCGCGGTGGTCGGCCCCTACGACCGGGTGGAGATCCCACGCGGCTCGCAGAAAACCGACTGGGAAGTGGAGCTGGGCGTGGTGATCGGCCTGGGCGGGCGCTACATCAGCGAAACGGACGCGATGCGCCACGTCGCCGGTTATTGCGTGATCAACGACGTCTCAGAACGCGAATATCAAATTGAGCGTGGCGGCACCTGGGACAAGGGCAAAGGCTGCGACACCTTCGGGCCGATCGGGCCCTGGCTGGTGACCGCCGACGAGATCGCCGATCCGCACAGCCTGAACCTGTGGCTGGAGGTGGACGGCAAGCGCTATCAGGACGGCAACACCAGCACCATGATCTTCCGCATTCCGCAGATCGTCAGTTACCTCAGCCGCTTCATGAGCCTGCAGCCGGGCGACGTGATCTCCACCGGCACGCCGCCGGGCGTCGGCATGGGGCAGAAACCGCAGCCCATCTACCTGCGGGCGGGCCAGACGATGCGTCTGGGTATCGAAGGGCTGGGCGAACAGCGCCAGCAAACCGTACAGGCTTAACTGGGAGCGCCGCCATGACCACCATTACCGCACTGCGGGTTGAAGACATTCGTTTCCCCACGTCGCTGGGGCTGGACGGATCCGACGCCATGAATCCGGATCCCGACTATTCCGCCGCCTACGTGATCCTGGAGACCGATCGCGCGGATCTCAGCGGCCACGGGCTGACGTTCACCATCGGGCGCGGCAACGAGATCTGCTGCGCGGCGATCCGCGCGCTGGAGCATCAGATCGTCGGCGAGCGGCTGGAGGATATCGCCGCTGACATGGGCGCCTTCTGGCGGCGCTTCACCAGCGACAGCCAGCTGCGCTGGATCGGGCCGGACAAGGGCGCCATTCACCTGGCGACCGGCGCGGTGGTCAACGCGGTGTGGGATCTGTGGGCCAAATCGGTCGGCAAACCGGTGTGGCGGCTGGTGGCAGAGATGACGCCGGAGGAGCTGGTGCGCTGCATCGACTTCCGTTACATCACCGACTGCATCACGCCGCAGGAAGCGCTGGCGCTGCTGAAACAGCGGGCCGAGGGCAAAGAACGCCGCCTGGAGCGGCTGCTGCAGGAAGGGTATCCCTGCTACACCACCTCGGCAGGGTGGCTGGGTTATCCGGACGACAAGCTGCGCCGCCTGTGCCAGGAGGCGGTCGACGCCGGTTTCTCCTACCTGAAGCTGAAGGTTGGGCGCGATCTGGAAGACGACATTCGCCGGGTGCGCATCGCGCGTGAGGTGATCGGCCCGGATCGCCGGCTGATGATCGACGCCAACCAGGTGTGGGAAGTCGATGAAGCCATTCCGTGGGTGAAGCATCTGGCGTTCGCCAAACCCTGGTTTATCGAAGAGCCGACCAGCCCGGACGACGTGGAAGGGCATCGCCGCATCCGCGAAGGGGTAGCGCCGGTCAAGGTGGCTACCGGCGAGATGTGCCAGAACCGCATCATGTTCAAGCAGTTCATCATGCGCGGCGCGGTGGACGTGGTGCAGATCGACGCCTGTCGCCTCGGTGGCGTCAACGAAGTGTTGGCGGTGATGCTGATGGCGGCCAAATACCAGTTGCCGGTCTGCCCGCACGCCGGCGGCGTCGGGCTGTGCGAATACGTGCAGCACCTGTCGATGATCGACTTCCTGTGCATTGCCGGCACCCACGAGGGCCGGGTGATCGAGTACGTCGATCATTTGCATGAACACTTTGTCGATCCCTGCGTGATCAAGGGCGCGGCCTACATGCCGCCGAGCCGGCCCGGTTACTCGATCGAGATGCATCCGTCGTCGATCGAGCAATATCGGTTCCGCGGGTGAAGCGGGAGGATCGCATGCCGCGCATCGACGCTCACCAGCACTACTGGCGCTACCACCCGCAGCACTACCCGTGGATCGACGAGCGGATGCGCGTGCTGCGGCAGGATTTCGATCCGCCCCGGCTGCGGCCGCTGTTGCAGGAACACGGTTTCGACGGCGCGCTGGCGGTGCAGGCGCGCCCCAGCGAGGAAGAGACGCTGGCCCTGCTGGCGCTGGCTGAGCAGAGCGAGGGCGTATGCGGCGTAGTGGGGTGGCTGGATATCGCTTCGCCACAGCTGGCGCAGCGTCTGGAAACTTTGCGGCCTTATCGCGCGCTGTGCGGGGTGCGCCATCAGGTGCAGGACGAAGCGGATCCGGCGGCCTGGTTGGCGCGGCCGGAGGTGGAACGCGGCATGCAAACGCTGCAGCGCGCCGGGTATGTGTACGAGATCCTGGTGACGCACCGGCATCTGGCGGCCGCGGCGGCGTTTGCCGCCCGCCACGACCAACACTGGCTGGTGCTGGATCATCTCGGCAAGCCGGACGTGGCGCGCGGTGCGCGGCACTGGGCGCAGCAAATCCGGCCGCTGGCGGCATTGCCGCACGTGGCCTGCAAGCTCTCGGGACTGATCACCGAGGCGCCGGGCGGGCGGTGGCGGGCGGAGGAGCTGCTGCCGTTCTTCGACGCCGCGCTGGAGGCGTTCGGCCCGCAGCGGCTGATGTTCGGCTCCGACTGGCCGGTGTGCCTGTTGGCCGGCGACTACCGCCAGGTGGTGCAACTGTGCGAACAGGCGCTGTCGACGCTGGGAGCCGCCGAACAGGCGGCGATTTGGGGCGGCACCGCCTGGCGAATTTACGGTTTAACGGAGTCTGGTTATGGATCTGTATCTGCAAGATAAGGTGGTGTTGGTTACCGGCGGCGGTTCCGGCATTGGCGCGGCGATTTCTCATGTGCTGGCCGAGGAAGGGGCGATCCCGGTGCTGGTCACTAACGCCGCGCCGGAGGCGGCGCTGCTGGCCGATTTGCAGCGGCTGCAGCCGCGCACCGGGGTGATCCTCACCGAACTGTGCGACGAGGCGGCCTGCCGCCGGGCGGTCAGCCAGACGCTGGCGACCTTCGGCCGCATCGACGGACTGGTGAATAACGCCGGGGTCAATGACGGCGTCGGGCTGGAGGCGGGGCGTGAAGCGTTCGTCGGTTCGCTGGAAAAGAACCTGGTGCACTACTACCTGATGGCGCACCTGTGCCAGGCGGCGCTGCGGGAGAGCCGGGGCGCCATCGTCAACATCGCCTCCAAGACCGCGCTCAGCGGCCAGGGGGGCACCAGCGGTTACACCGCCGCCAAGGGCGCGGTGCTGGCGCTGACGCGCGAATGGGCGGTATCGCTCCGTCATGACGGGGTGCGGGTGAACGCGGTGGTGCCGGCGGAGGTGATCACCCCGCAGTACCAGCGCTGGCTCAACACCTTCGCCGAGCCGCAGCGGCAGATGGAGAAGATCACTGCGCGCATTCCGCTCGGGCAGCGCATGACCACGCCGCAGGAGATCGCCGACACCGTGGCGTTTCTGCTGTCGTCGCGGTCATCGCACACCACCGGGCAGTGGCTGTCGGTGGATGGCGGCTACCTGCATCTCGATCGGGCGCTGACGTGAGCGGCGCGGCGGCAGGGCGGCGCCGTTTCTGCCAGGCGCTCGATCTGATTGACTCACCGGCGCTGATTGCGGAGTACCAGCAGCATCATCAGCGCATTTGGCCGGGCATCGCCGCGCATTTGCGCGAGCACGGCATTCTGGACATGGAAATTTACCGGTTGGGCACCCGGCTGTTCATGATCGTGGAGGTCAGCGCCGATTTCGACGCCGCGCGCTTTGACGCCGCCAGCCTGAACAACCCCGAAGTACAGCGATGGGAAGCGCTGATGTGGCACTACCAGGCCGCCACCCCCTGGACGCCGCAGGGTGAAAAATGGGTGGAAATGGCGCGGATTTTCTCTCTGCAACAGCAATAACGCCAACATCATCATCGCCAGACGATACGAGGGTATCACCATGCTTGCTGAAAAAAGTGCGGCCTCCGCGCAGCCGGGCGTCCCCGTGACCGCCAATCTGCGCTGGGCCTTTATCCTGGTCACCAGCCTGTTCTTCATGTGGGGGCTGTCCTACGGCCTGCTGGACGTATTGAACAAACATTTTCAGGAGACGTTGCACGTCACCAAGGCGCAGTCGGGGTTGCTGCAGGCGGCCTACTTCGGCGCCTATTTCCTGGTGGCGCTGCCCGCCGGGTACTTTATGGATCGCAAGGGTTATAAGGCGGGGATTCTGGTCGGGCTGTGCCTGTACGCGCTGGGGGCGCTGCTGTTCGTGCCGGCGGCGTCGGCCAACAGCTTCGGCGTATTCCTGTTTGCGCTGTTCGTTATCGCCAGCGGCCTGGGGTGCCTGGAAACGGCGGCCAACCCGTACGCCACGGTGCTGGGCGACGCGCAGGGCGCCGAACGGCGGCTCAACCTGGCGCAGTCGTTCAACGGCCTCGGGCAGTTTATCGGCCCGCTGATCGGCGGCACGCTGTTCTTCTCCGCCGGCCAGTCCGCCGGCGACGGCGATCAGAGCGCGGTGAAGATGACCTATGTGGCGATCGCCGCGCTGGTGCTGCTGATCGCGCTGTTGTTCAGCCGCACCCGGCTGCCGGCGATCCGCGAAGAGGAAAAACCGGTGCAAGGCGTGATAGCGCAGGGATTGTGGCAGCATCCGCATTTCGTCGGCGGGGTTATCACACAGTTCTTCTACGTGGCGGCGCAGGTGGGCGTCGGGGCGTTCTTCATCAACTACGCCACCGAGCACTGGCGCGAGGTGTCTAACCAGAACGCCTCTTACCTGCTGTCGATTGCCATGATCTGCTTTATGGTCGGGCGCTTCTTCAGCACCTGGCTGATGGGGCGGGTCAAACCGGCGACGCTGCTGGCGGCCTATGCGCTGATCAACATCGCGCTGTGCGGCGTGGTGATGCTGAGCGTCGACGGGGTGTCGGTAGTGGCGCTGATCGCGGTGTTCTTCTTTATGTCGATCATGTTCCCGACCATTTTCGCCCTGGGGGTGAAAAATCTGGGCAAGCACACCAAGCGCGCCAGCTCGTTCATGATCATGGCGATCGTCGGCGGCGCCATCATGCCGTACTTTATGGGAGCGCTGGCCGACCGTTACAGCACCGCGCTCTCTTATCTGCTGCCGCTGCTGTGCTTCGCGGTGGTGCTGGTTTACGGCCTGCGGCAGCGCCGCGGCTGATTCAACCCGGCGGCGAATCGGCCTTCGCCGCCGCTTTTGGCATCCGCCGCCGGGTTCCCATCAGGATGGCCAACGCCAGCAGCAGCACCATGCCGGACAGCGCGCCGTTTATCGTCAAGCCTCCGGCATCCACCACCAGCCCGCCCGCCAGCGAACCGCAGGAAATCGCCAGATTAAACAGCGCGATATACAGCGAAGAGGCGACCTCGACCGCATCGGGCACCGCCTTGAGCATCCACGCCATCAGCGCAACGGAAACGCCGCCGTAGGCGATGCCCCACAGCAGGAGGAAGGCACCGCCGCTCAGCGGCGCGTGGCCCAGCAGCGGCAGCAGCAGGACGGCGAGCGCCAGCCCGAGGGCGATCAGCGCCAGGGTGCGGCGCAGCCGTTTGGCGGCGGCCTGGCCGGCGATGAAATTCCCGACGAGGCCGGTGACGCCGTAGGCGAACAGCAGCGGCCCCACCCAGCGGCTCTCGATGCCGGAGACCGTCTGCAGCAGCGGACGGACAAAGGTGTAAGCCATAAAGTGACCGGCGACCAGCAGAAACGTCAGCAGCAGCCCGGTCAGCAGCCGGCGATTCGCGCGCTGCGCGGTGAACGACCGCCAGCCGATCGCCTGCGTGACCGGCAGCGGCGGCAGCACGCACACCAGCAGCAGCAGGGTCAGCGCCGCCAGAACGGCGACCGCCAGAAACGCCATGCGCCAGCCCAGCGCTTCGCCGAGGAATACCCCGAGCGGCACGCCGAACACCGAGGCCGCCGCTACGCCGCCGAAGATGATGGACAGCGCCAATCCGACGGAGACCGGCGGCACCAGGCGTTCCGCCAGCCCGCCGGCGATGGCCCAGATACCGCCGATGCAAAAGCCCAGCAGAATGCGCGCAGCGAACAGCAGCGCCAGGGAGGTGGCGGCGGCGGCCAGCAGGTTAGCGGCGATCAGCAGCAGCAGAAAGCCTGCCAACAGGCTGCGGCGGTCCGTGCGCCGGGCGCCCAGCACCACCAGCGGGGCGAACAGCGCGGCGAACAGGGCCGGCAGGGAAATCAGCAGCCCGGCGAGGCCGATCGTCGCGTTCAGGGTATTGACGATCGGGGTCAGCAGCCCGACGGGCAGCATTTCTGCGGTGACGACGGTAAAGGTGGACAGGCCGACCGTGAGGGTCGCCAGCCACGCTTTTGCGCCGCCGTCGGCGTGTAAGGCACTCATAATGACTCTCCCAACAGATGAAGAACCTCAGTGTATCCGCGCCAAAATGGCTGATAAACTGGCCTGAATGCGCAATATTGGGGACAAATCGTGGCTAATTTACCGTCTATGCCGTTGGATAACCTGACCGACCTGCTGGTATTCATTCGCGTCGCCGATGCCTGCAGCTTCACGCTGGCGGCCGAGAGGCTGGGCATCTCCCGTTCGGCGGCGGGCAAATGCGTGACCCGATTGGAGGCGCGATTGGCGACCCGGCTGCTGCAGCGCACCACGCGCAGCGTCAGCCTGACCGAAGACGGCGCGGTATTTTACGAGTATGCGCAGCGCATCCTGTCGCAGGCCGAAGAGGCGGAAACGGCGCTCAATACGCGGCGGCAAACCCCGCGCGGGCGGCTGCGGCTGGATGTGCCGGTCTCGTTGGGGCGGTTGCATATTTTGCCGATTCTGCGGGAATTTTTGGCGCAGTGGCCGGAGGTGGACGCCGACGTCAGCTTCTCCGACGATTACAGCGATTTGGTGCGCGACGGCATCGACGTGGCGATCCGCGTCGGCGGCAGCGACGACAGCCGACTGGTGCGGCGGGTGCTCGCGCCGCATCGCCTGATCACCTGCGCGGCGCCGGACTATCTGGCGCGGCACGGTACGCCTGCGAAACCGGAGGCGTTGGGCGATCACGAGACGCTGGTCTTCAGCCACCAGGGATTGCCGGCGCCCTGGCGCTATCGGGTTAACGGTCAACTGCACGAACAGCCGGTGCGCGGCCGGATGCGTTTCAACAACGTCGAGGCATTGCGGGATGCGGCCGTCGCCGGGGCCGGTCTGTGTCAGGTAGGGGCGTTTCTGGTCGGTGAGCAGATTGCGGCCGGCACGCTGGTGCCGATACTGGAGCGCTATTGTCGCCCGGGGCCGCCGATCTGCGCCGTCTATCCCAGCCGGCGCCACCTTTCCCCCAAGGTGAAACTGTTTCTGGCGGCGATCGAACGGCGCTGGCAGGGCAAGGCGATTTGGGAAAGCGCCTAGCGCGAGCGGTTCATGCCGCTTGCACGGCCAGCGTTCGCCGCATTAAGCGATAGCCGCCGGCCGCCACCAGCAGTACGACCAGGCCGGCCGTGAGCGTGACGCCAAAGCCGGCCTTGATCCCCACCGCATCGATCGCCAGCCCCGCCAAGGCGGCGCCGAGCGCCACGCCAACCCCCAGGCCGGTCACCATCCAGGTCAATCCTTCCGTCAAACGTGAAGGCGGCACGAGGCGTTCAACCAACCCCATGGCGACGATCATGGTCGGCGCGAAAAACAGTCCGGCGACAAACATCGCCGCCGCCAGCGTTAAGACATTGTGCACCCACAGCAGCGGCAGCGTGGTGAGTGCGGTGGCGAAGGCGGCGTATAAGAACTGCCGAGGCAATGGGGACGGCAGCTTTATTGCGCCGAAAATCAGCCCGGCGAGGCAGGAGCCGCCTGCGTAAACCGACAGCACGATGCTGGCGGCGGCCGGCTGCCCCTGCTGCTCGGCGAAGGCCACGCTGATGACGTCCACGGTGCCGACGATGGTGCCCAGCGCGATCAGCGCCAGCACCAGGATCTGCATCGACGGCATGGCCAGGATGGCGCGCTGCCGCTGGTTATTGCGGGGATAAACCGGGGGCTGAGTGCTTTTTTGCCAGGCGAATGCCGAAACGCCCGCCACCAGAAGCAGCGCGGCCACCAGAGGGCCGGCCTCAGGGAAGAGCGCAACGCTGAGCCCCACGGCGATCGGCGGGCCGACGATAAAGGCCACTTCGTCCAACACCGACTCGAATGAAAACGCTGTGTGCAGCTGCGGCGTGCCGCGATAAATTTCGCTCCAGCGGGCTCTGACCATCGCGGAGATGCTGGGCATGCCGCCCGCGAGCGCGGCGAAGACGAACAGCGTCCAGTCCGGCGCCCGATAGTGGGTGCAGATCAGCAGCAGCAACAGGGCGAGTGCGCTGACCCCGGTGGCGTAGGGCAGCACGCGGTTTTGGCCGTAGCGGTCCGCCGCGCGTGCGATTTGCGGCGCGAGCAGCGCCATGGAAAAGGCGAATGTCGCCGCCACCGCACCCGCCAGCCAATAGGAGCCGCGTACCTGCGAAAGCATGGTGATGATGCCGATACCGGTCATTGAGATCGGCAGGCGCGCGATCAACCCGGCAGAGGAAAACGCCTTGCTGCCCGGTGCGCTGAACAGTGTGAAATAAGGATTAGCCATGAATAGGGCTCCTGAATGTTGGCGGCTCGGTATTCGCGCAATGCCCATCATTGACATACGCCACGTATGTTACGTTAATTGACATACATGGCGTATGTCAATTATAACGTCATCAATGGCGAGACGGGAGTGAATCCATGGCACGTAAAGCGCGCACAGAAATGATTGAAGAAACCCGGCGTAAGCTGGTGGCGGCCGCCCGTCAGCAGTTCGGCGGCGTGGGGTATGCCGAGACGGTGATGGATGAGCTTACTGCGCAAGCCGGTATGACGCGCGGTGCGCTCTATCACCATTTTGGCGACAAGAAGGGATTGTTTTTGGCCGTCGTGCAGGAAATCGACGCCGAAATGGATGCGCGCCTCGCCGACATTACCGCCAGCACGCCAGATGACTGGGAGGCCTTCGCGGGGCGTTGCCGCGGTTATCTGATCATGATGACGGAGCCGCAATCGCAGCGCATTCTGTTACGCGATTCGCCCTCGGTGCTGGGAGCCGACTATCTGCAGGCCAGCAAGCTGGGTTGCATCACCTGGATGACGGGGGCCTTACAGGCGTTGATGGCGCAGCGGCGTATCGCTACCGCCGAACCGGAAGCGCTGGCGCATTTAATCAATGGCGGCCTGATGGATGCTGCGCTGTGGGTCGCCCATCAGCCGGAAAAAGACGTGGCGCTGGAGCAGGCCTTGGCCAGTTTGAACCTGTTGTTGAACGGGCTTCGTTCCACCTTTGCTTAAGTTTTACTGACGGCCGCCGCGCCGTTTCGGCGGCGGCTTAAGGGTGAATGACGACGGGCTGGACGTTTTGCGCCAGCTGGATATTGTTGCGGCCGCTGTGTTTCGCCAGATAGAGCGCGGCGTCGGCTGCGCCTATCGCCGATTCGATGTCCAGTTTTTCCAGCGCGGAGATGCCGGCGCTAAGCGTCAGCGTGCCGCTGTGCTGCGGGCTGGCGCCGTGCGGGATGTTCAGTTCCGCCACGCGTTGGCGCACCCGCTCGGCCAGCTGCGCCGCGTAGCCTTCGTGCACGTTGGTCAGCAGCACCAAAAACTCTTCCCCGCCGTAACGCACCACGATATCGCGCGAACGCACCGCATCGCGGATGGCGACCGCCACCTGCACCAAAGCCCGATCGCCCATGGCGTGGCCGTAGCTGTCGTTGTAGACCTTGAAGTGGTCGATATCCAGCAATAGCACGTAATGGTGGCCGGTTTGCGGTTCCAGCAGCATAGTGATCTTATTCTCCAGCCCACGTCGGTTATAAAGGCCGGTCAGGGGATCGAGCATGCTCAAATTATTGAATTTGTCCCGCTCGTTATACAGGTTGGCCACCAGCGCGTGGGTAAAGATTTCACTGCGTTTCAACATCAGGTGATGAATGGAGAAAGCGATAATAGGTAATAGCGTGGTGAATAATATCCGCAGGGTATTATGCATGCCGTCTAAAGCCAGGATCATCATTGCGGAAGGTACGGCGTGTAAACAAAAGGCGGTAAAGTTATCCGTCAGAGAAATAGCGCTGATAAAAAAGATGCTAAACAAACTAATTAATAAAAAATCTTGGTTATTCGGTAGGCAATATTGACTTTTAACGTAAATATGTGCGGCCCAGAGCAGGCCGAGTACGCTGGCGAACAGGTTGAGTTTGCACAAATAGTTACGTGGTGTTTGCAGGGAAAATAGCGCCGCTACCAGACAAAATAGCGGTATACATAATAAAGGTAGGGTAAATGCGGGCGTATCCCTAAAAGGGAACAATAATGTAAATACGGAAGAGGCGGCATTCATTATCAGAAAAAGAAATAATGCCAGGCGCTGCTTGCTGTTCAGTAATTCCTGATAAGAACGGGCGTTCATACGGAGGTCACTCTTTGCAAAGTCGTTCTGTCGAATAATTAAGGTTGAGAAGCATTCCTTTGGCGCGAATATCCACTTGAATTGCATGGTTGAGGATTGTGATTATTATCATGCAAACAGGACTAGGAATTTTCTTATGTCAAATTATCATTTTTTCCTGCTGGTGTCATCTGAGTTTGGTCAGCGCAGTGAAAATGATGCAGCGGCCAAAAAAGTGTTATATGATATTGGTTATCATTATCACTTAAGGAGGGGTCATGCTCACTGCCATGATTGCCGCGTGCGGGCTGTGGGGCGTCAGTTGGTGCCTCGGGGATCGCCTGGCCAGCGCCTGGGGCGTTTTGCTACCTTGTGCGTTGATGCCGCTGCTGGCCTTGATCAACCTGGATATGCTGCAGTTGCGCACCCTGATCGTGATAGCGATGTTGGCCACGCTGGTGATGCTGTTCAATAGCCGGCTGCGCCACTATCTGCTGCTGCCTTCCTGCATGGCGCTGGCGGGCGGCCTGGCGGCAGTCAGCCTCAACTTCAGCTTTGGGTGAAACGCCAGAAACGGCAAAACCACGCTTAAGCGTGTTTATCATCAATGCGTTGGGATTTTTTCGAAGGAACTACCGGAGAGATCATCAATTGGTGCGAAGAGAGGGACTTGAACCCTCACGTCCGTAAGGACACTAACACCTGAAGCTAGCGCGTCTACCAATTCCGCCACCTTCGCACAGTCGATGTTGTTGCTTTGATTTATATTACGTCGCCAGCTTGGTGCGAAGAGAGGGACTTGAACCCTCACGTCCGTAAGAACACTAACACCTGAAGCTAGCGCGTCTACCAATTCCGCCACCTTCGCATCGATGCTGAGTGCAATATAAATCATGTGGTTATTTGGTGCGAAGAGAGGGACTTGAACCCTCACGTCCGTAAGGACACTAACACCTGAAGCTAGCGCGTCTACCAATTCCGCCACCTTCGCGTACCAGAAACATTACCGGAGTAACGTTACCACGGAGGCGAATTCTAGAGATTTTGGCGGGCACGTCAACAGTTATTTCCCCGCTTTGCGGGCGTTTGCTGGAAAAACAGCCATATCGCCGCTTTTCTGCTGGTCAAACAGCCAAATCAGCCAATCAATCAACACCCTGACCCGCGGCGCCAGGAAACGGCCGGGCGGATACATGATGTAAATCGGCATCGGCGGAGGCGGCGTGTCCGCCAACACTTCCACCAGCTCTCCCTGTTTCAGCCAGGGCGCCAGCGAATAGCGCGCCGCCTGAATCAATCCCATGCCGGCGCGTGCGCCGGCGATGTAGGCGTCGGCGCCGTTGACGCTGAGCCGGGCGGGCAGCTCGCGCAGTTCCAGCTTGCCGCCGCGGCAGAATTCCAGCGGGTAATCGCGGTTGCTGGCCAGTGAAAAATACCCCACCGCGCGATGCGGCTCCAGGCTATCGATGTCAAGCGGCGTGCCGTGGGCCTGCAGATAAGCGGGGGAAGCGCAGGTGACCTGCGGCAGCTGGGCGATGCGCCGCGCCGCCAGGCCGTCGTCTTCGGTTTCCCAGGCGCGCAGCACGCAGTCCACGCCTTCGCGCAACAGATCGACGTGGGTGTCGTTGGCGCCCAGCGCCAGCGTGATGTCGGGATACCGCCGATAAAAGTCGTCCAGCGCCGGAATCACCACCTCGCGCGCCAGCGAATGGGGCATATCGATGCGCACCTTGCCGGACGGCTGCAGCTTATGCTGGCTGAACAGCGTGTCCGCCTCTTCCAGCGCCCCCAGCAGCTGCACGCAGCGCTGGTAATAGAGGCTGCCTTCGCTGGTCACCTGCACCTGGCGGGTGGTGCGGATCAGCAGGCGCACACCCAGCCGCTGTTCCAGCCGTTTCAGCGCGTTGCTGACCGTGGCGCGCGGCAGCTGCAGACGTTCGGCCGCCCGGCTGAAGCTGCCCAGTTCGACGATGCGGGTAAAAATGCGCATGGCTTGAACCTGATCCATGTCCACTCCGGATTGTTGGTGATTTTTGAACAGTGATGTGCAATCTGCATTATTTATCTTTGTCGTGTAAACAACCAGACTTTGCTGCGTTATCCATTCACCGCATGAGGGCAGCACAATGCAACAACGTAAACTCGGCTCCAACGGTCCCGTCGTCTCCGCCCTGGGGCTGGGATGCATGGGCATGAGCGACTTCTATTCCACCGGCGCCGATCGGCAGGAAGCCATCGCCACGCTGCACCGGGCGCTGGAGTTGGGCGTCACGCTGCTCGACACCGCCGACATGTACGGGCCGCACACCAACGAAGAGCTGGTGGGGGAGGCGATCAGGGGCAAGCGGCAACAGGTGTTCCTGGCCACCAAGTTCGGCATCCTGCGCGATCCGGCGGATCCTTCGGCGCGCGGCGTCAGCAGCCGGCCCGAGTATATCCGGCGCTCCGTAGAGGGTAGCCTGCGGCGCTTGGGCGTGGAGGAGATCGATCTCTATTATCAGCACCGGGTCGATCCGCAAGTGCCGATCGAAGACGTCGTCGGCACGATGGCGGATCTGATCCGCGAAGGCAAGATCCGCCACATCGGCCTGAGCGAGGCGTCGGTCGCCACGCTGGAGCGGGCGCACAAGGTGCATCCGATCACCGCGCTGCAGACCGAATATTCGCTGTGGACGCGCGACGCCGAGCAGGGCGTGCTGGCGGCCTGCGAGCGCCTGGGCATCGGTTTTGTGCCCTACAGCCCGTTAGGGCGCGGTTTCCTCACCGGCGCTATCCGGCGGCCGGAGGATCTGGCCGAGGACGATTTCCGCCGCAGTAACCCGCGCTTCCAGGGGGAAAACTTCGCCCGTAACCTGGCGCTGGTGGCGAAGGTGAGCGAGCTGGCGGCGCAGAAGGGCGTCAAGCCTTCTCAGTTGGCGCTGGCCTGGGTATTGGCGCAGGGCGAACACATTGTGCCGATCCCCGGCACCAAACGCCGTCGCTATCTGGAAGAGAACGTCGCCGCGGCGGAGATCGCGCTGAGCGCGGCTGAACTGGCGGCGATAGAAGCGGTGTTTCCGCTGAGCGCGGCGGCCGGCGATCGCTACGGCGCGGAGTCGATGACCTATATCAACGGCTAAAAAAAAAGCGCGGCCTCGGGCCGCGCTCTGTCGTTTTCCGCCAACGGAAACTTATTTTTTCTTCGGCGCGCGCGGCGGGCGGCCGACGGTCGCCTGGTACACCTTGAAGCGGCCGTTTTGCGCCAGCACTTCGTGGCTGCCGAAGGTGGCGTCCAGAATGTCCGGGTAGGGCAGGAAGGCGTTGGCGACGATGCGCAGTTGACCCCCGATCGGCAGGTGTTTCACCGCGCCGCGGATCAGCGTTTCGGCAGCGGTCAGGCTGGTCTGCAGCCCGTCGTGGAACGGCGGGTTGGAGATGATCATGTCGAAACGGCCGGTGATATCGGAGTAAACGTTGCTGACGATCACTTCGCCTTCGATGCCGTTGGCGGCCAGCGTTGCGCGGCTGGATTCCACCGCGGCGGCATTGACGTCGCTGAGGGTCAGTTTCACCTTCGGCGACAGCTTGGCCATCACCGAGGCCATGACGCCGGCGCCGCAGCCGATGTCCAGCACCTTGCCTTTCATGTGTTTTTCCAGCGTCGACAGCAGCAGCGAGCTGCCGACGTCCAGGGCGTCGCGGCTGAACACGCCCGGCAGCGTTTTCACTTCCAGATCGTGCAGCTGATAGCTGTCCCACCACTCGTTCAGGTCGAACTCGGTCTGCGCGTCCAGGCGGCCGTGATACAGGCCGCAGCGGCGCGCGCTGTCGATTTTCACCAGCGTGACGTGGCCTTCCAGCGTTGGCTCGGCGCTGCGCACGCCGCTGCGGTTTTCACCGACCACGAACACGTCCGCGCCCACCGGCAGCAGCGCCAGCAGGTTGCACAGCTGGAATTGCGCTTCCTGCTTGCTCTTCGGCCAGTAGTAAACCAGCGTGTCGCAGTCGGCGACGAAAGCGGGATCGACGGTCAAACCGAACTGCACGTTATCGCCCATCGTCCGGTTCAGTAACTGCCAGTGATGGTATTGCTGAGTGTGGACGCGCACGTCCGCGGCCTCGAATTGGGCCGGCAGGCTGTCCTGCAGGTCGCCGGCAAACAGCACGCGGCGTTCGATAAATTCATCACTGTGGCGCAGCATGATTTCACTGGCGGGGGTTAATGCAGACATCAGATATTGGCTCCTGGAAATGAGACCGGGGATTATAGAGCTTTGTGGCGATATGTTCGACGGGTTTGTTGGCGCGGGCTGCGCGGGTTTGTTAGCATAGCGCGGCGCATGGCAGGCATGGCGCACCACAACGGGTAGGAATCGGCATGGCATCAAAACGCGACTGGCTGTTACAACAACTGGGTATTACGCAGTGGACATTGCGCCGCCCGGGCGTGTTGCAGGGCGAAGTGGCGGTCAGTCTGCCGCCCGAGACGCGCCTGCTGGTGGTGGCGCAGACGCTGCCCGCGCCCGACGATCCGCTGTTTTGCGACGTGCTGCGCAGCCTGGGGCTGACGCCGGCGCAAACCTACAGCCTGACGCCGGAACAGGTGGCGATGCTGCCTGAAGAGACCGCATGCAACAGTTGGCGGCTGGGCGTGGCGGAACCGCTCGCGGTCGCCGGCGCGCAGCTACACAGCCCGGCGCTGGCCGAGCTTTCCCAAGACGCGGGGGCCAAACGCGCCCTCTGGCAGCAGATTTGTCATCATGAACACGATTTCTACCCTGACGGCGGCCGACCTGGCCACGGCCTTCAACATTGAGCAAGCCAGCCACGCTTTCCCCTGGACGGAAACCACCTTCGCCAGCAATCAGGGCGATCGCTACCTTAACCTGAAGCTGAGCGCCGATGGGGAGATGGCGGGATTCGCCATCACGCAGATCGTGCTGGACGAAGCCACGCTGTTCAACATCGCCATTCATCCGCAGCACCAGCGCCGGGGCTTTGGCCGCCTGCTGCTCAACGCGTTGATCGAACAGCTGGAGAGCCGCGGCGTGGTCACGCTGTGGCTGGAGGTGCGCGCCTCCAACCAGGCGGCGATCGCGCTGTATGAAGATCTCGGTTTCAACGAAGTCACCGTGCGCCGCAATTATTACCCGAGCGCCCACGGCCGCGAAGACGCGATCGTGATGGCGCTGCCGCTGGCGTAATCAGCCCGGCCGGAAAAAGCATTGATTGTCACCGGTTGGCAAATCGGCGAAAATGCCCGGCTGTTATCTTTTATTCACCGCTTTGCCCGGCGCCGCGATCGGCGCGTTCTGATGATGTCGCAGGGCGGACTAACCGTAGAACCTGAAAACCATGTCTCCTAGTGAATTTGCCCGCGAAGTCTCCAAAAGAAGAACTTTCGCCATCATCTCGCACCCCGATGCCGGTAAAACCACCATTACCGAAAAAGTGCTGCTGTTCGGACAGGCGATCCAGACCGCCGGTACGGTAAAAGGCCGCGGCTCCAGCCAGCACGCCAAATCCGACTGGATGGAAATGGAAAAGCAGCGCGGGATCTCGATCACCACCTCGGTGATGCAGTTCCCGTACCGTGACAGCCTGGTCAACCTGCTGGATACCCCGGGGCACGAAGACTTCTCCGAAGATACGTATCGCACCCTGACCGCGGTCGACTGCTGTCTGATGGTGATCGACGCCGCCAAGGGCGTAGAGGATCGCACCCGCAAGCTGATGGAAGTCACCCGCCTGCGCGACACGCCGATCCTGACCTTCATGAACAAGCTGGACCGCGACATTCGCGATCCGATGGAAGTGATGGATGAAGTTGAGCGCGAACTGAAGATCGCCTGCTCGCCCATCACCTGGCCGATCGGCTGCGGCAAGCTGTTCAAGGGCGTTTACCACCTGTACAAGGATGAAACCTACCTGTACCAGACCGGTAAAGGCCACACCATTCAGGAAGTGCGCATCGTCAAGGGCCTGAACAACCCAGAGCTGGATGCGGCGGTGGGCGAAGATCTGGCGGCGCAGCTGCGCGATGAGCTGGAACTGGTGCAGGGCGCTTCTCACGAGTTCGATCAGGAAGCTTTCCTGAGCGGCGAGCTGACGCCGGTGTTCTTCGGTACCGCACTCGGCAACTTCGGCGTGGATCATATGCTGGACGGCCTGGTGGCCTGGGCGCCGGCACCGATGCCGCGCAAAACCGACACCCGCGAAGTGACGGCGGCGGAAGAGAAATTCACCGGCTTCGTGTTCAAGATCCAGGCCAACATGGATCCGAAGCACCGCGACCGCGTGGCCTTTATGCGCGTGGTGTCCGGCCGTTATGAGAAGGGCATGAAGCTGCGCCAGGTGCGCACTGGCAAAGACGTGGTGATCTCCGACGCGCTGACCTTTATGGCCGGCGACCGTTCGCACGTGGAAGAAGCCTACCCGGGCGACATCATTGGTCTGCACAACCATGGCACCATTCAGATCGGCGATACCTTCACCCAGGGTGAAGACATGAAGTTCACCGGCATTCCGAACTTCGCGCCGGAACTGTTCCGCCGCATTCGCCTGCGCGATCCGCTGAAGCAGAAACAGTTGCTGAAGGGGCTGGTGCAGCTGTCCGAAGAGGGCGCGGTGCAGGTGTTCCGCCCGATCGCCAACAACGATCTGATCGTCGGCGCGGTCGGCGTGCTGCAGTTCGACGTGGTGGTGGCGCGCTTGAAGAGCGAGTACAACGTGGAAGCGCTGTATGAGTCGGTCAACGTGTCGACCGCGCGCTGGGTCGAGTGCGACGACGTGAAGAAGTTCGAAGAGTTCAAGCGCAAGAACGAGATCAACCTGGCGCTGGACGGTGGGGACAACCTGTCCTACATCGCGCCGACCATGGTGAACCTCAACCTGACGCAGGAACGCTATCCTGACGTGACCTTCCGCAAAACCCGCGAACACTGATAAATCGGCAGGGCGCCCGGTGCGCCCTGCCAATCTCCCTCATCCTCACTCCGCTAATTAATAAAACTTCCTCACCTTTTATGCCGCAAACCGATATCGCCAGGCAGCGTTCGTTAGGCCTGCGTTTTCCGCCGCATGGTCTATCTTTAACGAGATGTCCGCACATTGCTTGAGAGTAAATCACTGTAATACGCTGATTGTTTGGTGAGTTATTCTGATGTGTTGCTGATAGGAGACAGTCTGTTTCCTTAAATATCAATGAGATGACTGTTTTACCGTTTCGTGTCACTTAGTCTGTCGTCAATAGGTGACAGTTTTTTGATTAAAAATCCGACTCAATGCTTTTTTTGTTTGATTTTTAAGGTGTTTATGTAGTTGGCACGGCGGTTGCAATATTCCTGTCGTGAACGCTTAATCGTATAGCGATGATGAAGTATTTACCGAGAGGCCGCGTGAAGGCGGCTGAAGGGTTCCGGCGCTCTGGCGCTGGGGCCCCCAACAAAAGGAAGAGATCGATGAAAAAGACCAAATTTGCACACTCGCTGATGGCTGTTGTTTTGGGTTCTGCTTTGGTGAGCGGCACTGCGCTGGCCGAAGACAGTCTGCTCAACAAGGCGTCTAACGCCGCGGACAGTGCCGGTGCCAAAATCGATAGCTCCATGAAAAAAGTTGACGGTTACATGGATGACAGCGCGATAACGGCTAAAGTTAAAAGTGCGTTGGTGGACGATAAAACCATCAAAAGCACTGACATTTCGGTGAAAACCGAAAAAGGCACCGTGATCCTGAGCGGGTTTGTCGGCAGCCAGGCGCAGGCGGAGCATGCGGTTGCGGTTGCCGGTAAGGTGGAAGGCGTCAAAACCGTCAGCGACAAGCTGCACGTGAAAGATGAAGCCAACCAGTCGATCAAATCGTATGCCGGCGACACCGCCACCACCAGCGAGCTGAAAGCCAAGCTGCTGGCCGATGACATCGTGCCGTCGCGCAATGTGAAAGTGGAAACCACCGATGGCGTGGTGCAGCTTTCCGGTGAGGTGAAAACGCAGGCGCAGTCTGAGCGTGCCGAAAGCATCGCCAAGGCTATCGACGGCGTGAAAAGCGTGAAAAACGACCTGGTGGTCAAGCCGTAATCCCGCCAGGCGCCCGTAACAAGTAACAACAAGCCGCATCTGTCGGGCCGTCAAGGCGGCCCGACGTGTACCACCAAAAAAAGAAACTGATTTGCCGTCGACGTCCGGTGTCGGGGCGGTAGACGGCAGCGAATTTTTTCACAATGGTAAGGAGAAGCTTATGTTTCGTTGGGGCATTATCTTTTTAGTCATCGCGCTTATCGCTGCGGCACTGGGGTTCGGTTCGCTGGCGGGCACCGCCGCCTGGGCCGCCAAAGTCGTGTTCGTTGTCGGCATCATCCTGTTCCTGGTCAGCCTGTTCACCGGCCGTCGGCGCCCTTAGCCGGCCGGCACTTTCCTGCAAACTGTAACAAAGCTTAATTCCTTTTCTCACCTCGGGGAGGGCCGGCCATGAACAGCGACATCATCGTCGGGCGCTGGAAACAGCTGAAAGGTCAGGTATGGCAGGCGTGGGCCGAATGGTCCGGCAGCGATGGTGCCTGGTTGGCCGGCAGCAATGATTTCCTCGTCGGCGTGCTGCAAGAGGATTACGGAAGAGAGCGAGACGCGGTATCCTCGGAGAAAACGTCTCACTGAGGATGCCAAGTTGGGATACAGAATACCCATCACGCTCGGCAATATAGAACCGCTGGCGTCTAAACCTTTTCGACCAGGAAAAATGGCGTTGGTCTGCGAAGGCGGCGGCCAGCGCGGCATTTTCACCGCCGGCGTGCTGGACGAGTTTCAGCGCGCGGGCTTTAACCCTTTCGATCTGCTGATTGGCACGTCGGCCGGCGCGCAAAATCTGTCCGCCTATATCTGCGGGCAGATGGGCTACGCGCGCCGGGTGATCACCCGTTACACCACCTCGGCCCAGTTCTTCAATCCGCTGCGCTTCGTGCGCGGCGGGCATCTGATCGATCTCGATTGGCTGGTTGATACGGCGGCGGCGCAGATGCCGCTGGCGATGGACGTGGCGGAACAGCATTTTATCGACGGACGCGAATTCCTGCTGTGCGCCTGCCGCAGCGACGATTTCGAACCGGCCTATCTGCCGGCGCAGCGTGAACGCTGGCTGCCGGCCATCAAGGCGTCCAGCGCCATTCCCGGCTTTTACCGTCAGGGCGTGGAGTTGGACGGCGTCAGCTATCAGGACGGCGGCATCAGCGATGCGATCCCGGTGGAAGAGGCCTACCGCCGCGGCGCCGACACCATCGTGGTGATCCGCACCGTGCCTTCGCAAATGTACTACACCCCGCAGTGGATGAAGCGCATGGAGCACTGGCTGAGCGACAGCAGCCTGCAGCAGATGGTGCGCATCCTGCAGCATCATGAGCAAAGCTATCACCGCATCCAGCGCTTTATCGAGAAGCCGCCGGGCAAGCTGCGCATCTTCGAGATCTTCCCGCCTAAGCCGCTGGCCAGCAATGCGCTGGGCAGCCGACTGGGGGCGCTCAATCAGGATTATCACCTGGGGCGCCGCTGCGGCCGCTACTTCCTGGCCACCGTCGGCCAGTGGATGGCGCAGCAGGAACCGGACGGTATCAAGGTGCAAAAATCGTTGTCGCGCCGCCTTATCCAGCCGGAGAACGTCAGAATGCCTTCGCCGATCGTGACCGACATCGCCATGTCGCCCGATCTCACGGCGCAGCCGGAGGCTGCGGTGGCGGCGCCGAAGCTCATTCTGCCGGGCGATCTGCCGCCGGGTGAAGGGGGCGCGCTGTGAGCTACGCCTTTACCGACACCCACTGCCATTTCGATTTCCCGCCCTTTACCGGACATGAGGCCGAGAGCCTGACGCGGGCGGCAAGCGCCGGCGTGCAGCGCATCATCGTCCCGACGGTCACCGCCGATCGCTTCACGCGGGTGCTGCGGCTGGCGCAGGATCACGCGCCGCTGTTCGCCGCGTTGGGGCTGCACCCGCTGTATATCGCGCAGCATCATGAGCCGCAGCTGGAACAGCTGGCGGCGCTGTTGGCCGAACGGCCGCGCAAGCTGGTGGCGGTGGGGGAGATCGGGCTCGATCTGTATATGGACAACCCGCAGTTCGAGCGCCAGCAAAGCGTGCTGCTGGCCCAACTGAGGCTGGCGAAACAGCATGACCTGCCGGTGATCCTGCACTCGCGGCGTACCCACGATCAGCTGGCCGCGGCGCTGCGGCGCATGCAGCTGCCGCGTCGCGGCGTGGTGCACGGCTTCGCCGGCAGCCTGTCGCAGGCGCAGGCGTTTATCCGCCTCGGCTATTACATCGGCGTGGGCGGCACCATCACCTATGAGCGGGCGCAGAAAACGCGCGGCGTGATGGCGCAGCTGCCGCTTGAGGCGCTGCTGCTGGAGACGGATGCGCCGGACATGCCGCTGGCCGGTTATCAGGGGCAGCCGAATCGCCCCGAGCGCGCCGCCGAGGTGTTTCACGCGCTGTGCGAGCTGCGGCCGGAACCGGCCGACGAGATCGCCGCTCATCTGCAACGCAATACCCAGTCACTGTTTGCCATGCCGGATTGACGAGCTTATAACGTGACTTGTGTCACGTTATAGGATTTTCATTTGCGTCTCGTTGTATACATTTGTGACATAAATCGGTGCGAGGGTGACCTCGCTCAGTATAATCCCCCCGAAACTATCCAATAGCAGACCTCTCTTCATGAGCAGGGATGTATTTTATTTTTTGCAACAGGGAAACTTTGCATGCAACTCATCATGAGTCTGGTCGGTATGGCGGTGCTGATCGCCATTGCGGTGCTGCTCTCCAGCAACCGTCGGGCCATCAAATTGCGCACCGTGGTGTGGGCGTTCATCATTCAGGTCGGCATCGGCGCGCTGGTGCTGTACGTGCCGCTGGGCCGCAGCATTCTCGGCAGTATGTCTAACGGCGTGGCAAACGTTATCGCCTACGGCAATCAGGGCATTTCGTTCATCTTCGGCGGGCTGGTGTCCGACAAGATGTTCGAGGTGTTCGGCGGCGGCGGCTTCGTATTCGCGCTGCGCGTCCTGCCGGTGATCGTGTTCTTCTCCTCGCTGATTGCGGTGCTGTACTACCTCGGCATCATGCAGTTGGTGATCCGCGTGTTGGGCGGCGGCCTGCACAAGCTGCTGGGCACCTCGCGCACCGAATCGCTGTCGGCGACCGCCAACATTTTCGTTGGCCAGACCGAAGCGCCGCTGGTGGTACGCCCCTATATCGCCACCATGAGCCAGTCAGAACTGTTCGCCGTGATGTGCGGCGGCCTGGCCTCGGTAGCCGGTTCGGTGTTGGCGGGGTACGCGCAGATGGGCGTGCCGCTGGAATATCTGATCGCCGCGTCCTTCATGGCCGCGCCGGGCGGGCTGCTGTTCGCCAAGCTGATGGTGCCGGAAACCGAGCAGACCCACGATAAAGACGATGCGATGAAGCTGATCGCCGAAGAGGATCGTCCGGCCAACGTGATCGATGCGGCGGCTTCCGGCGCGGCTTCCGGCATGCAGCTGGCGCTGAACGTCGGTGCGATGCTGCTGGCGTTTATCGCGCTGATCGCTTTGCTTAACGGTATTCTCGGCGGTATCGGCGGCTGGTTCGATTATCCGCAGCTGTCGCTTGAACTGATCCTCGGCTGGGTGTTCTCGCCGATCGCTTTCCTGATCGGCGTGCCGTGGAGCGAGGCGATGACCGCCGGTTCGTTCATCGGCCAGAAGATCATCGTCAACGAATTCGTCGCCTACATGAACTTCGGCGCCTATCTGCGCCCGGATGACGTAGTGGCGGCGGAAGGCCTGCAGGTGCTGTCGGCGCACACCAAGGCGATCATCTCCTTTGCGCTGTGCGGCTTCGCCAACCTCTCCTCGGTGGCGATCTTGCTGGGCGGTCTGGGCAGCATGGCGCCCAACCGTCGCCACGACATCGCGCGCTTCGGTCTGAAGGCCGTGGCGGCCGGCACGCTGTCCAACCTGATGAGTGCCACCATCGCCGGCTTCTTCCTGGCGCTGTAAGTCATCACGGAGCCCGCGACGGCGCGACCGATCGCGGGACTCCGCCTATACTCTAAGCAACGCGGGTGTTTGCCGCACCCGCGATCTTCAGCCGCTTCTTTAGCGAATTTGTGAACGATATCGCGTTATTTTGTGATGCTCTTCACATATAATTCCGGTCTGTTACAGTGCTATTTCATATAGTGTGACGATGAACGCGAATCGCCTCCGGCATTCGTGTTCAAATAGCTATTACTGGCCGGCCGCAAGGCGGGTGGCCATGTGCGGTGAGAAGGATCTCAGTTGCCGCCGCGGGAACGCCGTTCCCCAGCGCTATCTTCATGGAACCAAGTCCGCTCGCCAACACCCAGGTACTCAGTTGGAGAGTTTTATGACCGAATTAACCGCAGCAGCGCAACGTGCGCTGAACCTGATGGATTTAACCACGCTGAATGATGATGACACCGACGAGAAAGTGATCGCGCTCTGTCGTCAGGCCAACAGCCCGGCCGGCCACACGGCGGCCATCTGCATCTACCCGCGTTTTATCCCGGTGGCGCGTAAGGCGCTGCGCGAGCAAGGCACGCCGGACATCCGCATCGCCACCGTGACCAACTTCCCGCATGGCAATGACGATATCGACATCGCGCTGGCGGAAACCCGCGCGGCGATCGCCTATGGCGCGGATGAAGTGGACGTGGTGTTCCCATACCGTGCGCTGATCGCCGGCAACGAACAGGTCGGCTTCGAGCTGGTGAAACAGTGCAAGCAGGCTTGCCAGGCGGCCAACGTGCTGCTGAAAGTGATCATCGAAACCGGTGAGCTGAAACAGGCCGATTTGATCCGCAAGGCGTCCGAGATCGCCATCAAGGCCGGGGCTGACTTTATCAAGACCTCCACCGGCAAGGTGCCTGTCAACGCCACCCTGGAGAGCGCCGAGCTGATGATGTCGGTGATCCGCGATCTGGGCGTGGCAAAGACGGTGGGCTTCAAGCCGGCCGGCGGCGTGCGCACCGCGGAAGACGCGCTGCATTATCTGCAACTTGCCGATCGTATTCTGGGCGAGGGGTGGGCCGATGCGCGGCATTTCCGCTTTGGCGCTTCCAGCCTGCTGGCCAGCTTGCTGACCGCGCTGGGCCACCAGACCCAGACCGCCGGCGGCGGCTACTGATCGATTTCGTTGGCGGGCGCCAGGCGCGCCCGTCTGCACCGACTCTCGGCGACACAGGGGGATGCCTTGTTCCTGGCTCAAGAAATTATTCGTAAGAAACGCGACGGCCAGCCGTTAAGCGAAGCGGAAATCCGCTTTTTCATCAACGGTATTCGCGACAATGTGGTGTCGGAAGGGCAGATCGCCGCGCTGGCGATGACCATTTATTTCCATGACATGAGCATGCCGGAGCGCGTGGCGCTCACCATGGCGATGCGCGATTCCGGCACCGTGCTGGACTGGAAGAGTTTGGCGCTGAACGGCCCGATCGTCGACAAGCATTCGACCGGCGGCGTGGGCGACGTGACCTCGCTGATGCTCGGCCCGATGGTGGCGGCCTGCGGCGGCTATGTGCCGATGATCTCCGGCCGCGGCCTGGGGCATACCGGCGGCACGCTGGACAAGCTGGAAGCCATTCCGGGCTTCAATATTTTCCCGGACGATAACGCCTTCCGCAAAATTATTCAGGACGTCGGCGTGGCGATCATCGGCCAGACCAGCTCGCTGGCGCCGGCGGACAAACGTTTTTACGCCACCCGCGACATCACCGCCACCGTGGATTCTATCCCGCTGATCACTGCCTCCATTCTGGCCAAGAAACTGGCGGAAGGGTTGGATGCGCTGGTGATGGACGTGAAGGTCGGTTCCGGCGCCTTTATGCCGACCTATGCCCTGTCGCAAGATTTGGCGCAGGCGATCGTCGGCGTGGCCAACGGCGCGGGCTGCAAGACCACTGCACTGCTGACCGACATGAACCAGGTGCTGGCCTCCAGCGCCGGCAATGCGGTGGAAGTGCGCGAAGCGGTGCGTTTCCTGACCGGTGAATACCGCAACCCGCGCCTGCTGGAAGTGACGCTGGCGCTGTGCGTGGAGATGCTGCTGTCCGGCGGCCTGGCGAATGACGAGGCCGATGCGCGCGCCAAACTGCAGGCGGTACTGGACAACGGCAAGGCGGCGGAAGTGTTTGGCCGCATGGTGGCGGCGCAGCAAGGGCCGATAGACTTCGTCGAACGTTATGATAGCTATCTGCCGGCGGCAACGCTGAGCAAGCCGGTGTATGCTGAAAATCCGGGCATCATCAGCGCCATGGATACCCGCGCGCTGGGCATGGCGGTGGTTTCGTTGGGCGGCGGCCGCCGCCGGGCGAGCGACGCCATCGATTACAGCGTCGGTCTGACCGAGGTGGCGCGCCTGGGTGATAAGGTGGATGCCCAGCAGCCGCTGGCGATGATCCACGCCAACGATGAAGAGAGCTGGCAGCAGGCGGCCGATGCGGTGCGTAGCGCAATGACGCTGAGCGACAAGGCGCCGGAGGCGACGCCGGTGGTGTATAAGCGCGTCACGGAATAACCCAAGAATCAGGAACGGCCGCGGCTTTTTCGCGGCCGTCCAAAGCGTGAGAACACGCAGGAGAGCACAGATGAAACGCACATTTATTATGGTATTGGACTCCTTCGGCATCGGTGCCAGCGAAGACGCCGAACGTTTTGGCGACCAGGGTTCCGACACTCTGGGCCACATCGCCGAAGTTTGCGCGCGCGGTGAAGCCAATGTGGGCCGCCAGGGCCCGCTGACGCTGCCTAACCTGAGCCGCCTGGGGCTCGGCAAAGCGGCGGAAGAGTCCACCGGCAACTTCCCGCAGGGGCTGGATCGCAATGCCGATATCATCGGCGCTTATGCATACGCCAGCGAGCTCTCTTCCGGTAAAGACACGCCGTCGGGCCACTGGGAAATCGCCGGCGTGCCGGTACTGTTCGACTGGGGCTACTTCAAGGACGAGCACAACAGCTTCCCGCAGGCGCTGCTGGATAAGCTGGTGGAGCGCGCCAACCTGCCGGGCTACCTGGGCAACTGTCACTCATCCGGCACCGTGATCCTCGATCAACTGGGCGAAGAGCACATGAAAACCGGCAAGCCGATTTTCTACACCTCCGCCGACTCGGTGTTCCAGATCGCCTGCCATGAAGAAACCTTCGGCCTGGATCGCCTGTACGAGCTGTGCGAAATCGCGCGTGAAGAGCTAACCGAAGGCGGTTACAACATCGGCCGCGTGATCGCGCGTCCGTTCGTCGGCGACAAGCCGGGCCACTTCCAGCGCACCGGCAACCGCCACGATCTGGCGGTAGAGCCGCCGGCGCCGACCGTGCTGAAAAAGCTGGTGGACGAGAAGGGCGGCGAAGTGGTGTCGATCGGTAAAATCGCCGACATCTATGCCAACGTCGGCATCACCAAGAAGGTGAAGGCAACCGGCATCGACGCGCTGTTCGACGCGACCCTGATTGAAATGGAAAAGGCCGGCGACAACACCATCGTGTTCACCAACTTCGTGGACTTCGACTCCTCTTACGGCCACCGCCGCGACGTGGCGGGCTACGCCGCCGCGCTGGAGCTGTTCGACCGCCGCCTGCCGGAGCTGCTGAAGCTGGTGAAAGACGAAGACATCATCATCTTCACCGCCGACCACGGCTGCGACCCGACCTGGCCGGGCACCGATCACACCCGTGAGCACATCCCGGTGCTGGTCTACGGCCCGAAAGTGAAACCGGGCTCGCTGGGCCACCGCGAGACCTTCGCCGACATCGGCCAGACCGTCGCCAATTATTTTGGCCTGTCGCCGATGGATTATGGTAAGACCCTGTTTTAATTCGTGAGTTTAAGGCGGTGGCGCAGTTGGCCGCCGTCTGACATACCACGGCTTATACGTTTAACGCTATTTAATACGATTTAAAGGAAGAGAATTATGGCTACGCCGCACATTAATGCTGAGATGGGTGATTTCGCTGACGTAGTACTGATGCCGGGCGATCCGCTGCGCGCAAAATACATCGCCGAAACCTTCCTGGAAGGCGCGGTGGAAGTGAACAACGTGCGCGGCATGTTGGGCTTCACCGGCACCTACAAAGGCCGCCGCATCTCCGTAATGGGCCACGGCATGGGCATCCCGTCCTGCTCGATCTATGCGCGCGAGCTGATCGCCGAGTTCGGCGTGAAGAAGATCATTCGCGTGGGTTCCTGCGGCGCGGTGCGTGACGATATCAAACTGCGCGACGTGGTGATCGGCATGGGCGCGTGCACCGACTCCAAGGTGAACCGTCTGCGCTTCAAGGACAACGACTACGCGGCGATCGCCGACTTCGACATGGTGCGCAACGCGGTCGACGCCGCGGCGGCGCAGGGCATCCCGGCGCGCGTGGGCAACATCTTCTCCGCCGATCTGTTCTACACCCCGGATCCGGACATGTTCCAGGTGATGAAGAAGTACGGCATCCTGGGCGTGGAAATGGAAGCGGCCGGCATCTACGGCGTGGCGGCGGAGCTGTACGAAGAGTTCGGCTGTAAAGCGCTGACCATCTGCACCGTGTCCGACCACATCCTGCGTCACGAAGCGACCACGGCGGCGGAACGCCAGACCACCTTTAACGAAATGATCGTTATCGCGCTGGAATCCGTGCTGCTGGGCGACAAAGCGTAATACCGCGGCGGGCGTCGTCATGGCGCCCGCCCGTCAATCTATTCACTCCGCACGGCCGTTTTTGGCTAACGCTTTACCTTCCTGCCATTTAACGCTATTACTTCCTCTATCAATCTATTCACCAATCTATTCATCCGATGCTCACCGTTGAACAAGTTTTGCGTCATGGGCCGGCCACGGCTCGTCAACTGACAGAAGCGTTGGGCATCAGCCAGCCGACGCTATCGCGCCGTATCCGCGAACTGGCGGGCGCCGTAGTGATCCTCGGTAAAGGTAAGGCGACGCGCTATGTATTGCGGCGCGGGATCGGCGGTGAGAGGCAGTTTCCGCTGTATCGGGTTGATGAACGGGGTAAGGCGCACCTGTTTGCCACGCTTTGCCCGCTGTATCCTGCCGATAACTGTGCGGTGTGCGATGAGCGCAGCGGAGAGTGGCAGCTCTATGACGGCCTGCCATGGTATCTGAATGACCTGAGGCCGATTGGCTTTCTTGGGCGAGCCTGGGGCAAAGCGGCGGCCCACGAGTTGAATTTGCCGGAGGATGTGCGGCGATGGGATGAGGGCCAACGTCTGTTGGCGCTCTGCCGTTATGGCGAAGACATGACCGGCGATTTGCTGCCTGGCGCCGACAGCTATCAGCGTTGGTTGATGCGGGAGACTGCCGTCGCTATCGCGGCGGAAGATAAAACCGAGCGTTACGCCGCATTGTCTGTCCAGGCGCTGGCCGGGGAACTGGTGGGTTCCTCCGCCGGTGGCGAACAACCCAAATTTGTCGCCTATGCTGAGCTGACGCCTGGGCATCGTGCGCATGTTTTGGTGAAGTTCAGTCTGGCGCCGACGCATGCCATTGCACAGCGCTGGAGCGATTTGCTGATCGCCGAGTCGCTGGCGTTGCAGACGGTCGCCGCTGCGGGATTGCCTGCCGCAACGGCGCAAATCCTGTTTGGCGCCGATCGACAATGCTTTTTAGAGGTAGAGCGCTTTGATCGCATCGGCGAAGAAGGGCGGGTGGCGATGGTGTCACTGGAGGCGCTGGATGCCGAGTTCAGCGGCAGCGGCCATGCCAACTGGGTTGTGGCGGCTAATCGGTTATTGCAGCAAGGCGCGATCGATCGCTCTGCCTGCCAACGGATTGCCCTGTATTGGGCCTTTGGCCGCTTGATCGCCAATAGCGATATGCACCAGGGTAATCTGTCGTTCTTGCGGCCAACGCAGCGGCCGGTCATGTTGGCGCCTTTGTACGATATGCTGCCGATGGCTTTTGCCCCGGCAAGCAGCGGCAATCTGCGCCATGACGCGGTGGAGATCCGTTTGAGCAATGAGGTGAGCGGCGCCGTCTGGCGGCAAGCGGAGCTATTGGCTCTCGAGTTCTGGCGGCGCACGGCGCAACATGACGACATCAGCGAAGCCTTCCGCGCGATTGCCGAGCAAATGCTGGCGCAACTGCAGAAGCTGCACGAACGCATTCAACGCCTGGCCTGAGTTACTCCTTCTTCGGCGCTTCCTGCTTTGTCTCCGGCGCATCCTCGTCGTCTTCCACCGTATTGCCTTCTTCCAGTGGCGTGTTGGCGGTCAACAGGTACGGCGACTGCTGCCAGCGGCTGCGGCGGTGCTGCAGCAGGGTGCGCGCCAGAATGATGCCGATCGCCAGCGCCAGCAGGATCATCAGGCGCAGCAGGTTGGTGGTGTTGTCCACCTGTTTGGATTCGGTCGCCAGCACGTGGGTGTCGAGGGTGATGCGGATAAAGCCGATCGGGCCGTCTTTGCCCTGAATGGATTCGACCAACTGGTGGTTGAAGTAGCTGCCGGCGCGTTTGCCGTCGAGCGACAGGCGATCGCGTATACTTATCTGCTCCCCGGCGTGGGAGACCAGCGTGCCGTCCAACTGATACACGCTGACGTCGAGAATGCGGCTGTGATCGGTGAGCTGCTTGAGGATGGCGTCGATGCGCGGGTTGTTGCCGTCGTCGTCCAGCAGCGGCGCCAGGCTGTAGGCGACCTGTTTGGTCAGCGTCTGCGCCAGCTCTTCCACCTGCTCGGATCGCGCCATTTGGTGACTCAGGCTAAAATAAGAGGCGCCCTGCATCAGTAGCACCAGCAAAGCCAGGCAAATCAGGATAATAGCGGTGCGGTGCAGGCGAAATTTCAGTTTAGCGCGAGCCATGCAGGTTCCTTGGGCATCGGGGACACTTTATGTTGCCAGAACCGCTGGCGATAGGATAGCTTGATGCGTCGTTTTATCATGCAGCGTTTTTGTCCATTCAGGAGTCAATGATGTCAAACAGTCTGACCTATTGCGATCTTCCGGCGGAGATCTCTCAATGGCCGGGTCTTCCCCTTTCGCTCAGCGGCGACGAAGTGATGCCGCTGGACTACCGGGCGGGCAATACCGGGTGGCTGTTATACGGCAGGAAGCTGGACAAGGCGCGCATTACCCAATTCCAACGCAAGCTGGGCGCGGCGATGGTGATCGTCACCGCCTGGGGCGTGGACGACTATCAGGTGGTGCGCCTGGCGGGCACCTTGACGCCGCGCGCCAAGCTGTTGGCGGCGGAGAGCGGGCTTGACGTGGCGCCGCTCGGCAAGATCCCGCACCTGCGCACGCCGGGGCTGCTGGTGATGGACATGGATTCAACGGCGATCGAGATCGAATGCATCGATGAGATCGCCAAATTGGCGGGCGTCGGCGAACAGGTGGCGGAAGTCACCGAACGCGCGATGCGCGGCGAGCTGGACTTTACCGCCAGCCTGCGCCAGCGCGTCGGCACGCTGAAAGGAGCCGACGCCAACATCCTCAAGCAGGTGCGCGACGAGCTGCCGTTGATGCCGGGGCTGACCAGCCTGGTGGGCAAGCTGCAGGCGATGGGCTGGCATGTGGCGATCGCCTCCGGCGGCTTCACCTACTACGCCGAATACCTGCGCAACCGGCTGCGGCTGGTGGCGGCGGCGGCCAATGAGCTGGAGATCCGCGACGGCAAGCTGACCGGCGAAGTGCTGGGGCCGGTGGTGGACGCGCAGTTTAAAGCCGACACGCTGCTGCGGCTGGCGGAGAAGCTGGAGATCCCGCTGGCGCAAACCGTGGCTATCGGCGACGGCGCCAACGATTTGAAAATGATGCAGGCGGCGGGGTTGGGCATCGCCTACCACGCCAAGCCGAAAGTGTATGAAAAAGCGCAGGTATCGATCCGGCATGCGGATTTGATGGGCGTGCTGTGTATTCTCACCGGCAGCCTGAAACACGAAGTGCGATAACGAAAGATTGAGGTAAGACGTGGCAAAAGCGGCAAAACGGGCATTTGTGTGCAATGAGTGCGGGGCGGACTATCCGCGTTGGCAGGGGCAGTGCAGCGCCTGTCATGCCTGGAACACCATCACGGAAGTGCGTTTGGCCGCGTCGCCCGCCGCGGCGCGCAACGATCGCCTCAGCGGCTATGCCGGCGACGCCGGCGTCAGCAAGGTGCAGAAACTGTCGGAAATCAGCCTGGAGGCGCTGCCGCGCTTCACTACCGGCTTTCTCGAGTTCGACCGCGTGCTGGGCGGCGGCGTGGTGCCCGGCAGCGCGATTCTGATCGGCGGCAACCCCGGCGCCGGCAAGAGCACCCTGTTGCTGCAGGTGTTGTGCAAGCTGTCTGAACAGATGAAAACCCTGTACGTCACCGGTGAGGAGTCGCTGCAGCAGGTGGCGATGCGCGCTCACCGTCTGGGGCTGCCGACCGGCGGCCTGAACATGCTGTCGGAAACCAGCATCGAGCAGATCTGCCTGATCGCCGAGCAGGAACAGCCGAAGCTGATGGTGATCGACTCGATTCAGGTGATGCACATGGCGGACATTCAGTCTTCGCCGGGCAGCGTGGCGCAGGTGCGGGAAACCGCCGCCTACCTGACGCGCTTCGCCAAGACGCGCGGCGTGGCGATCGTGATGGTCGGCCACGTCACCAAAGACGGCTCGCTGGCCGGGCCAAAAGTGCTGGAACACTGTATCGACTGTTCGGTGCTGCTGGACGGCGACGCCGATTCCCGCTTCCGTACCCTGCGCAGCCACAAGAACCGCTTCGGCGCGGTCAACGAGCTGGGGGTGTTCGCCATGACCGAACAGGGGCTGCGCGAAGTCAGCAACCCGTCGGCGATCTTCCTCAGCCGCGGCGATGAAGTCACTTCCGGCAGCTCGGTGATGGTGGTGTGGGAAGGCACCCGTCCGCTGCTGGTGGAGATCCAGGCGCTGGTGGATCACTCGATGATGTCCAACCCGCGCCGCGTGGCGGTGGGCCTGGAGCAGAACCGGTTGGCGATCCTGCTGGCGGTGCTGCACCGGCACGGCGGGCTGCAGATGTCGGATCAGGACGTGTTCGTCAACGTGGTCGGCGGGGTGAAAGTCAGTGAGACCAGCGCCGATCTGGCGTTGCTGATGTCGCTGGTCTCGAGCCTGCGCGATCGGCCGCTGCCGAACGATCTGGTGGTGTTCGGCGAAGTGGGGCTGGCGGGGGAAATTCGCCCGGTGCCGAGCGGCCAGGAGCGGATCTCCGAAGCGGCCAAGCACGGCTTCAAGCGCGCCATCGTGCCGCACGGCAATATGCCGAAAAAGCCGCCGGCCAACATGCAGGTGTTCGGGGTCAAGAAGCTGGCGGACGCGCTGGACGTGCTGGAAGAGTTTTATTAATGTCGCCGACGGCGAGCAAGATATGCTATTTTGTTTAGCATACTAAACGGAGGTGGCCATGCCGCAATTTGATTACCTGAAGACGTCCATCAAGCAAAAAGGCTGCACGTTGCAGCAGGTGGCGGATGCCAGCGGCATGACCAAGGGCTATCTGAGCCAGCTGTTGAACGACAAGATCAAAAGCCCGAGCGCGCAAAAGCTGGAAGCGCTGCACCGTTTTCTCGGGCTGGAGTTCCCGCGTAAAGAGGTTAAAGTCGGCGTGGTGTTTGGTAAATTTTACCCGCTGCACACCGGCCACATCTACCTGATCCAGCGCGCCTGCAGCCAGGTGGATGAGCTGCACGTCATTTTGTGCCACGACGAGCCGCGCGACCGCGAACTGTTCGAGAACAGTTCGATGTCGCAACAGCCGACGGTCAGCGATCGCCTGCGCTGGCTGCTGCAGACCTTCAAGTACCAGAAAAACATCCATATCCACTCGTTCGACGAGCAGGGCATCGAGCCCTACCCGCACGGCTGGAACGTGTGGAGCGACGGCATGAAGGCCTTTATGGAACAGAAAGGCATCGTGCCGAGCTTTATCTATTCCAGCGAAGCGCAGGATGCGCCGCGTTACCGCGAGCATCTGGGCATCGAAACCATTCTGGTCGACCCCGAGCGTTCGTTCATGAACATCAGCGGCAATCAGATCCGCCAGGATCCGTTCCGCTACTGGGATTACATCCCGACCGAGGTGAAGCCGTTCTTCGTGCGCACCGTGGCGATCCTCGGCGGCGAGTCGAGCGGCAAATCGACGCTGGTCAACAAGCTGGCCAACATCTTCAACACCACCAGCGCCTGGGAATATGGCCGCGATTACGTGTTCTCGCACCTGGGCGGCGACGAGATGGCGCTGCAGTACTCCGACTACGACAAAATTGCCCTCGGGCAGGCGCAATACGTGGATTTCGCGGTCAAGTACGCCAACAAGGTGGCATTTATCGATACCGATTTCGTCACCACCCAGGCGTTTTGCAAAAAGTATGAGGGGCGTGAACACCCCTTCGTGCAGGCGCTGATCGACGAATACCGTTTCGATCTGGTGATCCTGCTGGAAAACAACACGCCGTGGGTGGCGGACGGCCTGCGCAGCCTGGGCAGTACCGCCGATCGGCTGGCGTTCCAGCGCCTGCTGGAGGAGATGCTGCGCGCCAACAATATCGAGTATGTGCACGTTGAGTCCAGCGATTACGAGGAGCGCTTCCTGCGCTGCGTCGAGCTGGTGCAACAGCTGCTGGCGGCGGACGCCGGCCGGTTGGCGAACGCGCCCGCCCAGCATCACGCCGCAGGCTGAGCAAAATTAGCGTAATGTGCGATCGCGCGGCAGAAACGGCCGCCCTGGCGCACATTTAACGGCTTGTTTAAACATGGTTCATTCGACAGCGACTACGTTAAGCTTTTCTTTACAATAACGCTTAGAAGAAGACATGTCTTATCGCTTGCTCGCTCTTTGGTTGGTCTGCTATGCCGCAGCCTGGACGCTGCTGACTGTTCATCTCGATCCTACCCTGCCTTACGACGCCGTCGAGGCGCTCAACTGGGGTCTCAACGGCGAATGGGGCTCACCGAAAAACCCGTGGCTGGTCGGGGCGGCGATGCAGCCGGCGATCGGGTTCTCGTGGCTGCCGCTGAACCTGTACTGGTATGGCGGGCACTTCATCGCCATCGCCATCGGCATGTTGGGCGTCTGGCTGTTGGCGCGCCGGCTGAGCGGCAGCACCTCGCTGGCCTGGATGGCGCTGTTGACGCTCAACCTGTCCGGCATCATCAATTTCGACATCATTCCCTACAACGACAATTACCTGTTGGTGATGCTGTGGCCGTGGATGGCGCTGTTTTTCCACCTGGCTATTTCGCGTTCGGCCAACTGGTGGCCGGCCTTCGCGCTGACGGCCGGTTTGGCGATGATGGCGAAGTACTCGACTTTCGCCTTCGTCTATTTCGCCGCGCTGTCGACGCTGTTCGTACCGCAGATCCGCCGCTGTTATCGCCAGCCGCAGTTCTATCTGGCGGTGGCGATCTGGTTGGCGCTGGTGTTGCCGAACGTGTTCTGGTTGTGGAACCACGATTTCGCCGCCTTCAAGTGGGTGGATTCGCAGATCAAGATGCAGCTCAATCTCGACATGCTGCAGTCGCTGCTGCTGGTGTTCTATCCGTCGCTGGTGCTGTGGGGGATCCTGCGGCGCAGCGGGGCGGTGCTGGCCTGGCCATCGGCGTTGCCGATGCGGGTGTTGCTGTGGGTCTACCTGTTGCCGCTCGGCATCATTACCTTCTGGTTCTCTTTCAACGTCGGCGGCCGGCTGACCGAATGGTTGCAGCCGTTCTTCATGCTGGCGCCTGCGCTGTTGGTCGGTTGCGTGCGCCAGCCGCCGGTGCGTTCGCTGCGCGCGGCGACCATTGGTCTGATGTGCGCGGCGCTGGCGGTCTACCTGGGGTATGCCGCGGTGATGCTGGGCAACGTGCGCAACGCCGGCCAGAAAATGGTGGGTATCAAGACGTTCAGCGCCGAGGTGGAGCGGCAGTGGCAGGAGCGGTATGGCGTTGAACTGCGCTACGTCGGCGGCGAATACCTGTCGCAGTGGATGACGGTGTACGCCGGTTCCCGGCCGCGAACCATTACGCGTTGGTCCAATCATACGCGGCCGAATATCTACAACGTCAACATCAGCTATCCGCAGATTGCGCAGCACGGCGTTGCCCTGTTCGGGCGGTTGGGTGAGGACTGCGCGCGCAGCGACTTCGGCGGCGAGTTGGCCCACTGGCCGAAGATGCGCCTCGATTGGCAGCAGACGCTGACGTTCCGCGCCGATCCGCATAGCGACGAGCAGACGCTGTGCGTCGGCTTCGTTCGTCCGCAGTAACGGCGGCGCGGCGCGCCGCCGCGATTCAGGCTCAGTAAGCGATAACCAGCTTGCCTTGCATATGGCCGCCGAGCAGCTGTTGATGCGCGGCGGTCAGCGTGTCTACCGACAGCCCGTGCAGGGTTTCGCTCAGTGTGGTGCTCAGCTTGCCCTCGTCCAGCAGCTGCGCCACCTGCTGCAGGATCTTGCCCTGCTGCGCGATGTCCGGGGTGGTGAACATGCTGCGGGTGAACATGAATTCCCAGTGCAGCGCGGCGCTTTTCAGCTTCAACGCGTTTTGATCCAACGGCTGCGCGTTCTCGACGATGGTGCAGATATGGCCGAGCGGCGCGATCAGTTCGGCCATCGCCGGCCAGTGGCCGTCGGTATCGTTCAGACACAGGATGTAATCCACCTGCTCGATGCCCTGCTGCGCCAGGTTACCTTTCAGATTGCGGTAGTCCACCACCAGATCGGCGCCGCGCTCACGGCACCAGGCGGCGGATTCCGGTCTTGATGCGGTGGCGATCACTTTCACCTTGCTGCGCAGTGCGGCCAGCGGAATGGCCAGCGAGCCGACCCCGCCGGCGCCGCCGATGATCAGCAGCGTCTTGTGCTCCGGCGCGTCCTGAATGTTCAGGTGTTCGAACAGCGCCTCCCAGGCGGTAAGGGCGGTGAGCGGCATGGCGGCGGACTCGGCCCAGTTCAGGCTGCGCGGCTTGTGCGCGGCGATGCGTGAGTCGATCAGTTGGTGGCTGCTGTTGCTGCCGGGGCGGGTGATGTCGCCGGCGTACCACACTTCATCGCCGGGCTTGAAGCCGCTGACGCCGTTGCCCACGTCCACCACGACGCCGCTGGCGTCCCAGCCGAGAATGCGCGGCTGCTGCAGGCCGTTTTTCTGCAGACCGGCGTGCACTTTGGTGTCCACCGGGTTGACCGACGCCGCTTTCACTTCCACCAGCAGATCGTACTGGCCGGGAACCGGCATCTCCGGTGAGATTTCGATGAAATCGGCGGGGTTCTGCGGGTCTACGGCAATGGCTTTTATCGACATGATTGTACTCCTTTCAAATGATGCCCCCAGTGTAGACCCGCGACAGTGGGGTGATAAGATGGACAATATCTAACGGAGTGTTCGTTTAAGGTGAACAATGGAATTCAAACAACTGCAGGACATGGCGTTGTTCGCGCTGGTGGCGGAGTGCGGCAGTTTTACCGCCGCCGCGCAGCGCGTTGGGTTGCCGAAATCCAGCGTCAGCCAGCGCATCAGCCAGCTCGAGCAGACGCTGGGGCTACGGCTGCTCAATCGCACCACGCGCCAGCTGAACCTGACCTTCGCCGGTGAGCGTTATCTGGAACATTGTCAGGTCATGATGTCTGCTGCCGAGCGGGCCGATCTGGCGTTGCAGCGGCTGCGAGATAACCCGAGCGGCCGCCTGCGCATCTCGACGCCCGCCGGGCTGGGGGCGACCCTGGTGGCGCGGCTGGCAGCGGATTTTCAGCGCCAGTACCCGGACGTTTCGCTGGAGGTGTCGGTGTCCGATGCCATGGTGGATCTGGTGCAGGAAGGTTACGACGCCGCGCTGCGCACCGGCAAGCCACAGGACTCTTCGCTGATCGGCCGCCGTCTCGGGTATGCGCCGCGCTATCTGTTGGCCGCACCGTCCTATTTGGCGCAGCACCCGCCGATCGAACATCCGCAACAGCTGCAGCAGCATCGCTGCATCGCCCACCGCGCCTGGACGGCCTGGAACCTGCGCTGCGGCGATGACTACTACCGTTGGCAGCTGCCGCTGGCGCACACCACCGACAATCTGCTGTATGCGCGCGAATGCGCCATCGCCGGCGCGGGGATCACGCTGCTGCCGGCGTTTCTCAGCCGCGAGGTGGTGGCGCAGAAACTGTTGGTGGAGGTGCTGCCGGCGTGGCGCGCAGAAGGGAATGAGCTATATCTGGTCTACCCGAGCCGCAAGCTGAATTCCGCGGCGTTGGCCTGCTTCATCGATGTGGTGCTGCAGCATCCGGCGTTCGACGACTACGCCCGCGAGCTGGCGCGGGAGTAAAAAAAGGCGCCGCATGCGGCGCCTTGGGTATTACTTGGCGATCTTCTTGTACTTGATGCGGTGCGGCTCGAGCGCGTCGGCGCCCAGCGTACGCTTCTTGTACTCTTCGTACTCGGTGAAGTTGCCTTCGAAGAATTCCACCTTGCCCTCGTCCTGGTAGTCCAGGATGTGGGTGGCGATACGGTCGAGGAACCAACGGTCGTGCGAGATCACCATGGCGCAGCCAGGGAATTCCAGCAGGGCGTTTTCCAGCGCGCGCAGGGTTTCGATATCCAGATCGTTGGTCGGTTCATCGAGCAGCAGTACGTTGCCGCCAACCTGCAGCAGCTTGGCCAGATGCAGACGGCCACGCTCACCGCCGGACAGCTCGCCCACGCGTTTGCCCTGATCGACACCCTTGAAGTTGAAGCGGCCGACATAGGCGCGGCTTGGCATCTCGGTGTTGCCGATGCGCATGATGTCCTGCCCGCCGGAGACTTCTTCCCACACGGTTTTCGAACCGTCCATGTTGTCGCGGAACTGATCGACGGACGCCAGCTTGACGGTATCGCCCAGCACAATGCTGCCGGAATCAGGCTGCTCCTGGCCGGACATCATGCGGAACAGCGTGGATTTACCCGCGCCGTTCGGGCCGATGATGCCGACGATCGCGCCTTTCGGCACCGAGAACGACAGGTCGTCGATCAACAGGCGGTCGCCATAGGACTTACGCAGGTTGCTGACTTCGACCACTTTATCGCCCAGGCGTGCGCCAGGCGGAATGAACAGCTCGTTGGTTTCGTTACGTTTCTGATATTCGGTGTTGTTCAGCTCTTCAAAGCGGGCCAGGCGGGCCTTGCCTTTGGACTGACGGCCTTTGGCGCCTTGACGCACCCACTCCAGCTCTTTCTCGATCGACTTGCGACGAGCGGCTTCGGCGGACGCTTCCTGTGCCAGACGCGCGTCTTTCTGCTCCAGCCAGGAGGAGTAGTTGCCTTCCCATGGAATGCCTTCACCGCGGTCAAGTTCGAGGATCCAGCCGGCCACGTTATCCAGGAAGTAACGGTCGTGGGTGATCGCTACCACTGTGCCTTCGAAATCGTGCAGGAAGCGTTCCAGCCAGGCCACGGACTCGGCGTCCAGGTGGTTGGTCGGTTCGTCCAGCAGCAGCATGTCCGGCTTTTCCAGCAGCAGGCGGCACAGCGCGACGCGGCGGCGTTCACCGCCGGACAGGTGGGCGATTTTGGCGTCCCAGTCCGGCAGGCGCAGCGCATCGGCGGCGCGTTCCAGCTGGGCGTTGAGGTTGTGACCGTCGTGCGCCTGAATGATCTCTTCCAGGCGACCCTGTTCGGCGGCCAGCTTGTCGAAGTCTGCGCCTTCTTCCGCGTACAGCGCGTACACTTCGTCCAGGCGCTTCAGCGCGCCGACCACTTCCGCCAGCGCTTCTTCCACCGACTCACGCACGGTGTGTTCGAGGTTAAGCTGCGGCTCCTGCGGCAGGTAACCGATCTTGATGCCCGGCTGCGGGCGCGCTTCCCCTTCGATATCGGTATCGATGCCGGCCATGATGCGCAGCAGGGTGGACTTACCGGCGCCGTTCAGGCCCAGCACGCCGATTTTGGCCCCAGGGAAGAAGCTCAGGGAGATGTTTTTCAAAATATGACGCTTCGGCGGTACCACCTTGCCGACGCGGTGCATGGTATAGACGTATTGAGCCACGTTGCTCTAAGCCTCTCTATATCAGTATTTATAGGATGTCTGGCGGCATGAGTGTAGCCCGTTTCGATCTCGGATCCCAGACATCGCTCAGCGATCGCTAAGTATAACCGTTTATGCGCCGATAAAGGCGCATATTGGTGGCTTATGGCGTGACGACGATCGCGACGCGGCGGTTTTCCGCACGGCCGCTGGAGGTGCGGTTATCGGCAACGGGATCGCGCTTGCCCATGCCGCGGGTTTCGATATTGGCGCGCGGAATGCCGACGCTGGCCAGCAGATCGGCCACCGCATCGGCGCGGCGCAGGGAGAGCTGATCGTTATAGCTGTCTTCACCGTAGTTGTCGGTATGGCCGTCCAGGCGGAACTTGGTGATGCCGACGCTCAGCAGCGCACGGCCCATCTTCTGTACCGTCTCGGTGCTTTCCGGGTTCAGTTTGCCGATGTTGTTGCCGAACAGCACCTTATCCGACAGGCCGAACTCCCAGCCGTTATCGGTCAGTTTGAAGCCCTGCGATTGCAACAGCGCGACCTGCTCGGGTGTCAGGCCCTGCGGTTTGCTCTGGCAGCCGGCGAGCGCCAGCAGAGCGACGAACATCATCGTCAGCAGTGAAAAACGGCCTTTAAAAAGTTGCTGTATCATAGTCAAAATCCCTAGTTCAAGTGTTATAGCCGGGGCTCTTATTTATGTATAGCCAGCCGCCAGCCTCCGTTATAACGATGCTTTGCCTGATACATCGCATCGTCAGCTTCGTGCAAAAGACCCTGAGGCGTCGACGCGTGATCAGGGTACAGCGCAATACCGATACTCAGAGAGGTGATGACCGCCTCGTCGTTCGGCAGAATGACCGGTTGCGTCATGCAGTCGATGATGTTGTCAGCGATCTGCAAGACATCTTCCGTGCTGTGTACCGGCGCCAGCAGCACGGCGAATTCATCCCCTCCCAGGCGGGCGACCAGATCGGTCTCGCGCAGCTGCGCGCGAATGCGCCCGGCAATGGTGGTCAGCACCGCATCGCCTGCGGCGTGGCCGTAACTGTCGTTCACCTCCTTGAAGCGATCGCCGTCGATAAACAGCACCGCCAATTTCGCCGGCGGTTCGATATCGCCCAGCGCGCGGCTCAGCCGCCCTTCGAAGAAGGCGCGGTTCGGCAAGCCGGTCAGGCTGTCGTGCGTCGCCCGGTGAGCCAGCGAGTCGTTCTCCTGCTTCAGATGGGCCTGCCAGGCCTCCAGCTCGTCGAGCAAGCCGTTGAAATCGTTGCTGAGCTCATGCAGCTCGGCGATAGGCGCTGACGGCACCCGCAGGCCGAAGGTGCGATCGCGGCGCACCGCATGCGCCACGTTGGCGATGTCGTCCAGCGAACTGACGATGCCGACCAGCATGCGGCGCGACAGCACCAGGGCGCACAGGGTGCTGAGCACCAGGCAGGCGATCATGCCGACCATGCCGCGCAACAGGAAACGCAGCAGGCTGCCGCCGTTGCCGCTCAGCCAGACCTGGCCGACCTGCTTGCCCTCGTGGGTGATAGGCAGAATGACGGGTTCGGGCAGCGCCCAGTGCGCGACGATCTGCTCCAGGCCGTGCAGCGGCCCATCGGTAGGATGGCGCCAGTTGGCCAGCATCTTGCCGTTGTTGTCGAGGATCCGTGCGTCTGATACCTCTTCGTTGGAGGATATCAGCATCAGCGCCTCGCGCGCGGCGGTGCGGTCTTCAAACACCACGGCGGCCTCGACGGTATAGCTGATGGAGCGCGCGATCAGGTGCAGGTTGTGATTGGCATAGGCGCGCAGCGCAAACAGCGCCACCAGCGTCAAAAAGATGCCGGCGGTGCCGACGGCGATCAGCGCCAGCCCAAGATGCACCCGCTGCAGCACTCGGCCCAGCGTCGGGCGCGCATTGCCGGAGCGGTTTCTACGCAACAGCCTCATAGCGGCGGCGCCTGTTTGCGTGCCAGCTGCAACACGTTGGGGTGAACGCGCACGCCGCTGCGCGCCAGAGCGTCCAGGTTGACTTTGAAACTGGCCTGGTCCCCATCAATCTGCAGGCAAAATGCGCTGCCGGCGGAGCATTCGCTATCGTTCTCGCTGATGCTGAGAATGGAGTTGCCGGAAATACGCTGCATGAAATTTTGTCTCTGCGCGGCGGTGATGTTCCCTAAGTAGATGACATCACAGCCGGTACTCAGCGTTGGGCTATCGAACGGCACGCGCTCGGCTTTAATCGGACGCGGCGCGCTCAGCAGGATCGGATCAAACAGCCCTTCGGCATACTGGGTGGGTGCGGTCACGCACAAGCGGATCGGATTAGGTTCACGCGACCAGCGTGCGTAGCTGATGATGCCTACCACTACGGTCGTCACGGCGTGCGTGCGCTTTTGATAGGGATCAGCGGCGGCGTGCGCAGGCTCGGACAACGTCAGCAGCACCAACAAAACGATCAGCAGCAGGCGGCCGATATTCAGGCGTGCGTCAAGGAAGCCCGGTTCGGGGCTTTTTGCGCAACGCATCGCTATCGCGGTCTTATTCACCATCTTCACCCGCCATTCCGGCCTGATCCACTGCCCGCAGGCCGTGGCCTGACAAGGAAAAATCCGGCCCGCTTGAAGGGACAATCGTTTTGCTGAAAGCTGTCAGTCGCACTGCCTAATGAACACTATCTAACCCATAATTGGCGCGGATTGTATTATAAGATGTCTTCGTTGGGCGCTTTATGTGCTGTTTTCTCGGAATTATCTTACTTATTTTTGATAGTATAAAAATGCCCACCCGGGTTTGCCACCGCTTTTCTGCAAAGTTGGCGCGTTTAGCCCGCTGTCAGGCGATTTGCGCAACGGTGGCGCCATATAACAAATCAAATAATGTGATGACTAATAATTAAAAAGTATTTTACTTCTCCAATAAGCGCCGGGGCAGCTAATAAAAATCCGGTGGCTGGAAATATCCCGCCGGCCTGATTTGTCAGCCAAAGTAAACGTTTTTACCTGGCCCGCGTCATGGCGATACACTTCTTCTTCTACAGTATTGAATGGATAAGCGATTGCGCTGTCTATGGTAGATATCCGCGTCCGGGCCGTGCGCCCGGCTTTATTTTGTCCCGCGGCGCCGTGGTGCGGCGGTCACCGGGGGAGCTGGGCGGCTCCTGCGGTATAACCAGTGAGGAAAGAGCGAGGATGGTCAAGGTGGACAAGCGACGGCTGTTGGCAATGGGCCTGTGTCTGACGGCGTTTTCAGGCGCGGCGCTGGCGGATTCTCTGGATGCGCAACGTCAGCGTTACCAGCAGATCAAACAGGCGTGGGATGGCAATCAGATGGACGTGGTGGCGCAGCTGATGCCGACGCTGCGCGATTACCCGCTTTATCCTTACCTGGAATACCGCGAGCTGACACAGGATCTGAGCCAGGCGGGGTTCTCCGAGGTGAACGACTTTATCAAACGCCACCCGACGCTGCCGCCGGCGAAATCACTGGTGCCGCGCTTCGTCAATGAACTGGCGCGGCGCGAAGACTGGCGCACTCTGTTGGCCTTCAGCGCGCAGCCGCCCAAACCGGTGGCGGCGCGCTGCAACTATTACTACGCCAAATGGGCTACCGGCGACCAGCAGGCGGCCTGGAGCGGTGCCGATGAACTGTGGCTGAACGGCAAAACGCTGCCGGGCGCCTGCGATCGTCTGTTCAGCGTCTGGCGCGGCGCAGGCAAGCAAACGCCGCTGGATATTCTGGCGCGCATGAAGCTGGCGTTGAAAGAGGGTAACAGTTCGCTGGTCAGCAACCTTTATAACCAGTTGCCGGCCGACTATCAGACCATGGGCAACGCCCTGGTGCGCTTGCAAAACGATCCGACCACCGTGGAAGCCTTCGCCCGCAGCGTGGGGCCGACTGACTTTACCCGCGCCGCTACCGGCATCGCCTTTGAACGCCTGGCGCGGCAGGATGTGGAAAACGCACGGGCGATGATCCCGACGCTCGCGCGGCTGCAGAAAATGAGCGACGACGAACGGCTGGGGTTGGAAGAGGCGGTGGCCTGGCGCCTGATGGGCAGCGACGCTACCTACGAGCAGGCGCAGTGGCGCGATCGGGTGATCCTGCGCAGCCGTTCGCCTTCGCTGTTGGAGCGCCGGGTGCGCATGGCGTTGGGCAACGGCGATCGGCAGGGCGTCGCGACCTGGCTGGCCCGCCTGCCGGAAGAGTCGCGCAACAAGGATGAGTGGCGCTACTGGCGCGCCAGTCAACTGATGGACGAAGGCAAACGCGCCGAAGGCGAGGAGATGTTGCGTAACCTGATGACCGAACGCGGCTTTTATCCGATGGTGGCGGCGCAGAAGCTGAACGCCACTTATCCGGTGATGGTGGCGGTGGCGGCCAAGCCGCGCACGTCGCTGGTCGACGGGCCGGAGGTCGCCCGGGTGCGCGAGCTGATGTACTGGAATATGGACAACCTGGCCCGCAGCGAGTGGGGCTCTTACGTCGCCAGCCGCAGCCGGCCGGAACAAGAAGCGCTGGCGCGCTACGCCTTCGAGCAAAAATGGGCCGATCTGAGCGTGCAGGCGACCATCGTCGGCAAGCTGTGGGATCATCTGGAGGAGCGCTTCCCGGTCGCCTGGCCGCAGGAGTTCCGCCGCGCGACCGATGACAAAGGGATCACCACCAGCTACGCGATGGCGATCGCGCGTCAGGAGAGCGCCTGGAATCCGAAAGCGCAGTCGCCGGTTGGCGCTACCGGCCTGATGCAGGTGATGCCGCGCACCGCGCAGCATACGGTGCAGATGTTCAATATTCCCGGTTACGTCGGCCCGAGCCAGCTGTTCGATCCACAGACTAACATCACCATCGGCACCAGCTATCTGGAGTCGGTCTATCAGCAGTTCGGCCGCAACCGCATTCTGTCGAGCGCCGCCTATAACGCCGGCCCGTCGCGGGTGAACACCTGGCTGGGCAACAGCGCGGGGCGGATCGATCCGGTGGCATTCATCGAAAGCATTCCGTTCTCGGAAACCCGCGGCTACGTCAAGAATGTGTTGGCCTATGATGCGTTTTACCGCTATCTGACGCACCGGCCGGCCAAGGTGCTGACCGACGCCGAGTGGCAGAGACGTTATTGATTTTGACGACCCTATGGTATGCTGCTGTACTAGTTAAATAGTATGGTGGCTGCCATGACGCAATTATCATTAAACGACCCCGCTCTTTCAGAACAAGGCAATGAGGATTGGCTGCGCTTCGTCGCGCTGCTGCAGAATTCGTTTGCGCAAGAACTGCATCAACCGCTGCTGCAGCTGATGCTGACGCCGGACGAGCGCACCGCGCTGGGCACCCGGGTACGGATCATTCAGGAATTGATGCGCGGCGAGATGAGCCAGCGCGAGCTGAAAAATGAACTGGGCGCGGGGATCGCCACCATCACCCGCGGTTCAAACAGCCTGAAAGCGGCGTCGCCCGCGCTGAAACAGTGGCTTGAGCAGCAGCTGCTGCACGATGCGCCCTAGCAGGCTCTGCGCTATTGCTGATAGATGGCGTTGTGGAACGGCACCAGCGCCAGCAGCAACGCTTGATGGTAAACGCTGGTGCGGCTCAGCCGGCCGTCGGTGAAGACGCCGATGGCGCCGCCCTGACGCTTCACCTCGGCGTTACCGGTGATCGCCGCCATTTCGCTGCCCAATTCGCGACCGGCGCGAATACCTTGTAAGATGACCTCCGGCAGCATCAGGCTCGCCGAGCGGGATTCGCCGCGGATGTGCGGGTTCTCTATGGTCATCCAGGCGAAGGTCATATTCTCTTCAATCCCGGCTTCCACGCCGACCCAAAAATCGGCCTCGGGCCTGACCTGGCGCGCTTCCATCACGCGTTGACGCGAGCCGGTGCGGGTTTCGTGATTGCCTATCGGCTGCAGCGAGACACCGCTGGCGACGTCAACGGATTCAATGCGGTATTGGCCTGCGCCAAAGACATCATCGAAGGCCAGTTGAATAGCCTTGATCTTTGCCGGGTTGGTAGTTGCAGCGACAACATGGTACATAACGGGTTTGATATCCTTCTGGCCGATACGCCGGGCAGCGGCAAAAGCGCCACCGGGCCGGGGATAAATGCAAATTTCACGCAGTATAACGGAAAACAAAAATGTTACAGGTATACCTCGTTCGCCATGGCGAAACGGAATGGAACGCGGCTCGCCGCATCCAGGGTCAGTCCGACAGCCCGTTAACCGCCATGGGTGAACACCAGGCCCGTCTGGTCGCCAGGCGCGTCAGCAAAGAAGGCATTACGCACATCATTACCAGCGATCTGGGGCGCACGCGCCGCACCGCACAGATCATCGCCGACGCCTGTGGCTGCGAAGTGATTAGCGATCCGCGTTTGCGTGAGCTGCACATGGGGGTTCTGGAAGAACGCCTGATCGACAGTTTGACGCCGCAGGAAGAGCAGTGGCGCAAACAGATGGTCGATGGTACTCCTGACGGCCGAATCCCTCAAGGCGAATCCATGGAGGAGCTGGGCGAGCGCATGCGCGCCGCGCTGGAGAGTTGCCTGATGCTGCCTGAAGGCAGCAAGCCGCTGCTCGTCAGTCATGGTATCGCGTTGGGGTGTTTGATCAGTACGGTGCTGGGGCTGCCGGCCTATGCGGAACGCCGCCTGCGCTTGCGCAACTGCTCACTGTCGCGCGTCGATCACCAGCAGAGCCCGTGGCTGGCTTCCGGCTGGATCGTGGAAACGGCGGGCGATGTCACGCATTTGGACATGCCCGCGTTGGACGAACTGCAGCGTTAACGCCGAATCGGGATCAGGTAATCGCACTTGATCTCGATAGGTGCCTGATGCGGACGGCGCTCGCCTTTCGGATAGAAGCGCTCGATGTCGTGCCCTTTGCGGCGCGTCAGCTGGAGCGCCGGCAGGCAGGTGCCGTAGACCGTCAGAATAAAGTCTTGCAGTCCCTCGGTGGGCCCTTCGTAGCTGAACATCGCAAACTCACCGCCCGGCAACACCAGCGGCTGGCCTTCCTGTACCTTGTCAGGCACCTGATCCGGCTCCAGCGCCGTGGTGTACAGCACTTCCTGTTCGTCATCCTTCTCCTGGCTCGGTCGCGAGTGATGCAGCCCGTACAGCACCGGCGGCAGGGTTTCGACGTCACCGAGGAACTGACGCCAGAACTGTGAGCGCAGTTCGGTGCGCACGGTGGTGATCTGTTCCAGCGTACAGGAGTAGCTTTGGGTCAGGCCGACCAGCTGCTTGTCCGGCAGCGAGACGAATTCCGGCTGCGGCAAGGTGAAGGCTCCCAGACGGATCGGCGGACAGATGCCGAATGCATTCCAGTCTTCGGCGCGGCGGTACAGCGCCGGCGTTTGCGCAAACTGTTTTTTGAAGGCGCGGGTGAAGGTCTGCTGCGAGTCGAAGCGATATTGCAGGGCGATATCCAAAATCGGCCGGCTGGTCAAACGCAGCGCGACGGCGGCTTTGGACAGCCTCCTTGCCCGGATGTAAGCACCGATGGCGTTACCGGTAATATCTTTGAACATCCGTTGCAGATGCCATTTGGAGTAGCCTGCCTTGGCCGCCACGTTATCCAGCGACAAGGGTTGGTCCAAATGGCTTTCCAGCCAGCTAAGCAGATCACGAATGATACCGGCTTGATCCATAGATCTTCCTCGTAAAGCTTGGGGGTAGGAACCCGAACTGTTGATTCGTCACGCTGGTGCTGCGCTATCAGACCGATCCATGAGCCATTATGCGTTGCACTCTTTGCCTCTGCTGCGCATGCCGCGCCAGAGTTGGATTGGGGTACACCGTAGTGGGCGCAAAGAAATAACGACGCCGCATCATAGCAATTTTTTTACTCCGCGACTCTCAAAGATTTTTGTCACGCTCTGTGCTAAAACGGACGGTGCGGACCCGTAAAAAACCGATTCCGTGAGCTTAGACATAAATAATGGCGACCGCCGAACCTATTTTTGCGGCAAGGTTATACCGGAGTTAAGTAAATGAAAAAAAGCTGGATATTTTTATTCGGTTTGGTTTGCGCAACCGTTGGCAGCGCGCAGGCGGAGCAGGTGGGCTCCGTTGATACGGTGTTTAAATTGTTGGGGCCGGACCACAAAATCGTGGTGGAAGCGTTCGACGATCCGGATGTTAAAAATGTAACTTGTTATATCAGCCGCGCCAAAACCGGCGGCATCAAAGGCGGCCTGGGGCTGGCGGAAGACACCGCCGACGCGGCCATTTCCTGCCAGCAGGTGGGGCCTATCGAGCTGAGCGACAAGATCAAAAACGGCAAGGCGGAAGGCGATGTGGTGTTCCAGAAACGCACCTCGCTGGTGTTCAAGAAGTTGCAGGTGGTGCGCTTCTATGACGCCAAGCGCAATTCGTTGATTTACCTTAGCTATTCCGACAAGGTGATCGACGGTTCGCCGAAGAACGCGTTGAGCGCGGTGCCGATCATGCCGTGGGCTGAGACGAAATAAAAAAACGGGGTTCAGCATGCTGAACCCCGTTTTCATGACGGCAGGCCGGAATTACTCTTCCAGATCGCCGCAGAAGCGGTAGCCTTCGCCATGAATGGTGGCGATGATTTCCGGCGTATCCGGCGTCGATTCGAAGTGTTTGCGAATGCGACGGATGGTGACGTCCACGGTGCGGTCATGCGGCTTCAGCTCGCGGCCGGTCATTTTCTTCAGCAGTTCGCCGCGCGACTGGATCTTGCCCGGGTTTTCGCAGAAGTGCAGCATGGCGCGGAATTCGCTGCGCGGCAGCTTGTACTGTTCGCCGGCCGGGCTGATCAAAGAGCGGCTGTTGATGTCCAGCTCCCACCCGTTGAACTTGTAGCTCTCGACCAGACGGCGCTCTTCGCCGAGGCTGCCCAGGTTCATGGTGCGCGACAGCAGGTTGCGCGCGCGGATGGTCAGCTCACGCGGGTTGAACGGCTTGGTGATGTAATCGTCGGCGCCGATTTCCAGGCCGAGGATTTTGTCCACTTCGTTATCGCGACCGGTCAGGAACATCAAGGCGACGCTGGCCTGTTCACGCAGTTCGCGCGCCAACAGCAGGCCGTTTTTGCCTGGCAGGTTGATGTCCATGATGACCAGATTGATATCATTTTCAGACAGGATATTGTGCATCTCTGCACCATCATTGGCTTCATGAACAATGTAGCCTTCCGCCTCGAAAATGCTCTTCAGGGTGTTACGAGTGACTAACTCGTCTTCGACAATCAGAATGTGCGGGGTCTGCATATTTGCTACCTAAAATTGCCAACAAAATAGAAAATCGGAAGTACAGAAGTCTTTGTTTTCTTAGAGGAGGGCAGAGATAGCGCCACGTTCCCTCTCAGCAAATGACTAAAGTACGTAAACTCGTTCTTGATGCACTTTCCATCTCATGTCAACAAGATCGCTAGCCTGGTGGGGATGCTGTTCCCTACAACCCCTTGGGTGCCGAAACGGCGCATATCCTAACCCCATTAACAGCAATATAACAGCGCGTGCCGAATTCATCACCCAACAAAACTACGCTTTGTTGACATATATCAAATTCAATTGTAGCACGTTAACAGATTTGTGAAAAACACTTACAGAAATGCCAGTTTAAGTCACAGAACCTCAAATTCTGTGAACGATTCAGCATTATCCGGCCCGATAGGATACAATTATTCGCTTATTGATCATCGCGTTGTTTTAACTTATTGATAAATAAACACAGTAAAACATAAGCGCGAATAATGACTATTACGATGGGTTTATTAGCTCAACGAGCCGTTTAATCTTGTTTGTTGCTATTAACGCGTTTATTGTTACGTAATTGTAAATATAAGCGGGCGCTGCGCCATCGTCAAAAACGCAGGCCCGCCTTCGGTGGAAGAGTGATGCAGCTTCATATTGTTTTAGTGGCTCCGGCGCGGCCGGAAAATGTCGGCGCGGCGGCGCGCGCGATGAAAACCATGGGCTTCACGTCGTTGCGCATCGTCGACAGCGAGGCGCACCTGCAGCCGGCGGCGCGCTGGGTGGCGCACGGTGCCGGCGAGATCCTCGACGGCGTGCAAACGTTCGCCACGCTGGAACAGGCGCTGGCGGGCGTGGATTTTACCGTCGCCACCACCGCCCGCAGCCGCGCGCGCTTTCACTACTACTGTACGCCGCCCGAACTGCTGGAACAGCTGAGCGAACGTAAGCAGTGGGTCGGCCAGGCCGCGCTGGTGTTCGGCCGCGAAGATTCCGGCTTGACCAACGAAGAGCTGGCGTTGGCGGACTTGCTGACCGGCGTGCCGATGCAGGCGGACTATCCGTCGCTTAACCTGGGCCAGGCGGTGATGGTGTACTGCTATCAGTTGGCTAGCCTGATGGGTGTCAATACGCCACAGGAAACGGCGGCGTCGGAAGGGCAGCTTAAGGCGCTGCGCCGCCGCGCCGATGCCTTGTTGAACGCGTTGGAGGTCGGCGATGACCAAAAATTGCGCGACTGGCTGCACCAGCGCCTCGGCGCGCTGCAACAGCGAGATACGGCGATGCTGCATACGCTGCTGCACGACATCGAAAAAAAACTCGCCAAGTGATAGCGGCTCCATCAGACGGTTACCCAGCGTGATCCACTAGTAAATCGGCTTTAAGTTGTTTTTTTGTTCTGTCATTTTGCTTTTCACCTGTTGCATCGCGCATTACCGCCGCTGAACGGAAAATAAGCAAAAAAAAGAAATAGTTTGACTTGGGATAGCGATTGCTTTAACCAATAGAGGGGACAGAGTATTTCATGAGACAGACAGACAACATGCGCAACATCAGCCTGAAAACCACAATTATTACCACCACCGATACCACAGGTAACGGGGCGGGCTGACGCGCACAGGAAACACAGAAAAAAGCCCGCACCTAATCAGTGCGGGCTTTTTTTTCGGCTTAAATTCGGAGAGATCACACATGCGAGTGCTGAAATTTGGCGGAACCTCGGTGGCGAATGCAGAACGTTTTCTGCGCGTCGCCGACATCATGGAGAGTAATGCGCGTCAGGGACAGGTAGCCACGGTCTTGTCCGCCCCCGCAAAGATCACCAACCATCTGGTGGCAATGATCGACAAAACGGTGGCGGGTCAGGACATTCTGCCGAATATCAGCGACGCCGAGCGGATCTTTGCCGACCTGCTGAGCGGACTGGCGCAGGCGCTGCCGGGCTTTGAATACGATCGTTTGAAAGGCGTGGTCGATCAGGAGTTCGCGCAGCTCAAACAGGTGCTGCACGGCGTCTCGCTGTTGGGTCAGTGTCCGGACAGCGTCAACGCGGCGATCATCTGCCGCGGCGAAAAGCTCTCCATCGCCATCATGGAAGGGGTGTTCCGCGCCAAGGGTTATCCGGTCACGGTGATCAACCCGGTGGAGAAACTGCTGGCGCAGGGCCACTACCTGGAGTCTACCGTGGATATCGCCGAGTCCACGCTGCGCATCGCCGCCGCGGCGATCCCGGCCGACCACATCGTGCTGATGGCCGGTTTCACCGCCGGTAACGACAAGGGTGAGCTGGTGGTGCTGGGCCGCAACGGCTCCGACTATTCCGCCGCGGTGCTGGCCGCCTGCCTGCGCGCCGACTGTTGCGAAATCTGGACCGACGTCGACGGCGTGTATACCTGCGATCCGCGCACCGTGCCGGACGCCAGGCTGCTGAAATCGATGTCGTACCAGGAGGCGATGGAGCTTTCCTATTTCGGCGCCAAAGTGCTGCACCCTCGCACCATCACGCCGATTGCCCAATTCCAAATCCCTTGCCTGATAAAAAACACCTCCAACCCGCAGGCTCCCGGCACGCTGATCGGCAAAGACAGCACCGATGCCGATATGCCGGTGAAAGGCATCACCAACCTGAATAATATGGCGATGATCAACGTCTCCGGCCCGGGCATGAAAGGCATGGTCGGCATGGCTGCGCGGGTGTTCGCCGTGATGTCGCGCGCCGGCATTTCGGTAGTGTTGATCACCCAATCCTCTTCCGAATACAGCATCAGCTTCTGTGTGCCGCAGGGCGAACTGCAGCGCGCCCGCCGCGCGCTGGAGGAGGAGTTCTATCTGGAATTGAAAGATGGCGTGCTGGATCCGCTGGACGTCATGGAGCGCCTGGCGATCATCTCGGTGGTCGGCGACGGCATGCGCACCCTGCGTGGCATTTCAGCGCGCTTCTTCTCCGCGCTGGCGCGCGCCAACATCAATATCGTCGCCATCGCCCAGGGTTCTTCCGAGCGTTCAATCTCGGTGGTGGTCAGCAATGATTCCGCCACCACCGGCGTGCGCGTCAGCCACCAGATGCTGTTCAACACTGATCAGGTGATCGAAGTGTTCGTCATCGGCGTTGGCGGCGTCGGCGGGGCGCTGATCGAACAGATCTACCGCCAGCAGCCGTGGCTGAAGCAAAAACATATCGATCTGCGGGTGTGCGGCATCGCCAACTCGCGCGTGATGCTGACCAACGTGCACGGCATCGCGCTGGACAGCTGGCGGGACGAGCTGGCCGGCGCGCAGGAGCCGTTCAATCTCGGCCGCCTGATCCGGCTGGTGAAGGAGTATCACCTGCTGAACCCGGTGATCGTCGACTGTACCTCCAGCCAGGCGGTGGCCGATCAGTATGTGGACTTCCTGGCGGACGGCTTCCATGTGGTAACGCCGAACAAAAAGGCCAACACCTCGTCGATGAACTATTATCAGCAACTGCGCGCCGCCGCCGCCGGTTCGCACCGCAAGTTCCTCTACGACACCAACGTCGGCGCCGGTCTGCCGGTGATCGAGAACCTGCAAAACCTGCTGAACGCCGGCGATGAGCTGGTGCGTTTCTCCGGCATCCTGTCCGGTTCGCTGTCCTTTATTTTTGGCAAGCTGGACGAAGGGCTGTCGCTGTCGGCGGCGACTCTGCAGGCCAGAGCCAATGGCTACACCGAGCCGGATCCGCGCGACGATCTGTCCGGTATGGACGTGGCGCGCAAGCTGCTGATCCTGGCGCGCGAAGCCGGTTACAAGCTGGAGCTGAGCGATATCGAGGTCGAGCCGGTGCTGCCGCCGTCCTTCGACGCGTCGGGCGACGTGGAGCATTTCCTGGCGCGGCTGCCGGAACTGGATAAAGAGTTCGCGCGCAACGTGGCCAATGCCGCCGAGCAAGGCAAGGTGCTGCGCTATGTCGGCCTGATCGACGAAGGGCGCTGTAAGGTGCGCATCGAGGCGGTGGACGGCAACGATCCGTTGTATAAAGTGAAGAACGGCGAGAACGCGCTGGCCTTCTACAGCCGTTATTATCAGCCGCTGCCGCTGGTGCTGCGCGGCTACGGCGCCGGTAACGATGTGACCGCAGCGGGCGTGTTCGCCGATCTGCTGCGCACACTGTCATGGAAGTTGGGAGTTTAATATGGTTAAGGTGTATGCACCGGCCTCGATCGGTAACGTCAGCGTCGGTTTTGATGTGCTGGGCGCGGCGGTTTCGCCGATCGACGGCACGCTGCTGGGCGACTGCGTCAGCGTGGAAGCCGCCGAGACGTTCAGTCTGCAAAACGCCGGGCGCTTCGTCAGCAAGCTGCCGGCCGAGCCGAAAGAGAACATCGTTTATCAATGCTGGGAGCGTTTCTGCCAGGAGATCGGCCGCGAAGTGCCGGTGGCGATGCGGCTGGAAAAGAACATGCCGATCGGGTCGGGGCTGGGCTCCAGCGCTTGTTCGGTGGTGGCCGGGCTGATGGCGATGAACGAATTTTGCGATCGGCCGCTGGATAAGACGACGCTGCTCGGTCTGATGGGCGAGCTGGAAGGCCGCATTTCCGGCAGCGTGCATTACGACAACGTGGCGCCCTGCTATCTGGGCGGCCTGCAGCTGATGCTGGAAGAAGAAGGCATCATCAGCCAGGAAGTGCCGTGCTTCGATGATTGGCTGTGGGTCATGGCCTATCCGGGCATCAAGGTCTCCACCGCCGAAGCGCGCGCCATTTTACCCGCGCAGTACCGCCGCCAGGATTGCATCAGCCACGGCCGTTATCTGGCCGGCTTTATTCACGCCTGCCACACCCGGCAGCCGCAGCTGGCCGCCAAATTAATGCAGGACGTGATCGCCGAGCCGTACCGCACCCGGCTGCTGCCGGGCTTCGCCGAAGCGCGCAAGGCGGCGCAGGAGATCGGCGCGCTGGCCTGCGGCATCTCCGGCTCCGGCCCGACGCTGTTCGCCGTCTGCAACGACGGCGCCACCGCGCAACGCATGGCCGCCTGGCTGCAACAACACTATCTGCAAAACGACGAAGGTTTTGTTCATATTTGCCGTCTGGATACCGCAGGCGCTCGACTACTGGGATAACGCATGAAACTGTACAACCTTAAGGATCACAACGAGCAGGTCAGCTTCGCGCAGGCGATCAAACAAGGCCTGGGCAAGCAGCAGGGGCTGTTCTTCCCGCTGGAGCTGCCGGCGTTCGAACTGACCGAGATCGACCAGCTGCTGGAGCAGGACTTTGTCACCCGCAGCAGCCGTATTCTGTCGGCCTTTATCGGCGAAGAGGTGCCGGAAGCGGCGTTGAAGAAACGCGTACAGGCCGCCTTTGAGTTCCCGGCGCCGGTGGCGAAAGTGACGGAAGACGTCTCCTGCCTGGAGCTGTTCCACGGCCCGACGCTGGCGTTCAAAGACTTTGGCGGCCGCTTTATGGCACAGATGCTGGCGGAAGTGGCCGGCGATCAGCCGGTGACCATTTTGACCGCCACCTCCGGCGACACCGGCGCCGCGGTGGCGCATGCCTTCTACGGCCTGAAAAACGTACGGGTGGTGATCCTGTATCCACAGGGCAAAATCAGCCCGCTGCAGGAAAAGCTGTTCTGCACCCTGGGCGGCAACATCCACACCGTGGCGATCGACGGCGACTTCGACGCCTGTCAGGCGCTGGTGAAGCAGGCGTTCGACGATCAGGAATTGAAAGACGCGCTGCACCTGAACTCGGCCAACTCGATCAACATCAGTCGCTTGCTGGCGCAGATCTGCTACTACTTCGAGGCGGTGGCGCAGCTGCCGCAGGAAGCGCGCAATCAGCTGGTGATTTCGGTGCCGAGCGGCAACTTCGGCGATCTGACCGCCGGGTTGCTGGCCAAATCGCTGGGCCTGCCGGTGAAGCGCTTCATCGCCGCCACCAACGCCAACGACACCGTGCCGCGCTTCCTGACCAGCGGCCAGTGGCAGCCGCACGCCACGGTCGCGACGCTGTCCAACGCCATGGACGTCAGCCAGCCAAACAACTGGCCGCGTGTGGAAGAGCTGTTCCGTCGCAAGGTCTGGCAGTTGAAAGAGCTGGGTCACGCGGCGGTCAGCGACGAGACCACCAAAGACACGATGCGTGAGCTGGCCGAGCTGGGCTATATCTCCGAACCGCACGCGGCCATCGCCTACCGCGCGCTGCGCGATCAGCTGCAGGAAGGGGAGTTCGGTCTGTTCCTCGGCACCGCGCATCCGGCCAAGTTTAAAGAGAGTGTGGAAGCTATCCTCGGCCAGGAACTGCCGTTGCCGAAAGCGCTGGCGTTGCGGGCCGATCTGCCGCTGCTGTCGCACACGCTGCCGGCCAGTTTCGGCGAGCTGCGCACGTTCCTGATGGGGCTGCCGGCCTGAAGTTCGGCAGGGTAAAATGCGAAAAGCCGTCTTGCGACGGCTTTTTTTATGCTTGTTCCGGGCGTTTGAACACCAGCTCGTTGCCCTGCGAGGCGGCTTCGTCGAAGGCGTAGCCTTCCAGGTTGAAGTCCGCCAGCTGCTCGCTGCGCGTCAGGCGGTTTTTGATGATAAAGCGGCTCATCAACCCGCGCGCTTTCTTGGCGTAGAAGCTGATGACCTTGAACTTGCCGTTCTTCTCGTCGAGGAACACCGGTTTGATCAGCGAACCGTGCAACTTGGCCGGTTTCACCGCTTTGAAATACTCGTCGGAGGCCAGGTTGACCACCACGTCGTCGCCCTGTTGCTCCAGCGCTTCGTTGAGCTTTTGGGTGATCTGATCGCCCCAGAAGCTGTACAGATCTTTGCCCTTCGGGTTTTCCAGCTTGATGCCCATCTCCAGCCGGTACGGCATCATCAGATCGAGCGGGCGCAGCACGCCATATAGGCCGGACAGCATGCGCAGATGCTGCTGGGCGAAGTCGAAATCGGCTTCGTTGAAATCCTGCGCCTGCAGGCCGGTGTAAACGTCGCCCTTGAACGCCAGCAGCGCCTGGCGGGCGTTGTCCGGGGTAAATTTCGGCTGCCATTCGCTAAAGCGCGCGGCGTTGAGCCCGGCCAGCTTGTCGCTGATGCTCATCAGGCTGGCGATTTGCGCCGGCGTCAGCGCGCGGCAAATTTTGATAAGCCGCTGAGATTTGTCCAGCAGTTCGGGCTGCGTGAAGCGTTCTGTCGCCAGCGGGCTGTCGTAATCGAGCGTTTTTGCAGGGGAAATAATAACGAGCATGGCCAGATCCTGTTTATCCAAGTGCGCATACTGTAGCAAAAAGCGCGGAAAAAAGGGGCAATCAGTCCAATAGGCGGGGCGTGCATCGCACACGCCCCGGAATACTCAGCGCGGCGGCTGCTTGTCGTCCCACACGCCCGGCTCCAGTTGCGATTTCAGCTCTGGGTAGCGGTTGGCATCGAAGGTCGGCAGTTTGCCCAGGCGGCGCTGGCGATGGTAATCGTCGGCCAGCTTCAGCGCCACCCGCGACAGCAGCAGGATCGCCGTCAGGTTGGTGATCGCCATCAGCGCCATGGAGGTATCCGCCATTTTCCACACCAGCGGCAGCTCCGCCAGCGCGCCGAACATCACCATGCCCAGCGCCACGCAGCGGAAAATCAGCAGGCCGCCCGGATGATTGTGTTCGAGGAACACCAGGTTGCTCTCGGCATAGGCGTAGTTGGCGATGATCGAGGTAAAGGCGAAGAAGAAGATGGCGATAGCGACGAACGGCGTGCCCCAACTGCCGACGGCGGTCGACAGCGCGCGCTGGGTCAGATCGATGCCGCTGATGCTGTCGGTCGGCTGATCGAGAATGCCGGAGGAGAGGATGATCGCCGCGGTGGCGCTGCAGATGACGATGGTGTCGATAAATACCCCGAGCATCTGCACGTAGCCCTGTGAAGCGGGATGCGGCGGATAAGGCGAGGCGGATGCCGCCGCGTTGGGCGCCGATCCCATGCCGGCTTCATTGGAGAACAGGCCGCGCTGCACGCCCTGGGTCATCGCCTGGGAGATACCGTAACCGACGGCGCCGGCCGCGGCTTCCTGCAGGCCGAAGGCGCTTTTGAAGATCAGCGTCAGGATCGCCGGCATGTGCTCGATGTTATGGCCAATCACCCAGAGAGCCAGCAGCAGGTAGGCGCCGGCCATCAGTGGCACCACCAGCTCGGCCACTTTGGCGATGGAGCGGATGCCGCCGAAGATCACCACGCCGCTCAGCAGCACCAGACCGATGCCGACGTGCAGCGGCTGTAAGTGGAAGGCGACGGCGGAAGCTTGCGCGATGGAGTTGGCCTGCACGGCGTTGAACACCAGACCGAATGCGATGATCAGGAAGATCGAAAACAACACGCCCATCCAGCGCATGCCAAGGCCTTTTTCCATGTAATAGGCCGGGCCGCCACGGTAGTTGCCGTTATCGTCTTTGGTTTTATAGAGCTGAGCCAGCGAGCTTTCCACAAATGAGGTGGCCATGCCGATAAACGCCACCACCCACATCCAGAAGATGGCGCCGGGGCCGCCGGCGGTCAGGGCGATGGCGACGCCGGTCAGGTTGCCGGTGCCGACGCGCGCTGCCAGCGTGGTGCACAGCGCCTGGAAAGAGGAGATGCCGGCGCTGTCGCTTTTATTGCTGTTTTTCAACACCGAGAACATGTGGCTGAAGTGGCGGAGCTGGATAAAGCGGGTGCGCAGCGTGAAGTAAATGCCGGTGCCGAGCAGCAGATAAATCAGCACCGACCCCCACAAAATGTTGTTTATAAAATTCATCAGGTCCGTCAATGGATCCCTCCTCTTATCGAAATTTAATGCGCACCTTGCAGCATCCACCGCAGGTGAAAAACATTGGCCTATTTTTTACAAGAGCTTAGCTGGAATCTGTCCGGCGTCAGTCGATTAAGATTTTTCGCAGATTAGCGGACGAATTGCATCAATTTTTTCGAATTTAACATAATTTATTCGGACAATAGCACGTTATTGCCTTTCCATCCGCTCGGTAATGGCGAAAGATATCGGCGTAAACGGTTGCTCGCCCAAGGATAAAACAGATGCTTGTGCGCCGCGGTTTTCCAGCCTTGCACCGGGCTTGGCGCATGTTATTATCAGGGTAGGGCATGGTTGAACAATGCCAAAAGTTCATGCACAAACGATGAGATAATGCCAACATGACCGACAAATTAACTTCCCTGCGCCAGCTGACCACAGTGGTTGCAGATACGGGTGATATCGCGGCAATGAAGCTGTATCAACCGCAGGACGCCACAACCAACCCTTCGCTGATCCTCAATGCAGCCCAAATTCCTGAATACCGCAAACTGATTGACGAAGCCATCGCCTGGGCGCGCGGCCAGAGCAGCGATCGCGAGCAGCAAATCGCCGATGCCGCCGACAAGCTGGCGGTCAACATCGGTCTGGAGATCCTCAAACTGGTTCCGGGGCGCATCTCCACCGAAGTGGATGCACGCCTGTCTTACGACACCGTTGCCAGCGTGGCCAAGGCCAAGCGCCTGATCAAGCTGTACAACGAAGCCGGCATCAGCAACGATCGCATTCTGATCAAACTGGCCTCGACCTGGCAGGGCATCCGCGCGGCGGAGCAGCTGGAGAAAGAAGGCATCAACTGTAACCTGACGCTGCTGTTCTCCTTCGCTCAGGCTCGCGCCTGTGCCGAAGCCGGCGTTTACCTGATCTCGCCGTTCGTCGGCCGTATCCTCGACTGGTACAAAGCCAACGGCGACAAGAAAGAGTTCGCCCCGCACGAAGATCCGGGCGTGATCTCCGTGACCGAAATTTACCAGTATTACAAACAGCACGGCTACAACACCGTGGTGATGGGCGCCAGCTTCCGCAACGTCGGCGAAATCATCGAACTGGCCGGCTGCGACCGCCTGACCATCGCGCCTGCGCTGCTGAAAGAGCTGGCGGAGAGCGAAGGCGCGCTGGAGCGCAAACTGTCTTATACCGGTGAAGTGAAGGCGCGTCCTGCCGCACTGACCGAACCTGAGTTCTACTGGCAGCACAACCAGGATCCGATGGCGGTTGAGAAACTGACCGACGGCATCCGCAAGTTCGCCGTAGACCAGGGCAAACTGGAAAAAATGATCGCCGACCTGCTGTAATTCCCGCAGATCGCGCAGTAAAAAGGTGGCTCAGGCCACCTTTTTTTATGCCCGACGCCCCCGCAGGCGGGGGAAGCCCTTATACTCTCGGCAATGACAACAGAACGGGAGACGAACCCGTTCGAACCCCATCAGGCTGTAGAGGTTACGCATGGATATTTTACGTATTGGTTTGGTTTCCGTTTCCGACCGCGCTTCCGGCGGCGTTTACCAGGATAAAGGCATTCCGGCGCTGGAGGAGTGGCTGAGCGGCGCGCTGGCGACGCCCTTCAAGCTGGAAACCCGGCTGATCCCCGATGAGCAGACGCAAATTGAACAGACGCTGTGCGAACTGGTGGACGAAATGGGCTGCCATCTGGTGCTGACCACCGGCGGCACCGGGCCGGCGCGCCGCGACGTCACCCCCGACGCCACGCTGGCGATCGCCGATCGCGTGATGCCCGGCTTCGGCGAGCAAATGCGTCAGATCAGCCTACACTATGTGCCAACGGCAATTCTTTCTCGCCAGGTGGGGGCGATCCGCAAACAGGCGCTGATCATCAACCTGCCCGGCCAACCGAAGTCGATCAAGGAAACGCTGGAAGGGGTAAAGGATGAGCAGGGCAATGCGGTGGTGCACGGCATCTTCGCCAGCGTGCCTTACTGCATTCAGCTGCTCGACGGGCCTTACGTCGAAACGCATGCCGCGGTGGTAGCAGCATTTCGGCCAAAGAGCGCGCGTCGCGAGATAAACCTCTAAATTTCAGCGTTCTGCGACATCGGCCTCAGTCCGTCTGGTGTGAAAATAATTTGCCGCTATAGTAAGGATTCTTTTACAGAAAGCCTGCGGCTTTTACTTTTACAGCCTTTACCGACGGTGCCCTATGCCTCACGACACTAATCGCCGGCTGAACCGGCAAGACTACAAAACGCTGACGTTGGCCGCGTTAGGCGGCGCGTTGGAGTTTTACGACTTCATCATCTTTGTGTTCTTCGCCGCCGTGGTCGGCGATCTGTTCTTCCCGGCGGACATGCCGGAATGGCTGCGGCTGGTGCAAACCTTCGGCATCTTCGCCGCCGGCTATCTGGCCCGCCCGCTGGGCGGCATCGTGATGGCGCACTTCGGCGATCTGGTCGGCCGCAAAAAGATGTTTACCCTGAGCATTCTGCTGATGGCGTTGCCGACGCTGGCGATGGGCCTGCTGCCGACCTACGCCAGCATCGGCATCGCCGCGCCGCTGTTGCTGCTGCTGATGCGCGTGCTGCAGGGGGCGGCGATCGGCGGTGAGGTGCCGGGCGCCTGGGTCTTCGTCGCCGAACACGTGCCGCGCCGGCGCATCGGCTTCGCCTGCGGCACGCTGACCGCCGGGCTGACGGTCGGCATCCTGCTGGGCTCGGTGGTGGCGACGGTGATCAACACCACGCTCAGCCCGCAGAGCATTGCCGGCGGCGGCTGGCGCATTCCATTCCTGCTTGGCGGCATGTTCGGCCTGGTGGCGATGTACCTGCGCCGCTGGCTGCAGGAAACGCCGATCTTTATCGAGATGCAGGCGCGTAAAGCGCTGGCCGAGGAGCTGCCGCTGAAATCGGTGGTGCTCAACCACAAACGGGAAGTGGCGGTGTCGATGCTGCTGACCTGGCTGCTCTCCGCCGGCATCGTGGTGGTGATCCTGATGACCCCGACCTATCTGCAAAAGCAGTTCGGCATCGCGCCGGCCTTGACGCTGCAGGCCAACAGCATCGCCACCATCATGTTGATCGCCGGCTGCATCGTCGCCGGTTTGTCGGCCGATCGCTTCGGCGCCAGCAAAACGCTGGTGGTCGGCAGTGTACTGCTGGCCGGCTGCAGCTGGCTGTTCTATCAGACGGTGGGCGTGCGCCCGGAAATGCTGTTCGCCTGTTATGCTCTGGTGGGGTTCAGCGTAGGCGTGGTGGGGCCGTACCGTACGTGATGGTGCGGGCATTCCCGGCGGAAGTGCGGTTTACCGGTATCTCGTTCTCATATAACGTCTCGTACGCTATTTTTGGCGGTTTAACCCCTATTTTTGTGACATTGATCATGAAATTAACCCCGTTAGCGCCCGCTTACTATGTGTTGGCGCTGTCGCTCATCGGGCTGCTGCTCGGCTTCTACCTGCATCGTGACCTGAACAGCGAAGCCGGGGAGCGGCGAGCCGACTCCTACAGCTAAAAAAAAGCCCTGCAGTGCAGGGCTTTTTCATCAGGGGCGGGCGATTACGCCGTGACCGGTGAGGCCGCGACGCGCGCCGGAGCCGGTTCGCCAATCGGCAGCACGGTGCGGCCGTATTGCTCGTTGAGTACTTCGGCCATCGCCAGGTAAATGGCGCTGGCGCCGCAGATAATCCCTTCATAGCCGGCGAAGGTCAGCAGCGTGTGGTTGCCGGTGATGTTGCCGACGGCCAGCAGGGCGAACAGCAGCGTCAGGCTGGCGAACACGAACTGCAGCACGCGGTTGGCGCCCAGGGTGCCGAAGAACATGAACAGGGTGAAGATGCCCCACAGCGCCAGGTAGATGCCCAGCACGTGGGCTTCAGTGGCCTCTGCCAGGCCCAGACGCGGCAGCAGCAGCAGGCCGACCAGGCTCAGCCAGAAGCTGCCGTAGGCGGTGAAGGCGGTCATGCCGAAGGTGTTGCCCTTCTTGTACTCCAGCAGACCGGCCAGGATCTGGGCCAGGCCACCGAAGAAAATCCCCATGCTGATGATGGCGGAGTTCAGTGGGAAAAAGCCCGCGTTGTGCAGGTTCAGCAAGACGGTGGTCATCCCGAAGCCCATCAGGCCGAGAGGGCCGGGATTCGCCAACTTGTTGGTGTGCATAAGTCCTCTGCGATAACAGAAAATTAACGGAAACAGCGAATTAAAATCATAAATGGTCTGAATGGCCAAAAAATCGAAGTTTTCCACCAGAGCGCGCGCATCATAATGATCCCCGCAACCGGAAACAATGATCTGAATGACGATAAAAAAAGAAATTTTTTTCGCCTTGCCCCTTGATGCCGGGTTGGATGGCCCCATCTTATTTGCAACCGCAGCTGCTAACCGCGGGTCGCACTGAGATATCGGGCAGTTGAAAAGCAAAAAATCGCCCGCATATAGGTTAGCAACCTGACTGATTATGAATTTTTTAGTGGAGACGTTTAGATGGGCAAAATTATTGGTATCGACCTGGGTACTACCAACTCTTGCGTAGCAATTATGGATGGTGCCAAGGCACGCGTGCTGGAAAACGCCGAGGGCGACCGCACCACTCCTTCTATTATCGCATATACCCAGGACGGTGAAACTCTGGTTGGCCAGCCGGCTAAGCGTCAGGCAGTCACCAACCCTGAAAACACCCTGTTCGCCATCAAGCGCCTGATCGGTCGCCGCTTCCAGGATGAAGAAGCGCAGCGCGACAAAGCGATCATGCCGTACAAAATCGTCGAAGCCGACAACGGCGACGCCTGGCTGGAAGTGAAAGGCCAGAAAATGGCTCCGCCGCAGATCTCTGCGGAAGTGCTGAAAAAAATGAAGAAAACGGCGGAAGATTACCTGGGCGAACCGGTAACTGAAGCGGTTATCACCGTACCGGCATACTTCAACGATGCCCAGCGTCAGGCGACCAAAGACGCCGGCCGCATCGCGGGTCTGGAAGTCAAGCGCATCATCAACGAACCGACCGCGGCGGCCCTGGCCTATGGCCTGGACAAAGAAGTCGGCAACCGCACCATCGCGGTTTATGACCTGGGCGGCGGTACTTTCGATATCTCCATCATCGAAATCGACGACGTTGACGGCGAAAAAACCTTTGAAGTGCTGGCGACCAACGGTGACACCCACCTGGGTGGCGAAGACTTCGACAGCCGTCTGATCAACTACCTGGTGGAAGAGTTCAAGAAAGATCAGGGCATCGATCTGCGCAACGATCCGCTGGCGATGCAGCGTCTGAAAGAAGCCGCTGAGAAAGCGAAGATCGAACTGTCTTCCGCTCAGCAGACCGACGTTAACCTGCCGTACATCACTGCAGACGCGACCGGTCCAAAACACATGAACATCAAAGTGACTCGCGCCAAACTCGAGTCGCTGGTTGAAGATCTAGTGGCGCGCTCCATCGAGCCGCTGAAAGTGGCGCTGAAAGACGCTGGCCTGTCGGTTTCCGACATTCAGGACGTGATCCTGGTGGGCGGCCAGACCCGTATGCCAATGGTGCAGAAGAAAGTCGCAGACTTCTTCGGCAAAGAACCGCGTAAAGACGTGAACCCGGACGAAGCGGTTGCCGTGGGCGCTGCGGTACAGGGCGGCGTGTTGGCCGGTGATGTGAAGGACGTTCTGCTGCTGGACGTGACCCCGCTGTCGCTGGGTATCGAAACCATGGGCAGCGTGATGACGCCGCTGATCACCAAAAACACCACTATCCCGACCAAGCACAGCCAGGTGTTCTCTACCGCTGAAGACAACCAGTCTGCGGTAACCATCCACGTGCTGCAGGGTGAGCGTAAGCGCGCCAGCGATAACAAATCTCTGGGCCAGTTCAACCTGGACGGTATCCAGGCGGCGCCGCGCGGCATGGCGCAGATCGAAGTGACCTTCGATATCGATGCCGACGGCATCCTGCACGTGTCTGCCAAAGACAAGAACACCGGCCGTGAGCAGAAGATCACCATCAAGGCATCTTCTGGCCTGAACGAAGACGAAATCCAGAAAATGGTGCGCGACGCCGAGCTGAACGCTGAAGCGGACCGCAAGTTCGAAGAGCTGGTACAGACTCGCAACCAGGCGGATCACCTGATCCACGGCACGCGCAAGCAACTGGAAGAAGCGGGCGACAAACTGCCGGCGGAAGACAAAACGGCGATCGAAGCGGCGCTGAAAGATCTGGAAGCGGCGGTGAAAGGCGAAGATAAAGCCGAGATCGAAGCGAAGACCCAGGCGTTGGTGCAGGTTTCCGGCAAACTGCTGGAAATGGCTCAGGCGCAGCAGGCTCAGCAGGGTGCTGACGCCGGCGCGGACAACGCGGCGCAGAAAGACGACGACGTGGTTGACGCCGAGTTCGAAGAAGTTAAAGACAAAAAATAATCGCCCTTAAGCGGGCACGGGGCGGCCGAGGTGCCGCTCCCGGAAACCAGCACGGGCGTCGAGGCAACTCTGCGCCCGTGCACGCATGTTAAGGGTAAGCGAAAGAATGGCGAAGAAAGACTATTACGAGATTCTCGGCGTCAGCAAGACGGCGGATGAACGTGAGATCAAAAAGGCGTACAAACGCCTGGCGATGAAATACCATCCTGACCGCAACCAGGAACAAGACGCCGAAACCAAGTTTAAAGAAGTTAAAGAAGCTTACGAAGTTCTGACCGACGACCAGAAACGCGCGGCCTACGACCAGTATGGGCACGCGGCCTTTGAACAGGGCGGCATGGGCGGCGGCGGCTTTGGCGGCGGCGCCGACTTCAGCGATATCTTTGGCGACGTGTTTGGCGACATCTTCGGCGGAGGCCGCCGTCAGCGCGCCAGCCGCGGTTCCGATCTGCGCTATAACATGGAGCTGACCCTCGAGGAAGCGGTACGTGGCGTCACCAAAGAGATCCGCATCCCGACGCTGGAAGAGTGCGACGTCTGCCACGGCAGCGGCGCCAAGCCGGGCAGCTCACCGGTTACCTGCCCAACCTGTCACGGCCAGGGCCAGGTGCAGATGCGTCAGGGCTTCTTCACCGTGCAGCAGGCGTGTCCGCACTGCCATGGCCGCGGTCAGATCATCAAAGATCCGTGCAACAAGTGCCACGGCCACGGCCGGGTAGAAAAATCCAAGACGCTGTCGGTGAAAATTCCGGCCGGCGTCGATACCGGCGACCGCATTCGCCTGGCGGGTGAAGGTGAAGCCGGCGAACACGGCGCACCGGCGGGCGATCTGTACGTTCAGGTGCAGGTGAAGGCGCACCCGATCTTCGAGCGTGAAGGCAACAACCTGTACTGTGAAGTGCCGATCAACTTCGCCATGGCGGCGCTGGGCGGCGAGATTGAAGTGCCGACGCTGGACGGCCGGGTGAAACTGAAGGTGCCTTCGGAGACCCAAACCGGCAAGCTGTTCCGCATGCGCGGCAAGGGCGTGAAATCGGTGCGTGGCGGCAGCCAGGGCGACCTGCTGTGCCGCGTGGTGGTGGAAACCCCGGTCAATCTGAACGACAAGCAAAAGCAGCTGCTGCGTGAGCTGGAAGAGAGCCTGGGTGGCCCGTCCGGCGACAAGAACAGCCCGCGCTCGAAGAGCTTCTTCGACGGGGTGAAAAAGTTCTTTGACGATCTGACTCGCTAACCTGTTGTTTCTGTTGGCTTATGTGCGAACCCCGGGCTTCTGTCCCGGGGTTTTTATTTGCGCGCCGAACCGCTAATTCCACAACGTAAATGTGACTTATTCGTGCTTTTTATCGGTTTTTTCGAGTTATTTAGCATTTATAAACTTATTTTTTCGAACTAAAACGCCCTCTATACTCACTTCATGACTGTGGTTCGCAGGGCGCTATGTCCTGCACAGATTTGGAGAGACGTACTGTGACTAACATCATTCGTCAATTTTTACGTCAGGAAGCCGCGGGCGGTATCATTCTGATCGCGGCGGCGATCGTCGCCCTGATCATGGCCAATACCCCGGCGCAGGGGATCTATCAGGCATTCCTTAACCTGCCGGTGATGGTGAAGGTAGCTTCGCTGGAGATCGCTAAGCCGCTGCTGCTGTGGATAAACGACGGCCTGATGGCCATCTTCTTCCTGGTGGTGGGGCTGGAGGTCAAGCGCGAGCTGATGCAAGGCTCGCTGTCCGGGCGCGACAAAGCGGTGTTTCCGGCGATCGCCGCACTGGGCGGCATGTTGGCGCCGGCGCTGATTTACCTACTGTTCAACGGCGCGGATGAAGTCACTCGCCAGGGTTGGGCGATCCCGGCCGCGACCGACATCGCCTTTGCGCTGGGCGTCATGGCCTTGCTGGGCAACCGCGTGCCGACCAGCCTGAAAGTGTTCCTGCTGGCGTTGGCGATCATCGACGACCTGGGCGTGATTATCATCATCGCGCTGTTCTACACCCACGAAGTGTCGATGGTGGCGCTGGGCGTGGCGGCGGCGGCGACGGTGCTGCTGGCGGTGATGAACTGGCGCGGCGTGGGCAAGACCTCGCTGTATATGATGGTCGGCCTGGTGCTGTGGGTGGCGATCCTCAAGTCCGGGGTGCATGCGACGCTGGCCGGGGTGATTGTCGGCTTTATGATCCCGCTGAACGTCAAAAAGGGGCCATCGCCGTCGGAAACGCTGGAGCATGAGCTGCACCCTTGGGTCGCGTTTATGATCCTGCCGCTGTTCGCTTTCGCCAACGCCGGGGTCTCTTTGCAGGGCGTATCGCTGGATGGGTTGACGTCGCTGCTGCCGGTCGGGATTGCGGCTGGCCTGTTTATCGGCAAGCCGCTGGGGATTTTCCTCTTCAGCCTGCTGGCGGTGAAAATGGGCATCGCCCGTTTGCCTGAAGGCATCGGCTTCAAACAGGTGTTTGCCGTTTCGGTGCTTTGCGGCATTGGTTTTACCATGTCGATTTTTATCGCCTCGCTGGCGTTCGGCGATGCGGATGCGGCGCTCAGCACCTATTCCCGCCTGGGGATCCTGTTGGGCTCCACCACTGCGGCGGTGGTAGGGTATGGATTACTGCGTCTGGCGTTGCCGCGCGTGCGTTAATCCTGAATGTGCCCGGTAAGGGCACATAATAAAATGGCTGGTCGGAGCTGTACGGTATAAAATATGTGCAGCTTCGGCCGTTCTTCGTTGGGACTAATGGGGCTATACGTTGTCTGAAGCAGGGAAAGGAAGTTTGTCGCTCGTCACGGCACACCGTTTGCCGCTGCGAAACGTTGTTAAGGAGAGCCGCTCGTGAGGATGTCGCATATCAACTTTAATCACCTTTACTATTTCTGGCAGGTCTGCAAGGCCGGTTCCGTGGTCGGTGCCGCCGAAGCGTTGTTTCTGACGCCGCAGACCATCACCGGCCAGATCAAAGCGCTGGAAGAGCGGTTGGACGGCAAGCTGTTCAAACGCCAGGGGCGCGGGTTGGTGCCTTCGGAGCTGGGGCAGTTGGTGTTCCGCTATGCCGACAAGATGTTTATGCTCAGCCAGGAAATGCTGGATATCGTCAACTACCGCAAAGAGTCCAACCTGTTGTTCGACGTCGGCGTGGCGGACGCGCTGTCGAAGCGGCTGGTCAGCCAAGTATTGGAAACGGCGGTGGTGGTGGACAACGAGCAGATCCACCTGCGTTGCTTTGAATCGACGCACGAGATGCTGCTGGAGCAGCTCAGCCAGCACAAGCTGGATATGATCCTGTCGGATTGCCCGGTGGACTCCAGCCAGCAGGAAGGGCTGTTCTCGCTGAAGCTGGGCGAGTGCGGCATCAGCTTTTTCTGTCGCCAGCCGGCGCCGGAGCTGCCGTTCCCGGCTTGCCTGGAGCAGCGCAAGCTGCTGATCCCCGGCCGCCGTTCGATGCTGGGGCGCAAGCTGCTCAACTGGTTCAATACGCAGGGCATTCAGGTGGAAATTCTGGGCGAGTTCGACGATGCGGCGCTGATGAAGGCCTTTGGCATGTACCACAATGCGATCTTCGTGGCGCCGACGCTGTATGCGCAGGATACCTACAACGATGACAACGTGGTGGAGATTGGGCGCATCGACAGCGTGCAGGAGGAGTATTACATCATCTTCGCCGAGCGCATGATCCAGCATCCGGCGGTGCAGCGCGTCTGCAACAAAGACTTCTCGGCGCTGTTTTCCTGCTAGCGGTTCACTGAACGCAGGACGTAAAAAAACCGGCCTGAGCCGGTTTTTTTATCAAGCAGATAACGAAATGCTTATTGCATTGCGTTGATGCGTGCAGTCAGGTTTGACTTATGACGCGCTGCTTTGTTTTTGTGGATCAGGCCTTTAGCTGCCTGACGGTCCACCAGTGGCTGCATTACCAGGAATGCATTTTGTGCTGCTTCTTTGTCGCCAGCTGCGATAGCTGCGTCTACCTTCTTGATGAAGGTACGCACCATTGAGCGACGGCTTGCGTTATGCTTGCGGCGTTTCTCAGACTGTACGGCGCGTTTCTTAGCTGATTTGATATTAGCCAAGGTCCAACTCCCAAATATATTCTATTGAGGACAATTCAAAGGCCGAGGAATATGCCCTTTTAGCCTTCGTTTGTCAATGGATTTGTGCAAATAAGCGCCGTTTGTACAGGCGGCACTCGCTACGTTGTGATGGCGCAGGATTTTACCAGCTTCGCTCTTGGGAATACAGTGTTTCGCGAGAAAATTCGCCAATGATTTGCCGCGGCGGGCGCAAGCCGTTGGCCGCGGTCGAGAATCGCCCCGGCAGCGCCGGATAAACTGCGGCGAAGCCGTTTCACGCGCAGATTATCTCCGGTATGGTATGTCTATTACATAAAGGCACCAATCGCGGGTTAACCTTACCGGCTGTACAAGGTATAATCCGCCGATTTCCACTGTTTTGAGCCAGCTATGGAGCTAATTCGCGGCATTCACAATATCCGGGCGCGCCACCATGGTTGCGTGCTCACCATCGGCAACTTTGACGGCGTGCATCGCGGCCATCAGGCGTTGCTGGAACAGTTGAAGCAACAGGGGAAACGCCTCGGGCTGCCAGTGATGGTCATGATCTTTGAGCCGCAGCCGCTGGAGATGTTCGCCGCAGACAAAGCGCCGGCCCGTTTGACGCGCCTGCGCGACAAGGCCAACTATCTGGCGCAGGCGGGCGTCGATTACCTGCTGTGCGTCAAGTTCGATCCGCGTTTCGCCGCCAACACCGCGCAGGCGTTCGTCGCCGAGCTGCTGGTGGAAAAACTGGGCGTCAAATTCCTGATGGTGGGGGATGATTTTCGCTTTGGCGCCGGGCGTCAGGGCGATTTTCCGCTATTGCAGCAGGCCGGAAAAGAGTACGGCTTCGACGTGGTCAGCACCCCGACCTTCCGCGAAGGCGAGCGGCGCATCAGCAGCACCGCGATCCGCACTGCGCTGAGCGAGGACGATCTGCCGCTGGCGGAGACCCTGCTGGGCCACCCGTACAGCATTTCCGGGCGCGTGGTGCACGGCGACGAGCTGGGGCGCACCATCGGCTTCCCGACCGCCAATTTGCCGCTCAAGCGTCTGGTGGCGCCGGTGAAAGGAGTGTATGCGGTCGAAGTGTACGGCCTGGGGCCGAAGCCGCTGCCGGGCGTGGCCAATATCGGCACGCGCCCGACCGTCGCCGGCGTGCGCCAGCAGCTGGAAGTGCATCTGCTGGATGTCACAATGGATCTTTACGGGCGCCATATTGAGGTGGTGCTCCGCGCAAAATTGCGCAATGAACAGCGGTTTGCTTCGCTCGATGCCCTGAAGCAGCAAATCGCCAATGATGTGGTGACGGCCCGGAAGTTCTTCGGGTTAAAAACACTGGTTTAATCGTTTACCCTAAACAATTCGAGTTGCATCGCGGCGGCAACCGCGCGAACCCCGATGAGCTTGCACAGGCAAGTGATTCGGGTGAGAAAGGGCGGCCGACAAAGATGCAGCTTGAAGTGTGACGGGTAAATAGCCGAAAACGGAAACGAGAATCTCATGAGTGACTACAAGAATACCCTGAACTTGCCGGAAACAGGGTTCCCGATGCGCGGCGATCTCGCCAAGCGCGAACCTGGCATGCTGCAACGTTGGTATGAACAGGATCTGTACGGGATGATTCGTACTGCCAAAAAGGGCAAAAAAACCTTCATTTTGCATGACGGCCCTCCGTATGCGAACGGCAGCATTCACATTGGTCACTCGGTTAACAAGATTCTCAAAGACATTATCATCAAGTCGAAAGGGATGGCCGGCTTCGACTCGCCTTATGTGCCGGGTTGGGACTGCCACGGCCTGCCGATCGAACTGAAGGTTGAGCAACTGTACGGCAAGCCGGGCGAGAAGCTGACGGCGGCCGAGTTCCGCCAGAAGTGCCGCGAGTACGCGGCCGAGCAGGTTGAAGGCCAGAAGAAGGACTTCATCCGTCTGGGCGTGTTGGGTGACTGGGATCGACCGTACCTGACGATGGACTTCAAAACCGAAGCCAACATCATCCGCGCGCTGGGCAAGATCATCAGCAACGGCCACCTGCTGAAAGGCGCCAAGCCGGTTCACTGGTGCACCGACTGTGGCTCGTCGCTGGCGGAAGCGGAAGTGGAGTACTACGACAAGACTTCGCCGTCGATCGACGTGAGCTTCCATGCGGCCGACGCGGCTGCCGTGGCGGCCAAGTTCGGCGTGAGCCACTTCAACGGCGCCATCTCGCTGGTTATCTGGACCACCACGCCGTGGACCTTGCCGGCCAACCGAGCGATCTCGCTGCACCCGGACTTCACCTATCAACTGGTGCAGGTTGACGGCCAGTGCCTGATCCTGGCGGCCGAACTGGTGGAAAGCGTGATGAAACGCGCCGGCATCACCGAGTGGACAGTGCTGGGCAGCTGCAAAGGCGCCGATCTGGAGCTGCTGCGCTTCAAACACCCGTTCATGGACTTCGACGTGCCGGCGATCCTCGGCGAGCACGTGACGCTGGACGCCGGTACCGGTGCGGTGCATACCGCGCCGGGCCACGGCCCGGACGACTTCGTGATCGGCCAGAAATACGGCCTGGAAGTGGCCAACCCGGTAGGGCCGAACGGCTGCTACCTGACCGGCACCTACCCGCTGCTGGACGGCAAGTTCGTCTTCAAGGCCAACGATCTGATCGTCGATCTGCTGCGTGACAAAGGCGCGCTGCTGCACGTCGAGAAGTTCCTGCACAGTTATCCGTGCTGCTGGCGCCACAAGACGCCGATCATCTTCCGCGCCACGCCGCAATGGTTCATCAGCATGGATCAGAAAGGCCTGCGTCAGCAGTCGCTGGAAGAGATCAAGGGCGTGCAGTGGATCCCGGATTGGGGCCAGGCGCGCATCGAAATGATGGTCGCCAACCGCCCGGACTGGTGCATCTCGCGTCAGCGCACCTGGGGCGTGCCGATGTCGCTGTTCGTGCACAAAGAGACCGAACAGCTGCACCCGCGCAGCGTTGAGCTGATGGAAGAAGTGGCCAAACGCGTCGAGCAAGACGGCATTCAGGCCTGGTGGGATCTGGACGCGGCCGACATCCTCGGCGCGGAAGCCGCCGACTACGTGAAAGTGCCGGATACGCTGGACGTGTGGTTCGATTCCGGTTCCACCCACGCCTCGGTTGTCGACGTGCGCCCTGAGTTTAACGGCCACGGCGCCGACATGTATCTGGAAGGCTCCGACCAGCATCGCGGCTGGTTCATGTCATCGCTGATGATCTCCACCGCGATGAAGGGCAAAGCGCCGTACAAGGAAGTGCTGACCCACGGCTTCACCGTCGACGGACAGGGCCGCAAGATGTCCAAGTCGATCGGCAACACCGTCAGCCCGCAGGACGTGATGAACAAGCTGGGCGGCGACATTCTGCGTCTGTGGGTGGCGTCGACCGATTACACCGGCGAGATCGCGGTGTCCGACGAGATCCTCAAGCGTTCCGCCGACGCTTATCGCCGCATCCGCAACACCGCGCGCTTCCTGCTGGCCAACCTGAACGGGTTTGAGCCAAGCACCGATTGCGTGGCGCCGGAAGACATGGTGGTGCTGGATCGCTGGGCGGTCGGCCGCGCGCTGGCGGCGCAGCAGGATATCGAGCAGGCTTACGCCAACTACGATTTCCACGAAGTGGTGCAGCGCCTGATGCAGTTCTGCTCGGTCGAGATGGGCTCCTTCTACCTGGATATCATCAAGGATCGTCAGTACACCGCCAAGAGCGACAGCGTCGCTCGCCGCAGCTGCCAGACCGCGCTGTATCACATCGTCGAAGCGCTGGTGCGCTGGATGGCGCCTATCATGTCGTTCACCGCAGACGAGATCTGGGGCTTCATGCCGGGCAAACGCGCGCAGTACGTGTTCACTGAAGAGTGGTACGACGGTCTGTTCGGGCTGGCGGAAGGCGAGCCGATGAACGACGCTTTCTGGGCTGAGCTGCTGAAAGTGCGCGGTGAAGTGAACAAGGTGCTGGAGCAGGCGCGTGCCGACAAACGCCTCGGCGGTTCGCTGGAAGCGGCGGTGACGCTGTATGCCGACAGCGAGTTGGCGGCGCGTCTGAATAGCCTGCAGGATGAGCTGCGCTTTGTGTTGTTGACCTCTGCGGCAAGCGTTGCGCCATTGGCGGATGCGCCAGCCGATGCGCAGGCCTCCGAGCTGCTGAAAGGGCTGAAGATCGCCTTCAGCACAGCGCCAGGTGAGAAGTGCCCGCGCTGCTGGCATTACACCACCGATATCGGCCTGGTGGCGGAGCATGCAGACATCTGCGGCCGCTGTGTGAGCAACGTCGCCGGTGACGGCGAGAAGCGTAACTTTGCCTGAGAACTTGCGCCTGATGAGTAAACCAATTTGTTCGACCGGCCTGCGTTGGCTGTGGGTTGTAGTGGCGGTGCTGGCGCTGGATTTCGGCAGCAAACAGTGGATCCTCGCTAACTTTACGCTGGGCCAGTCCCAGCCGTTGATCCCGTCGTTCAACCTGTTTTACGCGCGCAACTACGGCGCCGCGTTCAGCTTCCTGGCCGACCATGGCGGTTGGCAGCGCTGGTTCTTTGCCGGCATCGCCATCGCTATCGTCGCGGTGCTGCTGGTGATGATGTACCGCAGCACCGCGCAGCAGAAGCTGAACAACATCGCCTACGCCTTTATTATCGGCGGGGCGTTGGGCAACCTGTTCGATCGCCTGTGGCACGGTTTCGTGGTCGACTTCATCGACTTCTACGTCGGTGATTGGCACTACCCGACCTTCAATCTGGCGGACAGCTTTATCTGCGTGGGTGCGGCGATGATCGTGCTGGAAGGTTTCCTGTCGCCGGCGAGTAAAGGCGCAAAGAGTAAAGGTGAGTAATATGACGGCTCAGGTTATCAGTGACAGCGCGGTGCTGGTTCACTTCACGCTGAAACTGGAAGACGGTTCGACCGCCGAATCCACCCGCAGCAGCGGCAAACCGGCGCTGTTCCGCCTGGGTGACGGCAGCCTGTCGGCGCCGCTGGAAGAGCAACTGCTCGGCCTGCGCGCGGGCGACAAGTGCGCCTTTACCCTGCAGCCGGAAGCGGCGTTCGGCGCGGAGAATCCGGATCTGGTCCAGTTCTTCTCGCGCCGCGACTTCGCGGAAACCGGCGTGCCGGACGTAGGTACCATCATGCTGTTTACCGCCATCGACGGCAGTGAAATGCCGGGCGTGGTGCGCGCGGTGGCGGAAGATTCGATCACCGTCGATTTCAACCATCCGCTGGCGGGCCATCCGGTGACCTTCGATATCGAAGTGCTGGAGATCGATCCGCAGCAGGAGGAGACGCATGCAAATATTGCTGGCTAACCCGCGCGGCTTCTGCGCCGGGGTTGATCGTGCGATCAGCATCGTGGAACGTGCGCTGGAGCTGTACGGTGCGCCGATCTACGTGCGACATGAAGTGGTGCACAACCGCTACGTGGTCGACAGCCTGCGTGAGCGCGGCGCCGTGTTTATCGAAGAGATCGCCGAAGTGCCGGACGGCTCTATCCTGATCTTTTCGGCGCACGGCGTTTCTCAGGCGGTGCGCGCCGAAGCCAAGGCGCGCGATCTGACCATGCTGTTCGACGCCACCTGTCCGCTGGTGACCAAGGTGCATATGGAAGTGGCGCGCGCCAGCCGCCGCGGCACCGAAGCGATTCTGATCGGCCATGCCGGGCACCCGGAGGTGGAAGGCACCATGGGCCAGTACAGCAATCCGCAGGGCGGCATGTACCTGGTCGAGTCGCCGGATGACGTGTGGAAGCTGCAGGTGAAGGACGAAAACAACCTGTGCTTCATGACGCAGACTACGCTGTCGGTGGATGATACCTCGGACGTGATCGACGCGCTGCGTCAGCGTTTCCCGAATATTATCGGGCCACGTAAGGATGACATTTGCTACGCCACCACCAACCGTCAGGAAGCGGTGCGCAACCTGGCCGGCGATGCGGACGTGGTGCTGGTGGTGGGGTCGAAGAACTCCTCCAACTCTAACCGCCTGGCGGAACTGGCGCAGCGCGTCGGCAAACCGGCTTATCTGATCGATTCGGCGGCGGATATTCAGGAAAGCTGGCTGAGCGAAGCACGCAATATTGGCGTTACCGCCGGCGCCTCGGCACCGGATGTGCTGGTGCAGGAGGTGATCTCTCGCCTGAAAGCGCTGGGCGGCCTGGACGTGCATGAAATCAGCGGGCGTGAAGAGAACATCGTGTTCGAAGTGCCGAAAGAGCTACGCGTGGACGTCCGTCAGATTGACTGAGGTGCGTGAGTGAATGACAACGGGGAGCTTAGGCTTCCCGTTTTTTTTGGAATGCCAACGGCATTAAAAATAAAATGCTGAGTATATTCAAATTTTCTGCTAACTAAAGTCAAATTTATTCTGAGTATTTGAAATAGCGGTGGCGTCATTAATTATATAGGCTGAATGAAGTCATTAAATAGAATATCATTAGGCTGCAATCTAAATAGGGCCTGGTGTCGTCAACGTGATTACAATAATTACAATAGTAGTCTTGCAGATGTTTCTTATTTTATTCTTGTCGAATCTGTTCTAGGTCGTTTAATCCTTTCTCCTTTAAATAGAGCTTCATATGTTCCAGCAATCGCCGGACTTTTAATGGCTGGATCTCCCGTCGCGGCATAATGGCATAGCAATTAATTTCCGGTAATCGCCAGTCGGGCAATATTTCAATCAGCTCGCCGCTGCGCAACTCTCGCTCGACGTTGGCGAAGAAATTGCGAATGATGCCTTTGCCGGTCAGCGCCAGCTCCTTCATCGCCATGCCGCTGTTGGTGAACAGTCGCCCGGTCATGCGCATGCGGTGCTCGCCGCCGTCGCGATGGATCAGGCGAACAAACTGCGGATTGCCGAGCGGCGTAAAGGTGACCCAATGATGATGGGTCAGCGCCTGCGGCGAATCCGGCACTCCGTGGTGTGCCAGGTAGGCCGGGGAAGCGCACAGCACTTCGCGGCAGCGCGCCAGCCGCGTTGAGACGTAGCTGGAGTCAGCCAGCGCGCCGCCGCGTATTGCCAGATCGATGCGTTGCGCGATGAGGTCTATTCTCTCATCGTGGATTTCCAACCGCAGCGTGATGCGCGGGTGTTCGTCGAGGAAGCTCTGCAGCGCCGGCACCAGATAATGGGTGGCGAATTCGGTCGAGGTGGCGACGCGCAGTTCACCGACCAGCTCGCCGCGCAGCGCGGCGATCCGCTGTTGCCCGCGCTCGGCGGCGTGGATCATCAGCAGACAATCTTCATAAAAGCACAATCCGGCTTCGGTCAGGCTCAATGAGCGCGTCGATCGCAACAGTAATTGAATGCCCAGATGTTCCTCCAGCTGGCGAATATGCTGGCTGACGGCCGATGTCGTCATGCCCAATTCTTTTGCCGCCATGCTGAATGCGCCACAATCGACCACTTTTGAGAAAATGGCCATGCGTTTTAAAATATTGCTCATAGTTTGTTAAGCACAACTTAACCTAGATTGTGATTTATACGGGCTAATAATATAGCACCATCTTTCCTATATTGCCTGAAGCATATAAACGACGGGCTGATTATTATTTTGCATGCGCTTTATCTCTTTTTGATAAATCTTATTGCGCTTGCCAATAATACACCCGCGCCACATCGCAACAGGAGCTCATTGTGGATAGCGCACAGAAAAAAGAAGAAATAGCATTAAAAATCCTACGTGAATTATTGCAATATCGACGTCGCCTCATCGCCGACGATGCTTCTCTGGCTGAAGAAGAGCGGCAGGTCACTCAGGTGCAATTGCCGCGCATTCGGGCATTCATTGAAAACGACCAGCGCATCGAATTCGTGCTGCCAGCTTTTCCGACCAAGTCACCCAACGCCAATAAGGTGATAGGCGCGGCGCCGGACATGGCGGAGCGGCTGTCGCTGATCTTCCTGAACTCGCTGTGCCAGCGCATTCAACTCTATTACCCGCCGGGCGCGCATATCGTTATCTGTTCCGACGGCCACGTGTTCGGCGATCTGATCCGCGTCAGCGACGAAGCGATCAACCATTATCAACGTGAGATTGAAAGCCTGCTGCATGAAGTGGGCGCGACGCATCTCAGCGTATTCAACCTCGGCGACGTCAAAGGCCTGGCGGAGCATACCGATGACTACGATCTGCTGCGCCGGCTGTTGGTGGACGGCTATGCCGAATCGGAAGAGGCGATCAAGCGCCAGCTGATGCAGGACGAGCAGGGATTAATGCTGTATCGCGCCATCACGCGCTTCTTGTATGAAGACAGCCAGCTGCCGGGCTACAGCGGTTCCAACGCCGCGCTGCAAAAAGACGCCAAACGGCGCGCCTGCGGTGTTATCCAGCGCAGCTGGGCCTGGGGCAACCTGCTGGCCCAGCATTTCCCGGCGGCGATCCGCCTGTCGATTCACCCGCAGCCGGCCGACAGCCTGAAGATAGGCATCCACATGATGCCGACCAAAGACGACTGGCTGACGCCGTGGCATGGCGTGGCAGCCAACGTGAACGGCCAGTTTGTGCTGATGAAGCGTAAAGATGCGCAGAGCCTGAACGGCGAATTGGTGGAGATCCGCGGCACGCCGAGCCATTACCTGATCGAACAACCGCAGATGGCCTGAGGCCGCTGCAGGCTTTTGCGCCCGAAATCCTGGCGGACGCGTTTTTGACGGCACGTTGCCGTGTGAGCAGCACATTCGATGCAAGGAGAATCACCGATGAATAACCAACCGCTTAATTGCCATATTCAACCGAATACCCCGTTTGGCGCGATCCTGACGCCGCAGCATCCGGGGCAAAAGATCGGCGAACTGCCGGTGGCAGCGCTGCGGGCGCTGGCGCAGGAGCATCACTTGCTGGTGCTGCGCGGATTCGACTCCGGTTTCAGCGATGGGGAGGTTCTGACGCGCTACGCCGAGCAGTGGGGCGAGATCATGATGTGGCCGTTTGGCGCGGTGCTGGACGTGAAGGAACATCCGGACGCCAAGGATCATATTTTCGACAGCAGCTACGTCCCGCTGCATTGGGATGGCATGTATAAGCCGACTATTCCCGAGTTCCAGCTGTTCCACTGCGTGGCGGCGCCGTCGCCGGACGAAGGCGGGTGCACGACCTTCGTCGACACCACGCGCTTGCTGGCCAATGCGGACGAAGCGTTGCTGGATCAGTGGCTGTCGGTCTCGATCACCTACCGCATCAAGCAGGTGGTGCACTACGGCGGTGAAGTCTGTTCGCCGCTGGTGGTGCAGCACCCGAACGGCAGGGGCTTGATCATGCGCTACAATGAACCGCCGACGGAGGGGAAAAAATTCCTCAATCAACATGCGCTGGAATATCACGGCGTGCCGGAACAACAGCAGGAACAGTTCCACCACACTCTGCAGCAGCATCTGTACGATCCGCGTCACTATTATGCCCACCAATGGCAACAGGGCGACGTGGTGGTGGCGGACAACTTCTCGCTGCTGCATGGGCGTGAGGGCTTCACCGCCCGTTCCGCGCGTCATTTGCAGCGCGTGCATATTCAGAGCAACCCGGTGTGCGCCAATCTGGCGCTGAAGCCGGCTAACGCAGAAGCGTAAAGGAGCATTATGGCAAGGATATTGATGGCGGCGGTCGCCACTCCGGGGCACGTTTACCCGATGTTGGCCATCGCTCGCCACCTGATTGCCCAAGGGCATCAGGTGCGGGTGATGACCGGCGCGCTGTTCCGCGAACGCGCCGAGGCGGTGGGCGCGAGCTTCGTGCCGTTCGACGCGCAGGTGGACTTCGATTACCGTCACCTGGAGCAGCACTTCCCCGAGCGCGCCGCGCTGCCGCCGGGCAATGCACAGATGGCGCTGGCGCTGAAAGATTTCTTCGCCGCGCCGATCCCGCTGTTGGATCGTCAGCTGCGTGCGGCCATCGCCGCCGAAAAGACCGATCTGCTGATGGTGGAGAACTGCTTCTACGGCGTGTTGCCGCTGCTGCAGTCCGCCGAACGGCCGCCGGTCTTCGGTATCGGGGTCACGCCGCTGTCGTATTCCTCGCGCGACGCCATTTTCTATGGCCCGCGCATCCCGCCGGCGCTGCTGCCGCAGGCGCTGACCCGTGAGCAGCTGGTGGATGAAGAAACGCGCGTGCTGCTCGATGAGGTGCAGCAGAGCTTCGATGTGGCGCTGGTGCAGGCGGGGGGACGGGCGCTGGATCGCCCGTTCACCGATGCGTTGATCGGCGGCTGCGAGCGTTTCCTGCAGTTGGCCACCACGGCGCTGGAATATGAGCGCGACGACCTGCCGAGCGGCGTGCGCTTCGTCGGGCCGCTGCGCAGCGGTGGTCAACCGGCCGCGGAAGAGGCGCTGTGGGAGGAGGACGATCGTCGGCCGTTGGTGATCGTGTCTCAGGGCACGCTGGCCAATGTCGATCTGCATCAGCTGATCGTGCCGACGCTGCAGGCGCTGGCGCATCTGCCGGTGCGGGTGTTGGCCACCACCGGCGGGCGGGCGACCGAAGGGCTGATGGACGCGCTGCCGGCCAATGCCAGAGTGCGGGAGTTTATCTCCTTCGAACGCTGGTTGCCGGAGACGGCGCTGCTGATCACTAACGGCGGTTACGGCTCGATCAACTATGCGCTGAACAGCGGCGTGCCGCTGATCGTCGCCGGCACCGGCGAAGACAAACTGGAGGCGGCCGCGCGCGTGGTCGCCGCCGGCTGCGGCATCAGCCTGCACACCAGCACGCCAAGCCCTGAACAGATCCTGGCGGCGGCGACGCGCATTCTGCAGCAGCCGATCTATCGCCAGCGCGCGGCACTGGTGCGTGAGGACTATGCCCGCCACGATGCGCTGACGGCGATCGCCAACGAAGTGGCCGCCATTACCGCCTGACCTCGCTGTGATCCTTTCTCCAGGCGCCGTTTTCGGCGCCTTTTTTCTGCATTTTTTTGCCATGGAAACTGCATGATTATGTACAATCGTCGCAGGCCGCCAAATCGGTTGAATGTTAATCTCACGACAGCGCCGCTGATGAAAACGGGGGAATATCATAATTTTCTAATTATGAAATGAATCCTCTGGCGGCGCTGCAGCGGGGCAGTTACCCTGAATCGATAGCCTAATGGGATAGGCGTCAAATCAAGAAGAGAGCAAGCATGAGTGATTCACAAATCCGCATTGCGATTGCGGGCGCCGGCGGCCGGATGGGCCGCCAGTTGATCCAGGCGGTGCAGCAGGCGGAAGGCGTGGTGTTGGGCGCGGCGCTGTCGCGCCCGGGTTCAAGCCTGATCGGCGTCGACGCCGGCGAGCTGGCGGGCATTGGCGCGCTGGGCGTTAAGGTAAGCGACAGCCTGGAGAAAGTGGCGAGCGAGTTCGACATTTTGATCGACTTCACCCGCCCGGAAAGCACCCGGAACTACCTGGATTTTTGCGTGGCGCACCACAAGGCGATGGTGATTGGCACCACCGGCTTCGATGACGCCGGCAAGCAGGCGATCCGCGCTGCGGCGCAGCATATCGGCATCGTGTTCGCCGCCAACTTCAGCGTCGGCGTCAACCTGGTGCTGAAACTGCTGGAGAAGGCCGCGCAGGTGATGGGCGACTATACCGATATCGAAATCGTCGAGGCGCACCACCGCCACAAAGTGGATGCGCCGTCGGGCACGGCGTTGGCGATGGGTGAAGCGATCGCCGGCGCGCTGGGGCGCGATCTGAAAAGCTGTGCGGTCTATGCGCGCGAAGGCCATACCGGCGAACGCGATCCCCAAAGCATCGGCTTTGCCACCATTCGCGCCGGCGACATCGTCGGCGAGCACACCGCAATGTTCGCCGACATCGGTGAACGGGTGGAAATTACCCATAAGGCTTCCAGCCGCATGACTTTTGCCAGCGGTGCGGTGCGCGCGGCTACCTGGTTACATAACCGGGATAAAGGTTTATTTGATATGCGCGACGTGTTGAATTTGGACCAGTTATAATTGATTTGCATACCATCGTGATGTGGTTGTATTGATCATAATGCTATGATAATCGGGCAATAATTTTATTGTCCTTTTTTTTAACATGATAAATATCATGTTTATTTTATTTCATTGCCAAAGCTGTTATTTGTCTGTATTTACTTTGCTAATCATCTCCTTTTTTTCCACTATCGGCTTTTTCAGCGTCTTTTTTGTCCCATTCCGGCGCTATTTTCCGTCATTCTTCCCCGCAACCGTTTTCCAGCCCCGGTTTTCTGTGTTTTTATCGGCGCTCAAGCCGCATGAGCGCCGAGAACTGCAAAAATAAAACAAAAAACGGCAGTTTGGGTAGACAAGCCAGGCACTCATCATTAAAATGCGCCCAATTTGCCAAAAATTGGCCTCGCGGACGGTTTTTGCATTGATTTAGATCTCGATATCTGAATTAATATGCAAATATTGTGATTGATTATTCCTTGGAGGGTGTTTTGATAAAGTCAGCGCTATTGGTTCTGGAAGACGGAACCCAATTCCACGGTCGGGCCATCGGGGCAGAGGGAACGGCAGTGGGGGAAGTGGTCTTCAATACGTCGATGACCGGTTATCAAGAAATCCTCACTGATCCTTCCTATTCCCGCCAGATCGTTACTCTTACTTATCCTCATATCGGCAATGTCGGCACCAATGCTTCCGACGAAGAATCCTCCGCAGTACACGCCCAAGGCCTCGTCATTCGCGACCTCCCGCTGATCGCCAGCAACTACCGCAACGAAGAAAGCCTGTCCGACTACCTCAAGCGTCACAACATCGTGGCGATCGCCGATATCGATACCCGCAAATTGACCCGCCTGCTGCGCGAGAAGGGCGCCCAGAACGGCTGCATCATCGCCGCCGATTCGCCGGACGCCGCGCTGGCCCTGGCCAAGGCGCAAGGTTTCCCGGGGTTGAAGGGCATGGATCTGGCGAAAGAGGTCACCACCCAAGAGGCCTACAGCTGGCAGCAAGGCAGCTGGACGCTTGAAGGCGACCTGCCCGAAGCCAAAACCGCCGCGGAACTGCCGTTCCACGTGGTGGCTTACGACTACGGCGCCAAGCGCAACATCCTGCGCATGCTGGTGGATCGCGGCTGCCGCCTGACCGTGGTGCCGGCGCAGACCCCGGCCGACGAGGTGCTGAAAATGAATCCGGACGGCATCTTCCTGTCCAACGGCCCGGGCGATCCGGAGCCGTGCGACTACGCCATCACCGCCATCAAACAGTTCCTGGAAACCGACATTCCGGTGTTCGGCATCTGCCTGGGCCACCAGCTGCTGGCGCTGGCCAGCGGGGCGAAAACCATGAAGATGAAGCTCGGCCACCACGGCGGCAACCACCCGGTGAAGGATCTGGACAACAACACCGTGATGATCACCGCGCAGAACCACGGCTTTGCGGTAGATGAGAACAATCTGCCGGCGAACCTGCGCGTGACGCACAAATCGCTGTTCGACCACACGGTGCAGGGCATTCACCGCACCGACAAAGCGGCGTTCAGCTTCCAGGGGCACCCGGAAGCCAGCCCAGGCCCGCACGATGCCGCGCCGCTGTTCGATCACTTTATCGAACTGATTGAGACTTACCGTTCTAACGCCAAATAATCAGGAGCAGTAAAAAATGCCAAAACGTACAGACATAAAAAGCATCCTGATCCTCGGCGCTGGCCCGATCGTTATCGGCCAGGCGTGTGAGTTCGACTACTCGGGTGCCCAGGCGTGTAAAGCGCTGCGCGAAGAGGGTTACCGCGTCATTCTGGTCAACTCCAACCCGGCGACCATCATGACCGACCCAGAAATGGCCGACGCCACCTACATCGAGCCGATCCACTGGGAAGTGGTGCGCAAGATCATCGAAAAAGAGCGCCCGGATGCGGTGCTGCCGACCATGGGCGGCCAGACGGCGCTGAACTGTGCGCTGGAACTGGAGCGTCAGGGCGTGCTGGCCGAGTTCGGCGTTACCATGATCGGCGCCACCGCCGATGCGATTGACAAGGCCGAAGACCGTCGCCGTTTCGACGTGGCGATGAAGAAAATCGGTTTGGATACCGCGCGTTCCGGCATCGCGCACACCATGGAAGAAGCGCTGGCGGTGGCCGCTGACGTCGGTTTCCCGTGCATCATCCGTCCTTCCTTTACCATGGGCGGCACCGGCGGCGGCATCGCCTACAACCGCGAAGAGTTCGAAGAGATCTGCGAACGCGGCCTGGATCTGTCGCCGACCAACGAGCTGCTGATCGATGAATCGCTGATCGGTTGGAAAGAGTACGAGATGGAAGTGGTGCGTGATAAGAACGACAACTGCATCATCGTCTGCTCCATCGAAAACTTCGACGCCATGGGCATCCACACCGGCGACTCGATCACCGTCGCGCCGGCCCAGACCCTGACCGACAAGGAATACCAAATCATGCGCAACGCCTCGATGGCGGTGCTGCGTGAGATCGGCGTCGAAACCGGCGGCTCCAACGTGCAGTTCTCGGTCAACCCGAAAACCGGCCGCCTGATCGTTATCGAAATGAATCCGCGCGTGTCGCGCTCTTCGGCGCTGGCGTCGAAAGCCACCGGCTTCCCGATCGCCAAGATTGCCGCCAAGCTGGCGGTGGGCTACACCCTCGATGAGCTGATGAACGACATCACCGGCGGCCGCACCCCGGCGTCGTTCGAGCCGTCCATCGACTACGTCGTGACCAAGATCCCGCGCTTCAACTTCGAGAAGTTCGCCGGCGCCAACGATCGCCTGACTACCCAGATGAAGTCGGTCGGTGAAGTGATGGCCATCGGCCGCACCCAGCAGGAGTCGCTGCAGAAAGCGCTGCGCGGTCTGGAAGTGGGCGCCACCGGCTTCGATCCGAAAGTGAGCCTGGACGATCCGGAAGCGCTGACCAAAATCCGCCGCGAGCTGAAAGACGCCGGTTCCGACCGCATCTGGTACATCGCCGACGCCTTCCGCGCCGGTTTGTCGGTAGACGGCGTGTTCAACCTGACCAACGTCGACCGTTGGTTCCTGGTGCAGATTGAAGAGCTGGTGCGCCTGGAAGAGCAGGTGGCCGAGGCGGGCATCAACGGCCTGAACAAAGAGTTCCTGCGCACTCTGAAGCGCAAAGGCTTCGCCGATGCGCGTCTGGCCAAGCTGGCCGGCGTCGCCGAGAGCGAAATTCGCAAGCTGCGCCACAGCTACGGTTTGCATCCGGTGTATAAGCGCGTGGATACCTGCGCGGCGGAATTCGCCACCGACACCGCCTATATGTACTCCACCTATGAAGAAGAGTGCGAGTCCAACCCGACCAACGACCGGCCGAAAGTGATGGTGCTGGGCGGCGGGCCGAACCGTATCGGCCAGGGCATCGAGTTTGACTACTGCTGCGTGCACGCTTCGCTGGCGCTGCGTGAAGACGGCTACGAGACCATCATGGTCAACTGTAACCCGGAAACCGTCTCCACCGACTACGACACCTCAGACCGCCTGTACTTTGAGCCGGTAACGCTGGAAGACGTGCTGGAAATCGTGCGCATCGAGAAGCCGAAGGGCGTGATCGTGCAGTATGGCGGCCAGACTCCGCTGAAGCTGGCGCGCGAGCTGGAAGCCGCAGGCGTGCCGGTTATCGGCACCAGTCCGGACGCCATCGACCGCGCCGAAGACCGCGAGCGCTTCCAGCAGGCGGTCAACCGTCTGGGTCTGAAGCAACCGGCCAACGCCACCGTGACCGCCATCGAACAGGCGGTGGAGAAGGCGGCGGCCATCGGCTATCCGCTGGTGGTGCGTCCTTCCTACGTGCTGGGCGGCCGGGCGATGGAAATCGTTTACGACGAAACCGACCTGCGCCGCTACTTCCAGACTGCGGTCAGCGTATCCAACGATGCGCCGGTGCTGCTGGATCGCTTCCTGGACGACGCGGTGGAAGTGGACGTCGATGCCATTTGCGACGGCGAACGCGTGCTGATTGGCGGCATCATGGAGCACATCGAGCAGGCGGGCGTGCACTCCGGCGACTCCGCGTGTTCGCTGCCGGCGTACACCCTGAGCCAGGAAATTCAGGACGTGATGCGTCGCCAGGTGGAAAAACTGGCGTTCGAGCTGCAGGTGCGCGGCTTGATGAACGTGCAGTTCGCGGTGAAAGACAACGAAGTCTACCTGATTGAAGTCAACCCGCGCGCCGCGCGCACCGTGCCGTTCGTGTCCAAAGCGACCGGCGTGCCGCTGGCCAAAGTGGCCGCGCGCGTGATGGCGGGCAAAACGCTGGTCGAGCAGGGCGTGACCGAAGAGATCATCCCGCCGTACTATTCGGTGAAAGAAGTGGTGCTGCCGTTCAACAAATTCCCGGGCGTCGACCCGATTCTGGGGCCGGAAATGCGCTCTACCGGGGAAGTGATGGGCGTGGGCCGCACCTTCGCGGAAGCCTTCTCCAAAGCGATGCTGGGCAGCAACTCGGGCATGAAGAAGCAGGGCCGCGCGCTGCTGTCGGTGCGCGAAGGCGATAAAGCCCGCGTGGTCGATTTGGCCGCCAGCCTGCTGAAGCAGGGCTTCGAGCTGGACGCCACCCACGGCACCGCGGTGGTGCTGGGCGAAGCGGGCATCAACCCGCGCCTGGTCAACAAGGTGCACGAAGGGCGTCCGCACATTCAGGACCGTATCAAGAACGGCGAGTACACCTACATCGTCAACACCACGGCAGGCCGTCAGGCGATTGAGGACTCCAAGCTGATTCGCCGCAGCGCACTGCAGTACAAGGTGCACTACGACACCACGCTGAACGGCGGCTTCGCCACCGCGATGGCGCTGAAAGCGGATCCGACCGAGCAGGTGACGTCGGTACAGGAAATGCACGCGCGCATCGGCAAGTAACCGCGCGATAACGCAACGTAAGGGGCGCTGCAGATGCAGCGCCCTTTTTTATTCAGCGAATTTGTCGGCTGGCGTTAAAAATTTCCGCTATCAATCAGTGGGCAAACTGTCACTCTGTGTGATTGGTATATGCTTGGTGTATTGGCAAGGAACGAAGGAACGACGATAACAATGATTCTGATAATTTATGCTCACCCGTATCCCCGGCATTCGCATGCCAATCACCGCCTGCTGCAGGCGGTGAAGGATCTCCCCGAGGTGGAGGTGCGCTCGCTGTATGAGCTGTACCCCGATTTCAATATCGACATCAACGCCGAGCAGCGGGCGGTGGAGCGCGCCGACCTGGTGGTGCTGCAACATCCGATGCAGTGGTACAGCTTCCCGCCGTTGTTGAAGCTGTGGATCGACAAAGTGCTGGAGCACGGCTGGGCCTACGGCCACGACGGCAATGCGCTGGTGGGTAAAGACTGCCTGTGGGCGGTGACCAGCGGCGGCGACGAGCACCACTTCGAGCTGGGCGACTTCCCCAACTTCGCCGCGCTGGCGCAGCCGCTACAGGCCACGGCGATCTATTGCGGCATGACCTGGCTGCCTTATTTCGCCGTGCACAATACCTTTACCTGCAACGAGCCGGCGCTGCTCGCCGCCGGCGAAGCCTACCGCCAGCGGCTGGTCGACTACCTGATGGAACATGCCGAAGCGGAAACCCGGGAGGCCAGCCATGGATAATCACCACATGATGATCGAAGGGCTGATCTACCTCGGCTCCGCGGCGCTGTTTGTGCCGATCGCGGTGCGCCTGGGACTGGGCTCGGTGCTCGGTTACCTGATCGCCGGCTGCATCATTGGCCCCTGGGGGCTGAAGCTGGTGTCGGACGCCGAATCGATCCTGACCTTCGCCGAGATCGGCGTGGTGCTGATGCTGTTTATCATCGGCCTGGAGCTGGATCCTAAACGGCTGTGGACGCTGCGTGCCTCGGTGTTCGGCGGCGGCAGCATTCAGATGGTGGGCTGCGGCCTGGCGCTGAGCGCCTTCTGTTACTTCCTTGGCCTTAACTGGAAGGTGGCGTTGCTGATTGGCCTGACGCTGGCGCTCTCATCCACCGCCATCGCCATGCAGGCGATGAGTGAACGCAATCTGACGCCGTCGCCGATCGGCCGCAGCGCGTTTGCGGTGCTGCTGTTCCAGGATATCGCGGCGATCCCGCTGGTGGCGATGATCCCGCTGCTGGCCAGCAGCGGCGCCACCACCACGCTGGGCGCTTTCATGCTGTCGGCGGCCAAGGTGGTGGGCGCGTTGACGATGGTGGTGTTGCTCGGCCGCTACGTCACCCGTCCGCTGCTGCACTTCGTCGCCCGTTCGGGCATGCGCGAAGTGTTCAGCGCCGTGGCGTTGTTCCTGGTGTTCGGCTTCGGCATCCTGCTGGAGATGGCCGGGCTGTCGATGGCGATGGGGGCGTTCCTCGCCGGGGTGCTGTTGGCGAGCTCGGAATACCGCCACGCGCTGGAGAGCGATATTCAGCCGTTCAAGGGATTGCTGCTGGGGCTGTTCTTCATCGGCGTCGGCATGTCGATCGACTTCGGCACGCTGTTCCATCATCCGTTGCTGATCGCCTCGTTGCTGCTGGGCTTTATGTTGATCAAGGCGGCGTTGCTGTGGCTGATTGGGCCGCTGCTCGGCGTGCCGAAGCGCCAGCGCGGCCTGTTCGCCATTCTGCTGGGGCAGGGCAGTGAGTTCGCCTTCGTGATTTTCAGCGCCGCACAGCTGGCCGGCGTCTTGCCGGTTGAATGGGCCAAGTCGCTGACGCTGGCGGTGGCGCTGTCGATGGCGGCCACCCCGTTGCTGTTGGTGATCGCCGCGCAGCTGGAGAAAAATGCGCCGAAAGAGGATCGCCCGGCTGACGTCATTGATGATGAGAATGCCAGCGTGATCATCGCCGGCTTCGGCCGTTTCGGCCAGATCGCCGGTCGTTTACTGTTGGCCAACGGCGTGCACACCGTGGTACTGGATCACGATCCGGACCATATCGAAACGCTGCGTAAATTCGATACCAAGGTGTTCTACGGCGACGCCACGCGCGCCGATCTGCTGGAGGCCGCCGGCGCCGCTCACGCCAAGGTGCTGATCAACGCCATCGACGACGTGGAGGACAGCCTGGCGTTAACCGAGCTGGCCAGGCAGCACTTCCCGCATCTTAAGGTGGTGGCGCGGGCGCGCGACGTCGATCACTGGTATCAGTTGCGGCAGCTGGGGGTGGAAAAACCGGAGCGCGAAACCTTCGAAAGCTCGCTGCGCGTCGGCCGTGAAACGCTGGAGCTGCTGGGGCTGGACGCCTATGAGGCGCGCGAGAAAGCGGACACGTTCCGTCGCTATAACCTGAAGATGCTGGAAGATACGCTGGATAATTACCAGGATACTGAATTCCGTATCGCCAGCCTGCAGCGGGCCAAGGAGATGCTCAGCGCGGCCATCGAGCAGGATCAGAATCGGCTGGCGCGGGTGCAGCAAACCGGCTGGCGCGGCAGTATCGACGGCAAGGCGCCGGAGGATGAAGTGGTGGAAGCCAAAGGATAAGGGGAGGGGCGCCGTGATGGCGCCCCTTTTTTTGCTTAGCTCAGCGCCACCTTGATGCCTAAGGCGATCAACATGCCGCCCAGCAATTTGTCGACGATCTTCTGCGACTTTTCCAGCCCGCGGCGCACCGGCCCGCTCTGGATCAAAAATACCAGCAGCGGCCACCAGATGACCGACAGGCCGAGAATAATCCCCGCGTACCACAGCTTGTCACCCAGACCGGAATCGATCTGTAGCACCTGGGTGAAGACCGCCAGGAAGAACAGGGTGGCTTTCGGATTCAGCAGGTTGCACAGGTAGCCTTGCGCAAAGGCGCTCTTCAGGCTGACCTGCTGCTGCGGCAGATTGCTGACGTTCATTTTGCCGCCGCCGCGCGACAGCAGCGCCTGGATGCCGATCCACACCAGATAGACTGCCCCGGCGTATTTCAGCAGGTTGAACAGCCACGGCGTGGTGGTGATCACCACCGCCAGCCCGGCGACGCAATAGGACATGTGGGTGGCGACGCCGCAGATCACGCCGAAGGCGGTCATCATGGCGGCCAGCCGCGGGTAGCGGGCGGCGTTTTTGATCACCAGGAAAAAATCCGGGCCGGGGGAAAGCATGCCGAGGGCGGCAATGCCGGCGACGAACAACGAAGTTTCAAGCATGGGAGACGTCTCGCGCAAAAGGCAGCAATCTGGCGATAATAACGCCGCTTCCTCTGATGCGCATCAACCCAATGAGGTATTGTTAGACTCTATGATAATAATTCATCTACCGCCCGCGACGGAGCACCATGCAGCAGACTACCGCCACAGACAGACCGGAACCGCACCGGCAACAGCGTGAAATCACCCGACTGTGCATTCAATGTGCGTTGCTGCTGTTGCAGCACGGCGCCGAGAGCACGGTGGTGGAACAGTTATCAACTCGCCTGGGACTGGCGCTGGGCATGGACAGCGTGGAAAGTTCGATCTCCGCCAATGCGGTGGTATTGACCACTCTTAGCCACGGCGCCTGTCTGACCACCACCCGCAAGAACGTCGATCGCGGCATCAATATGCAGGTGGTGACCGAAGTGCAGCATATCGTGATCCTCGCCGAGCATCGCCTGGCGGATGCGCACGACGTGGCGCGCCGCTTTGAAAGGATCCGGCCGCTGCGCTACCCGCGCTGGCTGGTGGTATTGATGGTGGGGCTGTCCTGCGGGTGCTTCAGCATGCTCAACGGCGGTGGCGGCGACGCCTTCCTGGTGACCTTTATCGCCAGCGGCGCCGCGATGCTGGTGCGCCAGATCCTCACCGCCCGCCAGATGAATCCGCTGATCAATTTCTGCCTGACGGCATTTGTCGCGACGTCGATCTCCGGATTGCTGCTGCGCCTGCCGGCGTTTAAAGACACCTCGAGCGTGGCGATGGCCGCCAGCGTGCTGCTGCTGGTGCCGGGCTTCCCGCTGATCAACGCGGTGGCCGACATGTTCAAGGGGCATGTGAATACCGGGCTGGCGCGCTGGGCGATGGCCAGCCTGCTGACGCTGGCGACCTGTATCGGCGTGGTGATGGCGATGTCGCTGTGGGATCTGCGGGGGTGGTCATGAATCTGCTGTGGGCCTTGTTGCAGGAAATGCTGTTGGCGGCGGTGCCGGCGCTGGGCTTCGCCATGGTGTTTAACGTGCCGCTGCGCGCGCTGCGCTATTGCGCATTGCTCGGGGCTATCGGGCGCGGCTCGCGCATGCTGATGATGCATGCCGGCATGAACATCGAGTGGGCCTCGCTGCTGGCGGCGATCCTGATCGGCATCATCGGCATCTACTGGTCGCGCTGGCTGCTGGCGCATCCGAAGGTGTTCACCGTGGCGGCGGTGATCCCGATGTTCCCCGGCATTTCCGCCTATACCGCGATGATAACTGTGGTGGAGATCTCGCATCTGGGCTACAGCGAGGCCCTGATGGAGACCATGATCACCAACTTCCTTAAGGCCAGTTTTATCGTCGGTGCCTTGTCGATCGGCCTGTCGTTACCGGGCCTGTGGCTGTACCGCAAACGCCCCGGCGTGTGAAATTTCCCGGCGGAAGAACGTTGGTTATTAGATATGCTGATAAGAGCTATCTTATATATTCATCTTGCTTGATTAGCCTATCGACGGCACTCAGGCCTTTACGTATAGTGTCACCAATTTTGCTGCCTACACAGGGTTAAACAATGATTATCAGCCTGATCGCTGCCTTGGCGGCGGATCGCGTTATTGGCATGGAAAACGCCATGCCGTGGCACCTGCCGGCGGACCTTGCGTGGTTTAAACGCAACACGTTGAATAAGCCGGTTATTATGGGCCGCAAGACCTTCGAGTCCATCGGCCGCCCGCTGCCGGGCCGCCACAATATCGTTTTGAGCAGCCGCCCGGGCAGCGAAGCCGGGGTGACCTGGGTAACCTCGTTGGATGAGGCGCTGGCCGCCGCGGGCGAGGTGGAAGAAGTGATGGTGATCGGCGGTGGGCGCATCTATACCCAGTTGCTGCCGCGCGCCGACCGTCTGTACCTGACGCACATCGACGCCGAAGTCGGCGGCGATACCCACTTCCCGGATTACGAGCCGGACGAGTGGGAAACCACGTTCAGCGAGTTCCACGACGCCGACAATCTGAACTCGCACAGCTACTGTTTCGAAATCCTGCAGCGCCGCTGATCTCAGCGCGTTAGCCAGTTATCCCCGGGGGCGCAAGCAATTGCGCCCCCGGTCTTTTTACGCCGGTCATTCGTAACCTTTCCGTCACATTACCTGATTAGTATGAAGCCCAACTCCGAGCGCCACGGCAACTCTGGTGAATCTTGACCGCGGCGCCATAACTAAAAAGGTAACCACGTTATGACCAAGCAAATTGAGCAATTAGACGCCGACCGCCTGATCGATCCCACTCGCCGCAAGCTGTTGCTCGGCAGCGCCGGCGCCGTCGGCCTGGCCGGCTTTCTCGGCGGTGGCATCTGGTCGGTCTCCGCCGAGGCGTTGGCCGAGGATCTGCCACCGAACAGGCTGCTGGGCTTTCAGGGCATCGCCGCATCTATCGCCGACGAGGTGACCATCGCGCCGGGCTACCGCGCGGAGGTGCTGATCTCCTGGGGCGAGCCGCTGGTGGACGGCGCGCCGGCCTTCGATCCGCAGGGCAACAACAGCGCCGCCGATCAGGAAAAACAGTTTGGCGACAACAATGACGGCATGAGCTTCTTCCCTATTGATGACAATCACGGCGTGATGGCCATCAATAACGAATACGTCAACGAACAGTATCTGTTCGCCCACGGCGGCGCCAAAGCCACCAGCCTGGAAGAGGTGCGCAAATCGCAGGCGGCGCACGGCGTCTCCATTGTGGCGGTCAAGCGGGTTGGCGACGGCCAGCGCTGGGAGGTGGAGCGCCCGTCGCGCTATAACCGCCGCATCACCGCCAACAGCGAAATGCAGTTCAGCGGCCCGGCCGCCGGGCACTCGCTGCTGCAGACCGCCGCCGATCCGAGTGGCCGCAAGGTGTTGGGCACCTTCGGCAACTGCGCCAACGGCAAGACGCCGTGGGGCACCTATCTGACCTGCGAGGAAAACTTCGATACCTATTTCGGCACCCGTCAGGCCGATTATCGCACCACGCCGGAACAGAAGCGCTACACGCTGAAGGCCAGCGAACCGGAGCGCAACTGGCCGGACTATGATGAGCGCTTCGATGTGGCGAAGAACCCTAACGAATTCAACCGCCACGGCTGGATTGTCGAGATCGATCCGTTGAATCCGACCTCGACGCCCATCAAGCACACTGCGCTCGGCCGTTTCAAACATGAAAACGCGGCGGTGACCGTGGCCAAAGACGGCCGTCTGGTGGTGTATATGGGCGACGACGAGCGCGGCGAACATATCTATAAGTACGTCTCCAAAGGCGTGGTCGACGCCGCCAATCCGGCCAACAATCGCACGCTGTTGGACGAGGGGACGCTATACGTGGCGCAGTTCGACGGCGATGAAGCCGGCACACCGCTGAAGGGCAAAGGGCGCTGGATTGCGCTTGAGTTCGGCAAGAACGGCCTGACGCCGGAGAACGGTTTCCGCGATGAGGCCGAAGTGCTGATCTTCGCCCGCAAGGCGGCGCAGCAGGTCGGCGCCACCAAAATGGATCGCCCGGAGTGGATCGCGGTGAACCCGCATGACGGCCGCGCGTACTGCACGCTGACCAACAACAGCAAGCGCGGCGAGGAAGGGATGCCGTTGAACGCTGCCAACCCGCGACCGAACAATATCTACGGCCAAATCATTCGCTGGGACGAGGGCGGCGACGCCACCGCCGACGTCTTCGCCTGGGACATCTATGCGCTGTGCGGCAACCCGATCGCCCACCCCGAAGGCGTCAACCGCGGCACGCCGAACATCACGGCGGAAAACACCTTCAACAGCCCGGACGGGCTGGGCTTCGATCGCGCCGGCCGCCTGTGGATCCTCACCGACGGCAAGTACAGCAACAAGGGCGATTATGTCGGGCAGGGCAACAACCAGATGCTGGTGGGCGATCCGGTCAGCGGCGAGATCCGCCGTTTCATGGTGGGGCCGAAGTCCTGCGAACTGACCGGCATCACCTTCACCCCGGACTACAAGACGATGTTCGTCAACGTACAGCATCCCGGAGAAGAGGGCGATTCGCACTTCCCGAACAACAGCCCGCGCCCGCGTTCATCGGTATTGATGATCACGCGTGAAGATGGCGGGGTGATTGGGGCGTAAGGCGATAATATAGAAAACAAAGGCGGCCACGGGGCCGCCTTTGTATTTTCAAGATGCGGCCAGTCTGCCGGCGTGGTCAGACGCCTCGCCGCGATTGGCGGGCTGCGTGAAGTAACGACGGTCTTCCCAGCGCAGCATCGTCAAGTCGCCGCCCCAGCAGCAGCCGGTATCCAGCCCGATCACGCCTTCCGGCGTGCCCTTGCCTTCGAGCGAGGCCCAGTGGCCGAAGATGATGGTGTATTCCGGATCCACCAGGCGCGGCAGTTCGAACCACGGCTTCAGCGGCGCCGGCGCGCTGCCCGGCGCATCTTTGCAGATCATGTCGAGCTGGCCGTTGGGGAAGCAGTAGCGCATGCGCGTGAACGCATTGGTGCTGAAACGCAGGCGCGCCAGGCCGCTCAGCTCCGGCGCCCAGTTGTTCGGCATGTCGCCGTACATGGCATCGAGGAACAGCGGATAGCTGTCGCTGCTCAATACCGCTTCCACTTCGCGCGCGCACATTTTCGCGGTGTCGATATCCCACTGCGGGGTGATGCCGGCGTGCGCCATCACCAGCTTTTGCTCATCATCCACCTGCAGCACCGGTTGGCGGCGCAGCCAGTTGATCAACTCGTCGGCGTCAGGCGCCTCCAGCAGCGGGGTGATGCGATCTTTGGGTTTGTTGCGGCTGATGCCGGCGTAGACCGCCAGCAGGTGCAGATCGTGGTTGCCCAGCACCATGCGCACCGCCGGACCGAGCGAACGCACGTAGCGCAGCACGTCCAGCGAGGCGGGGCCGCGCGCCACCAGATCGCCGGTCAGCCACAGTTGATCGCGCTCGGGATCGAACGCAACCTGAGCCAGCAGCGACTTCAGTTCATCGAAACAGCCGTGAACGTCGCCGATAAGGTATGTCGACATAATTAATGGATCAGCGTTGGAATGGCTAAGCGGAACACGGGAATAGCGGTGCGGAACGGCTGACCCTGATGGTCAACCATTTCGTAATGGCCTTCCATGGTGCCCAGCGGCGTTTCCAGAATGGCGCCGCTGGTGTACTGAAACTCTCCACCGGGCGGAATGACGGGCTGTTCGCCGATCACGCCTTCGCCCTGGACTTCGGTTTGGCGGCCGTTGCTGTTGGTGATCAGCCAGTAACGGCCCAGCAGTTGCACGTTGGTCCGCCCCAGATTGCGGATGGTGATGGTATAGGCGAAGACGTAACGCTCTTCTTCAGGGATCGACTGTGATTCCACATAGATGCTCTGAACCTGAATACACACGCGGGGCGAATCAATCATGACGACAACTCCTTATTGCTGCGGCGCCGGATTGGCTGACAGCCAGTTCGCCAGCTTGCAGTACTGCGCCACAGAAATATTCTCTGCTCTGAGCGAAGGATCGACGCCCAGCTCCGTCAGCTGCTCCGGCGTGAACAGGTCGCCCAGGCTGTTGCGGATGGTTTTCCGCCGCTGGTTGAACGCCTGCGTGGTGATGCGGCTCAGCATGCGCACGTCGCCCACCGGGTTCGGCAGCTCGGTGTGCGGGACCAGGCGCACCACGGCGGAATCGACCTTCGGCGGCGGCGCGAACGCGGTCGGCGGCACTTCCAGCACCGGAATGACGTTGCAGTAGTACTGCGCCATCACGGTCAAACGCCCGTAGGCCTTGCTGTTCGGGCCGGCCACCAGACGGTTGACCACCTCTTTTTGCAACATAAAGTGCATGTCGCGGATTGCCTGAGTATAGCTGAAAAGGTGGAACATCAGCGGCGTCGAAATATTGTACGGCAGGTTACCAAATACGCGCAGCGGTTGGCCAGCTTCCTCGGCCAGTTCGGCGAAATTCACCGTCATGGCGTCCTGCTGGCGGATGGTCAGCTTGTCTTTCAGCCGCGGGTGGTTCTCCAACCGGGTGGCCAGATCGCGGTCCAGTTCGATCACCGTCATGCGGTCCATGCGTGCGCCAACCGGCTCGGTCAAGGCGCCGAGGCCGGGGCCGATCTCGACCACCGCTTCGCCCGGCTGCGGGTGAATGGCGGAGACAATGCTATCGATGACAAACTGATCGGTTAAAAAGTTTTGTCCAAAGCGTTTGCGGGCAAAGTGCCCTTGGTGGACTCTGTTATTCATTACAATTAATTATCATTTTAATGGCGAGATTCAGGGCCGTTTGGAAACTGCCGACATCGGCGGTGCCGGTGCCGGCCAGTTCCAGAGCGGTACCGTGGTCGACCGAGGTGCGTATGAAAGGCAAACCGAGGGTGATATTCACCGCGCGGCCGAACCCTTGGTATTTTAGCACCGGCAGCCCCTGATCGTGATACATCGCCAGCACCGCATCGGCATCTTGCAGATATTTGGGCTGGAACAGGGTGTCCGCCGGCAGCGGGCCGATCAGATGGATACCGTCAGCGCGCAGCGCGTCGAGCGCCGGGATGATGGTGTCTATCTCTTCGCGCCCCATATGGCCGCCTTCCCCGGCGTGGGGATTCAGACCGCAGACGTAAATGTGCGGCTGAGCGATGCCAAATTTGGTTTTCAGATCGTGGTCGAGAATGCGAATGACTTCGAACAGGCTCTGCTGCGTGATGGCGCCCGGCACCGCCAGCAGCGGCAGGTGGGTGGTCGCCAGCGCCACGCGCAGCTCTTCGGTCGCGAGCATCATCACCACGCGATCGCAGCGGCTGCGCTCGGCAAAGAATTCGGTATGGCCGATAAACGGCACGCCGGCGTCGTTGATCACGCCTTTGTTCACCGGGCCGGTGATCAGAGCGGCAAATTCGCCGTTCAGGCAGCCGTCGCAGGCGCGCGCCAGGGTTTCCACCACGTAGGCGCTGTTGCCGACATTCAGTTCACCGGCGGTGACCGGCTGAGCGAGTGACACCGGCAGAACGGTCAGCGTGCCGGCGCGTTGCGCCTCGGCCGGTTGCTGCGGTTGGTAGTCGCGCAGCGTCAGCGGCAGGCCCAAACGCTTGGCGCGTTCAAGCAGCAGGGCCGGATCGGCGCACACCACCAGCTCAACAGGCCAATCCTGTTGCGCCAAGGCGGCTACCAAATCCGGCCCCACCCCGGCGGGTTCGCCGGGGGTAATGACGACGCGTTTATTGCTGTGCATCGCTGCCATCGAGGATCTTCACGTAAGCCTGGGCGCGCTGTTCCTGCATCCAGGTCTGCGCCTCTTCGGCGAACTTACGGTTGAACAGCATGCGGTAAGCGCGATCTTTCTGCGCGGCGTCGGTCTTATCCACCTGACGGGTATCCAGCAGCTGAATCAGGTGCCAACCGAAGGAAGAGTGGACCGGCGCGCTGATTTCACCTTTGCTCAGCTTCAGCAACGCATCGCGGAAGGCCGGATCGTAGATGTCCGGGGAGGCCCAGCCCAGATCGCCGCCCTGCATGGCGGAACCCGGATCCTGCGACAGCTGTTTGGCTTCGTCGGCGAATTTGGCGCGGCCGCTCTTGATCGCTTCCGCAACGGATTGCAGCTTGGCGCGCGCCTGATCGTCAGTCAGCACCACAGAAGGCTTCAGCAGGATGTGACGGGCGTGCACTTCGGTGACCGACACCGACTGGCTGGCGCCGCGGATATCGTTGACTTTCAGGATGTGGAAGCCGACGCCGGAACGGATTGGGCCGACGACGTCGCCTTTCTTGGCGCTAACCAGACGTTCAGCGAACAGGGTCGGGATCTCTTGCAGCTTGCCCCAGCCCATGTTGCCGCCTTTCAGCGCCTGAGAATCGGCGGAGTAGGTGATCGCCAGCTTGCCGAAGTCGGCACCGCTGTTGATCTCACCCACCAGGCGTTTGGCCAGCTCTTCGGCTTTGTCGACCTGCTGCTGCGACGGGTTTTCCGGCAGCGGGATCAGGATGTGGCTGATGTTCATTTCGGTGTCGCTGCCGTTCTGCGCGCCCACCTGTTTGGCCAGTGCGTCCACTTCCTGAGGCAGGATGGTGACGCGGCGGCGCACTTCGTTGTTACGCACTTCGGAAATCAGCATCTCTTTGCGGATCTGCGAACGGTAGGTGTTGTAGTTCAACCCTTCGTACGACAGGCGGCTGCGCAGCTGATCGACGCTCATGCGGTTCTGCGCGGCGATGTTGGCGATCGCTTTGTCCAGCTCGGCGTCGGACACGGTAATGCCCATTTTCTTGGCCATCTGCAGCTGGATGTTATCCATGATCAGCCGTTCGATGATCTGATGGCGCAGCGTCTTGTCGTCCGGCAACTGTTGGCCGGCCTGCTGGGCGTTGAGCTTGACTGACTGCAACAGACCGTTGACGTCGCTTTCGAGTACCACGCCGTTATCCACGACGGCGGCGACTTTATCCACTTCTTGGGGTGCTGCGAACGCGGCATTGGCGCAAACCACCAATCCGAGAATAAGCGTTCTCCAGTTCTTCATACATTTCCCATTATGTAATCCGCAAATGCGGGTGAAAGTTCTCGTTTTCAAAGTGTTGCAAAGCGTCAGAATGCGCGCTGATACGGCAGAATGCCGGAGCGCAGCATTTCTGCGGAGCCGAGACTATGATCGCTGCTCAGGCCGCGCAGTTCGACGTTGAACGAAACTCTGTTGTCGTAAACGCTGGTATTGTTGCTGTTGTTCCAGTCGGTGATCTTGCGCTCATAGCCCAGGGTCACCGCCCAGCAGCAGGTGTTGTACTTCAGCCCCACCAGTTGATCGGCGGATTGTTTGGCGCGGGTGTCGTAGTAGTACGCCCCGACGACCGCCCAACGATCGGCGATCGGCCAACTGCCGGTGATGCCCACCTGCGAGATGCCGTCCTGAAAGGCCGGAACCGTTTTGGTGTTCAACGCCGTCTGGATGTATTCCGGCGTGGCGTAACGGTAGTTCAGCTGCACCACGCGCTCGGCGTCCTGGCGGTATTCCACCACGCCGTTGCCCAGCGAGACGCTGTTCAGGCGGGTGTCATACTGCAGGCCACCGCGCAGGCCCCAACGATCGTCGATTTTCCAATAGGTATCGCCGGCCCAGGCCACGCTGCCGGTGTCGTCGTTGTTGTCGTAACCGGTCATCTGGTCACCGGTTCGCGAACGGCTGAAGTAGTAGATTTGACCCACGGAAGCGTTAAAACGTTCCACCAGCGCGTCATCATAAATGCGCGTGGTCAAACCGGTAGAGACGCGGTTCTGCGAAGCGATGCGATCCAGGCCGCTGTAGGTGCGGTCGCGGAACAGGCCGGAGTAGTCGGTCTGCAGCAGCGTGGTGTCGTAGGTGTAAATGTTGCTCTGATCGCGGTACGGCACGTACAGGTACTGCACGCGCGGCTCCAGCGTCTGGGTGGCGCCTTCGGCCCAGATCATCGGCCTCTCGAACACCAGCTTGCCGTCGACCTTGAATTGAGGCAATACGCGGTTGACCGAGTCATCAAGATCCGGTGCTGCGGCGCCTTTGCGGTTCTGGTAGTTAGCGGCGAAACCGTCAGGAATATCCTGCTGGTAGTGGGTCGCCATCACTTTGGCTTCGGTGTTCAGGCTGGCCCAGCCGTTGGTGAGCGGCAGACTCAGCGTTGGCTCCATATGCAGACGGGTGGCATCCGGGCTGTACGGGTTGACGCTGGTGAACTTGGCAGCCTGGCCGTAAATATGGAAATCGAACGGGCCGAGGTCGTTCTTGTAATAGTTCAGATCCAGCTGCGGCTGGACTTTATACGACTCCGACTGTGAACGATCGGTATCGTCGTAAATCTGGAACTGCTTGGAGCTCAGCGTGGCGTTCCAGTTTTCGTTGGCGTAGCCGAGGCTGAATTTCTGCGTGGCGTAGCCGTCGGTAGTGGAACCGTACTTGGAGTCCAGATCGGTGAAGTATTTGGAATCGCTGACCTTGGTGTAGTCGACGTTGAAGCGCCACACCTGATCCATGACGCCGTTGTGGTTCCAGTAGAACAGCCAGCGTTTGCTGTCGTCATGATCTTTGCCGTATTCCTTATCGTCCGGCAGCCAGTCGAACTCCATCAGGCCGAGGCCCGGCTGTACCAGATAGCGGAACTCGGTCTGCCACTGCAGGCCGCGCTTGGACATATAGTGCGGCGTGATGGTGGCATCGTAGTTCGGCGCGATGTTCCAGTAGTACGGCAACATGAACTCGAAGCCGTTGTTGCTGCCGTACTTGGCGTTCGGGATCAGGAAACCGGAACGGCGCTTGTCGCCGACCGGCAATTGCAGGTATGGGCTGTAGAACACCGGCACGCCGCCGATGCGGAAGCGGGCATTCCACACTTCCGCCACCTGCTCTTCGCGATCGTGGATCACTTCGGAACCGACCACGCTCCAGCTGTCGTCGCCCGGCAGACAGGAGGTAAAGGTGCCGTTTTCCAGAATGGTGTAACGGTTGGCGCCGCGCATTTTCATCTTGTCGGCGTCGCCGCGCCCCTGACGGCCGACCATCTGGTAGTCGCCTTCATAGACGTCGGTATCTTTGGTATTCAGGTTCGACCAGGCCTTAGGGCCTTTCAGTTTGATCTGATTGTCGCTGTAGTGCACGTCGCCGGTGGCGGTGACGGTGCGCACCGGTTCCGTCTGGCCAGGGTTTTGCGTCTGGTTCAACTCGACTTCTTTGGCGGTCAGGGTGCTGTTGCCCTGCTCGATATGCACGTTGCCGCTGAACAGGGCGCTTTTCGGGTAGTCGGCGCGCGAGTCATCGGCATTGATGGTCACCGGCTGGCTGTTCGGATCGCCGCTGACCAAAGGCTTGTCGTAAACGGGAACGCCAAGCATGCATTGCTCGGCCAGATCAGCCAGCGCATGCTGACTGTAGAGTGCCGTCCAAATCATCGTGGCCAGCAGTGTTGGGAAACTTTTTTTCATACGCGGTTTTGGTGTTCCGTCATCAGAGGCGTCGTGTCCGGCAAACGGTCAGAGACTATATTACTCATCTGCGTTGCGCTAGTGCTAAATCCAGCCGTTTACTTGCGTCGTCGTTAGGCGCAAAGATAAATGACAGGTATGATAATCCAAATTCTAGGAAAAATCGCCTGCGCCCTTTCCTGAAGCGAAGGAGAGCGGGCGGCTTTCGGCATGATAATTGAGGAGTATATGCAGTATTGGGGAAAACTGCTCGGCGTCATCGTCGCCATCTGGTCTGGCGCGGGATTCTGGGGTGTAGTTCTGGGGCTGATTATCGGTCATATGATCGATACGGCGCGCAGCAACAAGCGCAGCCGGGGGTTTTTCACCGACCAGCAAACGCGGCAAACGCTGTTTTTCCGCACCACTTTTCAGGTGATGGGCCACCTGACCAAATCCAAGGGACGCGTTACCGAGGCGGATATCCAGATCGCCAGCCTGTTTATGGATCGCCTGCAGCTGCACGGCGAAGCGCGCACCGCGGCGCAGCAGGCATTCCGCGAGGGCAAACAGAGCCAGTTCCCGCTGCGTGAGACGCTGCAGCAGTTTCGCAGCATCTGTTTCGGCCGCTTCGATCTGATTCGGATGTTTCTGGAAATTCAGATTCAGGCGGCGTTTGCCGACGGCTCGCTGCACCCGAACGAACGTCAGGTGCTGTATGTCATCGCCGAAGAGCTGGGCATTTCGCGCGCGCAGTTCGATCAGTTCCTCAGCATGATGGAGGGCGGGCGTCAGTTCGGCGGCGGTCAGCAGGGCGGGTATTCGCAGGGCGGCTATCAGCAGGCTCAGCGCGGCCCGACGCTCGACGATGCCTGCAAGGTGCTCGGCGTGCGCAGCAGCGACGATGCCGCCACCATCAAACGCGCCTACCGCAAGCTGATGAGCGAACACCATCCGGATAAGCTGGTGGCGAAAGGCTTGCCGCCGCAGATGATGGAAATGGCCAAGCAGAAAGCGCAGGAGATCCAGGCGGCGTACGACCTGATCAAACGCGAGAAAGGCTTCAAATAACGATACCCGTCATACTTCGAGCCGCAGGTGTGTTGGCTGCCCGCGCTTACCCCGGTCACGTACTTTTTGTACGCTCCCGGGGCTGCGCTTGGTTGCCGCCTTCCTGCAACTCGAATTATTTAGGGTATCCCTGAGTGGTGGGCTCAGAAATCCGGTTCGGCGCGAAAGTGCATCGGCGTCTGGAAGGCGGGGTGGGTGATGCGCAGTTCTTGCGCATGCAGCTGTAGCCGTGGCGCCATCGCCTTAGCCTCCGGCGGGGCGTAGAAACCGTCGCCGAGGATCGGATGCCCCAGCGCCAGCATGTGCACCCGCAGCTGATGCGAGCGGCCGGTGATCGGCGTTAGCTTCACGCGCGTGCTGCCATCGGCGTCGCGCGACAGCACCAGATACTCGGTTTGCGCCGCTTTGCCGGTGTCAAAACACACCTTTTGCAGCGGCCGGTTCGGCCAATCGCAGATCAGCGGCAAATCCACCAGTCCTTCGTCATGTTCCATATGCCCCCAAACGCGGGCGATATAGGATTTCTTCGGCTCGCGTTCGCGGAATTGACGCTTCAGCTCGCGCTCGGCGGCCTTGTTGAGCGCCACCACGATCACCCCGCTGGTGGCCATGTCCAGCCGGTGCACCGATTCGGCGGCCGGATGATCGGCCTGAATGCGGGTCATCAGGCTGTCTTTGTTTTCCGGCGCGCGGCCGGGCACCGACAGCAAGCCGCTGGGCTTGTTGACCACCATGATGTGTTCATCCTGATACAGGATGTGCAGCGGGTCCTGCGGGGGATTGTAGGGTTCCATCTTGGCTCCGCGAAAAGGGCCGAACGGGGAGACGGTGGCCTCCCCATGTCGCGCCGGTTACTGGTGGGTGACCACCACCAGACGAATGGCGTCCAGGCGCCAGCCGGCTTCATTGAGGTTGGCCAGCACCTGACGGCGGTTGAACTCCAACGCTTCGACTTCGTCGTCGCGGATGTTCGGGTTGACCGCCTTCAGCGCTTCCAGACGCGCCAGCTCGGCGCTCAGCTTGTCGTCCGCCTCTTGCTTCGCCTGTTCGATAAGCGTGCGCGCCTGCGCTTCCACCAGGCTTTCCGCCTGCTGCAGCATGGCGTGCACGTCTTGCTGCACGGCATTGACCAGCTTGCTGGAGGTGTGGCGGTTGACCGCGTTCAACTGGCGGTTGAAGCTTTCGAACTCGACCTGCGCCGCCAGGTTGGTGCCCTTGCGATCCATCAGCATGCGGATCGGCGTCGGCGGCAGGAAGCGGGTCAGCTGCAGGTGCTTCGGCGCCTGGGCTTCCACCACGTATACCAGCTCAACCAGCAGGGTGCCGACCGGCAACGCTTTGTTTTTCAACAGGGACACCGCGCAGCTGCCGGTATCGCCGGATAGGATAAGATCCAGACCGTTGCGGATGATCGGGTGTTCCCAGCTGACGAACTGCGCGTCTTCACGCGACAGCGCCCGATCGCGATCGAAGGTGACGGTGCAGCCGTCCTGCGGCAGGCCCGGGAAGTCCGGCACCAGCATATGGTCGGACGGCGTGAGCACGATCAGGTTGTCGCTGCGGTCTTCCTGATTGATGCCGACGATGTCGAACAGGTTGAGCGCGAAGCCCACCAGGTTGACGTCGTTATCCTGCTCGGCGATGGCTGCGGCCAGCGCCTGGGCTTTGTCGCCGCCGTTGGAGTGCATCTCCAGCAGGCGATCGCGGCCCTGTTCCAGCTGCGCTTTCAACTGATCATGCTGCTGGCGGCAGGCGTGGATGAATTCGTCCAGGCCCTCCTGCTCGGTCGGCGCGGCCAGATAGCCGATCAACTGCTCGTAGCAGCTGTCGTAGATGGTGCGGCCGGTCGGGCAGGTGTGTTCGAAGGCGTCGAGCCCTTCGTGGAACCAGCGGCCCAGCACCGCCTGCGCGGTGTGCTCCAGGTAAGGCACCATGATTTGGATATCGTGCATCTGGCCGATACGGTCCAGACGGCCGATACGCTGCTCCAGCAGATCCGGGTTGAACGGCAGATCGAACATCACCAGCTGGCTGGCGAACTGGAAGTTGCGGCCTTCGGAACCGATCTCGGAACACAGCAGCACCTGCGCGCCTTCTTCTTCGGAGGCGAAGTAGGCGGCGGCGCGGTCGCGCTCGATGATCGACAGCCCTTCGTGGAACACCGCGGCGCGGATCGCTTCACGCTCGCGCAGCACCTGCTCCAGCTGCAGCGCGGTGTCGGCTTTGGCGCAGATCACCAGCACTTTTTCGTTGCGGTTGGCCAGCAGGTAATCCAGCAGCCACTCGACGCGCGGATCGAAGTTCCACCAGGTGGCGTTTTCGCCTTCGAATTCCTGATAGATCTGCTCCGGGTACAGCATGTCGCGCGCACGGGCTTCGACGGATTTTTTGGCGCCCATGATGCCGGAAACTTTGATCGCGGTCTGATATTGGGTTGGCAACGGCAGCTTGATCTGGTGCAGGTTGCGGTGCGGGAAGCCCTTCACGCCGTTACGGGTGTTGCGGAACAGCACGCGGCTGGTGCCGTGGCGATCCATCAGCATCGAAACCAGCTCCTGACGCGCCTGCTCGGCGTTGTCGCCTTCGCTGTTGGCGGCTTTGAGCAGCGGCTCGATGTCCTGCTCGTCGATCAGCTCGCCCAGCAGGTTAAGCTTGTCGTCGGCCAGGCGTTCACCGCTCAGCAGCAGGGTGACGGCGTCGGCCACCGGACGGTATTTCTGCTGCTCGGCGACGAACTCGCCGTAGTCGTGGAAACGGTTCGGGTCGAGCAGGCGCAGGCGCGCAAAGTGGCTCTGTTGACCGAGCTGTTCCGGGGTGGCGGTCAGCAGCAGCACGCCGGGGATATGCTCGGCCAGCTGTTCGATCACCTGATATTCGCGGCTTGGCGCCTCTTCGCTCCAGGCCAGGTGGTGAGCTTCATCGACCACCAGCAGATCCCACTGGGCGTCCGCCAGCTCTTCCAGGCGCTGCTTGTTGCGGCGCACGAAGTCCAGCGAGCAGATCACCAACTGTTCGGTCTCAAACGGGTTGCTGCTGTCGAGCTTGGCTTCGGCGTAGCGGCTGTCGTCGAACAGCGAGAAGTAGAGGTTGAAGCGGCGCATCATCTCCACCAGCCACTGGTGCTGCAGCGTTTCCGGCACCACAATCAGCACGCGCTCGGCGCGTCCCGCCAGCAGTTGCTGGTGGATGATCATGCCGGCTTCGATGGTTTTGCCGAGGCCGACTTCGTCCGCCAGCAGAACGCGCGGCGCATGGCGCTGGCCGACTTCATGAGCGATGTGCAGCTGGTGCGGGATCAGGCTGGCGCGCATGCCGCGCAGGCCGGCGAACGGCAGGCGATACTGCTCGCTCTGGTATTTGCGGGCGCGAAAACGCAGCGCGAAACGGTCCATGCGGTCGATTTGGCCGGCGAACAGGCGATCCTGTGGTTTGCTGAAGGTCAGCTTACTGTCCAGCAGCACCTCGCGCATCGCCACGCCGCTTTCCTGAGTGTCCAGGCGGGTGCCGATATAGGTCAACAGACCGTTTTCCTCTTTCACCTCTTCCACCTGCAGCTGCCAGCCCTCGTGGCTGCTGACGGTATCGCCCGGGTTGAACATCACGCGGGTGATCGGCGAATCGTTTCTGGCATAGAGGCGGTTTTCACCGGTGGCGGGGAAAAGCAGGGTAATCATGCGCGCATCCAGCGCCACGACGGTTCCCAATCCTAATTCGCTTTCCGTGTCGCTGATCCAGCGTTGACCAAGAGTAAAAGGCATATATTGTCGGCTCGATTCTTTGTAAGTAAGTCTTGTTACCGGGCGGGAAGGGCCGCGGCACCTGTACTGAACGTCAGCTAATCCCGGTTTGTTTTAAATTTGGCGGGCAATAGCCGTTCACGCCATGCAGACGTCGTGAGACGGCAGGGCTAAGCGTGGTTCAGTTTTGGGAAGGGCGCTATGGTAATGGAAGGCGGCGCGTTCGTCACCTGCAAAACCCGATGATTTTTCTTAACCTGGCGCAATCTCAAAACAGCCCCATTTGCCCGGTGACCAGCGTGGTGAAATCGTCGTGCAAGAAAGGGAGTATAGCGTCTGCCACCGGTTGCAGCTGGCGTTCGAGGTAATGCTGATAGTCGATGGGCGAATGGCGGGTTTCCAGCGGTTCCGGCCCGGCCACGGTCATCACGTAGCTGATCCAGCCGCCGTTCTGATACTGCAGCGGCCGCCCCTGTTGGCGGTTGTAGTCGTCGGCGATGCGCGCGGCGCGGGCATGCGGCGGCACGTTGCGCTGATAGTCATCGAGCTTTCTGCGCAGCCGTTTGCGGTACACCAGTTGATCGTCGAAGTCGCCGTTCAGGGTTTTGCCGACGTAATCGCGCACATAGTCCTGGTAGGGCTGTTGTTTGAAGATACGCTGATAGAGCTGCTGCTGGAACTGCTGCGCCAGCGGCGTCCAGTCGGTGCGCACCGTTTCCAGCCCTTTGTACACCATCTCTTCCTCGCCGTCGGCGCGCGCGATCAGGCCGGCGTAGCGTTTTTTGCTGCCCTGTTCGGCGCCGCGAATGGTCGGCATCAGGAAGCGGGAATAGTGGGTTTCGAACTCCAGTTCCAGCGCGTTCTCCAGCCCGAACTGCTGCTGCAGATGCTGCTGCCACCAGGCGTTGACCCGCTGCACCAGCGCCCGGCCGATCTGCGCCGCCTGCTGCTCGTCATGCGGCTGTTTCAGCCACACGAAGGTGGAGTCGGTGTCGCCGTAAATCACCTGATAGCCTTCGGCCTCGATCAACTCGCGGGTTTGGCGCATGATCTCGTGGCCGCGCAGGGTGATCGACGACGCCAGCCGCGGATCGAAGAAGCGGCAGCCGCTCGATCCCAGCACGCCGTACAGCGCGTTCATGATGATCTTCAGCGCCTGTGACAGCGGCTTATTGTGCTGGCGCTTGGCGGCCTCGCGCCCCTGCCAGATCTGCTCGACGATCGCCGGCAGGCAGTGTTTACTGCGCGAGAAGCGGGCGTTGCGAAAGCCGGGCACCGAGTCGGCGTCGCTTGGGTGGCGCATGCCTTCCACCAACCCGACCGGATCGATCAGGAAGGTGCGGATGATCGACGGGTACAGGCTTTTATAGTCCAGTACCAACACCGAATCGTACAGGCCGGGTTGGGAGTCCATCACGAAGCCGCCGGGGCTATGCTCCTCCGGCTGTTCGCCGAGGTTGGGGGCGACAAAGCCCAGGCGATGCATGCGCGGCATATAGAGGTGGCTGAAGGCCGCCACCGATCCGCCGCTGCGGTCGGCCGCCAGCCCGGTGACGGTAGCGCGCTCCAGCAGGAAGTTGAGCAGGTCGGCCTTGGCGAAGATGCGCGTCACCAGCTCACAGTCCTTCAGGTTGTAGCGAGCCAGCGCCGGCTTGTCTTCCGCGAAGCGCCGGTCGATCTCCGCCATGCGTTGATAAGGATTGTCGATCGCCTTGCCTTCGCCCAGCAGTTCCTGCGAAACGTATTCCAGGCTGAAGGAGGGAAAGTTCCAGGTGGCGGATTTCAGCGCCTCGATGCCATCGATGATCAGGCGGCCGGCGGCGGCGGCGAAAAAGTGATTCTGCTTGAAACCATGCTCGCGCCATTCCATCAGGTTGCCGCCGCGCCCCAGTCGCAGCGGGATTTGGTAGCGCTCGGCGTGCTTTTGCAGCACCCGCAGATCGAACTGCACCAGGTTCCAGCCGATGATGGCGTCGGGATCGTGACGTTCCAGCCACGCGTTCAGCCGTTCCAGCAGCTGAGGGCGGCTGGCGCAGTACTCCAGATCGAAATCCAGCGGCGCATCGCCGCCGTTGGCCGGCCCCAGCATGTAGACCTGCCGCTGGCCGCAGCCTTCCAGCGCGATGGAGTAAAGCTCGCCGTGGGCGGTGGTTTCGATATCCAGCGACACCAGTTTTAGCGTTGGGCGGTACTCTGGCGCCGGCTTCATTTGGCCGCTGAGCAACGGCCCATTGCCGTCGCCCTGGCCGTTGAACCATACCGGCGCGGTGATGAAGCGTTCCATCAGGTAGCGCTCCGGCGGGCGAATGTCGGCCTCGTAGACCGCAACGCCGCCTTCCCGCAGCAGTTTTTCCAGCTTGATGAGCTGACGGTGCTGGCGGCAGTACAGCCCCAGCATCGGCCGGTGATGAAAATCCGTCAGCGCCAGCGGTTTTAGTTCGACTTGCCGCTCTTCCCGCAGCAGCAGTTCCGCGCGCTGCCTTTGTTCGGCGGGGATAAACGCCACCGAGGTCTGCGGCGGCAGACGCAGCTGACGCGGGCCTGCGTCGGTCGCCAGCCAAAATTCGACCTCGGTGCCGGCAGGCGTGTCGCGCCAGTGGCGAGTGAGCAGGAAACCCTGTTGCAGTGCAGTCATAACCCCTTCGTTTTCCACCGGGCGGCGTGCGCGACGTTCAGCGTGATGTCGGTTTTGGCGCTAATATAGATAAATTATAGTATGGGTTTTTATACAGTGATTGTCCATCGCCGCGCGGCGTTGCCAAATACGCATACAATTCATCGATTGACTCGCCAGCGGCGGCGCTGGAAAATCCTCCGCCCCGTTTGGCCCGAATAATCCGCAGAGGTGTAATGGAAGCCTATTTACAAGATTTGATCACCCAGTCACTGGCTTTCACCCTGATGGTCGTCCTGCTGGTCGCTTTTCTGGAGTCGCTGGCGCTGGTGGGGCTGTTGCTGCCCGGCACGGTGATGATGGCCAGCATCGGCGCGCTGATCGGCAGCGGCAAGGTGGACTTTTACTACGCCTGGGCGGCGGGCATCGTCGGCTGTCTGCTCGGCGACTGGATCTCTTATTTCGTCGGCCGCGCGTTCAAGGGGCCTTTACACCGTTGGTCATTCCTGAAGAAGAATAAGGCGCTGCTCGACAAAACCGAGCATGCCTTGCACCAGCACAGCATGGCGACCATTCTGATCGGCCGCTTCGTCGGCCCGACGCGCCCGCTGGTGCCAATGGTGGCCGGGATGCTCGATTTGCCGCCGTACAAGTTCGCGCTGCCGAACATCATCGGTTGCCTGACCTGGCCGCCGGTTTATTTCTTCCCCGGCATTCTGGCGGGCGTGGCGATCGATATTCCCGCCGGCGCCGACAGCGCGATGTTCAAGTGGCTGCTGCTCGCGGCGGCGCTGCTGGTCTGGCTGGCGGTATGGTTGAGCTGGCGTTGGTGGCGTGAGGGTAAGCGCAACGCCGATCGACTGAGCCGTTGGCTGACGCCGCTGCGGCTGCGCGTGGTTTGCGGATTGAGTTGGCTGGCGGCGCTGGCGGTCGGTTATGCGCTGAGTCAGCAGCCGCTGATGCCGGTGTATCGCCACCTGCTGTGGCAGGTGTTGTCCGGGCAATGATTGCGGGGGCGTAAGCCCCCGTTCGCTTTATTGGAAGAACGCTTCCAGTTGTTCAAATACCCGCACGTCCTCGCTGTGGCGCCTCACCTGCAGCACGTCTTCCAGCTTTTCCACCTGGCTTATCATCTGCTCCAGCCGCTGATCGTCGGCGACCAGTAGCCAAATGCGGCTTTGCTGGCCGTCTTTCAATGGCAGGCACAAAATGCCTTCGACGTTGAACGCGCGGCGGGCGAACAGCCCGCAAACGTGCGACATCACGCCGGGATGGTTGCGCACCGCCAGCTCCAGGATCACCTGGGGTTTATCTTGTGGTTGCAGCATGGCTTATTCTCCAATCATGTCGATGTTGGCGGCGCCCGGCGGCACCATCGGGAATACTTTTTCGTTGATATCGATCAGCGCGTGGATCAGGCAGGGACCCGGGCGTTGGATCGCCTCGGCCAGCGCCGCCTGCGGATCTTCCGCGGCGTTCAGATCGCAGGTATCCAGCCCGAATCCGGCGGCGATCTTCAGGAAGTCGGTACGCTTCGGATAGGCGGCGGCGAAGATGCGCTGCTGGTAGAACAGGGTTTGCTGCTGGTGCACCAGCCCCAGCGCCTGGTTGTTCATCAAAATGATTTTCACGTCCAGATCGTGCTCGACCGCGGTGGCCATTTCCTGAATGTTCATCATCAGGCTGCCGTCGCCGGAGAAGCACAGCACTTTGCGCTCGGGCTCCGCCAGCGCCGCGCCGATCGCCGCCGGCAGACCGAAGCCCATGGTGCCCAGGCCGCCCGACGTCAGCCACTGGCGCGGCCGGCTCAGCGGATAGGCTTGCGCCACCCACATCTGATGCTGGCCTACGTCGGTGGTGATAATAGCGCTGTCGTCCACGCAGCGCGCGGCGGCCAGCACCAGGCCGTAATGGCTCAGCGGATCGTCGGCGTTCGGCATGTTGAACGGGAATTCGCGCTTCAGGTCATTGACGGTGTTCAGCCATTCGCTGCGCGGCTGCGTGTCGATCTGCGGCAGCAGCTGTTGCAGCACCTGGCCGACGTCGGCATGGATCGCCACGTTGGCCTGTTTGACCTTGCCCAGCTCGGCGCGGTCGATATCCACATGAATGATGGCGGCGTTAGGGCAGAACTGCTCGGTTTTGCCGATTGCCCGATCGTCGAAGCGCGCGCCCAGCACGATCAGCAGATCGGCTTCCTGCAGAATGAAGTTGGTGCTGCGCGCCGCGTGCATGCCCAGCATGCCCAGCGACAGCGGGTGTTCCACCGGCATCGCGCCCAGCGCCATCAGCGTCATGGTGGTGGGCAGACCGGCGCGTTCGGCCAGTTCCACCGCTTGCCGGTGGGCGTCGGCGCAGATGATGCCGCCGCCCAGATAGAGGATCGGGCGCTTTGCCCGGTTGATCATCGCGGCGGCCTGCGAAACCAGCGCCGGATCGAAGCTCGGAGCGGCGTCCGGCACGGCGATCGGCGGCAGCTCTTCCAGCGTGATGGTGGCGGTTTGCACATCTTTCGGCACATCGATCCAGACCGGGCCGGGGCGGCCGGACTCGGCGATGCGGAAGGCGTCGCCAATCACCTGCGGCAGTTCGCGGATATCGCGCACCAGATGGTTGTGCTTGGTGATCGGGATGGAAATGCCGTAGGTATCCACTTCCTGGAAGGCGTCGGTGCCGATCATCGAGGAGGGCACCTGACCGGTGATGCACACCAGCGGAATGGAGTCGAGCTTGGCGTCGGCGATGGCGGTGACCAGGTTGGTGGCGCCCGGCCCGCTGGAGGCGATGCACACCGCCGCCTTGCCGTTGGCGCGCGCCATGCCTTGCGCCATAAAGCCCGCGCCCTGTTCGTGGCGCGCCAGCACGTGGTGAATGCGGGTGCTTTGGCTCAGCGCGTCATACAGCGGCAGCGCGGCGCCGCCGGGAATGCCGGCGACGGTGGTGATGCCCTGACGCTCCAGCAGATGAACGATCAATTGTGCGCCGGTGAAGCGGGTGCTCGGTTGAGGCGTGCCCGAAGTTGCCATGTTCCTGTCCTTTCTCAAGGCCGGTGAGCTTTGCTGGGCAGGGTGCTAAAACAAGAAACCCCGCCCGGTTTGCGCCGGCGGGGTTTGGGAATCGATGCGTTGATTCGGACCCTACGGCGCATTGCCGACGACCACCACCACACGCACGACGACCACCGCGGCTGGTAGCGCGGTAACTAGTAGGGTCGAAGTCAGCGAGGATGCGATCACAGGGAACCTTATCATCAGTAAAAAAAGTCAGGTTTTTATAAAAACACAGGCGCAAAATTCGCACAACAGGTTTATTGGCGCAGCATAAAAAACGCGCGTCAGATCACGCTTTGCCCGAAATGCCCAGCACGCGCGCTTCGGGCGCGCTGCCGTCCATCAGGGCCTGCGTCGTGCCGTCGTAATAGATGCGGCCGTCGACCACCAGCAGCGTGCGCGGCGCGATGCGTGCGGCGTCGTCGAGGTTGTGCGACACCATCAGCAGCGTCAGGTTGCGCTGTTCGCATACCGTCTGCAGCAGCTGCAGCATCTCGTTGCGCAGCGCCGGATCGAGCGCCGAGAAGGGTTCGTCGAGCAACAGGATCGGCCGTTGGCGAATCAAACAGCGCGCCAGCGCGGCGCGCTGACGCTGGCCGCCGGAAAGTTGCGACGGCAGGCGCTCCAGGCGCTCTTCCAGGCCGACCTGACGGGCGATGTGCGCCCGCTGTTGGCGCTGTTGTTCAGTCAAGCGCAGACCGGGATCCAACCCCAGCCCGATGTTCTGCGCCACCGTCAGGTGCGCGAACAGGTTGTTCTCCTGAAACAGCATCGACACCGGCCGCTTGGCCGGCGGGGTGGCGGTGTGGTCTTCGCCGTTCAGCAGCAGCCGGCCGCTGGCCGCCGGCAGAAAACCGGCGATCAGGCTCAGCAAGGTGCTTTTACCGGCGCCGCTGGGGCCGAGCACCGCGACGCGCTCGCCCGGCTGGATGCGCAGATCAAAGCGCATCGGCAGGTGTTCATACAGGTAGGTCAGTTTTTCAAGCGTCAGCATGGCGGCCCGGTAAGCGTTCAATCAGGGTAAACAACAGGAAGCACAGCAGCAGCAACAGCAGCGCGGTCACCGCCCCGTCGTTGCTGCGGTAGGCGCCAATCTGCTGATACAGGTAAAAAGGCAGGGTACGGAAATGCTCGTTGCCAAACAAGGCGACCACGCCGAAGTCGCCGATCGACAGCACGCAGGCGAAGGCCAGTGCCTGCGCCAGCGGGCGGCGCAGGGCGCGCAGCTCAATCAGCCGCAGCCGTTGCCAGCCGCGGATATCCAGCGACAGGCACAGCGGATTGTAACGTTCGGCGAGGTCGCGCATCGGGTTCTCCAACACCTTTAGCGCGTAGGGCACCGCCATCAGCGCATTGGTGAGGATCACCAGCGCATAGGGCGACTGCGGCAACCCAATTGTATCGCTCAGCAGCAGGAAGAAGCCGGTGGCCAGCACGATGCCCGGCATCGCCAGGATCACCATGCCGCTCAGCTCCAGCGCCTGGCCGCCGTGCAGCTGCTGCCGCAGTTTCAGCTCGCGGCTGCTCCACAGCAGCATCATCGTGAGCGCCACGCACAGCAGCCCGGCGCCGAGGGCGATGCGCAGCGACGTGAACAGCGCCTGCCACAGCACCGGCTGGCGCAGCACGCTGACAATGGCCTGATTGGCGCCGTCGGCGATCACCGCCAGCAGAGGCGGCAGCAGCAGCAGCAGGGCGGCGGCGATCAGCAGAAAATCGCTGATGCGCCGCCACAGGCTGTCTTCCGGATTGCGCCAGCGCTGGGCGTGGGTATGCCCCACCGGCAATGCCTGGCTCAGGCGCTGACTGATCAACACCAGCCCGAGACAACAGCCCAGCTGGATCAGCGCCAGCATGGCGGCACGCCCCAGATCGTAGTCGTAACTCAGCGCCTGGTAGATCGCCAGTTCGATGGTGGTGGCCTGCGGCCCGCCGCCCAGCGACAGCACGGTGGCGAAGCTGGCGAAGCACAGCATGAAGATCAGCGCGCCGCTCGGCAGGATCTGGCGACGCAGCGCCGGCCATTCGACGAAACGGAACTGCTGCCAGCCGTTCATACCCAGTTGGGCGGCCAGCTGGCGCTGCTCCACCGGAATGTTCTCCAGCGCCTGCAGCAACAGGCGGGTGGCCAGCGGCAGGTTAAAGAACAGGTGCGCCAGCAGAATGCCCTGCAGCCCGTAGGGCGAGAAGCCATACTCGACGCCCAGCCAGCCGCACAGCGTCGCCAGCCAGCCCTGGCGCCCATAGACGCTGAGCAGGCCGAACACCGCCACCAGCACCGGCAGCACCAGCGTCATGGCGCACAGCCGCAGCAGCAGCTGCCGGCCGGGGAAACGGCGGCGATAGAGCGCACGCGCCAGCAGAACGGCGGGCAGCACCGAAATCAGCGCCGACAACAGCGCCTGCCAGAAGGTGAAGCGCACCACGTGCCACAGGTAACTGTCCTGCCACAGGACGCGCCAGTCGCTGTCCGGCGCGTGACGCCACAGCGAGCCCATCGCCAGTGCGGCGACCAGCAGGATCACGCCGGCGGCCAGCAGCCCCGGCCAGAGCCAGCGGGGGATCAGCGGCTGACGGCGGTTTGCCATGCCCGGATCCAACCGCCGCGTTGTTTGGCCACCTCTTCGGCGCTGTATTGCAGCGCGGTCTGCGGCACGTTCATCTGCTCAAAACCGACGGGCAGCGGGGTGTTGATCACCGGGTACATCCAGTTGCCGGTCGGGATGGTGTTCTGGAATGCCGGCGTCACCATGAACTGCATGAAGCGCTCGGCCAGCTCAGGCTGTTTGGCGGCTTTCAGCTTGCCCGCCACTTCCACCTGCAGGTAGTGGCCTTCGCTGAACGTGGCGGCGGCGTAAAGGTCTTTTTTCTCTTCGATCAGGTGATAGGCCGGAGACGTGGTGTAGCTGAGCACCAGGTCGCCTTCGCCTTTCAGGAACAGGCCGTAGGCCTCGCTCCAGCCTTTGGTGACGGTGACGGTCTTCTTCGCCAGCTGCTGCCAGGCGGCCGGCGCCTCGTCGCCATACACTTTTTGCATCCACAGCAGCAGGCCGAGCCCCGGCGTGCTGGTGCGCGGATCTTCGTAGATCACTTTCCAGTTGCGGTCGCCGCTGACCAGCTCCTGCAGGCTTTTCGGCGGGTTCTTCAGTTTTTCTTTGTTGTAGACGAAGGCGAAGTACCCGTAGTCGTAAGGCACGAAGGTCGCGTCCTGCCAGCCGCCCGGCACCGTCAGCTTGGCGGTGTCGACGCCGCTCGGCGCGAACAGGCCGGTTTGCTGCGCCGCCTGCAGCAGGTTGTTGTCCAGCCCCAGCACCACGTCGGCGGCGCTGTTTTTGCCTTCCATGCGCAGGCGGTTCAGCAGCGAGACGCCGTCTTCCAGCGCGACGAACTTCAGTTCACAGCCGCATTCGGCTTCGAAGGCTTTTTTCACCGCCGGGCCAGGGCCCCAGTCGGCGGCGAAGGAATCATAGGTGTAAACCGTCAGCGTCGGCTTGGCGAACGCCGGCGCGGCGCACAGCAGCAATAAGCAGGGCAGATATTTTTTGACCACGTTGCACTCCTGAAAAATAAGGGGGCAAGGGCATCTGAGGGGGCGAGGCGGCGTCGCCGGTTCGCTGGGCTCAAATCCCTCCGCCGGTATTGACCGGATCAGGTTCGACGGGTGTGCTCTCAGCGGAAAATCGGGCTTATTAGGCGGCCCGGCTCTCCGCACCCCGTTGAGACGGCGCTATTGTAAAGATTAACCGACTTGGGCGAAAGGCGCTTATGTCTCCGGCGGGGCAAACCAGGCGGACTTGAAGTCGAACCAGCCGAGGGTGTTCATCCGCACGCCGCGCATGCTGCGCTGGCCGTGCAGCTGCAGCCAGTGGTGGAACAGCGGATGCAGCTGGTGGTTGCTGACCAGACGCTGGCAGAACTCCGCCAGCGGCAAGCGGTTGGCGCGCCACAGCGCTGCGTCCTGCGCCAGATCTTCGTTCATGCAGTGCTGCATCAGCGGCAGTTCGTACAGCGTGGCGAACAGCGAAAACTCCAGCGGCAGATAGAAGTTGGCGCTGCCGAGCCACAGATCGCTGCGCGCGTCGCCCTGGTGCCAGGTGGCGTAATCCACGCTTTGCACGATCAGGCGGATGCCGTGCTGCGCCAGCAGCGGCTCGATCGCCTGACGGATGGCGTGAAACTCCGAATGCTCATTGAAGTGGGTCATCGTCAGTTCGGTCAGCCCCGCCGGCTTGGGCTGCTGCGCCAGCGCGCGGTTGTGGTGCCAACGGGGCAGCAGGCCGTACGCCGGCGACCAGTAGCGTTGGTAGAGCGGCCCGGCGTGGCTCAGCAGCGAAATGGGATTGATCAATTCGCACAGCCAGCTGCGAATGGCGGGATCGGCGGCCAGCGGGGAGCGCCGGTCGAACAGCAGGAAATAGCAGCCCTCTTCCAGCCGGCTTTCCAGTTCGTTGTTGCCGGTTTCATCGCCCTGCAGCTGTACGCCGGAATGCACCAGTTCTTCGGAGAACTCCGGCAGCACCCAGATATTCACCTCGTCGATCAGCGCCCGGTAGCCAAAATAGTCGTCGAAGGCGTGGATCTTCATCTGGCTGGGGAGATTGCGCACTACGCGATAGGGGCCGGTGCCGATCGGATGGCGGGCGAAATCCGGCAGTTCGCGCCATTCGCGCGGCAGGATCATGGCGTGCACGCTGCCCAGCAGCCAGGGCAGCCAGTGGTCGGGGCTGCGCAGATGCACATCAATCACGAATGGCGTCGGCGAGGTGACGCTCTCGATATGCGAGAACAGCGGTTGCGAGGTCAGACGCGAGAGAGAAGTAATGACGTCCGCCATCTCCAGCTCGCGGCCGTGATGAAAATGGATCGCCGGGCGCAGGTAAAAACGCCAGTGCAGTGGCGTCAACGCCTGCCAATGGTGAGACAGATCGGACTCCAGTTCCCCGTTTTCCTCATTTATGCGTGTCAGGCCGTTGAAGATCTGGCGCGCCAGATGGGTTTCCGAACGCCGCAGCGCCGAGCCGGGCAGCAGGTTGTACAACTGCCGGTAGTAGAGCACCCGCAGGATGTGTTTCCCCTGGCGGAAGCTACGCCCCAGCTGCGACAGCAGCATCTGGCGCACCACGTTTTTGTCGCCCACCAGTTGCACCAGTTGATCGATGCGATCCTGTTCCAGCAGCTCCTCGGCCCGCTGTTGCTGCAGCGCCAGGCCGGTGTAGTGGAAGGTTAGCCGCGAACGCTTGCCGCGCCCCGACTCCGCCTGCCAGGTGAGCCAGCCTTCCCGCTGCATGGCGCTCAGCAGGGAGCGCACGTGGCGCCGCGAGCAGCTGAGCACCTCCGCCAGATCCTGCAGCGTGGTGTCGGTGGTTTCACCGTGGCAGCGCTGCCACAGGCGGATGAACTGCTGCTGCAATCTGGACGTGGACATAAAAGAGGAACGCTCCCGCTTCAACTCGTCAATTTTTCTTTCCCTATATTACGCCGATAATTTTCATCAATGAAAGGGGAGGGCGTAATCATGAAAGCTTTCTTATCCAGGCAGTTCTATCAGCGCTATTTCAGCGCGGTGCGCCGCCAGCGAGCCGACTGGCTGAGCGTGGTGCCCGAACAGGCGCGGCTGGCGATGCTGGCGCACCTGACGCAATGGGACATTAAAGAGATGACCGATAAGCAGTATCGCGAGCACCTGTAGGGGCTGCGGCAACAAGTTTCTGAGTAATGGTGCTGTTTCACCAGCCAGTGGGGCGACCCACTGGTTTTTTTATGCGCGGTCATGGCGATGCGCTTGCATTTTTCTCGCCGTGGCCTAAGGTTCTTTCTTCTGCTTTGAGGTCAGGGAAGACGATATGCAACGCCTGAGCCGGTTGTCACTGCGTATTAACCCCATCTTTGCCGCATTCCTGCTGATCGCTTTTCTCTCCGGCATCGCCGGCGCGTTGCTGACGCCGACGCTCAGTCTGTTTCTGACCACCGAGGTCAAAGTGCGGCCGCTGTGGGTAGGGCTGTTTTACACCGCCAACGCCGTGGCCGGCATCGTGGTCAGTTTTCTGCTCGCCAAGCGCTCCGATACCCGCGGCGATCGGCGCAGGCTGATCCTGCTGTGCTGCCTGATGGCGGTCGGTAACTGCCTGCTGTTCGCCTTTAACCGCGACTACCTGACGCTGATCACCGCCGGGGTGCTGATGTCCGCCGTTGCCAACACCGCCATGCCGCAGATTTTCGCGTTGGCGCGGGAATACGCCGACAGCGAGGCGCGTGAGGTGGTGATGTTCAGCTCGGTGATGCGCGCCCAGCTTTCGCTGGCGTGGGTGATCGGCCCGCCGCTGTCGTTTGCGCTGGCGCTGAACTATGGGTTCACCGTGATGTTCCTGATCGCCGCCGCCACCTTCGCGGTTTGCGTGCTGCTGGTAGGGGTTATGCTGCCTTCGGTGCCGCGTGCGGCGGAGAATGGGGAGCTGCAGGGCGGGATGTCTGCGCCGATCGCGCCCGCCAGCGCCTGGCGCAATCGCGATGTGCGGCTGCTGTTCATCGCTTCGATGCTGATGTGGACCTGCAATACCTTGTATATCATCGATATGCCGCTGTATATCACCGCCGATCTCGGGCTGCCGGAAGGGCTGGCCGGGGTGCTGATGGGCACCGCCGCCGGGTTGGAAATCCCGGCAATGCTGCTGGCCGGTTATTACGTCAAACGCTTCGGCAAACGCAACATGATGCTGCTGGCGGTGGCGGCGGGCGTGCTGTTTTATCTCGGGCTGACGGTGTTGGCGGCCAAGCCGGCCCTGATCGCGCTGCAGCTGCTCAACGCGGTGTTTATCGGCATCGTCGCCGGTATCGGCATGCTCTATTTTCAGGATTTGATGCCGGGCCGGCCGGGCGCCGCCACCACGCTGTTCACCAACAGCATCTCTACCGGGGTGATCCTGGCCGGGGTGCTGCAGGGCGCGCTGGTGGAGAATTTCGGTCATGGTTCGGTGTATTGGATGGCGGCGCTGTTGGCGCTGGCGGCGCTCGGGATGAGCGCCAAAGTGCGTGAAGTGTGAGGTTAAACGACGGCATTCTTGATGCAAGTCATTGAGAAGGCTAAGCCGGGCGCTCAAGCTGAAGGCATATGGCGCGCGATCGTTGCGCCCACGCCCGTCTCGCTATTGAGATGCCGCCCTGTCGTTTAGAACAGTGGGAACGTTATGGATAAACTCACACCGCTCAAACCGCTTCCTTCCCTGTGCGCCCTTGGCGCCACGCTGATTATCTGGTTCCTCATTCCCGTGCCGGAGGGCGTTGCGCCCAATGCCTGGCAGCTGCTGGCGCTGTTTATCGGCACCATCATCGCCATCATCGGCAAGGCGATGCCGATCGGTGCGGTCTCGGTGATCGCCATCGCTCTGGTGGCGGTGACCGGCGTCACCAACCCCGGCAAGCCGGGCGCCGCGCTGGACGACGCGCTCAGCGGCTTTTCCAACCAACTGATCTGGCTGATCGGCTTTTCTATCATGATCTCCCTCAGCCTGAACAAAACCGGGCTGGGCGCGCGCATCGGCTACTACTTTATCTCGCTGTTCGGTAAAAAAACGCTCGGCATCGCCTACGCATTGACGTTGGCGGAAACCACGCTGGCGCCGGTGACGCCGAGCAATACCGCGCGCGGCGGCGGCATCATTCACCCGATCATGAAGTCGATCGCCGACAGCTTCGGCTCCAAACCCGAGCTCAATACCTCCGGCAAGATTGGCCGCTACCTGTCGCTGGTGAACTACAACATCAACCCGGTCACCTCGGCGATGTTTATCACCGCCACCGCGCCTAACCCGCTGATCGTTAGCCTGATCGCCAAAGGCACCCACGGCAGCTTCGAGCTGTCCTGGTCGATGTGGGCGGTCGCCGCCCTGGTGCCAGGGCTGTGCTCGCTGATCGTGATGCCGCTGGTGATTTATCTGCTGTACCCCCCGGAGGTGAAAAGTACGCCGGATGCGCCGCGTTTCGCCCGCGAAAAGCTGCAGGCGCTGGGGCCGGTGACGCTGCCGGAGAAAATTACTCTCGGGGTATTTGCGCTGCTGCTGGTGCTGTGGGCCGGCATTCCGGCGATGATCTTCGGCCCGGCGCTGGCGGTCAATCCTACCACCGCGGCGCTGATAGGCCTGGCGGTGCTGCTGGCCACCGGCGTGCTGAGCTGGGAGGATGTGCTGAAGCATAAAGGGGCCTGGGACACCGTGGTGTGGTTCTCGGCGCTGGTGATGATGGCCAGCTTCCTCGGCAAGCTGGGGCTGATCGGCTGGCTGTCGCAAACCGTCGGCAACGGCATCGACCGTATGGGCATGAGCTGGGTGGGCGGCACGATCTTGCTGACACTCATCTATTTGTATTCACACTATTTCTTCGCCAGCACCACCGCGCACGTGACGGCGATGTTCGCCGCCTTCTTCGCTGCCGGCATCGCGCTTGGCGCGCCACCGGCACTGCTGGGCCTGATCCTGGCGTTTTCTTCCTCGCTGATGATGTCGCTGACGCATTACGGCACCGGCACCGCGCCGATCATCTTTGGCTCCGGCTACGTGACGCTGGGGGAGTGGTGGAAAGCGGGATGGGTGATGAGTGTGGTTAACCTGCTGATCTGGATAGTGATCGGCGGCGCATGGTGGAAGCTGCTGGGCTACTGGTGAGGAAAAAATTCACCCGCCGGGCGGCGGGTGAAGGGGATTAATTCAGAAACGCCGGCTGCTGCGCTTCGTAGCGGGAGATGTCCGCTTCGTGCTGCAGCGTCAGGCCGATGCTGTCCAGCCCGTTGATCATGCAGTGGCGGCGGAAGCTGTCTATTTCGAACGGATAGCTTTTGCCGCCGGCGTTGACCGTCTGGTTCTCCAGATCCACCACGAACTCCATGCCCTCGTTGGCGTCCACCAGCTTGAACAGCTCATCCACCTGCTGCTCGCTCAGCGTCACCGGCAACAGCTGGTTGTTGAACGAGTTGCCATAGAAGATATCGGCAAAGCTCGGCGCAATCACCACTTTGAACCCGTAGTCGGTCAGCGCCCAGGGGGCGTGTTCGCGCGAAGAGCCGCAGCCGAAGTTTTCGCGCGCCAACAGGATGCTGGCGCCTTTATAGCGCGGTTTGTTCAGCACGAACGCCGGGTTCGGCTGCTGGCCGGCGTCGTCGAGGAAGCGCCAGTCGTTGAACAGGTGCTGGCCGAAACCGGTGCGGGTCACCTTCTGTAAAAACTGCTTGGGAATAATGGCGTCGGTGTCGACGTTGGCCGCATCCAAAGGCACCACTAAGCCGGTATGTTGAGTAAATTTAGCCACGTTAGCCCCTTAGTGAATATCACGGATGTCAGCGAAGTGACCGGCGACGGCGGCCGCGGCGGCCATTGCCGGGCTGACCAGGTGGGTGCGCCCACCGCGGCCCTGGCGCCCTTCGAAGTTACGGTTACTGGTGGACGCGCAGCGCTCGCCCGGATTCAGACGGTCGTTGTTCATCGCCAGGCACATCGAGCAACCCGGCAAGCGCCATTCGAAACCGGCTTCAATAAAGATTTTGTCCAACCCTTCGGCTTCCGCCTGGGCCTTCACCGGGCCGGAGCCCGGCACCACGATGGCCTGCACGCCGTTGGCGACCTTGCGCCCCTTGGCGATCGCCGCCGCCGCGCGCAGATCTTCGATGCGCGAGTTGGTGCAGGAACCGATGAACACCTTGTCGATCGGCACTTCGGTCAATTTGATACCCGGCTTCAAATCCATGTAGGCCAGCGCTTTTTCGGCGGAGGCGCGCTCAACCGGATCGCTGAACGATTCCGGCGCCGGGATCGCCTGATTGACGGCGATCACCTGGCCAGGGTTGGTGCCCCAGGTGACCTGCGGCGCGATCTCTTCGGCGCGCAGCGTCACCACGGTATCGAACTGGGCGTCGGCGTCGGACTTCAGCGTGCGCCAGTAAGCGACCGCCTGCTCCCAGTTTTCGCCGGTCGGTGCGAACTGACGCCCCTTCAGGTAGGCGAAGGTGGTGTCGTCCGGCGCGACCAACCCGGCTTTGGCGCCCATTTCGATCGCCATGTTGCACAGGGTCATACGCCCTTCCATGCTCAATGCCTCGATCGCCTTGCCGCAGAACTCCACCACGTGGCCGGTGCCGCCTGCGCTGCCGGTTTTGCCGATCACCGCCAGCACGATGTCTTTGGCGGTAATGCCCTCGGCGGCGTCGCCGGTGACTTCAATCTTCATGGTTTTGGCCCGGCCCTGTTTCAGGGTCTGGGTCGCCAGCACGTGTTCCACTTCGGAGGTGCCGATGCCGAACGCCAATGAGCCGAAAGCGCCGTGGGTGGCGGTGTGTGAGTCGCCGCAGACGATGGTCATGCCCGGCAGCGTCATGCCTTGCTCAGGCCCGATCACGTGCACGATGCCCTGGAACGGGTGATTCAGGTCATACAGCGAAACGCCGAATTCCGCGCAGTTCTTGATCAGCTCCTGCATCTGGATGCGCGCCATTTCGCCGCTGGCGTTGATGTCTTTGGTCTGGGTCGACACGTTGTGATCCATGGTGGCGAAGGTTTTGCCGGGTTGGCGCACCTTACGGCCCATGGCGCGCAGGCCGTCGAACGCCTGCGGCGAGGTGACTTCGTGCACCAGGTGACGGTCGATATACAGCAACGGCGTTTCGTTCGGCGCTTCGTGCACCACGTGGGCGTCGTACAGCTTCTGGTATAAGGTCTTGGCCATGTTATGCCCCCTGAGCTACAAAGCGGGCGATGATATCGCCCATTTCATCGGTGCTGACGGCTTTGCCGTCACCGGCCAGATCGGCGGTGCGGTAGCCCTGTTCCAACGCCTGGTTGATGGCGCGCTCCACGGCGTCGGCCGCTTCATCGGCGCCCAGGCTGTAACGCAGCAGCAGAGTGGCGGACAGGATCTGCGCAATCGGGTTGGCGATGCCTTTGCCGGCAATATCCGGCGCGGAACCGCCCGCCGGTTCGTACAGGCCGAAGCCTTGCTCATTCAGGCTGGCGGACGGCAGCATGCCCATCGAACCGGTGATCATCGCGCACTCGTCGGACAGGATGTCACCGAACAGATTGGAGCACAGCAGCACGTCGAACTGGGACGGATCCTTGATCAACTGCATGGTGGCGTTGTCGATATACATGTGCGACAGCGACACGTCCGGGTAATCCCTGGCGACCTGATTGACCACTTCACGCCACAGGATGGAGCTTTGCAGCACGTTGGCCTTGTCGATCGACGTCACCTTGTGGCGGCGCTTGCGGGCGGATTCGAAGGCGATGCGCGCGATGCGTTCAATCTCGAAACGGTGATACACCTCGGTATCGAAGGCGCGTTCCTGCATGCCCTGGCCTTCGCGGCCTTTCGGCTGGCCGAAGTAGATGCCGCCGGTCAATTCGCGCACGCACAGAATGTCGAAGCCGCGGGCGGCGATGTCGGCGCGCAGCGGGCAGAACGCCTCCAACCCTTGATACAGGCGCGCCGGGCGCAGGTTGCTGAACAGTTTGAAGTGCTTGCGCAGCGGCAACAGCGCGCCGCGTTCCGGCTGCTCGGCCGGCGGCAGATGTTCCCATTTCGGGCCGCCCACCGATCCGAACAGGATGGCGTCGGCCTGCTCGCAGCCGGCGACGGTCGCCGCCGGCAGCGGGCTGCCGTGGCGATCGATGGCGATGCCGCCGACGTCGTACTCGGCGGTGGTGATGCGAATGTCAAAGCGTTGACGCACTGCGTCCAACACTTTGCGCGCCTGAGCCATTACTTCCGGGCCGATGCCGTCTCCGGGCAAGACGGCAATGTGATAAGTCTTCGTCATGTTCACACCGTTTCCTGATTATTTTGATGTTTGTTTTGCTGCAGGCGCTGCTTTTCTTTTTCTACCTGCTGTGAGCGCCAAATATTGTTCAACACGTGCACCATCGCCTTGGCGGAGGATTCGACGATGTCGGTCGCCAGACCCACGCCATGGAAGCGGCGGCCGTTGTAAGAGACCACGATATCCACCTGGCCCAGCGCGTCGCGGCCATGGCCCTTGGCGGTCAATTGGTACTTCACCAGCTCGATCGGGTAGTCGGTGATGCGATTGATCGCCTGATAAACCGCATCGACCGGGCCGTTGCCGGTGGCGGCTTCGGCTTTCTCTTCGCCGCCGCAGATCAGTTTCACCGAGGCGGTGGCCATGATGCTGCTGCCGGATTGCACGCTGAAGTAACCCAGGCTGAAGTGCTCCGGCTCTTCCTGCTGTTTGTTGATGAAGGCCAGCGCCTCCAGATCGTAGTCGAACACCTGGCCCTTTTTGTCGGCCAGTTTCAGGAAGGCGGCGTACAGGGTATCCAGGTTGTAGTCCTGCTCCTGGTAGCCCATCTCTTCCATGCGGTGTTTCACCGCCGCGCGGCCGGAGCGGGAGGTCAGGTTTAACTGCACGTCTTTCAGGCCGATCGACTGCGGGGTCATGATTTCGTAGTTTTCGCGGTTCTTCAGCACGCCGTCCTGGTGAATGCCGGAGGAGTGGGCGAAGGCGTTGGAGCCGACGATCGCCTTGTTGGCCGGGATCGGCATGTTGCACAGCTGGCTGACGATCTGGCTGGTGCGGAAGATTTCCTGGTGGTTGATGTTGGTGTGCACGTTCATGATGTCCTGGCGCACTTTAATCGCCATGATCACTTCCTCCAGCGAACAGTTGCCGGCGCGTTCACCAATGCCGTTCAGGGTGCCTTCCACCTGGCGGGCTCCGGCTTGCACTGCGGCGATGGAGTTGCCGACCGCCATGCCCAAATCGTCGTGGCAGTGCACGGAGATGATGGCTTTGTCGATGTTCGGCACGCGGTCATACAGGGTAGTGATGATGCCGCCGAACTGGTTCGGGGTGGTGTAGCCGACGGTGTCCGGGATATTGATGGTGGTAGCGCCGGCGTTGATGGCGGCTTCGACCACGCGACACAGATTGTCGATCGGCGTGCGGCCGGCGTCTTCACAGGAGAACTCCACGTCGTCGGTGTAGTTGCGGGCGCGTTTTACCGATCGTACCGCCATCTCCAGCACTTCGTCGAACGAGCGCTTCAGCTTCGATTCGATGTGCAGGGTTGAGGTGGCCAGGAATACGTGGATGCGGAACGCTTCGGCGACGCGCAGCGCTTCGGCGGCCACGTCGATGTCTTTGTCCACGCAGCGGGCCAGGCCACAGACGCGGCTGTTCTTGATCTGGCGCGCGATGGTTTGCACCGACTCGAAGTCGCCCGGCGAAGAGACCGGGAAGCCGACTTCCATCACGTCAACGCCCATTCTTTCCAGCGCCAGCGCAATCTGAATCTTCTCTTTTACGCTCAGGCTGGCCTGCAGCGCCTGCTCGCCATCACGCAGCGTGGTATCGAAAATAATGACTTGTTGGCTCATCGGTGCATTCCTTATCGTGTTGATTTCACGCTAAGCGGGCAAAAAAAAACCCGCGCAGTAGCGCGGGTTTCTTATGGGTGATCGGCTGAGTCAGCTCCGAACGTCGTCCACAGGCATACCGCGCAAACAAGATGCGTTGAGTAGTAGGCCTAGTAGACGGTGAGTACGGTTCATAAGGGTTCAGCTTCTCTTAAATTGGGTGTCTGCCTAATTTGATACGTGATTGGCCTGGCGATGTCAACACCTGATTGAATGCGGGGACAATGCATCATCCCATTAGCTAAACAGAGGATCATTCGGCAAAAAAACGACGCCTTAGAGAAAAAAATGGGGCCAGTTTGCGTGCTGCTTAGCATAAACGAATCGAATATATACTGCGCTAATTGCTTCTGGATTTCGTTGCGTTAAGATTTGTGATGAAAAAAGCAAGAGGGATTAATCACGGGGAGCAATAAAATAACATTTTCAATACAAATGGTTTAAATTTAACTCATATGAATAATTGATTGTTTTAGTCATAATATAACAAAATAATGCGTTTTTACACAAAGTGAGCGGTGTTTTTAGATGGTTTGATTGCTTATGATGTGTTTTTATAGTTTGTCTCATACAGTGCGGCGACGTTGTTCAATTGTATTAATCATTGTTGATACCTAATTATTAGTACTACCCAGGTGGCATTCTTCTCGCTGACGGGGGAAGCTGCTGACATGTATTCCATATACGACTTATATCGTGTCGATAACACGAGGTTTTTTATCGATTGATGACGGTAATGGCAGGATTTGTCGTGCAAAGATAAGACAATGCGGCGTTTCATTGTTTGTCGAGCATAAGGATTAGATTATTTACACAGGATTTAGTGGAGTGAAATATGGCTGAATATGATTCAGAAATCGCCATGGTCAAAGAACCGGCGGACATCCATTTGCGCAGCGTCGATCTTAATTTACTGACGGTGTTTGACGCCGTGATGCAAATGCAAAATATTACGCGAGCCGCTAATTCGTTAGGGATGTCGCAGCCGGCGGTGAGCAACGCGGTAGCGCGCCTGAAGGTGATGTTCAACGACGAACTGTTCGTGCGCTGCGGCCGCGGGATCCAGCCCACCATGCGGGCCAGGCAGCTGTTCGGGCCGGTGCGGCAAGCGCTGCAGCTGGTGCAGAATGAGTTGCCGGGATCTGAGTTTGAGCCGCTGACCAGCACGCGAGCGTTCTCCCTGTCGCTGTGCAGCCCGCTCGATTTGCGTCTGGGCGCCGGGATAATCAATCACGTCAAACAGATAGCGCCGCAGCTTAACCTGCAAATAAAGTCATACATTAACAATAATATTGAACGTCAATTACGTTATCAGGACGTGGAGTTTGTCATCGGCTACAGCCGTTTCGAGTCGGCGGAGTTTCGCAGCCTGGCGATGTTCGACGACGAATTAGTGCTGGCGGTTGCGCAGGCGCACCCGAGAATAGGCGAGGAGGTGACGCCGGAACACATGCTGGCCGAGCAGCATGCTGCAGTTTCCCTGGAAAGTTTTGGATCGTTCAGTAAACCTTTTTATTTAGACGAACCGATGCTGCGCGCCGTGACGCAGCAGTGCACGGATCTTTACAGCGTGTTGAATATGGTGTCGCAAACGGAAATGGTAGCGATTGCGCCCGCCTGGTTGGTGCGACAGCAGACGGAGGCGTTGAAAATAAAGGCGGTTCCTTTATGTGGCAACGATAATAAAGCCACCTGCTACCTCTCCTGGCATGAATCCTCAGAGCGGGATAAAGGCCACCAGTGGATGAAATCTGTCCTGATTGAGGCGGGTAACCCAAAGTAAAGCGATAAAAATGGGAACTATATAAAGATAATATTCAACTGAGCGTTTTTTTCTCATGATAAAAACTAAGAACTATCTGCGTTTTTATTAAGATATTTCTTGGTTTTGCGGCGATAGAATAACTTATTCTCAGGATAAATTTGTTCATTTAGCGAAAACAATTAATATAAATTAATATTCTGATTTTTACTTTCCAGCTGGAATTTTAAACTAACTCGATGTGGCGGCCCGAACGGGCCGCGTTTTATGGCCGCCATCAAACCTTTTCCTTCCCGTTTTGTCCAACCCATGAAAGCGCGAAAGCCGGCCTGAGTTTTGGCTCACACTTCTACGCTGAAATTGCTTTTCCCCCTGCCTGAGAGTAGGTAGACTGCGCGGAAAAAAGTAAACACGTGTAAGCTGAGATGAGGGCCGCAAGGCATCGTTCAGGCTTAACTGTATGATTCATTTCAGGCTTAGAGCACTATGATCACTAATCTGCTGCAATACCATTTGATCCATCGTATACAGCATCAAATCACCCACCGAGCCGATCGCACAGCATTTCGCCAATGGTCGCCCAACGGCGAGTTTCAACTGACCTGGGGAGCGGCGGCTGCCCGCATTGATCGCATTGCCGCCGGGCTGCTGGCGCTGGGCGCCGAAGTGCAAGAACGTATCGGTATCTTCGCCAATAACACGATGGCCTGGTCGTTGACCGATCTCGCGATCCTGCACCTGCGTGGCGTCAGCGTACCGCTCTATTCCACCAATACGCCGGCGCAGGCGGCCTTCGTCATCAACGACGCTGACATTCGCATCCTGTTCGTCGGCGAGCAGGCGCAGCTGGATGCCGCCATCGCACTGCGTGGCGTCTGCCCACAGCTGAGTCATATCATCGTGTTCGACGAGGGCACCGATCTGCGCGGCTGCGAGATCGCACAACACCTGGGCGCCTTCGAGCGCGCTGCCGATCCGGCGGCTTTTGTCGCTCAACGTCGGCAGCGCATTGAAGAGTGCGACCTGCAGGATCTCTTTACCCTGATCTATACCTCGGGCACCACCGGCGAACCGAAAGGGGTAATGCTGGACTACCGCAACCTGGCGGCGCAGCTCTACCTGCATGATGAGAGACTGACGGTCGGCGAAGAGGATGTGTCGCTCAGTTTCCTGCCGCTGTCGCACGTGTTCGAGCGTGCCTGGAGCTTCTTTGTCATGCATTCCGGCGCGCAGAATGTTTTCCTGCCGAACACCGACTGGGTACGGGAAGCGATGGGGCAGGTGCGGCCGACGTTAATGTGCGCGGTACCGCGTTTCTACGAGAAGATTTTCAGCGCGGTGCATGAAAAAGTGGCGCGTGCCCCTTGGTTGCGCCGTGCGCTGTTCCACTGGGCGATCGTCTGCGGGGAGCGCAAGTTCCTGCAAGAGCGGGCCGGCAAACCGTTGGGCAAACTGTTCGAACTCTCTCACCGCTGGGCCGACAAGCTGGTATTGAGCAAGCTGCGCGGCATTCTCGGTGGCCGGGTGCGTTTCTTGCCGGCAGCGGGTGCCAAGCTGGATGACAATGTGATCCTGTTTTTCCAGGCGATGGGCGTCAACATCAAGTACGGCTACGGCATGACCGAAACCTGTGCGACCGTGTCCTGCTGGGAAGAGGGGCATTTCCGCTTCGGCTCTATCGGTAAACCGCTGCCGGAGGTCGAGGTGCGCATCGGTGAAGAAAATGAAATTCAGGTGCGCGGGCCGATCGTGATGCGCGGCTATTTCAACAAACCGTTGGAAACCGCCGCGACCTTTACCGCCGATGGCTGGCTGAAAACCGGCGACGCCGGGGCGATCGATGAAGAGGGCAATCTGTTCATCACCGAGCGCCTGAAAGATTTGATGAAAACCTCCGGCGGCAAATACATAGCGCCGCAGATGCTGGAAGGCACGCTGGCGCAGGACCGCTTTATCGAGCAGGTGGCAATCATCGCCGATGCGCGCAAGTTCGTTTCCGCGCTGATCGTGCCGTGCTTTGAGTCGCTGGAAGAGTACGCGAAGTCAGTCAACCTGAAATACCAGGATCGCCTGGAGCTGCTGCGCAACGGTGAGATCCTCGCGATGTTCGAAAAGCGTCTGCGCGAGATGCAAAAGGAGCTGGCGCGTTTCGAGCAGGTGAAGAAGTTCACGCTGCTGCCGGCGGCTTTTTCCATGGAGTTGGGGGAGTTGACGCCCACGCTGAAGCTGCGCCGCAAAGTGATCCTGCAGCGCTATCAGCGCGAAATCGACTCGATGTACCAGGAACAGGCCTGACGCCGCCGCCGGGCCATGTGCCCGGCGAAAAAAGCGGCATATCCATCACCTGATTTAGTTCTGTAATTTCCCTCCTGTTCGAAACAATGCCTAGCCCGACAACCCTGAGGCTAGCGCATTGTTTTTATAAAGCTGCGATCTCCAGCCGCTTGGCAATAACCCCGCCACCGTTAAGCCATTTTGCCGTTTGCCTGCCCCAAATTCTGACGTTATGTTAATTCGATAGCGACAACCCATAAAAACTTTGGGGCATTGCCCCGCAGCAGGCGCTACGTTCCGGCGCCAGAGAAGAATAAGCAAGCCTGGAGGCAAACCCATGGAGATGTTGTCAGGAGCCGAGATGGTCGTCCGATCGTTGATCGATCAGGGCGTTAAACATGTATTCGGCTACCCCGGCGGGGCGGTGCTCGATATCTACGACGCCCTGCATACGGTCGGAGGGATCGATCATATTCTGGTGCGCCACGAGCAAGGTGCGGTGCACATGGCCGACGGCTACGCGCGCGCCACCGGCGAAGTGGGCGTGGTGCTGGTGACCTCCGGCCCCGGCGCCACCAACGCCATTACCGGCATCGCCACCGCCTATATGGACTCGATCCCGATGGTCGTCCTGTCGGGGCAGGTGCCCAGCTCACTGATCGGCTACGACGCCTTCCAGGAGTGCGATATGGTGGGGATTTCTCGGCCGGTGGTGAAACACAGCTTCCTGGTGAAACGTACCGAAGACATCCCGGCGGTGTTGAAGAAGGCCTTTTACCTGGCTTCCAGCGGCCGCCCCGGCCCGGTGGTGATCGATCTGCCGAAAGACATCGTCGGCCCGGCGGTGCGGATGCCTTATGCCTATCCGCAGGACGTGAGCATGCGTTCCTACAACCCGACGGTGCAGGGCCATCGCGGGCAGATCAAACGCGCGTTGCAAACCATCCTGGCGGCCAAAAAGCCGGTGATGTACGTCGGCGGCGGCGCGATCAACGCCGGTTGCGAAGCCGAACTGTTGGCGTTGGCGGAGCAGTTGAACCTGCCGGTGACCAGCAGCCTGATGGGGTTGGGGGCCTTCCCCGGCACTCATCGCCAGAGCGTTGGCATGCTCGGCATGCACGGCACCTATGAAGCCAATAAAACCATGCACCATGCCGACGTGATCTTCGCCGTCGGCGTGCGTTTCGACGATCGTACGACCAACAATCTGGCCAAATACTGCCCGGATGCCACCGTGCTGCACATCGATATCGATCCGACCTCGATCTCCAAAACGGTGGACGCCGATATCCCGATCGTCGGCGATGCCAAACAGGTGCTGGTGCAGATGCTGGAGCTGCTGGCGCAGGACGAGAAAGCGCAGGATCACGATGCGCTGCGCGATTGGTGGCAGTCTATCGAGCAGTGGCGCGCCCGCGACTGCCTGGGCTACGACAAAAACAGCGGCACCATCAAGCCGCAGGCGGTGATTGAAACCCTGCATCGCCTGACCAAAGGCGACGCCTATGTGACCTCGGACGTCGGCCAGCACCAAATGTTCGCCGCGCTCTATTATCCGTTCGACAAACCACGCCGTTGGATCAACTCCGGCGGCCTCGGCACCATGGGCTTCGGCCTGCCGGCGGCATTGGGCGTCAAGCTGGCGCTGCCGGAGGAAACCGTGGTGTGCGTGACCGGCGACGGCAGCATTCAGATGAATATTCAGGAGCTGTCCACCGCGCTGCAATATAACCTGCCGGTGGTGGTGGTGAACCTCAACAACCGCTATCTGGGCATGGTCAAGCAGTGGCAGGACATGATTTATTCCGGCCGTCATTCGCAGTCTTACATGGATTCACTGCCGGACTTCGTCAAGCTGGCCGAGGCTTACGGCCATGTCGGCATCGCCATCCGCACGCCGGATGAGCTGGAAAGCAAGCTGGCGCAGGCGCTGGCGGAAAAAGAGCGGCTGGTGTTCGTCGACGTGACCGTCGATGAAACCGAACATGTCTACCCGATGCAGATCCGCGGCGGAAGCATGGACGAAATGTGGCTTAGCAAAACGGAGAGGACCTGATCATGCGCCGTATTTTATCTGTCTTGCTGGAAAACGAATCCGGCGCCCTGTCGCGCGTGGTGGGCTTGTTCTCCCAGCGCGGTTACAACATCGAGAGCCTGACGGTGGCGCCGACCGACGATCCGACGCTGTCGCGCATGACTATCCAGACCGTCGGCGATGAGAAAGTGCTGGAGCAGATTGAGAAGCAGTTGCACAAGCTGGTGGACGTGCTGCGCGTCAGCGAACTGGTGCAGGGCGCCCACGTCGAGCGCGAGATCATGCTGGTGAAGCTGCAGGCCAGCGGCTACGGCCGTGAAGAGGTGAAGCGCTGCGCCGACATTTTCCGCGGCCAGATCGTTGATGTGACGGCGACGCTGTATACGGTGCAGCTGGCCGGCACCAGCGACAAGCTCGACGCCTTCCTGAGCGCGGTGCGTGAAGTGGCGGAGATCGTGGAAGTGGCGCGTTCCGGCGTGGTCGGCGTGTCGCGCGGCGACAAAATCATGCGCTGAGCGCGATCTGGCGGCGAATAATCGGGGCGCGGCGTGGCTGCGCCCTTTGTTTTTCGGTATTTTTTGCCCGATTGCTGGCACCTTTCGGCAAAAGCGGTTGCTAGGCAGTGTTTTCTGCTGTTAGATCGCAGAGGCTGGATTGAATAACCGTACGGGATGTCATGGTTAATCCGAGCACAGCCTTCACTTCTATTTTCAGCGTCATTAAGGGGTTAATGTGAAACTGGATGAAATCGCGCGTCTCGCGGGCGTTTCGCGCACGACGGCCAGTTATGTCATCAACGGCAAGGCGAAGCAGTATCGTGTCAGCGATAAAACCGTCGAGAAAGTGATGGCCGTGGTCAGGGAGCATAACTATCACCCGAATGCCGTCGCGGCGGGGCTGCGCGCCGGGCGCACCCGTTCTATCGGCCTGGTGATCCCGGATCTGGAAAATACCAGCTATACCCGCATCGCCAACTACCTGGAGCGCCAGGCGCGCCAGCGGGGTTACCAATTGCTGATCGCCTGTTCCGAAGATCAGCCGGACAACGAAATGCGCTGCATTGAGCACCTGCTGCAGCGTCAGGTGGATGCCATTATCGTCTCCACCGCCTTGCCGCCGGAACATCCTTTCTATCAACGCTGGGCCAACGATCCGCTGCCGATCATCGCGCTGGACCGTGCGCTGGATCGCGAGCATTTCATCAGCGTTGTGGGCGCCGATCAGGAAGATGCCTTTGCGCTGGCGCAGGAGCTGCGCACCTTCCCGGCTGAATCGGTGCTGTATCTGGGCGCCTTGCCGGAGCTTTCGGTGAGCTTCCTGCGTGAGCAGGGCTTCCGTCAGGCCTGGCAAGAGGATCCCCGCCACGTCGATTACCTGTACGCCAACAGCTATGAACGCGAAGCCGCCGGCGCGCTGTTTGCCGAATGGCTGAAAACGCACCCGATGCCGCAGGCGCTGTTTACCACGTCGTTCTCTTTATTGCAGGGCGTGATGGACGTGACGCTGAAGCAACGCGGCCGCTTGCCGACCGATCTGGCGATCGCCACCTTCGGCGATCATGAACTGTTGGATTTCCTGGAGTGCCCGGTATTGGCGGTAGCGCAGCGCCATCGCGACGTGGCCGAGCGCGTGCTGGAACTGGTGCTGGCCAGCCTGGACGAACCGCGTAAACCCAAGCCGGGGCTGACGCGCATTCGCCGCAATCTGTTCCGCCGCGGCAGCCTGAGCCGCAAGTAGTTTGCCTGACAGGGGCCCGCGTTGGCGGGCTCCTGCTTTAGACGTAGTCCGCCACCCGGAACAGCCGCCGGCAGTATTCCAGGAAATAGCCATACACCACGCCCATCGCCATGGATACCAGCGCATTGCTGGTTACCGCCGCCAGCATTTGTTGGCCGTCGGCGCCTACGCTCCATAGAATGGCGGCATAAACCGGCGACTGGAAGCTGACGTAGGCCAGCAGATCGGCGAGGTTGCGCAGCAGGAACTGGCCGCGCGGGCAGCGGCGCGCCGTGCGGATAAACAGATCGCGATAGCGGCCGTAAGGCCAGGCGATCAGGATGTTGACCGGGATCGACAACAGGCGTGAAGAGAGGGATTGCTGGAAGCTCATGCCTGAGATCAACACTTCTATCGCCATGCCGGCGATAAAGCAATACACCACCAGTGCGAACGTATCGGCAGCGGCGCTACGCCAGTGAGTAGCGGGCGAAAGCATGTGTCACCCCTTATGGTTAAAACTCTGTTAAATCATTCGTTGTTGGATGTTAAGGCTGGTTTTTTGCCTTTTTTATAGTGTACTCATCTGGATTATGTTTTTTAACTAGGTTTATATTTTTATTTTTAACATTTGTTCGCTTTTTGTCCCGCAGAACAGGGGCGTAGGATGGAGCGGAGAGATTAAAATCGGCGTTTTTAAATAAATCGATTAAAAACATAAGGTTGCGATTTTTCGTTTTTGAAGGGGATTTTTTCCGGCAAAAATTGTGGAAATAAAGGTGTAAGAAAATGAAACCATAATTGTAAACAGGTATTTTGGGAATAATCTTACCAAGTTGATTTGAATCGAAATTACTTCTGCTCGTAATATCCGAGCCATTTATTTTTATCGCGGCCTCATCACGGCGGTGCAAATTGAAGTAAAATAGCGCCCGGTTTTACGGTGAATAACGATTGAGCGTTATTAACTCAAGGAGTTATGGCCTTATTCCGCGATCGGTTCGCCTGGCGCCGAGCCTTGGCGGGCGCGGCTCGCCAGCGGTTACCGCCCTGAGATTGCCGAGCTGAAAAATGAGACATGGCTTGCAGAAGGAAGTAATGAGTTAATTAATCGCCAGTTCGTCAGGTTTTTAATCAGATTCTTTCCGCTTAGAAAATTCTCTCCGTTTATCATGGTGTTAATTTTTAATCGTCGAATAATCAGAGTTTCTTTCGCGAGTCAGCTCCCAAAATGACCAGAGAAATATTGCCAAAGCGCTGGCGCTCTGGCTTGACAAGGTTTTCATACCCTCCGTAAACTCCATTGTGTGGGAATTTGTGGGGTAAAGTGGTGAAAACGGTCACTAAGGGGTAGCTCAGGAATGTTCCGTGGAGCGACGATGGTCAACCTCGACAGCAAAGGGCGGCTCGCCGTACCTACCCGATATCGGGAATTGCTCAACGAGGAATCGCAAGGCCAAATGGTCTGTACCATTGACCTCCATCAGCCCTGTCTGCTGCTTTATCCTTTGCCCGAATGGGAAATTATTGAACAAAAATTATCACGTCTGTCGAGCATGAATCCCGCCGAGCGCCGCGTTCAGCGCCTGCTGTTGGGGCATGCCAGTGAGTGTCAGATGGATAGTGCCGGTCGTTTGCTGTTAGCCAGTACGCTGCGGCAACACGCCGGGCTCACGAAAGAAGTGATGCTGGTCGGTCAGTTCAACAAGTTTGAACTGTGGGATGAACAGACCTGGTATCAACAAGTCAAGGATGATATTGACGCTGAACAGTCGGCTCAGGAACCGTTGTCTGAGCGGCTACAGGACTTGTCGCTATAAGCATGTTGGAAAACTATAAACACACCACCGTCCTGCTGGACGAAGCCGTCAACGGCCTCAACATCCGCAGTAACGGCATATATATCGACGGTACTTTTGGTCGCGGTGGCCATTCTCGTCTGATTCTGTCCCAGCTGGGGCCGGAAGGGCGTTTGCTGGCGATTGACCGTGACCCTCAGGCGATTGCAGCCGCCAAATCTATTGAAGATCCTCGTTTTACCATCGTACACGGCCCATTTTCCGAGTTGTCGCACTATGTGCGGGAGCGCGAGCTGGTGGGCAAGATCGACGGCGTTCTGCTCGATCTGGGCGTTTCCTCGCCGCAGCTTGACGACGCGGAGCGCGGGTTCTCCTTTATGCGCGATGGCCCGCTGGACATGCGCATGGATCCGTCCACCGGCCTGTCCGCCGCGGAATGGCTGATGAAGGCCGAAGCGGACGACATCGCCTGGGTGCTGAAAACCTTTGGCGAGGAGCGTTTCGCCAAGCGCATCGCGCGCGCCATCGTGGAAAGAAACCGCGTGGAGCCGATGACGCGCACCAAAGAGCTGGCGGATCTGATCGCCGATGCCAGTCCGTTCCGGGAAAAGCACAAGCACCCGGCGACGCGCAGCTTCCAGGCGATCCGCATCTATATCAACAGCGAGCTGGAAGAGATCGAGCGTGCGCTCGACGGCGCGCTGGAAGTGCTGGCCCCGCAGGGCCGTTTGTCGATCATCAGCTTCCACTCGCTGGAAGACCGCATCGTCAAACGTTTTATGCGTCACCACAGCCGCGGCGCCCAGGTGCCGGCCGGCATTCCGTTGACCGAAGAGCAGCTGCGCGGCATGGGCGGCCGGACGCTGAAAGCGCTGGGCAAAATGATGCCGTCGGAAGCGGAAGTGGCGGACAACCCGCGTGCGCGCAGCTCGGTGCTGCGTATTGCTGAGAGGATGCCCGCGTGATTGGCAACGAACGTCACGGCCTGGTCGGGGTGATTGGCGGCGATCTGCTGCGCAACGCCAAGATCCCCCTGATTTTACTGATTGCGTCACTGGTCTCCGCGATTTTCGTGGTGACTACCGCGCACCGCACCCGCCTGCTGACCGCCGAGCGTGAACAGCTGGTTCTGGAGCGCGATGCGCTGGATATCGAGTGGCGCAACCTGATTTTAGAAGAGAACGCCCTCGGCGATCACAGCCGGGTTGAACGTATCGCGACAGAAAAACTGCAGATGCAACACGTTGATCCATCGCAGGAAAATATCATCGTTAAACAATGAATGGTTTAACCGGAATAATGACACGGAGTAGAAAGGAAACGCATGAAAGCAGCGCGCCCCGGTAAGTTGAGACGCCAGGAAGATCAGGCCAGCTTTGTCAGCTGGCGTTTTGCGTTGCTGTGCGGCTGCATTTTGCTGGCGATGGTTGGCCTGATGTTGCGCGTCGCGTACCTGCAGGTCATCAACCCCGATCGTCTGGTGAAAGAAGGCGACATGCGTTCGCTGCGCGTGCAGGAAGTGCCGACCGCGCGCGGCATGATCAGCGATCGCGCCGGCCGTCCGTTGGCGGTCAGCGTGCCGGTGAATGCGGTGTGGGCCGATCCGAAAGAGCTGAACGAGCGCGGCGGCATCACGCTGGACAGCCGTTGGAAAGCGCTTTCCGATGCGCTGAACATCCCGCTGGACCAACTCTCCAACCGCATCAACGCCAACCCGAAAGGGCGCTTCGTTTATCTGGCGCGCCAGGTTAACCCGGCGATCGGCGACTACATCCACAAACTCAAGCTGCCGGGGATCTACCTGCGGCAGGAGTCGCGCCGTTACTATCCGGCAGGGCAGGTGACGTCGCACATCATCGGCGTGACCAACATCGACGGGCAAGGCATCGAAGGCGTCGAGAAGAGCTTCGACCGCTGGCTGACCGGGCAACCGGGCGAGAGAACGGTGCGTAAGGATCGTTTCGGCCGGGTGATCGAAGACATCTCCTCCGTCGACAGCCAGGCGGCGCACAACCTGGTGCTGAGCGTCGATGAGCGCCTGCAGGCGCTGGTGTATCGCGAGCTGAACAATGCGGTGGCGTTCAACAAGGCCGAATCGGGCACTGCGGTGCTGATCGATGTGAACACCGGCGAAGTGCTGGCGATGGCCAACAGCCCGTCTTACAACCCGAACAACATGGCCGGTACGCCGAAAGAAACCATGCGTAACCGCGCCATCACCGATATTTTTGAACCCGGTTCAACCGTGAAGCCAATGGTGGTGATGACCGCGCTGCAAAACGGCGTGGTGAGAGAAAACAGCGTGCTGAACACCATCCCGTATCGCATTCAGGGCCACGAGATCAAAGACGTGGCGCGGTACTCGGAGCTGTCATTGACCGGGATCTTGCAGAAGTCGAGTAACGTCGGTGTTTCAAAGCTGGCGTTAGCGATGCCGTCCTCAGCGTTAGTAGATACTTACTCTCGTTTTGGGCTGGGAAAAGCGACCAATTTGGGGCTGGTCGGAGAAAGCAGTGGCATATACCCAAAAAAACAACGGTGGTCTGACATAGAGAGGGCCACCTTCTCTTTCGGCTACGGGCTGATGGTAACTCCGTTACAGTTGGCGCGAGTCTATGCAACGATCGGCAGCCTGGGCGTGTATCGCCCATTGTCGATCACCAAGGTTGACCCTCCGGTCGCCGGCGAGCGCGTTTTCCCTGAACCTCTGGTGCGCACCGTGGTGCACATGATGGAAAGCGTGGCCTTGCCGGGCGGCGGCGGCGTAAAAGCCGCCATCAAGGGATACCGTATCGCCATCAAAACCGGTACTGCGAAAAAAGTGGGCCCGGACGGCAAATACGTCAACCGATACATCGCTTATACCGCCGGCGTCGCGCCGGCAAGTAACCCCCGTTTTGCCCTGGTGGTCGTCATCAACGACCCGCAGGGTGGGAAATACTATGGTGGCGCAATCTCCGCGCCGGTGTTCGGCGCCATCATGGGCGGCGTATTGCGCACCATGAACGTCGAGCCTGACGCGTTGCCCACCGGTGACAAAAGCGAATTAGTGATTAACAAGAAAGAGGGTTCAGGTGGCAGATCGTAATTTGCGCGACTTACTCGCCCCGTGGGTGCCGACGGCACCCGGGCGCGCGCTGCGGGAAATGACATTAGACAGCCGTGTGGCGGCTGCCGGGGATCTGTTTGTCGCCGTGGTCGGCCATCAAACGGATGGGCGCCGCTATATTCCGCAGGCCATCGCGCAGGGCGTCGCCGCTGTGATCGCCGAGGCTGACGGTCAGGCCGAAGACGGCGCCATCGTTGAGATGCACGGCGTGCCGGTGATCTACCTGAGCCAACTGAACCAGCGCCTTTCCGCGCTGGCCGGGCGTTTTTACCATCAGCCGGGCGAGCGCTTGCGCCTGGTCGGCGTGACCGGCACCAACGGCAAAACCACCACCACGCAGCTGCTGGCGCAGTGGAGCCAACTGCTGGGCGAAACCAGCGCGGTGATGGGCACCGTCGGCAACGGCCTGCTGGGCCAGGTGTGTCCGACCGAGAATACCACCGGTTCTGCGGTGGATGTTCAACACGTATTAAACGAGTTGGCGGAACAGGGCGCGACCTTCGCCGCCATGGAAGTTTCTTCCCACGGTTTGGTGCAACACCGGGTAGCGGCGCTGCCGTTCGCTGCGGCGGTCTTCACCAACCTGAGTCGCGATCACCTGGATTACCACGGTGATATGGCCAATTACGAAGCGGCCAAATGGTCGCTGTTCGCCGCCCACAACGTGGGGCAGGCGATCATCAACGCCGACGATGAAGTCGGTCAGCGCTGGCTCGGCAAATTGCCGGATGCGGTAGCGGTGACGATGCAGGACAACCTGCAGCCGGGCTGCCACGGCCGCTGGCTGAAAACCACGGCGGTCGACTATCACGACAACGGCGCGACTGTTCGTTTCAGCTCCAGCTGGGGCGACGGCGAGATCGAAAGCCGCCTGATGGGCGCGTTCAACGTCAGCAACCTGCTGTTGGCATTGGCGACGCTGCTGTCGTTGGGCTACCCGCTGGAGGCGCTGGTGGAAACCGGCAGCCGTCTGCAGCCGGTCTGCGGCCGCATGGAAGTGTTTAACGCGCCGGGCAAACCGACGGTAGTGGTGGATTACGCCCACACGCCGGATGCGCTGGAGAAAGCGCTGGAAGCCGCGCGTCTGCACTGCCAGGGGCAGCTGTGGTGTGTGTTCGGCTGCGGCGGCGATCGCGACAAGGGCAAGCGTCCGCTGATGGGCGGCATCGCCGAGCAGTTCGCCGATCGCGTGGTGATCACCGATGACAACCCGCGCACCGAAGAGCCGCGCGCGATTATCAACGACATCCTGACCGGATTGCTGGACGCCGGGCAGGCGCTGGTGATCCACGGCCGCGCCGAAGCGGTGACCAGCGCCATCATGCAGGCGCAGGAGCAGGATGTGGTGCTGGTGGCGGGCAAAGGCCACGAAGATTATCAGCTGGTGGGCAACCGCCGCCTGGATTACTCCGACCGCACGACGGTCGCCCGACTGCTGGGGGTGCTGGCATGATCCCTGTCTCTCTTCAGACACTGGCTGAGGTATTGAGCGCTGAACTGGTGGGCGCCGATTGCCAAATTGTCGAGGTGACGACAGACACCCGCAAGGTGACCGCCGGTTGCCTGTTTGTGGCGCTGAAAGGCGAGCGTTTCGACGCGCACGACTTCGCGGCGGATGCCGTAGCCGCAGGCGCCGGGGCGCTGCTGGTCAGTAAGCGCTTATCAGTGGACGCGCCGCAGCTGGTGGTGCAAGACACCCGTCTGGCGCTGGGCCAGCTTGGCGCCTGGGTGCGTCAACAGGTGCCGGCGCGCGTGGTAGCGCTGACCGGTTCCTCGGGCAAGACATCGGTGAAAGAAATGACCGCCGCCATTCTGCGTGAATGCGGCGAAGTGCTGTATACCGCCGGCAACTTCAATAACGACATCGGCGTGCCGCTGACGCTGTTGCGTCTGGAGCCGCAGCATGATTTTGCCGTGATAGAGCTGGGCGCTAACCACATTGGCGAAATTGCTTACACCACCGCATTGACGCGTCCGCAGACCGCTTTGGTGAACAACCTGGCGGCCGCGCACCTGGAAGGCTTCGGCTCGCTGGCCGGCGTCGCCCAGGCGAAAGGTGAAATCTTTACCGGCCTGCCGGCCGACGGCGTGGCGATCATCAACGCCGATAACAACGACTGGCCGCACTGGCAGAGCATGCTGGGCGGCAAAACCGTCTGGCGCTTCTCGCCACAGGCCGCCGAAGGCGTGGACTTCTTCGCGGACGACGTGCGGGTGAACGGCGCAGGCACGCAGTTTACGCTGCACAGCCCGTTCGGCAGCGCCGAGATCGCACTGCCGCTGCCGGGACGCCACAACGTGGCCAACGCGCTGGCGGCCACGGCGCTGGCGATGTCGGTAGGCGCCACCCTGGAAGCGGTGCGTCAGGGGTTAAAACAATTGCAGGCGGTGCCGGGACGTTTGTTCCCGGTGGCGCTGGCCGAAAGCAAGCTGCTGCTGGACGACAGCTACAACGCCAACGTCGGGTCGATGACCGCGGCGGCGCAGGTGCTGGCGGAGATGCCGGGCTACCGCGTGATGGTGGTCGGCGATATGGCCGAGCTGGGCGCAGAAGCGGAAGAGTGCCACCGTCAGGTGGGCGAAGCCGCCCGTCTGGCCGGGGTCGACAAAGTGATCAGCGTCGGCGGGTTGAGCCGCGTGCTGAGCGAAGCCTCCGGCAACGGCGAACATTATCAGGACAAGACAGCAGTGATCGCGCGCGTGGCGGAATTACTGTCGGAACATGCGGTCATCACCGTGTTAATCAAAGGTTCACGTAGTGCCGCAATGGAGCAGGTAGTACGCGCGTTACAGGAGAAAGCACCATGTTAGTTTGGCTGGCCGAGCATTTGGTCAAATATTACTCAGGCTTCAACGTCTTTTCTTATCTGACGTTCCGAGCCATTGTCAGCCTGCTGACCGCGCTGTTCCTGTCGCTGTGGATGGGCCCGCGGGTGATCAAGCGCCTGCAAGAAATGTCCTTCGGTCAGGTGGTGCGCAACGACGGCCCCGAGTCGCACTTCAGCAAGCGCGGCACGCCGACCATGGGCGGCATCATGATCCTGACCTCCATCACCATTTCGGTGCTGATGTGGGCTTACCCGTCCAACCCGTATGTCTGGTGCGTGCTGTTTGTGCTGGTGGGTTACGGCATCGTCGGTTTCGTCGACGACTACCGCAAGGTGGTGCGTAAGGACACCAAAGGACTGATCGCCCGCTGGAAGTATTTCTGGCAGTCGGTGATTGCGCTGATTGTCGCATTCGCCATGTACGCCGTAGGAAAAGACACGCCAGCCACCGAGCTGGTTGTGCCGTTCTTTAAGGACGTGATGCCGCAGCTGGGTCTGCTGTACATCCTGCTGGCCTATTTCGTCATCGTCGGCACCAGCAACGCGGTCAATCTGACCGACGGCCTGGACGGCCTGGCGATTATGCCGACGGTATTCGTGGCGGCCGGTTTCGCGCTGGTGGCCTGGGCGACCGGTAACATGAACTTCGCCAACTACCTGCATATTCCGTATCTGCGTCATGCCGGTGAGTTGGTGATCGTCTGCACCGCCATCGTCGGCGCCGGCCTCGGGTTCCTGTGGTTCAATACCTACCCGGCTCAGGTGTTTATGGGCGACGTCGGTTCGCTGGCGCTGGGCGGCGCGCTGGGCACCATCGCGGTGCTGCTGCGCCAGGAGTTCTTGTTGGTGATCATGGGCGGCGTGTTCGTAGTAGAGACGCTGTCGGTGATCCTGCAGGTGGGATCGTTCAAGCTGCGCGGACAACGCATTTTCCGCATGGCGCCGATTCACCACCACTATGAATTGAAAGGCTGGCCGGAACCGCGCGTGATCGTGCGCTTCTGGATCATTTCGCTGATGCTGGTGCTGATTGGCCTGGCAACGCTGAAGGTGCGTTAATCATGGCAGACTATCAGGGTAGAAAAGTCGTCATCATCGGGTTGGGCCTCACCGGCCTGTCCTGTGTCGATTTCTTCATGGCGCGCGGCGTAACGCCGCGCGTGATGGATACCCGTATCGCGCCGCCAGGGTTGGACAAACTGCCTGAAAGCGTGGAGCGCCATCTGGGCGATTTGAACCAGGACTGGCTGCTGGCGGCGGATCTGATCGTCGCCAGCCCGGGCGTCGCGTTGGCGACCCCGGCATTGAGCGCCGCAGCGGACGCTGGCGTGGAAATCGTCGGCGACGTCGAACTGTTCTGCCGCGAGGCGCAGGCGCCGATCGTGGCGATCACCGGCTCCAACGGCAAAAGCACCGTCACCACCCTGGTGGGCGAAATGGCGAAAGCCGCCGGTTGGGCGGTAGGCGTGGGCGGCAATATCGGCCTGCCGGCGCTGAGCCTGTTGCGTCAGGAATGTCAGCTGTACGTGCTGGAGCTGTCCAGCTTCCAGCTTGAAACGACGCATAGCCTGCGGGCGGCGGCGGCGACCATCCTGAACGTGACCGAAGATCATATGGATCGTTATCCATTTGGCCTGCAGCAGTATCGCGGCGCCAAGCTGCGCGTGTATGAAAACGCCGCGGTGTGCGTGGTGAACGCGGACGATGCGCTGACCATGCCGGTGCGCGGCGCCGACGAGCGCTGCGTGAGCTTCGGCGCGGACGTGGGCGACTATCACCTGAACCGTCAGCAGGGGGAAACCTGGCTGCGGGTGCGCGGTGAGAAGGTGCTGAATACGCGCGAGATGAAGCTGACCGGCCGCCACAATTACACCAACGCCCTGGCGGCGCTGGCGTTGGCGGATGCGGTCAATATCCCGCGTGCCTCCAGCCTGAAGGCGCTGACCACCTTTACCGGCCTGGCGCACCGTTTCCAGCTGGCCTGGGAGAACAACGGCGTGCGTTGGATCAACGATTCCAAAGCCACCAACGTCGGCAGCACCGAAGCGGCGTTGAACGGCCTGCAGGTGGACGGCACGCTGCATCTGCTGCTGGGCGGCGACGGCAAATCCGCCGATTTCTCACCGCTGGCGCGCTATCTGCAGGGTGACAACGTGCGTCTGTATTGCTTTGGCCGCGACGGCGCCCAGCTGGCGCAGCTGCGGCCGGAAGTGGCGACGCTGACCGAGACCATGGAGCAGGCGATGCGCACCATCGCCGGCCGCGTACAGCCCGGCGATATGGTGTTGTTGTCGCCGGCCTGCGCCAGTCTCGATCAGTTCCGTAATTTTGAAGTGCGCGGCGATGAGTTCGCCCGCCTGGCGCAGGAGCTTGGCGGATGAAACTACGCTTGCCGAACTTCGGGCTGACAGAACGGATGAAAGACTGGGTGACCGGCGCGCGCGATAACGACGCGGTCAACATGGTGCTGTACGATCGCACTCTGCTGTGGCTGACCTTCGGGTTGGCGATCATCGGCTTCGTGATGGTGACTTCGGCGTCGATGCCGATCGGCCAACGCCTGGCGGACGATCCGTTCCTGTTCGCCAAGCGTGATGCGTTGTACCTCGGCCTGGCGTTCGGCCTGTCGCTGGTGACGCTGCGCATCCCGATGGAAGTTTGGCAGCGCTACAGCAACGTGATGCTGCTGATGTCGATCGTGATGCTGCTGATCGTCCTGGTGGTGGGGAGCTCGGTAAACGGGGCCTCGCGCTGGATCGCGCTCGGCCCGCTGCGTATTCAGCCGGCGGAGCTGTCCAAGCTGTCGCTGTTCTGCTATCTGGCGAGCTATCTGGTGCGCAAGGTGGAAGAGGTGCGCAGCAACTTCTGGGGCTTCTGTAAACCGATGGGCGTCATGGTGGTGCTGGCGGTGCTGCTGCTGGCGCAACCGGATCTCGGCACCGTGGTGGTGCTGTTCATCACCACGCTGGCGATGCTGTTCCTGGCCGGCGCGAAAATGTGGCAGTTCCTGGCGATCATCGGCTCCGGCGTGTTCGCCGTGGTGCTGCTGATTATCGCGGAACCCTACCGTATGCGCCGCGTGACCTCGTTCTGGAACCCGTGGGCCGACCCGTTCGGCAGCGGCTACCAGCTGACCCAGTCGCTGATGGCATTCGGCCGCGGTGAGTTCTGGGGGCAGGGGCTCGGCAACTCGGTGCAGAAACTGGAGTATTTGCCGGAAGCGCACACCGACTTCATCTTCTCCATTTTGGGTGAAGAACTGGGCTATATCGGTGTGGTTTTAGCCCTGTTAATGGTATTCTTCGTCGCTTTTCGCGCGATGTCCATCGGGCGCCGCGCGCTGGAGATCGACCAACGCTTCTCCGGCTTCCTGGCCTGCGCGATCGGCGTGTGGTTCAGCTTCCAGGCGCTGGTTAACGTCGGCGCCGCCGCAGGCATGCTGCCGACCAAAGGTCTGACGCTGCCGCTGATCAGTTACGGCGGCTCGAGCCTGCTGATTATGTCGACGGCGATCGTGCTGTTGCTGCGAATTGATTATGAAACGCGCCTGACCAAGGCTCAGGCGTTTGTGAAGAGGTAAGGAATGAGCGGGAAACCTAAGCGTTTAATGGTGATGGCAGGCGGTACCGGTGGGCACGTGTTCCCGGGGCTGGCGGTCGCGCATCATCTGATGGCGCAGGGCTGGCAGGTGCGCTGGCTCGGAACCGCAGACCGAATGGAAGCCGATCTGGTGCCGAAGCACGGGATCGAGATTGATTTTATCCGCATCTCCGGCCTGCGCGGCAAGGGCCTGAAGGCCCAGTTGACGGCGCCGCTGCGGATCTGGCAGGCGGTGCGTCAGGCGAAAGCCATTATGCGCAGTTATCAGCCGGATGTGGTGCTGGGGATGGGCGGTTACGTTTCCGGCCCCGGCGGCCTGGCGGCCTGGCAGTGCGGCATTCCGGTGGTGCTGCACGAGCAGAACGGCATCGCCGGTTTGACCAACCGCTGGCTGGCGCGCATCGCCGCCAAAGTGATGCAGGCCTTCCCCGGCGCGTTCCCGAACGCCGAGGTGGTGGGCAACCCGGTGCGCACCGACGTGTTGGCGCTGCCACTGCCGGCGGAGCGGTTGCAAGGGCGCGAAGGCCCGATCCGTGTGTTGGTGATTGGCGGAAGTCAGGGCGCGCGCGTGCTGAATCAGACAGTTCCTGAAGTCGCGGCGCGTTTGGGCGATAGAATTACGCTCTGGCATCAGGTTGGCAAGGGCGCGCTGGAAACGGTGCTGCGCGACTACGAAAGGGTAGGGCAGACGCAGCACAAGGTGACCGAGTTCATCGATGACATGGCCGCCGCCTATGCCTGGGCCGACGTGGTGGTCTGCCGCTCCGGCGCGTTGACCGTCAGCGAAATCGCGGCGGCGGGGCTGCCGGCGATCTTCGTGCCGTTCATGCATAAGGATCGTCAGCAGTACTGGAATGCGCGTCCACTGGAAGAAGCCGGCGCGGCGAAAATTATCGAACAGCCGCAGTTTAACGCCGATGTGGTGGCCGAACTGCTGGCGAGCTGGGATCGCAAGACGCTGCTGGCCATGGCCGAGAAAGCGCGCGCGGTCGCCATTCCGGACGCCACCGAGCGCGTGGCGGCGGAGCTGGTGCGGCTCGCCAAGTAACGAGTGCAGGGGTTCGGTGCGCCGAACCTGAATAAAAGCAATGTGATGTAGGGCCGGGGTACCGGGTCCGGATTAGAGAGAGTGATGAATACACAACAACTGGCGAAACTACGTACTATCGTGCCCGAGATGCGTCGCGTCCGGCACATTCACTTTGTCGGCATCGGTGGCGCCGGCATGGGTGGTATCGCCGAAGTGTTGGCAAACGAAGGGTATCAGATCAGCGGCTCCGACCTGGCGCCGAATCCGGTGACCCAACAGTTGAGCGCGCTCGGAGCGACGATTTACTTCAATCACCGCCCGGAAAACGTGCTGGATGCGAGCGTGGTGGTGGTCTCTACCGCCATCTCCGCCGACAACCCGGAGATCGTCGCCGCTCGTGAAGCGCGCATCCCGGTGATCCGCCGCGCTGAAATGCTGGCGGAGCTGATGCGTTTTCGTCACGGCATCGCTATTGCCGGCACGCACGGCAAAACCACCACCACGGCGATGGTCTCGAGCATTTATGCCGAAGCCCGCCTTGACCCGACCTTCGTCAACGGCGGGCTGGTGAAGGCGGCGGGCACCCACGCGCGACTGGGGTCCAGCCGTTATCTGATCGCGGAAGCGGATGAGAGCGATGCGTCGTTCCTGCATCTGCAGCCGATGGTGGCCGTGGTCACCAACATCGAAGCCGACCATATGGACACCTACCAGGGCGACTTCGAGAACCTGAAACAGACGTTTATCAATTTCTTGCACAACCTGCCGTTCTACGGCCGCGCGGTGATGTGCATTGACGATCCGGTGGTGCGTGAGCTGTTGCCGCGCGTGGGTCGCCATATCACCACCTACGGCTTCAGTGAGGATGCCGACGTGCGCATCGAAGACTACCGGCAGATTGGGCCGCAGGGGCATTTTACCCTGAGCCGCCAGGATAAGCCGTTGCTGACGGTGACGCTGAACGCGCCGGGCCGCCACAATGCGTTGAACGCAGCGGCGGCGGTGGCGGTAGCGACCGAAGAAGGCATCGACGACGAAGATATCCTGCGCGCGCTGGCGGGCTTCCAGGGCACCGGGCGCCGCTTCGATTTCCTCGGCGAGTTCCCGCTGGAACCGGTCAACGGCAAAGCGGGCAGCGCGATGCTGGTGGACGATTACGGCCACCATCCGACCGAGGTGGACGCCACGCTGAAGGCGGCGCGCGCCGGTTGGCCGGACAAGCGTTTGGTGATGATCTTCCAGCCGCACCGTTATACGCGCACCCGCGATCTGTACGACGATTTCGCCAACGTGCTGTCGCAGGTGGATGTGCTGCTGATGCTCGACGTGTACGCCGCCGGCGAAGCGCCGATCCCGGGCGCGGACAGCCGTTCGCTGTGCCGCACCATCCGCAGCCGCGGCAAGCTGGATCCGATCCTGGTTTCCGATGCCGATAGCGTGCCGGAAACCCTGGCGCAGCTGCTGCAGGATGAAGACTTGGTGCTGGTGCAGGGCGCCGGCAACGTGGGCAAAATCGCCCGTAAACTGGCCGAGCTGAAGCTGCAGCCGCCGAAGAAAGAGGAGGAGCACCATGGCTGATAAAGTTGCAGTTCTGCTGGGCGGCACCTCCGCCGAACGCGAAGTTTCCCTGCAGTCCGGCGCCGCGGTGCTAGCCGGGCTGCGCGAAGCCGGTATCGATGCGCACGGCGTCGATACCCGCGATTTCCCGGCGACCCAGCTGAAAGAGCAGGGGTTCACCAAAGTGTTTATCGCGCTGCACGGGCGCGGCGGCGAGGACGGCACCCTGCAAGGGCTGCTGGAGTTCCTCGAACTGCCTTATACCGGCAGCGGCGTGATGGCCTCGGCGCTGACCATGGACAAATGGCGCACCAAGATGGTGTGGCAGTCGATGGGCTTGCCGGTGGCGCCTTACGTGGCGCTGAATCGCCAGCTGTACCTCGGCGCCGAAAAAGCGGCGCTGCTGGCGCGTGTGGCGGATCTCGGTTTGCCGCTGATCGTCAAGCCGAGCCGTGAAGGCTCCAGCGTCGGCATGAGCAAGGTCACCGAAAGCGCTGCGTTGGAAGCGGCGTTGGAAGAGGCCTTCCGCCATGACGACGATGTGCTGGTGGAGAAGTGGTTGAGCGGCCCGGAATACACCGTGGCGATGCTGGGCGACCAGGTTCTGCCATCGATCCGCATCCAGCCGGCCGGCGTGTTTTACGACTATCAGGCCAAGTACATTTCGGACGATACGCAGTACTTCTGCCCGAGCGGTTTGAGCGCCGAGCAGGAAGCCGAGATGGCGGCGTTGGCGCTGCGCGCCTACCGCGGTCTGGACTGCAGCGGCTGGGGCCGCGTCGACGTGATGCAAGACAGCGATGGCCGCTTCTATCTGCTTGAGGTGAACACCTCTCCGGGCATGACCAGTCATAGCCTGGTGCCGATGGCGGCGCGCCAGTTTGGATTAAGCTTCTCGCAGTTGGTGGCGAGAATTTTGGAGTTGGCCGACTGATATGTCGCAAGCTGCCCTGAATGCGCGCGATCGCGAGGTGGATAACGGCCCGCGTCGCAGCAATGGAACCCAGTTGGCGGGAATGATTTTCCTGCTGATGGTGTTGGGAACGGTCGTGTGGAGCGGTTGGGCGGTGCTTGGCTGGATGAAAGACGCCAGCCGCCTGCCGCTCTCAAGGCTGGTGGTGACCGGCGAACGCCATTACACCACCAACGATGATATTCGTCAGGCGATCCTGGCGCTGGGCGCACCCGGCACCTTTATGACGCAGGATGTGGACGTCATCCAGCAGCAGATCGAACGTCTGCCGTGGATCAAGCAGGCCAGCGTGCGCAAACAATGGCCGGATGAGCTGAAGATCCATCTGGTGGAGTACGTCCCGGTGGCGCGCTGGAACGATTTGCACATGGTGGACGCCGAGGGCAAAGCGTTCAGCGTGCCGGCGGAGCGGGCGGGCAAGCAGAAGTTGCCGCTGCTCTACGGGCCGGAAGGGAGCGAGCAGGATGTGCTGGAAGGCTATCGGGCGATGAGCGCCACGTTGGCGGCCAGCAAATATACGCTGAAAATGGCGGCGATGACCGCGCGCCATTCCTGGCAGCTGGCGCTGGACAACGATGTCCGGCTTGAGCTGGGGCGCGATGACCGCAACGGGCGTTTGCAGCGGTTTATCGAGCTTTACCCGGTATTGCAGCAGCAGGGCCAGGCGGAGAGCAAGCGTGTCAGCTATGTCGATCTGCGCTACGAGTCCGGCGCTTCGGTAGGGTGGGCTCCGGTGTTGGTCGATCCGCAGGCGCTTGGCGGTCAGCAAAACAGTAATCAGCAACAGAATCAGGCACAGGCAAAACAACAATGATCAAGTCGACGGACAGAAAACTGGTAGTTGGACTGGAGATCGGTACTGCAAAAGTCTCCGCGTTGGTAGGGGAAGTTCTGCCCGATGGCATGGTCAACATTATCGGGGTGGGCAGCTGCCCGTCTCGCGGTATGGATAAGGGTGGCGTAAACGACCTGGAATCGGTGGTGAAGTGCGTACAGCGCGCCATCGATCAGGCCGAGCTGATGGCGGACTGCCAGATCTCTTCGGTGTACCTGGCGCTGTCGGGCAAACACATCAGCTGCCAGAACGAAATCGGCATGGTGCCGATCTCGGAAGAGGAAGTGACGCAGGATGACGTGGAGAATGTGGTGCACACCGCCAAATCGGTGCGCGTGCGCGACGAACACCGTATCCTGCACGTGATCCCTCAGGAATACGCCATCGATTATCAGGAAGGCATCAAAAACCCGGTTGGGCTGTCCGGCGTGCGCATGCAGGCCAAGGTGCATCTGATTACCTGCCATAACGATATGGCGAAGAACATCGTCAAGGCCGTGGAACGTTGCGGCCTGAAAGTTGACCAACTTATTTTCGCCGGTCTGGCCGCGAGCTACGCGGTGCTGACCGAAGATGAACGCGAACTCGGCGTTTGCGTGGTGGATATCGGCGGCGGCACCATGGATATGGCGGTGTATACCGGCGGTGCGCTGCGCCACACCAAAGTGATCCCTTATGCCGGGAACGTGGTCACCAGCGATATCGCCTACGCCTTCGGCACGCCGCCGACCGACGCGGAAGCGATTAAAGTTCGACACGGTTGTGCGCTTGGGTCGATTGTTAGCAAGGATGAGAATGTAGAGGTGCCTAGCGTCGGGGGACGTCCTCCGCGCAGTCTGCAAAGACAGACGCTGGCTGAAGTCATTGAGCCACGCTACACCGAACTGTTGAATCTGGTTAACGATGAAATTTTGCAATTGCAGGAGCAACTGCGTCAGCAAGGGGTGAAGCATCATCTGGCGGCAGGTATCGTGCTGACCGGTGGCGCCGCCCAGATTGATGGCCTGGCAGCCTGTGCGCAACGGGTGTTCCACACTCAGGTACGCATCGGCCAACCCTTGAACATCACGGGTCTGACGGATTATGCGCAGGAGCCTTACTACTCGACGGCGGTAGGTCTGCTGCACTATGGAAAAGAGTCTCACCTGAGCGGTGAGACAGAAGTAGAAAAACGCGCCTCGGTGGGCAATTGGTTTAAACGCATCAATAGCTGGCTGAGAAAAGAGTTTTAATGTTTCAACAAAGAGATCATGCTGAGTAATCTTTTTATGATCTCGCAGCGACAGGCACAAAACGGAGAGAAACTATGTTTGAACCAATGGAACTAACCAATGACGCGGTGATTAAAGTCATCGGCGTCGGCGGCGGCGGTGGCAACGCCGTTGAACACATGGTGCGCGAGCGCATCGAAGGTGTTGAATTCTTCGCTGTGAACACGGACGCCCAGGCGCTCCGCAAAACGGCGGTTGGCCAAACCATCCAGATTGGTAGCGGTATTACCAAAGGTCTGGGGGCGGGCGCGAACCCTGAGGTGGGTCGCAATTCAGCGGAAGAAGACCGCGAAGCCCTGCGCGCAGCGCTGGACGGCGCAGACATGGTCTTCATCGCAGCCGGCATGGGCGGCGGTACCGGTACCGGTGCGGCGCCAGTGGTGGCTGAAGTGGCTAAAGATTTGGGTATTCTGACCGTGGCCGTGGTGACCAAGCCTTTCAACTTCGAAGGCAAGAAGCGCATGGCATTCGCGGAGCAGGGTATCGCTGAACTGTCCAAACACGTGGACTCGCTGATCACCATCCCGAACGACAAGCTGTTGAAAGTTCTGGGGCGCGGCATCTCTCTGCTGGACGCGTTCGGCGCGGCCAACGACGTGCTGAAAGGCGCGGTGCAGGGTATCGCCGAGCTGATCACCCGTCCGGGCCTGATGAACGTCGACTTCGCCGACGTGCGCACCGTGATGTCCGAAATGGGCTACGCGATGATGGGTTCCGGCGTGGCTTGCGGTGAAGACCGTGCCGAAGAAGCGGCCGAAATGGCGATCTCCAGCCCGCTGCTGGAAGACATCGACCTGTCCGGCGCGCGCGGCGTGCTGGTCAACATTACCGCTGGCTTCGATCTGCGTCTGGATGAGTTCGAAACTGTGGGTAACACCATCCGTGCGTTCGCTTCCGACAACGCTACCGTGGTTATCGGTACCTCGCTGGATCCGGAAATGAACGACGAACTGCGCGTTACCGTGGTTGCAACCGGTATCGGTATGGACAAGCGTCCTGAAATCACTCTGGTGACCAATAAGCAGGCCAGCCAGCCAGTGATGGATCACCGTTATCAGCAGCACGGCATGTCGCCTCTGCCGCAGGAAGTGAAACCTGCCGCCAAGGTGGTCAACGACCAAGCTGCGCAGCCGAATAAAGAGCCCGACTATCTTGATATTCCAGCCTTCCTGCGTAAACAGGCAGACTAAGAATATCCTGAGAATTTGGAATCTCCGCTCTTTGTGCTAAACTGTCCCGCCGGCCATGCTGTATGCTTGGCTGGTAGGATGGATAACATTGCGAGATAAAACGATGATCAAACAAAGGACATTAAAACGTATTGTTCAGGCGACTGGCGTCGGTTTGCATACCGGCAAGAAAGTCACGCTGACAATGCGCCCAGCGCCGGCTAATACCGGGGTCATCTATCGTCGCACTGACTTGAATCCACCGGTTGATTTTCCGGCTGATGCAAAATCCGTGCGTGATACCATGCTCTGTACTTGCCTGGTGAATGAGCATGACGTGCGTATTTCGACCGTTGAGCACCTCAACGCCGCGCTGGCTGGGCTGGGCATCGACAATATCGTCATCGAAGTCGACGCCGCTGAAATCCCAATCATGGACGGCAGCGCCAGTCCGTTCGTGTTCTTGCTGCTGGATGCCGGCATCGAAGAACTGAACTCGGCGAAGAAATTCCTGCGTCTGAAAGAGACCGTGCGTGTTGAAGATGGCGACAAATGGGCCGAGCTGTCCCCGCATAACGGGTTCCGCCTGGACTTCACCATCGACTTCAACCACCCGGCTATCGACGCCAGCTCTCAGCGCTACCGTCTTGATTTCTCGGCTGAGTCGTTCGTGCGTCAAATCAGCCGCGCGCGCACCTTCGGGTTCATGCGCGATATCGAATATCTGCAGTCCCGCGGCTTGGCCCTGGGCGGCAGCTTCGATTGCGCCATCGTGGTAGATGACTACCGCGTGCTGAACGAAGACGGTCTGCGTTTCGAAGACGAGTTCGTACGTCACAAAATGCTGGACGCCATCGGCGACCTGTTCATGTGCGGCCACAACATCATTGGCGCGTTCACCGCGTTCAAGTCTGGGCACGCGCTGAACAACAAACTGCTGCAGGCCGTACTGGCCAAGCAGGAAGCGTGGGAATACGTGACCTTCCAGGACGAAGCCGAAATGCCGTTGGCATTCAAGGCACCGTCTACCGTATTGGCGTAAGGTCTGAATTCCTCGCCTGCTGCGAATAACGGCAGGCGCATCCTCTGAGAGCCTGAGAATTCAGGCTCGTGATGCCGTCTGATGTTTTGCAGTTGTGTCGCTGATTACTTATCACGACTGGTTGTGTTGGTACCCTCTCCGGCCAATGCAGCCAGCCGTTCCAATATCTTGCGCAGTTTCTCCGGGCTACGGCTCGCCAATCCTCTCAGCTCTTCCGCACTTTCCAGACTCAAATGCCGCATCGGCACGGGTTTTTCCGGCGCTTTCTCGGCGTTTTGCACCTGGTTGCTGCCTTTCGCCATCAAGGCCGGATTAATCCTGATGTCGATCGACGACAATGATGGTAGAATTTGCGCTCGTAGTGCAGACAGCAAAGCGGGTTGTTCGTAGCGCAAGCGCATCATCCAACTGGCATTTGCCGTTTCGAGCACTAAAATACCCTGTCGGAAATTCGCGACGCGGCACCAGGGATGCAGGGGAGCGGGCAACAGGCCCTTCACTGCACGGTTAAGCTTGAGCAGCGCCACCGCGCGTTGCTGGACGTTATGCAGCGGCCCTTTGCTGCCGGCAGACGCGTCGTCGAACAGGACATCTAATAATTGTGGACGGCTATCGCGCATAATGGGCTCCGGCGGATTATAAACTCGTGATCGGTATTCTAAATCGTTGGCGACAATTTGGCAGACGTTATTTCTGGCCCCATCTCCTGTTAGGGATGGTTGCGGCCACGCTTGGCGCGTCTTCCAATTTGTCCGGCGCTCCCGATCAGGCCGCGCTGCCGAATACGTCGTCCAGCCTTAACCGGCAAAATTCGGCCAACGGCACCTTCAACAGCCTGGCCCTGCTGCAGGACGCGCACCGCCGCCCTACCTTCAGCGTAGATTATTGGCAGCAGCATGCACTGCGCACCGTCATTCGTCACCTCTCTTTCGCGCTGGCGCCGCAGGCGGTTTATGCGCGGGTACAGGAGAGCGAAGCCGAAGCGGAACCGCCTTTGCAGGTAGCGCAACTGGCGTTGCTGTCTACCCTCAATGCGCTGCTGACGCATGAGCCGAAGCCGCCGACCATCATTCGCCACACCCACCTTGAGGTGCTGCCAACGCTGGCGCGGCACCAGACCGGCCTGTGGGTGGCTCAGGTGCAAGGCATTCGCGCCGGGCCCGTCGTTCTCGTCTGACTCCGCCCTTAGGGCATAAAAACCATAAATAATAGCAAGTTGACTGCCGCATTCGGCCGTCATGACAGAGATATCAAACATCATGTTAGTGAAATTATTAACCAAAGTTTTTGGCAGCCGTAACGATCGTACCCTGCGCCGCATGCGCAAAGTGGTTGAGCAGATCAACCGCATGGAACCGGACATGGAAAAACTGTCCGATGACGAGCTGAAAGCGAAAACCAACGAGTTCCGCGCACGCCTGGAAAAAGGCGAGTCGCTGGAAAGCCTGATCCCGGAAGCCTTCGCCGTGGTGCGCGAGGCGAGCAAGCGCGTGTTCGGCATGCGTCACTTCGACGTGCAGCTGCTGGGCGGCATGGTGCTGAACGACCGCTGCATCGCTGAGATGCGTACCGGTGAAGGTAAAACCCTGACCGCGACGCTGCCGGCCTACCTGAACGCCCTGAGCGGCCGCGGCGTGCACGTGGTGACCGTCAACGACTATCTGGCGCAGCGTGACGCCGAAAACAACCGCCCGCTGTTCGAGTTCCTCGGCCTGAGCATCGGCATCAACCTGCCGGGCATGCCGGCGCCGGCCAAGCGTGAAGCTTACGCCGCCGACATCACCTACGGCACCAACAACGAATACGGCTTCGACTACCTGCGCGACAACATGGCGTTCAGCCCGGAAGAGCGCGTGCAGCGCAAACTGCACTATGCGCTGGTGGATGAGGTGGACTCCATCCTGATCGATGAAGCGCGTACGCCGCTGATCATCTCCGGCCCGGCCGAAGACAGCTCCGAGATGTACATCAAGGTCAACAAGCTGATCCCTAAACTGATCCGCCAGGAAAAAGAAGACTCCGACACCTTCAAGGGTGAAGGGCACTTCTCGGTGGATGAGAAGGCGCGCCAGGTCCACCTGACCGAACGCGGCCTGATCCTGATCGAAGAGATGCTGGTAGAGGCTGGCATCATGGATGAAGGCGAATCGCTGTACTCGCCGACCAATATCATGCTGATGCACCACGTTACCGCCGCGCTGCGCGCCCACGTGCTGTTCACCCGCGACGTTGACTACATCGTGAAAGACGGCGAAGTGATCATCGTCGATGAGCACACCGGCCGTACCATGCAGGGCCGCCGTTGGTCCGATGGCCTGCACCAGGCGGTGGAAGCCAAAGAAGGCGTGGAGATCCAGAACGAGAACCAGACGCTGGCTTCGATCACCTTCCAGAACTACTTCCGTCTGTACGAGAAGCTGGCCGGGATGACCGGTACCGCCGATACCGAAGCCTTCGAATTCAGCTCGATCTACAAGCTGGACACCATCGTGGTGCCAACCAACCGTCCGATGATCCGTAAGGACATGCCGGATCTGGTGTACATGACCGAGAAAGAGAAGATCGGCGCCATCATCGAGGACATCCGCGAGCGTACCGCCAAAGGCCAGCCGGTGTTGGTGGGTACCATCTCAATCGAGAAATCCGAAGTGGTGTCCCGTGAGCTGACCAAAGCGGGCATCGACCACAAGGTGCTGAACGCCAAATTCCACGCCATGGAAGCGGACATCGTCGCCCAGGCCGGCCAGAGCGGTGCGGTAACCATCGCCACCAACATGGCGGGCCGTGGTACCGATATCGTGTTGGGCGGCAGCTGGCAGGCTGAAGTGGCGCTGCTGGAAGAACCGACCGAAGAGCAGATCGAAGCCATCAAAGCCGCCTGGAAAGAGCGCCACGACGCGGTGCTGGCGGCGGGCGGCCTGCATATCATCGGCACCGAGCGCCATGAATCGCGCCGTATCGATAACCAGCTGCGCGGCCGTTCCGGTCGTCAGGGCGACGCCGGTTCATCCCGCTTCTACCTGTCGATGGAAGATGCCCTGATGCGTATCTTCGCCTCGGATCGCGTGTCCGGCATGATGCGTAAACTGGGCATGAAAGAAGGCGAAGCGATTGAGCACCCGTGGGTGACCAAGGCGATCGCCAATGCCCAGCGTAAGGTAGAGAGCCGCAACTTCGACATCCGTAAGCAGCTGCTGGAGTACGATGACGTCGCCAACGATCAGCGCCGCGCCATCTACAGCCAACGCAACGAATTGCTGGACGTGTCCGACGTGAGCGAAACCATCGCCAGCATCCGCGAGGACGTGTTCAAGAGCACCATCGACAACTACATCACGCCGCAGTCGCTGGAAGAAGAGTGGGACATTCAGGGGCTGGAAGAGCGCCTGAAGAACGACTTCGATCTGGAGATGCCGATCGCCCAGTGGCTGGACAAAGAGCCGGAGCTGCACGAAGAGACGCTGCGCGAACGCATTCTGGAGAACGCCAAAGAGCAGTATCAGCGTAAGGAAGAAGTGGTCGGCAGCGAGATGATGCGCAACTTCGAGAAGGGCGTGATGCTGCAGACGCTGGATTCTCTGTGGAAAGAGCATCTGGCGGCGATGGACTACCTGCGTCAGGGTATCCACCTGCGCGGTTACGCGCAGAAGGATCCGAAGCAGGAGTACAAGCGTGAATCCTTCAACATGTTCGCCACCATGCTGGAATCGCTGAAATATGAAGTGATCAGCGTGCTGAGCAAGGTACAGGTGCGGATGCCGGAAGAGGTGGAAGCGCTGGAACAGCAGCGCCGTGAAGAGGCCGAGCGTCTGGCGCAGCAGCAACAGCTGAGCCACCACGACGAGAACGCGTTGGTGACTGAAGATCCGAACGCGCCGGCGACCGCCGAGCGTAAAGTGGGGCGCAACGATCCTTGCCCATGCGGTTCCGGCAAGAAATACAAGCAGTGCCACGGCCGCCTGCAGTAATGCCGGCCGCGGTTAACCGATAACACCCAGGGGTTCAGCTTGCTGAGCCCCTGTTTTTTGGCATCCATCAGGAGGGTGAGATGAAACATCTGAATATCGCCGTGGGCATTATCCGCAATGCTCAACAGGAGATCTTTATTACCCGCCGCGCCGCTGACGCGCACATGGCCGGATTCTGGGAGTTTCCCGGCGGTAAGATCGAACAGGGTGAAACGCCGGAACAGGCGTTGAGCCGCGAGCTGCGGGAAGAGACCGGTATCGAAGCCGAACGCGCCGAACTGCTGGAGGTGGTGGAGCACCGCTTCAGCGATCGCATCGTGACGCTGAATTTTTATCTGGTAGAAGCCTGGGCGGGTGAGCCGTTCGGCCGCGAGGGGCAACCGATGCGCTGGGTAAAACAGGCGGACCTGCGTGAAGACGAGTTCCCGGAAGCCAACGTCGGCATTATTCAGCTGCTGGTGGCACAGGCGAACGCCGCGCAATAACCAGTTTGGCCTGGCGTCCGCCAGGCCAACAGCGGGCGATCAGCGATCGTCCATTTCGCTCCAGTCTTCGCTTTCCGACAGATCGCTGTTGCTCGGAATGCGCTTCTCTTCATCGGCCCACTCGCCAAGATCGATCAGCTGGCAACGTTTGCTGCAAAACGGCCGGAATGGGCTGACTTCACCCCAAACCACGCCGGTGCCACAGGTTGGGCATTTTACTACGGTCGTCATAACGGTTCCTTATGCCTTCTGACAGTGCTGAGAAGGCTTTCTTGCATAAGTTCAACAACAGGCCAGTTCGAACGTCAGGCGTTCAGGCACCGCGCCATGTTCGCTGTCCAGCGGCAGGAAACGAATGGCATAACGCGTCTTATGGCCGGAAATCTGCGGATAAAGCTGCGGCGCCAGATGGAGGCGCAGGCGCAGCAGATCCGCCCCTTCGGCGTTGTCCTGGAAAAAACCGTTCAGGCTGATTTGATTGCGGAACGGCCCGGATTGGCGGATCAGATCCAACACCATGATCAGCGCCTGGTTCAGCGGTTCCAGCGACTGCAGCCAGGCGGCGACGTCGGTATCGCGATCCTGCTGCGGCGCGTGCATCCACATGTGCAGGGTCGGCAGATCGAAGCTGCAGCAACCGCCAGGAATGTTCAGCCGCTGACGCACCAGGCCGATCAGCCGATCTTCGCGCAGCGCCTGGCCGAGGCGCGGCGCCGCCATCAGCGCCGATGAGCGCGACTTCAGCTGGCCGCGCAGCTGGTCGATCAGCGCCATATCCACGCCTGGCACATCGGCCCAGGCCAACAGTTTCTGCTGCTGGCGCTCCAGCTCTTTGAGCAGTTCGGTGCGCACTTCGCCGCGCTCCAGCACGTCCAGCAAGTCGGAGACGGTGCGAAAGAAGGTGAGGGCGATGGCGGTTTCACTCAGGGCGCGTTGGCCGTGCAGCTGTTGCAGCAGGAATTCGATGCGCAGCCAGGTGCGCATCTTCTCGTTCAGCGGGTGTTCAAAGAGAACGGTTGGGGAAACATCACTCATGCAGTTTAATCCTGTTGGGGCGCTGTTGCCGCCAGTTCAAGGTAGCGACGATGCAGAGCGGCGACCTGTGGCTCTATCCCCTGAGCGGCGCCGCTGTTGTCAATAATGTCATCCGCCACGGCGAGGCGCTGCTGGCGCGTGGCCTGGGCGGCGAGAATGCTCTGCGCTTGCTCACGGCTTACGCCGTCGCGCGCGATGGTGCGAGCCAGCTGGGTTTCGGCGTCGACGTCGATCACCAGCACCCGATCGGCGCGATCCTGCAGGCGGTTTTCCACCAGCAGCGGCACCACCCACAGCGCGTACGGGCTGGTGGCCTGCGCCAGTTGGCGCTGGGTTTCACGGTGTATCAGCGGGTGCAGCAGCTGGTTCAGCCAGGTTTTGTCATCGGGATGGCTGAAGATACGCTGACGCAGCGCAGCGCGATCCAACGCACCATCCGGCAGCAACATTTCATTACCAAATCGTTCGGCGATCGCGGCCAAGGCAGGGGTGCCCGGCTCGACGACCTGACGGGCGATCACGTCGGCATCGACAAGGGTTGCGCCGTGGCGCGCAAAGGCGTTCGCGACGGTCGTCTTGCCGCTGCCTATGCCCCCGGTCAACGCAACAATGTAGGCCATGGTGTTAGGTGCATCCGATGTTCATAAAAAAATAATAGTCGAATCATAAAGCGATCGCGCAGAAGTGCAAGTCGGCAGGCGGCGCTTGCGCATCGGCACCGATTGGGTGGTGAGAAAAAACGCAGCGGCACGGCAAAAATGAGCGGGCAGTCACACTGCGATTATGCAGGTAAATTTGTCGGATTGTAGCGTAAATAAAGGCGAATTCGCAGTCTTGTTCGGCGATTATTAGCGCGTATTATAACGTCACTGGAACTGGCATTAATCTCGCCGCCGTCTTTTTGCGCCACTGGAAAGCCGTCGGGTAGAGGTTCGAATATCCTCCTTGCGATCCGTCGCCATTAACCAGGAAATCATAAGTCATGCGTATTGAAGAAGATTTGAAGTTGGGCTTTAAAGACGTGTTGATCCGCCCTAAGCGCTCCACGCTGAAAAGCCGCTCCGAGGTTGAACTGGAACGTCAGTTTACCTTCAAGCATTCAGGTTGCAGCTGGTCCGGCGTGCCGATTATCGCCGCCAACATGGACACGGTGGGCACCTTCCGCATGGCCGAGGCCCTGGCTTCTTTCGACGTTCTCACCGCCGTACACAAACATTACAGCGTCGAGCAATGGGCTGACTTCGTGCAGCGCATGCCGGAATCGGTGCTGCGCCATGTGATGGTCTCCACCGGCACCTCCGAAGCCGACTTCGCCAAAATGCAGCAGATCCTGGCCCTGTCTCCGGCGCTGAAATTCATCTGTATCGACGTGGCCAACGGCTACTCCGAACACTTCGTCGCCTTCCTGCAGAAAGCGCGCGAAGCCTGCCCGAATCACGTCATCTGCGCAGGTAACGTGGTAACCGGCGAAATGGTGGAAGAGTTGATCCTCTCCGGCGCCGACATCGTTAAAGTCGGCATCGGCCCGGGGTCGGTATGCACCACCCGCGTGAAGACCGGTGTGGGCTACCCGCAGCTGTCGGCGGTGATCGAATGCGCCGATGCGGCCCACGGGCTGGGCGGCCAAATCGTCAGCGACGGCGGCTGCTCGGTGCCGGGCGATGTCGCCAAAGCCTTCGGCGGCGGCGCGGACTTCGTGATGCTGGGCGGCATGCTGGCCGGCCACGACGAGTGCGAAGGCACCGTGGTGGAAGAGAACGGCGAGAAATTTATGCTGTTCTACGGCATGAGCTCCGAGTCAGCGATGAAGCGCCACGTCGGCGGCGTAGCAGAGTATCGCGCGGCCGAAGGCAAAACCGTCAAGCTGCCGCTGCGCGGCGAGGTAGAGTTTACCGTGCGCGATATCCTCGGCGGCCTGCGTTCCGCCTGCACCTACGTCGGCGCCGAGCGTCTGAAAGAGCTGACCAAGCGCACCACCTTTATCCGCGTGGCGGAGCAGGAAAACCGCGTCTTCGGCAGCAAATAAGCCGCAGCTTGCATTCGGGCGCCGCGCACCACGGCGCCCGCTATCCTCTTCTTTATCCCAGCACGCTGCCCAGTTGAAAGATAGGCAGATACATGGCGATAACCAAAGCGCCGACAATCCCGCCCACCACCAGCATCAACAGCGGCTCCAGCGTTTGCGCCAGCGTATCGGCCAGCTCGTGCGTCTGCCGTTCATACCACTGCGCCAACTTATCCAGCAAGGCGTCCAGCGAACCGGACTCCTCGCCCACCCGCACCAGCTGCCGGCACAGCGGCGGAAACAGCGGTTGCAGGCCCAGGGCATGATGAAACGCTTCGCCTTCGGCGATCTGCCGTTGCACCTGCTCCAGCGCCTGCCGGTACAACGGATGATCCGCCGCCAGCGCCGCCGCGTTCAAGCCTTCCACCAGCGTCAGCCCCGCGCGTTGGGTCATGGTCAGGATACGAAATGTTTGGCTCAGCGCGCCGCCGCTCACCAGCCGGGCAATTAGCGGCAGGCGCAGCAAGGCGGCCTGTTCGCGTTGGCGCCACGGAGGGCGCGGATGCAGCCAGCGGCAGTAGCCGAACAGCAACGCGCCGAGCAGCAGCGCCAAATAGGGGCCAACGGCGATCAGCAGCGCGGACAACCCCAATAATCCTTGGGTAAACCAGGGCAGCTGCGCATCGAACGACTGATAAACCTTGGCAAATTCCGGCAGCACCATCACCAGCATCAGCACGCTGACCAGCAGCGCCACTGCGCAGATGAAGAGGGGATAACGCAGCGCTTTGGTCACCTTGCGGCGCAGCAGCAGCTGGGCCTCCTGTTGTTGCGCCAGCTGCAGGCAGCAGCGATCGAGGTTGCCGGTCAGTTCGCCGATGGCGATCAGTTGGCGATAGATCAGTGGAAAAACGCTTGGTTGTGCGGCAAGGCTTTCGGAGAGCGGCTGCCCTTCGCGCACCTGGTCGGCCAGCTGGCGCAGCAGGCAACGCCAGGCTGCCGAAGGATGCTCTGCCGCCAGAAGCTGCAGCGTATTGACCAGCGGCAGCCCGGCCTGCAACAGGGTAGCGAGCTGGCGGGTGAAGTGGATTAACGGTTCTCCGCGCCATTGGCCGGGCGTGACGCGTTTGCCGTGCCCGACCCGCCAAGGTTGCAGGCCTTGTTCGATCAGCAGCCGGCTCACCTGCCGTTTTTCATCGCTCATCAGTTCGCCGCGGCGTAAGGTGCCCTGAGCGTCGAAAGCCTGCCACAGAAACAACCGGCGCGCTTTCATGGCGTGGTTACGCCGGGCTGGACGACGTCGATCACGCGGTACAGTTCTTCCAGCGAGGTCGTGCCTTCGGCGGCCAGCGCCAGACCCGCCTGCAGCAGCGAAAGCTGCCCCTGCTCGCGGGCGATATCCGCCAGCAGACTGGGAGCGGCGTTCGCCAGCAATGCCGCCTGAATTTCCGGCGTAATGGCCAACAGTTCATACACGCCGATGCGCCCATAATAGCCGCCGAAGCAGTGCTCGCAGCCGTCGGCGCGCCAGGCGGTCAGCGGTTCCGGCCAGAGCGCGGTGGGAAAATGCGCCGGCTGGCTTTGCGGGTAGCGGCAGTGGCGACACAGCCTGCGCACCAGCCGCTGGGCGACGACCAGCTTCAGGCAGCCGGCGAGCAGGTAGCCGGGGATACCCATGTGCATCAGCCGCGTCAGGGTTTCAGCAGTGGAGTTGGTATGCAGCGTCGACAGGACTACACATCTCTTATGATAAACTCCTGTTAAGTCTATCATGGTAACTTACTAGCTCATGCCAAAAGCAATCTCATACATTCGATTTTCCTCAAGAATTCAGGCATCTGGAGACTCAACCAAACGCCAGAACAAGTACATAAATGAATGGCTCAAGAATAATCCAGACTATCAATTAGATGAGTCGCTCAGGTTTCAAGACCTCGGCATAAGTGGTTACTCTGGCGCTAATGCTAAATCAGGTGCATTTGGTGAATTCTTAGCCGCTGTTGAATCAGGGGTTATTCAGGCGGGTTCAGTGTTGTTAGTTGAATCACTGGATAGGGTAAGCCGTCAAGACATTGACACTGCAAGGGAGCGTCTGCGAAAGATTTTGTTAGCTGGCGTGGATGTGGTCACATTGGCTGATAACTCATGGTACAAGAAGGAAAGTCTTAATGACCCTCTCAGCTTGATTAAAGCTGTACTTATCATGCAGCGTGCTAATGAAGAATCCGCCACTAAATCGAAGCGGTTAAGGTCTGCATGGGATGCAAAACGAGAAGACGCAGCTAAGGGTAAGATAATGTCACGGCGCTGTGTGGCGTGGCTCAGAGTGTCTGGTGATATGTCTCACTTTGAACTGATACCCGATAACGTGAAAGCGGTTCAGCGTGTCTTTCAGCTTCGCTTAGAGGGATTGCCTTTTGTACGAATCGCCAGACAGATGAATGAAGAAGGTTTCTATACTCTAAACCAGCGCAATCCGGTTAAAGGTGCATGGTCTCATACCACTGTTAAAGCACTCTTGGATAACCGCTCAGTGATTGGTTTCAAAGTGCCGTCTAATTGTACAGTTACACAAGGGGTGAAGGAGATACCCAACTATTACCCCGCTGTAATTAGCGAAGAACAGTTCTATGCTGTGCAGCAGTTAAAGCAAGGTGCAGGCCGCAGACCATCATCGGAAAAGCCATTACTCACCAACCTTTTTAAAGGTGTCATGCGTTGTGGTGAATGCGGTTTTGTGACCGTTGTTAACTGTGCTACTGAAAAATGGCATGGGGTTTACAGGTGCTCAATGAGGTATGAAGGGCGATGTGATGCAAAAAGTATCAACCGTCGATTGGCTGATAATGCCCTTGTTCAGGGGCTTCTGTATAACACTAACCGTCTTTCCCTCAATCGTGGTAATGGCTCTGCTATAGGCTCTCTTCAAAGTGAATTAGAACAGCTTCAGAAACAGCGTGAGAGGCTCATTAAGCTGGCTATGCTGGCAGATGATACCGAATCAATGGCAAAGGATTTGAAAGCCCTCAATAGTCAAATTAAGGACGCTGAAAAGTCCGTTTCAGAGGTTCACCAGCGAGAGCAATCAAGCCAGCTTGAGACAATAAGCCATCTTGATTTAACCGTGAAGAAAGACCGGATAGAGGCTCAAATTATCATCAAACGGATAGTGAAAGAAATCCGGCTTAACACGGCTGGAAAGAAATGTGATGTCTTCTTACATAACGGCTTGAAGCTGCTTAACTTTCCACTTGATAGGGTGGTTGACGGTGAAATCTTCTTAGAAGTCTTGCCAGTGTTAGAAGCTGATGAGTTCGATTTTGACGCTTACAGGATGATTGAGTAAGCCCTCTAAAGAAGGTAACTTATTGCTAAACAAAAATATTCTCAGGGGTAGTTATGGCTAACAAAAAACATAGTGTGTTTAAAGCTCTTTCAATGGGCTTTGAAAAAGTTCTTGATGAGCGTGGTTATGATAATGGCGCTTATTATGTCAAGGATGGCAAGATTTGGATTTTTGATATTGTAGCTTTAAAGCAAAAATTAGGTGTCTCTTCAAATGAAGAATTAGAAGCACAAGATTATGATGTTGAGACATATCTTTCACTGGAAAAAGAACCGAACGAATTAGCAGCACTATATGAAGATATAGCTGTTGAAGATGGTGAAGCCGTTTATCTTGAAGGTGGAATGTATCTTTATCCTGATGGCTCAATTCGCTAATTAGTCCCTTTTAAAAGGATGCCTTAATAAATATTAGTTCGGTGAATGAATAGGGGCGAAATAGCCCCTTCTGAAGGTTTAATAGTTATCCCTCACTACTTCATCATACCTTTCTATAAACGTTAACTGTTTGTTGCTGTCACGATAAGTGTCAAGCCATTTATCTATAGCTTCATCAAATAAAAATAGAAAGTCTGTAAAGTTCAAATAAACAATGTCAGCGTGACACTGAGTTGGGTGGCCTCTTTTGCAAACAGCAATACTAAGGCGGCGCTCTTTACCTTGTGTCACCTTATGTGAATTCAGGTTAGTCATGTGTAAGAGTGAGTTTCTTAACTCATATAATTCATCAGATGTTATTTCAAGTTTTTTAATTTCTGAGTAAGTATCAAGCCAGTTTTGGAAAACCCTTTTGGAATTACCATATTCAATGTAAGCAATGGTGTCAATGAAGGACATTAACAGTTTGAAACTAGACAGATAATGTTTTTCATTAAAAAGCATTCTGATGGGCTTCATATGGTCGTCATTGAGTAATTTCTTAATATGAAAACCATCTTCTTTCATGTAATCATCAAGGTAATCAGGGAAGTTTTTAACACCTTCTATGTGGTGATGGGGCATGTGCTTATGCCTTAGTTGTTCAGACAATGATAGTTGGATGTGATAATGAAGTTTACCTTCTACTACTGGCGTAACAATAGATAAAGGGTGAAGGGGGGCATTCATGGCCTGTAAAGCTAATTCAAAAGGGGATAAATTGTTTCCTACCCTCATATTTGAATTATATCTTGCGAGAGTTAGTTGTTTGTCACCATCAAGCACAGAAGGGTGAATGTCATGAAATGACCTACAAGAAGCTAAATCAGTGTCTAACTGCTTGCGTAAAAATTCCAGTTTTTGATTATCGTCACCATCTCTTTCATGCGCAACGATTCCGCAATGCGTGATGTGAACTCCATCAGGACAAAAGCAGAAGATGTTATAAATGGTTTCTTTCATTTCCTTTGAAGCTCCTTATGCTGTGTCATCCTTATCATCTTAGTGAAAAGTTAGTTTGTGAGACAGTTATTTAGCCGCTATGGTTAGCCAGATTTCCTTTTCGATTCTTGAAATTTCCATAGTGACCCCTTCAATGACTTGCTAACGCTGAAGAATAGCCGTTTAGATGGCTAAATTAACAGTGAAAAACAGTGTTCATAGGTGGCTTAAAAAACCTATCGAAACCAGTATTATCAATAGCTGAAGCCTATTAACTGTTCTTTATTCAGAACAGGCATTATTCAGTGAATTTAATCCTGTTTAAATTTCTTCTTTGCTCCAAAGTAACCGCCAGCAGTTGAGGCCGCAATATAGGTAATCATAATCTGAATGGTGTTGCGGGAAACATCCGACACAAAGTCATCATCAAAGATGCTTATATAGCCATCAGACGTATCAGCCACACGTTGAATCAGGTCAATAAGCAATATGTGATTCAGATATAAAAAGGCCGCAACGTTAAAGATGGCAAGTACCCACCCCAACTTGCTCAACTCTTTACCTTTACACCATAAGTATGAGGTCATCCCACAACTGAACGAACAATAACCGATGATTGGGGCAATCAATGCCGCTGTGTGTAACATGCTCTTACCGTCTATGTTAGGGGCTATCAAGTGGCTTTCAAGATAATTGATTGGTCATGTGGTTACAATCAACCCTCAGTCGATGCAGTCTCAAAAGGAAGTGGTTTTGATACTGCTGAAAAGGGTCTTGAAAGGTGTGATTAGTTTGTCTCAAAAGGTTGATTTTGTTTTTTGGTACAGGTATTATTTTGATACTAGGTTTTGAGACAACTTTCAGGGAATCACCATAATGTCATCTGTAATCGCCTATGTCCGTGTATCAACTTCTGACCAGACTATTGAGAATCAGAAGCAGCAGATTAAAGAAGCTGGTTATCAGGTTGGTAAGTGGTTCTCTGATGAGGCTGTATCAGGTGGCATTAAGGCTACAGAGCGTAAAGGATTCGGTGACCTGCTGAATTATGTTCGTGAAGGTGACACGCTGATTGTTATCGCTATTGACCGCTTAGGCCGTAACACTATTGATGTGCTCTCAACCGTTGAGACTTTACAGGCTAAAGGTGTGAAGGTTATCAGTCTCCGTGAAGGATTCGACCTGTCTACACCAGTTGGTAAGGCTATGCTCACTATGATGGCTGGATTGGCTTCTTTAGAGAAAGACTTGATAGCAGAGCGTAGAACAGCAGGGATTAAACGTGCTCAGTCTGAAGGTGTCCATTGTGGCAGACCGATTAAAGCAACCGCTGAACAGGTTCAGGAACTAATTGGACAGGGGATGTCGCCAAAGCAGGTACAGGATGAGTTACAGATTAGTAAGGCAACTTTCTATCGACTGAACAAGTAACAATTAGATAGTGATTCACAATGCCCCTTTATCGGGGCTTTTTTATGTCTGGCGTTTATCAGGATCCCTGTAACGCATTCTAAGCAGTCTTTATTATTAACCTATGGGTTAGGGTTAACATCATTAAATAATCGCTTAGAACGCTGTACAGGCTCAGATATGTTCATTTTTTGCCATTGCTATGGAATCTTTGAAAAGGGCGCTACTAAGCAGAGGTATTCAGACTATCGAAAAATCTTAAAAGGTGCTTTAGATATGCTGGAAGTTTCCGGTGAAGCTGAAATAAAAATAGGTCTGGAAATTTTTTAGAAAAATAAAAATCCCGAAAATCTATCCACCAGCTTCAAGCCTCTTTCACGGATCCCGATATGGTTTACTGTCAAGGCACAAGGTGGAACCAGAATCACCGATGAGCGAAGCAAGGTGAGGTTAGAAGGGCTTCTTTAAAGAACTCTTAAAAGATACTCAGAGACAAGAAGATGAAAAACAAAGAACAAAAAGAATCTGTTAAGAGGTTTTCAGGGTAGCATAAAAAACAATCAATTACAATCGGTTGATGCAAATAAATCATGGTGATTCAGGGCGCTAGCCCTCTTAAAATTCCTTTTCAATCAATCTGTACAACCACCTTCTAACGCGGTTCAACGGTTCCCCCTTTGGGCGGGAGAACCTACCGCAAACACCCTATACCAGCCCTGCATACGCAATCTCTGAAAAGTAACCATTCCCAAGCGCCTGAAAAGTATCCTTCCAGTCATATATGCCTGACTTCAATGTTATTGATTTATAATAGGTTTTTGGTTGACTGAAATCTAAAAGCGCCTGTCACAAATTGTTAATAATGTTGACAAAATGTTAAATTTAGGTTAGTATGGTTTATTAGACAACGAATTGAGGTATCCACTATGTAATGTACAAAGCTAAAGTATTCAATGGAGTCAAGACTCCGGCTGGAAAGCCAATCACAGGTAAAGGCTTCTTCTCAGATGACCACGATTTAATAGATACCCCTGAATACCGCGAATCTCTTAAAAACACCCTCATCGAATTAGGTTACACCAGCTTCAATAAACCATTACCGGCAAGCACTAAACCTTACCGCAGAAGAGGAACACCCCGTAAGGCTATGGAGAATACACTTCAGCAATATTTTATTGATAAAGACTCAGTAAGTAACCTTCCTTCAAAAGTTGAGGATGTATTCACGGGTTGCGTTAATAGCTGTCCAGATAAGCTATCCCCATTTTTCTGCTTTAATTTAATGAAGCGATTAGGCGTTATTACAGCAGCCGCTGTAGAGGATGAAACAGGCTTTAGTAAAAGCTGGTGTAATGATATTACTCAGGCATTACAGTTAGCAATCATAATGATTGAACATTGCCATGATAAAGGCGAAATTCAGGTAATGTTTAACAGTGACTATGAAAACGATGAATTAGATTCTGACAGGGAATTAGAAGACATCCTTGATTTACACATTCAAAAGGCAGCATAAAATGAACCACACTTTAACACATATCGGTGAGCCAGCTTACCAGCAATTAAAAGCACTGGCTGAACACTTTGAAGTAAGTATTCCACAAGTCATCACTCTGATTATCAAAGGAGTCATTTAAATGAGCAAGACAAAAGCAGTCCGAATTAAAAAGACAGATAATCAACTTGTGAAGCTGACAGCCGTCACCGCTGAAACAACAATCAGAAAGACTCTGGAAAGTATGATTCTGAAGTCTTACGTAAAACACATTGAGGCAGTTAAATGAAAAACCGATTTTTGAATATGCTAAACAATCCTGTACCGCATCCCGATTTAACAGACGCAATTTTTAATTCGGTATCTGAACCAGAGTTATGCTTGACCGTCCTGAAAACTCTTCCAGAGATTAACCAAATCACTATTGCTACATTCTTCAGCGGTCAAGGGCTATCACTGATGGGTGCTGCACTAATCTATGAAATGGTACTCAAAGCACACGATGCAATGACAGATTTAATCTGGAATGAATACGAGGTAACCAATATGACTAATGGCTAACTATACAGTCGATGAATTCATCATCCAATTAGGTTTTAACGAGAACGTTTCAAAGAATCTTCAACGCCTCGAAAGCAGAACATTAAAAGTCGCTGAACGAATTGAAAAGAACCTTAACCGTGCATTTACCCCAAAGGGTAATTTCAATAGTGTGATTCAATCCGCTAATAACGCATCAAAACAAATTAACCGTGCATTCTCAAAGAGCATGAATTTTGATGAAGCTGGTAAATCATCGGTGAAGTCTGTAGAGAATGCTGCTAAGGCTTCTGCAAAGCGCATTAAAGACATGTATCAGGACGCTTACGGGGCTAAAGGAAAAGGTCGCTTGAATCCACCAGCCGGAAAGCCACAAGGCAGAGGCTCAGATTTAACAGCTTCTAATTCAATCCGTTCACTTGCTAATACTCAGTTCTATTCGAATCTGACCAGGCGTCTTGAGGGTATGGGTTCAACTGGACAAGCAAGGGCGATGAAATTACGCCAGCAGATTCACGGACTCCGTGATGACGCACTAGCCAATCCTTCAGCCAGCCTGAACCAGTTCCGTTTAGCTCTTCGTGCAGCCACTGACAGCGCGTCTAAATGGGCTTCTCAGAACCGCAAGCAAGATGGCTTATCAAGCTCATTCGGGCGTCTGGTAAGCGTTTCAGCGGCCTTATACGGGACATTTGAAGCAGTCCGTAAGGTGGTTGAAACAGGTGTAGCCCGTCAGGGTGTTAATCTCTCTGCTGAAGCTGTCTTTAAGGGTCAGGCTGGTGACGCTAAAACGTTCGCCGCGCAGTTCTCTGACCAAATCGGACAGGGTGTCACTGAGACCTTGAAACAGTACACTGGCTTTGCTGCTGGTGCTCAGAATTCGTTAGGTTATCAGGGTACACAGGACTTCTATAAGAACGCTGCAACGTTTGGTCGTATTCGTGGTCTGGATGCTGAACAGTTGAAGGGTATCATGGTTGCGTTCACTCAGATGGCGTCTAAGGGTCGTGTACAGGCTGAAGAACTCAGAGGCCAGTTAGGTGACCGCTTACCGGGTGCTGAACAGATGTTCGCAGATGCTTTGGGTGTAAACACTCAGCAGCTTGATAAACTGATGCAGAACGGCAAGTTACTGTCTAAAGATGTTCTCCCACGTGTATCTGCTCAGATGAAAAAGATGGCTGATGAAGCAGGTGGATTAGACCGTGTATCACAAATGGCTGTAACTGGTATCGGACGTGTTAAAGCAGCTTTAGAAAACGATTTAAACAAGGCTTTCACCAGCTCTGAAAAGGGCTTAGGTCAGTTCAATGCTTCTGTAGCTAACATGCTCAACGATGCTTCCCCAATCGCAGAGGCTTTAGGTCACATCCTCGGAAAGGTTGCCTCTATGACATCTGGAGCGGTTGACCATGTAGATGAGTGGAGCCGTAAACTCTCAGCCCTGATTCTACGCACATCAGCGTGGTATGACGACTTGTCAGACGGTCAAAAGAAACTGGTTGATTCGGCTGAACAATTTGCTATCGGGGCTGCTGGTGTTCTTGCTCTGGTTAAGTCTATCGCTGGAGTAGCTAACAAGCTGAAATGGTTAAGTGCTCTGTTAGGTGATGGTGCTGAAGCTGGTGCGGCTGCTGGTGCAGGTGGATTACTCAAGGGTGCATCCCGTTTAGCTGGGCCTGTTGGTGTCGCTCTGGTTGCTCATGATGCTGTAGACGCTTCAGGTGTTGAACAGAACTATCCAAACGCTGTAGGTACTGGAAACCCGATTGCTCAGGTTCTTAACTGGCTTACTAACCCTTCTAAGGTGTTGGGTGCTCAGGATGGTGACTCAATCACTAATAGCCCTTTCACACGTGCTATGGGTTCATTGGGTGACTGGCTTCAGGGTAACAATGCGCTGTCCGGTCAGGCTAATACATTTGCTGTACCGTCAATGTATAACCCTGCTCAGACAACTATCCGAAATGACCAGCGTATTAGCATTAGTGTGAATATGGATAGCCAGAAGATTGGAACATTCCAGACACAGGTTCTTACTGGTGGCTTTGAAGACCTGAATATTAACGCTGAACATTTGGGTGATTAATGACTGTTTGAGTTTTACAGATTAGAGTTATCGTGTGACAATGGTTCTCTGGTTTGCTTAATCAAAAAATCAACTGGTACAGGTCAAGAGGTATTTTGAGAAAGCAATGTAAAAGGGACTCTTCGGAGTCCTTTTTTATTTGTATTGAAAAGGTTCGATTATGAATGAAGACATATTACAAGGTAACAGGAAAAACCTGTCACACTATACATACTGAATTACGAAAGATTGGTGATTTGATTAACCCAATCCCGAATAAGAAATATCACATCAAAAGAATGATGACTAAAGCCACTCGCTTATTACTCATCAAATCAATCAGTGAAAGAATTAAAAATAACCGTTGACAATTTGTTAATATATGACAGAATGGTTATATGAGTTAGAGATATTCACTATCCATCAAATCACCGATTATTTCTAATTCCTCAGTTTCCTTCTGTTTATCTTCTCAGGCATCCATCCCGAATGAGTGACGGGAATTCAATTAGTAGGTGAGCAACCCAATTTATTAAAATTACAATCCCCGTATAGGTAACGTTGATTCGGCCTATACGGGTTTTGTTGTTTTTCTTATTCAAAAGGTATTAAACAATGAATAGCCCTACACAGAAACGTATTGAAATTGAAAATCATTACATTCCGAAAATTAAATCAGCTCTCGATAAAGTTGATGATGCGAAAGATATTTATGAATCCGATAAACTTAACCGTGATTTATTGGTGGCTATCAAAACAAAACAACTGATTGCACAACCAGTTGAAACGTATGGATTCAGAATCCGCCAAATCACAAGTCCGGCAATGATTACCCCAGTTGTTCAAAGCATGATGGAGCAGGGATTCACTGTTTATGAGATTAAAGAGGGTTTTATTAAGTTCATTCAGACGCCCAAATCTACAAAACATAATCCTTTAAATGAAATTGAGAAAGCTGCTAAATCAGACGCTGAGAAATTTGTTGATGCAGGAATCACTGAGAAAGCAAACAAGATAAATAAGGCCATCCATGCTCACAACGTATTGGTGAAACAGGCTAAAGAGGCGTTATCGGGGATTAAACCGCTCGAATCCTATCTGTCTGTGATGGTCGCTGATGGGGTGGGTAATGACTAACAAAGTCACAGAGGCCAACTACAAAGCTCAGATTGCCGCTTTACAGTCTCAATTAATGCAACGCCATACAGTGACTGCTATCGACGCTGTACAGCCTTTCTGTGAAGCAATAGGCATTAATCCTACTGATTACGTTAAGGCCACCAGTGCCATGAGCAACCAGCATAAAGCATTCTGCGACGGGATTCTGAAAACAGCGTCTTCAAAGGTCACCCGCTTGCAGCGTGATGCAACTGTACGAATTCTCGAAGCGCAGACAAAACGAAACAAAACCATAACAGCAGCCTCAGAAGCGATTGAAGTTGTTCAGTCGATGGGAGGGCTTTAATGCATCAACTCTTCAATGCTTATGGTCAGAAAGTACGAGCAAACATAGCTCTCAACCTTCACCCTTTTTATTTGGGGAAACTGGAAAGGCTGGCAAGCCGAATCGGTAGCGGGATTCAGTCAGAAGAACAGCGTCTAATACTGGCAATTGGTGAGATGATACGAAACGTGGAGACTGAACAATGAACCTTTACGCATTCAACCCACTGAAACAAAATGATAAGCAAGAGGTGCTTACCCCCGTAGCCTTTAATTTGGTCTTATCGCTACCTGAGCTGCTACTGAAAAGGCTGGATAAGGTCGGCTATGAACTGGTTAAGCGTTACGGTATTGCAGGGTGTAGTGATAAGCAGCGACATCACATCGCTATTGCTCATCTACTTGAAAAACATACATTTCGATGATGACTTGTACCTTAAAGAATCAGGCACTTCGTACCGTCAGGGTTTAGAAGCAAGACATCACCCCTCACCTCCATAGACGAAATGCAAATTTCACTGAAATCAAAATCTCCCAGCTTTCTCAGATGGTTTTGGACTTTAACTCTTGCCCCCTGTGGGGTATCCGCATGAACCAGAAACTTATAGATAACGCTGCTTTTTGACGTCAACTGAACCCGCGAATCATAAGAGGACATAAGTAATCTCCTGAATGCTACTTGCTTTATCACGATTCACTGTACATAAAACCAGCATGGGAATTAATTGGAACTGTCTGGTAAAGCTCTAAGCCATATCCTTGAAGTCGCTTAACATCTATACAAATCGAAGTTAGTGATTAGAGAGTTGTAATTAGCACCAGGTGGCCGGTTTGTGCGGCCTTGACCGCGATCTCGGCGGTTTCCGCATCGCGGATCTCGCCGATCATGATGACGTCCGGATCCTGGCGCAGCAGGGCACGCAGCACTCGGGTGAAGTTCAGCTCGGTTTTGGCGTTGATCTGGGTCTGATTGACGCCGAACAGCGGGATCTCGACCGGATCCTCGACGCTGCACAGGTTGCTTTGCGCATCATTCAACTGGCGCAGCCCGCTGTACAGCGTTACCGTCTTGCCGCTGCCGGTCGGGCCGGTCACCAGGATCAAACCTTGCGGGCAGGCCAACGCTGCCGCGTAGCGCGCCAGATCCGTCCGGCTCATGCCCAGTTGATCCAGCGGCAGCTCTTGCTGCTCGCCCTGCTGAACGCGCAGCACCACCTTTTCGCCGTGCAACGTCGGCAGGGTGGCGATGCGCATGGCATAGCGCGCGCTGTCCAGCGTCAGGCTGAGCTGCCCGTCCTGAGGTTGACGGCGCTCGGCGATATCCAGTTGGCCGAGGATCTTCAGCCGGGCGATGAGGCGCGCAGCCAGCTGCGGCGGCGGTGAGGCAAGGGTTTGCAGCACGCCGTCGATGCGCAGGCGAATGCGAAAATGCTGCCGAAAGGGCTCAAAGTGAATGTCCGAGGCGCGGCGCTGAATGGCCAGGCGCAGCGTCTGGTTGATGAACTGTACCACCGGCGCATCGCCGTCGTCGGGGTAGGCGATGTCGGTCGTGTCCTCTTCGGCCGTCAACGGCGCCGGGAGCGGCTCGTGGTGCTGGTTCAGCGCCATCTCCAGCCTGGCCGCCGGCCATTGTTCCAAATGGATGCGCTTGCCGGTGGCGAAACGCAGCGCCGCCAGCAGCCCCTGCGGCGCTTCTTCGCTGAGCGCGACCGTCAGGGTGGTCGGGTCTTCGCTCAGCGCCAGCGCCTGATAGCGCCGGCACAGGGCGTGAACCTCTTCGCTGATTTGCGCGTTCATCGCCATTACTCCGCCGCGTTGTCGAAGCGGAAGACTTCCTGGCACACCTCAACCAGCGTCGCGTTTTCGCTGCTGCACAGCCGGCTCCAGCGGGTCAGCCCATCGGCGTTAGACTTGGGGGTTAATGCCACCGCCAGGCCCTGCAGCGTTTGGCTGCCGGTCAGCGTGATCACGCCTTTGACGACTTTCACCCCGCTGACATAGCGCGATGTGCCGCCGGTGGGAATGCCTTTGCTGCCGGCCTCGCAGCCGGCGGGCGCGCCTTCGTCCAGCACGCACAGCTCGACCGCCATTTTATACGGCGCCATGGTTTGCAGCATGTCGGTCATCGCTGCTTTCTGGATGTAGCGCTGGTAGGCGGGAATGCCGATGGCGCTGAGGATGGCGATGATGGCGATCACCACCATCAGTTCTATCAGGGTAAAGCCGCGTTGTGTTTCCATGCGTTGTTTCCTCCATTGGGGTGTGGAAGACAACGGTAGCGGCTTGCTCGGGGGCACGGCGAGGGGCGGTTACGCGTTTCTCGGCGCGCTTCCATCAGTAATGATGTGGTTTGCAGCGGTGAAAAAAACGGTGAGAGGGGGTTCGCAATTTTACGGTAACGCCCCCGGCAGCGGCCGGGGGCGAGGGGATCATTTGAAGCGCATCGACAGATCGAGCGCGGTTACATGCTTGGTCAGCGCGCCGACCGAAATGTAATCCACGCCGGTCTCGGCGAAGGTGCGCAGCGTCTCGCGGGTGACGTTGCCGGACACTTCCAACTGGGCGCGGCCCTGGGTTTGGGCGACCGCCTGACGCATCATCTCTACGCTGAAGTTGTCCAGCATGATGATGTCGGCGCCGGCATCCAGCGCCTGCTGCAGTTCATCGAGCGACTCGACTTCCACTTCCACCGGCACGTCGGCGTGCAGCCAGAAGGCTTTTTCCACCGCGTTCTTGATAGAACCGGAGGCGATGATGTGGTTTTCCTTGATCAGGAAGGCATCGGATAGCCCCAGCCGGTGGTTGCTGCCGCCCCCGCACAGCACGGCGTATTTCAGCGCGGTGCGCAGGCCGGGTAAGGTCTTGCGGGTATCGAGCAGGCGAGTCCGGGTGCCTTCCAGCAGGGCCACGTAGCGGCTGACCTCGGTCGCCACGCCGGAAAGCGTCTGCACGAAGTTCAGCGCGGTGCGCTCGCCGGTCAGCATCACCCGCGCCGGGCCGCGCAGCCGGCAGAGCGGTTGGTTCGGCGTCAGACGGTCGCCGTCCGCCACCAGCCACTCCACCTGCACCTGATTGCCCAGTTGAATAAAGACCTCATTCAGCCAGCGGCGGCCACAGAACACGCCGGCTTCACGGGTGATGACGGTGGCTTCGGCCTGCTTGTCAGCCGGTAACAATTGCGCGGTAATATCGCGCCCGGCGTCGACTTCACCCCCCAGGTCTTCGCGCAGCGCCTGGGCGACGGCATAGGGAATATCACTTTCAATTCGTTCAAGAAGCTCGGTGCGGCGACTGTCGGCACTGTAGAGGCGTGTCGGCATGGAAAACTCCGAAATGGACGGTTAGATCGTAGGGGAACATGCTACTCTGTTGCAGGAATAAGTACCACCGCAGAGAGGTGTCTGATGCAGTTGGAAAATGGCTGGATTGTCGGGGCGACGCGAGTGCTCTCGCCGCACTGCGATCGGCGCCCGGATGACGAGCACCCCTCGCTGCTGGTCATCCACAACATCAGCTTGCCGCCCGGCGAGTTCGGCGGCCCCTATATCGACCAGCTGTTCACCGGCACGCTCGACCCTGCGCAGCACCCTTATTTCGCCGATATCCATCAGCTGCGAGTGTCGGCGCATTGCCTGATTCGCCGCGGCGGAGAGATCGTGCAGTATGTGCCCTTCGACCAGCGCGCCTGGCACGCGGGCGTTTCCCTGTATCAGGGGCGCGATCGGTGCAACGATTTCTCCATCGGCATCGAGCTGGAAGGGACTGACCAGTTACCCTACACCGAAGCGCAATATCGCACGCTGCAGGCGGTCACCGTGCTGCTGGCCGAACATTATCCACCGCTGGCGGCCAATATCGCCGGGCATTGCGATATCGCCCCCGGCCGCAAGACCGATCCCGGGCCGGCGTTCGATTGGGATCGCTATCTGGCATCTCTGGAACAACGAGGCGCGCCCGCCGACGCTATGCTTGAGACAAGAAAAAGGGAGAGGAATCGCTAATGACGCTGTTTACGCTGTTGCTGGTTTTGGCCTGGGAGCGCCTGTTCAAGCTGGGAGAACACTGGCAGCTGGATCATCGCCTCGAAGTGGTATTTCAGCGGCTGCATCGGGTTTCGCTGGCGCAGACGCTGGCGATGACCGCCGCCTGGATGGTGATCGTCTGGGGCGTTCTGTGGTTGTCGCACGGGCTGTTCTTCGGCGTGGTGACGCTGCTGCTGTGGATCGTCATCGATCTGCTGTGCGTCGGCGCCGGCATCAAGCGCAAACACTATCGCGCCTACCTGAAAGCGGCGCGGCAGGGGGATACCCATGCCAGCGATCAGATGGCGGAAGAGCTGGCGTTGATCCACGGTTTGCCGGTGGACTGCAGTGAAGAGCTGCGTCTGCGCGAGCTGCAAAACGCGCTGCTGTGGATCAACTTCCGTTATTACCTGGCGCCGCTGTTCTGGTTCGTGGTCTTTGGGCCGTACGGGCCGATCGCGCTGGCGGGGTATGCCTTCCTGCGCGCCTATCAAACCTGGCTGGCGCGCCACAATACGCCGCTGGAGCGTTCGCAGTCGGGCATCGATCATCTGCTGAACTGGCTGGACTGGATCCCGGTGCGTTTGGCCGGGGTGGCCTATGCGTTGTTCGGCCACGGCGAGCGCGCGTTGCCGGCCTGGTTCGCCTCACTCGGCGATCGGCATTCGTCGTCGTATCAGGTGTTGACGCGGCTGGCGCAGTTCTCGCTGGCGCGCGATCCGCATATGGATCCGGTGCAAACGCCGCGGGCGGCGGTGACGTTGGCGCGCAAGGTGACGATGATCATCGTGGTGGTGGTGGCGCTGTTGACCATTTACGGCACGCTGCTTTAAGCCGCAGAGAAAAAAAACGGGCGCCGAGGCGCCCGTTTTTTTTGGCCATTCGGCCAGGATTACAGCTTGGCGAAGCAGCGACGCGCGGCGTCGATGGTGCGCTGAATGTCTTCCTTGCTGTGCGCCACGGACATGAAGCCCGCTTCGAAGGCGGACGGCGCCAGATACACCCCTTCTTCCAGCATCAGGTGGAAGAAGCGCTTGAAGCGTTCCACGTCGCACTGCATCACGTCCTGGTAGCAGGTGACCGCCGGCGCGTCGGTGAAGAACAGGCCGAACATGCCGCCGACGTTGTTGACCACCAGCGGAATATTCTCCTCCTGCGCCGCGTGCAGCAGGCCAGCGGCCAGCATCTCGGTCAGTTCGGTCAGCGTCTGGTGCACGCCGACCTGTGAGACTTCGGTCAAACAAGCGTAGCCCGCCGCCATGGCGATCGGGTTGCCGGACAGGGTGCCGGCCTGGTAGACCGGGCCGGTCGGCGCCAGCGCCTCCATCACCTCGCGACGGCCGCCGAAGGCGCCCACCGGCATGCCGCCGCCGATGATTTTGCCGAGGCAGGTCAGATCAGGCTCGACGCCGTAATAGGATTGCGCGCCGGCCAGCGCGACGCGGAAGCCGGTCATCACTTCGTCGATGATCAAGAGCGCGCCGTACTTGTCGCACAGGGCGCGCAGGCCCGGCAGGAATTCCGGCAGCGGCGGCACGCAGTTCATGTTGCCGGCGACCGGCTCGACGATGATACAGGCGATTTCGGACGGGTACTGTTCGAAGGCGGCGCGCACCGAATCCAGATCGTTATAGGTGCAGGTCAGAGTGTGCTTGGCGAAGTCGGCCGGCACGCCCGGTGAGTTCGGCTGGCCGAGGGTCAGCGCGCCGGAGCCGGCTTTCACCAGCAGGCAGTCGGCGTGGCCGTGATAGCAGCCTTCGAACTTGATGATTTTATCGCGGTTGGTGTAGCCGCGCGCCAGGCGGATGGCGCTCATGGTGGCTTCGGTGCCTGAGTTCACCATGCGCACCATATCCATCGTCGGCACCAGCTCGGTGACCAGCTGCGCCATTTTGACTTCCATCTCGGTCGGCGCGCCGAAGCTCAGGCCGCGCTGCGCCGCTTCGATTACCGCGTCGCGGATCGCCGGGTGGTTATGCCCCAGCACCATCGGCCCCCAGGAACCGACATAGTCGATATAGGCCTTGCCGTCGGCATCGAACAGGTAAGCCCCGTCTGCCCGCTCGATAAACAGCGGCACACCGCCTACGCCGGTGAATGCACGCACCGGAGAGTTTACCCCGCCGGGGATCAACTGTTGCGCCTGGGCGTACAGACTTTCGGACTTGCTGTGTAGGCTCATAAATCGGCTCCTGGATTCTCTTTTGAATGATTTGACCGCGCTATTCTAGAGGAGAGCGCCGCGTTATGAAACGATCACAGTCAGATACCATTAACGGCAGCGCCCGCCGCCAGGTTGGGGTAGAATTATCGCCCTGCCTATTTGTATTACAAATTACCTGACGAATCACTCGCGATGACAGAATCACAATCACAGCCCGTCGGGACGTTGAGCCCGCGTCTGCGCCGCAGCGATGCGGTGCGTCAGTTTATTCGCCGCGATAAAACCCCGGTGGCGATCCTGGTGATGGCCGCGCTGGTGGGGGCGCTGGCCGGTTTGCTCGGCGTGGCCTTCGATAAAGCGGTGGAGTGGGTGCAGCAGCAGCGGCTGGCTTCGCTGGCGCAGGTCGCCGACTCCTGGCTTCTGGTGTGGCCGCTGGCGTTTATCCTGTCCGCCGCGCTGGCGGCGCTGGGCTATTACCTGGTGCGGCGCTTTGCGCCTGAGGCGGGCGGCTCGGGCATTCCGGAAATCGAAGGCGCGCTGGAAGAGCTGCGGCCGGTACGCTGGTGGCGCGTGATCCCGGTGAAATTCATCGGCGGCATGGGCACGCTGGGGGCGGGCATGGTGCTGGGGCGTGAAGGGCCCACGGTGCAGATGGGCGGCAACGTCGGGCGCATGGTATTGGACGTGCTGCGCATTCGCGGCGCCGAGGCGCGTCATACGTTGCTGGCGACCGGGGCCGCCGCCGGCTTGTCCGCCGCGTTCAACGCGCCGCTGGCCGGCATCCTGTTCATCATCGAAGAGATGCGGCCGCAGTTCCGCTACAACCTGATCTCGATTAAAGCGGTGTTTATCGGCGTTATCATGTCGAGCGTGGTGTTCCAGCTGTTTAACGGCCAGGGGGCGGTGATCGCGGTCGACAAACTTTCTTCGGCGCCCATCAATACCCTGTGGCTCTATCTGGTGTTGGGGGCAATCTTTGGCGCGGTGGGCGTGGGGTTCAACGCGCTGATCTTCCGCACCCAGGACATGTTCGCGCGCCTGCACGGCGGCAGAATGCGCAATGTCTTGCTGATGGGCGGGCTGCTCGGCGGCGTGTGCGGCATTCTGGGGCTGATCCAGCCGGAGGCAGCGGGCGGCGGCTTTGGGCTGATCCCGATCGCCGCGGCGGGCAACTACAGCGTCGGCATGTTGATGTTTATCTTTATCACCCGCATCTTCACCACGCTGCTGTGCTTCGGTTCCGGCGCGCCGGGCGGCATCTTCGCGCCGATGCTGGCGCTGGGCACGCTGTTCGGCACCGCCTTCGGGCTGGCGGGGGCGCATCTGTTCCCGCAGTACGGCATCGAGGCGGGCACCTTCGCCATTGCCGGCATGGGGGCGCTGTTCGCCGCCACGGTGCGCGCCCCGCTGACCGGCATCGTGCTGGTGCTGGAAATGACCGACAACTACCAACTTATTTTACCGATGATCATCACCTGCCTCGGCGCCACGGTGGTGGCGCAGCTGCTCGGCGGCAAGCCGCTGTATTCGTCGATCCTGGCCCGCACGCTGCAAAAGCAGGAGGCGCAGCTGGCGCGGGAGGCAGCGCAGAAAACAAGTAAGGAAAATACAACAAATGCGGTGAATACTTGAACGCAACACTCAGGTATCGGATAATCGTTAATATTAATCAGGCAGCCATAGTCGCGATCTGATGCTGAATAATGTTGGGAGTAAAGAGTATGAGTGATCAAACGGCACTGCCCCTGCAATTTACCGAGGCAGCAGCAAACAAGGTTAAATTCCTGATTGCTGACGAAGAAAACCCGAACCTGAAGTTGCGGGTTTATATTACCGGCGGCGGCTGCAGCGGATTCCAGTACGGCTTCACTTTTGACGACAAGGTCAACGATGGCGATATGACCATCGAGAAGCAGGGCGTGGCGCTGGTGGTCGATCCGATGAGCCTGCAGTACCTGGTCGGCGGTTCGGTGGACTACACCGAAGGGCTGGAAGGATCGCGCTTTGTGGTGACCAACCCGAATGCCAAAACCACCTGCGGTTGCGGTTCGTCGTTCAGCATCTGAGTTTGCCTGCCAGAATATCAACCCGCTCGCCTTACGGCCGGCGGGTTTTTTTATGCCTACCCTTCCACGAGGATCGCTGCCGTGCCGTTCTCCTGCGCCGGCCGGCCGGCCGTGAGTGATGTGCGGCGGCTCAGCGTTCGAGAATAAAGGCGGGCAGCTTGAGATGCCAACGAATGGCCGCCAGCCGAATGGCCAGGGTAATGAGCATGCCCAGCATCATGGCCTGTTGCAGCGGCATATTGAAGGTGTAAAACGCCGTGGCGTGCACGATGCCGCCGATGATGCAGGCGGTGGCGTAAATTTCGGTGCGCAGGATCATCGGGATCTCGCGCGCCAGCACGTCGCGGATAATGCCGCCGCCGACGCCGGTGATCACCCCCATGCAGATCGCCACCAGCGGGCCGGTGCCGGCCGCGAAGGCCTTGTTGACGCCGATGCCGACGAACACCGCCAGCCCGACGGCGTCCAGCACCGGCAGCACCCACTTCGGCAGGCGGCGCGGCTGGCGCACCAGCAGCAGCGTCAAGACGCAGGTGATCATCGCCACCACCAGATCGGTGGGATCCTTGACCCAGAATACCGGGCCGTTGGCCAGCGCCATGTCGCGGATGGTGCCGCCGCCGACCGCGGTGACCACGCCCAATACCAGCACGCCGAACGGATCCATGCGCAGCTTGCCGGCCAGCAGCACGCCGGAGACGGCGAACACCGCCGTGCCGAGAATATCCAGCCAGAACACCAGCATCAGCGGATCTCCGCCAGCTGGCGGCACAGCTGCTGCGCCGCCAACAGGATGCGCGGCCCGCCGCGATTGAACCAGTCTTCGTTCAGCGCGATCACCGGCACCTGCAGCTGCGGCGCCCAGAAGGCTTTCACATTGGCGGCCTCTTTCGCGCCGCCGGTGATGACGATGGCCTGCGGCTGACGCGCCAGCACCTGCTCGCGGCTGATCTGCGGCCAAGGGGTGCGGCTGTCGGCGAAGACGTTCTGCCCGCCGCACAGCGCCAGCACCTGGCTTTGCAGCGTGGCGCCGGAGCTGGTGAACAGCGGCTGGGTGCCGAACTGCAGCAACACGCGGCGTGGCACGTTAGTGGCGTACTGTTGCTTGAGAGCGGCGAACTGGCGGCGAAGGCCTTCTGCGGCCTGATGCGCCTGGTCCGGGTGCGGGCTGTAGCGCGCCAGCTTGTCCAGCAAGCCGGCGATCCCTTCGAGATTGTCGGCGTCCGCATAGAAGATCGGGATGCCGAACGCGGCGAGCTGATCCAACGCGCGTTGCGGATTGCCGCCGCGCCAGGCGAGGATCAGATCCGGCTTGAGCGCCAGAACCCGCTCCAGATTGATGCCCTGCCAGGAGGCCACCTGCTCCAGCCTGGCGGCCTGCGGCGGGTAATCGGAATAGGCGCTCGCCGCCACCAGCACATCGCCCATGCCGGCGGCATAGGCGAGTTCGGTGGCGTTGGGCGCCAGGCTGATCACCCGCTGCGCGGCGCCGGCCGGCAGGGCCAGCCAGAGCGCCAACAGGCAGAACATCGAGGTGAAGCGCAGTCTCACATCAACCGCGCTTGGCCAGGGTTTGCAGCATGGCGTTGACCATCAGCGTGGACTGCTTGGCCGCTACCACCAGGAACTCGTCAAAGCTCATGTGCGATTCGCTGTCGGCGACGTCGGAAATGGCGCGCACCACCACGAACGGCGTGCCGAACAGATGGCAGACGTGGGCGATCGCCGCGGCTTCCATTTCCACGGCGGCGACGCTCGGGAAGGTGGCGCGGATGCGCGCCAGCGGTTCGGCGCCGTTGATGAAGGCGTCACCGCTGCAGATCAGGCCGCGCACCGCGTGCAGATCCAGCTGTTTGATGCAGCTTTCCGCCAGCGCGATCAGCGCGTCGTCGGCGACGAACGCCGCCGGGCAGCCGGCCATCTGGCCCGGCTCGTAGCCGAAGGCGGTGACGTCGGCGTCGTGGTAGCGCACTTCTTCCGACACCACGATATCGCCCACGCGCAGCGTGCTGGCCAGGCCGCCGGCGGAGCCGGTATTGATCACCACGTCCGGGCTGCAGTGCTCCAGCAGCAGGGTGGTGCCCATAGCCGCAGAGACTTTGCCGATGCCGGATTTCAGCAGGGCCACGTCAACGCCGCCGATCTGGCCGGTGTAGATTTCGCAGCCCGCGCGCTGGATGGTTTGACGGTTTTCGATTTGATCGCGCAGCAGGGTGACTTCCTGCTCCATTGCGCCGATGATGCCTACTTTCATAAATAACACTCGCTGATTGGCCGTGAGAATTGCGGCATAGTCTATCATGGCTGTGTAAGAGAGATAATGCGTTGCATCCGCCGCCGGGAATTGTTATCACGGGGGCAGGGCGCAACGGCGGAGAAACAGATGTCCGGGATCGACTTCAAGCAAAAAATCAGCTTCCAACGGCCTTTCAGCAAACCGATCGAGGCCGAGGAAGAGTACGACATCGTGCGGCAGTTCGAGAGCGATCGCGGGCGCATCGTCAACTCGGCGGCCATTCGCCGTCTGCAGCAAAAAACTCAGGTATTTCCGCTGGAGCGCAACGCGGCGGTGCGCAGCCGCCTGACGCACTCGATGGAGGTGCAGCAGGTCGGGCGCCATATCGCCAAAGAGATCCTCAACCGCTTCAAACAGGCGGGGAAGATCGACGAACTCGGCCTGACCCGGCTGCTCGATCCGTTTGAAAGCATCGTGGAAATGGCCTGCCTGATGCACGACATCGGCAATCCGCCGTTCGGTCACTTCGGCGAATCGGCGATCAATGACTGGTTTGCCCAGCGGCTCGATCCCGCCAGCTGCGGCAGCGAGCCGGGCAGCCACGATCGCTGCCAGGTGGCGACGCTGCGCCTGCATGAAGGGGAGAGCGATCTGAACCGGCTGCGCAGCCGGATCCGTCAGGATCTCAGCCACTTCGAGGGCAACGCCCAGGCGATCCGCATGGTGTACAGCCTGCTCAAGCTCAACCTGACCTACGCGCAGGTCGGCTGCATTTTGAAATACACCCGCCCGGCCTACTGGGCGAGCGACATCCCCGCCAGCCACAGTTATCTGATGAAAAAGCCCGGCTACTATCTGGCGGAAGAGGCCTTCGTCGATCGGCTGCGGCGTGAGCTGCATATGGGCGAGTTCGATCGTTTCCCACTGACCTACATTATGGAGGCCGCCGACGATATCTCGTACTGTGTGGCCGATCTGGAAGACGCGGTGGAGAAGAGCATTTTCACCGTCGAGCAGCTGTATCAGCACCTGATTCAGGAGTGGGGCGAGGTGGCGCCGGGCGATCTGTTCGACAAGACCGTCGCCAGCGCGTTTCGCAAGATCGATCGCGGCGGCGCGCGGCGCAGCGCGGAAGATCAGTTCTTCATGTATCTGCGGGTGTTTACCGTGGCGCGGCTGGTGCCGCACGCGGCGCAGCGCTTTATCGACAATCTGGACGCGGTTTATCAGGGCAGCTTCAATCAGGCGCTGCTGGAGGATTCCAGCCCGGCCTATCGGCTGCTGAAAATATTTAAAAATGTGGCGTTCAAGCATGTGTTCAACCACCCGGAGGTCGAGCAGCTCGAGCTGCAAGGCTACCGGGTGATCAGCGGCCTGCTGGACATTTACAGCCCGCTGTTGGCGATGTCGCTGGCGGACTTCAGCCTGCTGGTGCGTGAGGACAGCCACCGCGCTTACCCGATCGAAACGCGCCTGTTCCACAAGCTGTCCACCAAGCATCGGCTGGCGTATGCGGAGGCGGTAGAAGGGCTGCAGCATTTATCGCCGGAGCAGCAAGCCATTCGGGAATATTATTTCCGCGCGCGTTTATTGCAGGACTATATCAGCGGAATGACCGACCTTTATGCCTATGATGAATATCGTCGATTAATGGCGGCGGAATAATTAAACTGAGGAATAATTATCAGCAATTCCAACCGGTTGGCTGTCTTGATTTTTGTAAAGACGGACAATATTTGTTTACTATTGCCAATCATCTGTGCCGGAACTTCAGGCTATTAATTAACTCTGAATAAGCACGCAAGACGGCCATTCTTTTTTGAACGACTTTATAAGAGACACACAGATGAAAAAAACCGCATTAGTTCTGAGCGCATTGGCATTCAGCATCGGCATGGCGATCGGCCCGGTCACGGCCAGCGCCGCTGAAACCGCCTCTTCCAGCACCCAGCAGTTGCCGAGCCTGGCGCCGATGCTGGAGAAGGTGATGCCTTCCGTGGTGAGCATTAACGTTGAGGGCAGCACCACGGTCAATACGTCGCGCATGCCGCAGCAGTTCCAACAGTTCTTCGGTGAAGATTCGCCGTTCTGCCAGGACGGTTCGCCGTTCCAGGGCTCGCCGATGTGTCAGGGCGGTGAACAGCCTGGGCCGGATGGCCAGCCGCAGGGCACGCAGCAGAAATTCCAGGCGCTGGGCGCCGGGGTGGTCATCGATGCCGCCAAGGGCTATGTGGTGACCAATAACCACGTGGTGGATAACGCCAACAAGATCCAGGTGCAGCTGAGCGACGGCCGCCGTTTCGACGCCAAGGTGATCGGCAAGGATCCGCGTTCCGACATCGCCCTGATCCAGCTGAAAGACTTCAAGAATCTGACGGCGATCAAGATGGCGGACTCCGATCAGCTGCGCGTCGGCGATTACACCGTGGCGATCGGCAACCCGTACGGGCTGGGCGAAACCGCCACCTCAGGCATCGTATCCGCCCTGGGGCGCAGCGGCCTGAACATCGAAAACTACGAGAACTTTATCCAGACCGATGCGGCGATCAACCGCGGCAACTCCGGCGGCGCGCTGGTTAACCTGAACGGCGAGCTGATCGGCATCAACACCGCGATCCTGGCGCCGGACGGCGGCAACATCGGCATCGGCTTCGCCATTCCGAGCAATATGGTGAAAAACCTGACGGCGCAAATGGTCGAGTATGGCCAGGTGAAACGCGGTGAGCTCGGCATTATGGGCACCGAGCTGAACTCGGAGCTGGCCAAGGCGATGAAGGTCGACGCGCAGCGCGGCGCTTTCGTCAGCCAGGTAATGCCGAAATCTTCCGCCGCGAAGGCGGGCATTAAGGCCGGCGACGTGATCGTCACCATGAACGGCAAGGCCATCTCCAGCTTCGCCTCGTTCCGGGCGGAGATCGGCACGCTGCCGGTCGGCAGCAAAATGTCGCTGGGCATTATCCGCGACGGCAAACCGGTGACCATTGACGTCACGCTGGAGCAAAGCGCGCAGACCCAGGTGGCCTCGGGCAATATCTACACCGGCATTGAAGGCGCCGAGCTGAGCAATGCCCAGGTCGGCAACGTGAAAGGCGTCAAGGTCGACAGCGTGAAAGCCGGCAGCGCCGCCGCGCGCATCGGCCTGAAAAAGGGCGATGTGATCCTGGGCGTGAACCAACAGCCGATCCAGAACCTGGGCGAGCTGCGTAAAATCCTCGACAGCAAACCGTCGGTGCTGGCGTTGAATATTCAGCGCGGCGATAGCCAACTGTACCTGCTGGCGCAGTGATAAACGTCAGGCGCTAAAAGCAACAAAGGCACGCTATGGCGTGCCTTTTTGCATTATGGCCTGAGGATTCAGGCCGGTTGCGCCAGATGCGCGCGCGCCGCGTGGATCACCAGTTCAATCTCATCCAACAGCTCCAGCCACTCCGGCTCCAGTTCGTCGTTGGTGATGCCCTGGCGCAGCTGCCGCTCGAGGTAGAAACACAGCTGTTTGAGGCGCGGCACGCCGCTGTAGCTGCAGCTGCCGTGCAGCTTATGGACCAGATCGAGGATTTCGTCGTCGTGTTGCCCCTCGAGCAGCGCCTGCACCCGTTCGCGCACCTGCGGCAGGAAATCGAGCAGCATTTGCAGCAGATCGCGCGCCAGATCCGGCTTATTGGCCGCCTGGCGTAGCGCCAGCGGCCAGTCGAGCGACAGCGGGGCATCGTCGGCGACGGCGCTTTCCACGTCGCCGCTGTGATAGCGCGACAGCACGCGGGTCAGCATTTTCTCGTCGATCGGCTTGGCCAGGTAGTCGTCCATCCCGGCCTGCAACAGGTGCTCGCGTTCGCCGCTGGCGGCATGGGCGGTGACGGCGACAATCGGCGTGGAGTTGTGATGCGGCAACTGGCGGATCAGCTCGCTGGCGTGAATGCCGTCCATCTTCGGCATTTGAATGTCCATCAGGATCAGATCCAGCACGTTGTCGCGTGCCAGCGCCAGCGCTTCCTCGCCGCTCTCGCACAGCAGGGTTTTTTCCACCTGTTCGCCCAGCAGCGTGCCGATCAGCTTCAGGTTGGCCGGGTTGTCGTCGACCGCCATCACCGTCAGCGGCAGGCGTTTACGCTCAGGCTGCGCGGTGAGGCGTGCCGGCGCCTCCATCCGGAGCATCGGGAACAGTCGGGTGCTGGTGATCGGCTTGATCAGGCAGCCGAGCGCGCCTTGTTGTTTCAGCAGCTCGGCATCGATTTGCGCCTGGCACGGCAGCGCCAGAATGACCCTATCGGCCAGCTTCAGCGAGGCCAGCAATTTGTCCTCGTGCTGCGCCATGTTGTCGCGGAACGGGATCGGCACGCCGGCCAGCAGGAAATCATAGTGGCTTGGCGGCAACTGGCCCAGCGTCGGCGAGTGGGTGATCACCAGCTGCGTGACGCTGAGCATGTTGAGCGTCGCCTGCGCCGCCGTCGGGTTGGACTCGATATAGGCCAGCGTTTTGCCGTTCAGATCCGGCAGGCTCGGCGCCAGCGACAGCATGCCCTCATTCAGATCCAGCGTGATATGGAACCAGAAGGTCGAGCCGCGGTTCAACTGGCTGTGGAAGCAGATATCGCCCCCCATCTCTTTCACCAGCTTTTGCGTGATCACCAGCCCCAGCCCGGTGCCGCCATGGCGGCGGGAGATGCTGGCGTCCGCCTGGCGGAATGCCTGGAACAGCTGCGACTGCTGGCGTTCGGAGATGCCGATGCCGGTATCGTGGATCTGCACTTCCACTTCCACCCGGCGATCCAGCTGTTTGCGCAGCTCGACGCGAATGTCGATATTGCCGGTTTCGGTGAATTTGATGGCGTTGCCCAGCAGGTTGGTGATGATCTGCTGCAGGCGCAGCGAGTCGCCGATCACCTGCTCCGGCACGTCGTTGTGCACATCCAGCGTCAGCTCCAGGCCCTTGTCGTGGGCGCTGGGCGCCAGCAGTACCACCACTTCGTCCAGCGTTTCACGCAGGGCGAACGGAATATGCTCCAGCACCAGCTTGCCGGCCTCCAGCTTGGAGAAGTCCAGCACGTCATTGATGATGGTCAGCAGGTTGTTGGCTGAGCGCTCGATGGTCTGCAAATAGTCGGTCTGGGTCGCGCTCAGATCGGTTTTCAGCATCTGGCGGGTGAAGCCGATCACGCCGTTGAGCGGAGTACGCAGCTCATGCGACATGTTGGCCAGAAATTCGGACTTGATGCGCGCCGCCTCCTGCGCACGTTTTTTCGCCAGATCCAGTTCGACGTTCTGGATCTCCATCTGCTCCAGCGTTTCGCGCAGGTCTGACGTGGCCTGATCGATGTTCTGCTGCATCTCTTCGTGATAGGCGGTAAGCGACATCGCCATCGAGTTGATGCCGTTTTTCAGCATGTGCAGCTCGCCGAGCATGTAGCCTTCCACGCGGCTGTCGAGCTGGCCGCGGCGGATGCGGTCGACGGTGTTCACCATATTGCGGATCGGGCCGGTCACGTCGCGCATCAGCCGGTAAGCGAACAGGATGGCGATGCACATGCACAGCAGCAACAGCAGGGTAGAGACAAAGACCTCTTTATATTGCTGCAGCCGCACCGACTGCAGATCCAGCTCGATCGCCACATAGCCCAGGTTGTTGTCGGGATGGCTGCCGCCGTCGGCGGTTTCATCCGGATACTGGCTTTCCGACAGGATCGGCGTGCGCAGGATCAGCGAATCGCCGCGTCGGGTGAGCATCAGATCGGTGGGCAACGGCACGCCTTTCGGCAGCTGCAGCTGAGCGAAGTTGTGATGATAATTGGAGGTGACGAACAGGTTATTCTGCGCATCAAACACGGTGATCGAACGCACGATGTCCGAATGGCGGCGGTGCAACAGGCTGACCAACTGCCTGACCGATTCGCGGCTGCGGAACGTCATGCCGTACTCGCTGGCCACCGCCAGCGGCTCGATGATGCTGGCGCCGGCGTCGACCAGTTGTTCCTGCAGCTCGTTATAGCGGTGCACCACGAAGAAGGTGCTGAGCAGCAAACCAATCAGCAAGGTCGGTGCCAGAATCAGGATCATCATGCGCGCACGCAGGCTGTATTTGGTCATGGGATTCCAATGTGGGAGAATTGACAGCTGACACTAGCTTAATGAACCAGCACACAATCGACAAATATGGCGCAATTCTACTCTCCCAAACGCCGCGTGACGACCCGGCAGAGCTCACAAATCTTCACCGTGACGGTGAGCGATCTCGATCCTTTCGGCCAGGGCGTGGCGCGCCACGACGGCAAAGCGGTGTTCGTACCGGGCGTCTTGCCGGGCGAGCAGGCGGAAATCCAGCTGACCGAAGACAAGCGTCAGTTCGCCAAAGGCAAACTCAAACGCTTGCTGAGCCGCAGCCCGCAGCGGGTAGAACCGCGCTGCCCGCATTTCGGCGTGTGCGGCGGCTGCCAGCAGCAGCACGCGGATGAGGCGCTGCAACAGCAGAGCAAGGCGGCGGCGCTGGTGCGCATGATCGCCCGCGAAACCGGAGTAACCCCGCAACAGGAACCGGTGATCGCCGGCCCGGAATACGGCTATCGCCGCCGCGCCCGCCTGAGCCTGGCATGGCAGCCGAAGCTGCAGCGCCTGATGATGGGCTTTCGGCAGGCGGCCTCCAGCGAGCTGGTGGCGGTGGAGCACTGCCCGGTGCTGCGGCCGGAGCTGGAGCAGCTGCTGGCGCCGGTGCGCGCCTGCCTGAGCGGGCTGCAGGCGGTGCGGCGGCTGGGGCATGTGGAGCTGGTGCTGGCGGATAACGGCCCGCTGCTGGTGCTGCGTCATCTCGACGCGCTGAAAGAGGCGGATCGCCAGGCGCTGTTGGCGTTTGGCGAGCGGGAAAAGGTCGCCGTTTATCTGGCGCCGGACAGCGAACGGGTGGAAAAACTGTGCGGTGAAACGCCGTATTATCAGGTTGACGGGCTACGCTTAGACTTCAGTCCGCGCGACTTTATTCAGGTCAATGACGTCGTAAACCAACAAATGGTGGCGCAGGCCCTTGAATGGCTCGACATTCAACCCAATGATCGGGTGCTGGACCTGTTCTGCGGCATGGGTAATTTCACCCTGCCGCTGGCGCGCCGCGCCGCCGCGGTGGTGGGCATCGAAGGTGTTGCCACGCTGGTAGCGAATGGGCAATATAATGCACATAAGAATAAGCTGAATAATGCGTCGTTCTTCCATGAGAATCTGGAGGACAACGTTGCGCGGCAACCTTGGGCAGCACAAGGGTTTGATAAGGTGATGCTGGATCCCGCCCGCGCCGGTGCGGCCGGGGTGATGTCACACATTGTAAAACTGGCGCCGGCGCGGGTGGTGTATGTTTCCTGTAACCCCACCACGCTGGCTCGCGACAGCAACGTGCTGTTGAACGCCGGTTATCGTCTTGCGCGCGTGCGGATGTTGGATATGTTTCCGCACACGGGGCATCTTGAATCAATGGCGCTGTTTATCAACGAGCGTGCGCCAGAGGTCGCTGCAAAGTAGGGAGAAGTTATGGTTGCGGTAAGAAGTGCACATCTGAATACGGCGGGTGAGTTCGCTCTTGATGAGTGGATCGCCGGCTTGGGGCTACCTAACCCGCAGTCATGTGAGCGATTGGCCGCAACCTGGCGTTATTGTGAGCAGCAGACCCAAAACCATCCTGACGCCTCGCTGCTGCTGTGGCGCGGCCTGGAGATGGTGGAAATTCTCTCGACGCTGAGCATGGACAACGACAGCATGCGCGCCGCGCTGCTGTTCCCGCTGGTGGACGCCGGCATCGTGCAGGAAGAGACCCTGACCGAAGCGTTCGGCAAGGGCATCGTCGCGCTGGTGCACGGCGTGCGTGATATGGACGCCATTCGCCAACTGAAAGCCACCCAAAACGATTCGATGGCCTCCGAACAGGTCGACAACGTGCGCCGCATGCTGTTGGCGATGGTGGAGGATTTCCGCTGCGTGGTCATCAAGCTGGCGGAGCGCATCGCCCACCTGCGTGAGGTGAAAGACGCGCCGGAAGACGAACGCGTGCTGGCGGCGAAAGAGTGTTCCAACATCTACGCCCCGCTGGCCAACCGGCTCGGCATCGGCCAGCTGAAGTGGGAGCTGGAGGATTTCTGCTTCCGCTACCTGCATCCGGAAGAATATAAGCGCATCGCCAAGCTGTTGCATGAGCGCCGCATCGATCGCGAACAGTTCATCGACGATTTCGTCGCCGGGCTGCGCGCCGAGATGGCCAACGAAGGCATTCGGGTGGAGATCTACGGCCGGCCGAAACACATCTACAGCATCTGGCGCAAGATGCAGAAAAAACACCTGGCGTTCGACGAACTGTTCGACGTGCGTGCGGTGCGCATCGTGGCGGAGCGCCTGCAGGATTGCTACGCGGCGTTGGGCATCGTGCATACCCACTTCCGCCATTTGCCGGATGAGTTCGACGACTACGTCGCTAACCCGAAACCGAACGGCTACCAGTCGATCCACACCGTGGTGCTGGGGCCGCGCGGCAAAACCGTAGAGATTCAGATCCGCACGCGCCAAATGCACGAAGACGCCGAACTGGGCGTGGCCGCGCACTGGAAGTACAAAGAGGGCGCAGGCGTGACCGTGCGCTCCGGCTACGAAGAACGCATCGCCTGGCTGCGCAAGCTGATCGCCTGGCAGGAAGAAATGGCGGACTCCGGCGAGATGCTCGACGAAGTGCGCAGCCAGGTGTTCGACGATCGGGTCTATGTATTTACCCCGAAAGGCGATGTGGTGGATCTGCCGGCCGGCTCCACGCCGCTCGATTTCGCCTACCACATTCACAGCGACGTCGGTCACCGCTGTATCGGCGCCAAGATCGGCGGCCGCATCGTGCCGTTTACCTATCAGCTGAAGATGGGCGATCAGATTGAGATCATCACCCAGAAACAGCCGAACCCGAGCCGCGACTGGCTGAACCCAAACCTGGGGTATGTCACCACCAGCCGCGGGCGCTCGAAGATCCACAACTGGTTCCGCAAGCAGGATCGCGACAAGAACATTCTCGCCGGCCGCCAGATGCTGGACAACGAACTGGAACACCTCGGCATCAGCCTGAAAGAGGCCGAAAAGCTGCTGATCCCGCGCTACAACATGAACTCGCTGGACGAGGTATTGGCGGCGATCGGCGGCGGGGACATTCGCCTGAACCAGATGGTGAATTACCTGCAGGGTAAGTTCAACAAGCCGAGCGCCGAAGAACAGGATCGCGAGGCGCTGCGCCAGCTGGTGCAGCAGAAAGCGCCGCCGCCGGCCCGCAACAAGGACAACGGCCGAGTGGTGGTGGAGGGCGTGGGCAACCTGATGCACCACATTGCCCGCTGTTGCCAGCCGATCCCGGGCGACGACATCGTCGGTTTTATCACCCAGGGGCGCGGTATCTCGATCCACCGTGCGGACTGCGATCAACTGGTCGATTTGCAATCGCACGCGCCGGAGCGCATCGTCGATGCGGTATGGGGTGAAAGCTACTCCAGCGGTTATTCGCTGGTGGTGCGCGTGATGGCCAACGATCGCAGCGGGTTGCTGCGCGACATTACCACCATTTTGGCCAACGAAAAGGTCAACGTGCTGGGGGTTGCCAGCCGCAGCGACACCAAGAAACAGTTGGCCACCATCGACATGGATATCGAAATCTACAACCAGCAGGTGCTGAGCCGGGTGCTGGCGAAGCTGAACCAGCTGCCGGACGTGATAGACGCCAAGCGTCTGCACGGCAACTAAGCTCACATCGCCTTTCGGGCCGTATGCGCCATCGATACGGCCCGAGAACCATGCATTCGGTGGGCGCTCCCATGCGCCCTCATTCTTTCTCAGAGATTTTTTATGACCCAATCCACTCCGCTGCAGCGCCTGCTGAACATCATGAAAACGCTGCGCGATCCCCAGGTCGGTTGCTCGTGGGATCGCAAGCAAACTTTCGCCACCATCGCGCCCTACACGCTGGAAGAGACTTACGAAGTGCTGGACGCCATCGAGCGGCAGGACTACGCCGATCTGCGCGACGAACTGGGCGATTTGCTGTTCCAGGTGGTGTTCTACGCCCAGATGGGGCAGGAACAGGGGCTGTTCGATTTCGATGAGGTGTGCACCGCCATCAGCGATAAGCTGGAGCGCCGTCACCCGCACATTTTCGGTGACGCCGAGGGTGGTGGGGACAGCGAAGCCGTGGCCGCGCGCTGGGAGCAGCTCAAGGCCGGCGAGCGCGCCGAAAAAGCGCTGCACTCGGTGCTGGACGACATTCCGCAGGCGTTGCCGGCGCTGATGAAGGCGCACAAAATCCAAAAACGCTGCGCCTCGGTCGGTTTCGACTGGAACACCCTGGGGCCGGTGCTGGACAAAGTGTACGAAGAGATCGATGAAGTGATGCACGAAGCCCGCCAGGCGGTGGTCGATGAGAGCAAGCTGGAAGAGGAGATCGGCGATCTGCTGTTCGCCACGGTGAACCTGTCGCGCCATCTGGGGCACAAAGCGGAGAACGCGCTGCAGGCGGCGAACCGCAAGTTCGAGCGCCGCTTCCGCCAGGTGGAAGCGATCGTCCAGCAACGCGGGCTGCGGCTTGAAGACGCCACGCTGGAGCAGATGGAAGACGCCTGGCAGCAGGTGAAGAAATCTGAAATCTGATGCGCTTCCGGCGTTCATGGCGCCGGGGTGAACATGAAGGACGTTCCACGCAGACAAGGGAAGGTGGCGTCATGATCAAGAGGCTAATGCTTTTAGCCTGTTTTTTCCCCGGTTTCAGCTCGGCGTCTCCTCCTGCTGATGTTGGGCGGCTGCGGTATGATGAGCGCAGGCTGCCATTAGTCGATGTGCAGATCGATAACCGGTTACACACGCTCATGCTGGATACCGGCAGCGCAGAAGGGATACACCTTTATCAACACGATCTGGAGCGTCTGGTCGCGCAACCGAGTCTGAAGGCGGTGCAGCTGGCGCCTCGGCGGCTGAGAGATCTCTCTGGCGGTGAAAATCAGGTGTCTGCCTGGCGGATTAGTCGGCTGTTTATTGGCAATATCCCGTTTAACGACGTCGAAGCGGTGAGTTTTAAGCCCTGGGGACTCAGCCTGGGAAACGAGGTGCCGGTAAGTGAAGTGATGGGGCTTGGGTTGTTCCGCGATCGAAAGGTGCTGATGGATTTCGAAAACGACCGCTTGCAAATGTTGACTCATCTGCCTTCAGACATTGCAATATGGGCTTCATATCCATTCGAACAGACCGATGAGGGGCTGAGCGTGACGGCCTTCGTTGGCAATAAACCGTTGCGCCTGATTGTTGATACCGGCGCCAGCCATTCTCTTTTGTTTGCCGCAGGCTTGCCGGCTGGCCTCTTGTTTTCCGGCTGTCGTTCCATTGAGCCTGAGGCCGAGAACCTGGATTGCCGAGTGACCAGATTCACCTTGACCGATCGCCGGGGCCGGCGTCACAACGATTTGGCCATCGTTACCGAAGGTCCAACGTCTGAGGCGCTGGGTTTTGATGGTCTGCTGGGAATGGGCTTTATGCGGGGTCATCGTGTGATTGTTGATATGCCTGAACGCATGCTCTACATCAGTCGTTAACCCGATGCGCTTCGATCCCAGGCTAATCGGGTTTAGGGAAGCTGAACTGCCGCTACAATGTTGATCGACGACAAGGTTCACTCAAGCTGAAACGGTTAAGCTTGCGGTCAGGTCACAGGCGCAGGGCTGCCGTCGGCAGCAAAAGGCCAACAAACTGAAATCTAAGGTGTTTTATCGCTCCTGAGGGGCGGTAAAAAGAAATTTTCTCCGCTAACTCTTTGTATTTCCTGGAGGGTTTTGGGCGCGCCGGCGGAGTAAACCCTGATGAACACGGGAGGGCGGCCGAGATGATGGACAGCAAAACGATCGTTTGTAGGTCAGGAGAGGTTCGGGTATACTACTTTCCCGTCCTGGTTCTTCCATCGTCTTTAAACCTAAACTCTCAGGTTCAGCATGACAACTAATTATATTTTTGTGACCGGCGGGGTCGTATCCTCTCTGGGTAAAGGCATTGCCGCAGCCTCTCTGGCGGCTATTCTTGAAGCCCGTGGCCTCAACGTTACCATCATGAAACTGGACCCGTACATCAACGTGGATCCGGGCACCATGAGCCCGATTCAGCATGGGGAAGTTTTCGTCACCGAAGACGGCGCAGAAACCGATCTGGATTTGGGTCACTACGAGCGCTTCATCCGCACCAAGATGTCGCGTCGCAACAACTTCACCACCGGCCGCATCTACTCCGACGTGCTGCGTAAAGAACGCCGCGGCGACTATCTGGGCGCGACCGTGCAGGTCATTCCACACATCACCAACGCGATCAAAGAGCGCATCATCGAAGGCGGCGAAGGCCACGATGTGGTGCTGGTGGAAATCGGCGGCACCGTCGGCGATATCGAATCGCTGCCGTTCCTCGAAGCCATCCGTCAGATGGCGGTGGAAGTGGGCCGCGAGCACACGCTGTACATGCACCTGACGCTGGTGCCGTACATGGCGGCGGCGGGCGAAGTGAAAACCAAGCCGACCCAGCATTCCGTAAAAGAGCTGCTTTCCATCGGTATTCAGCCTGATGTGCTGATTTGCCGTTCCGATCGCGCGGTTCCTGCTAACGAACGCGCTAAAATCGCGCTTTTCTGCAACGTGCCGGAAAAAGCGGTTATCTCTCTGAAAGACGTTGATTCTATTTATAAAATCCCAGGCCTATTGAAATCTCAGGGGCTGGACGATTATATTTGTAAACGATTCAGCCTGAACGCGCCGGAAGCCAACCTGGCCGAATGGGAACAGGTGATTTACGAAGAAGCCAATCCGGGCGGCGAAGTGACCATCGGTATGGTCGGCAAATACGTTGAGCTGCCGGACGCTTACAAGTCGGTGATCGAAGCGCTGAAGCACGGCGGGCTGAAAAACCGTCTGACCGTGAACATCAAGCTGATCGACTCGCAGGACGTGGAAACCCGCGGCGTGGAAGTGCTGAAAGGGCTGGATGCGATCCTGATCCCGGGCGGCTTCGGTTACCGCGGCGTGGAAGGCAAAGTGATGACCGCGCGCTATGCCCGCGAGAACAACATTCCTTACCTGGGCATTTGCCTGGGCATGCAGGTGGCGTTGATGGAGTTCGCTCGCAACGTGGCCGGCATGGAGAACGCCAACTCCACCGAGTTTATGCCAGACTGTAAGTACCCGGTGGTGGCGTTGATCACCGAATGGCGCGATGAAGACGGCAACGTCGAAGTGCGCAGCGAAGAAAGCGATTTGGGCGGCACGATGCGCGTAGGTGGCCAACAGTGCAACCTGAGCGACAACAGCCTGGTGCGCCAGCTGTACGGCGAACCGACCATTGTCGAGCGTCACCGTCACCGTTACGAAGTTAACAACATGCTGTTGAAGCAGATCGAAGCCGCAGGGCTGCGTGTCGCCGGTCGTTCCGCCGACAACAAGCTGGTTGAGATCATTGAACTGCCGAATCACCCGTGGTTTGTAGCCTGCCAGTTCCACCCGGAATTTACGTCTACGCCGCGTGATGGGCATCCGCTGTTCGCCGGCTTCGTGAAAGCCGCTGGCGAGCATCAGAAGCGCCAGGTGAAATAACATATTTGGTAGGCGGCGCGCGGTGAGAACCGCGCGCTGTTTGTCTGGAGTTTTAGTTTAACTTGTACTGAGGAAAACCTAATGTCCAAAATCGTTAAAGTCATCGGTCGTGAAATCATCGACTCCCGCGGTAACCCGACTGTTGAAGCCGAAGTTCATCTGGAAGGCGGTTTCGTCGGCCTGGCTGCTGCGCCGTCAGGTGCTTCTACCGGTTCCCGCGAAGCGCTGGAACTGCGTGACGGTGACAAGTCTCGTTTCCTGGGTAAAGGCGTACTGAAAGCCGTTGCTGCAGTAAACGGTCCGATTGCTCAGGCAGTACTGGGTAAAGATGCCAAAGACCAGGCGAACATCGACAAGATCATGATCGAGCTGGACGGCACCGAGAACAAATCCAACTTCGGCGCCAACGCCATTCTGGCGGTTTCCCTGGCAGCAGCGAAAGCGGCCGCAGCCTCTAAAGGCATGCCGCTGTACGAGCACATCGCTGAACTGAACGGCACCCCAGGCAAATTCTCCATGCCACTGCCGATGATGAACATCATCAACGGCGGCGAGCACGCTGACAACAACGTCGACATTCAGGAATTCATGATTCAGCCGGTTGGCGCGAAGACCCTGAAAGAAGCGGTGCGCATCGGTTCTGAAGTGTTCCACCACCTGGCGAAAGTTCTGAAAGCCAAAGGCATGAACACCGCCGTGGGCGACGAAGGCGGCTATGCGCCAAACCTGGGTTCCAACGCCGAAGCGCTGGCGGTTATCGCTGAAGCGGTAAAAGCGGCGGGCTACGAGCTGGGCAAAGACGTCACTCTGGCGATGGACTGCGCGGCTTCCGAATTCTACAAAGACGGTAAATACGTGCTGGCCGGCGAAGGTAACAAAGCCTTCACTTCCGAAGAGTTCACTCACTTCCTGGAAGAGCTGACCAAACAGTACCCAATCGTGTCTATCGAAGACGGCCTGGATGAATCCGACTGGGCGGGCTTCGCTTACCAGACCAAAGTACTGGGCGACAAAATCCAGCTGGTTGGCGACGATCTGTTCGTGACCAACACCAAGATCCTGAAAGAAGGCATCGAGAAAGGCATCGCTAACTCCATCCTGATCAAGTTCAACCAGATCGGTTCTCTGACCGAAACCCTGGCAGCTATCAAGATGGCGAAAGACGCCGGTTACACTGCGGTGATCTCTCACCGTTCCGGTGAAACCGAAGACGCGACCATCGCTGACCTGGCGGTAGGGACTGCGGCTGGTCAGATCAAAACCGGTTCCATGAGCCGTTCTGACCGCGTTGCCAAGTACAACCAACTGATCCGTATCGAAGAAGCGCTGGGTGACCGTGCGCCGTTCAACGGCCTGAAAGAAGTTAAAGGCCAGTAAGTTCGACCGATTCGGTTGCTAAATAAAAACCCGCTGCGGCGGGTTTTTTTATGTTTTAAATTCGTGATGATTGTCAGTTTAATAATAAGTTTTTCATTGAAAGCGTGGTTTTGTTTAACCCGATAATTTCATTAAAGATAGTAAACGCGATTATTTTATATTCCCATTTTGTTTGCTTTATAACTATTCGTTACTAGACTGCCAATAAGGCAGTTTATTTTCGCCGTTCTGCCGTGGACCTTCATCATCACCATACCTTAATACTGCCGGCTTGCTGGCCGGTTGAGCGAGGGCTTGATGCGACAACGAATCATCATTGTCGGCGGTGGAACCGGCGGCACCATCCTGGCCAATTTATTGGCCGCAAAATTACACCGGGAAATTATTAATAATAAAGTCGAGTTATTAATGATATCGGATTCACCGCTGCATTATTACAAACCGGCGTTTATGTATGTGGCATTCAATTCTTTTTTCAAGCAAGAGCTCACGCGCTCACAGCGGAGTTTATTGCGGCCAGAAATACAGTTTATTATTGATAAAGCGGAATCTTTCGATTTAAAACAGCGAAGTATAGCGACGCAAAGCGGTAAATTTTATTCCTATGATTTTCTGGTTTTCGCCACCGGCTGCGTACCCTGGCCAGAGCGCATCGAAGGATTGGCGCAGGCGGGCGATCATTTTTACCAGTATCAGGCCGCCAGGCGGTTAGCGCATAAATTGGCGACGATCGAGAAAGGCCGCATTTTCATCACCGTGTCCTTCCCTGAAACGCCCAACGTGCCCCACCAGTGCGGTATCGCCCCGATCGAAACCACCCTGATGCTGGATGACTACCTGCGGCGGCGCGGCGTGCGCAAGGCGGTAGAGATTGTGTACACCTATCCGACCATTTCTCAACTCTTGCGTAACTGCCTGTTTTTACAGCGCCCGACAGGCGAAGCGCTACCCGCCATTTTTGCCGCACGTGACATTCTCCACCAGCGTGGGTTTACCCTCAGCCGGGTAGACGCCCAACGTAACATCGCCTATTCCGCTGAGGGGGAAGAGCAGCCGTTCGACATTCTGATGGCAACGCCGCCGATTCGCGCAGTCGAGGCGGTGCGCAATACCGGGTTGAGCGAGAGTCAAAACGGTGAAGGCTGGCTGCCGACCGATCATCAAACGCTGCAGGTCTACGGCCAACAGGGCGTGTATGTCATAGGCGATACCGTGGATTTGCCGGTCAGCAAGGCCGGCGGCTCTTGCCATAATCAGGCGCCGGTCATTGCCGACAACATCGTGGCGGAAATGCGGCTGGGCCAAACCGTGAGCCATTATGACGGCAAGGTGCAGGCGGTCGCGCAAATGGGGCTGAATGCCGGCATGCCGCTGGTGTACGACTACCGTCACGACGTGCTGCCGACGCCCGCCACCAAGGTGGGCGGCATGCTGCGCAATGGGTTTAACCGCGGCCTTTACTGGGCCACGGTAAGGGGGATGCTATGACGGGAAGCACGGTGCATGCGGCTGACCTGCAATCATTGGCGGCGTTGCTCGAGAAACTGCAGCCGCTACTGGCGGGTGGCCGGTTGGATAACGTGGTCGATCTGTTGTCGCTGCTGTCGGACGTGGTGGATATTGCCGACAACGCGCTGATGGAGAAACTGGCCGGCGTCTTTGAAGGTTTGGTGACCCTCGGCTGGGAAGGCGGAACGGCGCTGCAGATGGCGCACAGCGAGCTGCAGTTGAATCCTCCACCGGCCAGTTTTCGCGCGCTGTACGCCTTGCTGAAGCAGCCGGATACCCTGCTGGGGTTAACGCTGCTGCTGCGTACTTTACAAATCATCGGCCAGCGCACGCGAGACAGCGCGTTGCCGTCAGCCCTGTCAGATGAATCGTCGAATTAAGCTTCACCCACTCAGGTAAGGAGTTGTGTTATGTCCGCTACAGCAGTTGGCCACGACTTTGCCACCCGGGCTATTCATTACGGCTACGATCCTCAGCGGTATCAGGGGGCACTGTCTCCGCCGGTGTTTATGAGCTCTACGTTTGCTTTTCCCACGGCGGAATACGGCGGCGCCTGCTTTGCCGGCACCGAGCCGGGGTACTTTTATTCGCGTATCTCCAACCCGACGTTAAACCTGCTCGAGCAACGCATCGCCAACCTGGAGGAAGGGGAAGCTGCGGTGGCGTTCGCTTCCGGTATGGGGGCGATCACCGCGTGTTGTTGGACGCTGCTCAGACCGGGTGATGAGCTGATTGTCGACGAAACCGTCTATGGTTGCACCTTCAGCTACTTTCATCATGGTCTGGCGCGCTTTGGCGTCAAGATAACCCACGTTGATCTGACCCGGCCGGAGCGGTTGGCGGCGGCCATTGGACCGCGTACCCGCCTGGTGTATTGCGAAACGCCGGCCAATCCCAATATGCGTTTGATCGATATCGCCGCCGTGGCGGAGATTGCCCATCGGCATCAGGCGCTGTTGCTGGTGGACAACACCTACTGTACGCCCTATCTGCAGCGGCCTTTGGCGCTAGGCGCCGATATCGTGGTGCACTCGGCGACCAAGTACCTCGGCGGGCACGGCGATCTCCTGGCCGGGATCGCGGTGACGCGTCAGGCCTTGGCCGAGGCGATCCGTCTGGAGGGGCTAAAGGACATGAATGGGGCGGTACTGTCGGCGCAGGATGCCGCGCTGGTGCTGCGTGGGATGAAAACTTTGCCGCTGCGCATGGATCGTCATTGCGATAATGCGCAGCGCCTGGCGGAGATGCTGACGGAGCATCCGGCGGTCGAGCGGGTATATTACCCCGGCCTGGCGAACTTCCCTCAGCATGCGTTGGCGCAGCGGCAAATGGCGCGCCCCGGCGGCATGCTGGCGTTTGAGCTGCGGGGTGGCCTGTGTGCAGGCATTCGCTTCCTCAATGCGCTGCAGCTCATCTTGCGCGCGGTCAGCCTGGGCGATTGCGAAAGCCTGGCGCAACACCCGGCCAGCATGACGCACTCGGCCTACACGCCTGAAGAGCGGAAACGGCACCACATCAGCGAGGGGCTGGTGCGGCTGTCCGCCGGGCTGGAGGCGTTTGACGATCTGCAGGCGGATATCCTGCAGGCGCTGGCGCAGGCGCAATAAAAAAACCCGCCGCAGCGGGTTTTGGCCGAAGCGAGCGTTACATCTGTTGCGTCGCTGTGGTCACCGGCGAACCGCCGCCTTTTTTGCGCACCCACAGCCAGTAAGCCGCGGTGAGGAACGCGATCCACACCAGCCCGACATACAGGGCGATGCGGCTCTCTTCGAAGTAGCCGAGTAGGCCGATGACGAACGCCATAAAGGCGGTCGCCAATGCCGGCGCCACCGGCCACCACGGCACCGGGAAACTCAACTGACGGGTTTCCTCCGGCGACAGCGTGCGGCGCATGACGATCTGCGACAGCAGGATCATCAGCCACACCCAGACGGTGGCGAAGGTAGCGATTGAGGCGATGATCATGAAGACCTTCTCCGGGATCAGGTAGTTGAGCACCACCGCCAGCAGCAGGGCGACCGACATCACCAGCACCGTCATCCACGGCACGCCGCTGGCGGTCAGTTTGGTGAAGCTGCGCGGCGCCTGGCCGTCCTGCGCCATGCCGTACATCATGCGGCCGGCGCCGAAGATGTCGCTGTTGATGGCCGAAATGGCCGCGGTGATCACCACCACGTTCAGCACGTTGGCGGCGGAGCTGATGCCGAGGTTGCTGAAGATCTCAACGAACGGGCTGCCGTTCTGGCCGATGCTGTTCCACGGATAGATCGCCATCAGCACCGTCAGCGTCAGCACATAAAACAGCAGGATGCGCACCGGCACGGCGTTGATCGCCTTCGGCAGCACTTTGGCGGGGTCTTTCGCCTCGCTGGCGGTGATGCCGATGATCTCGATGCCGCCGAAGGCGAACATCACCACCGCTAATGACGCGACCACGCCGCCGATGCCGTTAGGCATAAAGCCGCCGTGCTGCCACAGGTTGCTGATGCCGGTGGCGTGCTGGGCTTGTCCGAAACCGAACAGCATTACCGCCGCGCCGCCGACGATCATCGCCACGATGGCGGCGACCTTGACCAGCGACAGCCAGAACTCCAGCTCGCCGAAAACCTTGACGCTGCACAGGTTGAGCGCGCCGATAAACAGGATTATGCTGAGCACCCAAACCCACTGGGCGACGTCCGGGAACCACAGCCCCATATAGATGCCGAAGGCAGTGACGTCCGCCAGGGCGACGATCACCATTTCAAAGGTGTAGGTCCAGCCGGTAAGGAACCCGGCCAGCGGGCCGAGATAGTGGCTGGCGTAGTGGCCGAACGAGCCGGAAACCGGCTGGTGCACCGCCATTTCGCCCAGCGCGCGCATCACCATGAATACCGCCGCGCCGCCCACCAGGTAGGCCAGTAGCACCGCCGGGCCGGCCAGCTGGATGGCGCCGGCGGAGCCGTAGAACAGGCCGGTGCCGATCGCCGAGCCGAGAGCCATGAAACGGATATGCCGCGCGTTTAGTCCGCGTCTGAGTTGTGTCGTTTCGTTACGCATGTTGCTTCCCGTTAAGTGTTTGCCGAACAGGCACGCGCTGCCCGCACCGGGTGGAACGCACCCGGCGGGGCAGAACAAACTGCGTGATTCAGTATGTGATGATTATGCCTGGCTAGGCAGCAGCGCCGCAGGCAGCAGCGATGTCAGGTGACCGGCCGCCAAGAGTTGGCTGGCGGCTTCAATGTCGGGGGCGAAGAAACGATCCTTGTCGTAGAAACTGACATGCTCGCGCAGCAGACGGCGCGCCTGCTCCAGACCTTCCGAGGTCTTCAGGCCGTTGCGGAAATCCAGGCCCTGGCAGGCGGCCAGCCACTCGACCGCCAGAATGCCGCGCACGTTGTCCGCCATGTTCCACAGGCGGCGGCCGGCGGCCGGCGCCATGGAAACGTGGTCCTCCTGGTTGGCGGAGGTCGGAATGCTGTCGACGCTTGATGGATGCGCCAGCGCTTTGTTTTCGCTGGCCAGCGCTGCGGCGGTGACCTGAGCGATCATGAAGCCGGAGTTCACACCGCCGTTCTCCACCAGGAACGGTGGCAGCTGCGACATGTGTTTGTCCATCATCAGCGAGATGCGGCGCTCGGACAGCGAACCGATTTCGGCGAATGCCAGCGCCAGGTTATCGGCGGCCATCGCCACCGGTTCGGCGTGGAAGTTGCCGCCGGACAGCACGTCGCCCTGTTCGGCGAACACCAACGGGTTATCGGAGACGGCGTTGGCTTCAATCTCCAGCACCTCGGCGGCCTGACGGATCTGCGTCAGGCAGGCGCCCATGACCTGCGGCTGGCAGCGCAGGGAGTAAGGATCCTGCACTTTTTCACAGTTGCGGTGCGAGTCGGAGACTTCGCTGCGCGCGCCGAGCAGGTGGCGGTAGGCGAGGGCGGCGTCGATCTGGCCGCGCTGGCCGCGCACCTCGTGGATACGCGCATCGAACGGGCTGCGGGAGCCCAGCGCCGCTTCCACCGTCAGGCTGCCCGCCACGGTCGCGGCCGCGAACAGATCTTCGGCATCGAACAGGCCGCGCAGCGCGAAGGCGGCGGAGACCTGAGTGCCGTTCAGCAATGCCAGGCCCTCTTTCGCCGCCAGCGTCAGCGGTTTCAGGCCGGCTTTGGCCAGCGCTTCGGTCGCCGGCAGCCATTGGCCCTGATGGCGTGCCTTACCTTCGCCCAGCAGCACCAGGCTCATGTGTGCCAGCGGCGCCAGGTCGCCGGAGGCGCCGACGGAGCCTTTCAGCGGAATATGCGGATAGACTTCGGCGTTGACCAGCGCGATCAGCGCCTGGATAACTTCCAGGCGAATGCCGGAGAAGCCGCGCGACAGGCTGTTGATCTTCAGCACCATGATCAGGCGCACCAGATTGTCGTCGGTCGGCTCGCCCACGCCGGCGGCGTGTGACAGCACGATCGAGCGCTGCAGATTTTCCAAATCGTCGCGGGCGATGCGCGTCGAAGCCAGCAGGCCAAACCCGGTGTTGATGCCGTATGTGGTGCGGTTTTCTTCAACGATGCGCTCTACGCAGGCCACGCTCTGCTGGATAGGGCCGTAGGCGTTGTCGTCCAGCGTCAGCGTCACCGGATGTTGATAGACGTCGCGCAGTTGGGCCAGCGTCAGTTTGCCTGGGCGAATAGTCAGCGCTTTCATGCTTTTTCTCCTTGGGTGGCGGCAACCATCGGCAGGTTCAGGCCTTGCTCGCGGGCGCAGTCGATAGCGATATCGTAGCCGGCGTCGGCGTGACGCATGACCCCGGTAGCCGGGTCATTGTGCAGCACGCGGGCGATGCGCTCGGCGGCCTCATCGGTGCCGTCGCAGACGATCACCATGCCGGAGTGTTGGGAGAAGCCCATGCCGACGCCGCCGCCGTGGTGCAGGGAAACCCAGGTGGCGCCGCTGGCGGTGTTCAGCAGGGCGTTCAGCAGCGGCCAGTCGGAGACCGCATCTGAGCCGTCTTTCATCGCTTCGGTTTCACGGTTCGGGCTGGAAACGGAGCCGGAATCCAGGTGGTCGCGGCCGATGACGATCGGGGCGGACAGTTCGCCGCGGCGAACCATCTCGTTGAACGCCAGGCCCAGCTTGGCGCGCTGGCCGAGGCCAACCCAGCAGATGCGCGCCGGCAGGCCCTGGAAGCTGATGCGCTCGTGCGCCATGTCCAGCCAGCGGTGCAGGTGTTCGTCATCCGGGATCAGCTCTTTCACCATGGCGTCGGTTTTGTAGATGTCCTGCGGATCGCCGGACAGGGCCGCCCAGCGGAACGGCCCGATGCCGCGGCAGAACAGCGGACGGATGTAGGCCGGCACGAAGCCTGGGAAGTCGAAGGCGTTGTCGACGCCGGTTTCTTTCGCCATCTGGCGAATGTTGTTGCCGTAGTCGAAGGTCGGCACGCCCATCTGCTGGAACGCCAGCATGGCTTTGACGTGATCGGCCATCGACTGCTTGGCGGCGGCGACCACCTTGGCTGGCTCGGTCTGGGCGCGCTGGCGATACTCTTCCCAGCTCCAGCCCTTCGGCAGGTAGCCGTTCAGCGGATCGTGGGCGCTGGTCTGGTCGGTGACCATGTCCGGGCGCACGCCGCGGCGCACCAGCTCAGGCAGGATTTCCGCCGCGTTGCCGCACAGGGCGATGGAGATGGCTTTGCCTTCGGCGGTGTATTTTTTGATGCGGGCCAGCGCGTCGTCCAGATCTTTGGCCTGCTCATCGACGTAGCGGGTTTTCAGACGGAAATCGATGCGGCTCTGCTGACATTCGATGTTCAGCGAGCAGGCGCCCGCCAGCGTGGCGGCCAGTGGCTGCGCGCCACCCATGCCGCCCAGACCGGCGGTCAGCACCCAGCGCCCCTGCAGGCTGCCGTCGTAGTGCTGGCGGCCCGCTTCGACGAAGGTCTCATAGGTGCCCTGAACGATGCCCTGGCTGCCGATGTAGATCCAGCTGCCGGCGGTCATCTGGCCGTACATGGCCAGGCCTTTGGCGTCCAGTTCGTTGAAGTGTTCCCAGGTCGCCCAGTGCGGCACCAGGTTGGAGTTGGCGATCAGCACGCGCGGCGCGTTGCTGTGGGTTTTGAATACGCCGACCGGCTTGCCGGACTGCACCAGCAGGGTTTCGTCTTCTTCCAGCGTTTTCAGGGTTTCGACGATCTTGTCGTAACAATCCCAGTCGCGCGCGGCGCGGCCGATGCCGCCGTACACCACCAGCTCATGTGGGTTCTCCGCAACTTCAGGATCGAGGTTGTTCATCAGCATGCGTAACGGCGCTTCGGTCAGCCAGCTTTTTGCGTTTAATTGTGTGCCGCGTGGCGCGCGTACATCGACATTGCGAACTTTGTTATTTGTAGTCACAGCAGTTTCCTCAAACAGTATCGGTGCAGATTCCATGCCGCGGTGGGGATGAGTACCACGGCATAACAATGCGTAGGGCTTATTAACATATACTTGTATGTACAAGCATATGCAACACTGACCAGTTGCCGCTGAAAAGTGGCATAAGAAAAAGTTATTTTCTTTTTATATCAGGTTGATATGCGATTTTTTATCGCCGGTTTCATGTGCGAAAAGCCGGAGAAAAGTGAGCTGTTCGGCAAAAATGAATTAAAGTTGACTCATTTTTGGGCGGCTAGTCACAATATTTTTACAGACTGATTACAGTTGGCGGCGGAGGATAAACAAGCCCTATCACCGCGGCAAGAAAGCCCGCCGTGGGCGGGCTTGCCAGGCTCAGGCGGCCGGTTGCAGCATCGGCTTGCGGCTCATCTTGCACACCGTGGCGATGGCGGCGATCAGCGCCGGTACGCACAGGAACATCAGGATGCTCTGCACTTCCCACTGCATCGCCAGCAGTTGGGCGCCCATCATGGTGCCGGCGACGCCGCCGAAGCGGCCGATGCCCTGCATCCAGGCGATGCCGGTGGCGCGGCTGTGGGTCGGGTAGAAGGTGGCCGCCAGCGTTTGCAGCCCGGACTGCGCACCGTTCATGGTGACGCCCATCAGGAAGATGAAGGCGCCCAGCAGCACGATCTGTTTGTCTTCGGTGGCCATCGCCACGATCAGCAGGGCGGTGACGACAAAGCCGCTCGAGACCACTTTGTGCGCATTCCAGCGGTCCATCAGCCAGCCGGCCACCAGGATGCCCAGCGTGCCGCCGAAGGTGAACAGCGAGGTGAGCATCGCCGATTGCTCCAGCTGATAGCCCAAGCCCTGCATCAGGATCGGCATCCAGCTCAGCAACACGTAGTAGATCACCAGCCCCATGAAGTAGGTCACCCACAGCATCAGCGTGCCGAGCAGGTAAGGGCGACTGAACAGCAGCCCGACGCTGGTCTTGGCCTGCGTCAGCTTCTCTTCATACAGGTAGAAACGCGTCACGCCGTCGAGGCTCTGGCTGACGAAGCGTTGCGCGATGCGTTTGATCTTCGCCGCATCCTGCCCGCGGTTGACCATATATTTGACCGATTCCGGCAGCAGCAGGATCAGCAACACCGTCAACGCCAGCGGCGCAATGGCGCCGAGCAACAGCACGCTGTGCCAGCCGTAGCTCGGGATCAGCCACGATGAAATGGCGCCGCCGCCGGCCGCGCCCAGCGGAAAGCCGCAATACATGGTATTGATCGCCAGCGAACGGCAGCGCTGCGGCGCGTATTCGGAGATCAGCGTGATAGCGTTGGGCATCGCCGCTCCCAGCCCGAGGCCGGTGAGGAAACGCCACAGCGTCAGGCTATTGAGCGAGCCGGCGTAGGCGGTGGCCAGGCTTGACAGGCCGAAGAACAGGCAGGAAAACACCAGCACGCGCTTGCGGCCGATGCGGTCGGAGATTGGCCCGGCGATCAGCGCGCCGAGCGACAGCCCCAGCAGCGCGGCGCTCAGCACCGGCCCCAGATCCTGTTTGACGATGCCCCAGTCTTTGGCGACCGAGGGGGCGATATAGCCCATGGCGGCGGTATCGAAACCGTCGATGGCGAGGATCAGGAATCCGAGAATGATCAGTGTCCAGTGAAACAGCGAAAACTTGCTGTTGTCGATGGCCTGTTGAATGTTTAACTCGCTGGTGGAATGAGTCATGGCACCCTCTAAACGCAGATGTAGTCGTGATGAATAGTACGTGGCCGAAACTGATGCTCGGCTTGTGTTTGCTTGTATATACATCTGCGCGTCGGCGCTTTATGTCAAATATAATTATCTTATTTGTTAACTGCGTGTTGTTTTCTGTGGAGCAGGTTGCACCGCGGATGAAAGGCCTAAGACCGGTTAACAAATTAAATGAACGCCATTGGCGGTGAGATATGCTGGCGGCGGCGCGGAGGAAAAAATTTAATACAATTTTGGCCGTTTGGTCGCCGAGCCGGAATCTGCGATAATCGTTTTTTACTTTTCCAGATTGAGAAACCGATGCAGTACCCGATCAACGAGATGTTCCAAACCTTGCAAGGCGAAGGCTTTTTCACCGGCGTGCCGGCCATTTTCATCCGCCTGCAGGGCTGCCCGGTAGGGTGCAGCTGGTGCGACACCAAACATACCTGGGAAAAGGAAGCCCATCGGGAAGTAGACCTGCAACGGATCCTGGTCAAAACAGAAGAGAGCGACGCCTGGGGCAATGCCAGCGCCGAGCAGCTGCTGGCGGTGATGCGTCAGCAAGGCTACACCGCGCGTCATGTGGTGATCACCGGCGGCGAACCCTGCATCTACGATCTGGTGCCGCTGACCGAGCTGTTCGAACAGCACGGCTACCGTTGCCAGATTGAGACCAGCGGCACCCACGAAATTCGCTGTTCCGCCAACACCTGGGTGACGGTTTCGCCCAAGGTGAATATGCGCGGCGGCATGAAGGTGTTGGATCAGGCGCTGCGGCGCGCCGACGAGGTGAAGCATCCGGTGGCGCGCGAGCGCGACATCGAGGCACTGGATGCGCTGCTGGCGACGTTGCAGGATGACAAGGCGCGCATTATCGCACTGCAGCCGATCAGCCAGAAAGAAGAGGCGACCCGTCTGTGTATTGAAACCTGTATCGCGCGCAATTGGCGGCTGTCGATGCAGACCCACAAGTATCTGAACATCGCCTAAAATCAGGGCGCCATTGCGGCGCCCTTTCTTTTAACCTTTATATACGCATCCCGCCGTACAGGTCTCTTTCACCATCACCGCCGTCAATTCCGGCAGCTGGGGCTTGAGCTGCTGCCAAATCCAGGCGGAGAGCACTTCGCTGGTGGGATTTTCCAATCCTGGAATATCGTTCAGATAATGGTGATCCAGCCGTTCCCAGATCGGGGAAAACACAGCCTTGAGCTCGGCGAAATCCATCACCCAACCGGTGTGGGGATCCACTTCACCGGTCACTTCCAGACGCACCATAAACGAATGCCCATGCAGACGGCCGCATTTATGGCCCTCCGGCACGTGCGGCAAGCGGTGTGCGGCTTCAAACTGAAAATCTTTAAACAGCGTGGTTGCCATTATTACGGCCTCATTGACTCAAAAACCGCCGCATAGTACCGGAAAGCGCGTCTGCTTGCCATTTATACCGTTATGGTCTACCGCCACGGCCAACGCGCCCGTTTAACACTTTTTTTGTTTGGTGTTTGCGGCACCTATCGGCTGGGGTTATGAGCCGAAATGTTGAACGGTGAAAAAACGATGAAAAAAAGCGCTTTAATTTCATCTGGATAAAAAACTTTGTTTAACGGTTTAAGCGTTATCCCTTACCAGAAAAACAGCTTAGTCATTTTGGTTATGATTTATTGCTATCCCTTATTTAATCGTTGCTATTCTGCTCGGTAACCTTACAAACTCTCCTGATCTTTTCCGCACGCCCGACGCAGCGAAGAGACAGCGACTGACACTGGCGCGCGCCTGGCAGGAAAGGCGCTAAGTATAGGAAATAAGTACAGCAATGACGACTCAGGCTCCTCCAACATCTTTGCTCCCGCTGACGCCCGAACAGCTGGCACGCTTGCAGGCGACGATCGGCGACTATTCGCCGACGCAGCTGGCGTGGCTGTCCGGTTATTTTTGGGGCATGGTCAATCAACAGCCCGGAGCCGTGGCCATTGCGCCTGTTGCCCCTGCGGCTGCCGCCGGCATCACCATCATTTCCGCTTCGCAGACCGGCAATGCGCGCCGCCTGGCGGAGCAGCTGCGCGACGATCTGCTGGCCGCCAATCTGAGCGCCACGCTGATCAGCGCCGGCGACTACAAGTTCAAGCAGATAGCTCAAGAGCGCCTGTTGGTGATCGTCGCCTCCACGCAAGGAGAAGGCGAGCCGGCGGAAGAAGCGGTGGCGCTGCATAAATTCCTGTTCTCGAAAAAGGCGCCGAAGCTGAATGATACCGCTTTTGCGGTGTTCGGGCTGGGCGACACCTCTTATGAGAATTTCTGCCAGTCTGGCAAGGATTTCGACGGCAAGCTGGCCGAGCTGGGCGCCGAGCGCCTGGTGGAGCGCGTGGACGCCGACGTGGAGTACCAGGAACTGGCCGCCGCCTGGCGCAAACAGGTGGTGTCGGTGCTGAAGGCGCGCGCGCCGGCGGAAAGCGCCGCGCCGGGCGTGCTGGCCAGCGGCGCGGTCGATCTGATCGACAGCAGCCCGTACAGCAAGGAACAGCCGCTCACCGCCCAACTGGCGGTCAAGCAGAAAATTACCGGCCGCGCGTCGGATAAAGACGTGCGCCATATCGAGATCGATCTGGGTGACTCCGGCCTGCGCTATCAGCCGGGCGATGCGCTCGGCGTATGGTTCGACAACGATCCTGCGCTGGTGGACGAACTGGTGCAGCTGTTGTGGCTGAAAGGCGACGAGCCGGTCGAGGTGGAAGGGCAGACCCTGCCGCTGGCGCAAGCGCTGCGCAGCCATTTCGAGCTGACGCAGAACACCACGCCGATCGTCGATAAATACGCCGCGCTGTCGCGCGACGAAACGCTGATCGGCCTGCTGGCGGATAAAGCCGCGCTGCAGCATTACGCGCACAACACGCCGATCGTCGACATGGTGCGCCAGGCGCCGGCGGACTTGAGCGCCGAACAGCTGGTCGGCCTGCTGCGCCCGCTGACGCCGCGCCTGTACTCCATCGCCTCCTCACAGGCGGAGAACGAAAGCGAAGTCCACATCACCGTGGGCGTGGTGCGTTACGACATCGACGGGCGCGCCCGCAGCGGCGGCGCCTCCGGCTTCCTGGCGGATCGCCTGGAGGAAGACGGCGACGTGCGGGTGTTTATCGAACACAACGATAACTTCCGCCTGCCGGCCAACCCGGAAACGCCGGTGATCATGATCGGCCCGGGCACCGGCATCGCGCCGTTCCGCGCCTTTATGCAGCAGCGCGACGCCGACGGTGCCGGCGGCAAAAACTGGCTGTTCTTCGGCAACCCGCACTTTACCGAAGATTTCCTGTATCAGGTCGAATGGCAGCGCTATGTGAAAGACGGCCTGCTGACCCGCATCGATCTGGCCTGGTCCCGTGACCAGCAACATAAAATATATGTACAAGACAAACTGCGCGAACAGGGCGCGGAAGTGTGGCGCTGGATTCAGGAAGGCGCGCACATTTACGTCTGCGGCGATGCCAATCGCATGGCGAAAGACGTGGAAAACACATTACTGGAACTGGTGGCCGAGCACGGTGGCATGGATACCGAGCAGGCGGATGAATTTTTAAGTGAGCTGCGCCTTGAGCGCCGTTATCAGCGAGATGTTTACTGATGAGTGATAAACACCCCGGGCCTTTGGTAGTCGAAGGCAAACTGGCCGATGCGGAGCGCATGAAGAAGGAAAGCAACTTCTTGCGTGGCACCATCGCCGAAGATTTGAACGACGGCCTGACCGGCGGCTTCAACGGCGACAACTTCCTGCTGATCCGTTTTCACGGCATGTACCAGCAGGATGACCGCGACATTCGCGCCGAACGCGCCGAGCAGAAGCTGGAGCCGCGCCACGCCATGATGCTGCGCTGTCGCCTGCCGGGTGGCATCATCAGCCCGCAGCAGTGGCTGGGCATCGACAAGTTCGCCCAGGAGAGCACGCTGTACGGCAGCATTCGCATCACCAACCGCCAAACGTTCCAGTTTCACGGCATTCTGAAAGGCAACGTCAAACCGGTGCACCAGCTGCTGAACCGCCTGGGGCTGGACGCGCTGGCGACCGCCAACGACGTGAACCGCAACGTGCTGTGCACCTCCAATCCGGTGGAGTCCGAGCTGCATCAGGAAGCCTACGAGTGGGCGAAGAAGATCTCCGAACACCTGCTGCCGCGCACCCGCGCCTACGCAGAGGTGTGGCTGGATCAGGAGAAGGTGGCCACCACCGACGAAGAGCCGATTCTGGGGCCGACCTACCTGCCGCGCAAATTCAAAACCACGGTGGTGATCCCGCCGCAGAACGACGTCGATCTGCACGCCAACGACATGAACTTTGTGGCGATCGCCGAAAACGGCAAGCTGGTGGGCTTCAACCTGCTGGTGGGCGGCGGGCTGTCCATTGAGCACGGCAACAAGAAAACCTACGCGCGTCAGGCCAGCGAGTTCGGCTACATTCCGCTCGAGCATACGCTGGCGGTGGCGGAAGCGGTGGTGACCACACAGCGCGACTGGGGCAACCGCACCGACCGCAAGAACGCCAAGACCAAATACACGCTGGAGCGCGTCGGCGTGGACGTTTTCCGCGCCGAAGTGGAAAAGCGCGCCGGCATCACCTTCGCGCCGATCCGGCCGTATGAATTCACCGGCCGCGGCGATCGCATCGGTTGGGTGAAGGGCATAGACGATCAGTGGCACCTGACGCTGTTTATCGAGAACGGCCGCCTGCTGGACTATCCGGGGCGCCCGCTGAAGACCGGCATGGCGGAGATCGCCAAGATCCATAAAGGCGACTTCCGTCTGACGGCGAACCAAAACGTGATCATCGCCGGCGTGCCGGAAAGCGAGAAGGCGAAGATCGAAGCCTTGGCGCGCGATCATGGCCTGATCGACGACCAGATCAGCGAGCAACGGAAGAACTCGATGGCCTGCGTATCGTTCCCGACCTGCCCGCTGGCGATGGCGGAGGCCGAGCGCTTCCTGCCGCAGTTTGTCACCAAGGTGGAAGGGATTATGCATCGGCATGGGGTGGGCGACGAGCATATCGTGCTGCGCATCACCGGCTGCCCGAACGGCTGTGGCCGCGCGCTGCTGGCGGAGCTGGGGCTGGTGGGCAAGGCGGTCGGCCGCTATAACCTGCATTTGGGCGGCAACCGCGAAGGCACGCGCATTCCGCGCATGTACCGCGAGAACATCAACGAAGATGAGATCCTGAGCGAGATCGATCTGCTGGTGGGACGCTGGGCGAAGGAGCGCAACGCCGGCGAAGGTTTCGGTGACTTCACCGTGCGCGCGGGCGTCGTCAAACCGGTGCTGGATCCGGCGCGAGATTTCTGGGAGTGAGGCCGGGCGGCCCCTGGGCAGAGGGGCCGCACAGAAAATTTCAAGTATCAGGAGAGACAACATGGCTGAATTCGATCTGGCGGCGCTGAACGCGTTGCCCAAATCCGGGCAGGCGCTGGCATTGGCGGTGGTCAACGGCCAACTGGAGACCCTCAGCGCCGAACAGCGCGTCGCATGGGCGCTGGAGCATCTGCCCGGCGAGTTCGTACTCTCGTCCAGTTTCGGCATTCAGGCGGCGGTATGCCTGCACCTGGTGACGCGCATCCGGCCGGATATCCCGGTGATCCTGACCGACACCGGTTATCTGTTCCCGGAAACCTATCGCTTTATCGATCAACTGACCGACCAGCTGAAGCTGAATCTGCAGGTGTTCCGCGCGGAGCAGTCTCCCGCCTGGCAGGAGGCGCGCTATGGCAAGCTGTGGGAGCAGGGCGTGGAAGGGATTGAAAAATACAACCAGATCAACAAGGTCGAGCCGATGAACCGCGCGCTGGAGACGCTGGGCGCGCAGAGCTGGTTCGCCGGCCTGCGGCGCGAGCAGTCCGGCAGCCGCGCCAATCTGCCGGTACTGGCGGTGCAGCGTGGGGTGTTCAAGATCCTGCCGATCATCGACTGGGACAACCGCAAGATTTACCAGTATCTGACCGAACACGGGCTGAGTTATCACCCGCTGTGGGAGCAGGGCTACCTGTCGGTAGGCGATACACACACCACCCAGAAGTGGGAGCCGGGCATGAGCGAGGAAGAGACGCGTTTCTTCGGCCTGAAGCGCGAGTGTGGCCTACACGAAGGCTAAACGGCGTGATTGACATGACAGGGCTCAGCAATGCTGGGCCCTGTTTTTTTGCGGGCTACTTTTTCTTCTGTGCTTTCGGCGGGTGCGCCTGCGCCAGCTCTTTGATCAGCGGCAGCAGGATCTGCACGCTGTCGCGGCTGCGTTTGTCGATCCGCCCCGGCAGGTAGCGATCCAGATATTGCAGATTGTCATACTGCGGACGATGCCAGGTGATGCCCTGCGGGAAGTGCGGGCTGACGGCGCGCTGCTGGTAGCCATCTTTGTCGCCCAGCGACCAGTTGGTGGCCTCCACTGACAATACCGGGATGCCTGCGGCGTCGAACACCTCTTGATCGGAACAGCAGCCGGTGCCTTGCGGATGCTGCGCGTTGCCTGGGTTGGTGGCGGCGGCGATGCCGTAGCGGTGGGCGATATCCAGCGCGCGATCGCGGGAACGCTTCGCCATTTGCGGCGGCGTGTTGCGCCCGGCGTTGAAATACAGACGATCGCCGGTGATCAGGCTGTCGAGGTTGATCACCAGCACGGTGTTGCTTTTCTCTTCCGCGCTCATGCGTTGCAGGTAGTTCTGCGCCCCCAGTGAACCGATCTCTTCGGCGCTGGTGGCGACGAAGCGCAGGCCGTAGGCGGTGGGGATGTTCTTCAGGCGTTCCGCCAGTTCCAGCATCACACCGATGCCGGAGGCGTTGTCGTCGACGCCCTGCAGCGTCAAGCCGCCGAGGTTGTTATCCAGATCCTCGTCGCTCTGCGGCGTATAGGTGTCGAAGTGGGCGACGACCACGATCTGTTTTGGGCTGTCGCCGTTGCGGGCGGCGATCACCGAGCTGGCGGTGACGTTGTTCCAGTTCTTCTTGCCGTCTTTGCTGGTGTAGAGATAGCGCGTATTGACGCTGCGAATGTCGCTTTGGTAACCCATCTTGCTGAATTGCTGCTTCAGATAGTCGGCGGTGAGCAATTCAGCCGGGCTGCCCGCCATGCGGCCGGGGAAGTAAGTGGCGATGTGGCGGGTCTGTTCGGCGGCGAAACGGCCCATTGGCGCGTCTTTTACGGGCTGTGCGGCACAAACGCTGAAGACGCCGCCGAGTGCGAGGGCCAGCAGGCTGGTCTTCAGGTAAAAACGGGAAAACATACCGAAAAATCCTTCTTTGCTATCGGCGCTGCCGATCATTTTTCTTCGGCACCCAGTATGAGACGCCGGGCGGCATTACACAATTTCCCTGTCTCTTAATTTTCGCGCGAACGCGCAAACCGCCGCCGTGAGTATTACCGTTTGCCTCCTGCGTTGCGGCCTATATTCCATAAAGGAACTAATCATTCCTTTTCGTCATTTCAGAGGCTAAATCTCAGCCCGTATAGTCACACTATCTTTCTGTTATATGAAAAGGCTGTTGTGGACTATCTACCAATATTCGCCGACCTGAAACAACGCCCGGTGCTGGTCGTTGGCGGTGGTGACGTGGCGGCGCGTAAAGTCTCCTTGCTTCAGCGCGCCGGGGCTGAAATACGGATAGTTGCGCAGTCGCTCTCACCGGAACTGGAACAACAACGTCAGCAAGGGCGGGTGCTCTGGCTGGGGAAAACCTTTGATCCGCAGCAGTTGGACGACGTGTTTCTGGCGATCGCCGCCACGGACGACAACGCGCTGAACGCCGCGGTGTTCGCCGAGGCGGATAAACGCCGGGTGTTAGCCAACGTGGTGGACGATCAGCCGCGCTGCTCGTTCATCTTCCCGTCGATCATCGATCGCTCGCCGCTGGTGGTGGCGGTGTCGTCCAGCGGCCAGGCGCCGGTGCTGGCGCGACTGCTGCGCGAAAAGCTGGAGGCGTTATTGCCCGCCAGTTTGGGGCAGATGGCGCAGGTCGCGGGCCGCTGGCGCGGCCAGGTCAAACAGCGGTTGGCTTCGATCGGCGAACGTCGCCGTTTCTGGGAGAAAACCTTCGGCGGCCGTTTCGCCACGCTGGTGGCCAACGGCCAGACGGCGCAGGCGGAACGCCAGCTGGAGCAGGATTTACACCGCTTCGCCGCAGGCGATGAAGGCGCACAGGGCGAGATCGCCCTGGTGGGCGCCGGGCCGGGCGACGTGGGGCTGTTGACCCTGCGCGGGCTGCAGGTGATGCAGCAGGCGGACGTGGTGCTGTATGACCATTTGGTCAGCGGTGAGATCCTCGATCTGGTGCGCCGCGACGCCGAACGCATCTGCGTGGGCAAGCGCGCCGGCGCGCACTCGGTGATCCAGGAAGAGACCAACCGGCTGCTGGTGGAGCTGGCGCAGCAGGGCAAACGCGTGGTGCGCCTCAAGGGCGGCGATCCGTTCATCTTCGGCCGCGGCGGCGAAGAGCTGCAGGTGGCCGCCGCCGCCGGCATTCCGTTCCAGGTGGTGCCGGGCGTCACGGCCGCCGCGGGGGCGACTGCCTACGCCGGCATTCCGCTGACGCATCGCGATCACGCGCAGAGCGTGACCTTTATCACCGGCCACTGCCGCCCGGACGGCGATGGCCTGGACTGGGCCGATCTGGCCCGGACGCGGCAAACGCTGGCTATCTACATGGGCACCATGAAGGCGGCGGACATCAGCCAACGCCTGATCGCCCACGGCCGCGACGCTGCGACGCCGGTGGCGGTGATCAGCCGCGGCACGCGCGCCGATCAGCAGGTGCAGATCGGCACGCTGGATCAATTGGAACACCTGGCCCAACGGGCGCCGTTGCCGGCGCTGTTGGTGATCGGCGAGGTGGTGGAACTGCACCATCAAATCGCCTGGTTCGGGCATCAATCGCAGACGGAAGGGGCCGTGCGCCCGGCCGTCGTGAATTTGGCATAGGCAAGGCTTTTAAGGATCTGTTATGGACGAAAAACGACTCACTCATTTGCGGCAATTGGAGGCGGAGAGTATCCATATCATCCGTGAAGTCGCCGCTGAATTCGCCAACCCGGTAATGCTGTATTCCATCGGCAAGGACTCTTCCGTGATGCTGCATTTGGCGCGTAAGGCGTTCTTCCCCGGCACGCTGCCGTTCCCGCTGCTGCACGTCGATACCGGCTGGAAGTTCCGCGAAATGTACGAATTCCGCGATCGCACCGCGAAGGAGTACGGCTTCGAGCTGCTGGTGCATAAAAACCCGGAAGGGGTGGCGATGGGCATCAACCCGTTCGTGCACGGCAGCGCCAAGCATACTGACATCATGAAGACCGAGGGCCTGAAGCAGGCGTTGAACAAGTACGGTTTCGACGCCGCCTTCGGCGGTGCGCGGCGCGACGAGGAGAAATCGCGCGCCAAAGAGCGCATCTATTCGTTCCGCGATCGCTTCCACCGCTGGGATCCGAAAAACCAGCGGCCGGAGCTGTGGCACAACTACAACGGCCAGATCAACAAAGGGGAGAGCATCCGTGTCTTCCCGCTGTCGAACTGGACCGAGCTGGATATCTGGCAGTACATCTTCCTGGAAAAGATCGACATCGTGCCGCTGTACCTGGCGAAACCGCGCCCGGTGGTGGAGCGCGACGGCATGTTGATGATGGTGGACGACGATCGCATCGATCTGCAGCCGGGCGAAGTGATCAGCCAGCGCATGGTGCGTTTCCGCACTCTGGGGTGCTGGCCGCTGACCGGCGCGGTGGATTCGCAGGCGCAAACCCTGCCGGAGATCATCGAAGAGATGCTGGTCTCCACCACCAGTGAACGCCAGGGGCGGATGATCGATCGCGATCAGTCCGGCTCGATGGAGCTGAAAAAGCGTCAAGGGTATTTCTAAGGAGCCGCCGGATGAACAACGCAATTGCACAACAAATCGCTGACCAGGGCGGCGTCGAATCCTATCTGCACGCGCAGCAGCACAAGAGCCTGCTGCGCTTTCTGACCTGCGGCAGCGTCGACGACGGCAAAAGCACCCTGATTGGCCGCCTGCTGCACGATACCCGCCAGATCTACGAGGATCAGCTGTCGACGCTGCACAGCGACAGCAAACGCATCGGCACCCAGGGCGAAAAGCTCGATCTGGCGCTGCTGGTGGACGGCCTGCAGGCCGAGCGCGAGCAGGGCATCACCATCGACGTGGCCTATCGCTATTTCTCGACCGAAAAACGTAAATTTATCATCGCCGATACCCCGGGGCACGAGCAGTACACCCGCAACATGGCCACCGGCGCCTCGACCTGCGATCTGGCGATCCTGCTGATCGACGCGCGCAAAGGGGTGTTGGATCAGACTCGCCGCCACAGCTTTATCGCGACCCTGCTGGGCATTCGCCATCTGGTGGTTGCGGTAAACAAAATGGATCTGGTGGACTATCAGGAAGCGGTGTTCGAGCAGTTCAAACAGGATTACCTGACCTTCGCCCAGCAGCTGCCTGGCGATCTGGACATCAAGTTCGTGCCGCTGTCGGCGCTGGACGGCGACAACGTGGCGAGCGAAAGCGCCCATATGCCGTGGTACAGCGGCCCGACGCTGCTGGAAGTGCTGGAGAGCGTGGATGTGATCAGCGAGCGAGAAAACCAGCCGCTGCGCTTCCCGGTGCAGTACGTCAACCGCCCGAACCTCGATTTCCGCGGCTATGCCGGCACGCTGTCCGCCGGCGTAGTGCGGGTGGGGCAACGGGTCAAAGTGCTGCCTTCCGGCGTGGAGTCCAGCGTGGCGCGCATCGTGACCTTCGACGGCGATCTGCAAGAAGCGGTGCCGGGCGAGGCGATTACGCTGGTGCTGAAAGATGAAGTGGACATCAGCCGCGGCGATTTGCTGGTCGACGCCGGAGAAAGTCTGCAGGCGGCGCAGAGCGCGCGGGTGGACGTGGTATGGATGGCCGAGCAGCCGCTGGTGCCGGGCCAGAGCTACGACATCAAGATCGCCGGCAAAAAGACCCGCGCCCGCGTGGAGAGCATTCGCCATCAGGTGGAGATCAACACGCTGGCGCAACACCCGGCCGACACATTGCCGCTCAACGGCATCGGGTTGGTGGAGCTGACCTTCGACGAACCGCTGGTGCTGGACAGCTATCAGAGCAATCACGACACCGGCGGGCTGATCTTCATCGATCGCATGAGCAACGTGACGGTTGGCGCCGGTCTGGTGCGTGAAACGCTGCAGGATGCCTCGGCGGCGCGCGGCGAATTCAGCGCCTTCGAGCTGGAGCTGAATGCGCTGGTGCGCAAGCACTTCCCGCATTGGGGCGCACGCGATCTGCTCGGTGGCCGATAAGATGGCCGCTGAACTGAGGGCGACCGGGCCGGACGACGAAAATGTGGTTTGGCATCCGCACGCGGTGACGCGCGCGGATCGCGAAGCGCGCAACGGCCACCGCGGCGCGGTACTGTGGTTTACCGGGCTGTCCGGCTCGGGCAAATCCACCGTCGCCGGCGCGCTGGAGCAGGCGCTGCATGGGCTTGGCGTCAGCACCTATCTGCTGGACGGCGATAACGTGCGCCACGGCCTGTGCCGCGATCTCGGTTTTTCCGACGAGGATCGGCGCGAGAACATCCGCCGGGTGGGGGAAGTGGCCAAGCTGATGGTGGATGCCGGGCTGGTGGTGCTGACCGCATTCATTTCGCCGCACTGCGCCGAGCGGCAAATGGTGCGCGAGATGCTCGGCGAGGATCGCTTTATCGAGGTGTTCGTCGACACGCCGTTGGCGATCTGCGAGGCGCGCGATCCGAAAGGGTTGTATAAAAAAGCGCGCGCCGGCGAGCTGCGCAATTTCACCGGTATCGACGCGGTTTATGAGGCGCCGCAGCAGCCGGAAATCCACCTCGACGGCCAACAATTGGTAACAAATTTGATTGCGCAATTGTTAGACGTGTTACGTGGTCAGGCTATTATCAAACCCTGAATTCAAAAAAAAGCGTGTGGCGTTTTTCGCCATGCGCTTTTTACTCTAAGCCGCCGCAGAGCGAGCCGAATAACCAGGGATCACTATGCAAAATGTCACGCCTATCTTGATCGACTCCAAGCAGTCAAAACAGGAGAGAGAGGAGCCTTCTTATTCTTTCCTGGGCGGCGTCAGCGGCTTTGTTTTCTACTGGCTGGCGTTCGCGTTGCCGTTTCTGGTTTACGGTTCCAACACGCTGTTTTTCCTGCTCTATACCTGGCCGTTCTTCCTGGCGCTGATGCCGCTGTCGGTGCTGATCGGCATCACCCTCAGCATGCTGTTGCGCGGCCGTCTGATCCTGACGCTTCTGCTGACCGGCGCGATCGTGCTGTGCCTGTTCTGGCTGGTGTTCAGCTTCCTGACCGGGTGGTGAGAGAGCGGGCGCCGATGCCGGCGCCCGAAGGATTGCAAAGCCGTGTCGAAGGTTACAAAACTTTGCTCAGAAACGCCTGAGTGCGCGGATTGGCCGGCTGGCTGAAGATCTGCTGCGGCGCACCCTCCTCCTGAATGATCCCCTGATCGATAAACAGCACCCGGTCGGCCACCTCGCGGGCAAAGCCCATCTCATGCGTTACCACCACCATGGTCATGCCCTCGTGGGCCAGTGATTTCATCACCGCCAACACTTCGCCCACCAGCTCAGGATCGAGCGCGGAGGTCGGTTCATCGAACAGCATGATCTTCGGCTCCATCGCCAGCGCGCGGGCGATCGCTACCCGCTGCTGCTGGCCGCCGGACAGGCTGTTGGCATAGGCGTCGATCTTGTCGAGCAGGCCGACCTTGAGCAGCAGCTGTTCTGCTTGCGCGATGGCTTCGGCGCGCGGCTGTTTCTTCACGCTCACCGGCGCCATGATGATATTTTCCAACACCGTCATGTGCGGGAACAGATTGAAACGCTGGAACACCATGCCCACACTTTCCCGCATCTTATTCAGGTCGGTTTTCTGATCGTGGACGGCGAAACCGTTGACCTCGATCTCGCCGCCGGAGAGCGTCTCCAGCGCATTGATGCAGCGCAGGAAGGTGCTCTTCCCCGAGCCTGAAGGGCCGATGACGCACACCACTTCGTTGGCGGCGATCCGGCAGGAAATGCCGCGCAGCACGTGGCTTTCGCCGAACTGTTTTTGCAGATTATGTACGCGAATCACTTTTACCGAACCTCTTTTCCATGTGCTGCACCAGCAGCGAGAGCAGGAAGGTGATGACCCAATAGACCAGCGAAATGGTCAGGTAGGGCTCCCAGTAGGTGGCGTAGGCGCCGGAGACGGTACGGGCGGCATAGGCCAGATCCGCCAGGCCGATGGCGGAGGCCAGCGACGAATCCTTGACGATGGCGATGGCGTTGTTGCCCAGCGGCGGCAGCATGCGCCGGAAGGCTTGCGGCAGGATCACCTGGCGCATGGTCTTGCCGTAGCTCATGCCCAACGAGCGCGATGCCTCCATCTGGCCGCGGTCGATCGACTGGATCCCGGCGCGGAAGATCTCCGACACATAGGCGCCGGCGTTGAGTGTGATCGCCACCACGCAGGAGAGAAAGGCGCCGTAGTCGGCGCGCAGCGCACGGGCGAAATCGACGCTCATCAGGCCGCTGGTGACCAGCAGACCGTCACGCGGGTTGATGAACAGCGGCACCAGCGCGAAGTGCACCACCATGATCTGCACGAACAGCGGCGTGCCGCGAAAGGCGCTGATGTAGATGCGCACCGGCCACTGAACGCCGTAATGCAGGATGGGTTTCCAGATGCCGTGCGGCGCCTGCGCCAAACGGCCCAGCCCGAGGAGCAAGCCCCAGGTGGTGCCCAGCAGCACGCAGATAATGGTGCATTTGATGGTCATCCAGGCGCCTTCCATAAACAGCGGCGCGTATTCCTGGATGATCTCCCAGCGGAAGTTCAAGGGGTATTCCTTCTTGGTAGGCTGAAACGGTGGTGCGCCGACGCCCTTGCGGGCGCCGGCTACTGGGGATTATTCCGCCGGCAGCGTCGGTACGTTGCTGTCGAACCAGGTTTGGTAGATCTTGGCGTAGGTGCCGTCGGCGACGATTTTCTTCAGGCCGGCGTTGATCTTGTTGCGCAGCTCATCGTTGCCTTTGGCGACGGCGATGCCGAAATACTGGCGCTCGAACTTGGCGTCGGGCACCAGCTTGAAGGCTTTCTCAGGGTGGGTCTTGATATAGAACTTGGCCACGCCGACGTCGCCGACCGCCGCGCCGATGCCGTCTTCATACAGCTCCTGCAGCATCAGCGGGGTATTGTCGAAGCGCTTGATGGCGGTGCTGTTCTTGCCCAGCGCGTCGGACACCACGATGTCGCCGGTGCTGGAGTTCACTACGCCGACCTTCAGCGCTTTCAGCGCGGCGATGGAGTCCACCTTCGAGTCTTGCGGCACCACGATAGCCTGCTCAGCCGGGAAGTAAGGCGCAGAGAAATCAACCATCTGCTTGCGTTTATCGGTGATGGTGATGCCGGAAATGATGATATCGCGATCGCCGGAGTTCAGCGTGGCGAAGATCCCTTCCCACGGCGTATTGATCAGTTTGATTTGGAAGCCTTCGGCCTTGGCCACCGCCTTGATGATGTCGATGTCGAAGCCTTCCAGCTGCTTTTGGCTGTTTTCAAATTCGAATGGCCGATAGGTGCCGCCGGAGCCGACGACGTAGGTGGGTTCAGCCGCCAACGCGGCGATGGAGAAGGTGGCGGCCAGGCAGGCGCCGATCAGAACTAAACGTTTTAACATCGCGATCCCCGATAATGAATGGTTATATATTGGAATTATTTATGCACTATGAGTGCATAAAAATAAGCTTCAATGAATGAAAGTGCAACCGCTGCATGACGATTCTTCTCTCTATGGTGTTAAATATTCACTTTTTGCTTTGCTGTGGCGTAAGCGATGTGTCAGGAAGCGGTGATGCAGTGATTCTTGCTGCATAATGGAGGTAGGGCAGTGTGTGTCTCATTGGAAAACGCGGCGCGTGCGCCGAGCCAAAGGGGCGTTTTTTGCCGCTTTCGCAGCGGAATTAGGCGATAAACACGGGAACCCTTCATCCGTATTCTGAATTTGGCGTTGAAATGCCGCTCTCAGTGTGGAGTCCAACGAGAAGTTGTGGGATGATTGGTCGGTTTTTCAGGGGGCGGAGATGGGAAAACTTACGCTGCTATTGCTGGCATTGCTCGGTTGGTTACAGTATTCACTGTGGCTGGGCAAAAATGGTATTCACGATTACGTGCGGGTCAATGAAGACGTTGCGGTCCAGCAGGGCAACAACGCCAAGTTGAAAGCGCGTAACGATCAGCTGTTTGCCGAAATCGATGATTTGAACGGCGGACAGGAAGCGATCGAAGAGCGTGCGCGTAATGAGCTGGGCATGATCAAGCCCGGTGAGACTTTCTATCGTCTGGTTCCTGACCAATCCAGGCGCAACGCGGCGTCTTCTTCGCAAAACAACGCACAAAAATAACGCATGAATCACTCCGCAGGTACCTTTCCCTCGGTGATTGCCGTCCTGCCCGCTGCCGGTATCGGCAGCCGCATGCAGGCGGAATGCCCGAAGCAATATTTAACCATCGGCCGGCACAGCATCGTCGAACACGCCATCCACGCCCTGTTGCGCCACCCGCGCATTGAACGGGTGATCGTGGCGATCGGCCCCGAAGATCGTCAGTTCGAACGGCTACCCATCGCTCAGGATCCGCGGGTGACCGTCACCGAGGGCGGCAAACAGCGCGCCGATTCGGTGATGGCCGGGTTGAAACTGGCGGGTGATGCGGACTGGGTGTTGGTGCACGACGCCGCGCGCCCCTGCCTGCACGCCGACGATCTCGAGCGCCTGCTGGCGATCACCGCACACAGCAAGGTGGGCGGCATTCTCGCCGCGCCGGTGCGCGACACCATGAAGCGCGCCGAACCCGGCCGCGACACCATCGCCCACACCGTTGAACGGCAGGATCTGTGGCATGCGCTGACGCCGCAGCTGTTTCCGCTGCCGCTGCTCAAGCAGTGCCTGCAGCGCGCGCTGGATGAAGGCGCAAACGTCACCGACGAAGCCTCGGCGCTGGAGCATTGCGGCTATCATCCGCAGCTGATCGCCGGCCGGGCGGACAACATTAAAGTAACGCGGCCGGAGGATTTGGCGCTGGCGGCGTTCTATTTGACCCAGTTAGACAATTAAGGAGCGCATCATGCGTATCGGTCACGGTTTTGATGTACATAAATTCGGCGGCGAAGGCCCGTTGGTGATCGGTGGTGTTCGCATCCCTTACGACAAAGGCTTGCTGGCCCACTCCGACGGTGACGTCGCGCTGCATGCCGCCACCGACGCCCTGTTGGGGGCGGCGGCGCTGGGCGATATCGGCAAACTGTTCCCCGATACCGATCCGGCCTTCAAAGGCGCCGACAGCCGCGAGCTGCTGCGCGAAGCCTGGAAACGCATCCGCGCCAAAGGTTACCGCCTCGGTAACCTCGATATCACCATCATCGCTCAGGCGCCGAAAATGGCGCCGCACATCCCGCAGATGCGCGTTTTCCTGGCGGAAGATCTGCAGTGCCATATGGATGATGTCAACGTGAAGGCCACCACCACCGAACAGCTCGGTTTCACCGGGCGCGGCGAGGGCATCGCGTGTGAAGCGGTCGCCTTGCTGATCAAGGAATAACCGCATGGATATGGCGAATCTGACCTGGCTGCATGGCCGGCCGCAGAGTTCCGGGGTGTTGAAAGCCAATCCGGAAGATTTCGTGGTGGTCGAAGATCTGGGTTTTGCACCGGACGGCGAAGGCGAGCACGTGCTGGTAAATATCCGTAAAAACGGCTGCAATACCCAGTTCGTGGCCGATTACCTGGCGCGCTTCGCCGGTATTCACGCCCGTTCTGTCAGCTATGCCGGTTTGAAGGATCGCCACGCGGTGACCGAACAGTGGTTCTGCCTGCATATGCCGGGCAAAGACACGCCGGATTTCTCCCGGTTTACGCTGGAAGGCTGCGAGGTGCTCTCATTCGCCCGCCACCTGCGCAAAATGCGCATCGGCAATCTGAAGGGCAACCACTTTACGCTGGTGCTGCGCCAGATTTCCGATCGGCAGGACGTGGAACGTCGCCTGCAGGCCATCGCCGCGCAGGGCGTGCCAAACTACTTCGGCAGCCAGCGTTTCGGCCGTGGCGGCAACAACCTGGTGATGGCGCGCCGCTGGGCGAACGACGAAATTCGTGTCAAAGAGCGCAGTAAGCGCAGCTTCTACCTGTCCGCCAGCCGTAGCGCGCTGTTCAATCTGATCGCGAGCCAACGCCTGGCTGACGGGCTGCAGCGCACCGTGCTGGAAGGGGATGCCCTGCAGCTGAGTGGGCGCGGCAGCTGGTTCGTCGCCAAAGCTGATGAGCTGGAGACGTTGCAGCAACGGCTGGATGCCGGCGAGCTGGCGATCACGGCTCCCTTGCCGGGCGATGGTGAGCCAGGCACCGCCGACCAAGCCTTGGCTTTTGAACAACAATGCTTGGCGGAACAACCGGAATTGCTTACGCTTTTAAAGCGCGAGCGTGTCGAACCCGCTCGCCGGGCCCTGCTGTTGCAGCCGCAAAATTTGCAGTGGAACTGGTGGGATGACGTTACCGTGGAACTGCGCTTCTGGCTGCCGGCAGGCAGCTTTGCTACCAGCGTGGTTCGCGAGATCATGCAGCAGGATAACAGTGATGCGGATATTGCTGAGTAACGATGACGGCGTCAGCACCCCGGGCATTCAGGTGCTGGCGGCGGCGCTGCGGGAATTCGCCGAAGTGCAGGTCGTGGCGCCGGATCGTAACCGCAGCGGTTCTTCCAATGCTTTAACGCTGGAGTCGCCGTTGCGCACGCAGACGCTGGCCAACGGGGATATTGCGGTGTTGCAAGGGACGCCGACCGACTGCGTTTACCTTGGCGTCAACGCATTGATGCGCCCGGCGCCCGATATCGTGGTATCCGGCATTAACGCCGGGCCGAATTTGGGCGACGACGTTATCTATTCCGGCACCGTCGCGGCGGCGATGGAGGGCCGGCACCTGGGGTTGCCTGCCTTGGCGGTGTCGCTGAACGGCCACCGGCACTACGCGACCGCAGCCGCCATTACCTGCCGCATCCTGCGCGCGCTGCAGCGCGAACCGCTACGTACCGGAAAAATTCTGAATATTAACGTGCCGGATCTGCCGCTGGCTGAGATCAAAGGCCTGCGCGTTACCCGCTGCGGCAGCCGCCATCCCGCCGACAAGGTCTTCTGCCAGCAGGATCCGCGCGGACAAAATATCTACTGGATCGGGCCGCCTGGTGATAAATTTGATGCCGGGCCGGATACCGACTTTGCGGCGGTGGAACAAGGCTATGTGGCGATAACGCCGCTGCAGGTGGATTTAACCGCCTACGCGGCGCAAGAAGTCGTGAAAACATGGTTAACCAAGGCAGAGGTTAGCGGGGAATGGTGAATAAGCGCATGCAAACATTGCTGACGCAGCTGCGGCAGCAGGGGATCCGAGACGAAAAGCTGCTGCGGGCGATCGAGGCGGTGCCGCGCGAGCGTTTTGTCGATGAAGCGCTGGATCATAAGGCCTACGAAAACACCGCATTGCCGATCGGTTCCGGTCAGACCATTTCCCAGCCTTATATGGTGGCGCGGATGACCGAGCTGCTGAATCTGAAACCTACCTCAAGGGTGCTGGAGATCGGTACTGGTTCCGGTTATCAAACCGCTATCCTGGCGCATCTGGTGCAACACGTTTGTTCCGTCGAACGCATCAAGGGGCTGCAGTGGCAGGCCAAGCGCCGCCTGAAACAGCTCGATCTTCACAATGTTTCCACCCGCCATGGCGACGGCTGGCAGGGTTGGGCGTCGCGCGGCCCGTTCGATGCGATCATCGTCACTGCCGCGCCGCCGGAGATCCCGCAGGCACTGGTGGAGCAGCTGGACGACGGCGGCATTTTGGTGTTGCCGGTGGGCGAGCAGGCCCAAACCCTCAAACGCATTCAGCGTCATGGCAACGATTTCGTTGTCGATGCGGTAGAGGCGGTGCGCTTTGTGCCGTTGGTGAAAGGCGAATTGGCCTAGCGATTGTCTGAATTTTCGACCGTCTGCAAAATCTGTTGCACTTTCATCATGGCCGGATAAGGTTTTCTCGTTCCAATCAGGCTAATTTTCACTAGAATTGGCCTTTCTACGTAGTTGTCTTATGGTGCGGCAACGCCAATGTGGTTAGCATTGGCGCGCGTTTTGATGCTCCGGCGCGAGATGACCTGGCGTTCAGGGATCGGCCGGCGGCGCCTTTACATCGCAGAAACTGGGAAGTGGCAAAAGCTCGGCTACGATGTAAAGGGTATTTTGGATATATCACTGATATTGCTGTCATGGGGGAAGCATGAGCACGGGAAGCCCAATGATTACGTTACGCCGGGTAGCGGTGTGTACGATGGTAAGTTTGTGGTTGGCGGGTTGTACGAATACGGCCTCGACGTCGGCTCCTATCAGCAGCGTGGGGGGCGGCGGTGCCGCTCCATCCGGCAATAATAATGGCGGAGTGCAGCAGGCCAGCCCAGAGGGCCGCATTGTCTATAACCGCAGTTATAACGCCATCCCTAAAGGGAGCTACAGCGGCGGCGAAACTTATACGGTCAAGCGCGGCGATACGCTGTTTTATATCGCCTGGATCACCGGCAATGATTTCCGCGACCTGGCGCAGCGCAACAATATTCCCGAGCCATACAGCCTGAATGTTGGCCAAACCATTCAGCTTGGTAATGGTTCCGCCAACGGCGGCGGCGGCATGTTGGCGACGACAGATGCGACCAAAGGCGGTGTTCCGAAGCCACCTTCCAGCTCCCAGATCCAGACGGCAACGGTTGATTCTCAATCAACTAACGCGTATTCTGAAAACTCGGGTAAACAGAATGTAGGTAAGATGTTACCTGCAGCAGGTGCCGCAGCGGTTGGGACCGCGACTGCGCCTGTTACCGCGCCGGAAGCCGCTCCGCCTGTGAGCAGCACCGTCAGCAACAGCGCTCCGGTCAGTACCTGGAGATGGCCGACTGACGGTAAGGTTATTGATAACTTTTCCTCATCAGAAGGTGGGAATAAGGGTGTCGATATCGCCGGTTCCCGTGGGCAGCCTATCTTCGCTACCGCCGATGGCCGCGTAGTGTATGCAGGCAACGCTTTACGGGGTTACGGTAATCTAATCATCATCAAACATAATGATGATTACCTGAGCGCCTACGCTCATAACGACACAATGCTGGTCCGGGAACAACAAGAAGTGAAGGCGGGTCAAAAAATAGCCACCATGGGTAGCACCGGTACCAGTTCAGTACGTTTGCATTTTGAAATTCGTTACAAGGGGAAATCCGTAAACCCGCTGCGTTATCTTCCGCAGCGATAGATTGGGCAGAATACGCTGAGATTCTGCTCGCGGTATCACGGGTAGGAGCAGCATATGAGCCAAAATACGCTGAAAGTTAACGAGTTACATGATGATGCGGATTTCGACGAGAATGGAGCTGAGGCCGAGTCGTTTGATGAAAAAGCGCTGGTAGAAGAAGAGACCAGCGAGAACGATTTAGCGGAAGAAGAGCTGTTGTCTCAAGGCGTTACGCAACGCGTATTGGATGCGACGCAGCTCTATCTGGGTGAGATCGGTTATTCACCTCTGCTGACCGCAGAGGAAGAAGTCTATTTTGCGCGGCGTGCTCTGCGCGGTGACGTGCCGTCCCGCCGCCGCATGATTGAAAGCAACCTGCGGCTGGTGGTGAAAATCGCCCGCCGCTACAGCAACCGCGGTCTGGCGCTGCTGGATCTGATCGAAGAGGGTAACCTCGGTCTGATTCGCGCAGTGGAAAAATTCGACCCGGAACGCGGCTTCCGCTTCTCCACTTATGCAACCTGGTGGATCCGTCAGACGATTGAACGGGCGATCATGAACCAAACCCGTACCATTCGTTTGCCTATCCATATCGTCAAAGAACTGAATGTCTATCTGCGCACCGCGCGCGAGCTTTCCCACAAGCTGGATCATGAACCGAGCGCTGAAGAAATTGCCGAGCAACTCGACAAGCCGGTGGATGACGTCAGCCGCATGCTGCGCCTGAATGAGCGCATCACCTCGGTGGATACGCCGCTGGGCGGGGATTCGGAGAAAGCGCTGCTGGACATTCTGGCCGACGAGAAGGACAACGGGCCTGAAGACACCACGCAAGATGACGATATGAAGCAAAGCATCGTCAAATGGCTGTTCGAACTGAACGCCAAACAGCGTGAAGTGTTGGCGCGTCGTTTCGGCCTGCTGGGCTATGAAGCGGCGACGCTGGAAGACGTAGGCCGGGAGATTGGCCTGACGCGCGAGCGCGTCCGTCAGATTCAGGTAGAAGGTCTGCGCCGTCTGCGTGAGATTTTGCAGATGCAGGGCCTGAGCATTGAGGCGCTGTTCCGCGAATAACGCCGGTTGTTGAACCGCATCAAATAAAAACGGTGAGCATGATGCTCACCGTTTTTTTATGCCCGCGTTTGGCGCCAGACTACACCATATTTTTCAGCCGGTAGATCCATTCCAGCGCCTGTCGTGGCGACAAGGAATCCGGATCAAGCGCCTCCAGGGCTTCTACCGCCGGCGAGGTCTCTTCCTGCAGCAGCGTCATCTGAGTGGCATCGACGCTGCCCGATGCGGTGTGGCTGGAGATGGATTCCAGCTCGCGCAGTTTCTGACGGGCGCGTTTGATGACGTCGCGCGGCACGCCGGCCAGTGCGGCGACCGCCAGGCCATAGCTTTTGCTGGCGGCACCGTCTTGCACGCTGTGCATGAAGGCGATGGTGTCGCCGTGTTCAAGCGCATCCAGATGCACGTTGACCACGCCTTCCATCTTCTCCGGCAGGGTCGTCAGCTCGAAGTAGTGGGTGGCGAACAGCGTCATCGCCTTGATGCGGTTGGCCAGGTTCTCGGCGCAGGCCCAGGCCAGCGACAGGCCGTCGTAGGTGGAGGTGCCGCGGCCGATTTCATCCATCAACACCAGGCTGTGCTCGGTGGCGTTGTGCAGAATGTTGGCGGTTTCGGTCATCTCCACCATGAAGGTGGAGCGGCCGGAAGCCAGATCGTCCGCCGCGCCGACGCGGGTGAAGATGCGATCCACCGGGCCGATGGTGGCCTTGGTGGCCGGCACGTAGCTGCCGATGTGCGCCATCAGCACGATCAGCGCCGTTTGCCGCATATAGGTGCTTTTACCGCCCATATTCGGACCGGTTATGATCAGCATGCGGCGCTGCGGCGACAGGGTGAGCGGGTTGGAGATAAACGGCTCGCTCAGCACCTGCTCCACCACCGGATGGCGGCCTTCGGTAATGCGGATCCCCGGCTGCTCGCTCATGGTCGGGCAAGCGTAGTTCAGGGTATCGGCACGCTCGGCCAGGTTGGCCAGCACGTCCAGCTCTGCCAGCGCGGCGGCGCTTTGTTGCAGTTCCGCCAGGTGCGGCAGCAGCAGATCGAACAGCTCGTCGTACAGGCTTTTCTCGATCGCCAGCGCCTTACCCTTGGAGGTGAGCACTTTGTCTTCGTACTCTTTCAGTTCCGGGATGATGTAGCGCTCGGCATTTTTCAGCGTCTGACGGCGTACATAGTGGATCGGCACCAGGTGGCTTTGACCGCGGCTGACCTGAATGTAATAGCCGTGTACGCCGTTGAAGCCGACCTTAAGCGTATCCAGACCCAGCTTTTCACGCTCGCGGATCTCCAGCCGGTCGAGATAGTCGCTGGCGCCGTCGGCCAACGCGCGCCACTCGTCCAGTTCGCTGTTGTAGCCGGGGGCGATCACGCCGCCGTCGCGCACCAGCACCGGCGGTGATTCAATGACCGCACGTTCCAGCAGTTCGCGCAGTTCGTCAAACTGGCCCACCTGCGACAGCAGCTGCTGCACGTGCGGCGTTTTCACATCCTGCAGCAGCGCGCGGATGTCCGGCAGTTGCTGGAAAGCATGGCGCATGCGTGCCAGATCGCGCGGCCGGGCGGTGCGCAGCGCCAAACGCGCCAAAATACGTTCCTGATCGCCTACCTGACGCAGCGAAGGCTGCAGATCCGCGAACAGTTCCTGCAATGCGCCGATCGCCTGCTGGCGGGCAGTCAGGACCTTGATGTCGCGGGTCGGCATGTGCAGCCAGCGTTTCAGCATGCGGCTGCCCATCGGCGTGACCGTACGGTCAAGGATCGCCGCCAGCGTGTTGTCGCTGCCGCCGGACAGGCTCTGCGTCAGCTCCAGGTTGCGGCGGGTGGCGGCATCCATGATGATGCCGTCCTGCTGGCGTTCCATGGTGATGCCGCGAATGTGCGGCAGCGAAGTGCGTTGGGTATCTTTGACGTACTGCAGCAGACAGCCGGCGGCGCGCAGCGCCTGGTGCGCCTGCTCGACGCCGAAGCCGGTCAAGTCGCGGGTGCCGAACTGCAGGTTGAGCTGCTGACGCGCGGTCTCAAGCTCGAATTCCCACAGCGGACGGCGGCGCAGGCCGTGGCGCTGTTCGATCAGCGCCATGTGCTCGAAGGTTTCCGGATAGAGCAGCTCGGCCGGATTGGTGCGCTGCAGCTCGGCGGCCATGGTTTCCAGATCCTGCGGCTCGGCGACGCGGAAGCGGCCGGAGCTGACGTCCAGCGTGGCGTAGCCGAAGCCGCGCGCGTCCTGCCAGATCGCCGCCAGCAGGTTGTCCTGACGCTCTTGCAGCAGCGCTTCGTCGGTGATGGTGCCGGGGGTGACGATACGCACCACTTTGCGTTCGACCGGCCCTTTGCTGGTGGCCGGATCGCCGATCTGCTCGCAGATGGCGACGGACTCGCCGAGCTGCACCAGCTTGGCCAGGTAGTTCTCCACCGCGTGGTGCGGCACGCCGGCCATCGGGATCGGTTCGCCCGCCGAGGCGCCGCGTTTGGTCAGCGAGATATCCAGCAGTTGGGAAGCGCGCTTGGCGTCGTCGTAAAATAGCTCGTAGAAGTCGCCCATGCGGTAGAACAGCAGGATTTCAGGATGCTGGGCCTTGAGGCGCAGGTACTGCTGCATCATTGGCGTGTGCGAATCGAGTTTATCGGTGCTATTCATGCGATTATTTTTCCAATCCATTGAATGTAAAGGTCACTGTGATTTTCATTGTCGTCATTCGCTATCACATTGTTTCAGCAGGCGTCGCCCCATTCAGCGCTTGGCGGGCGGCGCAAATCAAATTATCAATACGCCAAACGGCGCGCTCAAACCCGAGGTTTGCACAGACGCTTATACTAGCCCAGCGGGCAATCGGCTGTCACAGGTAAAAATGGGAAGCGCTGCGCAAGGCCGGTTTGCAACGAAGCGAGATTGTCGTTCGCCTGCGGGCGACAACGCAAGTGTCGCCGCCCGCAGTAGTGGTGGAGAGTTTATTGCGCGGCGGTGAGAGGCAAGGGCAGTTGATAGAGGAGGAAACTGTCGGGCACTTCGGTTTCATGGCCGGGCAGCAGGCGGTGGCGGATGCGCGATTCGCTGACGAAGGCGCAGCCTTGCGGGGTAATAGTCAGGTTGACCGGCGATTCCATGCCTTCGCGCAAGACCTCAAGCTGGTGCATTCCTGCCGCCTTGGGTGAGGGGATCCGCAGGATCCGCCCCTGGCCGCTTTGGATCCCGTTTTCCAGCACGATCAGCGCGCCGTCCGGCGCCAATCCCATTCCGTCCGGGTTTTCGATGAGGCGCGGCAGCTGCATTTCCGTCAGCTGCGGCTTTGGAGCGTTATAACTGAGGGTGTAGAGCTTACCGGTACCGAAATTGGCGACAGCCATCAGCCGATCGTCGAGCAGCACGATCCCGGCGGCGCCCAGCCCGCTGGGGGCCGCTAACTGCGGATCCTGAAACAGCGTCCGGAATGCCGTCTCGCCCGGCCGCAGGCGCAGGATGCCGCCGCCGCGGGTTTCCGTCACATACACCGTACCGTCTGCGCCGAGCACGATATCGTTGCCCATTTCTCCCACCGGCAGCGCCAGGCTGCGGTCGAGCGTGCCATCCGCGACGTTCAGCGCGTAGATGCGGTTGGCGCGCGTTTTGCCGCCGGAGAGAAAGTCCGGCGAATTGCCCCACAGCAACCCGCGCCGTTCGTCCAGCCGCAGCGCGTTTGAGGCGAACACCGTGTCAGCGCCGGGGAAAAAGGTTTCCCACGCTTGACCCGGCCGCTTGCGCAGCACGTTGCCGCTGGTGACAAAGCCGACATACAGCGTACCGTCCGTCGCACGGGCGATGCCGTTGGGGTAAAGCGCGCCAGGCGGCAGCGTCATGCTGCTTTCTGTGCAGTCTGCGCTGACGGCAGCCTGCACCGGAACGCTAAGGGGGAATGCGGCAGCGAGGGCGAGCAACACCGCTCGCACGGTAACAGCGTATGACATGTTTCTCTCCGGGAATGGGGAAAAGGGGCTACCAGCGCTCAGGGCGGACAGCGTGCGCCATTGGCGCCTCCAGCGCGGCCACGTCTTCCGGTGATAGCCTGAGGTCGAGCGCTGCCAGCGCATCCTGCAGATGATGCGGCTTGGACATGCCCACCAGCGGCGACACCACGCCGGGTTTGGCCAACAGCCAGGCCAGCGCGATCTGCGCTGGTGGAACGCCGCACGCGGCCGCCACCTCCGCGACTGCCGCGACGGTGCGTTCTACCTCGTTTCTGCCGCCGTACCAACGGGGCGCCTGTTCGTCGGTGGCGGCGCGCAGCGTGCCGCCGCTGCCGGAGCCGGCCAGCACGCCGCGGGCCAGCGGCGACCAGGGCGTCAGACCAAGACCCTCCTCCAGACACAGCGGGATCAGTTCCTCTTCATCTTCACGCGTCACCAGGTTGTATTGGCTTTGCAGCGAAATAAACGGCGCCAGGCGGTACTGACGTTGAAAGGCCAGCATTTTCATCAGGCGCCAGGCGTGCAGCGAGGAGGCGCCGAGATAGCGGATCTTGCCCGCCCGCACCAGGCCATCGAGGGTGTCGGCGGTTTCTTCGATCGGCGTTTCGGTGTCGAAGCGGTGCAGCACGAACAGATCGAGGTAATCCATTCCCAGCCGCTGCAAGGAGGCGTCGACGCTGTGCAGCAGGTGCTTGCGTGATAGCCCCCGGCTGTTCGGCTGCGCGTCTATTGGAAAGTAGGCCTTGGTGGCGATCACCACGTCTTCACGGCGGGCGAACGCCCTCAGCGCGCGGCCGAGAATGCGCTCGCTTTCTCCGCCGGAGTAAATGTTGGCGGTATCGAAAAAATTGATGCCCGCCTCCAGCGCCTCGCGGATAAAGGGGCGCGCTTCATCTTCCTTCAGCACCCAGGGCCGCCAGGCCGGATCGCCGTAGGTCATGCAACCCAGGCAGAGGCGGGACACCTTCAGGCCGCTGTCGCCAAGCCGAACGTAGTTCATGGCCTCGTCTCCTCAACGCATGCCGGCGATGGTGTAACCGCCGTCCACCAGCAGGCTTTGGCCGGTGATGAAGCGAGCTTCGTCCGTCGCCAGCCACAGCGCCACATCGCCGATGTCTTCCGATTCACCCAGGCGGCCGGCGGGCGTATGGGCGATAAAGGGCGCGAAGGCCGCGCTGTCAGCCACGCTGCCGCGTGCCATCGGCGTGTCGATGATGCCGGGGTTGATGTTGTTGACGCGGATGCCCTGGCCGCTGTACTCGAGCGCCACCGCGCGGATCATCGCATCGAGCGCGCCCTTGCTGGCGGAGTAGCTGGATGAGCCGGCCAGTGCGCCGTGGGTCAGCCAGGAGGAGGTGTTGATGATCACGCCGCCCGAGCGCTGAGCCAGGAAGGTTTCAATCTCATATTTCATCGCCAGCCAGACGCCTCTGAGGTTAATGGCGATCACCCGGTCAAAATCCTCGCTGCTCTGTTCGGCGATGGGGGCGAAGTTGCCGATGATGCCGGCGTTGTTGAAGGCGACGTCGAGCCGGCCGTAATGGGCGGTCACCGTGGCGATCAGTTGGCGGATATCGTCTTCCTGGGAGACGTCGGCCACGATGGGCAGGGCGTCGCCGCCGGCCAGCGCGATGTCGCGCGCCGTGGCTTCGATTTCCGCCGCGCGTCGGCCGGCCAGCGCGACGTTGGCGCCTTCGCGGGCATAGGCCAGCGCGGCGGCGCGGCCGATGCCGGTGCCGCCGCCGCTCACCAGTACGACTTTGCCCGCCAGACGGCGCGGCGTTTCATGAGTTGGAGCTGTAGCATTAATCATCGTATCGATACCTGGTAATGGGGTCGATCGCAATGCTATGTTGTTAGGTGACGGATAACTATCCGCTAAAAATTCATCTCACTATTAGATAATTTATATCAATAGCATGAAAAAACCTGAACTGTCTGGGCTGGCGGCCTTCGTGGCTATCGCCAGTGAACGCAGCTTCCGCCGCGCCGCCGCCCGATTGGGCGTGACGCCGCCGACGCTGACCCACACCCTGCGCGAATTGGAAGCGCAGGTGGGCATTCGCCTGCTAAACCGCACCACCCGCAACGTCTCGCCGACGGAGGCCGGTGAGCATCTGCTGGCACAGCTGGTGCCCGCTTTTACCGACATCGACGCCGCGCTGGAGAGCCTGAATGTGTTTCGCGAAGGGCCGCGCGGCCTGGTGCGCATCAACGCGCCGCGTTCGGCCATCGATCTTGCCATCGTGCCGCATCTGGAGCGGTTGGCCTGCGAGTACCCCGGCATTACGCTGGAAGTGGTGGCGGACGAGGGGTTTGCCAACATTGTCGAACAGGGCTTTGACGCCGGTATTAGGCTCGGCGAGGATCTGCACAACGATATGCGCGCGGTGCGTCTGACGCCGGATCTGCGTTTCGCCATCGTCGCCACGCCGGACTATTTTCAACGGCACGGCGAACCGATGCATCCGCAGGATTTGCTGCAGCACCGCTGCATCGGTTGGCGCAAGGCCTCTTCGGGCGAGCGCTACAAATGGGCATTTCAGCAGGGTGAGCAGCGGTTTTCCGTGGCGGTTAACAGCCCGTTGATACTCGATGACGGCAGGATGATGGTGCAGGCGGCGCTGGCGCACGTCGGCATCGCTTTCGCCATCGAACAAGAGGTAGAAGAACACCTGGCGAGCGGGCGGCTGCGGCGGGTGTTGACCGACTGGTGCGCGCCGTTTACCGGTTTTTATCTCTATTACCCTAACCGCAGGAATCATTCCGTGGCGCTGAGCACGGTGATCGAGTTGCTGCGTCTGCCCACCTAATCCTCTTCACCGGCTATCGCGTTCGGATGGCCGTAGGTGAATCAAGCTTGAACTATTTTTATTCCCTTTTCGTTTGTTCAGGCGCAAATAAACTCTTAAATTCTCGGTGAGTTTGTAACTTGTTGTTTATAATTGTTATTTGAATATTTATTGCGAATATTCCGAGTTTTTATCGGTTATTTGAGAGCCCGGTCACACTATTTTTTTGTGCGAAATGTGAAGGGGGTCAATCCGTCAGGTCAATGAGAGACGGTTATGTCTACTCCTGGCTTACCGATCCGTTTTTCATGCTCCGTATACTGTCCGTAACCAGGGCAACGTGACGGAAATTTTCATAAGGAATGTGCGTGAAGCAATCGTGATTGCATCTGGCATACAAATAACACCGGGTTTTTTTGATTATCTGAGGTGCTTGGTATGGAAAAGAAAAAAATCTATCTGTTTTGTTCTGCCGGTATGTCCACTTCCCTGTTGGTATCAAAAATGAAGGCGCAGGCCGAGAAATATGAAGTGCCGGTGATCATCGCCGCCTATCCGGAAGCGCTGGCTGCGGAGAAAGGCGTTGAGGCGGATCTGATCCTGCTGGGGCCGCAGATCGCCTACACCTTGCCGGAAGTGCAAAAACAGCTGCCCAACAAACCTGTGGAAGTCATCGATCCGCTGCTGTACGGCAAGGTCGATGGGCTGGGCGTGCTGAAGGCCGCGGTGGCCGCCATCAAGAAAGCCAATCAATAAAAGGAGGCCGCCGTGAATACCCTCATTGCCTCGCTCGAGAAGGTTATCCTGCCTTTCGCCGTAAAAATCGGTAAGCAGCCCCACGTCAACGCCATCAAGAATGGCTTTATCCGCCTGATGCCGCTGACCTTGACCGGGGCGATGTTCGTGTTGATCAACAATGTGTTCCTGAGCTTCGGCGAAGGATCGTTCTTCTATTCGCTGGGCGTAAGGTTGGATGCCTCTACCATCGAGACGCTGAATAGTCTGAAGAGCATCGGCGGCAGCGTTTACAACGGCACGCTGGGGATCATGTCCCTGATGACGCCGTTCTTTATCAGCATGGCGTTGGCGGAAGAGCGAAAGGTCGATCCGCTCGCTTCGGCGCTGCTGGCGGTGGCGGCCTTTATGACCGTCACACCGTTCAATGTCGGCGAGGCCTATGCGGTGGGAGCCAACTGGTTGGGCGGCGCCAACATCATTTCCGGTATGGTGATTGGGCTGGTGGTGGCCGAGATGTTTGCCTTCATCGTGCGGCGCAACTGGGTGATTAGCCTGCCGGACAGCGTGCCGGCTTCGGTGTCGCGTTCCTTCTCGGCGCTGATCCCCGGTTTCATCATCCTCTCCATCATGGGGCTGGTGGCGTTCGCGCTGGCGCACTGGGGCACCAACTTCCACCAGATCATCATGGACGGCATTTCGGCGCCGCTGGCCAAGATGGGCAGCGTGGTGGGCTGGGTGTACGTGCTGTTCTCCTCGCTGCTGTGGTTTTTTGGGGTGCACGGCTCCATGGCGCTGGCGGCCCTGGACAGCGGTATCATGACGCCGTTCGCGCTGGAAAACGTGGAGCTGTACAACAAATACGGTTCGGTTGAAGCGGCGGTGGCCGCCGGAAAAGAGTTCCACATGTGGGCGAAACCGTTCGTCGACTCCTACATCTACCTCGGCGGCACCGGCTCGACGCTGGGCTTGATCATCGCCATCTTCATCGCCTCGCGCCGCGAAGATTATCGCCAGGTCGCCAAACTGGCGACGCCATCCGGCATCTTCCAGATCAACGAACCGATACTGTTCGGCCTGCCGGTGATCATGAACCCGGTGATGTTCATTCCGTTCATCCTGGTGCAGCCGGTGCTGACCATTATCACCTCCCTGGCCTACTACTCCGGGCTGATCCCGCCGATCACCAACATCGCTCCCTGGACCATGCCGGTCGGCCTGGGGGCGTTCTTCAACACCAACGGCAGCATCATGGCCATGTTGCTGAGCCTGTTCAACCTGGCGGTCGCCACCGTGATCTATCTGCCGTTTGTGGCGATCTCCAACAAGGCGCAGAGCCAGATCGACGCGGCGACGGAAAGCGAAGAAGACATCGCCAAGGCGCTGAAATTCTAACTGTGGAACGGGGCGGCGTGGCCGCCCCGCGAGGGACGCGAGTATGGAATATCAATTTGCCGACGGGTTCTGGTGGGGCAGCGCCACCTCCGCGCCGCAGTCTGAAGGGGCGGCCGCGCGGGACGGCAAGAGCCGCAACATCTTCGACTATTGGTACGAGATCGCGCCCGAGCGCTTTCACGAGCGGGTGGGTCCGACCGAAGCCTCGACCTTTTACGACCATTTCCGCACCGATATCGGGCTGCTCAAAACGCTGGGCCACAATACCTTTAGAACGTCGATCTCGTGGTCGCGGCTGATCCCGGACGGCGACGGTGAAGTGAACCCGCAGGCGGCGGCGTTCTATAACGCGATGATCGACGAGCTGCTGGCGCAGGGCATCACCCCGTTTATCAATCTCTATCACTTCGATATGCCGCTGTGCATGCAACAGCGCGGCGGTTGGGAAAGCCGGGCGGTGGTCGAAGCCTATGCGCGTTACGCCGATACCTGTTTCGGCCTATTTGGCGATCGGGTCACCCACTGGTTCACCTTCAACGAGCCGATCGTGCCGGTGGAAGCCGGTTACCTGAATGACCTGCACTACCCTTGCGTAGTGGACTTCAAACGGGCGGTCACCGTGGCGTATCACAGCGTACTGGCGCACGCCATGGCGGTGCAGCGTTTCAGAGCGCGGAGGCTGCAGGGGAGCATCGGCATCATTCTGAATCTGAGCCCGACCTATCCGCGCTCCGACGCGCCGGAGGATCTGCAGGCGGCACACGACGCCGATCTGCTGCTCAACCGCAGCTTTCTCGATCCGGTCGCCAAAGGGCGTTACCCGGCCGCATTGCTGCACCTGCTGGAGCGGCATGGGCTGACGCCCTACTGCGAACCGCAGGACGCGCAGCTGATCGAAGGCGGCGTGGTGGATATCCTTGGCGTCAACTATTACCAGCCGCGCAGGGTGCAGGCGAAAGAGGGACGGCGCGCCGAGGGGCCGATCGCATCGCCGGAGGATTTGTTCAGTTACTATGCAATGCCGGGCCGCAAAATCAATCCGCACCGCGGCTGGGAGATCTACGAGAAGGGGCTGTACGACATCCTGATGGATCTGAAAGAGAACTACGGCAATCTGCCCTGTTATATTTCGGAAAACGGCATGGGCGTCGAGGGCGAAGAAGCGTTTATCGGCGCCGATGGGCGGGTGGAGGACGATTACCGCATCGACTTTATTCGCGAGCACTTGAAGTGGCTGCACCGCGCGCTGGCGGAAGGCTCGCAGTGCAAGGGTTATCATCTGTGGACCTTTATCGATTGCTGGTCCTGGCTGAATGCCTACAAGAATCGTTATGGGCTGGTGCGGCTGGATCGGGCGGATCAGCGGCGCACCATCAAAAAAAGCGGTTACTGGTTTGCCGAGGCGGCCAGACGCAACGGATTTGACTAACGGGAGGCCGGCGCCGTGTCCGATAACCGAATTTCGCTGAGTGCCAACGACGTGAAGCTGATTCGCGAGCAGGATTTCTTTAACTGCAAAGACTTTCACCTGTTCATCTACAACAAGGTGGAAAGCGCCACCGGGCTGCACCAGCACGACTATTACGAGTTCACTATTGTGCTGAGCGGCAAATGCTATCAGGAGATCAACGGCAAGCGGGTGCTGCTGGAACGCGGGGATTTCGTCTTTATCCCTATCGGTTCCTACCACCAGAGCTTTTACGAGTTCGGCGCGACGAAAATCTTCAACGTGGCGGTCAGCAAAGCGTTCTTTGAAGAGCACTATTTGCAGCAGTTGCCGCGTTGCTTTGTCGCCTCGCAGGCCTACAGCCTGAGAAGCGAGTTTTTGGCCTATATCGAATCGGTGGTGAGTTCGCCGCAGTTTCGCGAGGATGACTTCGCCGAGTTTCTCGAAACGCTGACCTTCTATGTGATCAGCCGCATTCGTCACCATAAAGAAGAAAACGACGGCGGTGATGATATCCCGCAGTGGCTGAAGAACACCCTGGCCGGCATGCATGACAAGGCGATGTTCGGTGAAAAGGCGTTGGCGAACATGGTGGCGCTGTCGGGGAAAACCCAGGAGTACCTGACCCGGGCGATGCGGCGCTACTACCAGAAGACGCCGATGCAGGTGATCAATGAGATCCGCATCAACTTCGCCAAGACGCAGCTGGAGGTCACCAACTATTCGGTCTCTGACATCGCTTTCGATTCCGGCTATGGCGACGTCAGCTTGTTCATTAAAAACTTCAAGCGGCTCACCGACGTGACCCCAGGCAACTACCGAAAAAAGTGTTACGGCCCTCTTTAGGGCCGCTCCCGATCAGTATCAACGCCGATATGCCGATGAGCTTCAGGGCGCCGGTCGGTTAATCATTTGATTTTACCTTAACGAGGGGGAATGCCGCGCCGAGCGGTCGGCCTTCCCTTGCCAAAAATCCATCCCGCGGGAGCCTCTATGGAAAAACTACTGATCGTGAATGCCGATGATTTCGGCCTGAGCAAAGGGCAGAACTATGGCGTCATCGAGGCGTATCAGCATGGCGTCGTTTCCTCCACCACGGCGATGGTGAACGGCGGCGGCGCGCAGCACGCGGCGGCGCTCAGCCGGCAATATCCGGGGTTGCCGATTGGGCTGCATTTCGTTTTGACCCATGGCAAGCCGCTGGGCGCCATGCCTTCGCTGGTCAACGAACATGGCGAACTGGGCAAATGGCTGTGGCGCCGCGCCGAGGCCGGCGAGCTGCAGCTGGACGAAATTCACGAGGAGCTGCAGCGCCAGTTCACGCGCTTCGTGACGCTGTTCGGCCGGCCGCCGACGCATATCGACAGCCACCACCATGTGCATATGCAGCCGCAAATTTATCCGCTGGTGGAGGCGTTCGCGCAAGCGCAGGGGCTGCCGCTGCGTCTCGATCGCGAAGAGGCGAAACGGCGTGGCATCACGCTGCATGCCCCCTATAGCACTGACGTTTTCGACGCGGGATTCTACGGTGAGACGATTTCCGAAACGTTGTTCCTGCAAAGGTTGGCGCGCGCCGACGAGCAGGGCGCAGAATCATTGGAAATGATGTGCCACCCGGCGTTCCTCGACGCGACGATCCTGCAGAGCCAATACTGCCATCCGCGCCTCGTCGAGCTGGATGTGTTGACCGCGCCGACGCTGAAAGCGGCGATCGCCGAACGCGGTTTTCTGTTGGGCTCCTTCCAGGATCTGTAACGCCGCCGTTTACAGCATGGCGTGCGCCTTTTTCAGGCCGGTGTCTTCTTCCGGATCGGCGCCCTGAGGCAAGGGTTCCGCTTCTTGTGCTTCGGGCTGCGGCTCGTCGACCTCGGGCGCCGCTTCCGGCGGCGGCATGGTGTCGTGAATGATCTGTTCATCGAAGGTCGGATTAAGCGCCGGCGACAGCGGCGAGCTGGTGAGGCTGTCCGGCAGCGGAATGTGCGGCACCGGCGCGTCCTGCGCCAAATGCGGTTCCTCCGCTTTCGCCGTGCGGCTGAGAGCCGCCAGCAGCACGCCGCACAGGGCGAAAAAGGCGTACAGGATATTGCCGCCCAGCGGCTCGATCAGCGCGCCGACCGCCAATGGCCCGATGCTGGCGCCGACGCCGAACGCCATCAGCAGACAGGCGGCCAGCGAGACGCGGCGTTCCGGCTCGATCAGATCGTTGGCCAGCGCCACCGCCAACGGGTAGAGCGTAAATTGCAACATGCTGACGACGAACCCGACCGCTAGCAGCAGCGGGAAATCGATGTGCGGCAGCAGCGCCAGCGGCAGCGCCGCCACGATCAGAAAAATGGCGTTGAGGCGCATCAGCAACGGGCGATTATAGCGATCCGACAGCCAACTGAGCGGGAACTGCGCCACCAGCCCGGCGAAGATGGCCAGCGCCATGAACAGGCCGGTTTGCTGAGTGGTTAAGGATTGCAGGCTGGCGTAGACCGGCGCCAGGCCGTAAAACGAGCCCACCACTATGCCGATCACCAGCGTGGTAGCCAGCACCTTGGGAATGGCGCCGACAAAGTAACGCAACTCCATCGGGGCCGGCGACATGTGGCGCGCATTGGTGCGGGTGGTGAGCGCGATGGGCACCAGACAAAGCGCGAAGCACAACGCGATCACCAGCAGCGTGGTGATGCCCAGGTTGCTTTGCAGCATCAGCACTATCTGGCCCAGCGACATGCCGAGATAGGTCGCCGCCATATAGAAGCCGAACACCATGCCGCGCTGGTTGGATTCCGCCTGGTCGTTCAGCCAGCTTTCCAGCACCATATACTGGCACATCATGCACAGCCCGATCACCAGACGCAGCGCGACCCAAGCGGGAATGAATGCCGTCAGACCGTGCCCCAGCACCGCAGCGGTGATGATGCCGGCGCAGGCCACGTAGGCGCGGATATGCCCGACGCGGGCGATGAGAAAGTGGCCGACCTTGCCGCCGATCACCAACCCGATGTAGTTGGCGGCGATGATGGCGCCGATCAGCGCGCTGCTGACGTGGATGGAGGTCAGCCGCAGCGAGACATAGGTGGTGAGCAGACCCGAGCCCAACAGCAGCAGCAGGGTGGTGGTGTACAACGGCAAGAATACGCCCAACGTTTTTTTCACGCTATCATCCTAATCTCTTCTGGTGCGCCCTGAGGCCGCCGCCGCAGCGCGCCGCCTCCGTGATGTTCCTTGTGCTGGTGCGCCGCCGCTCAATGGGGCGCTTCTTTTGATACTAGCAGCTTGGCCGGGCGCTTAAAACCGCACCTCCTGCGAGGCGCTGCGCATTTCTGCGCGCCAGCCGCCGTGTCGCCTTGATAAATGCTACTATCGGGCGCATATACCTGAATTCGCGAGGGAGGGGTTATGAGTGAAAACCAACTGCGCCGGCTCAGCGTGCTGGCGGGGGAAAAACTGAAGGCTCAGGGCCGCTGGATCACCTGCGCGGAATCCTGCACCGGCGGCGGCATAGCCAAGGCCATTACCGATATCGCCGGCAGCTCCGCCTATTTCGATCGCGGTTTCGTCACCTACAGTAATGCGGCGAAACATGATCTGCTGGGGGTGAGCGAAGCGACGTTGGCGGCGCACGGCGCGGTCAGCGAAGAGGTGGTGCGCGAGATGGCGATAGGGGCGCTGCGGGCGGCGCAGGCCGATCTGGCGCTGTCGGTGAGCGGCATCGCCGGCCCGGACGGCGGCAGCGTGGAAAAGCCGGTCGGCACCGTGTGGTTCGGCTTTGCCAGCAGCGATGGCCGGGGGCTGTCGCGCAAGATGCAATTCGAGGGCGACCGCGATGCGGTGCGGCTGCAGGCGACGATTTTCGCGCTGCAAACCGCCATCGACGAATTTTTGTAAATTAGGCTTGATACTGTATGACCATACAGTATAATTAGTGACATTTCCTGCACAACATACATTCAGTGGCAGTGTGGGGTAACACCGGCATTGCGAAACGAAGGAGCAAAAATGGCTATTGATGAGAACAAGCAAAAGGCGTTAGCTGCGGCACTGGGCCAGATTGAGAAACAGTTCGGCAAAGGCTCCATCATGCGTCTGGGTGAAGACCGCTCCATGGACGTGGAAACGATCTCCACCGGCTCACTGTCACTCGATATCGCCCTGGGCGCCGGCGGCCTGCCGATGGGCCGCATCGTAGAAATCTACGGCCCGGAATCGTCCGGTAAAACCACTTTGACGCTGCAGGTGATCGCCGCTGCGCAGCGCGAAGGCAAAACCTGTGCGTTCATCGACGCCGAACACGCGCTGGATCCTATCTATGCGAAAAAGCTGGGCGTCGATATCGACAACCTGCTGTGCTCCCAGCCGGATACCGGCGAGCAGGCGCTGGAAATCTGTGATGCGCTGACCCGCTCCGGCGCGGTTGATGTCATCATCGTCGACTCCGTGGCGGCGCTGACGCCGAAGGCGGAAATCGAAGGTGAAATCGGCGATTCGCACATGGGCCTGGCGGCGCGCATGATGAGCCAGGCGATGCGTAAACTGGCCGGCAACCTGAAAAACGCCAATACCCTGCTGATCTTCATCAACCAGATCCGTATGAAAATTGGTGTGATGTTCGGCAACCCGGAAACCACGACCGGCGGTAACGCCCTGAAGTTCTATGCTTCGGTGCGTCTGGATATCCGTCGTATCGGCGCCATCAAAGAGGGCGACGAAGTGGTGGGCAGCGAAACCCGCGTGAAAGTGGTGAAGAACAAAATCGCTGCGCCGTTCAAACAGGCTGAGTTCCAAATCATGTACGGCGAAGGCATCAACAGCCGCGGCGAACTGGTCGATCTGGGCGTGAAGCACAAGATGATCGAAAAAGCCGGCGCCTGGTACAGCTATAACGGCGAGAAGATTGGTCAGGGCAAGGCGAATGCCTGTAACTTCCTGAAAGAAAACCCGGCTATTGCCGCCGAGCTGGATAAGAAGCTGCGCGACCTGCTGCTGCACAGCGGCGGTGAACTGGTAGCCGCTTCCGGTGACGACTTCGAAGACGATGAAGCGGAAACCAGCGAGCAGTTCTAATCGCTGAAGATGTGCGCCGCCGTTTATGTGGCGCATATTCTCTGAATTCAGGCTTGAATGATGAATGACTTGCTAAGCCGCGCCATGCGCCTGCTGTCGCAACGCGATCATAGTGAAGCTGAACTGCGCCGCAAACTTGCGGCGCAGCCGTTTGTGGCGAAAGCCCGGTTTGGCGGTAAGGGGCCGCATGCGCCGACGGTGGCCGAAGAGCCGGTGGATCCTGCGCTAATCGATCAGGTTATCGCCTACTGTTACCAGCACAACTGGCTGGACGATCAGCGTTTCGCACACAGCTACATCGGCAGCCGCAGCCGCAAGGGTTATGGCGCGCAGCGCATCCGCAGCGAATTGATGCAAAAGGGCGTGGATAAAGCGCTGGTACAGGACGCGTTGGCGGAATGCGATATCGACTGGTGCGAACAGGCGAAACAGGTGGCGCAGCGAAAATTTGGCGATGCGTTGCCAACCGACTGGAAAGAGAAAGCCAAAGTGCAGCGTTATCTGCTCTATCGCGGCTTCTTCCAGGAAGAAATTCAGTCAATTTACCGTGATTTTGCGCAATGAGCGCACACGGGGTTTTACTTCCCTCTGAAGAAAATTTATCTTATCCCCACTTTTTGTTCGTGAGCTGGTTGTCATCGTCGGGATGACGCGCCACCGGCTCACGTGTCGTTATTCTAGCCTTTCCAGGAAAATTATGAGCAAGAGCACCGCTGAGATCCGTCAAGCGTTTCTCGATTTCTTTCATAGTAAGGGCCATCAGGTTGTAGCAAGCAGCTCCCTGGTGCCTAACAATGATCCGACATTGCTGTTTACCAATGCCGGCATGAACCAATTTAAGGATGTTTTCCTGGGGCTCGACAAACGCGCCTATTCCCGCGCCACCACCTCGCAGCGCTGCGTGCGCGCAGGCGGCAAGCATAACGACCTGGAAAACGTCGGTTATACCGCTCGTCACCACACCTTCTTTGAAATGCTGGGTAACTTCAGCTTCGGCGATTACTTCAAGCACGACGCGATCAGCTACGCGTGGGAACTGCTGACCGGTGAAAACTGGTTCAACCTGCCGAAAGAGAGACTGTGGGTCACCGTGTATGAAACCGATGATGAAGCGTTCGACATTTGGCAGAAGCAAATCGGCGTACCGGCCGAGCGCATTATCCGCATCGGCGACAACAAGGGCGCGCCTTTCGCTTCCGATAACTTCTGGCAGATGGGCGACACCGGCCCATGCGGCCCGTGCACCGAGATTTTCTACGATCACGGCGATCACATCTGGGGCGGCCCTCCGGGCAGCCCGGAAGAAGACGGCGACCGCTACATCGAGATCTGGAACATCGTTTTCATGCAGTTCAACCGTCAGTCCGACGGCACCATGCTGCCGCTGCCGAAACCTTCAGTGGATACCGGCATGGGTCTGGAGCGCATCGCGGCGGTGTTGCAGCATGTGAACTCCAACTATGAGATCGACCTGTTCCGCACCCTGATCGCCGCCGTAGCGAAAGTCACCGGCGCGACCGATCTGGATAACAAATCCCTGCGCGTTATCGCCGACCACATCCGTTCCTGCGCCTTCCTGGTGTCTGACGGCGTGATCCCGTCTAACGAAAACCGCGGCTACGTGCTGCGCCGCATCATTCGCCGCGCGATCCGTCATGGCAACATGCTGGGCGCGAAAGATACCTTCTTCTACAAGCTGGTAGCGCCACTGATCGAAGTGATGGGCCCGGCGGCCGACGAGCTGAAACGCCAGCAATCGCTGGTGGAGCAGGTGCTGAAAACCGAAGAGGAGCAGTTTGCCCGCACGCTGGAGCGTGGGCTAGCGCTGTTGGACGAAGAGCTGGCCAAGCTGCAGGGCGATACCCTGGACGGCGAAACCGCTTTCCGTCTGTACGATACCTACGGTTTCCCGGTCGATCTGACCGCTGACGTCTGCCGCGAGCGCGGTCTGAAAGTCGACGAAGCGGGCTTTGAAGAGGCGATGGAAGCCCAGCGCCGCCGCGCGCGTGAGTCCAGCGGCTTCGGCGCCGACTACAACAGCCTGATCCGCGTGGATGGCAGCAGCCAGTTCAGCGGCTACGATCACGACGAGCAGCAGGCGACGGTGATCGCGCTGTTCCGTGACGGCCAGCCGGTCGAGCAGATCAACGCCGGCGAAGAGGCGGTGGTGGTGCTGGACGAGACGCCGTTCTACGGTGAATCCGGCGGGCAGGTCGGCGATAAAGGCGTGCTGAAAGCCGCCGGCGCCGAGTTTGTGGTCAATGACACCCAGAAATACGGTCAGGCTATCGGCCACCAAGGCAAACTGGCGCAGGGCTCGCTGAAGCTGAACGATCGCGTGGATGCGCAGATCGACGCCGAGCGCCGCAACAGCATCCGCCTGAACCACTCCGCGACTCACCTGCTGCACGCCGCGCTGCGCCAAACGCTGGGCGATCACGTTGCGCAGAAAGGCTCGCTGGTTAACGACAAATACCTGCGTTTCGACTTCTCGCACTTCGAAGCGATGAAGCCGGAACAAATCCGCGTGGTGGAAGATCTGGTGAACCAGCAGGTGCGTCGTAACCTGCCGGTGCAGACCGAGCTGATGGCGTTGGAAGACGCCAAAGAGAAGGGCGCAATGGCGCTGTTCGGTGAGAAGTACGACGACAACGTGCGCGTGCTGACCATGGGCGACTTCTCCACCGAGCTGTGCGGCGGTACCCACGCCAGCCGCACCGGCGATATCGGCCTGTTCCGCATTCTGAGCGAGTCGGGCACCGCGGCGGGCATCCGTCGTATTGAAGCGGTGACCGGCGCAGGCGCTATCGCCACGCTGCACCAGCAAAGCGATTTGTTGCAAGACGTTGCGCAGTTGGTGAAGGGCGACAGCAACAACCTGACCGATAAAGTGCGCTCGGTGCTCGATCGCACGCGCGCGCTGGAAAAAGAACTGCAGCAACTGAAAGATCAGCAGGCGGCGCAGGAAAGCGCGTCGCTGTCCAGCCAGGCGAAACTGGTTAACGGCGTGAAGCTGTTGGTCAGCCAGTTGGACAATGTCGAAGCCAAAATGCTGCGCACCATGGTGGATGACCTGAAAAATCAATTGGGTTCGGCCATTATCGTGTTGGCGACGACGGCTGATGACAAAGTCAGCCTGGTCGCGGGCGTGACCAAGGATCTGACTGACCGCGTGAAAGCCGGCGAGTTGATCGGCAACGTGGCGCAGCAGGTCGGCGGCAAGGGCGGTGGTCGCCCGGATATGGCGATGGCGGGGGGGACGGATATCAACGCTCTGCCAGCGGCGTTAAACAGCGTAGAAGCCTGGGTGGCCTCAAAGCTGTGAACATAAATAAATAGCACGGACAAACGCCATAATACTTTGTTGATTATGGCGTTTTCATACTGTGCTAACACAATTTAGTTACAATTGCGGGAACAAAGTTTTTCTGGTCGGCTAAACTTACCATTATCTGAGGTGGGACCAAGTCTGCTTACACTTATTGTGGATTGCGCGGCTTACGTTTTCACCACATATGATGGATAATGACGGGGAAACTGAGAGACCCGACTCTTTTAATCTTTCAAGGAGCAAAGAATGTTAATTCTGACTCGTCGAGTTGGTGAAACCCTCATGATTGGCGATGAGGTTACGGTCACTGTGCTAGGGGTAAAAGGCAACCAGGTGCGTATTGGTGTGAACGCCCCCAAAGAGGTTTCAGTTCACCGTGAAGAAATCTATCAGCGCATTCAGGCAGAGAAGTCTCAGCAGACGACTTACTGATTCCGAAGCAGCGTCTCGTTGCCAGACGAGACGCTACTGCATCGTTTTACCCACTTCTTTCGTTCTCCCCTCTCTTTTTCGTGATTATTTTCCCGGTGAGTTTCCTGCTTTATTGCTGCAGACGTTGCGGTTGCCTGTTGATAAAACGCCCTTTTTGCCGTGAAATCGCCCATGTTGGGTGTGAATTGTGCAAACGCGCATGAGTTGGGAAAAATTGTTTGACTTAAAAGTCGGAGAAAGTAATATGTGCGCCACGCAGTGCCGATGAGCTTCTCTAAAGCAAGTCAGGCACAATTCGAAAGAAGCGTATGGTGAGGTGGCCGAGAGGCTGAAGGCGCTCCCCTGCTAAGGGAGTATGCGGTCAAAAGCTGCATCCGGGGTTCGAATCCCCGCCTCACCGCCATTTGCATCCGTAGCTCAGCTGGATAGAGTACTCGGCTACGAACCGAGCGGTCGGAGGTTCGAATCCTCCCGGATGCACCATATTTTGCAGTATGGTGGGGTAGTAACAACGTACCATACGGTATCAAAAAAGAATTCCTGTGCATCCGTAGCTCAGCTGGATAGAGTACTCGGCTACGAACCGAGCGGTCGGAGGTTCGAATCCTCCCGGATGCACCATTCTTAAAGCCTGGCTTTATTAGCAAAGCCGGCACGCGGTAAAAATAGTAATGCATCCGTAGCTCAGCTGGATAGAGTACTCGGCTACGAACCGAGCGGTCGGAGGTTCGAATCCTCCCGGATGCACCATCTAAGAGAAGCCCGCCTTAGCGGGTTTTTGCTTTTCTGTTATTCGTGAAACAGACAAGCGGCAAAAACAGTCATGCATCCGTAGCTCAGCTGGATAGAGTACTCGGCTACGAACCGAGCGGTCGGAGGTTCGAATCCTCCCGGATGCACCATGTTTAACCTCCCGTATCGCGAAGAGAAATCGTCATGCGGGTGGTAAAAAGAAAGTGTCCTTGGGGAGGATAACGTTGCTTTAGCAACGGCCCGCAGGGTGAGGCGTTGGCGCCGAATCATCCTCCCGGATGCACCATCTAAGAGAAACCCGCCCTGGCGGGTTTTTCGCTTTTCAGCATTTAGCCATTCTCTCTTCACCCCTTTCCTGCTTTGTACCCGATCGATCACAGCACATTCCGCTATGACGCAGTCAGCGACAACCCAACGGCTTTACGCTAAAGTAGTTTTCTTTCCTCAACGATCATGGAGTAACGATGTACGACCGCTATCAGGGTCTTATTTTCGACATGGACGGCACGATTCTGGACACCGAGCCAACGCACCGCAAAGCGTGGAGTAAAGTGCTGTCGCGTTATGGCATGACGTTTGATGAAGCGGCTATGGTGGCGCTGAGCGGTTCACCGACCTGGCGCATCGCTCAGGCGATTATCGCCAGCCACCAGGCCGATCTCGATCCCCATCATCTGGCGGCGGAGAAAACCCCCCGCGGTGGAGGCGATGCTGTTGGACAGCGTACGCCCGTTGCCGCTGATCGAGGTGGTAAAATCCTATCACGGTCGCCGTCCGATGGCGGTCGGTACCGGCAGCGAGCACCGCATGGCGGAAATGCTGCTGCGTCATCTCGGCCTGTTCAACTGCTTCGACGCGATTGTCGGTGCGGACGACGTACAGCGCCATAAACCGGAGCCGGACACCTTCCTGCGCTGCGCCGAACTTATCGGCGTGCCGCCGGAAAAGTGCGTGGTGTTTGAAGACGCCGAGTTCGGCATTCAGGCGGCAAAAAGCGCCGGTATGGACGTGGTAGACGTTCGCACGCTGTGAGTAGTACGCTAGCCGTAATATCGTTATTTGGCAGCAGCTTCCTCAGTGCGACGCTGCTGCCGGGAAATTCAGAAATCGTTCTGGTCGCTTTGCTGACCCAGAGTCGCGTCTCGCCGGAATTGCTGGTGCTGGCCGCGACCCTGGGCAACACGCTGGGCGGCTTGACCAATGTCATTATCGGGCGCCTGTTACCGGCGTTGAAACCACAGCGGGGGCTGGCAACGGCGCTCGGGTGGCTGCAACGCTTCGGCCCGGCTGCGCTGTTGCTCAGCTGGGTGCCGGTGGTGGGCGATTTGTTGTGCGTGTTGGCAGGTTGGCTGCGCATGCCCTGGGGCTCTGTCGCGCTGTTTCTGTGTATCGGAAAGGCGCTGCGTTACATCGTTTTGACTATGATAACGGTACAGGGCATCGCCTGGTGGCAGTAACCAAGTGAATATAACTCAATATTCTCTCGGGTGCGGATTCAGTATGCTTACGAGTTATTGTTTTTAGAAGCGGGAGGTCAATTTGATCCCGGACGTATCACAGGCGCTTTCTTGGTTGGAAGCCCATCCTCAGGCATTAAAAGGCATTCGTCGCGGCATCGAGCGTGAAACGCTGCGAGTCACGCCGAACGGCACCTTGGCGACTACCGGGCATCCGGAAAAGCTGGGGGCGGCATTGACGCATCACTGGATCACCACGGATTTCGCCGAGGCGCTGTTAGAGTTCATTACGCCGGTTGATGACAATATCGATCACCTGCTGACGTTCCTGCGCGATATTCATCGCTACGTGGCGCGCAACATTGGCGATGAGCGCATGTGGCCGCTCAGCATGCCGTGCTTTATCGAAGCCGAGCAGGATATTGAGCTGGCGCAGTTCGGTTCTTCGAACATCGGCCGCATGAAGACGCTGTACCGCGAAGGGTTGAAGAATCGCTATGGCGCGCTGATGCAGACCATTTCCGGCGTGCACTACAACTTCTCGCTGCCGCTGGAGTTTTGGCAGGCCTGGGCTGGCGTGCAGGACGCAGAAAGTGGTAAAGAGCAGATCTCGGCGGGGTATTTCCGCCTGATCCGCAACTACTACCGTTTCGGTTGGGTGATCCCGTATCTGTTCGGCGCATCGCCGGCCATTTGTTCTTCGTTCCTCAAAGGGCGCGAGACCACTCTGCCGTTCGAACGCACCGAGCAGGGGATGTGCTACCTGCCGTACGCCACCTCGCTGCGTCTGAGCGACCTGGGTTATACCAACAAGTCGCAAAGTAATCTGGGCATCACCTTCAACGATCTGCACAGCTATGTGGCCGGTTTGAAGCGGGCGATCGTTACGCCTTCCGAAGAGTTCGCCAAGCTGGGCGTGAAAGAGGGTGATCGCTACCTGCAGTTGAACAGCAACGTGCTGCAAATCGAGAACGAGCTGTATGCGCCGATCCGGCCGAAGCGCGTGACCAAAAGCGGCGAGACGCCGTCAGACGCGCTGCTGCGCGGCGGTATCGAATACATCGAAGTGCGTTCGCTGGATATCAACCCGTTCTCGCCGATCGGCGTGGATGCGGTGCAGGCGCGTTTCCTGGATCTGTTCCTGGTGTGGTGCGCGCTGGCCGATGCGCCGGAGATGAGCAGCGATGAACTGCTGTGCACGCGCAAGAACTGGAACCGGGTGATTCTGGAAGGGCGCAAGCCGGGCCAGACCATCGGCATCGGCTGTGGCGCCAGCCATGAACCGTTGGAAAAAGTGGGCAAGGCGCTGTTCGCCGATCTGCGTCGGGTCGCGGAAGTGTTGGACGGCGAAGCCGGCAACCGTCAATACCAGCAGGTGTGCGATGAGCTGGTCGCCGCGTTTGACGATCCTGAGCTGACCTTCTCCGCGCGCATTCTGAAGGCGATGAAGGCGGAAGGCACCGGACGCGTCGGTCTGCAGCTGGCGGAGCAGTATCGCCAGACATTGCTGGAAGAACCGTTGGAAATCCTGAACGAAGCCGAGCTGGATAAAGAGCGGGAAGCCTCTTGGCAGCGTCAACGCGACATAGAAGCCAATGATACGCTAAGCTTTGAAGCGTTCCTGAAGCAAAACGGCGGAAGCTGAAAAAGAAAAAGGCCACATCAATGTGGCCAAATATGCATCTCTGATGACAGGGATGATGATAACAAATGCGCGTCTTTCACATACTCAGACTCGCAGGGTTGGAAAAGGTTTCCCGGTTAGGAAAAAAAGTTTCGAAATAAATGCTCTTTTACGAGGAGGTAGCGAAATGCCATTGCTGGATAGCTTTACCGTCGATCATACCCGTATGGCAGCCCCGGCTGTCCGCGTTGCGAAAACCATGAAAACGCCTCATGGCGATACCATCACGGTATTTGATCTGCGCTTTTGCCGCCCGAACCTGGAAGTGATGCCCGAACGCGGCATTCACACGCTGGAACACCTGTTCGCCGGCTTTATGCGCGACCACCTGAACGGCCAGGGCGTGGAGATTATCGACATCTCCCCAATGGGCTGTCGCACCGGTTTCTACATGAGCCTGATCGGCGTGCCGGAAGAGCAGCGCGTTGCCGATGCCTGGAAAGCGGCGATGGCAGACGTGCTGAAAGTGACCGACCAGCGCAAGATCCCTGAGCTGAACGAGTACCAGTGTGGTACCTACCACATGCACTCGCTGGAAGAAGCGCAGGAGATCGCCAAGCACATTCTGGATAACGGCGTGGTGGTGAACCACAACGACGAACTGGCGCTGCCGAAAGAGAAGCTGCAGGAGCTGCATATCTAACCGTACGTTTCCCGCAGAGACAAAAAAGACGCGATTTCGCGTCTTTTTTACGTTCTGGCGGAGGGTTAGTGATGGCCGATGCTGGACTGCAGCGAGGTGATCGGCGTGACCCGCACCTGTTTGATCATATTGCCCTGCACGTCGAGAATGTCGATATCGTAATGGCCGATACGCACCCGGGTGCCGATTTCGGGGATCTCTTCCAGTTCTTCCAGCAGCATGCCGTTGACGGTGCGAGCCTCGTTGGCGGGTAAAGTCCAGTTAAAGGCCTTGTTCAGCTCCCGCACGTTGGCGGTGCCGTCGATCAAGACCGAGCCGTCGCTCTGCGGCGTGACTTCTTCCGCCAGCGTCGGCGACATCGAGGTGGTGAAGTCGCCGACGATCTCCTCGAGGATGTCTTCCACCGTAACCAGGCCCTGAATGTCGCCGTACTCGTCGACCACGATGCCGACCTTCTCTTTGTTGCGCTGGAATTTCACCAGCTGCACGTTGAGCGGCGTGCCTTCCGGTACGAAGTAGATCTCATCGGCGGCGCGCAGCAGGTTCTCTTTGTTAAACTCTTTTTTCTCGGTCATCAGACGGTAGGCTTCGCGCACGCGCAGCATGCCGATCGCGTCGTCCAGCGAGCTGCGATACAGCACGATGCGGCCGTGCGGCGAGTGGGTCAGCTGGCGCATGATCGACTTCCAGTCGTCGTTGACGTCGATGCCGACGATCTCGGTGCGAGGCACCATGATGTCGTTGACCGTCACCTTTTCCAGGTCCAGCACCGAGATCAGCATGTCCTGATTGCGGCGGGAGATCTGCGACTGGGATTCACGCACGATGGTGCGCAGCTCATCCTTGCTGACGGCGTCGCTGATGCGCACGTTGGTGCGAATGCCGAACAGGCGCAAGGTCAGGCTGGTGATGCCGTTGAGCAACCAGACCAGCGGGAACATCACCTTTTGCAACGGGGCCAGCAGGACGCTGCTGGGGAAGGCGATGCGTTCCGGATAGAGCGCGGCGAAGGTTTTCGGCAGCACTTCGGCGAACAACAGCACGGCGAAGGTCAGAACGCCGGTCGCAATCGCCACGCCGAGATCGCCATACAGCCGCATGCCGACGATGGTCGCCAGCGCCGAGGCGAGGATGTTGACCAGGTTGTTGCCGATCAGCACCAGGCCGATCAGCCGATCCGGTTTTTGCAGCAGCTTCTCCACCCGGCGCGCCGAACGGTTACCCTGCTTGGACAGGTGGCGCAGGCGATAACGGTTGAGCGTCATCATGCCGGTTTCGGAGGCGGAGAAGTAAGCGGAGACCACGATCATGATCACCAGGATAATGATGAGGGTCCCCGTCGACACATGCTCCAATGCAGTATTCCTTATAGAGAGGGAAAGTTGAACCGGGCTGGCTCAGCGCACCATCACCTGTTGAATCAGACGGCTGCCGAAGTAGGCGAGCGTCAGCAGGAAGGCGCCGGCGAAGCTGAACCAGACGACGCGGCGGCCGCGCCAGCCTTCATGGTAATGGCCCCACAGCAACACGATATACACGAACCAGGCCATGATCGACAACACGGCTTTATGCACGTTTTCTTTGCTGAACAGATTATCCATGTACAGCAGGCCGGTGCACAGGGTGAGCGTCAGCAGCACCACGCCGATCTGGGTGATATGGAACATCTTGCGCTCGATGCTCATCAGCGGCGGCATGTCGGCGCTGAAGGTCAGCTTTTTGTTTTTCAACAGGTAGTCGAGCCAGGCGAGCTGTAAGGCGTAGAGCGCGGCGATGATAAGGGTGGCGTAAGAGAACAGCGCCAGGCCGATATGCACCATCAATTCCGGGCTGGCTTCCAGGTGAGTGATGAACTCGCCGGGCATGAAGCTGGCGAAGGCCAGATTGATCATCGCGAAGCTGTAGACGATCGGCAGCAGGAACCAGCCGCGATCGCGTGAAGCGACGAAGGTCATCACCGAACAGATGATCAGGCTGACGATAGAACCAATGTTCAGCAGGCTGAGATTCTGCCCGGCGCTGACGTCAAAGATGCGCTGCTGAAGCGCGATGGCGTGGCAAATCAACGCCACCACCGCCGAGACGAGGGCGAGCCGACGGTATGCGCTGTTCTTCCGCAACAAGCTGGGAATGATCAGTCCAAGGCTGAGCAGGTAGGCCATCAAAGCCACAATGGAGAAAACTGGCATAACGTTTAATTTTGCTTCGGCGTGGTTAATTGGAGTGTCAGTATAGCGTTGCGCGCGTTTCACTCCAACCTATCTCCAACGCTGAGGCAGAGATCCTGCGCGCTTCGTGTTATCATCGGCGCAATTGTGTCGCCGGAGCGGCCTGTCATTACACGTTGAGCATGAGACGATGTTTGAAAATTTAACCGATCGATTGTCGCGCACGTTGCGCAATATCAGCGGCCGCGGGCGGCTGACCGAAGAGAATATCAAGGAAACCCTGCGTGAAGTGCGCATGGCATTGCTGGAGGCGGACGTTGCGCTGCCGGTGGTGCGCGACTTCATCAACCGCGTCAAAGAGAGCGCGGTTGGCCATGAAGTCAACAAAAGCCTGACGCCGGGGCAGGAGTTCGTCAAGATCGTCAAGGGCGAGCTGATCGCCGCGATGGGCGAAGTCAACACCGAGCTGAATCTGGCGGCCCAGCCGCCGGCGGTGGTGCTGATGGCGGGCCTGCAGGGGGCCGGTAAAACCACCAGCGTCGGTAAGCTCGGCAAATTCCTGAAAGAAAAACAGAAGAAGAAAGTGTTGGTGGTTTCCGCGGACGTTTATCGCCCGGCGGCGATCAAACAGCTGGAAACGTTGGCGGAAGGCGTCGGCATCGACTTCTTCCCGTCTGACGTCAAAGAAAAACCGATCGACATCGTCAATCGCGCGCTGCAACAGGCCAAGCTGAAGTTCTACGATGTCCTTATTGTCGATACCGCCGGCCGCTTGCACGTTGACGAAGCGATGATGGACGAGATCAAACAGGTGCACGCGGCGATCAAGCCGGTGGAAACCCTGTTCGTGGTCGACGCCATGACCGGCCAGGACGCCGCCAATACCGCCAAGGCGTTTAACGAAGCGCTGCCGCTGACCGGCGTGGTGCTGACCAAGGTCGACGGCGATGCGCGCGGCGGTGCCGCGTTGTCCATCCGCCATATCACCGGCAAGCCGATCAAGTTCCTCGGCGTCGGCGAGAAGACCGAAGCGCTGGAGCCGTTTTACCCGGATCGCGTGGCATCGCGCATCCTGGGCATGGGCGACGTGCTGTCGCTGATCGAAGATATCGAAAGCAAGGTCGACCGCGAGCAGGCAGAGAAGCTGGCCAACAAGCTGAAGAAGGGCGACGGTTTCGATCTGACCGACTTCCTGGAGCAGCTCAAGCAGATGCGCAACATGGGCGGCATGGCCAATATGCTGAGCAAGCTGCCGGGCGCCGGCCAACTGCCGGACAACGTCAAGTCGCAGATGGACGACAAAGTGCTGGTGCGCATGGAGGCGATCATCAACTCGATGACGCTGAAAGAGCGCGCCAAACCGGAAATCATCAAGGGCTCGCGCAAGCGCCGCATCGCGATGGGGGCCGGCATGCAGGTGCAAGACGTCAACCGCTTGCTGAAGCAGTTCGACGAAATGCAGCGTATGATGAAGAAGATGAAAAAAGGCGGTATGGCGAAGATGATGCGCGGCATGAAAGGTATGATGCCGCCGGGCTTCCCTGGCCGCTGACGGGCTTCCGCACGCCGAGTGCGGGCGCTTTCAGCATTCGCCGTTCGCGGTGAAAACCGTCCGAAATTTGACAGGCTGCAAAAGTTGTCCCCTGCGATCGACGCTTTAGATTGCTTTTTGCGCCAAAATGAGTAAAATTTTCGGGCTTTTTATATTGCAACCGGGCCCCGTCCCTCAATGGGGCCCGGCTGTTTTATTAACTAAAGAGGATGTTATGGTAACAATTCGTTTGGCACGTGGCGGCGCTAAAAAGCGTCCGTTCTATCAAGTAGTAGTGACCGACAGCCGCAACGCTCGTGATGGTCGTTTCATCGAGCGCGTAGGCTTCTTCAACCCGATCGCTTCCGGTCAGGCTGAAGCACTGCGTCTGGACCTGGACCGCATCGAGCACTGGGTTGGTCTGGGTGCAACCGTTTCTGATCGCGTTCACGCGCTGATCAAAGACGCTAAGAAAGCAGCTTAATCTGTCGCGGTGGTGGCAATGAGCAAGCAACTCAAACCGGTAGCGCCGATCGCGCCGATTGTACTCGGTAAAATGGGTTCCGCTTACGGCATTCGTGGTTGGCTCAGAGTGTTTTCATCCACCGAGAACGCCGAAAGCATTTTTGACTATCAGCCGTGGTTTATCCAGCAGGCGGGTCAGTGGCAGCATATCGAGTTGGAAGACTGGAAGCGCCACAGTCAGGATCTGATCATCAAAGTCAAAGGCATTGACGATCGGGACGCGGCGAATCTGCTGACTAATCGCGAGATTATGGTGGATTCCGATCAACTTCCTCCGTTGGAGGGTGATGATTACTACTGGAAAGACCTGATGGGCTGCAAGGTAGTCACCTCCGCCGGCTACGAGCTGGGTAAAGTCATCGATATGATGGAAACCGGCTCGAACGATGTGATGGTTGTGAAAGCGAACCTGAAAGATGCGTTCGGCATGAAGGAGCGGTTGATTCCGTTTCTTCATGGGCAGGTTATCAAGAAAGTCGATCTCACTGCTCGCGTGATTGAGGCAGATTGGGATCCTGGTTTTTGACCCCCGGATCAAACGGTCGAAGCAAGTGGAATAACGGTAAGGGGATTGGCTTGTGTTCATCGGTATTGTAAGCCTGTTTCCTGAGATGTTCCGCGCTATCACCGATTACGGGGTGACTGGCCGGGCAGTAAAAAATGGCCTGCTGAGCGTGCAGTGTTGGAGTCCTCGCGACTTCACCTACGACCGGCATCGCACCGTGGACGATCGCCCTTACGGCGGCGGCCCGGGAATGCTGATGATGGTGCAACCTTTACGGGAAGCCATTCATGCGGCGAAAGCAGCGGCAGGCGAGGGAGCAAAGGTGATTTATCTGTCACCTCAGGGGCGCAAGCTGGATCAAACCGGCGTGTGCGAACTGGCGGCCAATCAGAAGATGATTCTGGTGTGCGGCCGTTACGAAGGGATAGACGAGCGCGTAATCCAAACCGAAATTGACGAAGAATGGTCAATCGGCGATTACGTTCTCAGCGGCGGGGAACTGCCGGCGATGACCCTGATTGATTCAGTCGCCCGTTTCATACCGGGTGTACTGGGCCATCAGGCCTCAGCGGAGGAAGACTCCTTCGCCGACGGATTGCTGGACTGCCCGCACTATACCCGCCCCGAGGTGTTGGAAGGGATGGAGGTACCGCCGGTTCTGCTGTCGGGCAACCATGCCGAGATACGTCGCTGGCGCTTAAAGCAGTCGCTGGGCCGAACCTGGCTTAGAAGACCTGAACTTCTAGAAAGCCTAGCTCTGACTGACGAGCAAGCGGTGTTGCTGGCTGAGTTCCAACGGGAACATCAGGCCAGGCAACAGGACTATGAAGGAAACGTCTGACATCAGACGGGACCGATATATCAGTTTACCTAGGGTAAGAGACATATTATGAGCAACATTATTAAGCAACTTGAACAAGAGCAGATGAAACAAGACGTACCTGCATTCCGTCCGGGTGATTCCGTGGAAGTGAAGGTATGGGTCGTTGAAGGTAGCAAAAAACGTCTGCAGGCATTCGAGGGCGTGGTTATCGCTATCCGTAACCGCGGTCTGCACTCTGCATTCACTGTTCGTAAGATTTCCAACGGCGAAGGTGTTGAGCGTGTATTCCAGACTCACTCCCCAGTAATCGACAGCATTACTGTTAAACGTCGTGGTGCCGTTCGTAAAGCTAAACTGTACTACCTGCGTGAGCGTACTGGTAAGGCTGCTCGTATCAAAGAGCGTCTGAACCGCGTTGGCTAACGCTGCATCCAAAAGTTAATAGTTATCAGGGGTTGGCATTATGCCAACCCCTTTTTTTATCTGAAAAATCTATCACGTTGCATTTGCGAGGCCTTAGCTGCCTGGCCGCGACATTAAAAAGCCTCCATAAGCAGGCTTTTTGCATTACAGCGCTGCGGCGCTGTGTTTCTGCTGACTCTCCGGCGGGTGAGGCTGAGCCGGGATAATGTCATCGCCAGGTTTGACGATCACCCGCGCGACGGATTCGTGCGTGGCGAACGTGCAGCTGCAATTGATGTTGCGGCATTGATGGTAACGCTCTTTAGTCGACTCGCTCAGATAGCGGCTGGAGCGAGTGTGGGCCACGTGACCGCATAGTGGACAGTGCATCATAAGAACCCCCTTGAACAAATTAAGTGAAATTGGTGTGGCATCATCCTTTGGCGAGTGAACTCGTCATCATGAGGCAATGCCCTGCAAGCACAGTGCGCGTTCCATGGCGCGTCGCTGTTCCAGCCCTTTGTTTTTCTTTCCGTTTACGTAAACCCAGCGTGGCAGCTGATCGCAGGCCTGCCGCCACTGGCGCTGTTGCAGCAGCGCGACCAGCGTAGAGTGGCAGGCTGCGCTGACGCCCACATTGAAGGCGAAGGCGATCGCCGCATCATAGGTTTGTTGCGAGAGCGTATCCGGCAGGCAGGCGGCCATGCCGCGCTCGGTGCGGCGAACATCGTCGACCAAATCCATCGCGGCTTTGTGTTCATCGGTCGCTTTACCAGGGATGACGCCAGCGGTGTGCCCAATGCCCTGCGTCCACACCCCGGCGCTGCACTGGTAAGGCGACAGGCGGCAACCTTCGAGATCGGCGATCAGCCTGAGGCCGGCTTCTGAGGTTTGCAGCTCGCCAAATGACGGCAACAGCACGGCGATGGCCAAAACGGCGGCGACGCTGCAGCGCTTAACGGTTGCACTCATCGTAAATTTTCCTCCGCGATGTCGCATTGCGCTCAATGGCCTTCAAGATCTGCAGGCTTTTACGTCGGTAGTACCAGTTCACCAGAAACGTGCCGATGCCTACCGCCGCACCGACTAAAAAGGCAATGTCCTGCGGAGACAGCTTGCCGAGCCAGGCGAGAAACAACGCCATGGCGTAGGTGATGAATGAGGTTATTTTCTCCATAGCCTTATGCTCGCTTCGTTTACAGAATCTCGAGAGCCGGAGGCATCAATGCGAGACAGCTTGCTATCGATATCCATCATGCTCCTGGCCTGTATGATAATTACTGTATATGCATACAGTATTAAGCTATTTGCTAAAGTCGTCAATGGGTGAGGTGAATATTTTTAGCAGATTGTGCAAAAGAGGGAGGGGGGGAGGCATAAAAAAAGCCCATCGATGATGGGCTTCGAGAAATAATGGGGGAGATTACAGGCCGTAGACCAGCGTGACCGAGGTGGTGGTATCTGTGTTCTTCGGCGCTGAGGCCGGCGGTTTGCTGTTGTAGGTCACGGTGTAAGCCACGCGCAATGAGAAGCGATCGTTGATCGCCACGTTCAACGCGCTTTCCGAGTTCAGCGTGGTTTCTTCGTTCGCCAGCGCGGAAACGCCCTGAATGAACTTGGTGTTGTCGGTCAACTGATAGGAATAGTTGGCCGCACCATAGGCCAGCCCCTTGGTCGAGCGGCCGCCGCCATGGTATTCATCATGGCGCACGCCGGGACCGAATTCCACCCGCAGGTCACTGAGCGGCCCGTTAAGGAGTTGACGGCCGTAGCCGCCGGTCAGCGTGGAGCGTGAGTCGTAACCGTTGAAACGGTCACTCAGCCAGCTGGCCTGACCGAACAGGTAGTTGCGATCTGTCAGGTTATAGCGCGTACGGCCACCGGCCTGGTATTTTTCGGACGAGCGCACGTTGGAGGAGGTGGTGTTGTTGGCCGCCCCCCACAGGCTGTACGCCGCGTCGCTGTTGAACCAGGTCATGTTGGTGTTGGCCAACAGGGTGGAGCTCTGCGAGTTGCCTGACTGGGCGTTGTAGCCCGCCTGCACGTTGCCTTCGAACGGTTTCTTGGCGGTGGCCGGATCGTCCATCGCGGTGAAAAGCGTATTGTCGGCAAGGGCTGAAACACTGGTGAAAGTCGTTAAGCAGCAAATATACAGCGGAAAAGCGCGACGAGCGCGAGAAGAGAGCATCTTGGATCCAGTTGTTAAGGGGAGTTATTGTTGATGACGGTCACATTATATCGGTTCATTTCGGCGACAAAAATAGCCGCCATTAGCTTAAGTTTTTAATTTTTATCCCTCATTTATTCGCTTTTCTTCTACTTAAAATCATCGCTTTTGGCGGCATTTCGTGCTGATCCTGCTTTGCACAGGCGTCGGTGCCGAGATCGGCGGCGTATTTTCGCTGTAAAACTAAGTGTACACATTTATTTACGAATGCTCATTTTTCTTAGACCGGGTGGCTAATGTGGGGTGACTGGCTTTGTTATTCGTTAGTCCCATGTATTTATTGTGTTTTAACTGGTTTTTACAAGCCTTTTTCAACGGTGATTTAATCAGGATGATTATGGTAATTTTTTATTTACGGAAAATGGATTGAAAACTTTACATATCGTGATAGGGTAGAGCCCTGAAACGCTCAATGTTCCATTTCAACGCATAACGCCAAACGACAGGAATAGCATCATGCAAAAAGACGCGCTCAATAACGTACACATCAGTGCAGAACAGGTTCTCATCACGCCGGAGGAGCTGAAGAACCAGTTCCCGCTCAGCGCCGACGACGAAAATGAGATCGCCACTGCGCGCAACACTATCGCCAACATTTTGCAGGGGCGCGATCATCGCCTGTTGGTGGTGTGCGGGCCTTGTTCGATCCACGATCCGGACGCGGCGCTGGACTATGCCCGTCGTTTGAAAACCCTGGCGGCTGACTTGAGCGATCAGCTGTATATCGTTATGCGCGTCTACTTTGAAAAACCCAGAACCACTGTCGGCTGGAAAGGTTTGATCAACGATCCATACATGGACGGTTCGTTTGACGTTGAAGCAGGCTTGCATATCGCGCGTCGCCTGTTGCTGGATCTGGTGGGCATGGGCTTGCCGTTGGCTACCGAAGCGTTGGATCCGAACAGCCCGCAGTACCTGGGGGATTTGTTCAGCTGGTCGGCGATCGGTGCGCGCACCACAGAATCGCAGACCCACCGCGAAATGGCCTCCGGCCTGTCGATGCCGGTCGGGTTCAAAAACGGCACCGACGGCAGTTTGGGTACCGCCATCAACGCCATGCGCGCCGCTGCTATGCCGCACCGCTTCGTCGGCATCAACCAGGCAGGCCAGGTTTGCCTGCTGCAGACGCAGGGCAACCCGGATGGGCACGTGATCCTGCGCGGCGGCAAAACTCCGAACTACAGCGCTGAGCACGTTGCGGCCTGTGAAAAACAGATGCTTGAGGCGGGACTCCACCCGTCCTTGATGATAGATTGCAGCCATGGCAACTCGAATAAAGACTATCGCCGTCAGCCGGCGGTGGCCGAGTCCGTGGTGGAGCAGATCAAGGCGGGTAACCGCTCAATCACCGGCATTATGCTGGAGAGCCATCTGCATGAGGGCAATCAGTCTTCCGAACAGCCGCGTGCAGACATGCGTTACGGTGTGTCCGTCACCGACGCCTGCATCAACTGGGAGAGCACGGAAACCCTGTTGCGCCATATGCATCAGGAACTCGGCGCTGCGCTGACGGCCCGTACGGGAGAAAAGTAAGTTATGGTGGCAGAACTGACCGCGCTGCGCGATCAAATCGATGAGGTGGATAAAGCGCTGCTGGATCTGCTGGCGAAACGCCTGCATCTGGTAGCGGAAGTGGGCGAAGTGAAAAGCCGTCATGGCCTGCCGGTTTACGTACCGGAGCGCGAAGCCGCGATGCTGGCCTCGCGTCGCCAGGAGGCGGAAAACCTCGGGGTGCCGCCGGATTTGATCGAGGACGTTTTGCGCCGCGTGATGCGCGAATCCTACGTCAGCGAGAACGATAAAGGCTTTAAAACTTTGTGTCCGCAGCTGCGGCCGATCGTCATCATCGGCGGCAACGGCCAGATGGGACGGCTGTTCAACCGTTTGCTGACGCTGTCGGGTTATCAGGTCAGGGTACTGGATCAGGAAGATTGGCCGCAGGCGGAACAGCTGCTGGCAGACGCCGGCATGGTGATCGTCAGCGTGCCGATCCACGTGACCGAGCAGGTGATAAGCCGCCTGCCGACGCTGCCTGCCGACTGTATTCTGGTGGATTTGGCGTCGGTGAAGAACCGCCCGCTGCACGCGATGTTGGCGGCGCACAGCGGCCCAGTGGTCGGGCTGCACCCGATGTTCGGCCCGGACGTGGGCAGCGTGGCGAAGCAGGTGGTGGTTTACTGCGACGGCCGCCAGCCGGAGGCTTACCAATGGCTGCTTGAACAGCTGCAGGTGTGGGGCGCGCGGCTGCATCGCATCAGCGCGGTTGAACACGATCAGAACATGGCGTTTATTCAGGCGCTGCGGCACTTCGCCACCTTCGCCTACGGGTTGCATCTGGCGGAAGAGAACGTGCAACTGGAGCAGTTGCTGGCGCTCTCCTCGCCGATCTACCGGCTGGAGCTGGCGATGGTTGGCCGCCTGTTTGCGCAGGATCCGCAGCTGTACGCCGATATCATTATGTCGTCGGAAGAAAACGTGGCGCTGATTAAGCGTTACTACCAGCGCTTCGGCGAGGCGATAACGCTGTTGGAGCATGGCGACAAACAGGCGTTTATCGACAGTTTCCGCAAGGTGGAGCACTGGTTTGGCGATTACGCCCAACGCTTCCTGGTGGAGAGCCGCACGCTGTTGCGACAGGCTAACGACAGCCGACAGTAAAACGCGGGCGGTAAACGTAAAAGGTTCGGCTTGGCCGAACCTTTTTTTATGGTTTCAGGATGGGTTGACCGGCACCACGGTGTCGCTCGGGTAGCAGCCCAGGACCTTCAGCGAGCGGGTGATTGGCGCCAGATCGCGCAGCGCTTTTTGCATCGCGTCGGCACGCAGGTTGGCCTGCACATCGATATAAAACATCTCTTCCCACGGATTGCCGTTGATCGGGCGTGATTCCAGTTTGGTCATGATGATGCCGTTGTCGCGCAGAACCAGCAGCGCTTCGACCAACGCACCGGATTGTTGGCCGGTCGCCATGATCAGCGTGGTTTTGGCCGGCACCTGTTCAGATACGTCGATCGCTTTGCGCGCCAGGACGATGAAGCGAGTGATGTTCTGCTGCTGGTTGGCGAGGTTGTGTTCCAGCACCTGCAGCCCGTACAACGCGCCGCCGGCCTCACTGCCCAGCGCCGCCACCTTCGGCGAATTCAGCTTGGCGACTTTCTCCATCGCCGCGGCGGTGCTTTCGGTGTACTCGATTTTCCAGTGCGGGAAGCGGTTAAGGAACTGGCTGCACTGTTGGAACGGCTGCGGGTGGCTGTAGACGGTTTCAATCTGGCTAAGATCGCTGTCGCCGGCCACCAGAACACAGTGGTCGATCGGGTTGGTCAGTTCGCCGACGATCGACAGGCTGGTGTGTTGCAGCAGATCGTACACCTCGTTAATCGAACCGGAACTGGTATTCTCGATCGGCAAAATTGCGTAGTCCGCCTGGCCGGTTTCCACCTGGGTGAAGATATCCTGAAACTTTTGGCAACCGCATTCGATCAGCCGATCGAAATGGCGGGCGGCGTATTGGCGTGCCGCCAGATGTGAGTAAGAACCTTTCGGGCCGAGAAAGGCGATGCGGGCGGAGTGTTGGCTGACGGGGTTGAGCTGGTGCTGCAGCAGCGCCTGCTGGGTCAGGACGGAATCTTCGATAATCAGTTGGAACAGGCGGGTGACGTAGAAGCCGTCCAGGTCGTAAGGTTTGGCGGCGGCGATCAGCGCATCCAGCAGATCGCGTTCGCGCTCTTTGTCGCGGATCGGACGATGAGAGTGCAGTTTGGTCTTGCCGACTTCGATCGCCAGCTCACGGCGTTCCGCCAGCAGGGCCAACAGTTTCAAGTCCAGTGCGCTGATGCGCTCGCGCAGCACCAATAACGGGTTGTCAGTCATAATCAGCTTCCGCCTTCAGTTCTTATTCGTTGTAAAACAGCCATAAAAAAAGCCCCCTGTCTCCAGGAGGCCTTATTGTTCGTCTTCGCATTCTTTCTCACACGACGAAACGCCTCCCAGTCAGGGGAAGGTAAAAAAGAATGCGAAGAAAAACGGTGTGCGTGGCATGGTCTACCTAAGGTTAATGCGAACAGGTTTTAAAGTAACCGTTGGTTTTTACCCCGTCAACAAAAATACCCGACAAAAAACGCGCCCTCGGGCGCGTTTGATGCGGCAACCGCAGTCGGACGGTTATTCCTGCTCTTGCGTGACTTCCGGCACGATGTCTTTCACGCTGGCGTTGCAGCGGCGCGCTTCGCCTTTGTGCTGCACCTTGTTCAGCTGGCGCTCCAGCTTGGCGATAAGCTCATTAACGGCGGTATACATGTCATCATGTTTGGCGCTGGCGACCAGCGGGCCGTTAGGCGTGGTAATGGTAGCATCGGCGACAAACCCTTGCGGTTCTTTGGATAAGACGATATGCGGGTTAATCAGCTGGGTCTGCCATTTTTCCAGTTTGGTGAGACGGTCTTCGACGTGATTGCGGATTGCGGGAGTGATATCCATTTGTTTGCTGGTAATGTTCAATGTCATATAACTTACCTCTCTGTCTTTCCGTCTTGGTGAATCCAGCATACCCCGCTTTTTGTTTAAATGCGTGATGTAAATCACGATTTTTTGTCACTTTTTGCAAAGTTAGTTCAATCTGTGATTCAGCATTTGAATTGGTTATCTAATGCTTGAGAGTTGCCGCCAGATGGCGCATTATCGATGAGTTGACCGGTGAGGAGTACTAGCTAACACCGTGTTTTTACTTGTGTATTTTTCCAGTAAAAACCAGGTCGACGCCAATGAAAACGGCAGCCTTGGCTGCCGTTTGGTTTTTCTGCCGTTGCCGACGCGCGCTTATTGCGGGTTTGCGGCGATCACTTTGGCCACTTTGTCAGCCTGGCCGTTCAGCTGCAGCTGCTTGTAGGCATTTTCCATCAGCGGCAACACGTCGTGCGTCGCTTTGGTATCCGGGAATTCTCGCAACATCTGCTCGGCGCGATTAACGACCGCGACGTAAGCACCGCGTTTAGTGTAGTATTCCGCCACCGAAAGCTCATACTTGGCCAAACGGTCTTTCAGATACACCAAACGCTTGTTGGCGTCGGTCGCGTATTGGCTGTTCGGGTATTGCTGAATCAACTGGCTGAAGTCGCGGAACGCAGCGCGAGCGTGCTGAGGATCGCGGTCCGAACGGTCAACCCCGAAGAAGCCCTGCAGCGCGCTGTCATCGAGCGCCATGTCGGTCAGGCCGCGCATGTACATCACGTAATCGATGTTCGGGTGCGTCGGGTTCAGACGCATGAAGCGATCGATGGATGCCTGAGCCATCGGCAAGTCGGCGGCCTTATAGTAGGCGTAAATCAAATCCAGCTGGACCTGCTGGGAATACGGCCCGAAAGGATAGCGGTTATCTAACGCTTCGAGTTGCGTAATCGCGCCCTTGAAGTTACCGTCCTGCAGTTTTTGCTGCGCGGTAGCATAGATTTCCGAAGGTGGGTTGTCGGGAACCGCATCCTTGGATGTGGAGCAACCTGCCAGCGCCAGGCTCAACGTGGCTGCCGCCACCAGATATTTCATACGCGTCATGACGTTTTGATTATCCTCAGGGTGTTATTCCGGGAGACTGTCCGTTAAGCTCCCGACAAAGACCAGGTACAATAGCACATTATATTAAACGGCATCGCCGTGAAAACCCAACGTTAACGAAGAAGCTGCATATGGCACAACAAGTACAACTCACCGCAACGGTGGCCGAATCTCAACTCGGACAACGTTTAGATCAGGCTTTGGCCGAATTGTTCCCTGATTATTCACGATCTCGCATAAAAGAGTGGATCCTGGGCGATCGGGTGAAGGTCAATGGCAAAACGTCAAACAAACCGAAAGAGAAGGTGCTGGGCGGAGAGACCGTCGCCATCGATGCACAGATTGAAGAAGAGGCGCGTTGGGAGCCACAGGATATCGCGCTGGATATCGTCTATGAAGACAGCGACATCCTGGTGATCAACAAACCGCGCGATTTGGTGGTGCACCCTGGCGCCGGTAACCCGGACGGCACGGTGCTCAATGCGCTGCTGCATCACTACCCGGAAATCGCCGACGTGCCGCGTGCCGGCATCGTGCACCGTCTGGACAAAGACACCACCGGCCTGATGGTGGTGGCGAAAACCGTGCCGGCGCAAACCCGGCTGGTGGAAGCGCTGCAGGCGCGTGAGATCACCCGTGAATATGAAGCGGTGGCGATCGGCACCATGACCGCCGGCGGCACGGTAGAAGAGCCTATCGCGCGTCATTCCACCAAGCGTACCCATATGGCGGTGCACCCGATGGGTAAACCGGCGGTAACGCACTACCGCATCATGGAACACTTCCGCGCGCACACCCGCCTGCGCCTGCGCCTGGAAACCGGCCGTACTCACCAGATCCGCGTGCACATGGCTTACATCAGCCATCCGCTGGTGGGCGATCCGCTGTACGGCGGCCGTCCGCGTCCACCAAAGGGCGCTTCGGAAGCCTTCATCAACACGCTGCGCGGCTTTGACCGCCAGGCGCTGCACGCCACCATGCTGCGTTTGTATCATCCGATCAGCGGCATCCAGATGGAGTGGCATGCGCCGCTGCCGCAGGACATGGTCGATCTGATCAACGCGCTGAAGGCGGACACCGAAGAATTCAAAGATCAGATGGACTGGTAATGAGCTCGCTCATTCTGCCTGACTGGCCGTTGCCTACCGGGGTTAAGGCCTGCAGCACCACGCGTGGCGGCGGCGTTAGCCTGCCGCCTTATGACTCGCTGAACCTCGGCACCCACGTCGGTGATGAGGCGCAAGCGGTGACACGCAATCGGGAACGTTTGGTTACCGCCGCCGGTTTGCCGCAGATGCCGGTGTGGCTCGAGCAGGTGCACGGCACTCGCGTGGTGACGTTGACGGGGAAAGCGCCCGCCGATCTGCGGGCGGATGCGGTGTACAGCAATGTGCCGGGGCAGGTGTGCGCCGTGATGACGGCGGATTGTCTGCCGGTGCTATTCTGCTCGCAGCACGGTGACGAAGTGGCTGCCGCCCACGCCGGCTGGCGCGGGTTATGCCACGGCGTGCTGGAGCAAACCGTGGCGGCGTTCAGCGCCGCGCCGGGTCAGATCAGCGCCTGGTTGGGGCCGGCGATCGGCCCACAGCAGTTTGAGGTCGGGTCGGAAGTGCGCGCCGCTTTCATGGCGGAAGACGCCGAAGCCGCGGCGGCATTTACGCCGCACGGCGATAAGTTTTTGGCTAATATCTATTTGCTGGCTCGCCAACGCTTGTTGCGTGCGGGCGTGCAGGCCATCTATGGCGGCGACCGCTGTACGGTTAACGAAACGAGTCATTTTTTCTCCTATCGGCGCGATGGAATAACCGGACGTATGGCAAGTTTAATCTGGCTGATATAACCTATTGAATTAGGACGATCCAACGACGCATGGCGTTGTACCGAAAATTTAGCGTCGAGATAACCTTGAAAATTTGAGGGATGACCTCATTTAATCTCCAGTAGCAATTTCGACCCATCTTGGAGGTGTTATGCGTCTGGATCGTCTTACCAACAAATTCCAGCTTGCCCTCGCCGATGCCCAGTCACTAGCCCTTGGGCACGACAACCAGTTTATTGAACCGCTACATCTGATGAGCGCCCTGCTCAATCAGGAAGGGGGCACGGTTCGTCCACTATTAACTTCCGCAGGTATCGATGCCGGGCGCGTGCGCACCGAAATCGAACAGGCGCTGTCCCGTTTACCGCAGGTAGAAGGCACCGGTGGCGACGTTCAACCGTCCCACGAGCTGGTGCGCGTCCTGAACCTGTGCGACAAGCTGGCGCAGAAGCGCGCGGACAAATTCATTTCTTCCGAGCTGTTTGTGCTTGCGGTGCTGGAAGACCGCGGCTCGTTGACCGACTTGTTGAAAGCGGCCGGCGCAACGGCCGACAAAATCAGCAAAGCCATTGAACAAATGAGAGGCGGTGACAGCGTGGAAGACCAAGGCGCCGAAGACCAACGGCAAGCATTGAAGAAATACACCATCGATCTGACCGAACGTGCCGAGCAGGGCAAACTTGACCCGGTGATTGGCCGTGACGAAGAGATCCGCCGCACCATTCAGGTGCTGCAACGCCGCACCAAAAATAACCCGGTGCTGATCGGCGAACCCGGCGTGGGTAAAACCGCCATCGTCGAAGGCCTGGCGCAGCGCATCATCAACGGCGAAGTGCCGGAAGGGTTGAAGCACAAGCGCGTATTGTCCCTCGATATGGGCGCGTTGATCGCCGGCGCCAAATATCGCGGCGAGTTTGAAGAGCGTCTGAAAGGCGTGCTCAACGATCTGGCCAAGCAGGAAGGCAGCGTGATCCTGTTTATCGACGAACTGCACACCATGGTCGGCGCCGGTAAGGCGGATGGCGCAATGGATGCGGGCAACATGCTGAAGCCGGCGCTGGCGCGCGGCGAGCTGCACTGCGTCGGTGCCACCACGCTGGATGAGTATCGTCAATATATAGAGAAGGATGCGGCCCTCGAACGTCGTTTCCAGAAAGTGTATGTGGCGGAGCCGAGCGTGGAAGACACTATCGCTATTCTGCGCGGCCTGAAAGAGCGTTACGAACTGCACCACCACGTGCAGATCACCGATCCGGCCATCGTGGCGGCGGCAACGCTTTCGCACCGTTATATCGCCGATCGTCAATTGCCGGACAAGGCTATTGACCTGATCGACGAAGCGGCGTCCAGCATTCGCATGCAGATGGACTCCAAGCCTGAATCGCTCGACAGGCTTGAGCGCCGCATCATTCAGTTGAAGCTGGAACAGCAGGCGCTGAATAAAGAGTCGGACGACGCCAGTAAGAAACGCTTGGAAATGCTCAGCGATGAGCTGGGGCAGAAAGAACGCGAATATTCGGAGCTGGAAGAAGAGTGGAAAGCGGAAAAAGCGTCACTCTCCGGTACTCAGAACATCAAGGCGGAACTCGAGCAGGCCAAAATCACCCTGGAGCAGGCGCGTCGCGTCGGCGATTTGGGGCGGATGTCGGAACTGCAGTACGGCAAGATCCCTGAGCTGGAGAAACAGCTCGCCGCTGCCACGCAGGCCGAAGGCAAGAGCATGAAGCTGCTGCGCAACCGGGTAACCGATGCGGAGATTGCCGAAGTGCTGGCGCGCGCGACCGGGATCCCGGTGGCCAGAATGCTGGAAGGCGAGCGCGACAAGCTGCTGCGCCTGGAGCAAGAGCTGCATTCGCGGGTGATCGGCCAGGACGAAGCGGTCAGCGCGGTCTCTAATGCTATCCGCCGCAGCCGCGCCGGGTTGTCCGATCCTAACCGGCCGATCGGTTCGTTCCTGTTCCTTGGCCCGACCGGGGTGGGGAAAACCGAGCTCTGCAAGGCGCTGGCTTCGTTCCTGTTCGACAGCGACGACGCTATGGTGCGTATCGACATGTCCGAGTTTATGGAGAAACACTCCGTTTCGCGTCTGGTCGGCGCGCCTCCGGGCTATGTCGGTTATGAAGAGGGCGGCTACCTGACGGAAGCCGTGCGCCGCCGGCCTTATTCGGTGATCCTGCTGGATGAAGTCGAGAAAGCGCACCCGGACGTGTTCAACATCCTGCTGCAGGTGTTGGATGACGGCCGCCTGACCGATGGCCAGGGCCGTACCGTCGATTTCCGCAATACCGTGGTGATCATGACGTCCAACCTGGGTTCGGATCTGATCCAGGAGCATTTCGGTCAGATGAACTACGCGCAGATGAAAGAGTCGGTGATGGAGATGGTGAGTCACCACTTCCGTCCGGAATTCATCAACCGTATCGATGAAGTGGTGGTGTTCCATCCGCTGGGCGAGAAACACATTGCTGCGATCGCCAAGATTCAGCTGTCGCGTCTGTACAAGCGTTTGGAAGAGCGCGGTTACGAAGTGACCATGACCGAGCCTGCTCTGGCGTTGTTGAGCAAAACCGGTTACGACCCTGTGTATGGTGCGCGTCCGTTGAAACGCGCTATTCAGCAGGAGATCGAGAACCCGTTGGCGCAGCAAATCCTGTCCGGCAAGCTGATCCCCGGCAAGCTGGTGACGCTGGATGTGGAAAACGACCATATCGTTGCACGCCAATAACGGCAATTAAGCCTATTAAAGATGAAAGGGAGCGGGTGACCGCTCCCTTTTCTTATCTTCGTTTGTCCCTATTTACAGAGGTTGCCGCTATTACTGTGCTAAAACCGGTGTTTTTCGACTAATAAATATCCTAAAAAGGCGTTTTTGGTGATTATTTGA
>NZ_JBAGIH010000005.1:0-282063 GCF_037150675.1 Serratia sp. KG1D
GGATTTTTTCGGCAAAACGCTGGCCAAACCCGCGTTTTTGTCACTTTTCGTACTGGATCTGGCTAAATTCCTGGGCGAAACGATCGACCTGCTGCCAATCTGTGTACTCCACTTCCTTACTGGTATCCGTTTCACCGCCCGTCATACGCATAATAAATTGAATCATGATGCGGTCGAACCAACGATAGCGCGGATACCGCAATGCGCCGGCAAACACCGCGCACTGTTTTGGCTGCCACGGCGAGGCCAGCAGGAACTTGCGGGTATAAGCGTTGGTTTGCGGCGAACGCTTTTCCGGTTTACGCGCGGTCAGGTTCACGGCGAAGAAGGCGCTCGGCATCCTATTCAGCTGTTCGGCATGGCGCTTAACGAATTTATCCAGCACCGGGTTAAAGTGCCCATAACGGATAGAAGCACCGATCATCACCTGCTGGTACTGACTAAGGTCGACCTGTTCCGCCTGCAGCAAATCAATCACCTCACAACGCAGCGTGTCCTGCAACTTGCTTGCTATATAAGAAGCGATAGCACGTGTTTGCCCGTCACGGCTCGAATAAAGTATCAATGCCTTCATGGCATACTCCTTATATCAGGCTCACTCACGCCAAAAAGTTGGCGTGAACAGCACCAGCAATGTAAATACTTCCAGGCGCCCGAACAGCATCGTCACCACCAGGATCCACTTGGCCGCCGCCGGCATCGTGGTGAAGTTATCCGCCACCACGCCCAGGCCGGGGCCAAGGTTATTGAGTGTTGCCGTCACTGCGGCGAACGCGGAAAAATCGTCAACGCCGGTGGCAATGATCGCCAGCATGCTGACGATAAACACCAGCGCATAGGCGGAGAAGAATCCCCATACCGCTTCCAGAATGCGTTCCGGCAGCGCGCGATTGCCCAATTTGATGGTATAGACCGCGTTGGGGTGCACCAGCCTCTTCAACTCTCGCGAGCCCTGCAGGTACAGAAGCAGAATACGGATTACCTTCAGGCCGCCGCCGGTCGAGCCGGCGCAGCCGCCGATGAACGCCGAGCACAGCAACAACATCGGCAGGAACAGCGGCCACTTGGCGATGCTGTCGGTCGTAAAACCGGCCGTGGTCGCCATCGATACCACCTGGAAGAACGCCTGATTGAGCGTTTCCATACCGCTCTTATAGACGCCATGTCCCCAGAGCACCAACGTGCATACCACCACCAGCGTCAACTGAACGAAGATGAACATGCGGAATTCAGGATCGCGCCCGTACACCTTCAGACTGCGGCCGCTTAGCAAAGCGAAGTGCAGGCCGTAGTTACAGCCGGAAATCAGCAGGAACACGGCGATGATGGTGTTGATAGTCGGACTGGCGTAATAACCGATACTGGCGTCGTGGGTAGAAAAACCGCCGATGGCGATGGTCGAGAAACTGTGGCCGATGGCGTCGAACACCGACATCCCGGCCCCCCAGAGCGCCAGCGCACAGGCGACGGTCAGCAACACATAGATTAGCCACAGGGTTTTGGCGGTTTCGGCGATGCGTGGACGCATCTTGTTATCTTTCAGCGGCCCGGGCATTTCCGCTCGATACAGCTGCATGCCGCCGACGCCAAGTATCGGCAGTATCGCCACCGCCAACACGATGATCCCCATGCCGCCCATCCATTGCAGCATTTGGCGATAGAACAGGATGGCCTTCGGCAACGAGTCCAGCCCCACCAGCGTCGTTGCGCCGGTAGTCGTCAATCCCGAGAAGGATTCAAAGAAGGCGTCGGTCAGCGACAAGTTGGGCCGTTCCGAAAACAGGAACGGCAATGCCCCCACGCTGCCCAGCACGGTCCAGAACAACACGACAATCAGGAAGCCTTCACGGGGCTTCAGCTCGTGTTTCTGTTTGCGGTTCGGCCACCACAGCATCAGACCGATGGTCAGCGCCACGAAGAAGGTTTGGCTGAACGCGCGCCCCGCCCCATCGCGGTAAATCAATGCCACCAGGCCGGGGATAAACATCGTCCCGGAGAACAGGATGACCAGCAGACCAACGATACGGGTTATGGCGCGAAAATGCATTTCAGCACGATCCTTAGCAATTCAATTGGGAGGAATTATTGCGAAATGGGGGTTAATTGCAAATTACCGCGACTGAGATCACGCAATTTATTCCCAAACAGTTCGACCTCGGTGGCCGGCAACGCCAGATGCAGCACGACGGCGGCGCCGTATTCGCCCTGCAGGATCCGACCTGCGGTTTGCTGCAGCAAGTTCTCCACCAACGCCAACTGCGCATAGTCGCACTGCAAGATATATTCGGCTTCCGGCACCTTTTGTGCCAACGCTAACTGCTTCAACGCCTGTTGAACACCGTTGCCATAGGCTTTCACCAGCCCGCCGGTGCCCAGCTTGACGCCGCCATAGTAACGAACGACCACGGCGGTCACTTCACCGATGCCGCTCCCCATCAGCTGCGCGAGGATCGGTTTGCCGGCGGTGCCCGACGGCTCTCCGTCGTCTGAGAACCCCAGTTGCTGCGAGTCATCGGGGCTGCCGGCGACGAAAGCCCAACAATGGTGTCGCGCCGCCGGATGCTCATCCCGCACCTGCTGAATAAACGCCTTTGCCGCTTCTACCCCGCTGGTCGGCGCCAGCAGGGTGATAAAACGGCTCTTCTTTATTTCTTCGGTAAAGCAGGTGGCTTCCGCCGGTATCGGGTAAGGCCGCATCAGGCCAGGTTCAGATCGCGCGTCATGTTCTCGATGCGCTTTTCGTGGATCACGATGTTGTCTTCGATACGGATGCCGCCATACGGCTTCAGCGCATCGATACGATCCCAGGCGAAGTGCTGCTTGAATTCACCGCTGCGCCACGGTGCCAACAGAGACTCGATGAAGTACAGACCTGGCTCGATGGTCAACACCATGCCCGGCTGCAACACGCGGGTGCAACGCAGGAATGGATACTTGGACGGCGCCGGCAGATGGGTGCCTTGCTCGTCCTGCATAAAGCCGGCGGCGTCGTGCACCTGAAGGCCCAGCGGATGGCCCAGCCCGTGCGGCAGGAACGGCGTGGTAATACCCGTTTCAACCATCGCCTCTTCGCTGAGGCCGTTCACCAACTTGTGATTCTTGAGCAGCTTGGCGATGCGCTGATGCATTTGCACATGGTAGTCGGTATAGCGCACGCCGGGCTTGATGGTGTCGATCAGCGCCAGCTGTTCACCATTGAGATCTTTCACCAGGTGGGCGAACTCGCTGCCGCTTTGCGCCGCGTAGGTGCGGGTCAGATCGGCGGCATAGCCGTTATATTCCGCGCCGGCGTCGATCAGGAAACTCAGGGGTTCGGCCGGCGGCTGATGATCCAGCTTGGTGTAGTGCAGTACCGAAGCGTGTTCGTTCAGCGCTACGATGTTGTCGTAAGGCACGTCGGTATCGCGGTGGCCTGTCGCCGTCAGGTAGGCCAGGTTGATGTCGAACTCGCTCATGCCGGAGAGGAACGCCTCATGCGCCGCACGATGGCCGGTTACCGCCGTCTTCTGCGCTTCGCGCATGCAGGCCAGCTCGTAGCCGGTTTTGATAGAACGGTGGAAATCCAGGTAGTTCAACACCGCTTTCGGGTTGATGTTTTCAGAAGAAATGCCGAGATCGCGTGCGCGCTGTTGCGCATAACCGATATAGCCCACGCGCTCGCGCTGCGGCGGAAGCTGCTGGGCGATGGCGTCGGCGTTGGCCAACGGCATCAATTCAAGGGATTTGGTCCAGAAACTGTCCGGCAGCGGCTCTACGCTGTGCCAGTAGTCGACCGGGGAGTAGAACCACAGCTTCGGCTTATTGACACCGTCGATCCACAACCAGCAGTTCGGCACCGACGTCACCGGCACCCAGGCTTTGAAATGCGCGTTCACTTTGAACGGATAGCTATGGTCGTCCAAAAATACCTTTTGCAGCTCACCGGAGTGAATCAGCAGCGCATCCAACTTGTTGCGCTCCAGCACTTCGCGCGCGCGTTTTTGCAGCTCTGCCAGGTGGTCGTTATACAAAGAAGCCAGCGTTTCCATCACAGTACCCTTATGCCTTAGCACGAAAGAAGTCATCTTAACACAGCGCTCCGGCGCACCAACCTTATCGCGTTGGGCATGCGGAGCAGCTCGCAATTCCCTGCAAATGCCGTTACATCCGCAGTTTAACCATTAGCCAGCCGGCCAGGCCGAGCAACGCTATCGCCAGCGCCCACAGGCCATGGTGCTCCAACAACACCGCGCCGGCCGCGGCAACGCCCGCCAGACACTGCTGCAGAAAGCCGCACAGCGCCATCGCATAGGCGCCGTGCTCTTTGGCGTCGCTGACCGCCATCGCCATGCTGTTGGGAAACAACACCGCCTGGCCAAAAATGGTCAGGCAATACAGCGCGATGAACAGCGCCATACCGGAAAGGCCGGCCAGAATGCCGCTCCACCACAACAGCAGGATCGCCGCCGTCGCCAGAGCCACGATACCGCTGCCGGTTTGCATCAGTTTTTTCCCGCCGACACGCGCCACCGTGCGGTTCACCGTCAGCGCCCCGCTGAAGTAGGCGACGCCGATCACCAGCCCCAGCGCACCGAACGCCGTAACGTTGAGACCAAAACCCTGCTGCATGACGAACGGGCTCACCTCCTGCAATGTCACCGTGGTGGCGAAGCCCAGCCCGCCGACGCAGGCCGGCCAGAAGAACCCCGGCCGCCGCAGAATGGCGAAATAAGTGGCCGCCATCGCCGGGCGTGGCCCACGTGCGCGCCCCGCCTCAAGCGGCAGCGTCGCCATCAGCGCCAGAATGGCCAAACCGGTGGCGCCCATCAGGACGAAGCCCATCTGCCAGTGCGAATATTGGCTGAGCAGGCCGCCGACAAACTGACCGCCGCCCAGCGCGGTGATAAAAGCGATGGAGAGCACCGATAACCGACGCGCCAACTCGTCACCGCTCCAGTTATCCCGCACGATGATACGCGCAATGATCGCCGCACCGCCGGCGCCGACGCCCTGCAGCGCACGCAGCGCCAGCAGTTGGGTACCGTTGCTGCACAGCGCCAACAGCCCGCTGCAGCCAATGAAAAACAGCAGGGAAAGCGTCAGCGGCACTCGGCGGCCAAAGCGATCGGCCGCCGCGCCCCAGAACAGCACCGGCAAGGCAGCGCCGATGACGAAGATCGAAATGGACAGCTCGGTGGCGCGCCGGCTCATCGCCAGCTCGCGCATCACCGTCGGCAGCGAAGGCAGATACACGGTCGTCGCCATCTGCGCCATAAACACCAACAGACACGCCAGCGTCATGGTTCTGGCGGGAATGCTCCATAAGCCGCTGCGTTTGACACAAGCCGCCTTAGTCATGCCTAACCTCGTCTGAATGATAAATCGCTGCAGGCAAGTGTATGAGGGCCGACAACCACCAGCAAATGCCGATAGCACATAAAATATAACTCCGTTTTAAATCAAAACACTAACTTGGTGAGATGTGATCAGACCAGCAAATATGCAATCTCTCATTTGCATATTTTTAACATAAAAACCACACTCCTCTTCATCTGGTCATACCAGATCATACGCTGATTCAGGAGATAGACATGCTCTACCAAGGCGAAACATTACAACTGCACTGGCTCGATAACGGCATTGCCGAGCTGGTGTTCAACGCATCAGGCTCGGTCAACAAGCTGGACACCCGCACCGTCGCCAGCCTGGGCGAGGCGCTCACCGTGTTGGAAAACCAGCCTGAGCTCAAGGGGCTGCTGCTGCGCTCCACCAAAGCCGCATTTATCGTCGGCGCCGATATCACCGAATTCCTTTCTCTGTTTGCCGCACCGGCTGAAAAGCTGCACGAGTGGCTGGTATTCGCCAACAACGTCTTTAACCGGCTGGAAGATTTGCCGGTACCGACCATTTCGGCCATTAACGGCTATGCGCTCGGCGGCGGTTGCGAATGCATTCTGGCGACCGATTTCCGCGTCGCCTCGCCGGACGCGCGCATCGGCCTGCCGGAAACCAAATTGGGCATCATGCCGGGCTTCGGCGGTTCCGTCCGTCTGCCACGCCTGCTGGGTAACGACAGCGCGCTGGAAATCATCGCCGCCGGCAAAGACGTCAGCGCCAAAGACGCGTTGAAAGTCGGCCTGGTCGATGCGGTAGTGGCGCCGGAAAAACTGGCCGAAGCGGCGCTCAACATGCTGCAACAGGCGATCGACGGCAAGCTGGACTGGCGCGCCGCGCGTCAACCTAAGCTGGAGCCGCTGAAACTCAGCCCGATTGAAGCGGCGATGAGCTTCACTACTGCCAAAGGCATGGTGCTGCAGACCGCCGGTAAACATTACCCGGCGCCGATGACCGCAGTGAAGACCATTGAAGCCGCCGCCAAGCTGGGCCGCGATGAAGCGCTGAAACTGGAAACCGCCAGCTTCGTGCCGTTGGCCCGCTCCAACGAAGCGCGCGCGCTGGTCGGCATCTTCCTTAACGATCAGTTCGTGAAGGGCCAGGCGAAAAAGCTGGCCAAGAATGTGGATGCGCCAAAACAGGCGGCGGTGCTGGGCGCCGGCATCATGGGCGGCGGTATCGCTTACCAATCGGCGCTGAAAGGCGTACCGGTGATCATGAAAGACATCAGCGACAAGTCGCTGACGCTGGGCATGAGCGAAGCGGCCAAGCTGCTCAACAAGCAGCTGGAGCGCGGCAAGCTGGATGGCCTGAAAATGGCGCAGGTGCTGTCGACCATTCAGCCGACGCTGGACTACGCCGGCATCGAGCGCGCGCAGGTGATCGTTGAGGCGGTCGTCGAGAATCCGAAAGTCAAAGCCGCCGTGCTGTCGGAAGTGGAAGGCCTGATCGGTGAAGACACCGTTCTGGCGTCGAACACCTCGACCATTCCGATTAATCACCTGGCAAAATCGCTGAAGCGCCCGCAAAACTTCTGCGGCATGCACTTCTTTAACCCGGTGCACCGCATGCCGCTGGTTGAAATCATCCGCGGCGAACAGACCAGCGATGACACCATCGCCAAAGTGGTGGCCTACGCCAGCCGCATGGGCAAAACGCCGATCGTGGTGAACGATTGCCCGGGCTTCTTCGTCAACCGCGTGCTGTTCCCGTACTTCGCCGGCTTTAGCCTGCTGCTGCGCGACGGCGCCGACTTCCGTCAAATCGATAAAGTGATGGAAAAACAGTTCGGCTGGCCGATGGGCCCGGCCTACCTGCTCGACGTCGTGGGCATCGATACCGCGCACCACGCGCAGGCCGTGATGGCCGCCGGTTTCCCGGATCGCATGAGCAAAGACTACCGCGACGCCATTGACGTGATGTTCGACAACCAGCGCTTCGGTCAGAAAAATCAACTGGGCTTCTACCGCTACAGCCAGGACAGCAAAGGCAAGCCGCGCAAGGACAACGATGAGCAGACCGATGCGCTGCTGGCCGAAGTGAGCCAACCGCGCCAGACCATCAGCGACGAAGCAATCATCGCGCGCATGATGATCCCGATGATCAACGAAGTGGTGCGTTGCCTGGAAGAAAAGATCGTCGCCAGCCCGGCCGAAGCCGATATGGCGTTGGTCTACGGCATCGGTTTCCCTCCGTTCCACGGCGGCGCGTTCCGCTACCTGGATACGCTCGGCACCGCCAACTACGTTGAGCTGGCCCAGCGTTACGCACACCTCGGCGCCCTGTACCAGGTGCCGGCCGGTCTGCGCGCCAAGGCCGAACGCAATGAAAGCTACTACCCGGTGGCGACACCGCTGTCCGACGTCGCTACCCGCCAACCGGCATGAGGTCATAAAGATGGAAAACGTAGTTATTGTTGATGCCGTACGCACGCCGATGGGCCGCTCCAAGGGCGGCGCCTTCCGCCAGGTACGCGCCGAAGATCTCTCCGCTCACCTGATGCGTGAAGTGCTGAGCCGCAATCCGGCGCTGGACGCCGCCGAGATTGATGACATTTACTGGGGCTGCGTACAGCAGACGCTGGAACAAGGCTTTAACATCGCCCGCAACGCCGCGCTGCTGGCCGAGATCCCGCACCGCGTGCCGGCGGTGACCGTCAACCGCCTGTGCGGTTCTTCGATGCAGGCGCTGCACGACGCGGCGCGCGCCATCATGGTGGGCGACGCGCACGTCAGCCTGATCGGCGGCGTGGAACACATGGGCCATGTGCCGATGAATCACGGCGTGGATTTCCATCCGGGCCTGAGCCGCAGCGTGGCCAAAGCCGCCGGGATGATGGGGCTGACCGCCGAAATGCTGGCCAAGATGCACAACATCAGTCGCCAGATGCAGGATGAGTTCGCCGCGCGCTCTCACCAGCGCGCGCATGCGGCAACGCTGGCCGGTTACTTCAAAAACGAGATCATACCGACCAACGGCCACGACGCCGACGGCGTGCTGACCCGTTACGATTTCGATGAAGTCATTCGCCCGGAGACCACCGTCGAAAGCCTGTCGGCCCTGCGCCCGGCATTCGATCCGGTCAACGGCACCGTCACCGCCGGCAGCTCCTCCGCCCTGTCGGACGGCGCTTCCGCCATGCTGCTGATGAGCGAATCGCGCGCCAAAGCGCTCGGTTTGAAGGCCCGCGCCCGCATCCGCTCGATGGCGGTCGTCGGCTGCGATCCGTCCATCATGGGCTACGGCCCGGTGCCGGCCAGCAAGCTGGCGCTGAAACGCGCCGGTCTGAGCGTGCAGGACATCGATCTGTTCGAGCTGAACGAAGCGTTCGCCGCCCAGTCGCTGCCGTGCATCAAGGATCTGGGGCTGATGGACAGCCTCGACGACAAGATTAACCTGAACGGCGGCGCCATCGCGCTCGGCCACCCGCTGGGGTGTTCAGGCTCCCGCATCTCGACCACCCTGTTGAACAACATGGAACGTCGCGACGCGCAGTTCGGCCTGGCGACCATGTGCATCGGCCTGGGCCAGGGCATCGCCACCGTGTTTGAACGCGTTTAGCTGTGTCTATCTTGGGATGACCGCGTCACCACTTCAAATCGCGGCATCCCGCCAAGTTTAGTTGCCGTTCTTCCCGCCTGTCAGGGGCGGGTTTTTTATGCCTGAAGTTAGCCGACGCCCAAATAAAAACGGGGCGACCCTCGGCCCACCCCGTTCACTGCGCATCGCCTCTGTCAGATAAACGAAAACGCATCGCCAAACATATGCGCTTCCAGCGCGCCGCGCTCGGCGCAGAAACGCTCGCGGGCGATTTTCGCCATCTCGAAACGCCCGGCGATGTAAATGTCATGCTCCGCCAGCGTGCCGAAATCCTGCAGCACCGCGCTAAGCACGGTGCCGCTGCGGCCACGCCATTCAGCCTCCGGCTGCTCGACCACCGGGATCACCTTCAGATTCGGATGCTGCAGCGACAGCGCTTCCAGCTCGCTCAAATCGTACAGGTGCTTCAGCTCACGCCCGCCCCAGTAGATTGAAATGTCGCGATCCGGCTGCTGCTCCAGCGCGGTCAACAGGATTGAACGCGCGTAAGAGAAACCGGTGCCGCCGGCGATTAGCACCAGCGGACGGCTGCCCTCTTCCCGCAGCCAGGCGTCGCCATGCGGCACGTCAACGGTGATCGCCTGCTCTTTCAGGATGCGATCCATCACCGCCATGGCGTACAGATTCAGCTCAGAAGCGCCGATATGCAGCTCGATGTAATCTTGCTGCGTCGGGGTTGATGCCAGTGAGAACGGGCGCTTGTCGCGCTCATCCATCACCACCATCAGATATTGCCCTGCCTTGAAAGAAAACGGCTGTTCGGGCACCAGACGTACCCGATAAACCGTATCGGTAATGGCCTCTACCGAGGTCACTTTACAGCTCAATATTGTCATGCGTTCCCTCTGTCGGGTCATCAATGCAAAGCTGAGAACAGGGCCTGACGCTATAACGTCGGTTCCCTGTCACTGAAGATTGCGAGCTCATCCCAGATTTCGTCGACGCGCGCACGTACCTTTTCATCCATCTGAATCGGACGGCCCCATTCGCGATCGGTTTCACCCGGCCATTTATTGGTGGCGTCCAGCCCCATCTTCGAACCCAGGCCGGAAACCGGCGAGGCGAAGTCCAGATAGTCGATCGGCGTATTCTCCACCAGAACGGTATCCCTTGCCGGATCCATTCGTGTGGTGATCGCCCAAATCACGTCGTTCCAGTCGCGCGCATTGACGTCATCATCACAGACGATAACAAATTTGGTGTACATAAACTGCCGCAGGAACGACCAGACGCCCATCATCACGCGTTTAGCGTGGCCGGCGTACTGTTTTTTCATGGTCACTACCGCCAGGCGGTACGAGCACCCTTCCGGCGGCAGATAGAAATCAACGATTTCCGGGAACTGCTTTTGCAGGATCGGCACGAACACTTCATTCAGCGCCACGCCCAGGATCGCCGGCTCATCCGGCGGGCGGCCGGTGTAGGTCGAGTGGTAGATCGCGTTGCGGCGCTGGGTGATGTGAGTAACGGTGAACACCGGGAACTGGTCGATTTCATTGTAGTAACCGGTGTGGTCGCCGTAGGGGCCTTCCGGCGCCATTTCACCCGGCTCGATATAGCCTTCAAGCACGATTTCGGCGCTGGCGGGCACTTCCAGATCGTTGGAAATGCACTTGACCACTTCGGTTTTATTGCCGCGCAGCAGCCCGGCAAAGGCGTATTCAGACAGGGTATCCGGCACCGGCGTGACCGCACCGAGGATGGTAGCGGGATCGGCGCCCAGCGCCACCGCGACCGGGAAACGCTCACCCGGGTGCGCCTGGCACCACTCCTGATAATCCAGCGCGCCGCCGCGATGCGACAGCCAGCGCATGATCACTTTGTTCTTGCCCAGCACCTGCTGGCGATAGATGCCGAGGTTTTGCCGTTCCTTATGCGGGCCGCGGGTCACCGTCAGCCCCCAGGTGATCAGCGGCGCGGCGTCTTCCGGCCAGCAGTGCATCACCGGAATACGGCCCAGATCGACATCGTCGCCCTGCCATACCTGCTCCTGACAAGGCGCGGATCCCAGCACCTTGGTCGGCATGTTCAGCACCTGCTTGAACTTTGGCATTTTGTCGAACAGATCGCGGAAGCCTTTCGGCGGCTCCGGTTCTTTGAGGAACGCCAGCAGTTTGCCGACTTCGCGCAGCGCGCTGATGTCTTCCTGCCCCATGCCCATCGCCACGCGATTGGCGGTGCCGAACAGGTTACAGAGCACCGGCATGTCATACCCTTTCGGGTTTTCAAACAGCAGTGCCGGACCGCCCGCTCGCAGGGTGCGATCGGCAATCTCCGTCATTTCCAGGTAAGGATCGATCGGCTGGCTGATGCGTTTTAGTTCCCCTCTCTTCTCCAGCAACGAGAGGAAATCGCGTAAGTCACGGTATTTCATGCTGATCATTATAACGGCCAGTGGGGAGGGCATTATAAGCCCTCTTCACGGTTGTTGCTGCAATTTTGTTAACGCCGCCCGCCGCCGGGTGGCCCTCAGCCGCAGTTGAACGGCACCAGCGCAGCCAGCGCGCGCGTATCCTGATATTCACGCGTCTCCTCACCGTGGCGGAACACCTTGAAGCCCTGCCCGTTAGCGCTGAAGTAACGCAGCGCATTGCCTTCAACGTGCAGCAGGCTACCTTCACGCAGCGCCACCACCGACTCGCTTGGATTGACCGCGCAGAACTCCGCCAGGCGCTCGTCACGGGTTTCGCCCATGTGGCCGCTGATATGTGCGTCGATGTAGTGCGGGTTGATCTGCACCGGGAACAGCCCCAGCGCCGGCAGCACCACGCTGCAGCGCACCGGCATGTCATTGGTGGTGCGAATGCTCGGCGTGGCCACGTTGCAGCCGGCGCTCCAGCCGACGTAAGGCACTTCACGCTCGCGCACCGCGCGCTGGATGGGCACGATCAGGCCTTGTTCGTGCAGCATTTGGTTCAGCAACCAGGTATTGCCGCCGCTGACCAAAATGCACTCCGCCTGCGCGATCGCCGCCGCCGGCGAAGCCGCGTGATGGATGCTGGTGACTTCAATGCTCAGCGTTTGCGCCAGCTCCTGCGCACGCTGGTCGTAGTCGTAACGGATCAGGGCGTAAGGGATAAAGACGGCGGATTTGATGCCGCGACGCGCAATCATCGCCAGCAGTTGGCTTTTGGCGTACCCCAGCAGCTCGGCTTCGCCAGACAGCTTGCCGTTGCTCAACAGAAACAGCTCCATTTCTTTCCCTCTCGGTCAAAACGATGAATAGCGTCACAGCCAGCGGCGCAACGCCTGCCATACTGTGACGGTAACAAATTTTTAGCCCTCTGTTATACCAGCGCCGTATCGATAAGTGTGTGACCCCTCGCTAATAGCCGCAGATTCATAGAGATAGGTGATGTTACACGCTGAAACTTGCATCACTATGTATCCGGAATAGCTTTTGATATGCTTACCGGCTGGCAGAAAGGCATGTGAAACTATGGAATCCTGGTATCTACTTTATTGCAAACGCGGTCAGCTGTTGCGGGCGCAGGAACATCTGGAACGGCAGCAGGTAAACTGCCTCAGCCCGATCATCACGCTGGAAAAGATCGTGCGTGGTAAGCGCATCGCGGTCAGCGAACCCCTGTTTCCCAACTATCTGTTTGTGGAGTTCGACCCGGAGCGCATTCACACCACCACCATCAGCGCCACCCGTGGCGTCAGCCACTTCGTGCGTTTCGGCGCGTTGCCGAGCGTCATCCCGAGCAAGGTGATCGATGAGCTGCGCACGCACGCCAGCGAAACCTATGTCGATCCGGAAACCCCACAGCCAGGGGATACCGTTCTGATCGTCGACGGCGTGTTCGAAGGGCTGCAGGCGATCTACACCGAACCGGACGGCGAGGCGCGTTCCATGTTGTTGCTGAACCTGATCAACAAGCAGGTCAGTCAAAGCATCGACAACCGACAGTTCCAGAAGATGTAATGCAAAAGGCGCCCTCAGGCGCCTTTTTGTTGGCTCATTTTGCGCTTAGCGACGCATCGCATCGTCGTGCAGCCACTGGGCGACACGCTTGGCGAAGTAGGTCAGCACGCCGTCGGCGCCGGCGCGTTTGAAGCACATCAACGATTCCATCACCGCAGGTTGCTCCTGCAGCCAGCCGTTCTGAATCGCCGCCATATGCATGGCGTACTCGCCGGACACCTGATAAGCGAAGGTTGGCACACCGAAGGTATCCTTCACGCGGCGCACGACGTCGAGGTACGGCATGCCCGGTTTCACCATCACCATGTCCGCACCTTCCTGCAGATCCTGCGCAATCTCCTGCAGCGCTTCGTCGCTGTTGGCCGGATCCATCTGATAGGTCTTCTTGTTGCCGCCCTTCAGGTTGCCGCTGGAGCCCAACGCATCGCGGAACGGGCCGTAGTAGCAGGAAGCATACTTGGCGGAGTAAGCCATGATTTGGGTATTCACCAGGCCCTGCAATTCCAGACGATCGCGGATCGCCCCGATGCGGCCGTCCATCATGTCGCTCGGCGCCACGATTTCCGCGCCCGCTTCGGCATGGGACAGCGCCTGACGCACCAGAATGTCTTTGGTCACGTCGTTAATCACATAACCCTGCTCATCGATCACCCCGTCCTGCCCATGCGTGGTGTAGGGATCGAGCGCCACGTCGGTCAGAATGCCCAGCTCAGGCACCGCGTCTTTCAGCGCGCGCACCGTGCGCTGTACCAACCCTTCTGGGTTATAGGCTTCTTCCGCATGCAGCGATTTCAGGCTCGGTTCAATTACCGGGAACAGGGAAATCACCGGCACGCCAAGTTTGGCGATGGTTTCCGCTTCCTTCACCAGCAGATCGATCGTCATGCGCGATACGCCCGGCATCGAGGCCACTTCTTCCTGGCGGTTGCTGCCTTCCATGACAAACACCGGATAAATCAGGTCGTTGACCGTCAGTTGGTTCTCGGCCACCAGGCGGCGGCTGAAGTCGTGACGGCGCACGCGGCGCATACGGCGACCAGGGAAGGTGCCCGGAAATGCATAGCTCATAGTTTTCTCCTAGCTCAAACCAGCCGGAATAGCCGGCGGGCGTTCTCATCGGTTTTTTGCCCCAGCCATTGCGGCTCTTCCTGTCGCCAGACGGCGACCTGCTGCACGATGTGGGGCAGGAAACAGGGTTCGTTGCGGCGAGATGCGGGTTTAGGCTGTAAATCCCGGGGCAACAGATAAGGGGCGTCCGTTTCCAGCAGCAGACGCTCGGCCGGGATCTGCGGCAACAGGGCGCGCAATTCCAAGCCGCGCCGCTCGTCGCAGACCCAACCGGTGATCCCGATCGACAGACCCAGCGACAGGCAGCTTGTTAATTCTTCGGCGGTGCCGGTGAAGCAGTGCACCACGGCCGCGGGCAGTTTATCCAACCACGGCGTCAGTAGCTCGGCAAAACGTGCGTGTGCGTCGCGGCAATGAAGAAACACCGGCAGCGCCAACTCCGCCGCCAGCGCCAGCTGCGCGGTGAACGCCGCTTCCTGCTGTACGGGCGTCGAGAAATTGCGATTGAAATCCAGGCCGCATTCGCCGATCGCCGCCACTTCAGGGCGTACGGCTAACGCATAAATCTGCTCGGCGGTCTGTTCATCCCAACCGCTGGCGTAATGCGGATGCACACCGGCGGTAGACCAACCGTAGCCCGCATGTTGCTGCGCCAATTCCGCCGCTTCGCGGCTCTCTGCCAGATCGGTGCCGGTAATCAATATCCCGGTAACGCCCGCCGCGCGGGCGCGCTCCACTACCGCCTGGCGGTCTTTGGCGAATTGGCTGCTGGTGAGGTTAACGCCGATATCAAACATGATTTTTTCCAAAGCAAAAGCCGCCCAATGGGCGGCTTAGCAATCAAGATGGATCAAGGGGCTGGCGGTTCGTCACCCTCGTCTTCTTCTTCCGCCTGTGGACGACGTTTGCCGGTATAGAAGCGAGCGAAGAACACCCCCACTTCAAACAGCAGGTACATCGGTATTGCCAACAGGGTTTGCGAGAACACGTCCGGCGGCGTCAACAGCATGCCGACCACAAACGCGCCGACCAACACATACGGCCGTTTCTTCTTCAGATCTTCCGGCGAGGTGACGCCACTCCAGCACAGCAGAATGATAGCGACCGGCACTTCGAAGGCGACACCGAACGCCATAAACAGCGCCATGACGAAATCGAGGTAGTTTTTGATGTCGGTGGCAATGGTCACCCCCATCGGCGCGGTCTTGGCAAAGAAGCCGAAGGCCAGCGGGAACACGATGAAGTAGGCGAAAGCCATGCCGAGGTAGAACAGCAGGCTGCTGGACACCAGCAGCGGCATCATCAGGCGGCGTTCATGCTTGTACAGCGCCGGCGCGATGAATGCCCACACCTGATACAAAATCATCGGCGCGGAGACGAACACCGAGACGATCATGGTCAGCTTGATCGGCGTAAAGAACGGTGACGCCACGTCGGTAGCGATCATGCTCGCCCCGGCCGGCAGCTGCTTGAGCAGCGGCGCAGAGACCAACTGGTAGATGTCGTTGGCGAAAAACACCAGCACCACGAACACCGCCAGCACGCAAATAATCGAGTTAAGCAGCCGCTTGCGCAGCTCTATCAGATGACTGATAAGGGGTTGGGTATCTTCAACAGCCATGTATTAACGATCGCCACTAGGTTGGTGAGACGCTGGGGTTTTATCCGCAACAGGTTCGACAGGTGCCGGCGCGGTTTCCGCCGGCGCTTTAGCCGGTTGCGCCGCCACCGGCGCGACGGCTTCAGGTTCCGCTGCCGGTTTTGGCGCGGCGGCGGGCGCACTGGCGCGGGTTGCCGCTTCCGCCGGCGTCACGCCGTCGTGCAAGGCTTCCGGATCGGTGATCTGCGGGTTATGAATGGTGTTCGCCAGCTCTTCTTTCTCGCCCTGGTAGGTGCGTTTCAATGATTCCGCCGCGTCTTTCAGCTCATCCATCGACGCCTTCAGTTCCGGCGTCAGGTTCTGCAGGCCGGCCTGTTCCGCTTTTTTCAGGCTGTCCTGCAGCTCCTGCAGCTTCAGCTCCTGAGACAGTTCGTGCTGCACCGAGGCCGCCAGCGAGCGCAGCGCGCGGATCCAGCCCGATACCGTTCTGACCGCGACCGGCAAGCGTTCCGGCCCCAGAACAACCAGGCCGATCACCAGCACCAGCAGCAGCTCACTAAACCCAATGTCAAACACGGTTTATACCTGCTCTTTGTTCTTCGACTCTTCCGGTTTCACTTCCGGCTGCTTATCGGTAATAGGCTTGGCCGAGAAGTCAGCGTCATCCAGGCTGCTTTTCTCAGCCGTGTTGGGGGTCGACGGCGTATCGTCGCCGATCGCCTTCTTGAAGCCCTTGATCGAGGCGCCGAGATCGGAGCCCAGCGTGCGCAGTTTTTTGGTACCGAACAACAGCACCACGATCACTGCGATGATCAACAATTGCGTAATACTAATACCGCCCATTTTAATTACCTCTAATTTTAAAGGGTCTTTTAAAGCCAGCCCGCATTATAGAGCCGACTTTACCAGAGTAACGAATTAAATCAGGTGGTTCGCTTCCAGCCAATCACCCAGCATACGATGCCAGCGGCCATCATCCAGGCGGGAAACACCTCGATTTGCCCCAGCAGCAACAGCGTGCCGCTTACCAACAGTGTAGCGCCAACGCCGAACAAATAACGTGACTGCCCCTGACGAACCCGCTGAGCCTGCATCTGGTTGGTCAGCTTATCAACGCTTTGTTGCAACAGTTTATGCTGCTGCAAGCTGTCGTAAAACAGCTCGGGCAGTTCCGGCAGCTTCTCCGCCCAAAACGGCGCTTTCTCTTTCAGCGCACGCACCACGGCGGGAATGCCGACCTGATCGCGCAGCCAGCTCTCGAGGAACGGCTTGGCGGTGGTCCACAGATCCAGCTGCGGATAGAGCTGACGCCCCAGTCCTTCAACATACAGCAAGGTCTTCTGTAATAACACCAGCTGCGGCTGCACTTCCATATTGAAGCGTCGCGCGGTGTTGAACAGGTTCAGCAGCACGTTGCCGAAGGAAATCTCCGCCAGCGGCTTCTCGAAAATCGGCTCGCACACGGTGCGGATGGCGAATTCGAAGTCTTCCACGTTGGTGTCGCGCGGCACCCACCCGGAGTCGACGTGCAGTTCCGCCACCTTGCGGTAATCGCGGTTGAAGAAGGCGATGAAGTTTTCCGCCAGGTAGCGTTTATCATCCTTGTTCAGCGAACCGACGATGCCGCAGTCGATGCCGATGTAGCAAGGATCTTCCGGATGTTCGTAGCTGACGAAAATATTACCGGGATGCATGTCCGCATGGAAGAAGCTGTCGCGGAAGACCTGGGTAAAGAACACCTGGACGCCGCGTTCCGCCAATAGTTTCATGTTGGTGCCCTGCTGTTCCAGCGTGGCGATGTCCGAGACCGGAATGCCGTAAATGCGCTCCATCACCAATACGCTTTCGCGGCAGTAGTCGGAATAAACTTCCGGTACGTACAGCATTGGGCTGCCGTCGAAATTGCGGCGCAGCTGAATGGCGTTAGCCGCTTCGCGCAGCAGGTTCAATTCGTCCAGCAGGGTTTTCTCGTACTCGCGTACCACTTCGCGCGGGCGCAGACGGCGGCCGTCCGGCAACAGCTTCGGCACCCAGCCTGCCAGCCGGTACATCAAGCGCACGTCGGCCTTGATGATCGGCCCGATATCCGGCCGGATCACCTTCAGCACCACTTCCTGGCCGGTGGTTTTCAACCGCGCGGTATGCACCTGCGCGATCGAGGCAGAGGCCAACGGCTGCTGATCGAAGTCATCGAACCAGGTCTCCAGCGGGCCGCCCATCGCCAGCTCGATATGCTTACGCGCCAACGCGCCATCGAAAGGCGCCACCCGATCCTGCAGCAGCGTCAGCTGATCGGCAATGTGCGGCGGAAACAGATCGCGGCGGGTCGACATCATTTGGCCGAACTTGATCCAAACCGGCCCCAATTCCTGCAGCGCCAGCCGCAGACGTTCACCCAACGGTTTGTCCTTATGCCGATTCGGCATCCAGAACAGCAGCCGGCGGCCAAAGCGCAGCGGCAGCGTCAACCGCATTTTAGGGATCAGCTCGTCCAGCCCGTAGCTGAGAAAAACGCGGACGATAAAATACAAACGGCGCAGTTCGCCTGGGGTCATCGCTTGCCCTCCAACTTGTCCATGCGGGCAATCAGCGCTTCCGCGCCGCGGGCGAGTGCGTCAACTTCTTCGTTGAACCACACCACCTCCAGCGGCCCCGGCGCCAGGCGCCACTCTTCCGTCAGCGCCTCAGCCATGTCTTGCTGCCGGCGCATAAAGCCGGCTTTCAGCAGTGAGGCGCCTTTTCCCAGCGCCTGTGTAATGCCTTGGGCGGCGATATCGCCGATGTAGGGCGCCAGCCACTCCGCCGGATCCCACTCCGCCAGATCGAGCAGGCCAACCAGCTGTTGCACCACCTGAATATCGCCTTCCACCGTCAATTCGCCGCTGCGCATCAGCACCGGCAACTGCTGGCGATCGCGCAGCTTCAGCAAGGAGGGAATGCGGCTACGCACGGTGCAATCGGCGCTGTCTTCAGACTGCCCCAGCACATCCACGCGCAGTTCGCTGAACACCAGCACCAGCGGCGAAGCCAACTCTTCCAGTTCGATGCGCAGCACCTTGCCCGCCAGGCGTTGGCGGGCGGCTTTCATGCCGCGATCGCGAAACAGCAGGTTATTCAGCGAGGTTTCCAGCGCACCGGTCAGCAGAGGGGTAAACAGCATCGGCATCTCCCTCTCAGAACTTGAAGCCGCGATGCAGGGCGACAATCCCACCGGTCAGGTTGAAATAGGTGACGTTTTCAAAACCGGCGTTGCCCATCATGCCCTTCAGGGTTTCCTGATCGGGGTGCATGCGGATCGATTCCGCCAGGTAGCGGTAGCTGTCCGGATCTTTCACCACCAGCTCGCCGATCTTCGGCAGCACGTGGAAAGAGTAGGCGTCATAGGCTTTGCTCAGCGGCGCCAGCAGCGGCTTGGAAAATTCCAGCACCAGCAGACGGCCGCCCGGCTTCAGCACGCGGAACATCGAGCGCAGCGCTTTGTCTTTGTCGGTGACGTTACGCAGGCCAAAGGAGATGGTGATGCAATCGAAGTAATTGTCCGGGAACGGCAGCGCTTCGGCGTTGGCCTGCACGTAATTGATGTTGCCGACGATGCCGCGATCGCGCAGCTTCTCGCGCCCCATCTTGAGCATCGAATCGTTGATGTCCGCCAGCACCACCTGCCCCTGCTCGCCCACCATGCGGGAGAACTTGGCGGCCAGGTCGCCGGTACCGCCGGCCAGATCCAGCACGCGCTGCCCGCGGCGCACGCCGCTGCAGTCAATGGTGAAACGCTTCCAGATACGGTGAATACCGAACGACATCAGGTCGTTCATCACGTCATACTTTGCCGCTACCGAATGGAAAACGTCCGCCACCATGGCCTGTTTTTCGTCTCTAGCGACGGTGCGAAAACCGAAATCGGTGGTTTCCTGCGATTGATCTGCCATTGTCCTGCCTGCTATTCAGTCAATTTTGTGTGGATGAGTGTACCAGAAGCCCGGTGAATACCCCACCTCGCCACGGCCTCAGCCGTGCGAAACGAAGCCCGGTTCCCCGGCGGTATCGTCATCGTCGTTCGTCTGCGGCAGCGCGGCGACATCATCGTCGTTCGCCTCTTCCGCTTCATCGTGTTGCGCGCCGGCTTGCTGCGCCAGCAGCGGGTTTATCGGCCGTTTGACCTCAACCCCCAACGCGCGGAAACCTTCAATTTGGCCGATAAGATTACCACGGCCTTCGCTCAGTTTGTTCATCGCCTGACGATAACTGCCCTGCGCCTTGTCCAGGCTCTGCCCCAGCGCGGACATATCGTCCACGAACAGCCGCATCTTGTCATACAGTTTCGCCGCGCGATCGGCGATGCGCTGGGCGTTCTGGCTCTGATGCTCATAGCGCCACAGGTTGGTGATGGTACGCAGCGCCACCAGCAACGTGGTCGGGCTGACCAGCATGATGTTGTGTTTAAGCGCTTCGCTGATCAGCTCCGGCTCGCGATCGATAGCCAGCAGGAAGGCGGGCTCGACCGGAATGAACATCAGCACATAATCCAGCGAACGCAGCCCCGGCAGCTGCTGATAGTCCTTGCGGCCCAGCATGCGGATATGGCCGCGCAGCGAAGCGATATGCTCGCTCAGCGCCGCTTCGCGCTCCGCCTCATCCTCGCCGTTGAAATAGCGCTCGTAGGCGATCAGCGACATCTTGGCGTCAATCACTACATCCTTACCCTGCGGCAGGCGCACGATCACATCGGGCTGCATGCGGCTCTGATGATCCACCCGCACGTTGACCTGCGTTTCATACTCATGTCCTTCGCGCAGGCCGGAAGCCTCCAGCACCCGGCTCAGCACCACCTCGCCCCAGTTGCCCTGCGTTTTGTTGTCGCCTTTCAGCGCCTTGGTGAGGTTGATCGCCTCGCGCGCCATCTGCGCGTTCAACTGCTGCAGATTGCGTATCTCGTGCGTCAGCGTATGGCGCTCACGCGCCTCCTGGCCAAAGCTGTCCTGCACCTGCCGGCGGAAACCGTCCAGCTGTTCGCGCAGCGGCAACAGTAAACGATCCAAACTTTGCTTATTTTGCTCGTCCACCTTGCGGCCGCTGTGTTCAAAAATGCGGTTGGCGAGATTTTCAAACTGGGTGGTGAGCCGCTGTTCGCTGTTGATCAGCAGGCGCTGCTTCTCCTCCGCCGCCATGCGCGTCTCTTCCAGACGGATGGTGACTTCGCGCAGCTCGGCCTCCTGCGCGCTGTTCACCTCGCGCTGGGCGCGCAGCTCTTGGTTGAGCAGCTCGCATTCGTTGCGCCAATGGTTGAGCTGTTGCAGCTTCTCATGCCCGGCCGCCAACTGGCTGTGCAAGTTACGCAGCTCCAGCTCGCTCTGGCGCGACTGCTGTTCGTGGCGCTGCAGGGCCTCCTGCCGCACGGCCGTCTCCTGCTGCGCCTGCTGCAACGCTTGCTCCAGCAACCGCAGTTCGGTTTCATGTTGCGCGTTTGTCTGCTGCACACGCAGACTGGCGATCAGCCACCCCAACAGCATACCGATCGCGACGCCGCCAATCCCATAAATCAGACTGGTATCCACCCTGCCTCCTGTTGCACCTTGCCGTTCCAGCGTTTCGCACGCCCATTGCCCGTCACGTTAAGGGGAGGCTGTATGGATGTCCAGCCTGATTTTGCCCGCCGCGCACAATATTGCGCGGCGCTGCGCAATTTAGCGAGAAATCAACCCAGCCACTGGCTGAGCCACTTGATGCCGAACGCCCCCGGCGCCAGAATGCCGAACGCCCAGATCATCGCCGACGTGACGTTGGCCAGTTGGAAGTAGCGCTGCGGCATGCCGCAAATGCCGCCCACCAACGGCACCACGGCGCGCAGCGGGCCGAAGAAGCGGCCAATGAAAATGCCCAGCACGCCCCAGCGTTCAAAGAAGGCGTGGCCGCGCGCCAGCAGCTGCGGATTGCGCGACAGCGGCCACATATGGGCCACGCGATCCTGATAGTGATAGCCGATCCAGTAAGAGAGCCAGTCGCCGAAAAACGCCCCGGCGGCGGCGGCGGCCCAAATCGGCCAAAAGGCGATGCCGCTTTCGCCGATCAGCGCGCCCAGCGCCAGCAGGATCACCGTGGCCGGCAGCAGCAGCGACAAAAACGCCAGCGACTCGCCGAACGCCAGGAAGAAGATGATGGGAATGGCCCAGCCTTCGTGCTGACGCACGACGTCGCTGACCCAGTTGATAACGTCATTGAGGCTCAATACGGGGCTCCTGATACGCGATGGTTCGCCGCCTAGGATAAGCCGGGGCGAGTTAAACCCCGGTTAAACACGCAGCGATTTACTCGAGGTAGAACGCCTGCAGCGCTTCGCGCTGGGCCGCGCCCAGACCGTATTCCGCTTCCAGCCAGCGGTCGGTGGAGCCGTATTGCTGACGGATGCAGCCCAGCGCCGTCATCAGGAACTCCTCGCGCGCGCTGAGCACGTAGGCGAATTGCTCCAGCGCCGCCGCATTCAGCTTGATAGAGAGCTGATCCAGCATCTGCTCGCGGAAAGTGGCCAGCGTGGTTTCAGTCAGCAGATAGTCTTCCAGCACCGTCGCTTCGTCGGCCCCCAGCGCGAACAGCACCAGCGCCGAACCGACCCCGGTGCGATCCTTGCCGACCGCGCAGTGCTGCACGATCGCGCCGCCGCCGGGGTTGCTCAGCAGCTGCGCCAACCGCTGATAGGCCACATTGCCGAACGGCAGGCGGCGATACAGTTCCAGCATGAACGCGCGGGCGTCGAAAGCGGCCAGCGTTTCGTTGGTGAGCTTCTCCAGGTTGGCGTTGACTTCGCTGCTCAGCGGGTTGGCCGGCACGTGATGATAGTCGGCGCCATTCCACAGAATATCCGGTTTGGCCTGCACTTCGTCGGCATCGCGGTAGTCCAGCACCGAACGCACCGGCACGCCGGCGAGAAAGGCGCAGTCGTTTTCCGTCAGCCGCTCGAGGGAACCGGAACGAAACAGCAGGCCGCGCTTGATGCGGCGCCCGTCGGCCACGCCGTTGCCGCCGAAGTCACGGAAATTAATGCCGCCGTCGAGCGGCGCAAGCGAAGGATGAAGCAGGATCTGGGCGGTCATAAACGTCCTCGTTGTTTTTGTTATGACAACGCGCGGCGGCCATCGGCGCAGCGCTGAGGAGTATCACCGTAACAGATTAGTCGCGAATGGAAAAACGGGCCGCGTCGGCGGCCCGTTCAGTCCGTTGACAAAGGAGGAAAAAGCGTGGTTTTTCCTCCTTTGTGGTTATCAGCCGAAAATCAATAAATTGATTTTCCCTGTTTGTTATCCGCTGCTTTCTGCAAACCGGGCAATGGCATGAGGTTTGTCATCAATCTCAACGGGCCGCGGCGGCGGCCCGTTCAGGGGAGGCGATTACAGCAGACGGCGGGCGGCATCCACCACGATCTGCACCGCTTTGCTTTCGGTGTTTTTCATGGTCTCGGCGTTCGGGATCTCTTGCTGGGTGCGGTTAACGATCACCCCAGCCACCATGCCGGCACGCAGGCCCTGGCTGGCGCACATGGTCAGCAGCGTGGCGGACTCCATTTCATAGTTCATCACGCCCATCGCCTGCCACTCTTCCATCGAGCCTTTAAAACGGCTAACCACACGGCCGGAGTAGGTGTCGTAACGTTCCTGGCCCGGGTAGAAAGTATCGGAAGAAGCGGTTACGCCAATGTGGGTGGTCGCGCCGCTGGCTTTGGCCGCTTCCACCAGCGCGGTGGTGCAGGCGAAGTCCGCAACCGCCGGGAACTCCATCGGCGCAAAGTGCAGGCTGGCGCCGTCGAGGCGTACCGCCGCCGTAGTCACCAGCACGTCACCGACGTTGATATTGGCCTGAATGGCGCCGGTGGTGCCGATGCGCAGGAAAGTGCGAATACCCAGCTGCGCCAGCTCTTCCACCGCGATAGAGGTAGACGGGCCGCCAATACCGGTGGAGCAGACGATCACCGCCTTGCCGTCCAGCTCTGCGCGCCAGGTGGTGAATTCACGATGGGAGGCCAGATGCACCGGATTTTCCATCAGCTTGGCAATCTTCTCTACGCGCTGCGGATCGCCCGGCACGATGGCAAGCTGGGCCCCTTGTAAATCGTTCTTGGTGAGGCCGAGATGAAAAACGTCAGACTGAGACATACGAGACTCCTCATGGATCATGTTTATTGGGAGGAACAAAAAAGCACTCTACTGAAAATCGCCGCTTAATTTCGTGACGACAGTCACTATGAAAAGAGAAACAAATTACATGCTACATATTTTTTGTGATTTTTATCACAAAAAAGCACTATCACTATAAGGCATCCAGAATGCACCGCTAAACCTCAGTCTAGCCGACAAACCTTGCAGCTCCCTGCCCGTTGGTTGCCGACTGAAACTATTTAGCTCATCAATCCGAAATAACTCCATCTTATCGGTTGCTTAGGGGCAAAAAAGCCCTCTAACGCACCTTATGGCACTTACGCGGGCCAAAACGCGTAATAACATGATAAAAAGCGCTTAAAAATGCCGCAAAGCCAGATAATTAGCCGTTTTTTATCGACTTGTCCGAAAGTGCGCCACGCAGCGCCAATAATGGGTAATCTTTCCTATAGTTAATCTCAGCGCTTTTTTCTATTGCACGGAGACCGCAATGAAAACCGAACATGTGATGACATTAGAACAGGCTCAGGGGGGATTCGCCCCGGCCGCCGCGCCGTTGGCCGCCTCCGCGATTATCACCGACGAACAGGGCATTCATGCCGGGCAAACGACCATCCCTTCTCAGGGCGACGCGCTGCCGGCCTACGTCGCCAAACCCGCCGACCATAACGGCCCCTTTCCCATCGTGCTGGTGGTGCAGGAAATCTTCGGCGTCCATGAGCACATTCAGGATCTGTGCCGTCGCCTGGCCAAGCAGGGCTATCTGGCGATCGCGCCCGAGCTCTATTTTCGCCAGGGCGATGCCAACGACTACAGCGATATCGGCGAGCTGTTCCAGCAGTTGGTGACCAGGGTGCCGGATCGCCAGGTGCTGTCGGATCTGGATCACGCCGCGCACTGGGCTATCCGCCACGGCGGCGACGCCGGCAAGCTGGCGATCACCGGCTTCTGCTGGGGCGGCCGCATTACCTGGCTGTACGCGGCGCACAACCCGCAGTTGAAGGCGGCGGTCGCCTGGTACGGCAAACTGGTCGGCGAGAAAACGCTGAATTCACCGAAGCATCCGGTCGATGTCGCCACCCACCTGTCGGCGCCGGTACTGGGGCTGTATGGCGGGCAGGACAGCGGCATTCCGCTGGAGACGGTGGAAACCATGCGCCAGGCGATACGCGCCGCCAACGCCGAGGCCGAAATCGTGGTGTACCCCGAGGTCGGGCATGCGTTCAACGCCGATTATCGTCCCAGCTACAACGCCGAAGCGGCGGAGGACGGCTGGCAACGCATGCTGGCGTGGTTCGCCCAGCACGGCGTCAAGTAACCTCCACCGCATAAAAAAGGGCGCCGAAGCGCCCAATCATCACACCAGTCAATCTGTAAGCGGCGGAGCTCATCCGCCGCACGCCATCACGCCTGCTCGCGCAGGCGCTGCGCCGCCAATACCATGTTGGCCAGCGACTGCCGGGTTTCCGGCCAGCCGCGGGTTTTCAGGCCGCAGTCCGGGTTAACCCACAGGCGTTCCGCCGGGATGTTCTGCGCCGCTTTACGCAGCAGCGCTTCGATCCATTCCACGCTCGGCACGTTCGGCGAGTGGATATCGTAGACGCCCGGCCCGATTTCGTTCGGGTATTCGAACTCTTTGAAGGCTTCCAGCAGATCCATATCGGAACGCGAGGTCTCGATGGTGATCACGTCAGCGTCCAGCGCGGCGATGGAGTCCATGATGTCGTTGAACTCGCAGTAACACATGTGGGTGTGGATCTGGGTGTCGTCCCGCGCCACGGCGGCGTTCAATTTGAAGGCGTCCACCGCCCAGTTCAGGTAGGCGGCCCAGTCGGATTGACGCAGCGGCAGCCCCTCGCGCAGCGCAGGTTCGTCGATCTGAATGATGCCGATGCCGGCTTTTTCCAGATCTTCCACCTCGTCGCGCAGCGCCAGCGCAATCTGCTTGGCAATCACTTCGCGGGTCACGTCTTCACGCGGGAACGACCAGCACAGGATGGTCACCGGCCCGGTCAACATGCCTTTTACCGGCTTGTCGGTCAGCGACTGGGCGAATTTCGCCCATTCGACGGTAATGGCTTCCGGGCGGCTGACGTCACCGATGATCACCGGCGGCTTCACGCAGCGGGAGCCGTAGCTCTGCACCCAGCCGTTCTGGGTAAACACGAAGCCGTCGAGGTTCTCGCCGAAATATTCCACCATGTCGTTGCGCTCGGCTTCACCGTGCACCAGCACGTCCAGCCCGAGGCGCTCCTGCTCAACGATCGCCTGTTTGATGTGCTCACCGATGCTGGTGCGGTAGTTGCTGCCGTCCAGACGGCCCTGCTTGAAGTCCAGACGCAGGCCGCGGATCTCGGTGGTCTGCGGGAACGAACCGATGGTGGTGGTCGGCCAGGCCGGCAGGTTGAAACGTTCGCGCTGCGCCCTGGCGCGCTCGGCGTAAGCGCTGTGGCGCTCGCTGTCCTGCGCGGTGATCGCGGCCAAACGGCGCTCAACCTGTGGGTTATGCACACGGCTCGACTGACGGCGGGCGCGGATCGGTGCGCTGTAGGCGTCCAGTTCGGCTTGCTTCGCCGCGTCAGGCGCGTTCAGCGCCGCAGCCAGCAGCGCCAACTCGGCGCATTTTTGCAGCGCGAAGGCGAACCAGCTTTTCACTTCTTCATCCAGACGGCTTTCCACGCTCAGGTCGATCGGGCTGTGCAGCAGTGAACAGGAGGTGCCGATCCACAGTGGGCGGGTGCCCACCAGCGGCTGAAGACGTTCGAACCAGCGGCTCAGATCGGCGCGCCAAACGTTGCGGCCGTTGATCACGCCCAGCGACAGCAGCCAGTCTTGCGGCAATGCGGCGCTCAACGCGGCGATATCGTCATGGCCGGCGACCAGATCGACGTGCAGCCCCTGCACCGGCAGCGTGCGAATAGTGTCGAGGTTGTGGCCGACGCTGTCGAAATAGGTAGTCAACAGCAGCTTAACCTGCCCCTGCAGCGCGTCGTAAGCCGGTTTAAAGGCGTCCAGCCAGGCCTGCGGCAGCTCCAGCACCAGCGCAGGCTCGTCAATTTGCACCCACTCGACGCCGCGTTTCGCCAGCTCGGCCAGCACCTGTTGGTAAACCGGCAGGATATCTTTCAACAGCGACAGGCGATCGAACGGCTCGCCCTTCACTTTACCCAGCCACAGATAGGTCACCGGGCCCAGCAGCACCGGTTTGATGCGGTGACCAAGCGCCAGCGCTTCGTCCACTTCATCCAGAAGTTGGGTCCAGCCCAGCTTGAACTGCTGGCCTTGTTGGAACTCGGGCACCATGTAGTGGTAGTTGGTGTTGAACCATTTGGTCATTTCCGCCGCGGCCGCCGGCTCGCCGGTCGGTGCGCGGCCACGGCCGATGCGGAACAGCGTGTCCAGATCGATCGAGCCATCCGCATTCTGATGACGCGCCGGCACGTTGCCCAGCAGCAGGCTGGTGGTCAACACATGATCGTACCAGGCGAAATCGCCGACCGGCACCAAATCTACCCCGGCCTGCTGTTGCTGTTGCCAATGGCGAGCGCGCAGCTCGCGGCCAACCGCCAACAGCTCTTCCTGCGTTGAGTTGCCAGCCCAGTAGCTTTCCTGAGCTTTTTTCAGCTCACGTCGTAGCCCAACGCGAGGAAAACCCAGTGTGTGATTCAAAATTGCCATCGTCTCATTCCCCATTTAGCCGTCCAGATGTTTACACATCCATAATCAGCAGGTACTGTATTAACCACAAGCGCAATTTATTCACTGTCAATGTGAAGGACTCTCATGATCGAACTGAAACATTTACGGACGCTGCAGGCCCTGCGCAGCAGCGGTTCGCTGGCGGGGGCGGCGGCCCAACTTCATCAGACGCAGTCTGCCCTGTCGCACCAGTTCAGCGATCTTGAGCAACGTCTGGGCTTCAAGCTGTTCGTGCGCAAGAGCCAACCGCTGCGCTTCACCGCCCAGGGCGAGATCCTGCTGCAGCTGGCGGAACAGGTGCTGCCGCAAATCTCACAGGCGCTGCAGGCCTGCCACGAGCCGCACCAGACCACGCTGCGCATCGCCATCGAATGCCACAGCTGCATTCAGTGGCTGACGCCGGCGCTGGACAACTTCCGCCAGCGTTTCCCGCAGGTGGTGATGGACTTCACCTCCGGCGTGACTTTCGATCCGCAGCCGGCCCTGCAACAGGGCGAGCTGGATCTGGTGATGACGTCGGATATTCTGCCGCGCAGCGGCCTGCACTATTCGCCGATGTTCGATTTCGAGGTGCGTCTGGTGCTGGCGCCGGATCATCCGCTGGCCGGCAAGCCGCACATCGAGCCGGCAGACTTGAGCGATGAAACGCTGTTGATTTACCCGGTGCAGCGCCAGCGGCTGGATATATGGCGGCATTTCCTGCAGCCGGCGGGCGTCAACCCGGCATTGAAGAACGTCGATAACACGCTGCTGCTGATCCAGATGGTGTCGGCGCGGATGGGAATTGCGGCGCTGCCGCATTGGGTGGTGGAGAGTTTCGAACGGCAGGGGCTGGTGGTGACCAAAACCCTGGGTGACGGCCTGTGGAGCCGCCTGTACGCCGCCGTGCGCGACGGCGAACAGCGCCAGGCGGTGACCGAAGCCTTCATCCGCTCGGCCCGCCAGCACGCCTGCGATCATCTGCCGTTCGTGCGCGACGCGGCACGCCCCGGCGCGACCGGCGCCAAAGCGTTGGCGGCCGGCGTATAAACTGTCGGCCTCCCGTTTAGCCGAGCTGTTTCGGCGCCACCCAGCGGCGGTGCACCCACAGCGAAGCGACGATCACCGCTCCGCCGATGATAAAGCTCGGCCAGTGCGGCTGTTGCTGCCAGATGGCCAGGTTGACCAACAAGCCGGCCGGCACATGCATGTTGTTCATGATGCCGAGCGTGCCGGCATCCACCTGCGTCGCGCCGTAGTTCCACATGAAATAGCCCAGCCCCGACGCCACCACGCCCAGCCAAACCAGCACGCCCCACTGCAGGTTGGTCGTCGGCAGCTGCTGCGGATTGCCCCACAGGAACCAGGCCGCCACCGCCACCGCCGCCGCCCCCAGGTAGAACCAGGAAAAGGCGGTGTGTTGCGGCAAGGGGTGCACTTCCATCAGGCGCTTATAGCCGACCATGCCGATGGCGAAGCTGATGTTCGCCGCCTGCACCAACAGCAGCCCCCACCAGAAGTGTTCGCTCAGTTGGTGATAGCGAATGATCGCCGCGCCCAGCACCGCCAGCAGCGCGCTGAACACATAGCCCCAGCGTAAACGTCGGCCGCTCAGTAAGTCGTAGATCAGCGTGATGTACAGCGGCGTCAACACGGTGAACAGCAGGAATTCGGGTACCGTCAGGTAGAGATAGGCGCGGAAGCTGAACAGATACATGATGCCCAGCTGGAAGGCGCCCACCAGCATATACAGCAGGATCACCCTGGGCTTGATATTGCGCCAACGCAGGAACGGCAGGAACACCAGCGCCGCCAGCCCGATGCGCACCAGCGCCGAAAACCCGCTGTCGACCTGACCCGCCAAATACTCGCCGATCAGGCTGAAAGAAAACGCCCACAGAATGGTGGTTATAACCAAAAGCAGCACGATGGGTTCACCCTAAAAAGACCGAAAGGGCGATTGTAACGGAAGATGGGCACCGCGTTGGCGAAAAGGCGGTTTACATTTGAACAAAATACAAACTACCAGCAAAATTTCACCGCTGGGTTAGGCTTAATAAAAAAGCGAGGTAACCATCATGAAAACGTCTCACATCCTGTTCGCTCTGCTGTTGCTGCCCGGCCTGGCTGCAGCGGCCAACGGCGTAACCGATCTGCGTTCACAGCAGCAGCTTCTCAACCAAAACAGCCAACAGGCGCAGCAACAGCGCTTGTTGAACAACCGGCAGATGGATCAACGCCGCCTGCAACAGCAGCGCCAGTTCGACAATCAACGGCAACAGCTGTTGCAAACCACGCCGAACGGCGGCCAGCTGCTGCCTAACGGCAACCAGCCGCGCGATCCGTTCAACCGCACCGCGCCGGCGGTGCCGCAGGCCCCGCTGCCGGCTACGCCCGCACGCCCATAACGGTGAGGATCAGCGGCGTGGTGATCGCCGCCAGCACGGTGGACATCACCAGGCTGGTGGCGGCCGGGCCGGTGAGCGTATTGAACTGACGCGACATCAGGTAGACATTCACCCCCACCGCCATTGAGCCCAACAGCACCACCACGCGGGTCTCCATCGGCGGCAGATCCATCATCCAGGCCAGCAGCCAAATCACCAACGGCTGCACCAGCAACTTCAGCACGCAGATGGCGCTGCTCAGCTGCCAGCCTTCGCTGATGCGATACTCCGCCAGGCCCATGCCGAGCACCACCAGCGACAGCGGCGCCGCCACCTGGCCGAGCATGCTGACCGGCCGATCGACGAAGTCCGGCAGCGGCAAGCCGGTCAGGCTAAACAGCGTGCCGGACAAAATGCCGACGATCAGCGGGTTGGTCAGCACGCTGCGCGCGGTTTTAGCAAAGCCCCCCAGCGTCGGCGAGCCGTTGCGCGCCCATTCGATCGACACCGTGACCAGCGTCCACAGGATCAGGCCGTTGAACACCAGCACCAGCGCCACCGACGGGATCGCCGCCTGCCCCAGCATCACGCTGGCGATCGGTAAACCGAGCATCACGTTATTGGAGAAAATACCGCCCAGCGCAAACACCGATCCGGCGACGCCATCCAGCCGGAAGAGGTGCCGGGCAACCAGGCGGCCGAGTACGAACACGATCAGGCAACTGCCGAAGAACGCGATCAACAGCCGGGCATCGACCGCCGGGCGCTGCGAGAAGTCGCACATCATGCGAAACAGCATGGCGGGCAAGGCGAGGGAAAACACAAAGCGCGTCAGGCCATCGGTGATGCTGGAAGGCCATTTCCCCCAGCGAATCAGCCCATAACCCAACGCGATCAGGACGAACAGCGGTAAAGACAGCACGATCTGGTGCCACAGTGACATCATAAAGCCTGGCATCGCATTCCTTCCGTTGGCGCGGCGGCAAGGCTTGTCGTCGCGGGATTTATCGGCGCCGGATTAAAAATCCGAGCCAATCAAATCTATCCGGTCGGTGCAAATGCAGTCAACGCCCCAGTCGAGCAGCAGGCGCGCGCGATCCGGTTGGTTGACGGTATACACCAGAATGCGCAGCCCGGCGTCTTTCAACGCGTTCACCCGCTCGGCGGTCAGCGCTTTGTGGTCGATATGCAGCGAGACGCAGTCCAGACGCTCCGTCAGCTCGCGCCAGTTGTCGTCCCACTCCTCCAGCAGCAGGCCACGCGGCAAATCCGGCACGGTGCGCTGCGCCGCCGCCAACGCTTCCACCGAGAAGGAGGAGAGCAGCGGGTCGGTCTGCCCTTGCCACAGCAACCGCGCCGCCAGCGCCACCACCCGGCCGGTTTCATCGTCGCTGCCGGTGGTCGGTTTGATCTCGATATTGGCCATCAGGCCATGTTCCCGGCAGCGTTCCGCCACCTCCGACAGCAGCGGCAGCCGCTCGCCCTTGAAGGCCGAGCTGTACCAGTTGCCGGCGTCCAGCTGCACCAGTTTATCCCACGGCAGTTCGCCCGCCACGCCCCAGCCGTTGCTGGTGCGATCCAGCGTATCGTCATGCAGCAGGAAAATTTGTCCGTCCTGCGCCAGCTTGGCGTCGAACTCGATCATCTTGTGGCCGTGGCGCGCGCCGACGTCGATCGCCGCCAGAGTGTTTTCCGGCGCCAGAGAACCGCCGCCGCGGTGGGCGACAATATGAGGGTAAGGCCAGGGTCTCGTCATCAATCCATCCGTAATCCGCTGTGGGTGTCAAAGAAGTGCAGCGCCTGAGCAGGCAGCTGCAAATATAGCGTACTGCCCGCCGCCGGCAAGGTTTCATGCGACAGCCGCGCGATCACCCCGTGACCGCCCCACTGGCCGTGCGCCAGATTATCGGCTCCCAGCAGTTCCAGCGTCTGCAGCTGCAGCGGCACGCCCTGGCCTTGCGCCACCAGCTGAATATGCTCCGGCCGAATGCCCAGCGTCAACTGCCGTCCCGCCCACTGCGGCTTGGCCGCCGGCAACGGCAGCGCCATGCCGTCCGCCAGCAGCAGCTGGCCGCCGTCGGCGCTCAGGGTGCCGGGCAACAGGTTCATCGCCGGCGAGCCGATAAAGCCGGCGACGAACAGCGAAGCCGGCCGTTGGTACACTTCGCTCGGGGTGCCGATCTGCTCCGCCACGCCCTTATTCATCACGATCACCCGCTGCGCCAGCGTCATCGCCTCCACCTGGTCGTGGGTCACGTACAGGCTGGTGGTTTTCAGGCGTCGGTGCAGCTGTTGCAGCTCCAGGCGCATCTGCACCCGCAGTTTGGCGTCCAGGTTGGACAGCGGCTCGTCGAACAGGAATACCGCCGGTTCGCGCACGATGGCGCGCCCCATCGCCACGCGCTGGCGCTGGCCGCCGGATAGCTCGCGCGGTTTGCGCTTGAGCAGCGGCTCCAGCTCCAGAATGCGCGCCGCCTCCTCCACCCGCTGGCGGATATGATCCTTGCCGAAACCGCGGATCTTGAGGCCGTAAGCCATGTTGTCGTACACGCTCATGTGCGGATAGAGCGCGTAGTTCTGGAACACCATCGCGATGCCGCGATCCTTGGGCTCCAGATCGGTCACGCGCCGGGTATCGATATAAATATCACCGCTGGTGGTGCGTTCCAGCCCGGCCACCATGCGCAGCAGCGTGGACTTGCCGCAGCCGGACGGGCCGACCATCACGATGAACTCACCGTCCGCCACATCGAGATCGATCTGTTTGATCACCGGCGTTTTACCGTCGTAAGACTTGGTGACCGCCTGTAGTTTTAATCCTGCCATCGTCGTTATTTCTCGCTATCAACCAGACCGCGCACAAACCAGCGCTGCATCAGAAGCACCACCGCCAACGGTGGCAATAAAGTCAGAATCATCGCCGCCATCACCTGGTTCCACTGGGTCGGCGCGCCGGAAGTGGAGATCATGCTCTTGATGCCCGCCACCGCGGTGCCCATCGAGGCGTCGCTGGTGATCAGGATCGGCCACAGGTATTGGTTCCAGCCGTAGATAAAGGTGATGACGAACAGCGCCGCCAGATTGGTTTTCGACAGCGGCAACACGATGTCCCAGAAGAAACGCATCGGCCCGGCGCCGTCGATGCGCGCCGCCTCCAGCAGCTCATCCGGCAACGTCATGAAGAACTGGCGCAGCAGGAAGGTGGCGGTGGCCGAGGCCATCAGCGGCAGCGTCAGGCCGGTATAGCTGTCCAGCAGGTTGAGGTTGGAGATCACCTCCACCGTCGGGAAAATGCGCACCTCCACCGGCAGCATCAGGGTGAGGAAAATCAGCCAGAAGAACAGGCTGCGCAGCGGGAAACGGAAATATACGATGGCGTAAGCCGACAGCACCGACACCGCGATCTTGCCGCAGGTGATCGCCAGCGCCATGATCACGCTGTTCAGCAGCAGCAACGAGAAGGGCACTTTGAGGTTGCCCACGCCGCCCTGCCAGATATTGCGGATGTTCTCCCACAGGTGGCCGCCGGGCACCAGCGTCATCGGCACCTGAAACACCTGTTTGTCGTCCAGCGTGGCGGCGACAAAGGCCACGTACAGCGGGAACAGCACCACCAGCACGCCGATAATCAGCATCACATGGCTGAAGACATCCAGCCCGCGTCGATTCTCAATCATTGGTAGCGCACCTTACGTTCAACGAAGCGGAACTGGATCACCGTCAGGCCGATCACCAGCAGCATCAGGATCACCGACTGCGCGGCGGAGCTGGAGAGATCCAACCCGGCGAAGCCTTCGCGGTAGATCTTGTAGATCAACGTGGTGGTGGACTGCACCGGCCCGCCGCCGGTGGCGGCGTCGATCACCGGGAAGGTATCGAAGAAGGCGTACACCAGATTGACCACCAGCAGGAAGAAGCTCACCGGCGCGATCAGCGGCAGCACCAGATGGAAGAAGCGGCGTACCGGGCCGGCGCCGTCGATGGCCGCCGCCTCCACCAGCGAACGCGGGATCGACTGCAGCGCCGCGAGGAAAAACAGGAAGTTATAGCTTATCTGCTGCCATACCGAGGCCAGCACCACCAGGAACATCGCCTGGCCGCTGTTTTGCGCATGGTTCCAGTTATAGCCCAGCCCATTGAGGAAGTGGGTGATCAACCCGAGACCGGGGTTGAACAGAAAGATCCACAGCACCGCCGCCACCGCCGGCGCCACCGCGTAGGGCAGGATCATCAGCGTGCGATAGAGGCGGCTGCCGCGCAGCACGTAGTCCACCAGCGCAGCGAAGAACAGCGAGACCGCCAGCCCGATGCCCGCCACCAGGAAGCTGAAGATCAGCGTGGTGTAGAACGAGTCGAGGTAGTAAGGATCCTGGAACAGCTGCTTAAAGTTATCCAGCCCGACAAACTGGCTGGACAGGCCGAACGGATCGAGACTCTGCACCGAATACCACAGCGCCTCGCCGGCGGGCCATAAAAAGAACACGGCGGTAATCAGCAGCTGCGGCAGCACCAATGCATAGGGCAACCAGCTGCAGCCGAAACCGGGACGGGAAGATGACATAGCAGTTAAACCATTAATCGGGCACGGAAGGATCGGCGTGAAGACGCGGGCCCGGTCCGCCGGGCCCGCGACGCAGGGTTATTTGGTTGATGCTTCGAAGCGACGCAGCAGTACGTCACCGCGCTGCACGGCCGCGTCCAACGCCTGCTGAGGCGTTTTCTTGCCGGTCCACACGCCTTCCAGCTCCTCATCCACCACGCTGCGGATCTGCGGCATGTTGCCCAGGCGCAGGCCCTTGGTGAACGGCAACGGCGGCTTGTTCAGCATCTGGCGAGTGGCGACGTCGGCGCCCGGGTTCTTGTCATAGAAGCCCTGCTGCTTGGTCAGGTCGTAAGCCGCGGTGGTGATCGGCAGATAGCCGGTCTTCTGGTGCCATTCGGCGGCGATTTCCGGCTGCGCCAGGTACTGCAGGAATTCGGCTACGCCCTTGTAGGTGGCGGCGTCTTTGCCGTTCATCACCCACAGGCTGGCCCCGCCAATGATGGCGTTCTGCGGCGCGTTTTTCGCGTCGGCATCGTACGGCATCATGCCGACGCCGTAGTTGAATTTGGCGTAGTGCTTGATGTCCGCCAGCGAACCGGAAGAGGCGGTGGTGATGGCGCAATCGCCGTTGTAGAACTTCTCGGTGGATTCGTCTTTGCGGCCGAAGTAGGTGAAATCACCCTTCTTGTTCATCGCTTCGAGCAGCGCGATATGCTTGACCTGCAGCGGTTGGTTGAACTCCAGCTTGGCACTGGTGCCGCCGAAACCGTTGTTTTCACTGGCGAACGGCACGCCGTGCCAGGCGCTGAAGTTCTCCAGTTGGATCCAACCTTGCCAGCCGCTGGCGTAACCGCACTTCATGCCGGCTTCGCGCAGCTTGGCGGTATCCGCCGCCAGTTCCTGCCAGGTTTTCGGCGGTTGATCCGGGTTCAGGCCGGCCTTTTTGAAGGCGTCTTTGTTGTAGTACAGCACCGGCGTGGAGCTGTTGAACGGCTGCGACAGCAGATGCCCGCTCTTGTTGTCGGTGTAATAGCCGGCCACCGTCGGCACGAACACCGATTCGTCGAAGTTGATACCGGCCTCTTTAAACACTTCGTAGACCGGCTTGATGGCTTTGCTGGCCATCATGGTGGCGGTGCCCACTTCGTAAACCTGCAAGATCGCCGGCGCCTTGCCGGAGCGGTAAGCGGCGATACCCGCCGCCAGGCTCTGTTCGTAGTTGCCTTTATAAACCGGTACAATCTTGACGTCGCTGTGCGACTGGTTGAAGCGATCCGCCAGAGAGTCCACTTCTTTACCCAGTTCGCCTTCCATCGAATGCCAGAACGGGATTTCTGTCGCCGCCAGCGCCTGGGCGCTGACCGCCAGGGTCAATGCGACGCACAGCGTGGTTTTGCGAATAGCGTAGGTGAGCATGCCTAACTCCTGAAAAAGCTGGTGTAAAAGCGCGTGAGCGAAAAGAATCAGTTTTTTGTTCGGAAGCTAACATGCCATGCGCGGATGACAGAAAAATAACCGTTAGATGACAGCCACATGACGGCAAGGTGAAGTGAAGATGGCGGTTTGATGTCGGCGGCGGGCATCGGCTCCGCCGCCGCGAGGCTTACAGCGAACGGCGCAGGCGCGCGACCGCTTCTTGCATCTGCTGCTCGGTGGCGGTGGCGAACGACAGGCGGAAGGTCGAACGATCCGGGTTGTCGGAGAAGAAGTATTCCCCCGGCACGAACACCACGCCCTGCTGCAGCGTGGTGTTCAGCCATTCGGTGGCGTTGAACGGCTGGCGGAAACGCGCCCACAGGAACATGCCGCCCTTCGGTTTATCGAAGGTGATGTAGTCGCCCAGCTCCTGCTCCACCAAACCGGCCAGGATCTCGCCCTTCAGTTTGTAGGCGGCGCGGATCTTGTCGATCTGAGCCGGCAGGCGATCCAGGCCGAGATAGCATTCGACGATGCTCTGCGACAGGGCGCTGGCGTGCAGATCCGCCGCCTGTTTGATGATCGCCACTTTATGCAGCAGGAACGGCGGCAGGATCGCCCATCCCAGGCGCAGGCCCGGCGCCAGGATCTTGGAGAAGGTCGAGGTATAGATGATGTGGTCGGTATTGCCCAGCACCCGCTGCGACACCTGATGCAGCGTCGGGTGGCGCTCTTCGGTGAAACGCAGCTCGCCGTACGGATCGTCTTCGATGATCAGGAAGTTATGTTCGGCGGCCAGCTTCACCAGCAGTTCGCGGCGCGCGGCGCTGAGGGTGATGCCGCTCGGGTTGCCGAAGTTCGGCACCACGTACACGCCCTTGATACGCTGGGTTTTCAGCAGCTCGGCCAGCTCTTCCACCACCATGCCGTCGCTGTCGGACGAGACCGACATGATGTTGGCTTCCGCCAGTTCCAGCGTTTGCAGCGCCGCCAGGTAGGTCGGGCGCTCCACCACGAACACGTCGCCCGGGTTGACGATGGCGCGCATCACCAAATCCAGTGCCTGCTGAGAACCGGCGGTGACCATCACCTCTTCCGCGCGCGCGGTGACGCCGCGCTCGGCGCACAGCGCGCAAATGCGCTCACGTAGCAGCGGGCTGCCCTCGGTCAGGCCATACTGGAACGCGCTTTTCGGCTGTTCGGTGATCGCCTGCTGGGTGGCAATGCTCAATCCTTCGAAATCGAACAGCGCATCAGAGGGGATGCCGCCCGCCAGCGAAATGACGTGTTCCATCTTGCTGTGCTTAAGCAATTCACGGATGGCCGAACTTTTTACGTTAACGATGCGCTGCGCGAGTAACCCTTCTGTCTTCATTTCTTCTTCTCGTACCTGATTATTTTAATTCGTAGGGGGGCGGATTAACCGCCCAGATACGCCGACCTCACTGCTTCGTTGGCTAACAATGCAGCCCCCGTATCTTCCAACACCACGCGGCCGTTTTCCAGCACATAACCGCGGTCCGCCAATTTCAGCGCCTGATTGGCGTTTTGCTCCACCAGGAAGATGGTCATGCCCTCTTCCCGCAGTTGCTGAATGATGTCGAAAATCTGCTGGATGATGATGGGCGCCAGCCCAAGCGAAGGTTCGTCGAGCAGCAGCAGCTTCGGCTGGCTCATCAGCGCGCGGCCGATGGCCAGCATTTGCTGTTCGCCGCCGGACATGGTGCCGGCGCGCTGGTTTCGGCGCTCCAGCAGGCGCGGGAACAGCGTGAACACCCGTTCGATGCGCTGTTGATACTGCTGGCGATCGGCGAAGAAGCCGCCCATCGCCAGGTTTTCTTCCACCGTCATGCGCGAGAAGACGCGCCGCCCTTCCGGTACGATCGCCACCGCTTCACGCATGATGCGCGAGGTTTGCCACTGGGTGATGTCCTGGCCCTGAAAGACGATGCTGCCTTCGCTGGCGCGCGGTTCGCCGCACAGGGTGCCGAGCAGCGTGGTTTTACCGGCGCCGTTGGCGCCGATTAACGTCACGATTTCGCCCTGACTTATCGTGAGACTGACCTGATGCAGCGCCTGAATTTTGCCGTAATGGGCGGATACCTGATTGAATGACAACATATTATTCTTCGCCCAAATAAGCCCGGATCACGTCCGGGTTGTTACGGATCTCCGCCGGTGTGCCCTGCGCCAGCGGCGTGCCCTGATTCACCACGTAAATGCGATCGGAAATGCCCATCACCAGCTTCATGTCGTGCTCGATCAGCAGCACCGAGACCTTATGCCGATCGCGCAGCTCGACGATCAGATGATCCAGCTCGTCGGTCTCTTTCGGGTTGAGGCCGGCGGCCGGTTCGTCCAGCATCAGCAGCTCCGGCCGGGTCACCATGCAGCGGGCGATCTCCAGCCGACGCTGCTGCCCGTAGGCCAGGTTGCCCGCCGAACGGTTGGCCATCGATAGCAGGCCGACGCGCTCCAGCCACTCCGCCGCGCGCGCCAGCGCTCCGGCTTCGGCGCGGCGGAAGGCCGGGGTTTTCAGCAACCCGGCGAACACGCCGCTTTTCAGGTGCTGATGCTGCGCCACCAGCAGGTTCTCAATCACCGTCATTTCACGGAACAGCCGCACATGCTGGAAGGTGCGCACCACGCCCATACGGGCAATGGCCTGCCCCGCCAGCCCTTCCAGATGGCGATCGCGCAATTTGATGGTGCCGCCGCTCGGACGGTAAAAACCGGTCAGGCAGTTGAATACCGTGGTTTTACCGGCGCCGTTGGGGCCGATCAGCGACACGATTTCGCCTTCATTGAGCGTCAACGCCACATTGTTGACCGCCAGCAACCCGCCGAAACGCATCGACAGGCCTTCCACCTGAAGTAAAGGTTGAACGCTCATGCCTGTTCCCCCTTGCCCGCGTGAATGTCCGCCGCCTGCAGCTTCAGCTGCGGCCGTTTCATCGGCAACAGCCCCTGCGGCCGCCAAATCATCATCAGCACCATCAGCGCACCCAGCAGCAACATGCTGTATTCATTCAGATCGCGCATCAGCTCGCGCGACACCACCAGCAGGATCGCCGCCAGAATGACCGCGAACTGCGAGCCCATGCCCCCCAACACCACGATCGCCAATACGAAGGCCGACTCGACGAAGGTGAAGGATTCCGGGCTGACGAAACCCTGGCGCGCGGCGAACAGCGTGCCGGCAAACCCGGCGAAGGCGGCGCTGATGGTAAAGGCGGTCAGCTTGATGCGCGTCGGGCTGAGGCCCAGCGAGCGGCAGGCGATCTCGTCTTCACGCAGCGCTTCCCAGGCGCGCCCGAGCGGCATGCGCAGCAGGCGGTTGATGACGAACAGCGTCAGCACCACCAGCAGCAGCGCCACCAGGTACAGGAACACGATGCGATCGCTCGGATCGTATTTCAGGCCGAAGAAGTTATGGAAGGTATCCCAACCGCCGTCGCGCACGCTGCGGTTGAACTCCAGGCCGAAAAAGGTCGGTTTCGGGATCTGGCTGATGCCGTTCGGCCCGCCGGTGATCTCGGTATTGTTCAGCAGCAGGATGCGCACGATCTCGCCGAAGCCGAGCGTCACGATCGCCAGATAGTCGCCGCGCAGCCGCAGCACCGGGAAACCGAGCAGGAAGCCGAAGGCGGCGGTGACGATACCCGCCAGCGGCAGGCTCTCCCAAAATCCGAAACCGTAATAGTGATTCAGCAGCGCGTAGGTGTAGGCGCCGATAGCATAGAAACCGCCGTAGCCGAGCACCAGCAGACCGGACAAACCCACCACCACGTTGAGGCCGAGGCCCAGCATCACGTAGATCAGCGTCAGGGTGGCGATATCCACCGTGCCGCGCGACACCAGGAACGGCCAGGCGACCGCCGCGACGATGAGCAGAGCCGCCAGCAGCTTTTGCCGCGGCGTGGTGCCGTCGAAGCTCGGCAGCACGAACGCCGGGCCGGAGACCTTTTTCAGGCCCTGCAGCAGCAGCGGGCGCAACAGCTGGAAGAAAAAGACGATGACGCAGCCGATGCCGATCCACATCCAGCGCACTTCCGCCGCGCCGTGCACCACCAGTTTGGTGCCGTCCAGGCTGAGCTGCATGCCCATCAGGAACGACGCCATCACGAACAGCACCGCCGTGGCGATCAGCGCATTAAGCAGATTGAGTTTCATACTTTCTCAACCTCCGGACGCCCAAGAATGCCGGTCGGCATGATCAGCAGCACCACGATCAGCAACGCGAACGACACCACGTCTTTGTATTCGGTGCTCAAATAAGCGGAGGTCAGCGCTTCCGCCACGCCCAGCACCAGGCCGCCGATCATCGCGCCGGGAATGCTGCCGATGCCGCCCAGGACCGCAGCGGTAAAGGCTTTCATACCGGCCATAAAGCCGATGTAAGGGTTGATGACGCCGTAGAACTGGCCGAGCAACACCCCGGCCACCGCCGCCATCACCGCACCAATGACGAAAGTCAGCGAGATCACCCGGTCGGTGTTGATGCCCAGCAGGCTGGCCATCTTCAGATCTTCCGCGCAGGCGCGGCAGGCGCGGCCCATGCGTGAATAGCGGATAAACAGCGTCAGCGCCAGCATCGCCAGGAAGGTCACGAGCCAGATGGTCAGCTGCATGGTGCTGATGGTGGCGGCGAAGCCGTTGCTTTCCCCCAGCACCCACTGGCCGGTCACCAGGCTGGGCAGCGCCAGATCGCGCGAACCCTGCGTCAGGCTGACGTAGTTTTGCAGGAATATCGACATGCCGATGGCCGAGATCAGCGCAATCAGGCGCTTGGAGTTGCGCACCGGTTTGTAGGCCACCCGCTCGATACTCCAGCCGTAGGCGCTGGCGATGACGATCGAGACCAGGAACGCGGCGCCGATCAGCAACCAGCCGACGTCGATGCCGAGCATCATCAGGGCGGCGATAACGATAAAGGAGACATAGCTGCCGATCATGTACACCTCGCCGTGGGCGAAGTTGATCATGCCGATGATGCCGTAAACCATGGTGTAACCGATGGCGATCAATGCATAGGTGCTGCCCAACGTTAAGCCGTTGAACATCTGCTGCAGAAAATAGAGGAGCTGCTCTGACATACTCTGAACCCTTGGCTGCGAAACCCGCCGGCGGAGAACCGGCGGGTAAAGGGAGACGGGGCCGGCAAGCCGACCCGCCGGGCGCAGCGGGCTGCGCCCCACCCTAATCATTATGGCTTATTTGATCGGTGTGGACGTGCCGTTGGCATGCCATTCGAACACGCCGAACTCGAAGCCTTTCAGATCGCCCTTGTCATCCCAGCTCAGCGGCCCCATCACGGTGTCCACCGGCTTGCCGGTTTTCAGATCCTTGACGATGTCCGCCGGCTCCTGGCTGCCGCTGCGCTCCATCCCGGTGGTCAGCGACTGCAGCGCGGCATAGGTGGTCCAGACGAACGGGCCGGTCGGATCCAGCTTCTTGGCCTTCAGCGCATCGACGATCGGCTGGTTGGCGGGCACCTGATCGTAGCGTTTCGGCAGCGTCACCAGCATGCCTTCCGAGGCGGCGCCGGCGATGTTGGACAGCGAGGAGTTGCCCACGCCTTCCGGCCCCATGAAGCGGGTGGTCAACCCGGCCTGTTTGGCCTGACGCAGGATCTGGCCCATTTCCGGGTAGTAACCGCCGAAATACACGAAATCGATATTCTCTTTCTTCAGGCGCGCCACCAGGGTGGAGAAGTCTTTGTCGCCGGCGGTGATGCCTTCGAACATCGCCACTTCGGTACCCTGTTTTTTCAGGCTGTCGCGCACCGAGCGCGCCAGGCCTTCGCCGTATTGCTGCTTATCGTGCACCACGGCGATGCGCTTCGGCTTGATGTCGCTGAGGATGTATTTGGCGGCGGTCGGGCCCTGATCCGAATCCAGACCGGTGGTGCGCAGGATCATCTTGTAGCCGCGAGTGGTCAGATCGGCGTTGGTGGCCGCCGGGGTAATCATGATCACGCCTTCGTCTTCATAGATATCGGACGCCGGCTGGGTGGAAGAGGAACACAGGTGGCCAATCACGTAGCGAATGCCGTCGTTGATCACCTTGTTGGCGACCGCAACCGCCTGTTTCGGATCGCAGGCGTCGTCGTATTCCACGCCGACCAGCTTGTCGCCCTTGATGCCGCCCTTGGCGTTGATATCGGCAATCGCCTGGCGCGCGCCGGTAAACTCCATGTCGCCATACTGCGCGACCGGGCCGGACATCGCCCCGACGATCGCCACCTTGATGTCTTTCGCCATAGCCGCCTGGCTCATGGCCATCGCAATGCAACCCGCCAGCAGTGCCTTACCTGTTGTTAATTTCATCCGCAAATCCCCATCTGTCGTTGTGAACGTACCTGTTGTGTTTGCCTGCGCCCGATCGTTATTGACCGCTTTTGTTATAAGTAATAATGATTTAGGCGCTTTGTTGGCATTATTTTCTAATAAGACTTTATTTTTCATGCCATTAAACAGGAATTTTCTGCTGCAAATCAACTTCATCAGGCAGAAACAAGCGGTGTAAACAGGATAAAATTCGAATTAAATCTGCGCCGTTTACCTTGAGGCGTAGCGCGTTGTGCTGGTTAACAATCCCTTTACTAACTATTTACTCGGAAAATGCCCCGTGCAAAAAACATATTGCACAGTAATCGTACAGAAAAACTTACACAACGCTCTGCGCAAGATCTATTACACTGTCGGCATCATTTAGCTGCGCGGAAATTCTGCATGAAACTGACCATCGAGCGCCTGACCGCGCTGTCCCCGCAAGACCTTATCGATCTCGGTAAAATTTGGCCGCATCAGCAGCCGGAACAGTGGCAGAGCTGGTTGAGCGGCGGCAAGGCGCTGTTTGCCGCCCGCTTCAACGAGCGTCTGCTGGGCGCGGTGAAAATTGCGCTGCAGGATGACCGCGCCGAGCTGCAGGACTTGCTGGTGCGCGAAGTGACGCGCCGCCGCGGCGTCGGTCTTTACCTGGTGCAGGATGCGCAGCGTCAGCTGCCGCAGGTCGCTCACTGGCAGCTGTCGACCGCCGGCCTGGCGCCGCGCGAACGCGGGGAAGTCGATAACTTCATGCGCGCCTGCGGCTTCGCACCGCAGGGCGATCTCTGGCAAAAATGAAACGCCGGTTGGCGGCGCTGGTCTTGATTGCGCTGGGGCTGGCGGCCGCGTTCCTCGGGCGCCAGCAGGCGCTGCGCCTGGCCTCAGACTGGGATCAGCAGGTTTATGTCTGGCAGCGGGTCTGGACGCCGCAGCACGCCGATGCGCTGGCGCACAGCCGCGATCTGTTCGCCGGGCTGCGGGTGCTGGCGCTGCAGGTGCATCCACGCGAGGGCTGGCGAGAAATCCCGGCCGATCTCAGCCTGCTGAAGCAGGACGGCCGCCCGCTCTGGCTGGTAGCACGCCTCGACGGCCAGCTGCCGCAGCTGGACCAAGAAGCCATTATCCAGCGTCTGCTGGCGCTCGCCCAGCGCTGGCAGGCGGCCGGGCTGCCCGTCACCGGCGTCGAGATCGATCATGACGCCGCCACGGCCCGCCTGCCGGACTACCAACGCTTTCTGCAGCGGCTGCGCCAACGGCTGCCCGCCGCTTTGCAACTCGGCATCACCGCCCTGCCCGCCTGGATCGGTTCACCCGGCCTGCCCGGCGTACTGCAACAGGCCGACAGTTCCGTCCTGCAGGTGCATGCGGTGCTCTCGCCGCAGCAGGGGCTGTTTGACGGCTCCTTAGCGCTACGCTGGGTGCGGCAGTACGCCGCCGTCACACCGAAGCCGTTTCGCGTCGCGCTGCCGGCCTACGGCATGGCGCTGCTGGGGTTTGATGCACAGGGCGCGCAGGTGGAGAGCGAATCCTCGCTGCGCATGGCGGGCAACGGCCGCGAACTGACGGTCGCGCCGCAGCAGATCGCCGATTTTCTGCAAACGCTGGCGCAGCAAACGCCGCCCCGGCTGCGCGGCATTATCTGGTTCCGCTTGCCGCTGGCGGACGATCGGCGCGCCTGGTCGCTCGCCACGCTGCGAGCGGTGATCGAACGGCGGCCGCTGAATGTCGACTGGCAGGTAAAATTTAGGCCTCAGCCACAGCAAAACGGGCTGTATGATCTGATAATTCATAACAACGGGCCGGTGGACGCCCCGCTGCCGCAAGAAGTCATCATCCGCGCCGACGACTGCCTGGCGGCGGACGCGGTCGGCAACTACCGGCTGGAATCCGCACCGCAACGGCAACGCTTTATTCGCATCAGCGGCGATCAGCTGCGCGCCGGGCAATCCCGGCCGCTGGGCTGGCTGCGCTGCCAACAACTGACGCCAGGAGGCACCCTTGTCACACCTTGATACGCGCGCGGCACGGAACACCCGCCGCCTTCTTCCGCTGGCCATGCTGATCGGCGCCGCACTGCCGCTGGGCGGCTATGCCTGCGGCCCGGATTTTCCTAACCGGCTGCTGATCGATCGCAACGGCACCCTGCTGTATATGCCGGAGGGCAATTTCGCCTTCGAAGCCGGCCGGCTGGTGCCGGCGGACAGTCAGTTGCCGCACTGGCAGGCCCCGCCGCCGCCGATGCCGCCGAAACCGATGCCGCAATCGCCGGAAACGATAGCGATCGGCAAAATGCGCGCCGCCAAAACGGTGGAAGAGGCTGACGCCGTCAATACGCAAGGGTTGTCCAACGCTGCGCGTCTCTATCAACTGGGCGCCGTGGCTTTCGCCAGCCACGATCCGCGCGCCGCAGACTATTTCCAGCAGGTGCTGAAGCTACCGGCCGCCGAGCAGGGCGACTGGGGACTGCGGGCGCAGTATTCGCTTGGCCGCGTCCTGATGGCTGACCACGGTACACCGGTGAATGAATCCGGTGAAGCGGTTCCCGCCGCCGAGCATCCGCCTAAAGCCGAACTTGAACAGGCGCTGACGGCATTCCAGCAGGTGATCGATCGGGTGAAAAACGGCGCCACCGATCCCGATCAGCTGGCGCTGAGCAGCCTTGGGCAGCAGGCGCGCATCCACCTGTGGCTGGGTGACGTCGCCCCCGCCGCCCACCTGTACGCACAGCAGGCGGCGCAGGGCGATCCGAGCGGCGGGCAGTCGCTGCAGTACGTCTCCAGCCTCCTGGTCAACCCCGACCATTTGGACACGCTGAAACAGATTATCGGCGATCCGTTGATCCAGCAGTTGGTGACCATTGAGCTGTTCGCGCGCAGCGGCAACCTGCAAATGGCGGATACCGACGGCAACGGCCGCTCCGCCCAGATCATCAGCCAGATCCTGACGCTGCTGGACGGCTCAGTGAAAAGCGGCTTCGCCGGCAGCGATCGGCTGGCGGCGTTGGCTTACCGTTCGGGGCAGTACCCGATGGCGGCGAGCCTGCTGAAAAACGCCGGCGACAGCGGCCTGGCGTGGTGGCTGCGCGCGAAAATGGCGCTGCGCGACGGCGACGTGAAAGCCGCCACCGCCGCCTACGCCAAGGCGGCAAGCGCGTTCCCCGCCGACGAAAGCTGGGGCGAGCAACGCAACGCCGACTTTGTTGCGGAAACCATCGTGCCCGAATGCCGGGTGGCCGGCGAACAGGCCATCCTGGCGCTGAACCGCGGCGACTATCTGCAGGCGATGGACCTGCTGTATCGCGGCAAAGCGCTCTACTGGGCCGACGTGGCCGACGTGGCGGAGCGGGTGCTGACCGTCGATGAGTTGAAAGGTTTTGTCGATAAGCACGCCCCGGCGCCGACGACGCCGCTCAAGCCGGTTAATCCGGACGACTACGGCGGCCAGCAGATCACGCCGGAGGTGCAGCTGCGCGAACTGCTGGCGCGGCGGCTGATGCGCGCCGGACGAGCGCCGGAGGCGCTGGCCTACTTCGATATCCCCAACTACCGGCAGGCGGCGCAGCAGTACGCCGACGAGCTGAAGGCCGCCAAGGACAAATCCGCCGCACCGCTGGCGCGCGCGCAGGCTTACTATCGCGCCGCCAACCTGCTGCGCGCCCAGGGGCTGGAGTTTACCGGGTATGAGATGACGCCGGATTACGCCATCTATGGCGCCGGCTATTCCTATCTGGGGGATGCGTTCGATACTCGCGAGCTGAAGCATAAAAGCTGGATCGACAGCGCAGAAGCGGCGCGCGCCAAGGCGGCGCTACCGGAGGAAGACAACCGTTTCCTGCACTATCGCTGGCAGGCGGTGGGGCTGGCGCAACAGGCGGCCGATCTGCTGCCGCCGAAGAGCCAGGCCTATGCCGCCGTGCTGTGTAACGCCGCCAGCTGGGTTATCAAGCGCGATGCCAAAACCGGCCGGGCGCTTTATCAGCGCTACATCAACACTGGCACCCGCTACCCGTGGGCGGCGAAATTCGGCTACGACTGCCCGGCGCCAGACTTTGCCGCCGTGGCGCCATAGCGCCGAATTTCAGGCACTAAAAAGCCCGGCTTGCCGGGCTTTTTTTATCGAATCTCGCATCGACTCAGGCTTCGATCGCCATTTTCAGTTTCTTCATGGCGTTCTTTTCCAGCTGGCGCACGCGTTCGGCGGAAACGCCGTACTGATCGGCCAGCTCCTGCAGCGTCGACTTGTTGTCGTCGTCCAGCCAACGGGCGCGAATGATATGCTGGCTGCGCTCGTCCAGACCTTCCAGCGCATAGGCCAGTTTGTCTGCGGCGTTGCTTTCCCAGTTATCTTCCTCGATGCCTTCGGCGAAGTCCGAGCTCTTGTCCTGCAGGTACAGCACCGGCGCCATCGACTGGCCGTCGCGGGCCTCGTCGTCCGGAGTCGGATCGAACGTCATGTCCTGCGCCGCCATGCGCGATTCCATCTCGCGCACGTCTTTGCTGGTTACGCCCAGCTCACGGGCCACCAGTTCCACTTCGTCCTGGTTGAACCAGCCCAAACGCTGTTTGGTTTTGCGCAGGTTAAAGAACAGCTTGCGCTGCGCTTTGGTGGTCGCCACTTTCACGATGCGCCAGTTGCGCAATACGTACTCGTGGATTTCCGCCTTAATCCAATGCACCGCAAAGGAAACCAGACGCACGCCGACTTCAGGGTTGAAGCGGCGAACGGCTTTCATCAGGCCGATATTGCCTTCCTGAATCAGATCCGCCTGCGGCAGACCATAGCCTGAATAGTTGCGGGCAATATGAGCGACAAAGCGCAGGTGAGACAGGATGAGCTGCTTAGCGGCATCCAGATCGCCCTGATAATGCAGCCGTTCAGCCAGCTCCCGCTCTTCCTCTGCCGTCAGCATCGGATAGGCGTTGGCTGCCCGGATATAGGCTTCCAAGCTACCTTGGGGTACTAAGGCTAAAGTTTGCATTTCTTTGGTCATTCAAACCCTCTCTATGAGAATACAAAATCATGCAGGTGATTATTACAGCGGGGAAATGATTGATTCTACGGCAGTTGCTGAAGCAAAAGCGGTTCCACACGCCGGGCACCTTAACATTTGCTGCAATTTTTGACCGTATTCCGCCCCAGAAGTTCACCCTTTTTTGCAAGCATTGTTGCTGACAATACGTGACGAAGGTGCAGGCCGATAGGGAATTTGTGCGCTAAGAAGAGAGGGATGGTGCTGACTTCGCTTGAGGTCACTCTTCTCCCGCAACGCGATCAAAAGCAGCAGGAGAAGAGTATACCAAAAAAATCTTACTGTGGTGTAAATCGGCGTAAATGTTGCACCGTCGCCAGCCAGGCGGCGATCCAGCCGATCATCGCGGAGATGATCAGCAGCAGCAGCGCCTCATCCCAGCCCAGCCCGTGCAGGGTGAAGGTGGTGCCGAACACCTTGGCCACGCCGGCGACCACCGACTCCAGCTGCCACACCAGCGCCCCGGACAGCACCAGCGACAGCAGCGCGCCGGCAAAGCCCAGCATCGCCCCGCCGTTGAGGAACGGCCGCAGGATAAAACCGTCGGTGGCGCCGATCAGTTTCATCACGTTGATGGTGTCGCGGCGGCTGAAGATGCTCAGACGCACGCTGTTGCCAATCACCAGGAACACCGCCACGATCATCAGCACGCCGATGATCGTGGCGATCTGGCCCGCCAGCCCGGTCAGCGCCGCCAGGCGGGCAAACCAGCTGTCATCCATACGCACTTCTTCCACGCCCTGCACCGCCGCCACGCGATCGCGCAGGGTGTTGAGGGTGTCCGAACTCTGGAAGCTCAGCTTCGGCGTGACGATCGCCACCGCCGGCAGCGGGTTCTCTTCCAGCATGTCCAGCGCGCCGCCAAAGCCCGACCAGTTGCGGAACTCGCCGCGCGCTTCTTCACGCGACAGGTAGTTCACCTTCTCCACGCCGGCTTCCGCCTTGATGGCGTCGAGCACTTTCAGCGCGGCGTCGTCATCGAGCGATTTATCCAGATAGACGGTCAGCTGCGGCGTTGGATACCACTGGCTGGCCGCGGTGCTGACGTTTTTCCACACGATGTAGCACACGCTCGGCAGCGTCAGGGAAATAGCGATCACCATCACCGTCAGCAGCGTCGCCAACGGCTGACGCAGCATGTCTTTGATGGCGTTCATCCAGGCGTAACGCCACTGTTCGCGCCAGCCGCCGCGCAGCGCCTTGCTCTTGGCGGTTTTTGCGTTATTGGCCATGGTGAGCGCCTCCTTGCATGCGGCCCTGGCTCAGCGTCAGGATGCGGTAATTGCGGCGGGCGATAAGCCCGGTGTCGTGCGTCGCCATCAGAACGGTCACGCCGACGCGGTTGAATTCTTCAAACAGGCGCAAAATGCCTTCCGACAGCGCATCGTCCAGGTTACCGGTCGGTTCATCCGCCAGCAGCACCGCCGGCTTGTTCACCACCGCACGGGCGATGCCCACGCGCTGCTGCTCACCGCCGGACAGCTGAATCGGGAAGTTCTTCGCTTTATCCAGCAGACCGACCTTGTCCAGCGCGGCGGAGACGCGGCGACGGATGTCTTCGGTGCTGGCGCCGGCGATGATCAGCGGCATCGCCACGTTGTCATACACCGTGCGATCCAGCAGCAGGTGGTGATCCTGGAAGATCATGCCGATCTGCCGGCGCAGGAACGGCACCTCGCGGTTTTTCAAACGGCTGATGTCGTGGCCGCCAAACCAGATGTGGCCGGCGCTGGGCCGTTCGATACCGCAAATCAGTTTCAGCAGGGTACTTTTCCCCGCGCCGGAATGGCCGGTCAGAAACGCCATTTCCGCCGGGCGCAGATGGAAATCAACCCCCTGCAGCGCTTGCCGTCCGCCCAGATAAGCTTTACTGACCTGTTCAAAGCGAATCATCCGTATTAATCCTCTCGGGCAAAAAGTGCCTCAATAAAATCGTCAGCCTTAAACGGCCGCAAATCTTCGATGCCTTCCCCGACGCCGATATAGCGGATCGGGATACCGAACTGATCGGCGATGGCGAAGATCACCCCGCCCTTGGCGGTACCGTCCAGTTTAGTCAGCGTGATGCCGGTTAAGCCCACGGCCTCATTAAATAATTTCGCCTGACTGACGGCATTCTGGCCGGTGCTGGCATCGAGCGTCAGCATAACCTCATGGGGGGCCTGGTCGTCCAGTTTTTTCATGACGCGGACGATCTTCTTCAGCTCTTCCATCAGGTGCGATTTGTTCTGCAGACGGCCGGCGGTATCGGCGATCAACACATCGATGCCGCGCGCCTTGGCGGCCTGCACCGCATCGAAGATCACCGAAGCGGAATCCGCGCCGGTATGCTGCGCCACCACCGGAATGCGGTTGCGTTCGCCCCACACCTGCAGCTGTTCCACCGCCGCGGCGCGGAAGGTGTCCCCCGCCGCCAGCATCACCGACTTGCCTTCCGCCTGGAACTGGCGCGCCAGCTTGCCGATGGTGGTGGTTTTACCCACGCCGTTCACGCCGACCATCAGGATGACATACGGGGTTTTCCCGCTGACATCCAGCGGCTGATCGACCTTGGCCAGAATTTCGGACATTTCCTCCTTCAGCTTGCCGTACAGCGCTTCGGCGTCTTTTAGCTGCTTGCGGCTGGCGTGCTGAGTCAGGGAGGTGATGATCTTGCGCGTGGTGTCCACGCCAACGTCAGCGATCAGCAGCTGTTCTTCCAGCTCGTCGAACAGGTCGTCGTCGATCTTTTTACCGCGGAACAGCCCCATAAAGCCGGAGCCGAGGTTCTGCTTGGTCTTCAGCAGGCTGCGCTTCAGGCGCGCGAAGAAGCCCTCTTTGGTCGGGCGCTCCTGCTCTTGCGCAGCGGCCGGCACGCCGAGTTCCAGCGGCTCTTCTTCCGCTTCCGGCTCGGGTTCGATGACCGGCTCGGGTTCGACGACCGGCTCAGGTTCGACGACCGGTTCGGGTTCGACGACCGGCTCAGGTTCGACGACCGGCTCAGGTTCGACGACCGGCTCGGGTTCGACGACCGGCTCGGGTTCAACCACCGGCTCAGGCTCAACGACCGGATCGGGTTCGACGACCGGCTCAGGCTCAACGACCGGCTCGAGTTCAACGACCGGCTCAGGCTCAACGACCGGCTCGGGTTCGACGACCGGCTCAGGTTCGATGACCGGCTCGGGTTCGACGACCGGCTCGGGTTCGGTGACAGGTTGCTGCTGCGCCGCCACCTGTTCGGTGACGCTGACGATCTCTTCGGCCAGCGCTTGCGCCGTCGGATGCTCGGCCGCCGCAGGCAGATTTTCCGCGATTTGCTCGCCGGCCTGACCGTTATCCCACTCTCCCGGGGTGTCGACGGAGGCGGCAGGTTCAGATTCCTGGGCGGGGAGCTTGTCGTCCAGCTTGGCGGCGACCGGTTCAGCCGGCGTCTCCGCGGCCTGAGGTTCCGCCTGCTCTACCGACGGCTCAGGTTGCTGTTGCTCTTCTTCCTTCTCCTTCTGGCCAAAGCCCAGCCAGGAGAAAAACCCACGTTTCTTATCTTTTGCCATGTTATGACTCTACTCCGTACCGAAGGCTCGCTTACCCTCCATACCTGAAGGATATATGCTGACAATAATCCGCCGAGTCTATCACTTTCCCTCGCCCAGCAACACGCATCCGGCATGCTTTCCGGCGTGAAATCAGACAACAACGTTTTACCGTTCCCCCCGACGCCCGTCACCGGTAGAATAGGGACAACTTTTCGTTAACCTCGGCGGCCCCGCGCCGCGAAAGAAACCAAACAACGCTTATGACAAGACTCTCGCCACGGGCGGCGGCCAAAAAACCGCCCCAGGCCGCAGCCGGACAGATCCGCATCATCGGCGGCCAATGGCGCGGTCGCAAACTCCCGGTGCCGAACAGCCCGGGGCTGCGCCCCACCACCGATCGGGTACGCGAAACCCTGTTCAACTGGCTGGCGCCGGTGATTCAGGGCGCGCGCTGCCTCGACTGTTTCGCCGGCAGCGGCGCATTGGGGCTGGAAGCGCTGTCGCGCTATGCCGGCAGCGCCACGCTGCTCGAATTCGAACGGCCGGTGGCGCAGCAGCTGGAAAAAAATCTGGCGCTGCTGCAGGGCAAAGGGGTGGTTATCAACACCAACGCGCTGAGCTGGCTGGCGGGCGATGGCCAACCGTTCGACGTGGTGTTCCTCGATCCGCCGTTTCGCAAAGGCCTGCTGGCGGAGACCGCCCTGTTGCTGGAGCAACGCGGCTGGCTGGCCGACGAGGCCTGGATCTATGTAGAAGCCGAGGCGGAAAGCGCCGCGGCGGACGTGCCTGCCAGCTGGCAGCTGCACCGGGAGAAGGTCGCCGGCCAGGTGGCCTATCGCCTTTATATTCGTTCGCAAGAGAAAACCGACCATGTTGATTAATCTGGGCCGCCTGCTGATGCTGTGCGTGTGGGGCTTCCTGCTCTCTAACCTGTTCCATCCGTTTCCCAAGCCGCTGAAGTATTTCATCGACGTGGCGCTGTTCTTTATGGTGGTGATGCACGGCCTGCAGCTGGTGCTGTTGAAATCCACCCAGCCGAAGGATCAGCCGATCAGCTACTGGCAAGAGGCCAAGATCTTTATCTTTGGCGTGTTCGAGCTGCTGGCCTGGCAAAAGAAACAGCCGCCCATCAAGAAGAAGTGACCGCTACGGCTGAGCGGTGAACGAGACGAAGCGCGTGCCCTGCATGTTCAACGTGCCTTGCGCGCCCTTTTCTATCGGGTTGTACTGCCATTGCTTCAGCCGCAGCTGGATGTCTTCACCGCCCTGTACCGGGCTGAACACCACCTCGTAATTCATCGGTTCATTGACCAACGGCTCGCGCTGCGGCGCGCGGGTCTTGGTGACCGGCACCGCGCGTTTGTCGCTCACCGTCACCTGCAGACTGCGCATCGGCGCGCGATCGTTTTCCGCCTCCTGCTGCCGCTGCTTGAAGTAGCGTTGCGTGGCCAGCACGGCGATCAGCGCAATCACGGCGACAAAAAATAACGGTGGCTTACTCATCGGTTTCCCATTTCCTTCGCGGCTAAATCAGCGTAAACATAGCATTCTCAAGAAAGCATTGTCGATCGCCGGCAGGCTACCTACACTGAAATGAAGAAGTGACATGGGTGACAGTTTGGAGCCGGTTGTTGCGGCTCCCTCCTACATAAGGAAGACATAATGAGTTGGCCGTTCCTTGCCGTATTCTTTTCCGGTTGGCTATTCGTCGACGCCTCTTACCGTGGGCCGCGCTGGCAGCGCTGGGTGTTCAAACCCGTCACGCTGCTGCTGCTGTTGCTGTTGGCCTGGCAGGCGCCGGTGCTCAGCGCTGCGGGTTATCTGATCGTACTCGGCCTGCTGGCGACGCTGATCGGCGACGCATTGCTCCTGTTGCCGCGCGAACGGGTGCTGTATGCCATCGGCGCCTTTTTCCTGTCCCACCTGCTGTATACCCTGAGTTTCGCCAGCCAGATGACGTTCAGCCTGTTCTGGCCGCTGCCGCTGGCGCTGCTGGCGATCGGCGCACTGCTGCTGGCCACCGTCTGGACCCGGCTGGAAGAGATGCGCTGGCCGATCGTTACCTACGTAGCGATGACGCTGCTGATGGTCTGGCTGGCGGGCGAACAATATTTCCTGCGCAGCACCGATTTCGGCTTCTCGCTGCTGACCGGCACCTCGCTGCTGCTGCTGGCCAACGTGGTTTGGCTGCTCAACCGCTACCGCTTCACCTTCCGCGCGGCGGACGCCATCGTGGCTTTCTGTTACTTCTCCGGCCACTTCCTGATCGTGCGTTCGCTCTACCTGTAGAGGCCTGCCGCGGGTTCGGCGCGCCGAACCCGTTTCTTCATCAAGCCAGCGCTTTCAACGTCAAAGCATCATCCGCACCCAGCTGATTGCGGTACAGATCGCCGTCGCGCGAGAAGAACGCCAGCGTGCTGCCATCCGCCCGCAGCAGGGCGATGCCGTCCGGAGCCGGGCGCCAGCCCACGACTTCCGCCGCAAACACGCTCTGCAAACACTGTTGCCGATCCACCAGCTGATAGCCGTTGGTCTCGTTTTGTTCATGCGCCAGAAACTCGATTTGGCATTGCCGTTCGCTGTCGGCCACCTGCCATTGTCCCGCCAGCGACTGCGCGGTCGGCAATGCCAAACTGCCGGCCATCACCGCACTCGTCACCATCATGCCACCCGCCGCCAAAGCGGTGCGCGCTAAAGTACCTTTCATACCGGGCTCCTGCATCACGCCCGGCCGAGACTGCGCCGGGCGTTCCGTTGCTGTGTTACACGATAAAGTCCGTGGCGACGTCTACCTGGCCGACGATTTTCACCAGGAAGTCCGGCGCCTGATGCCCGCCGATGTTCACCGACAAATCGGTCACGTTGCTGGACGCGTTGTAGCTCAGCAGCGCCTCACCGGCCGTGCCGCTGAAGTGATCGACGAAGTGAATGAAATCGCTGCTCTGCGCTTCTTTATTGAAGAACGACAGGTCGATCTTGTCGATCCCTTTCTGGAAGTCGCGGATCCAGTCGGAAGCACCCGGTGCGGAATCGCTGGCGGCAGAGAACACAAAGATGTCTTTGCCGGCACCGCCCCACAGTTCATCCGCCCCGCCGCCGCCGAACAGCACGTCGTTACCCGCGCCGCCTTTCAGCACGTTGTTGGCCGCGTTGCCGACGATCACGTCGTTGCCGGAACCGCCAATGGCGTTCTCAATGGTCACACCGGCGGCGATCGAGACGTTGCCCTTCAGGCCGCCCACGTCGGAGAACGATTTCTCATTCAGGTTGATGCGCTGGTTAGCGGTATAACCGGAGAAATCGAAGGTATCGTTGCCACCCGCATCCCAGGCCGCAAAGATCACTTTCTGCGAATTGCTGGTGGTGCTGAGGAAGTCACGACCGGTATTGGAGTTAAAGCCGTACACGGTGTCGCCGGTGCGGGTCGACAGGTTCGCGCCATACAGATGCTGAATGGCGGCAATGTCATCCAGCAGCGGAGCTGCGGCGTAATGACCGCCGTTATCGCCACCGGTGTTGGTTTCGCTCCAGTAGCTCATCAGGCTGAACTGGCGGGTGTCTTCCGCATAGGTAACGTCGCGATAGGTCGGGTTGCCTTCACCGGCGTTGTAATCGCCCGGATGGCTCAGACCCAGCGCATGGCCAATCTCATGGGTGAACGTCTGGCGGCCGTAGTCTTCGGTCGCCGGATGCTTCACGTTGGATTGGTTGACGTTGTACCAGGTCTGGCCGCCCAAATCCTGGCCCTGCCAAATGGTGTTCGGCAGGAAGGCGTAGGCCTGGGTACCATAATCATAGTGGCCGGGACGATCCTGGCTGTAATTGCCGAAGGTGATATTGGCCTTTTGACCGGCCGCCACTTCGGTGAAGGTGATATTGGCGACGTCGGCCCAGGACTGCAGCGACAGCTTAGCCTGCTGCTGCTGTTCCGCGCTGAACTTGCTCAGCCCGGTATCGCCGGCGACGTTGGTGGAAGAGAACTTATAGTCCGGGAAGGAGAAGGTTAATTTGACCGGCTGGCCAAATACCTTGTAACCGTTCCAGGTTTGGTTCTCGCGGGTAATAAACAGCCCAGCTTGCTCGTTAGAAAATGAATCCTTGCCATTAATCTGAATCCCGTTACCCCGCTCATGATAATGCAGCAGGTCATCTACAGCATCGTAGCCGGTTGTCGCGGCCGCAAGGCTGGATTCAGTAATTTCAATTGCCTTTTTAGTAGATTGCATTGGTTCGATTCCACTCATTACCTGATTGATACCAATCAGACAGATAGACATAACCTCCCCGTAAGCCACGGTTAATGAACCTTAAGCTTGCTGGAAGGGGCTTATGCGCCGTTACCGGCAGTGTGTTAGGTAGAATTAATGCATATATATCAGCAAATAAGATCACCATTAAAAATGGTAATCGATTCCAATTATAGGCAGGGTCGCAAAACTGCACATAAAATAATCAACCATTTATTATCGCAACGAAAGTTTGTTATGCTGCTTTTTAGGCTTATTTACAAAACAAATGAAACTTGGTGAGGATAAGTTGGCACCAAACTTCAATAGCAATGCGGCCTGCAGACTCAAGCGAATCATGCTGGCTTTACTCAGGGGAAAAGGTAAATTTTGCTAAAGCGTTATAGATTAATAACTCTTTATTATTAGGTCAGGCGATTTTTTAGTTTCTATAGGAATATTATTTTCTTATTTAAACTAACGGTGGCGAGCCTTTTCGCCCCAAGAGGGGATAAGAAAAGCCGATAGATTAAAATCCGCATTATTCATTATTGAATGAATACCCCCTTCTCTACGCTTGAACGCCGTTAGCAATAATTCTCATCCGGCGCTTGACTCTGGAGTGGACTCCAGGGTGTAGAGTCAGTTGAGCAAACCCGTTTAACAGCCCGAAGGGGGACGTTATGCACAATCAGCAAAACCATAATCATCAGGAACATCACCACGCCGAAGGCGGATGCGGCTGCAACCACAGCCACAGCAAAACTCAGCACGGCTGCAGCAGCGAACCGAAAAACGCCGCCGCACAGGCCGAACACGCCCACCATCATCACGATCATGGCGATAGCGGCTGCTGCACCGCCGCACCCGACGATCCGGACGAGGAAAGCGACAGGCTGGCCGCCGCTCCCCCTTCCGGCAGCCAACGTTTCAGCTGGAAAGTCACCGGCATGGACTGCCCCAGCTGCGCCAAGAAAATCGAAAATGCCGTCACCGCACTCCCCGGCGTCGACAGCGCGCGCGTGTTGTTCGCCACCGAGAAACTGGTGGTCGACGCGCAGTCCGACATCAGCCTGCGGATCCAGGACGCGGTCGCCCAGGCCGGCTTTACCCTGCTCGGCGCTCAGACCGCCAAAACCGCCGCGCCCAAAACCTCACGCTTCGGTGAATTCGCGCCGCTGCTGCTGTTAACCACCCTGATGGTCGTCAGTTGGGTGCTGGATCGGGTTAACCCGGAGCTGGGCCGCATCGCCTTTATCGCCACCACGCTGGTCGGGTTGGCGCCGGTCGCCGCCAAGGCGCTGCGTTTGATTCGTTCCGGCACGCCGTTTGCCATCGAAACGCTGATGAGCGTGGCGGCCATCGGCGCGCTGTTCATCGGCGCCACCGCCGAAGCGGCGATGGTGCTGCTGCTGTTTATGGTCGGCGAACTGCTGGAATCCTACGCCGCCAACCGCGCACGGCGCGGGGTGAAGGCGCTGATGGAGCTGGTGCCAGAAGATGCGCTGCTGCTACAAGGCACGGAACGCAAACGCGTGCCGGTCGCCAGCCTGCGCCCCGGCGACGTGATTGAAATCGCGCCCGGTGGGCGCCTGCCGGCCGACGCCGAGCTGCTCAATCCGTTCGCCAGCTTCGATGAAAGCGCCCTGACCGGCGAATCGGTGCCGGTCGAGCGCCAACAGGGGGAGAAAGTGGCTGCCGGCAGCCTGTCCGTCGATCAGGCGGCGCAGATGAAGGTGATCTCCGAGCCCGGCAAAAACGCCATCGACCGCATCCTGCAGCTGATTGAAGAGGCCGAAGAGCGCCGCGCGCCGATCGAACGCTTCCTCGATCGCTTCAGCCGCTATTACACCCCGGCCATTATGCTGCTGGCCGTCGCGGTGATCCTGGTGCCACCGCTGCTGTTCTCGCAGCCGTGGGATACCTGGATCTATCGCGGCCTGACGCTGCTGCTGATCGGCTGCCCATGTGCGCTGGTGATCTCAACGCCGGCGGCCATCACATCCGGACTGGCGGCCGCCACGCGGCGCGGCGCGCTGATTAAAGGCGGCGCGGCGCTGGAGCAACTGGGCCAGATTCAAACCATCGCCTTCGATAAGACCGGCACCTTGACCGAAGGCAAGCCGACGGTCACCGACGTGCTGCCTATCGGTGCGCTCACCGAACAACGGCTGCTGCAGCTTGCCGCCGCGGTGGAAGCCGGTTCACATCACCCGCTGGCGCAGGCGATCATCAACCGCGCCGCCGCAAGCGGGGCTGAGTTGCCGCTGGCGCAGGCGCGCCGCGCGCTGGCCGGCGTCGGCGTGGAAGGGCTCGTGGACGGCAAGACCGTGCTGATCAGCGCGCCGGGCAAACTGGCGCCGGGCCTGCTCGGCACCCCATGGCAGAGCCAGGTAGACAAGCTGGAAAACGCCGGCAAAACGGCGGTGGTGGTGCTGGAAGACGGCGCGCCTATCGGCTTGCTGGCGCTGCGCGATACGCTGCGCGGCGACGCCAAACAGGCGATAGCCGAACTGAACGCGCTGGGCATTCGCGGCGTGATGCTGACCGGCGACAACCCGCGCGCCGCCGCGGCGATCGCCGGCGAGCTGGGCCTCGACTATCGCGCCGGTCTGCTGCCGGAAGATAAGGTCAAAGCGGTCACCGAGCTGAGCGAACTGCGCCCGACGGCGATGATCGGCGACGGCATCAACGACGCCCCGGCGATGAAAGCCTCCAACATCGGCATCGCCATGGGCAGCGGCACCGACGTGGCGCTGGAAACCGCCGACGCCGCCCTGACCCACAACCGGCTGCTGGGCGTCGCGGAGATGATCCGCATCTCACGCGCCACCCACGCCAATATCCGGCAAAACATCACCATCGCATTGGGGTTGAAGGGGGTCTTCCTGATCACCAGCCTGCTGGGGCTGACCGGTTTGTGGCTGGCGGTACTGGCTGACTCCGGCGCCACCGCGCTGGTCACCGCCAACGCGCTGCGGCTATTGAGAAAGCGCAGCTAAGCTCTGAAACAAACACGGGCGCGGCATACCGCGCCCGTTGTCATTTGGGGGAGGGAACTTTTAACTCGGCCGCGCCGCCGTTAGACGCCTTTACGTAACAGATAACGGTATGGCACCTGTTCGGTCTCCTGCGCCACCAGCGTGTGCTCCATAAAGCGGCAGAACCCCGGGATATCGCGGGTGGTGGCCGGATCGTCGGCGATAATCAGCAGCGTTTCGCCGTTGTCCATATGGCGCACGGTTTTACGCACCATCATCACCGGTTCCGGACAGCGCAGCCCCAGCGCGTCGAGCGTCTGGTCTGCCTGAGCAAATAAGTCAGTCATGCAATTTTTCTCGTTCAAAAACGATCGGCGAACGCTCGCCGCATCTCATTAGCGCCTAGTTTACGCCGGTAGTTTTTCTGCGCAAGATGCGTTAACGTTTGCGTTAAATTTAACCATTGCATTGGTTGCGCAAACGCGTATCATGCCGCCGCGCAGCGTTTTTTGCTGTTTTGACAAGACACACTGGGTTCCCTCACCCCACTGCTAAAAAGGCTACAACATGTATTCGTTTACCGCACAGCAGCGCTTCACCGCGTTGGTCTGGCTTTCGCTGTTTCATATCGCCATCATTACCTCCAGCAACTACCTGGTGCAGCTGCCGATCACCGTTTTCGGCTTCCATACCACCTGGGGCGCCTTTACTTTCCCGTTTATCTTCCTGGCGACCGATCTGACCGTGCGCATCTTCGGCGCGCCGCTGGCGCGGCGCATCATCCTGGCGGTGATGGTGCCGGCGCTGTTCATCTCTTATGTGATCTCCACCGTCACCTATCAGGGAGAATGGCAGGGCTTTGCGGCGCTGAACAGTTTTAACCTGTTCGTGGCGCGCATCGCCGTCGCCAGCTTTATGGCCTATGTGCTCGGGCAGATCCTCGACGTACACGTCTTCAACCGCCTGCGTCAACGCAGCGCCTGGTGGGTGGCGCCGGCGGCGGCGATGTTCCTCGGCAACATCAGCGATACGCTGGCGTTCTTCTTCATCGCCTTTTATAAGAGCAGCGATCCCTTCATGGCCAACAACTGGGTGGAGATCGCGCTGGTGGATTACAGCTTCAAGGTGATGATCTGCCTGCTGTTCTTCCTGCCGATGTACGGTGTGTTGCTGAACATGCTGCTCAAACGCATCGCGGCGCGCAGCGGCGGCCTGCAGCCGGGCTGAGTCGTGTTATTCTGGGCGGCCCTATCCTTTGGAGGCCGCTCATGACCCCAATCGTCCGCACCGCCACGCTTGAAGACATCCACCGCCTTTACCAACGCATCCCCGAATTCGGCGGCCTGCATAGCCTGGCCGATCTGCAGCGGCGCATCGGCACCGCCCCCGCCAGCCTGTTGATCGCCGAGATAGCCGGACAACCGGCCGGTTTCAAACTCGGTTATCAACGGCAGGAAACGGTGTTTTACAGCTGGCTGGGCGGCGTGCTGCCGGCATTTCGTCGCCACGGCGTGGCGCAGGCCTTGTTGGCTGAACAGGAACGCTGGGCGCGGGCGCAGGGCTATCGCCAACTGACGGTCAAAACCCGTAACCGGTTCCGCGCCATGCTGACGATGCTGATCGCCCACCACTATCAGATTGTTCAGCTGGAAAAGAAAGGCGAAGTGGCTGATTATCGGCTATTACTGGAAAAAAACTTGTGACAACATCTGCCTTGCATTTCAACCTGGAATAGGTTGCGATACGACAGTGAATCCCTACCGGAAAGGAAGAAGGAAGCCCGATGCGTAAAGTAGCGAAATTGATGGGTATCAGCCTGCTGGCGCTTGGCCTCGCGGCCTGCGACGGCGAAACCAAAGACACCAAGGCGGCAACGGACGGCACGGCGGCCAGCGCGCCGGCCGGGCAGCAGGTGAGCCTGCTGGACGGTAAACTGGCGTTCACCCTGCCTGTCGGCATGGCGGATCAGAGCGGCAAGCTGGGCAACCAGGCCAACAACATGCATGTTTACGCAGACAGCACCGGCCAGCGCGCGGTGATTGTGATCCTGGGTGACAAGACCGCCGACAGCCTGGAGACCCTGACCAAGCGCCTGGAGAATACCCAACGCGCGCGTGACGCCAACCTGCAGGTGATCACCAACAAAGCGCTCGACGTCAACGGTGTGCCGCTGCGTCAGCTGGACAGCATCATCACCAGCGGCGGCGAGAAAGCCTATTCTTCCGTCCTGATCGGCTCGCTGAACAACAACATGCTGACCATTCAGGTAACGCTGCCGGCGGACAATCAGCAGCAGGCGCAGACCGAAGCCGAAGGCATCATCTCCACCCTGAAGCTGAAGCAGTAATCCCACAAAGGGCCGGCTTGCCGGCCCTTTCGTTTTATGCCAGCGCCTGCGCCAGCAGGGTGATCGGATGTTCGCAGCGTTTGCTGGTGGACATTTCTATCTGCCATTTGCAGGTCTCGCAGTCGGTCACCACCAGATCCACCCCGCTCTCTTCTATCTGCCGGAACAGCGGCGCGCCGATGCCCTGCGACGTGGCGTAGTTCTCCGATTTGAACCCGTAGGTGCCGGCGATGCCGCAGCACTGCGAATCCAGCACCACCAGCTCCAGCCCCGGTATCTGCCGCAGCAGCTCCAGGGTGTAGGCGGTCCAGCCCATCTTCTCCATATGGCAAGGCGTGTGATAAGCCACCCGCAGCGGCGTGCGTTTCAGCGGCAGACTGCGCCCCTGATTGATCAGACGATAGAGATAGCGCGTCGCCAGCTCCACCCGATCGCGCACCGGGGTGGTGTCTACGTCCAGCAGATGAGGGTATTCGTCACGCAGGGTGAAGGTGCAGCTCGACGAAGTGGCCACCACCGGAATGCCGCGCTCCAGCACCGTTTCATGCAGCGATTCGGCATTGACCCTGGCCTGCTTTTTGGCCTGCTCGATAAACCCGTTGGCGATCAGCGGCACGCCGCAGCATTTCTCGCGCTTCAGCAGCTGCACGCCGATATCCAGCGCATTGAACACCCGGATCAAATCCTTGCCCAGCTGCGGGTGGTTATAGTTGACGAAGCAGCCGTGGAAGAACGCCACCTGCTCGGCGTAACGCTGCTGCGCCTGCGCCTGTTGCCGGTACCAGCGACGGAAGGTGCCGAAGGAATATTTCGGCAGTTCACGACGGTGATCGATCTTCAGCGCCTTGTCCAGCAGCTTGCGCACCGGTTTCAGCCCGGTGGCGGCGTTGACGATCGGCGCGAACGGCGTCGACAGCGATCCCATGATATCGGTGTGGCTGAGGATGGCGTCACGCAGCGTCGGCTTGCTCTGGGCAAAGTCGGCGCGGGCGCGCTGAATGATGTCGCCGATTTTGACGTCGGACGGGCAGGCCACTTCACAACGCTTGCAGTTGGTGCAATATTTCAACGCCTCGTCGTACAGCGCCGGGTCTTTCAGCCGCAGCCGCTCGCCGTCTGGCCCCGCCTGTTTCGGCCCCGGGTAGAGCGGGTTCACTTTGGCGACCGGGCAGTAGGTGGTGCAGACGGTGCATTTGATGCAGCTTTCAAAGCTGTGATCCTGATGCAGACTCATGCGTTCTCCTCCGCGGCGATCTGCTGCGCAACGTGCAGCGCACCGATCAATGACACGCCGGCGCCGCAGCCCTGCTGCAGCGGATCGTAGCCGCCGGCGACCGCACCGATGGCATACAGATTGTCGAACGGCATTCCCTGCTTCATCGCCCGCAGCCTGCCGTCGGTACGCACGCCAAACTGCAGATAAGGCTGTGGCGCGAACAGCTCGCGCCGGCTCCAGTCGGCGCGATCGGCGCGGCTGTGCACGTCCAGCCCGAAGATCGGCTCACGCACTTCATCGAAATCCGCCACCAGCCCGTTGCTGAAGAAGCTGCCGCTGGCCAGCACCACCTGCTGCGCCCGCAGCGGAATATCGCCGTGGTTGCGGGTATACAGGCCGGTGACGCAGCCGGCTTCACACTCGGCGCGCAGCACGCTGTCGCCCGGCATGAAAACGCCGCCCAGCTGCTGGAAACGCCGCCGCAGCGCCTGATGCAAGCGCATGCCGGGCACCGAAGGCGGCAGCGTCGGCAGCAGCCGGAGCGGCTTGCCGACCGCATCCTGCAGCACCGCCAGCGACGCGTCGTCCTCCAGGCCCAGACAGGCCGGCAGGAAGAGCGCCTCGGCCTCGCCCGCCAGCCGCCGCAGCTCTTCGGCCATCGGCGGCAGGCTTTCCATCAAATCCAGTACCCGGGCGATGTTCACCGCACGGAACTCGCTGGGGTTATTGCGCAATCTGTCCAGCGCCGGCATGTGCAGATAGGCCACATCCGCCTCTACGCCGAGCTCGCGGCTCAGAGAGTCGGCGGCCATCTGCGGTTGGAAGTCGAGGAACCCTTCGATGCCGATTACCGCAATGCGCCGCCAGGGCAGTTGGCCGGTCAGCGGCAGCGTCGGGATCGCCTGCGGGCTGAGCCAGGTAGCGCGGCGCGTGCCGAGCGGCGTAATGCGCAGATGGTTGTTCACCCCCTCGCCCTGCAGATTCAGCCCGCAGCGTTCCAGCAGCCGCTGCGCGGCGGCGGACAGCGCCGCCACCCGGCCGGGGCCAATCAGAGAATACGGATGCTGCGGCGCCTGTTGCGCCAGCTGCGGCAGCGCCGCCAGCGGCATCTCGACCGGCGTGCCGTCCGGCAATCTCGCCAGCAGATCGAGCGAGCCGGAGGAGAAGTAGAGCGCGCTCTGGCCGGAACTGACCACCGCACAGCGTTTGCCCTGTTCGGCCACGGCAATGGCGCAGCTCAGGCCCGCCAGGCCGCCGCCAATCACCACTACGTCAAATCGCATCATCCGCCTCCTGCTCTTTGTCTGCCTGGGCCTCAAGCCCGCATAACCCTTGGTAAACCCAACTGGTGAATTCGCTCTCGCGCAGCGCATCGCCCCAGGCGATCGGCCGCACGCCTTTCCAGCGTTCGTTGAGGAACTGCGACAGCTGCGCGATGGATTGCTGCGGCGTGCTGACCTTGAAGCGCGTCAGCAGTCCGGCGGCGCGGCAGGCGCAGAGTTCACCCTGGCAGGTGCCCATGCCGACGCGGGTGCGGCGGCGCAGATCCACCAGGTTATTGACGGTCAGCGAATTGACCGCATAGCGCACTTCCCCGGCGGTCACCGCCTCGCACTCGCACACCAGGCTGGTGTCGAGCCGATCGGCCGCCGGCACCTGGCTGGCGCGATCGCCGTGCCGGTAAATCGCCGAGCCGCGAATGCTGGCGGGCAGAGAAACCACGCTGCGCACCGTTTCCTCCGCCGACTGACGGGATCCGGGCAACGCGTCCTGCGCGGTGGTGCACGGGCGGTTTACCCCGAGCTTTTCGCACACCTTGTCGGTGGCCCACTCCGCCATCAGGCGGTAGGTCATCAGCTTGCCGCCGGTGATGGTGATAAACCCTTCCAGCCCGTCGCGGGCGGCGTGATCGAGCAGCACGATGCCGCGGCTGACGTTGCGCCCGCTGGGATCGTCGTCGCTGGCCACCAGCGGCCGCACCCCGGCATAGGCGCGCAGAATGCGGGTCTGCGCCAGGGTGGGCGCCAGCAGCACCCCCTCGCGGATCAGAATGTCCACCTCCTGCGGGGTCACCAGCATGTTATCGATTTGGTCGTAGTCGATATGGGTCGAGGTGGTGCCGATCAGCGAGATGGTGTCGCCCGGCACCAGGATGTCGGCGTCCGCCGGTTTGCGGCAACGGTTGATCACCATGTTGTTGATGCGGTGACCGAGGATCAGCAGCGCTCCCTTGGCCGGGAACATGCGGATACGCAAATCGGCGTATTCGGCGATCTGCTGGCCCCAGATGCCGGCGGCGTTGACCACCACCGGCGCGTGCAGCTCATAGCGCCGCTGATTCTGATGGTCGTAAACGCGCACGCCCGTCACCCGGTCGCCGCTGCGCAACAATCCGACCACCTGGTGGTAAGTCAGGATCTGCGCGCCGTGCTCGCGCGCATCCAGCATGTTGGCGGCGGTCAGCCGGAAAGGATCGACGGTGCCGTCCGGCACCCGCACCGCGCCAATCAGCGCCGGATTAGCCGCCGGCTCCAGCCGCAGCGCCAGCTGCGGGTCGATCGCTTCGGCGTCGATGTCGGCCTGGCGACAGGCGGCGATAAACTGTTGCTGATACTCCAGCGAGTCCTGCGGCAGGGTGATGAACAGCCCATCGGTGCGCTCGATACAGTGATGCGCGATGCGTTTCAGGATGCGGTTCTCTTCGATGCACTCGCGCGCCGACTCGCCGTCGGTCACCGCATAGCGCGCGCCGCTGTGCAGCAAGCCGTGGTTGCGGCCGGTGGCGCCGGTGGCGATGTCGTGACGCTCCAGCAAAATGCAGCGCAAACCGCGCCGCGCACAATCGCGGGCAATGCCTGCGCCGGTGGCGCCGCCGCCGATGATGATCACATCCGTTTCGCCGCCGTCAAAATAGCTGCTCATGTCGCTCCCTCAGGATCGGTAGTTATGAGCCTATTGAGCCACGGTTATTAGGGTCTTTGTTTGATAAGGAACAAGAACGAACATAAAACGAAATAAAAATGTCCACAAAAAACCATCAATGTGATCATAATCACGATTTTTGGACGTTTTTCTATTTCATAACGTTAACGAATCGCTCAAAATCCGCCGTGGTTTCATGAAAGTGTAACAATTGCGCCATTCGTCACAGCGACACCAGGCGTATTTGTCGACAATGGCGCTCGTTATGGAACACAAAAACACCACATTCGATATCCGCTCAATCATCAAATGAACGTAAAAGGTCATATTGATGTGATAACAGATAAAGCCATCGGAGGCGCTCATGTTGAGTATTTTTAAGCCGGCCGCACACATCGCCCGTGTGCCGAGCGATAAGGTAGACCCGCTCTACCGTAAGCTGCGCTGGCAAATTTTCCTGGGGATCTTCTTCGGTTACGCCGCTTACTATCTGGTGCGTAAGAACTTCACCCTGGCCATGCCTTACCTGATCGAACAAGGCTTCAGCCGCGGCGACCTCGGCTTCGCGCTGTCGGGCATCTCCATCGCCTACGGCTTCTCCAAATTCATCATGGGTTCGGTCTCCGACCGTTCCAACCCGCGAGTGTTCCTGCCTGCCGGCCTGATCCTGGCGGCGGCGGTGATGTTGTTCATGGGCTTCGTGCCGTGGGCCACCTCCAGCATCGCGGTGATGTTCGTTCTGCTGTTCCTGTGCGGCTGGTTCCAGGGCATGGGTTGGCCGCCGTGCGGCCGTACCATGGTGCACTGGTGGTCGCAGAAAGAACGCGGCGGCATCGTTTCCATCTGGAACTGCGCCCACAACGTGGGTGGCGGCCTGCCGCCGCTGCTGTTCCTGCTGGGCATGGCCTGGTTCAACGACTGGCACGCAGCGCTGTACATGCCGGCCTTCGGCGCCATCCTGGTGGCCCTGATCGCCTTCGCCCTGATGCGCGACACCCCGCAATCCTGCGGCCTGCCGCCGATTGAAGAGTACAAAAACGACTATCCGGACGACTACAGCGAAAAAGACGAAGAAGAGCTGACCGCCAAGCAGATCTTCATGCAGTACATCCTGCCGAACAAGCTGCTGTGGTACATCGCGGTCGCCAACGTGTTCGTCTACCTGCTGCGTTACGGCATTCTGGACTGGTCGCCGACCTACCTGAAAGAAGTGAAGCACTTCGCGCTGGACAAGTCTTCCTGGGCCTACTTCCTGTATGAATACGCCGGTATCCCGGGCACTCTGCTGTGCGGCTGGATGTCGGACAAAGTGTTCAAAGGCAACCGCGGCGCCACCGGCGTGTTCTTCATGACGCTGGTGACCATCGCCACCGTGGTGTTCTGGATGAACCCGGCCGGCAACCCGACCGTGGACATGATCTGTATGCTGGTCATCGGCTTCCTGATCTACGGCCCGGTTATGCTGATCGGCCTGCACGCGCTGGAGCTGGCGCCGAAGAAAGCCGCCGGCACCGCCGCGGGCTTCACCGGCCTGTTCGGCTACCTGGGCGGCTCGGTCGCGGCCAGCGCCATCGTCGGTTACACCGTAGACTTCTTCGGTTGGGACGGCGGCTTCATGGTGATGATCGGCGGCAGCATCGCAGCGGTCATCCTGCTGCTGCTGACCATGCTGAACGAGAAGAAACACCACGCGGAAATCGCCGCCAAGCGCGGTTAAGCGTCACACGACTTTTGCATGATTTAAAGGCCGCCCTGCGGCCTTTTTACTACCCTGCCCCCAACAACACGGAGAAAACGGAATGCGGACTCAAGTCAAAGCCCTGCTGACAGGGATCATTCTCGCCACCTCGATGGTCAGCGCCGCGCAGGCGGCGGACAAAGTGGTCATCGCCCACCGCGGCGCCAGCGGCTACCTGCCGGAACACACCCTGCCGGCGAAGGCGATGGCCTACGCGCAGGGCGCCGATTATCTCGAACAAGATCTGGTGATGACCAAGGACAACGAGCTGGTGGTGCTGCACGACCATTACCTCGATCGCGTCACCGACGTCGCCGAACGCTTCCCGGACCGCGCGCGTAAAGACGGCCGTTATTACGCCATCGACTTTACGCTGGCGGAGATCAAATCGCTGAAGTTCACCGAAGGCTTTGAAATCGAAAACGGCAAGAAGGTGCAGGGTTACCCTGCCCGCTTCCCGATGGGCAAATCCGACTTCCGCGTGCACACCTTCCAGGAGGAGATCGAGTTCGTGCAGGGTCTGAACCATTCGACCGGCAAGAACATCGGCATCTACCCTGAAATCAAGGCGCCTTGGTTCCACAAACAGGAAGGCAAAGACATCTCCAGCAAAGTGCTGGCGGTGCTCAAGCAGTACGGCTACACCGGCAAGAACGACAACGTCTACCTGCAGTGCTTCGACGCCAACGAGCTCAAGCGCATCAAGAACGAGCTGGAGCCGAAGCTGGGCATGGATCTGAAGCTGGTGCAGCTGATCGCCTATAACGACTGGCAGGAAACCTACGAGCAGAAAGCCGACGGCAAGTGGGTGGAATACGACTACGACTGGATGTTCAAACCGGGCGCGATGAAGAAAATCGCTCAGTATGCCGACGGCATCGGGCCGGACTACCACATGCTGGTGGTGGCGGATCAATCCAAGCCGGGCCACATCGTGCTGACCGACATGGTGAAAGAAGCGCACGCCAGCAAGCTGGCGGTGCATCCGTTCACCATCCGCGCCGATGCGCTGCCGAAGTACGTGACCGACGTGAACCAACTGTATGACGTGATTTACAACCAGGCCGGCGTCGACGGCGTGTTCACCGACTTCCCGGACAAGGGCGTGCAGTTCCTGCAGAAGCAGGGCCAGCACAAGTAATGCCAAGGGCGCCGCGAGGCGCCCTTATTATTTAATGGTTATTTCAGAGGAACATCTTGCGCAGGTAGTGCGGCACCGCGTTATCGACGTTGGAGCCGATCACTTCCAGCTCCGGCAGCATGTCCTTCAGGCGCTGATGCGCGTCGCGCATGATGCAGCCCTTGCCGGCCATCGACAACATCTCCAGATCGTTCATGCCGTCGCCGAAGGCGATGCACTCTTGCAGCGTATAGCCGATGATCTTGGCCACTTCTTCCAGCGCATGCCCTTTCGACACGCCGCCCGCCATCACTTCCAGGCAGGTCGGGAACGAGAAGCTGACGTTGACCCGATCGCCCCAGCGCGCGTTGATGGCGTCTTCCACCTGCAGCAACCGCTCGTGATCTTCACAGGTGAAGTAAACCTTGCAGACGCCGTCGGTTTCCAGCAGGCCCGGCTCAAACAGCTGATATTTGAACACCGACTCCTGGAAGAACTCTTCCTGCTCCGGGCTTTCGCGGTTGGTAAACCAATCGTCGTTACGGTAGACGTTGGTGGTGATATCCGGATCGTCGTGCAGCATGCCGTACAGATCGCGGGCGATATCCCCGTCCAGGTTGTGGCTGAAAATCAGTTCGCCGGCGGTGTTGTGCACCCGTGCGCCGTTGGAGGTGATCATAAAGGCGCTGATCTCCAGGCTGTCGCGGATCTGCGCCACGTCGATATGGTGGCGGCCGGTGGCGAACACGAAATGCACGCCGCGCTGAGTCAGCAACTTCAGCGTTTCTTTAGCGTACGGCGACAGGGTATGGTCGGGAGACAGCAGCGTGCCATCTAAATCGGAAGCGACGACGTGATACATAGCGTTATGTTCTAACCTCTGATGGAGTTGTCGGCGGCAGCGCACCGCCTAAGTGTTGAGCAAAGAAGCGCAGAATTGCGTTCAGTGCTTCGGCGCGCAGCGCGTCCCGCTCGAACAGGATCTCATGGCGTGCGCCGTTGATAACCCACGGGAGCCCCCCTTCGCAAGGGCGCCCCGCGTCTGACAGAGCCTGACAAAAAGCCTGGTGCGAACGGTTGTCGACTACCCGTTCTTCACCGGCCTGCAAAAGCAACAGCGGCGTGGTGATCTTCCCGGCCCGCGCGATAATCTGCCGGCCGGCGCGGATGCTCTCCCGCACCCAATGGTAGGTCGGCCCGCCCACCTGCAGCTCGGGGTAATCGGCATAATAACGCAGGCTGCGCCGGTAACGCTCGCGGCTATGGGTCAACACGTTGACCACATAGGGCAACGGACGCCACTGGCCGGTGCCCACCGCGTAATAGTCGCGGATCGCCGGGCGGGTCTCCGCCCAGTCGAGAATGCGATCGGCCAGCCAACCCGGCATCGGCAACCGGATGCCGAACATCGGCGCGCAAAACGCCGCCGCGTCGAACGCCTGCGGCCGGCGCTGCAGGAACTGCGCCAGGATCGCGCCGCCCATCGAATGCGCCAGCGCGAAGCGCTGTCGATAACCGCGCGATTCGACCTCGCGCAGCCACAGCTGTTCGAAATCGTCCACGTAGTCGGCGAAGTTTACCACATGACCGCGGTGCGTATCCGCCAGTAAACGCCCGGAACGCCCCTGGCCGCGATGATCGACGATCACCACGTCGTAGCCGCAGTGGAACAGATCGTAGGCCACCTCAGGGTATTTCACGTAGCTTTCGATGCGGCCGGGGCTGACCACCACCACTCGCTGATGCCGCGCAGAACTGAAGCGCACAAAGCGGATCGGCACGCCGTCCACGCCGCTGAATTCGCCTTCTTCGCGCTGCCGCCAGAAATCCAGCAGCGGCCCGGTGGCGAAGGCAGCGAACTGCGTTTCACGCGTTAACCAGTCATCGGAGCTGAGAGTGAACGAGGTCATCGAGAGCGTTTTCCCTGTGGGGCCGGCGGAAAATGTGACCGCTGGCACAAGAAATCATACTAGCGTATTGTGATTCAATTCTGACAAAAACGGCGCCGCCTCGGCGCATTGTGGCACAAAACGACACTTTCAGGGAGCCGAAGCACCATGACCTTGGACTGGTGGTTAACCTATCTGCTGACCACGCTTATCCTGAGCCTTTCCCCCGGCTCAGGCGCCATCAATACCATGAGCACCGGCATCAGCCACGGCTATCGCGGCGCCGCCGCCTCGATCGCCGGGCTGCAGATCGGGCTGAGCGCGCACATCGTGCTGGTGGGCATCGGTCTCGGCGCGCTGATATCGCAATCGCTGCTGGCGTTCGAACTGTTGAAATGGTTGGGCGCCGCCTACCTGGTGTGGCTCGGCATCCAGCAGTGGCGCGCCGCCGGCGCGCTGGATCTGCATGCGCTGGCGGGCAGCATGCCGCGCCGCCGTCTGTTCCGCCGCGCGGTGCTGGTCAACCTGACCAACCCGAAAAGCATCGTGTTTCTCGCCGCGCTGTTCCCACAGTTCATCTTGCCCAATCAGCCGCAGGCCGAGCAGTATCTGGTGCTCGGCGTCACCACCGTGGTGGTGGATATTCTGGTGATGATCGGTTACGCCACTCTGGCGACGCGCATCGCCGGCTGGCTGAGAACGCCGCGCCAGATGCAGTTGCTCAACCGACTGTTCGGTTCGCTGTTCATTCTGGTGGCGGGGCTGCTGGCGACTGCCCGCAAAGCCTGACAAAAAAGGCCGGGCATCGCTGCTCGGCCTTGGGCATGTCACCGCCGATCAGCGGGTAAAGATCAGGTGTAACCCGAAGCCGGTAAACAGCACGCCCGCCACCCCGTCTATCCACTTGGCCAACCGCTGATAGCCGCGGCGCATCGCCGGCAGCGCGAACACCACCGCCACCAGGCTGAACCAGACGAAGGTCTCGGCGACGATCAGCAAGAACAGCCCCCAGCGCGCTCCGGCGCCAACGCTGTCGCCGACGAACAGCGAGAACACGCTGCCGAAATAGATCACCGCTTTCGGGTTGGACAGATTGGTCAGGAAGCCGCGAATAAAGCTGCGCCCGGCCTTGGGCAACGCCACCTGGGCCTCCGCCGCCGGCGGAGCTTGCTGCGCCCGCGCGGAACGCAGCAGTTGCCACCCCATCCAGCACAGGTACATCCCGCCGCCGACCATGATGATCTGATGCAGCCAGGCCATCTTCTGCAGGATCAGGTGCAGCCCCATCAAGGCCACGCCGGCCCACACCACGATGCCGAGCGAAATGCCGACCACGCCCATCATCGCCTCGCGGCGCGAGCGGCTGGCGGCGGTTTGCGACACGAAAAAGAAGTCCGGCCCCGGGCTCATCAGCGCAATCAGATGCACCAGCGCCACGGTGAGAAACAGCATTAGCATGATTTATCGCCCTCAGTCTTCATCATTGTCGAGATGGTCGCGGATCATCGCCATAAAGGGCGCGCCGAAACGCTCCAGTTTGCGCTGGCCGACGCCGTTGACGCTCAGCAGATCGCCGGCCTTGATCGGCATCTGTTCGGCCATTTCCAGCAGCGTGGCGTCGTTGAACACCACGTAGGGAGGAATGTTTTCTTCGTCGGCGATCGATTTGCGCAGTTTGCGCAGCTTGGCGAACAGCTTGCGATCGTAATTGCCGCCATAGGATTTCTGATTGGCGCTGCTGCGCGACTTCAGGCTCTGAATGCGCGGCACCGCCAGCTGCAGCGCCACCTCGCCGCGCAACACCGGGCGCGCCGCCTCGGTCAATTGCAGCGCCGAGTGCATGGCGATGTTCTGGGTGATAAAACCCAGGTGGATCAGCTGACGCAGCACGCTGGTCCAGTGTTCGGTGGTCTGATCGCGGCCGATGCCGTACACCGGCAGCTTGTCGTGGCCATATTCGCGAATACGCTGGTTGTTGGCGCCGCGCAGCACTTCCACGATGTACCCGAGGCCAAAGCGCTGGCCGACGCGATACACGCAGGACAGCGCCTTGCGCGCGTCCTCCAGCCCGTCGTAGCGCTTGGGCGGATCGAGGCAGATATCGCAGTTGCCGCAGTTCTCGTGCTTGCCTTCGCCAAAGTAGTTGAGCAGCACCAGGCGGCGGCAGGTTTGCGCCTCGGCGAACGCGCCCATGGCGTTCAGCTTGTGGCGCTCGATGTCCAGCTGTTGCCCGGCGGGTTTCTCCTCCAGGCAGCGGCGCAGCCAGGCCATATCGGCCGGATCGTACAGCAGGATGGCTTCGGCCGGCAGGCCGTCGCGCCCGGCGCGGCCGGTCTCCTGATAATAGGATTCGATATTGCGCGGGATGTCGAAATGCACCACGAAACGCACGTTGGGTTTGTTGATGCCCATGCCGAAGGCGACGGTGGCCACCACCACCTGCAGATCGTCACGCTGGAACGCTTCCTGCACCTGGGCGCGGCGATCGTTGTCCAGCCCGGCGTGATAAGCGCCGACGCTCAGCCCGCGGCTTTGCAGGCGCGCGGCGGTGTCTTCCACCTTGGCGCGGCTGTTGCAATAGATAATGCCGCTCTTGCCGCGCTGATCCTGCACGAAGCGCCACAGCTGATCGAGCGGTTTGAATTTTTCCACCAGCGTGTAGCGGATGTTCGGCCGGTCGAAGCTGCTGACCTGCACCAGCGGATCCTGCAGCGACAGCAGGCGCACGATATCGCCGCGGGTGGCCTCGTCGGCGGTGGCGGTCAACGCGATCACCGGCATCGACGGGAAGCGCTGTTTCAGCTGACCCAGCGCGCGGTATTCCGGCCGGAAATCGTGGCCCCATTGGGAGATGCAGTGCGCCTCATCCACCGCCAGCATCGCCGGCGGGCAGTGATCGAGCAGGTTGAGGAAGCTTTCCATCATCAGCCGCTCCGGCGCGATGTACAGCATCTTGATGGTGCCGTTGCGGCAGCCGGCCATGACGTCCAGCTGCTCCTCGCGGGTTTGCGTCGAGTTGTAGCAGGCGGCGGAAACGCCGTAGGCCAACAGCTGATCGACCTGGTCCTTCATCAGCGAGATCAGCGGGGAAACCACCAGGGTCAGGCCGTCCATCACCAGCGCCGGGATTTGGTAGCACAACGACTTGCCGCCGCCGGTCGGCATCACCACCAGGCAATCCTGCCCGCCGATCGCGGCGTTGATAATCGTTTGTTGGCCCGGACGGAATTGCTGGTAGCCGAAGGTATCGCGCAATACCTGCTCGGCCAGCAACTCTCTGTTAATCACTGCTGCGGTTGACACACACTTCCCCATTTTTTCATCGGTACACACCCATCGGGTATGATTACATAATATCGTTCAGCATGACACCAACGCCCACCCGTGTCTGCCGGAAGTTATAGTCGATCAGCGATTCGCCGTAGCCGCTGAACACCTGGGTATAGAAACGCACGTTGCGGGTGATCGGGTAACTCCAGCCCAGTTCCGCGCCGCCGTAGCCGCTGTTCCAGTTGTAGTGGCTGTCGACGCTGAACACGCTGTCGCCCCAGGCGTAACCGACCTTCAACCGGTAGTATCCCATGTATTTGGTGATGTCCGGGTTGTCGTCGTTGCTCGAGCTCTCCGAGAAGCGGAACCAGGGCTTGAGATCCACCTGCCAGTTGCCATTTTGCGCCATCAGCCGCGCATAGCCGCGATTCCAGCTGCGCGACGTCGGATCCGAGCGGCCGTTAGACTGATGGTTAACGCCGATTTCAACATCGCGCAGCGTCCAGCCGGCAAAGCGGTAATCGGTCGCCCACCCCACGAACAGCTGCGGCTCGTAGTTGGTCTCGCGGAACGGCGAAGACTCGCCGCGGTTGGACAATTGCCACCAGGAGCGCTGAGTATAAGACGCGCCGAGCACCGAGTTGTCGCCGGCAATGCCCCGCCACAGCGGAAACGCCAGGCTAAGCTGGTATTTCACCTCGTCCTTGCGCGCCTTGTCGGCCCAGTTGTACGTCTTGATGGCTTCTTTGTTGATATCGCTGGTGTCGGTGTACAGCAGGTAATTGGGATCGTAAGGATACAGCGTGAATGGATTATCGTGCTCCTGCAGCAGGTTGGCGATAATGCTGCCGCGCACCGCCGGCTTATCGTGAATCTGCTGCTCTTTGGCTTCCTCAGCCAATGCCAGCGCCGGCATCAGCAGCGTGGCGGAAACGATCCCTGACAAAATGCGCATAACCTCTCCTTACTCCAACGAAAAAGGGCAAGCCCGGAAAAAATCAGGCCATTTTACACACAAAGGAGGATTTACCGCAGCGTGGTCCGGTTTTATTGGAATAGTCTGGAAAGCAACAAAGGTTAAGCATAAAATCAACATTCCATTAACCTGGACTGACCAGTTAGCTCCCTTAAAACGCAAAAGAAAAACGGAACCCCGCTATGTCGACCACTGCTCTGACCCTGGAAGCCGCCCGCCGCAAGATCGGCGAAATCTTTGTCTACCACATGCCGTTCAACCGCGAGCTTGGCCTGGAGCTGCGCCGCTTCGACGATGACTACGTCGAGCTGAGCTTTACCAACCAGCGCAAGCTGGTGGGCAACGCCGCGCAGGAAATTCTGCACGGCGGCGTGATCGCCGCGGTGCTCGACGTCGCCGCCGGGCTGGCTTGCGCCGGCGGCGTGCTGACGCGCCTGGAGCCGCTGATCGAAGAAGAGATCGCCGCCAAACTGTCGCGTATGGGCACCATCGATCTGCGCGTCGACTATCTGCGCCCCGGCCGCGGCGAACACTTCGTCGCCTCCGCCAGCGTGCTGCGCAGCGGCAACAAGGTCGCCGTCGCGCGCGTAGAACTGCATAACCACGACGGCCTGCATATCGCCACCGCTACCGCCACCTATCTGGTCGGCTGATGATTGTGTGCGGTGAGCGACTTCAGTACACTCACCGCATCTTACGTTCCCCACCAGAGTGACGTCATGGACGCAAAGCAAACGCGTCAGGGCATTTTCTTCGCCCTGGCCGCCTATTTTATGTGGGGCATCGCCCCGGCCTATTTCAAACTGATCCAGCAAGTATCCGCGGACGAGATCCTCACCCACCGGATCATCTGGTCGTTTTTCTTCATGCTGGCGCTGATCACGCTGGGCCGCAACTGGCAGAAAGTGCGCGCCGCCTGCCAAAACCGCAAACGGCTGCTGTTGCTGGCGGTCACCGCGCTGTTGATCGGCGGCAACTGGCTGCTGTTCATCTGGGCGGTGAACAACCACCATATGCTGGAAGCCAGCCTGGGCTACTTCATCAACCCGCTGGTTAACGTGCTGTTGGGGATGCTGTTTCTCGGCGAACGTTTCCGCCGCATGCAGTGGGTGGCGGTGGCGCTGGCGTTCACCGGGGTGCTGGTGCAGCTCTGGCAGTTCGGTTCGTTGCCGATCATCGGTCTGGGCCTGGCGTTCAGCTTCGCCTTCTACGGTCTGCTGCGCAAGAAAATCGCCATCGACGCGCAGACCGGCATGCTGATTGAAACGCTGTGGCTGCTGCCGGTGGCGGCGGGCTACCTGTTCCTGTTCGCCGACAGCCCCACCAGCCACCTGAGCGCCAACCCGTGGTCGCTGAATCTGCTGCTGGTCGCCGCCGGCATCGTCACCACCGTGCCGCTGCTGTGCTTCACCGCGGCGGCTACCCGGCTGCGCCTGTCGACGCTCGGTTTCTTCCAGTATCTCGGCCCGACGCTGATGTTCCTGCTGGCGGTCACCTTCTACGGCGAGACCGTCGGCCAGGACAAGCTGGTGACCTTCGGCTTTATCTGGGCGGCGCTGATCCTGTTCACCCTCGACGCGCTCTATACCCAGCGCAAGCTGCGCTGAGCCCGGCGCCGCCGGGTTACAGCCAGTTCTTGCGCTTGAAGTACAGGTAAGGGGCCAGACCCGCCAGGATCATCAAGGTGATGGCGCCCGGGTAGCCGAACGACCATTTCAGTTCCGGCATGAATTCAAAGTTCATGCCGTAGCTGGAGGCCACCAGCGTAGGCGGCAGGAATACCACCGACACCACCGAGAAGATCTTGATGATGCGGTTCTGTTCGATGTTGATGAAGCCCATCGCCGCCTGCATCAGGAAGTTCACCTTCTGGAACAGCGATTCGTTGTGCGGCAGCAGGGATTCGATGTCGCGCAGCACTTCACGCGCCTGCTCCAGCTGGCCGGTCGGCAAACGCGCCTTGCGCACCAGGAAGTTGAGCGCGCGCTGGGTATCCATCAGACACAAACGCACCTTCCAGCCGATATCTTCCAGCTCCGCCAGCGTCGACAGCGCGGCGTCGTATTCGTCGCCCTGATGCCCTTCCATGATCACCCGGCTAAGCTGTTCCAGATCGCTGTAGATGTTCTCTATCTCATCCGCCAGCTGTTCAATCTTGGTTTCGAACAAATCCAGCAGCAGTTCGTAGGCGTTGCCTTCGAGCATGGTCTGGTTGCGGGCGCGCATGCGGTACAGGCGAAACGCCGGCAGTTCGCGCTCGCGCAGGGTATACAGGCGGCCGTCGCGGATGGTGAAGGCCACCGTGGAGTTGCCGGCGTGGTCTTCCGCATCTTCGAAATAGAAGAAGGAGTGGATATGCAGACCGTCTTCGTCTTCGAAGAAACGGGCGGAGGCTTCGATGTCGTCCAGTTCGGGACGCGTCGCCAGGCTTTGTCCCAGCTCATTCTGCACGCGCTCACGCTCGCCCTCTTCCGGCTCGACCAGATCAACCCACAGCGATGACGTGAGATCATCCGAGTCGTCCAGTTCCAGACGGGACAAGCGGCGGTTATCTAATTTAAAAGCGCTCAGCATGTGCCAAAACTCCGTGAAGGTAACGGGTGCGGACAACGCGTTGAAGCACAGAAACAGAGGGGATGCGTATCACCGATTTGTTTCAGACCATGAAGAGATCTGACTCATAGCGACGCTTTGCGGGGTCGCCGACAACCACGAAGGCTATCAGCAAAAACGGAGAGCCTTAGAAGTTATACCTGCGGCGCAGGTCAGTGAGCCAGTATCTACTGGGTGTGTCCAAGGCGTCTGTCCTCAATGATAATAGTGCGCGCATGTTACGCCGAGAAGAAAAAGCCTGTCAACACGTTAGGCGGGATAATTGCGCAACAAATCATCACGATGATCAATGGCAGAAATGGCGCTTAAACCGTACTGAAAAAGTCGCGGCGATCGCTTACCACCTCCCAGAATGTTGCTAAGATGACATCACCCTAATGGTACGACAAGCATGCGGATTTAAACGATGAAACAGATTACCGCCCATGAACTGACCGCGATGAGCGAACAGGCCGCCAGCGTGGCCCGCCTGCGCGCGCACCGCACCCTACATGAAGAGCTGAGCGACCCGGTGCAACGCCTGGCGATCGCCATGGAACCCGGCACCTATATCCGCCCGCACCGCCACCCGCAAACCTGGGAGCTGCTGACGCCGCTGCGCGGCCGTTTTGTCGTGTTACAGTTCAACGATGACGGCGTCGTGACGCAGCGCACCCTGCTCGGCGAAGAAACCAAAGTGCTGGAGATGCCGGCCTTTACCTGGCATGCGGTGCTGTCGGTCGATGCCGGCGGCGTAGTGTTCGAAGTGAAGCAGGGGCCGTATCAGGCGCTGACCGAAGAAGACTGCATGCCGTGGGCGCCGCAGGAAGGCGGCGAAGGTACCGAAGCGGTGATGCGCTGGTACGCCACCGCACAGGTTGGCGACCGCTACCCTCACTGATCGTGAAAGGTTGCAGGGGCTTGCCCCTGCAACGCCTCTCTCGTTAGACCGTTTCCAAACGCGCGTAGGCCGCCACCAGCCATTTGATGCCCTCGCCCGGGAAGGCGATCTGCAGCCGGCTGTGCTCGCCGCTGCCCTCCAGATTGACGATGGTGCCTTCGCCAAACTTGGGATGGCGCACGCGCTGGCCCAGCTTATAGCCGGTATCGTTCTCGCTGATCGGCGTGCCCATGCGGCGGTGATTGACCGGGCGCGATACGCTGGCGCGCAGGCGCACTTCTTCCACGCACTCCTCCGGCAGTTCGCCGATAAAGCGCGACGGCCGATGGTAAACCTCTTTGCCGTACAGACGGCGCGTTTCGGCATAGGTCAGCGTCAGCTTCTGCATGGCGCGCGTTACGCCCACATAGGCCAGACGGCGCTCCTCCTCCAGACGGCCGCCTTCATCCAGCGACATCTGGCTCGGGAACATGCCCTCTTCCATGCCGACGATAAACACCAGCGGGAACTCCAGCCCCTTGGCCGAGTGCAGAGTCATAAGCTGCACCGCGTCCTGATAGGCGTCGGCCTGGCCTTCGCCCGCTTCCAGCGCCGCATGCGACAGGAACGCCTGCAGCGGCATCAGATCCTGATCTTCGTCCTGATAGCTGAACTGGCGCGTCGCCGTCACCAGTTCCTCGAGGTTTTCGATACGCGCCTGCCCCTTCTCGCCCTTCTCCTGTTCATACATGATGAACAGCCCGGAGTCGCGGATCACCCGGTCGGTCTGCACGTGCAGCGGCATGTCGGCGGTTTCATGGGCCAACGATTCCACCAGTTCGATGAAACGCTGCAGCGCCGACGCGGCGCGGCCGGCCAACACCTTGTCCTGCATCAGCTCGCGCGTCGCCTGCCACAGCGTCAGCTGGCGATCGCGCGCCGCCTGGCGCACCACGTCGAGGGTGCGATCGCCGATGCCGCGCGTCGGGGTGTTGACCACGCGCTCGAAGGCTGCGTCGTCGTTGCGGTTGGAAATGAGGCGCAGGTAAGCCAGCGCATCCTTGATTTCCTGGCGTTCGAAGAAGCGCTGGCCGCCGTAGATGCGGTACGGCATCGCCGTCTGCAGCAGCGCCTCTTCCAGCACCCGCGACTGGGCGTTGCTGCGGTACAAAATGGCGCAATCGTTCAGCGCCCCGCCGTTGTCTTGCCAGGTCTTGATGCGGTTGACCACGAAGCGCGCTTCGTCGAGTTCGTTGAAGGCGCAGTAGAGGGAAATCGGCTCGCCTTCACCGCCTTCGGTCCACAGGTTTTTGCCCATGCGCCCGTCGTTGTTGGCAATCAGGGTGTTGGCCGCTTTCAGGATGTTGCTGGTGGAACGGTAGTTCTGCTCCAGGCGGATGGTTTCCGCGCCGGGGAAATCCTTCAGGAAACGCTGGATGTTTTCCACCTGCGCGCCGCGCCAACCGTAGATTGACTGGTCATCGTCGCCGACGATCATCACGCTGCTGTTGCCGCCCGCCAGCAAGCGGATCCAGGCGTACTGGATGCTGTTGGTATCCTGGAATTCATCCACCAGCACGTTGGTGAAACGTTCGCGGTAGTGGTTGAGGATATGCGGCTTGTTCAGCCACAGCTCGTGCGCGCGCAGCAGCAGCTCGGCGAAATCCACCAGCCCCGCGCGATCGCAGGCTTCCTGATAGGCCTGGTAGATGCGCAGCCAGGTGGCCTCCACCGGGTTGTTGTAAGTTTCGACGTGCTGCGGGCGCAGGCCCTCATCTTTCTTGCCGTTGATGTACCACATCGCCTGACGCGGCGGCCACTGCTTCTCGTCGACGTTCAGCGCCTTGATGATGCGCTTGAGCAACCGCAGCTGGTCATCGCTGTCGAGGATCTGGAAATCCTGCGGCAGGTTGGCCTCCAGGTGATGGGCGCGCAACAGACGATGCGCCAGGCCGTGGAAGGTGCCGATCCACATGCCGCCCTGGCTGGTGCCGATCAGATGTTCGATACGGTGACGCATTTCCGCCGCCGCCTTGTTGGTGAAGGTCACCGCCATGATCGAATACGGCGAGCAGTTCTCCACCGACAGCAGCCAGGCGATGCGATGCACCAGCACCCGCGTCTTGCCGCTGCCCGCTCCGGCCAGAACCAACAGGTTGCTGCGCGGCGCCGCCACGGCTTCACGTTGTTTTTCATTCAGGCTGTCGAGCAGATCGGAGACGTCCATAGGCACCACTAATGGTTAAGGGAAAACCCGCCGGTGACGGGTTTTTCACTGGAAATTTATACAGAGTTCTGGCAGGGATTATAACAATGCTGTCAGCGATGCCAACTGCGAAATCTCAATATGCGGCAGCAGGCGGCTGTCGGCGGCCTGCATCAGGCTGCGTTGCCGATCGTTGATCCAACAGGCCTGTAGCCCCGCGCGCAGCGCACCGGCGACGTCGGTAGTCAGATCGTCGCCCACGTGCAGGATCTGCCCGGGCGCCACGCCCAGCCGTTCGACGGCCAGGTGATACATGTCCTGGTACGGTTTGGCGCGCCCGTCCGGCCCGGATCGCAACACGAACTGGAAGTAACCGTCCAGGCCGCACTGCGCCGGATCGGCGTTGCCGTTGGTGATCGCCACCAGCGGGTAGCGCGCGGCCAGCGCCTTCAGCGTGGCGTGGGTCGCTTCCGGTACTTCGATGCGGCTGCGCCACAGCGCGAAGTTCTGCATCGCCGCATCGGCCCCGACCGCCGCCTCGGCATCGCGCAGCCCCTGCCGGCTCAGCGCCAGATGAATGGCGCGCCAGCGCCACTGGGTGACGTCGTGGTAGATCTCCGGATCCTGCTCGCGCAGCTCCTGGCGCAGGCGGTGGAAATCCGCCGACTGGAAGCTGTTCAGGCCGGGATGGTAGCTCTGCAGGAAGGCCACCGACTGCTGCTCGGTTTGCCGGATCACCGGACGGTTGTCATACAGCGTGTCGTCCAGATCGAAAGTCAGCGCCGCCAGCGGGCGCAGCGGGCGATAAAAATGCATCAGGATTTCCCCCGTTTGGCGCGCGGATGCGCGGCATCGTACACGTTCGCCAGATGTTGAAAGTCGAGGTGGGTATAAATTTGCGTGGTGGTCAGGTTGGCGTGGCCGAGCAGCTCCTGCACCGCGCGCAGGTCGCCGCTGGACTCCAGCATGTGGGTAGCAAAGGAGTGACGCAGTTTGTGCGGGTGAATGTGGCTGTTGACGCCCTGTTTCACGCCCCATTCGGCGAAGCGCTTTTGCACGTTGCGCGTCGAGATGCGTCGCCCCTGATTGGACAGAAACATCGCATCATCCTGCGGCCCAAACAGATCGCGCATCGCCAGCCAGTGTTCCAGCCAGGTGACGGCGGTGCGTCCGATCGGCAGTTTACGCTCTTTGCTGCCTTTCCCCATCACCCACACCTCGCCGGCCGCCATATCGACATGGCGGCAATCCAGCCCCACCAGCTCGGAAAGACGCAGGCCGGCGCCGTACATCACCTCCAGCATGGCGCGATCGCGCACCGCCAGCGGATCGTTGAGATCGATCTCCAGCAGTTGGTTCATTTCATCGACGTCGATATTTTTCGGCAGATGGCGACCGCTGCGCGGCGTGCGGATGCCTTTGGCCGGGTTGGCGTGCAGCACGCCCTGGCTGACCAGCCAGTCGAGGAAACTGCGCAACGAAGAGAGCCGCAGCGCCAGGCTGGCGGACTGCAGGCCGGCGCGTTTGCTGCGCGCCGCCAGCATGCGCACCCGGGCGGCATCCAGCGCCGCCCAGTCGGTGACGCCGATCTCCTGCGCCAGGCACATCAGCGCCGTCAGCTGGCGTGAATAGCTGAGCTGCGTCAGCGGGCTGAGTTGCCGTTCTACCTTGAGATAACGCAGAAAAGCGTCCACCGGCTGCTGCAGGCTGGGCGCAATCGGCGTCATGCGCGTTCGATCCAGCGTTCCAGCAATTCCGGCAGCATGCGCGCCAGTTGATTGAGCATTACCGTGCCCATGCCCTGCTGATAATGTTGCGTATCGCGGCTGCTGAAGATCACCATGCCCAGCTCGCCATCGTCGCCCAGCATTGACAGCGCTACCGAACCAATCTGGCCGATCTGTTTGGCCTGCGGCAACAGCAGCAGCAGTTCGGGGCCGTTCAGGCCGCCGAGGTAGTGTTGTTCGCTGCCCAGCCGCTGGATGCGGAACGGCTCGAACGCCGAACGCGTCAGCGCCAGATGGGTGAAATCGGAAGGCGCGCCGATATTCCAGCGCTCGGCGAACAGACGCACCGTGGCGCCGGCCAAACCGAAGCCGCGCGCCCAGCGCTGCAGCCGGTTGAGCATGTCCTGCAAGCTGTCGGCGGTGGCCAGATCGGCCTGCAGGTGCAGCAGCCTGGCGAACAGCCCTTCGTTGGCGCTGGCCTGCTCCATCAGCAGCGTGATCTCTTCTTCCAGCCGTTCGATATGATTGCGCTGGCGGGCCAGATGCCATTCCACCAGCGAAACGGTGCCGCGCACCGGGTGAGGCACGCGCATCTGCTCAACCTGGCGCGCGTTGCGAATAAAGAAATCCGGGTTCTGCAGCAGATACTGCATCACGGTGTCGTCATCCAGCGCCAGGCCGGCGACGCTCTGTTCTTCTACGCTTTTCATAGATGAATAAATCCGTCATAGACATGGGTTGCCGGACCGGTCATAAACAGCGGGTTGCCCGGCCCTTTCCAGCGAATATGCAGGCTGCCGCCCGGCAGCTCTACATGCACTTCTTCTGACAGCAATTCCTGTTGGATCCCCACCGCCACCGCCGCACAGGCGCCGCTGCCGCAGGCCTGCGTTTCACCGGCGCCGCGCTCATAAACGCGCAGCTTGATATGATCGCGGCTGACCACCTGCATAAAGCCGATGTTGGCCCGTTCCGGGAAGCGTTCATGCCCTTCCAGCACCGGCCCGAGCAGCTCCACCTTGGCGGTGTTTACGTCGTCCACCTGCAAAACACAATGCGGGTTGCCCATCGACACCACGCCGCACAACACGGTATGTTCCGCCGCGCGCATGATGTAGGTCTTTTCAGCCTTGGCGGCGCGGAACGGCACCGCCTGCGGGTCGAAATTCGGCTCACCCATGTTGACGCACACCAGATCGTCGTCGGTGACGCTGAGCACCATGCGCCCGGTTTGGGTGCTGACGCGGATGTCGCGTTTGTTGGTCAGCCCTTTCAGCCGCACGAAGCGCGCGAAGCAACGCGCGCCGTTGCCGCACTGCGCCACTTCGCTGCCGTCGGCGTTAAAAATTCGGTAGTGAAAATCCAGTTCGGGATCGTAAGGCGGTTCTACCACCAGCATCTGGTCAAAGCCGACGCCCAGGTGCCGATCGGCCAGCCGGCGGATCAGCTCAGGTGAAAAATAGACATTCTGTGTAACGGCATCGACCACCATAAAGTCGTTGCCCAGACCGTGCATTTTGGAGAACTGCATATCATACTCCGCTATCTGGACGCGCTATCCGTCTTGATTTTACGGCGGCGCTCGCCACCGCAAACAGGGTGTTACTGGTCAACCATCGACGGTTTTTGCTGAGAGCCAGACTGCTCCTGCTGGTTCTTTTGCACCTGATCGCCCGTTTGCACCGGCGGCTTGGCCGGTTTCTGGCCGGCGGAGTCGGCAGGCGGGAAGTAAAGCGGGCCTTTCAGACCACAGCCGGCGAGGCCGGTAACCAGAACTGCCATCAGCGCATAGCGTAGTTGTTTTTTCATTTGCATTAATGCCTGTAATTCATGCGTCCAAGGTCTCTATAATCGCAGGTGGATCATGAAAAGCAATAGGAATTGAATATGAACGACAGCGAGTTTCACCAGTTGGCCGACCAGCTGATGCTGAATATTGAAGAGACACTGGACGATTTTGACGGCGATGCGGACATCGATTACGAAACCCATGGCGGCGTGATGACGCTGAGCTTCGAAAACGGCACCAAAATCGTCATCAACCGCCAGGAGCCGCTGCACCAGGTGTGGCTCGCCACCAAGGCCGGCGGTTACCACTTCAACTACCGCGACGGCGTTTGGCTATGCGATCGCAGCGGGCAGCCGTTTTACCAACTGCTCAGCGAAGCGGCCAGCGCGCAGGCCGGCGAGGAACTGAGTTTTTCCTGAGGCTAAGCAGGGCTCGGCAACCGAGCCCTTGCGGCGTCAATGCAGCTGGAACTGCTGCTTCAGCGGCTGAGCGGCGCCGTCGGCCACCGTCACGCACAGGCTGGACAGCACGTTGCTGCGGAACGGGATCACCTGCGTGCGCCCGTCGAGCTGCACGATTTGATAGAACTGCGGCAGGTTGAAGTTGATGAAGCTGGAGCCGTAGGTAAAGCGGTCGTGCGACGAGGAATAGAAGCGGCTGACGTCACGCACCAGCTCCTCTTTGCTGCCCTCGCAGTGGTGATACACCTCCACCCGATTCGACTCATCCAGAATATAGATGTTGAAGCCCTTGTCGTCTGAAGTGTCTTCGAAGAAGAACTGGATGATCCCCTCGCTGGCGAAGCCGTCCACCACCGGCGGCAGATGCACCTGATCGGTTTCCACCTTGATAGACAGGCCGTGCAGCTTGTTGTTGGAGATGGCGCCGTAAAACTCCACCGCGTTCTCCAGCTTCTGCACCGACACGCTCAGGCGCTCGAAGAACAGCCCCCAGGTTTGCCCGGCGACGCGCACCGCCTTGAAGCGGCCGGGTTCCAGCCGGGTGCTGGACAGGCGCAGCTCGATGCACTCCGACACCAGCTGCTGAATGCGGGTGCGAATAAGGCCGCGCAGGTGCTGACTGTAGCAGAACACTTCCACCGACTCCGGCGGCGCGGCGTCCTGGTGCATTTTGCCGAGAATGGTTTTCAATGCTTCCAGCACCGACTGCTCGCCGCTGAAATGCAGGGTACGCACTTCGTTCCAGGAGTTGCGGTACAGCAGATCGATGCTGCCCACCAAACACTGCTGCTGCTGGCCGAAGCTGAACACGTCCAGCTTGCGGAAATCGAAGTGCACCACCTGATTGCGGAAGGCGGCGGTCGGATCGTTTTCCAGATTGACGATGATCGCCAGATGGCGAATCTCGCACGGGCTGTACAGCGCTTTCGGCGTCGGCGCCGGCAGGCGCAGCGGGAAGTGATGAGAAACGTCGGCCACCAGCTCCTGCAGCTTGGCGGTGTCGCACAGGTTGCCGCTCTTGATGTGCAGGCGGGTCTGCGGCGTCAGCAGGCCGTTGAAATAGGCCCAGGCCACCAGCTTGTTCAGGTAGCGGTTATATTCCAGCGGCTGATGGCTGACGATCGAATCCATGGCCGGCGCCTGATTGTACAGGTACCAGCCGGTGCGGTTGGCGCGGCCAACCGGCACGTGAATAAAGGTTAAATCGTTTTCCGACAGGTCCGGTGAAATCTGCGGGTTCACCAGCGTCACCTTGCCGGGCAGCGCTTCGAACGCCGCATACAGTTTGCGGGTCAGCACGCCGATATCCTGCGGGCTGGCGCTGACGCTGAGGTTATTGCGGCGGGCGAAACGGATCAGGTTGCGGTAGCTCTGCATCATCGCATCGAGCAACTCGTTATGCGCTTCGCGCACCCGCTCGATCTTCCAGTTGGCGCGGTTGTCCAGCATCGCCAGACGCTCGTCGCTCCAGCCCCACTCGCTGACCAACTGGCTGAGGATCTCGCGCCGCCAGCCGACGCAGGCCTTGGCCAGCGACAGCTTTTCACACACTTTCAGGTAGAAACAGCGGCGGGCCAGATCGAGGCGGGTGGTGTCGTTGATGTCGGTCAGGTAGCGAGTGACGCGCTCGAGCATCATGCAGTAGGCGTCGAGCCCGAAGCTGACGATCTCACCCTGATGCAGGCGATGTTTGATGTCCGTCGCCAGCAGCTGGGTATTGGGGTATTCCCAGGAATAGGCTTCCAGCAGCAGGGTCTTCAGCACCGCCTTGTAAGGCGAATCGATGCTCTTGTACAGCTGCCACAGGCTGGCGCCGAAGTACTCTTCCGCCGACAGCGAACTCAGGCCGCCGAGATCCAGCCACTCGTTCGGCGTCAGCGCGCCCTGCGCGTACAGAGACAACACGTATTCATCGTAGTGCGCTTCTTCTTCGCCCGGCACCATGTTCCACAAGATACGTTTGCCGGCCAGGCGCACCGCGGTGCGGTAGAACTCGTCGAGCAACAGGATGTGCTGCGTCGAGCCGCAGTCTTCGCCGCCCAGGCTGCCACTTTCATTATGGCGGAAACGGTTTTCGTCGATCAGGAAGAAGCTGACTTCCACCCCCATCGAGGCGGCCCACTTCTCAAGCAGGCTGCATTTTTGCTGCAGGCGGGTGCGTTCTTCGTTGTCCAGCCAGGACTGGTGGCAGACCCAGATGTCGAGATCCGAGCTGCAGCTTTGGCCGATAGACGAGGTGCTGCCCATCGAATAGACGCCGGTGATCGGCAGCTCGCCGCTGGCCGGTTTGTCAAACGGGCTGCCCCATTTGTCTTCTAAATCGTTCAGGTATTCTTGTTGAGTTTCATCAGGCGTGTAGAGGCAAATGCCGTGGGGAACGTTACCGTTCAGGTAACCCGGCATCAGCGGGTGGTGGTGGTGCAGTAAGGTGGGCAGCAGACTGTATACCCGTTGAAACGCGGGCTTCATAGCCGCCAGGGCGCGATCGACGCGTAGCTGATTGATCGCATCCAGTCTCTGCTTCAATGTCTCGATGTAGAGGTACAAGACGTCTCGCCTGATTATCCCGGTGTTTAGAAAAAAACCCGTATTCCATAAGCGCCGTTAGTGTAAGAAGAATATTTGGCGACTTATTGCTGGAAACGTGATCAATTTAACACCTTGCTGATTGACCGTAAAGGAGGTAACGCTTCACAATTATTGTAGCGCTTCCCTAAACGATTTACCCGCAGTGTTAACTGCCCCAAAGCACATCACACGTCCCTTTGATTCCGTTGTCCTTTTTCCGCCTCCGGCTTCTTGCACTGACAGTATTGACTCTCAGTGGTAGGATGGATGGCGAAATATAAAAACGGTAACAAGCATGTTAGACAAAATTATTCGAATTGCCACCCGACAAAGCCCGCTTGCACTTTGGCAAGCACATTATGTGCAGCAACGTCTGATGGCCTGCCATCCCGGCCTGCAGGTCGAGTTGGTGCCGATGGTCACCCGCGGCGACGTTATTCTGGATACGCCGTTGGCGAAAGTCGGCGGTAAAGGCCTGTTTGTTAAAGAACTCGAGCTCGCGCTGCTGGAAGGCCGCGCCGACATCGCCGTGCATTCGATGAAAGACGTGCCGGTCGATTTTCCTGCCGGGCTCGGTTTGACCACCATTTGCGAACGCGAAGATCCGCGCGACGCTTTTGTTTCCAATCGTTTCGCCTCGCTCGATCAGCTGCCGCTGGGCAGCGTGGTCGGCACCTCCAGCCTGCGCCGTCAGTGCCAGCTGCGTGAACGCCGCCCGGATCTGATCGTGCGCGACCTGCGCGGCAACGTCGGCACTCGCCTGGCCAAGCTGGACAACGGCGACTACGACGCGATTATCCTGGCGGTGGCCGGCCTGAAGCGTTTAGGTCTGGAGCAACGCATCCGCAGCCCGCTGAGCGCCGAAGAGTGTCTGCCGGCGGTCGGCCAGGGTGCAGTCGGCATTGAATGCCGTCTCGACGACAGCGTCACCCGCGCGCTGCTGGCGCCGCTGAACCATGCGGCCACCGAAACCCGCGTGCGCGCCGAGCGGGCGATGAATACCCGCCTGGAAGGCGGCTGCCAGGTGCCGATCGGCAGTTATGCCGAACTGGATGGCGACAGCCTGTGGCTGCGCGCCCTGGTCGGCGCGCCGGACGGCAGCCAGATGGTGCGCGGCGAACGCCGCGGCCCGGCCGCCGAAGCCGAACGGATGGGCGTTGAGCTGGCGGAAGAGCTGCTGGCGCGCGGCGCGCGCGAGATCCTGCGCGAGGTTTATCAGGGAAATCCGCCGGCATGACGATCCTGGTAACCCGCCCATCGCCTTCGGGGGAGCTGTTAGTGAGCCGGCTGCGCGCACTCGGCCGGGTTGCCTATCATGCGCCGCTGATCGACTTCGCCCCCGGCGGCGATCTGCCGCAGCTGCCGCAGGCGTTGCAGCAGCTTAGCGCCGGCGATCTGGTGTTCGTGCTGTCGCAGCATTCGGTGAACTATGCCGATTCGGTCATTGGCCGCGCCGGGCTGAGCTGGCCCGCTCACCTGGCTTATTACGCCATCGGCCGCACCACCGGGCTGGCGCTGCACCGCATCAGCAGTTTGCCGGTGGAGTACCCGCGCGAACGCGAGATCAGCGAAACGCTGCTGCTGCTGCCGGCGCTGCAAAAGCTGGCGGGCAAACGCGCGCTGATTTTACGCGGCAACGGCGGCCGCGAACTGTTGGGGTCGACGCTGAGCGAGCGCGGCGCCGACGTCAGCTATTATGAATGCTATCAACGCAGCCCGGTGCACTATGACGGCAGCGAGCAAAGCGCCCACTGGCAACGCGCCGGTGTGGATACGCTGGTGGTGACCAGCGGTGAAATGTTACAACAGCTCTATACTTTAGTTCCTGATTACTATCGTTCTTCATGGCTGCTGCGTTGCCGCCTGGTAGTAGTGAGCGAACGCCTGGCTACCCTCGCCCGGGATTTGGGCTGGCGTACGATTCGGGTAGCTGACAACGCCGATAATGACGCGCTGATCCGCGCGCTACAATAATCTGACTATGGGATGTGCCACTATGACGGAACAAAATACCCCATCCGCCCCGGTTGAAGAGCCAACCACCGCGGTTGAGAGCTCCCAGCAGCCAGCCGCTGCCAGCCGCAAAGGCAAGAACACCGGCCCGGTGCTCGGCGCGATCGCTATCGTGCTGGTCATCGCCCTCGGCGCGGGCGGCTATTACCACACGCACAAGCAGGCGCAACAGCTGATCGCCGCCAATCAGGCGCTGCAACAGCAGCTTGAAGGCGTAAAGCAGAGCCAACAGCAGGAAAGAAATGCGCTGGAAGGCCTGCTGCAGCAGCAGGGTAAAACCCTGGACGCCGCCGATCGCGAGCAGGCGAATCTGGCGCGCCAACTGAGCGAGCTGCAGGAAAAAGTGGCGACCATCTCCGGCAGCGACGCCAAAACCTGGCTGCTGGCGCAGGCCGATTTCCTGGTGAAAATGGCCGGCCGCAAGCTGTGGAGCGATCAAGACGTGACCAGCGCCGCCGCGCTGCTGAAAAGCGCCGACGCCAGCCTGGCGGACATGAACGATCCGAGCCTGCTCGACGTGCGCCGCGCCATTACCGAAGACATCAGCACACTTTCCACGCTGACCCAGGTCGATTACGACGGCATCATCCTCAAGGTCAATCAGCTGTCCAATCAGGTGGATAACCTGCGCCTGGCGGACAACGACACCGACGAAGCGCCGATGGATCAAAACAGCAGCGAGCTCTCCGGCTCGATCGGCGAATGGCGGCAGAACCTGGCCAAGAGCTGGCGCAATTTCATGGCCGACTTCATCACCATCCGCCGCCGCGACACCAGCGCCGAACCGCTGCTGGCGCCGAACCAGGACATCTACCTGCGCGAGAACATCCGTTCGCGCCTGCTGGTGGCCGCACAGGCCATCGCGCGCCATCAGAACGAGACCTACAAGCAGTCGCTGGAAACCGTCTCCACCTGGGTGCGCGCCTATTTCGACACCACCGACCCGGCGACCAAGGCCTTCCTGGAAGAGCTGGACAACCTGAGCCAACAGTCGATCTCGATGGATGTGCCGGATCAGCTGAAGAGCCAGCCGCTGCTGGAAAAAGTGATGCAGACCCGGGTGCGCAACCTGATGACCCAGTCCCCTGCCGCTCACCAGGAGGGTTAAGCCATGTTACGCGTGCTATTTCTGTTCCTGGTGGTGATCGCCAGCGTGGTGCTCGGGCCGATGTTGGCCGGGCATCAGGGCTATGTGCTGATCCAGACCGATAACTACAATATTGAAACCAGTGTCACCGGCCTGGTGATCATGCTGGTGCTGCTGTTCGTGGTGCTGCTGGCGATCGAGTGGATCCTGCGCCGCATCTTCCGTACCGGCGCCCGCACGCGCGGTTGGTTTATCGGCCGCAAGCGCACCCGCGCGCGCCAGCAAACCAAAGCCGCGCTGATCAAACTGGCGGAAGGCGACTACAAGCAGGTTGAAAAGCTGATGACGCGCAACGCCGCCCACGCCGAACAGCCGGTGGTGAACTACCTGCTGGCCGCCGAGGCCGCACAACAACGCGGCGATGACTTCCGTACCAACCAATATCTGGAGCGCGCCGCTGAAGCCGCCGATACCGATCAGCTGCCGGTGGATATCACCCGGGTTCGCATCCAGCTGGCGCAGGGCGAGAACCATGCCGCGCGCCACGGCGTCGATCGCCTGCTGAACCAGGCGCCGCGCCATCCGGAAGTGTTGCGCCTGGCGGAACAAGCCTATCTGCGCACCGGCGCCTACGCGTCGCTGCTGGAAGTGCTGCCGTCGATGCGTAAAATCGAGCTGCACAGTGAAGAGCAGCTGCAGGCATTGCAGCAACAGGCTTATATCGGGCTGATGAATCAGGCGATGGCGGACGAAGGCAGCGAAGGCCTGAAGCGCTGGTGGAAAGATCAGAGCCGCAAGACGCGTCACGAAGTGCCGCTGCAAATCGCGATGGTGGAGCACCTGATCGAATGCAACGACCACGAACTGGCGCAGGAGATTGTGCTCGACAGCCTGAAGCGCCAATATGACGAGCGCCTGGTGCTGTTGCTGCCGCGGCTGAAGTCCGGCAACCCCGAGCAGTTGGAAAAAGCGCTGCGTCAGCAGATGAAGCAACACGGCGCGACGCCGCTGCTGAACAGCACGCTGGGGCAACTGCTGATGAAGCATGGCGAGTGGCAGCAAGCGGCCGACGCCTTCCGCGAAGCGTTGAAACAGCGCCCGGATGCTTACGACTACGCCTGGTTGGCCGATACGCTGGAAAAACTGCATCGTTCGGATGAAGCGGCGCAGATGCGACGTGAGGGACTGATGTTGACGCTGAAACAGAACGGCGGCGAATAATGCCCTGCCCAAGTGAGAAAAGCGCGGCTCCGATGCCGCGCTTTTTTTTGCCCAGGGTTTTCTGTGGCGCAAAAAAAAACACTTGCCGTATGGCAAGTGTATAAAGAAGCAATCAGGTCTAGGACAACAGGGGCGGTGCCTCACTCAACGTTTTGCCCTGAGCGTGATGACGGGTTAGTCATCGTTCTCGTGGGCGATAGGCACCCTAAATCGGCTCTGCGTCATTCCCAGGGTTTATGAAGCCGAAGGCGAACATAAGAGGTGGAATGAGCATCTACGCTATAGGTATTGCATTTGACGTGCCAACTTTCAGATCCAGGAAAGTCGCCATAAAAAATAGCATTCAATTTATTGAAAATATTGAATTTTTACTTACCCTCTAACTTTCTCTCAGCATGCCGTCCCCTGTCGTTCTTTACCCACGGCCGATCTGATGCTGTCGCCGCAAAACGACGACTTAAACCAAAGCCACTTTTAATGTTTAAAATCAATGGATTATTTGTCTCAAACTGGCGACAACTTCAAACCACATTGTCGCTGAAAACCTACACACGTGCCGGTTGAGACAAAATGCCAATGTTCAGATACGCAAAAACCCGTGTAATGCTGCACGGGTTGGTCGCTATGCGTTTCGTCGCAGCGGGAAGGACTTAACCTCATAAACGGCGGACGTAAAAAAACCGACTTACGTCGGTTTCTTTGAAAATGGTCAGCGAGAGAAAGATTACGCGCCCTGCGGGCCGTTGCTAAAGCAACGTCCTCTCGAACCTCCTGCGGAGGTGCTCATCCCCATAAACTGCAGACGAAAAAAAACCTGCTTTAAAAAGCAGGTTTTTCGAATGTGGTCGGCGAGAGAGGATTCGAACCTCCGACCCACTGGTCCCAAACCAGTTGCGCTACCAAGCTGCGCTACTCGCCGATTTGTGTTGCTCATACTACCCGATTTATCAGACCGTTGTCCATATAAATCTTATATTTATCAGATATTTTGCGTGGTGCGAAGAGAGGGACTTGAACCCTCACGTCCGTAAGAACACTAACACCTGAAGCTAGCGCGTCTACCAATTCCGCCACCTTCGCACTGTCACAAAATACTGCTAAATCTTCACTTCGCTTAGGAAGTGGGGTGGCTAATGGGACTCGAACCCACGACAACTGGAATCACAATCCAGGGCTCTACCAACTGAGCTATAGCCACCATTACTACTTCTTCTTACTCACGCGGTAATATTACCACCGCAGCTCCTGCGCACAAACTTAATGGCGCGCCCGACAGGATTCGAACCTGAGACCTCTGCCTCCGGAGGGCAGCGCTCTATCCAGCTGAGCTACGGGCGCGTAGCGCCGTTGCGGGAGGGGATACTACGGATTTACGCCAATCCTGTCTAGTGCTTTTTCGCAGAAATGTTGCGTTTGATTACGCTTTGCTCACTCCTGCGCAGGAAAGCGCACTCCGTAGCCCCTTTTCACCGTTTATTGCCGTGTTTCTACCCTATTTTCAGCCGGATGATGTTTCTTATGCATGCCGAAAGCGAAGTAGCACAGGCTGACGCCCGCTAAGAAAATCGCCCCGACCAGCAGGGAAATCCGCGTATCCGGGTTGATTCCCATGCCGACCAGCACGCAAACCAGAAAAGCGATGGTCAGATAGTTCACATACGGGAACATGATCGACTTAAAGCTGTGGTTTTTGATCGCTTCCTTATGGGCGCGGCGGAAATAGAGCTGGCTTATCAGCACCACGAACCACGGCACCATGCCCGGCAGCACGCTGGCGCTGTAGACATAGACGAACACCTGCTCCGGATTCGGGATAATGTAGTTCAGCGCAGATCCCACCAGCAGGCAGCCGATGGTGACGGCGATGCAATTCACCGGCACGCCGCTGGCGGAAAGCTTGGTCAACGCCGCCGGCAGTTGGCGATTCTTGGCCAGGGCGTACAGCATGCGGCCGCCGCTGTACATGCCGCTGTTGCAACCGGAGAGCGCGGCGGTCAAGACCACGAAGTTGATGATGCCGGCGGCGGCAACGATGCCGATCTTGGCGAAGGTCAGCACGAACGGGCTGCCGGTAGTGCCGATGCCGTTCCAAGGGAAAATGGTGACGATGACGAAGATCGCGCCAACATAGAAGATCAGGATGCGCCACAGGATATTGTTGATCGCGCGTTTCAGCGTCACCTGCGGGTTCTTGGCTTCCCCGGCGGTGATGCCCACCAGTTCAACCCCCTGATAGGACGCCACCACGATGCACAGCGCAAACAAGAAGCCTTTCCAGCCGCCGGCAAAGAAACCGCCGTGCGCCGTCAAATTGGCGAAACCGATAGGTTCACCGCCGTTGCCGAAGCCGAAGAAGATCACCCCCAGCCCCACCAGAATCATCACGATGATGGTGGTGACCTTGATCATGGCGAACCAGAACTCCAGCTCCCCATACAGGCGCACCGCCGCCAGGTTGGCCAGCGCCACCATCGCCACGGCAATCAGCGCCGGCACCCACTGCGGTATTTCCGGGAACCAGAACTGCACATACACCCCGATGGCGGTGATCTCAGAAATGCCGACGGCAATCCACATAAACCAGTAGCCCCAGGCGGTCAGATAACCGAAGTAGGGATTCATGTACTTATGCGCGTAAACGGCAAACGACCCGGCGACCGGCTCAAGGAACAGCATTTCTCCCATCGAACGCATAATGAAGAATACGAACAGCCCGGCGATGATGTAAGCCAGCAGCACCGATGGCCCCGCCCACTTCAGCGTACTGGCCGAGCCCATAAACAGGCCGACGCCGATGGTGCCCCCCAGAGCGATAAGCTCGATGTGCCGGGCCTCAAGACCCCGGTGTAGCCCTTGCGGTTTCTCTTTGTGTGCCATAAATCCTCAATAATTTTTCTCGGGTTGTGTTTGCCTGCCGGCCGCTGCCGGTCGTTATTGTCATTATTAAAAGAATAAATCATCCCCTGCCGATCGGACTGGCATCAACGGGTAGTCGGAGCGAAGTTACCGTGAGAAGGACATCGTTCAGCGCTGTCGCATCAGGCTTCAGCGGCCAGGGATAATTTCCGGGCGGTATCGTTTCGCATTTCGCCGCTATAAGCAAACCGCAATTTAAAACTTTATGGAATAAATGCGGCGGCGTTTAGGGCCGAGGGTTATAGATATGCGGGAGAAACGCGCAAAAGCAGATTATTGGTACAGCAGTCCGGAGCGGAACAGCACTTTCCACCCCGGATGAGAGGTTACATCTTGCCGCTGTAGTAGTAGCCGACAAACTTCAACAGCTTCAACTGCCGGCCGATGCGGCTGGGTTGGCTGAGCAGGCGGTAGAGCCATTCCAGACCAAGGTTCTGCCACACCTTGGGCGCACGCTTCACATGCCCGGTAAAAACGTCGTAGGTGCCGCCCACGCCCATATACAGCGCCTGCGGATGCACCTTGCGGCAGTCGCGCATCAGGATCTCCTGCTTCGGCGATCCCATCGCCACCGTCACGATAGCGGCGCCGCTGGCACGAATACGCTCGAACAGCGCCTCTCGCTGATCCGGTTTGAAATAGCCGTCCTGGCTGCCCACCAGGTTGACATTCCACTGGCTGCGCAGCTTCTGCTCGGTTTCCGCCAAGACTTCCGGCTTGCCGCCGACCAAGAAGACCGGCGTGCCTTCGCGGCCGGCGCGCTGCATCAACGCTTCCCACAGATCGGCGCCCGCGACGCGCGACACATCCGCCGCCGGGTATTTGCGGCGAATCGAGCGCACCATGCTGATGCCGTCGGCGTACTTGTACTCCGCTTCATCCAGCAACGCATGCAGCGCCGGGTCCTCTTCCGCCTTCAGGATCTTTTCCGCATTCATCGCCACCAGCGTGCCCTGTTTGACCCGGCCGACGTCGAACAGAAAGTCCATGCAATGCGCCATATCGCGAAAGCCCCACAGGCTGAAACCGCGCAGCTCATACTGCGGCACCGAAATCTTTGTTTCCATCGTTCTCATTACCCTTACAAAAGACCGTTGGCCCGAGGCGGAGACGCCAGCGCGCGGGCACGCGTCACTCTGGCCTTGATCAGCCCGGCGGTATCGAACAGCCAATACAGCAACTTCGCCAGCACCAGACAGGCGCCGAAAATAATGCAGAAGAACACCACGCGCGACACGAATGAGTCCACCCCTTCACGCGCCAACACGATCATGTTGAACACCGCGCCGAAGCAGAACCCCTGCAGAATGGCCGCCTTATAACGGTTCGGCTCTGTTTTGCCCAGCTCATACAGCCAGTCGAACCACTTGATGATCATGCCCACCAGAATCGCGCCGAGCGGGATAAACAGTGCGCCGCCCATCACCACCAGCGAACCGATCAGCGTCGGCGAAATCGCCAGCCCGGAGTGGTTGTTCAGCACTTCCCAGGTGAAATAGTTGGCCGAGTTCAGCACCACGTCCGGCCGGCCCGGCCATAGCCAGGTTGGGATAAAGACGTAGAAATCACGCAAGATCGGCGCCAGACCCTGGAAATCGATCTTGTCGTAATTTTGCAGCAGCAGCGCCAGGTTTTCCCACGGCGAGAAGGTATCGCGGGTCAGGTAGAGGAAGGTATAAAACGCTTCCGCGCCGCTGACGTCCAGGCTATAGCGCTTCAACGCCAGCCAGAACATGCCGACCACGCCGAATATGCCCGCCGCCGCCAGCATCCACAGCGTGATCCAGCCGCGCACGATGCCGATAAACAGGAACAACGCGAAAGCGATGATGATATTGGCACGGGTGCCGCCGACGATCACGTAGGTCAGAATACCGAACGCCACCGTCGCCACCAGGAACAAAAACCAGGCACGCAGATCCTGCCGCAGGAAATAGACCACCAGCATCGCCGGAATGAAGAAGTAGAAGAACCGCTTGAGCGCCACGCCGGACACGTCGCTGGAGAAGATCTGACTGTAGGAATTGAGCTTGAACAGCAGGAAGCCGTTCTGCATGAAGAAGATCCCAACGGTACCGATCGCCACCAGCGCCAGCAGCACCCAGGTCATATGAGTCTCTACCCGGTTCATGGTAAACAGCGCCGCGCGCGGCTGAGTGCGGCGCTTGCGCAGCCGGGTCTTGTAGGTGACGTAATAGATGGCGTAAAACGCCGTCGCCGACAGCAGGGCGTACAGCAGAAACTCCACCGGCACCACCTCGACGTCAAACTGAAACACCAGCAGGCAGGTTAACGGGAAGCCGAAATAGAACGTCAGCAAATACAGCAGCGAGAAGAAGACGTTGAAGTTAAAACGCACGCGCCGAAACTCCTGGTAGGTCAGCGTCAGGATAAACGTCAGGCTGACCAGATAGACGACAAACAGGCCGCCGAATTGCGCCAACGTCATGAGTGCTCTCCCGCCGCCAACGCCAGGGCTTGCTGCCAGCCGTCAACATAGTTCGGATTGAAGAAGGCGATCGTCTGTTTATCCACCGCCGCCAGCTGACGCTGCGCTTCGCGCACCACCGCCTCGTCCAGCGAATCGCCGTAGAACAGCACCGGCAGGTGCTGTTCCGCCAAATCCTGCCAGAACGGGTTCTGCCGGCTGAGCACAAAAGGCACGCCGAACTGAATCAGTAGGCACAGGGTGCCAATCCCCTGCTGGCGATTGAAAATGAAATAGCCCAGATCGCAGGCGCGCAGGATGTTGAGGTAGTCCTCAAACGCTACCTGCTGCGTGAGCAGCTGCAGGTTTTTCTCGCCGAACAGCGGCAACCCGGCGGCGCGCACCTGCTCGATGTAAGCATCGTTGTTGGCCGGATAACCCATCGGCAGGATCACGCGCACGTCGGCGCCGAACTGCTGATGTATCGCCTGCAGCGCTTCGATATGCCGGTTGCTGCGATCGCCGGAGTTGCCCACCAGAATCGTCATCGGTCCGGCCAGGTTTTTCTCGACGTGAACGTCGGTCAGCGCCGGATCCATGCGGGTCGGGAAGTACAGCAGCGAGGCCGGCACCCGCGCATGGCGCTGCTGGTAGTGAATCACGTCGCCGCGAGTGGCAAACACATTCCCTACCCGCCCCTGCGCAATGCGGCGCAGCAGATAGAACAGCCGGAATTTCCAGCTGGTGGCGTCCTCATACAGATCGGCGCCCCAAATATGCCAACTGACCTGACGCGCCTTGATCTTGCCGCTCAGCAGCGCCAGCCATAACCCCGGGTTGAACTGACCGTGCAGGAAGAAGCGCGCATCGCGATCGGCCTGGGCGCGCGCGATCACCGCCGCAGCCAGGCTTTTCTTGTCCGCGTAGGGCTCAATGTTCAGGGCGGGGAAATCTCCCAATGCCGCCACATCCTTGGCCGCCACCATAAAATGCCGCGTCTGCTCAGCCGGCAGACGCGGCGCCAGCACGTCATTGAAGAAGCGCAGCACCGTCTGGTTATGATGCGGGATATCGGATCCCAGAACGTGAATCAGTGTGGTCATACTCGTCTACGATAGATAAGAAACACGCAGCTACAGAGCGTGAAATACACGATGTAGGTTGCCATATAGGCCTGAGCCGCCCCCAGCGCGCCGTGCAGCGGGATCAGCCAGTGTGAGAACAGCGTCAGCAGCAGAAACTGGCTGACTTCCGTCAGGATATAAAAGCGCAGCGACGCTTTGGCGATCACCAAATAGCCGAACACATAGGCCCCGACTTTCAGCACGTCGCCCACCAGTTGCCAGGCAAACAGATCGCGCATGACGACGAACTTGTCCGAGAACAGCAGCCAGATGGCGAAATCACGCAGCAACCACACCGTAAAGCTCGCCGCCGCTACCGCCGGCAGCACGAATTTCAGCGAGCGCACGATCTCCCGCGAGATGGCGCCCTTGTCCGTCAACCGCGACAGCGTCGGCAGCAGATAGACGGTAAACGAGGCGGTGATGAACTGCAGATAGGCATCGGAAATGCTGCTGACGCCCTGCCAAATCCCCACCTCATCCCAGCCGTAATGCGCGGCCAGCAGGTTACGCATCATCACGTAAGCCACCGGCAACGTCACCGAGGTGATCAACGCCATGAGGGTGAATTTGCCGAGGTTGCCGGCCACGAGTTTGTCCCAACGCGGCGCCAGATAGCGCAGCGGCAGCGTTTTGCGCCGCCACAGCATCAGCCCGGCCGGCAACACCACCAACGCCGGCACCAGCGCCAGCCCCGCCAGCGCGCCTTCATAGCCCCCCAGCTTGAAGCACAGGTAATAAGCCACCACGCCAATCAGGCTGCCGCCGATCACCGCCAGCGCATTGCCCATCGCGTCGCGATAGCCTTTCAGCACCGCCATGAACAGGTTGGCGTAGGCGATGCCCATCTGAATGAAAGCGACGGCGCGCACCACATCGACGTAATCGGCATGCCCGAACAGCCCGATGCTGATCGGTTCGGCGGCGAACAAAAACACCAGCGCCAGCAAGGTCGAAAAACCCAGCACGATGCTCGACGCGGTGCCCACCGCCAGACGCAGACGCTGCGAGTCCTGGTGGTACTCCGCCACGTATTTGGTGATGCCGTTAAAAATGCCCGCGCCGGACAGCACGCCCAGCACGGTGATCAACTGGCGAAAGTTACCCGCCTGCCCCACGCCGCTGGGGCCAAACGCCACCGCCAGCAGTTTCACCACCAATAGTCCCACGCCAATTTTGATCAGCGTGGAGCCGGCGGTCCATATCGACGCTTTTGCCAACGACATATCAGGCGAAGAAGCTCAGGATGGTATTGATTACCGTACGTTGATTAGCATCGGACATATTGTAGAACAGCGGCAAACGCACCAGGCGCGCGCTTTCCTGGCTGGTATAGCGATCTTCACCGGCAAAGCGGCCAAACTGTTCGCCGGCCGGGCACGCATGCAGCGGGATATAGTGAAACACCGTCATGATCTCAGCTTCCTTCAGGTAGTCGATAAAGGCGGTGCGATCGTCGATATCACGCAGCTTGATATAGAACATGTGCGCATTGTGCTCGCAGTCCGCCGGCACAGTCGGCAACTCGATACGGCCGGCCTGCGCCAACGGCAGGAAGCTGTCGTAGTACTTCTGCCACAGAGCCAAACGGCGCTGGTTGATGCGTTCCGCCACTTCCAGCTGGCCCCACAGGTAGGCGGCCTGCAGGTCAGACATCAGATAGCTGGAACCGATGTCGCGCCAGGTATATTTGTCGACCTGGCCACGGAAGAACTGACTGCGGTTGGTGCCCTTCTCGCGGATGACTTCCGCCCGATCGATCAGGGCAGGATCGTTCACCAGCGTCGCGCCGCCTTCGCCGCCGGCGGTGTAGTTTTTGGTTTCATGGAAGCTGAAGCAGCCGATATGGCCGATGGTGCCCAATGCCTTGCCTTTGTAGGTCGACATCACGCCCTGCGCGGCGTCTTCCACCACGAAGAGGTTATATTTCTTCGCCAGCGCCATGATGGTATCCATCTCGCAGGCAACGCCAGCATAGTGCACCGGTACAATCGCGCGGGTTTTATCGGTGATCGCCGCTTCGATTTTGGTTTCGTCGATGTTCATGGTGTCCGGACGCAGGTCGACGAACACCACTTTAGCACCGCGCAGCACAAAGGCGTTGGCGGTGGAAACGAAGGTAAAGCTCGGCATGATCACTTCGTCACCCGGCTGGATATCCAGCAGGATGGCGGCCATTTCCAACGACGCGGTGCAGGAAGGCGTCAACAGCACTTTCGCGCTGCCGAAACGCTGTTCCATCCACTGCTGGCAGCGACGGGTAAAACCGCCGTCGCCGCACAACTTGCCGCTGCTCATCGCAGCCTGCATATATTCCAGTTCAGTGCCAACAACCGGTGGAGCGTTAAATGGAATCATGTCTACCTCTGTATAACCAGTACGCGGTGCTTTCAATCACGGCACCCTGTCGTTGATAGAGTCGTAATGCGGCGATATTGCCTACCTGGGTCGCAACCCGCAGGCGTTGCATCCCCTGCCGCCGACATTCGGCCAGCGCCGCCGCCATCAGTCTGGAGCCAATGCCCCGGCCTGATGCGCCGGGGTAGGCCGCCAGCAAGCCGATACGCATTTCCTGGCCGCCAATGTCGCGCAGGCTGACAAAGCCTTCAGGTTGCCCCTGGTTACCCAATACCAGCAAGCATTGATGATCGAAGGTGCCCAGCACCGCTTTTTCGATCCAGGCCGCATAGAATCGCCCGCTATCGGTGCGCTCGTACCACGGTGCGCGAAATCGGCTGGCGGCGAACACGTCACCGGCGGCAGCCCGCAACGACGGGATGTCCTCAGGCACGGCCATGCGCACCCCGGCCGCAGCGGTATCGACCGTCTCGCGTCCAGTTGCAATGTTCACGGCCAGATCCACTTCGCCTTCGACCAGCTGGAAGCCCAGCGCCGACAGTGCATCGGCCCACTCCAATCGGTAAGCGGGAATTTTAGCCTGCACCAACGCATAAGCGTCCAAATCAGCGTGGCTGACGGGGGCCGCAGAGTCATCGAAATGCAACTTGGCGCTTTTCAATTGGAAGAAGTCGCTCTCCCAATTCAGCGGTTCAATACTGGCGTGGACGCGCATGCAATAAATCCAGTAAGTATTTGCCGTAACCTGTTTTGGCCAGCGTCTGAGCCGCGCGTTTCACGCCCTCATCATCCAGCCAGCCATTGCGCCAGGCGATCTCTTCAAGACAGGCGATTTTAAAGCCCTGACGTTTCTCGACCGTTTGCACGAAGCTACTGGCTTCCAGCAGGCTGTCGTGAGTCCCGGTGTCCAGCCAGGCAAAACCGCGCCCCAGCAGCTCGACGGTCAGCTCGCCACGCTCCAGATACATCTGGTTGATGCTGGTGATCTCCAATTCTCCCCGAGCTGACGGCTTGATCTGCTTGGCGAACTCCACCACCTGAGCATCATAAAAATATAATCCGGTCACCGCCCAATTGGACTTCGGTTTAACCGGCTTTTCTTCGATCGACAGCGCGCGGAAGTGGTCGTCAAACTCCACCACGCCGAAACGCTCGGGATCCATCACCTGATAGCCAAATACAGTGGCACCGGCGGTGCGCGCCGCAACGCTTCTCAGCTTGGGGCTGAACCCCTGACCAAAGTAAATATTATCGCCCAACACCAGGCAACTCGGCTCACCGGCCAAGAATTCTTCGCCAATCAGAAATGCCTGAGCCAGGCCATCGGGGTTAGGCTGCTCGGCATAACTGAGATTGACGCCAAACGCTTCGCCGCTGCCCAACAGACGCTTGAAAGAAGGCAGATCTTCCGGGGTGGAGATGATCAAAATGTCGCGGATCCCCGCCAACATCAGTACCGACAGCGGGTAATAGATCATCGGCTTGTCATAAATCGGCAGCAGTTGCTTGGACACGCCGCGCGTGATCGGATGCAGACGCGTACCGGAACCGCCAGCCAGCACAATACCTTTCATACTTACTCCAAAACCCGCCGCACCGCCGCAAAGCGACGCGGCGTTAAATTAATCTGACAACCCCAAACGCTCGCCGGCATAAGAACCGTCTTGCACCCGGCGCCACCAGGTTTCGTTAGCCAAATACCAGGCGACCGTCTTGCGAATGCCGCTTTCAAACGTTTCCTGCGGCCGCCAGCCCAACTCGCGATCGATTTTGCCGGCGTCGATGGCGTAACGCATATCGTGGCCTGGGCGATCCTTCACGTAAGTGATCAGATCGCGGTAGTGCGCCACGCCCTGCGGCTTGTTCGGCGCCAGTTCTTCCAGCAGATCGCAAATGGTCTGCACCACTTCAATATTCTTGCGTTCGTTATGGCCACCGATATTGTAGGTTTCGCCTACCACACCTTCGGTCACGACCTGATAAAGCGCGCGCGCGTGATCCTCGACATACAACCAGTCGCGCACCTGCGCGCCGTTGCCGTATACCGGCAGCGGTTTGCCGGCTAGCGCATTCAGGATCACCAACGGAATCAACTTCTCCGGGAAGTGATAAGGGCCGTAGTTGTTCGAACAGTTGGTCACGAGGGTCGGCAAACCGTAGGTGCGCAACCAGGCACGCACCAGATGATCGCTCGATGCCTTGGAGGCGGAATACGGACTGCTCGGCGCATATGGCGTGGTTTCGGTGAACAGATCGTCGGTGCCGTGCAGGTCGCCGTACACTTCGTCGGTGGAGATATGATGGAAACGGAAAGACTGCTTCTTCTCCGCCGCCAACGGCTGCCAGTAATGGCGCGCCGCTTCCAGCATCGTGTAAGTGCCAACCACGTTGGTCTCGATAAACGCCGCCGGGCCGTCGATAGAACGATCGACGTGGCTTTCCGCCGCCAGGTGCATCACCACGTCCGGCTGATAGCGGGCAAATACCCGATCCAGCTCGGCACGATCGCAGATGTCGACCTGCTCGAAAGCATAGCGCTCGCTGTCGGCCACCACCGCCAGCGACTCGAGGTTGCCGGCATAGGTCAGCTTATCCACTACCACCACGCTGTCGCCGGTGGCCTCGATGATGTGCCGCACCACTGCGGAACCAATGAAACCGGCGCCGCCGGTGACTAAGATACGCTTCAACGCCAGACTCCCTTGGTATCCACCACCCAGCTTTGCTTGATCTCTTCCGGCCGGATGGCCTTGAACTGTTGGTGATCGACCAACATCACAATCACATCGGCCTGCTGCAACGCCTCAGCGATTGGCGTCAACGTCACATGGCCCGCCAGCGACTTCGGCAACTGTTCGACGTTCGGTTCCACCGCCAGCGTTTCGCCGACGTGCCATTCGGCGATCAGGTGCGCCACTTCCACCGCCGGGCTTTCACGCAAATCGTCGATATTCGGTTTGAAGGCCAGGCCGAAGCAGGCGATTTTCACCTCGGACGCGCGCTTGTCGGTGGCGGCCAGGCAATCGGCCACCGCCGCTTTCACCCGGTCGACCACCCACAGCGGTTTGCCGTCGTTCACCAGGCGTGCGGTGTGGATCAGACGCGCCTGCTGCGGGTTTTGCGCCACGATAAACCACGGATCGACGGCGATGCAGTGACCGCCTACGCCCGGCCCCGGCTGCAGAATATTCACCCGCGGATGGCGGTTCGCCAGGCGGATCAGTTCCCAGACGTTGATCCCCTGTTCGGCGCAAATCAACGACAATTCGTTGGCAAAGGCGATATTCACGTCGCGGAAGCTGTTTTCCGTCAGCTTGCACATCTCGGCAGTGCGTGAGTTGGTGACTACGCATTCCCCCTCGAGGAAAATCTTGTACAGCGCGCTGGCTCGTTCCGAGCACTTCGGCGTCATGCCGCCGATCACGCGGTCGTTTTGAATCAGCTCGACCATCACCTGCCCCGGCAACACGCGCTCCGGACAGTAGGCGATATTCACGTCCGCCGCTTCGCCCGCTTGCTGCGGGAAGCTGAGATCGCTGCGCGCCTGCGCTAACCAGTCCGCCATTTGTTCAGTGGCGCCCACCGGCGAGGTGGACTCCAGGATCACCAGATCGCCTTTTTTCAGCACCGGCGCCAGCGATTTCGCCGCTGCTTCGACATAGGCCAGATCCGGCTCGTGATCGCCCTTGAACGGCGTAGGCACCGCGATCAGGAACGCATCGGCCGCCAGCGGTTTGGTCACCGCCCGCAGGAAACCGCCGTCGACGGCGTCCTTGACCACTTTGTCCAGATCCGGTTCGACGATATGGATCGCGCCGCGGTTAATGGTATCTACCGCATGTTGGTTAACATCTACGCCCACCACTTTTTTCTTGCGGGAAGCAAACGCCGCCGCCGTTGGCAAGCCGATATAACCCAGGCCGATAACCGAAATAGTGTCAAAACTCATAGTGTCACCTGATGATTCTTTAAAGCTTCGAGGATACGCTGACAGGCATGCCCGTCGCCGTATGGGTTATGCGCCCGGCTCATCGCGTGATATTCGCTTTCGTCCGTCAACAGCCGGGTCACCGCTTCAACAATTTTGGCCACATCGGTGCCGACCAGGCGCACCGTGCCTGCATCTACCGCCTCCGGGCGCTCGGTAGTGTCGCGCATCACCAGCACCGGCTTGCCTAACGAGGGCGCCTCTTCCTGAATGCCGCCGGAGTCAGTCAGGATCATGTAAGCGTGGGTCATCAAATAGACAAACGGCAAATAATCCTGCGGCTCGATCAGCATGACGTTGTCGATGCCTTTCAAAATGCGATTCACCGGCTCGCTGACATTCGGATTGAGATGCACCGGGTACACCACCTGCACTTCCGGGTGGCTGCGGGCGATCTCCGCCAGCGCACTGCAAATCCGCTCAAAACCGCCGCCAAAACTTTCCCGGCGATGGCCGGTGACCAGAATCAGTTTTTTGTCGGCATCGAGGAACGGGTAACGCTGCGCCAGGCTGGCGCGCAGCGCAGCATCGCTCATCACGCGATCGCGCACCCAGAACAGCGCGTCGATCACCGTATTGCCGGTCACAAAAATACGGTTGTCCGGCAGCAGCTCGCGCAGCAGGTTTTGGCGCGAGTTCTCGGTCGGCGCGAAGTGGTACATCGCCAGATGGCCGGTCAGTTTGCGGTTGGCCTCTTCCGGCCAGGGAGAATACAGATTGCCGGTACGCAGCCCGGCCTCGACATGCCCGACGGGGATGCGTTGATAGAACGCTGCCAGACTGGTCGCCAGCGTGGTGGTGGTATCGCCGTGCACCAGCACCACGTCCGGTTTGAAGTCTTCCAGCACTCCTTTCAGCCCTTCCAGGATGCGACAGGTGATTTCCGTTAGCCCCTGGCCGGGTTTCATGATGTTCAGGTCGTAATCCGGCGTGATCTCGAACAACCGCAATACCTGATCCAACATCTCACGATGCTGTGCCGTTACGCAGACTCTTGCTTCAAAGGCCTCATCCTGGGCCAGTGCATGTACCAGCGGTGCCATTTTAATGGCTTCAGGTCTGGTGCCGAAAACAGTCAACACTTTCACAGCGAATCTCTTTTGGTCGGTTAATCGCAGGCCCCGCCTGCGAATGGGGCGCTCACGCGCCCTGCATCAGATTATTATATTATTTTTTAACTACGCGGCCGACGCGCCAAGGCAACACCCGCGCCAACCAAAGCGCCCATCGCGCCCCACAGAATCAGCCAGAATACCCGGCGCGGGCTGTCGCGTTTTACCGGCTCTTCCGGCGTGCGCAAATAACGATAGGTCTGGAACTTCTCATCCAACGTCGGGCCAACGTTCAGCGTCGCCAACATTGCGCGATTCTGATCGTAATCCAGATCGTAGGTCGGGCCGGAGGCCTGCAGGCCTTCCAGACGCGCCTGCAGCATTGGCCGGCCCAGCAGGAACAGATCCGAATCCGGCAACTGTTCTGCCGGGGTGTCGGTTTGCGTGCGGCTGATCCCCTGGCTCTCGGCAATTTTCAACGCCTGCTGCGTGGTGTTCAGCTCGCGCTTGTAAACCGACTCCGCCACCGCTTCCTGACGCTTGACCTGCGCTTTCATCGAGGTAGTGCGAGCAGCCCACGCCCCCTGAATCTCTTCGTTCAGATGCAGAGCAGCGCGGTGGCTGGCGAAGGCCACGTATTGACGCAGCAGGCGGTTGGCGTCTGCGGCGGTTTCCGCCGTTAGCTTCACGCCATCGTTCGGGACTTTTTTGTCGTCGCGCGGCGTGAACAGAATGTTATTGATCAGCTCGTCGAGCAATGCCGCATCGGCGCGGGCATCCCCTTCCTGGCGCTGTTTGTAGTAATCGCTCTGCAGCCAGAAATCGCGACGCGTGTCGTAAGCCGCCAGCTGCATGATGAACTCATTGTACGCTTCATCCGCGATGCTCGGCTGATCGCCGGCCGTCGCCGGCAACGTGCGCACGTCCAGGTTGCGCAGGAACTGCTGCTGGGAATAGTAACCGCCCAGCGCATTCACCGTGGGTTTGTCGGTGATTGCGGTCGCGCTCCACTCTTGCTTAACCAGGTAAGAAACGATCAGCGCGACCGCCGCGAACAGCACCGCAATGCCGATAATCCACGGTTTGCCGCGCCACAGGGTGCAGCACAGGCCGCGGATATCGAGTTCGTTATCCACCGCCGGGGTATGCTTGTCAGACGTTGTTTCTGGATTCATCACAGCCAAAAAGCCTCTGGTTAAGATACTTGCTTGTTATCGCTCGAACGCCGCAGCCGGCGCTTGATACGCTTAATGTACCGCGCAACCCGCCAGGCGCGCTTGATGCAGTAACCGTACAGGAAGAAGGCAAGCAAGAATAATGCCAACATAACCCACTCAGGGATAAAAGTCAGGCGTTCGCCGATCACGCCCACCGCCGCCAGCAATGCGGCCGCCAGGGTGATCAACACGAAAGCCTGCCGCGGCGTAAAGCCGGCGCGCATGATCAGGTGGTGAATATGTTGACGATCGGGAGAGAAGGGGCTCATCCCCTTGCGTAAACGACGGTACATGATTGCTATCATGTCCATCAGCGGAATAGCGATGATCCACAGCGCGGTCACCGGGTTGATCGAGTGTGCCTTACCCTGCGAGCTTTGCAGCAGCAGCCAAATGGCGGTAAAGCCGATCAGGGTGCTGCCGGCGTCCCCCATAAACACCTTATAACGGCGGCCGAGGATGCCGAGGTTGAGCAAAATATAGGGAACGATGGTGGCGATCATCGCAAAGCACCAGAACGCCAGCTCATGATGGCCGCTCAGGTACAGCAGCAGGCCCAGCGCCCCGAAGGAAACGCACGACAGCCCACCCAGCAGGCCATCGATGCCGTCGACCATGTTGAAGGCGTTGATCGCCGCCCATACCGCGAACAGCGTCACCAGATAGCCGAACGGCCCCAGCAGCATCTCCCAGTCACCCAGCACATGGCCGAAGCTGCGCAGATACAGACCGGCGAACACCATCATCGCGATGCCGACCAGCGCCTGCACCAGGGCGCGAATTTTAACGCTGATGTCGAAACGATCGTCGAGCGCGCCCACAAACACCAGAATGCCGGCGCAGGTGAGATAAAGCTTGGCGTGTGCGATGGGTTGTTCAGAGATCCAAAACGCGAAGCACAACCCGGCATAAACGGAAATACCGCCGACCAGCGGAATCAACCCCTGATGGCGTTTGCGATAATTGGGTTTATCTACCAGACCAATACGTTTTGCCGCCTTGCGGGCAACAAAGAGAAAAGCCAAAGAAAACAGGAAAACAAATAGAATTTCAGTACTCATAGTGAGTAAGTTCACAGTTAACAGATCTCTGTAGAAGATAAGGCAGCTTACCACGGGCAATAGCTTGTGCCATCGGCCCCCGCCACCTTTCGGTCATTTCCTATGACAACGGTGATTCATGCCTATTTTCTTCGCATCGGCTGACAAAACGACAGCAGCAAAGCCGACCGGCACCGGGCCGACCGACAAACAAGATGAATTCTCAATAAGTCGAGGAAACAACTTACTTTTCCATTACTGCTACTTATCGTATCCGCCAAAAGCGAAAAACGCCACGACTAGGCGTGGCGTTCAGCGAATTTTTTAACGAATTATGAGCGTTTCATCATATCGAAGAATTCATCGTTGGTTTTAGTCATCGCCAACTTATTAATGAGGAACTCCATCGCGTCAATCTCACCCATCGGGTGAATGATTTTGCGCAGGATCCACATTTTCTGCAGCTCTTCGGAAGTGGTGAGCAGCTCTTCTTTACGGGTACCGGAGCGGTTGTAATCGATCGCAGGGAATACGCGTTTCTCGGCGATTTTACGCGCCAGATGCAATTCCATGTTGCCGGTACCTTTAAATTCTTCGTAGATCACTTCGTCCATCTTCGAACCGGTATCAACCAGCGCGGTCGCGATGATGGTCAGGCTGCCGCCCTCTTCCACGTTACGCGCCGCACCGAAGAAACGCTTCGGACGATGCAGGGCGTTGGCGTCCACACCACCGGTCAGCACCTTGCCAGAGGCCGGTACCACGGTGTTGTAGGCACGCGCCAGACGGGTGATGGAGTCGAGCAGAATGATCACGTCTTTCTTGTGCTCAACCAGGCGCTTGGCCTTCTCGATCACCATTTCGGCCACTTGCACGTGACGCGAAGCCGGCTCGTCGAAGGTCGAGGCGATCACTTCGCCTTTCACCAGGCGCTGCATCTCGGTCACTTCTTCCGGACGTTCGTCGATCAGCAGCACCATCAGCACGCAGTCTGGGTGGTTGTAGGCGATGCTCTGCGCGATATTCTGCAGCAGCATGGTTTTACCGGCTTTCGGCGGTGCCACGATCAGGCCACGCTGGCCGCGGCCAATAGGCGCCGCCAGATCCAGTACGCGCGCCGTCAGGTCTTCGGTCGAGCCGTTGCCGCGCTCCATCCGCAGACGGGAATTGGCGTGCAGCGGCGTCAAGTTCTCGAACAGGATCTTGCTGCGGGCGTTTTCCGGCTTGTCGTAGTTGACTTCGTTGACTTTCAACAGGGCAAAATAGCGCTCGCCTTCTTTTGGCGGACGAATCTTACCGGAAATGGTGTCACCAGTGCGGAGGTTGAAGCGGCGGATTTGGCTAGGGGATACGTAGATGTCGTCGGGACCGGCGAGGTAGGAACTGTCTCCAGAGCGGAGGAAACCGAATCCATCCTGCAATATCTCGAGCACGCCGTCGCCGAAGATATCTTCTCCGCTTTTCGCATGTTGCTTCAGAATGGAGAAGATAATGTCCTGCTTGCGCATGCGGGCAAGGTTTTCCAGCCCCATATTTTCGCCGAGAGTAATCAGCTCAGAAACCGGCGTATTCTTTAATTCGGTAAGATTCATAGTGGTGGGTTCTTAAACTCGGGGTATGTCTCGAACTTGTATCGTGAATGGTATGGCAGCGAAATGCGTGCCTGTTTACTGGACGTTCGATCACCGGGCGCAGAGCCGTCGCGGTAAGAAATGGCTTACATCGGGCGCACGCATTGACGGTTGAAGATCGAAGGTACCTTAAAAATGATTTTTGCAAAACCGTTTGATTGCCAAAACACGGGCTGAGTTCAGTTTACTTTCAACGCCAGTGGTTCGACACAGAGTATAGCTTTAGATTCAAACTCTTTAGATTTAAAACTTCGGGCAAGTTCTATATGCAGTGTGGTTAAACTTAACACGCTTCTTGGCAGGCGTCTAGCGGTGAATTGAACATCACCGCCAGGCGCCTGATACTGGGCTTCCCGCCCGATTACAGATTCGCGTTCAGGAAATCTTTGAGCTGACCTTTGGACAACGCGCCAACCTTGGTCGCGGCCACTTCACCGTTCTTGAACAGCAACAGCGTAGGGATGCCACGGATACCGTACTTAGGCGCGGTAGCCGGGTTCTGATCGATATTCAGCTTGGTGATGGTCAGTTTGCCTTCGAACTCTTCGGCAATCTCATCCAGAATCGGAGCAATCATCTTGCACGGCCCACACCATTCAGCCCAGAAATCGACCAGGATCGGCCCTTCCGCTTTCAGCACGTCAGATTCGAAGCTGCTGTCAGTCAGGTGAATAATTTTATCGCTCATGTTCTACTCCACAGGATTATGTCTACCTTGTTGGTGTAGCATTAACCAACTCAAGGTGATTTTATTGCACCGCGTTTATTTCAACGGATGTGCTTTCGTAAAGCAATAGTTAGCTGATATTCTACCACACTATGAGCAAAACACACTTGACCGAACAGAAGTTTTCCGACTTCGCCCTGCACCCGTTAGTCCTTGAAGCCCTTGAGAAAAAAGGGTTTCACAATTGCACGCCCATCCAGGCGTTAGCATTGCCGCTCACGCTCTCCGGGCGTGACGTTGCAGGTCAGGCGCAAACCGGTACCGGAAAGACGCTGGCGTTTTTGGCGTCTACTTTTCACTATTTGCTGACTCACCCGGCGAAACAGGATCGCCAGACCAATCAGCCGCGCGCCTTGATCATGGCGCCTACGCGTGAACTGGCGGTGCAAATCCACTCCGATGCGGAAGCGCTCTCCCAGAGCACCGGCCTGAAACTGGGCCTGGCCTACGGCGGCGACGGCTACGACAAACAGCTGAAAGTGCTGGAAAGCGGCGTGGACATTCTGATTGGCACCACCGGCCGTTTAATCGATTACACCAAACAGAACTATGTCGATCTCGGCGCGATGCAGGTCGTCGTGCTGGATGAAGCCGATCGCATGTACGATCTTGGCTTTATCAAAGACATCCGTTGGCTGTTCCGCCGCATGCCTGCGGCCGATCAACGCCTGAACATGCTGTTCTCCGCTACCCTGTCCTATCGCGTACGCGAACTGGCCTTCGAGCAGATGAACAACGCCGAATATGTTGAAGTGGAACCGGAACAGAAAACCGGCCACCGCATTAAAGAAGAGCTGTTCTACCCGTCCAACGAAGAAAAAATGCGTCTGCTGCAGACGCTGATCGAAGAAGAGTGGCCGGATCGCGCCATCATCTTTGCCAACACCAAGCACCGCTGCGAAGACATCTGGGGCCATCTGGCCGCCGACGGTCACCGCGTGGGCCTGCTGACCGGTGACGTGGCGCAGAAAAAACGCCTGCGCATCCTCGACGACTTCACAAAAGGCAATCTCGATATTCTGGTCGCCACCGACGTCGCCGCGCGCGGTCTGCACATCCCTTCCGTCACGCACGTCTTCAACTACGATCTGCCTGACGACTGCGAAGACTACGTGCACCGCATCGGCCGTACCGGCCGCGCAGGCGCCAGCGGCCACTCCATCAGCCTGGCGTGTGAAGAGTATGCGCTCAACCTGCCGGCGATCGAGACCTATATCGACCACAGCATTCCGGTGAGCAAGTACAACAGCGATGCGCTGCTGACCGATTTGCCGGCGCCGAAGCGCCTGTCGCGCCCGCGCGGCGGCAACGGCCCACGTCGCAACTCCGCGCCTCGTCGCGGCGGCGCGCCGCGCAACAACCGTAAACGTTCGAGCTGATCGCCATGCTCAGTTCCAGCACGCTTTATGCTGCCATCGATCTCGGCTCCAACAGCTTCCACATGTTGGTAGTGCGCGAGGTGGCCGGCAGCATTCAGACTCTGGCGCGGATCAAGCGCAAAGTGCGCCTGGCGGCCGGGCTGGATCAGAACAATCACCTGTCGCATGAGGCCATGCAACGCGGCTGGCAGTGCCTGCGGCTGTTCTCAGAACGCCTGCAGGACATTCCGCGCGAGCAGATCCGCGTCGTCGCCACCGCCACGCTGCGTCTGGCGTCCAACGCCGATGAGTTCCTGCAGGCAGCCGAGCAAATCCTCGGCTGCCCGGTACAGGTGATCAGCGGCGAAGAAGAGGCACGGCTGATCTATCACGGCGTCGCACACACCACCGGCGGGCCGGATCGTCGGCTGGTCGTCGACATCGGCGGCGGCAGCACCGAACTGGTCACCGGCACCGGCGCACAGGCAACGCAGCTGTATAGCCTGTCGATGGGCTGCGTCACCTGGCTGGAACGCTACTTCAGCGACCGCAACCTTGGGCAAGAAAACTTCGAGCGCGCCGAACAGGCCGCGCGCGACATGGTGCGGCCGATCGCAGCGCAATTGCGCCAGCAAGGTTGGCAGATCTGCGTCGGCGCTTCCGGCACCGTGCAAGCGCTGCAGGAGATCATGGTGGCGCAGGGCATGGATGAGCGCATCACCCTGCCCAAACTGCGCCAGTTGAAACAGCGCGCCATTCAGTGCGGCAAGCTGGAAGAGCTGGAGATCGAAGGGTTGACGCTGGAGCGCGCGCTGGTGTTCCCGAGCGGCCTATCCATCCTGTTGGCCATCTTCCAGGAGCTGGGCATCGAGAGCATGATGCTGGCCGGCGGGGCGCTGCGTGAAGGTCTGGTTTACGGCATGCTGCATCTGCCGGTGGAGCAGGATATTCGCATCCGCACCATCCGCAACCTGCAGCGCCGCTACCTGATCGACACCGAGCAGGCCGAACGCGTCAGCCAGCTCGCCGCCAACTTCTCCCAGCAGGTCGCCAACGAGTGGCAGCTGGATGCGCGATGTCGCGAGCTGTTGCACAGCGCCAGCCTGATCCACGAACTCGGCCTCAGCGTCGATTTCAAGCAGGCGCCGCAACACGCCGCCTACCTGATCCGCCACCTGGACTTACCCGGTTTTACCCCGGCGCAGAAAAAACTGCTGGCCACCCTGCTGCAAAATCAGAGCAACACCCTCGACCTGTCGCTGTTGAACCAGCAAAACGCCCTGCCGCCGCGCACTGCGCAGCGCCTGTGCCGCATTTTGCGCCTGGCGATCATCTTCGCCAGCCGCCGCCGCGACGACACGCTGCCGGCGGTGCGGTTACGCGCCAATCAGGACGATGAGCTGACGGTGATCTTGCCGCCGGGTTGGCTGGAACAGCATCCGCTGCGCGCCGAGGCGCTGGAGCAGGAAAGCCACTGGCAGAGCTACGTCCACTGGACGCTGCGGTTGGAAGAACAACGTTGACATGACCAGGGCGCGAATCGCGCCCTTTCTTTTTAATTCCCGCCTTTGGCCTTGGCCAGCTGGGCGCGGATATTGGCCAGATGGCTCTGCCCCTTCTGCATCCGCTCCTGCGGGCTCACCACTTTGCGTTCGGTTTCCCACGCCAAATCGTCCTGCGGCAGCTCCAGCAGGAACCGGCTCGGCTCCGGCCGCACCAGCTCGCCGTACTGGCGGCGCTCGCGGCACAGGGTGAAAATCAGCTCTTTTTGCGCGCGGGTGATCCCTACATAGGCCAGACGCCGCTCTTCATCGACATTGTCTTCGTCGATGCTGCTCTGGTGCGGCAGCAGCCCCTCCTCCATGCCCACCAAGAACACGTAAGGGAACTCCAGTCCCTTTGAGGCGTGCAGCGTCATCAGCTGCACCTGATCCAGCTCCTCTTCACTTTCGCCGCGTTCCATCATGTCACGCAGGGTGAAGCGCGTCACGACCTGGGTCAGCGTCATCGGCTCGTCCAGATCGTTGCCTTCCAGCATTTCCGTCATCCAACCGAACAGCGTGTTGACGTTTTTCATCCGCATTTCGGCGGCCTTCGGGCTGGTCGAGGTTTCAAACAGCCAGCTCTCATAATCCACGCCGCGGATCAGATCGCGCACCGCCGCCACCGGCTCACGTTCCGCCTGCTGGGCGATGCCGCCCAGCCAATGGGTGAAGCGCTGCAGCGATTCCAGCCCGCGTCCGGTCAAGTGCTGGCTCAGCCCCAGATCGAAGCTGGCATGGAACAAACTTTTGTTGCGCTGGTTGGCCCACTCGCCAAGCTTCTGCAGCGTTGCCGGGCCGATCTCGCGCTTGGGGGTATTGACGATGCGCAGGAAGGCGCTGTCGTCTTCCGGGTTGGTCAGCACGCGCAGGTAAGCCAGCAGATCCTTGATCTCGGGGCGCGAGAAGAACGAGGTGCCGCCGGAAATCTTGTACGGGATACGGTTCTGCATCAGCATCTTTTCAAACACCCGCGACTGGTGGTTGCCGCGGTACAGGATCGCATAGTCGCCGTAATTGGTCTTTTTCACGAAGTGGTGGGCGATAAGCTCCCCCACCACCCGCTCGGCTTCGTGATCCTCATTGTTGGCGGTCACCACCTTCAGCTCTTCGCCATACCCCAGCTCAGAAAACAGCCGCTTTTCAAATACGTGCGGGTTATTGGCGATCAGAATGTTGGCCGCCTTCAGAATGCGCTCGCTGGAACGGTAGTTTTGCTCCAGCTTGATCACCTGCAGCGCCGGGAAATCTTCCTTCAGCAGCACCAAGTTCTGCGGCCGCGCGCCGCGCCAGGAGTAGATCGACTGGTCGTCGTCGCCCACCACGGTAAAGCGCGCGCGGTTGCCCACCAGCAGCTTCACCAGCTCGTACTGACTGGTGTTGGTATCCTGGTACTCATCCACCAGCAGATAGCGGATGCGCTGCTGCCAGCGTTCGCGCACCTCTTCGTTGCGTTGCAACAGCAGCGTCGGCAGCAGGATCAAGTCATCGAAGTCCAGCACATTGCACGCCCGCATATGGGCGTGGTAAAGACCGTAGCAGTGGACGAACAGCTTGTCGCGTTCCGAGCGCGCCAACTCTGCCGCCCGCTGGGGATCGATCAGGTCGTTTTTCCAGTTGGAGATGGTCGAAATCAGCTGCGCCACCAGCGTTTTGTCGCTTTCCAGCCACTTTTCGGTCAGCTCTTTCAACAGCGCCAGCTGATCCTGATCGTCGAACAGCGAGAAGTTTGACTTCATCCCCAACGCCACGTATTCCCGCTTGATGATCTCCAGCCCCAGGGTATGGAAGGTGGAAATCATCAGCCCGCGCGCCTCTTTGCGACCCAGGGTTTGCGACACGCGCTCTTTCATCTCGCGCGCGGCCTTGTTGGTAAAGGTCACGGCGGCGATGTGCCGCGCCTGATAGCCGCAGTGGTGGATCAGGTGGGCTATCTTGTTGGTGATAACGCGCGTCTTGCCGGAACCGGCGCCGGCCAACACCAGGCAGGGCCCGGTAACGAATTCGACGGCTTGTTGTTGGCTGGGGTTTAATCGCATGGTGCTGGCTTGCTCAACTGTAAAACGTGGAAGGGAATTGTAGCAGAAAGCGCCGATGAGATTTAGCGGGTATAATCAGCGCAATTTTCGCATCGACAAAGGCAATACCATGGCAAAAACGGCGTGCGCCCTGCACATTCTGGTAGACAATGAAAAGCTGGCCAACGAGCTGCTGGCCAAGCTGAAGCGCGGCGTCAGCTTCGACACGCTGGCACGCAAATATTCGAGCTGCCCGTCAAAACGCAACGGCGGCTCGCTGGGCGAATTCAACAAGGGCGCGATGGTGCCGGCGTTCGATAAAGCGGTGTTCAGCATACCGCTGCTCAAACCTTACGGCCCGGTCAAAACCCAGTTCGGTTACCACATCATCAAGGTGCTGTACCGCAACTAGGGGGCCTGCGCCCCCTGCTGCGAATTACTGCGCGCCGGCGTCCGTCGTCGGCGCAGCCACCGCGGTGTCGGCCGGTTTGGCTTCTTCCGTCACCACCGCCGGCGCCGGCATCATGATGCCGTCATAGGTTTCCTGCAGCTGCTTCATGCTCATTTCCGGCTCGCCCTTCGGCTGCATCAGCACCAGCGTCGCCTCCTGAGACAGCTGCAGCTTCAGCGCCTGATTCAGCGTCTCCAGCGTCAGGTTGGCCAGGAATTCCTGGCGCAATTTCTGATACAGCTCCGGCGCGATATCCACCACCCCGCTCTGCTGCGAACGCAGGCGCTGGCTCATCAGCACATCGGTGTCGGTGCGGGCGTAGGTGGCGAACAGCTTGCTCAGCTGATCGTTTTTCTGCGCCAGCAGCGCATCGAATTCCTCTTTCGACAGACCGTTATCACGCACGTTGGCCAGCTCGCGGGCGATAAAGCCCAGGCTGCCGTTCAGATTGTTGTTCGGCGTATCCAGATGGATGGCGCACTGCCCCCGCTGGTACTGCACGCGGCAGTCAAAGCCCAGATGCAGGCTCTTCTGGTCGCTTTTTTCCAGCGTCTGCTGAAGATGCCAGAACAGCGCCTCGCGGGCGAGATCGCCACGCCAGTAACGGAGCAGGCTCTGCGAATCTCGAATCGGGTGCCACGGCGAATCCCACATGATCGACAGCGTATCCTGTTTCACCTGCTCGCTGATCAGGCTCACCGGCTGCTGCGGCAGCGGCGTCAGGGTCGGCATCGGGGCCGGGGTTTCACGTTTGCCCTGCAGCGGCGAGAACGCCTTGTTGATCTGCTCGCCCAGGCTGCGGCTGTCGACCTTGCCGACCACGAACAGCGTCATGGCGTCCGGGGTATACCACTGTTGATAGAATTTCTTCAGCTGCTCGAGATTGACCGGCCGTTTCGCCGGCTGCGCCGGATCGTGCGCCAGCAGCGTCGAGCCTTTCAGGCGGTAACGCCACCAGGCATCTTGGGTATTGGGCGGGAAAGTGCCGACCGGATTGATGCTGGAATTCATCACCGCGTGCACCGTATGCTCGTCGATCGCCAGTTTGCCGGTGGTGTCCGCCAACCAGGCCAGCGCTTCTTTCAGCAGGTCGGGCCGGTTGTTCGGCAGGCTGAGGTTATACATGGTGAAATCATACGAGATGATCGCCGGTGGCAGCGGCCGCTCGTTATCCACGCTCTGTTGCCACAGGGCGCGCAGCTGCGGCGCGGTAAAGCTTTCGCTGCGCGCCAACGCCAGCCGCGGCAGCAGATGGGCGAAACCGGTCTGCTGCGAAGACTCCACCAGAGAGCCGGTATTGACGATCAGCCGCAGTTCCACGCGGTCGCTTGGCCGCTGCGGCGTATCGAGAATCTGCCATGAAAACCCGTTGGCCAGCGCCCCCTGCTGCCAGGCAGGATCGGGTTGTAGTGCTTCAGCCTGCACGCTGCTACTGGCTGCCGCCAGTAGCAGCCCACCAACTATAAGATGAATTCTGGTGCCCTGCATGTGAACCCCTACTTAATGACTATCCAATTTCTTATGCAAATGCGTGTATTCCATTCAATGGAATCATAAAAATACGCCCTGAGTTTCACAGTGGGGCGGAAAGCAGAAAGTGTACCATCGTGTTAGACCGCGCGCCTTTGCGGATGTCACTCATTAGAGTGAAAAATAATAGATTGCGGGGTTTTTAATGCAAAAAATCGTTACGAGGCAAGGGAAGAAGCTCACCGGCCGCGGCTGCGGCCGGTGATTTACCACCGAAATCAGGCGGAAGGCAGCGTTTTGTCCGCGCCGGTGTTTTTGTTGTTCAGGGTGTCTTTCAGCTGTTTCTCATCCAGCTGATTACACCATTTGGCCACGACCACGGTCGCCACGCCATTGCCCACCAGGTTGGTCAGCGCGCGGGCTTCCGACATAAAGCGGTCGATGCCGAGGATCAGCGCCAGGCCGGCCAGCGGCAGGTGGCCTACGGCGGAGATGGTGGCGGCCAACACGATAAAGCCGCTGCCGGTCACGCCCGCCGCCCCTTTGGAGGAGAGCAGCAACACCACCAGCAGGGTAATCTGATGCATGATATCCATGTGGGTGTTGGTCGCCTGAGCGATAAACACCGCAGCCATGGTCAGGTAGATAGAGGTGCCATCCAGGTTGAAGGAGTATCCGGTCGGGATCACCAGACCCACCACCGATTTCTTGCAGCCCAACTTCTCCATTTTATCCAGCATGCGCGGCAGCGCGGATTCGGACGACGAGGTTCCCAGCACGATCAGCAGCTCTTCTTTGATGTAGTTGACGAATTTGAAGATGCTGAAGCCGTTGGCGCGGGCGATGCTGCCCAACACCACCACCACGAACAGGATGCAGGTGATATAGAAGCACACGATCAGTTGGCCGAGTTGCACCAGCGTGCCGACGCCGTATTTACCGATGGTAAACGCCATGGCGCCGAAGGCCCCCAGCGGCGCCAGGCGCATGATCATGTTGATGATGCCGAAAATCACCCGCGAGAAGCTGTCGATCACGTTGTAGATCAGTTGCCCTTTGTCGCCCAGACGATGCAGGGCGAAGCCGAACAGTACCGCGAACAGCAGCACCTGAAGAATGTTGCCGCTGGCGAACGCGCCGATCACGCTGCCGGGGATGATGTCCAGCAGGAACGGAATGATGCCCTGCTGCTGCGCCTGCTCGGCGTAGACTGCCACCGCTTTGGCGTCCAGTGTGCCGGGATCGACGTTCATGCCGGCGCCCGGTTGCACCAGGTTGACGATCACCAGGCCGATAATCAGCGCGATGGTGCTGACGATTTCAAAATACAGCAGCGCGATGGCGCCGGTGCGCCCCACCGCCTTCATGCTTTCCATGCCGGCGATGCCGGTCACCACGGTGCAGAAGATCACCGGCGCGATGATCATCTTGATCAGTTTGACGAAACCATCGCCCAGAGGTTTCATCTCGGCGCCGAGGTCAGGGTAGAAATGGCCAAGCAGGATACCCAGCGTGATCGCCGTCAGCACCTGAAAATAGAGGCTCTTAAAGATCGTTGTTTTCATATGAACATCCTATGGGGGGAAGACACGCACCAGGCAGCAGTCTAAAAATCCAGCCTGTTCATCGCTTGCGCGGAAAATAACACCCACTTAACAACATGGAAATAATTTGTTGCACCCACCGTGTGGGGTTGATGTGAATTTAAGAGCTGAAACGCGTCAGTCGGGGTGCAAAGCTGAAAATTGCGTAAGCCTTTGTTTGCACTAACGCAAAAGAGGTAGGTAAAGAATGGCGATTTTCGGACGAGGAAAAGTACCGGAAAAGTATCGCGACGCTCACGGCGCCGCGCGGCAAAACTCGGCTTCGAACGCTTCGCGCGGCAGCGGCCGGGCGAACAGGAATCCTTGCCCACTGCGAATGCCGTGCTGCAGCAGCCAGTTGCGCTGTTCGGCGTTTTCCACGCCTTCGGCCATCACCGGCAACGCCAGCACTTCGGAGATCGAACTGACGATGCGCACCATCGCATCGTCGGCCGGCAGCCCCTGAATGAAACTGCGGTCGATCTTAATCAAATCGATCGGCAGGGATTTCAAGCGGTTGAGGTACTCCAGGCTGGAGTAGCCCATGCCGAAGTCGTCCAGCGCGATCGACAGCCCCAGGTCGTGCAGCTCGCGCAGCAGCGCCAAGGCGCGATCGAGATCGTCGATGCGTACCGTCTCGGTGATCTCCAGCAGCAGCTTGCGCGGATCGATCCGATACTGCGCCAGCAGGTTTTTCAGATGCGGGACGAACGCTTCATCCTGCATCTGAATACCGGAAACGTTAACCGCCAGCGGCAGCGCAATGCCGCGCTGCTGCCAGTCCGCCAGGATACGGCAAGACTCTTCCAGCACCCAGTTGCCGAGAGGCACGATCACGCCCAGCTCTTCCGCGAGCGGGATAACGTCGGCCGGCAGGGTATAGCTGCCGTCATACTGCTGCCAACGCAGCAGCGCTTCGGCGCCGATCACCTCGTTGGACTGCATGTCGATCTGCGGCTGCAGGAACAGCGTGAAATGCCGCTGCTCGATGCCGTGCAGGATCTCGCTCTCCTGCGTCAGCCGCTTCTGCGTGCGTTCCGTCAGGCTGGGTTCGAAGAACAGGATCTGATTTTTTCCTTCGCGGTGCGCGGACATCATCGCCGAGGTGGCGCTGCGCAGCAGCTGCTCCGCGCTCTCCCCCTGATTGAGGTAGTGCGCGATGCCGATGCTGGCGTTGGGCCGCAGCGCCAGACCTTCCAGCGTCAACGGCGCATTGATCTCCGCCATGATGCGCCGCGCCAGCTGCATGGCGTGGAACGGCCGCTCAATGCCTTTGGCCAGAATGGCGAATTCGGTATTGCTCAGCTGTGCCAGCACGCCGTTTTCGTCGATGCAGCCGCGCAGCTTCTTCGCCAGCGCCAGCAGCAGCGCTTCACGCATCGCCGGGCTCATCACGCCAGACGCTTCATGCAGCGTCTCGATGCCGATCACCAGCAGGTTAAAACGCTCAGGGCGCAGACTGGAGGCGATATGCTGTTCCAGCAACGCGTTCAGCAATGCAGGATTCGGCAGTTCGGTCACCGGGTGGCGGGTACTCAGGCGGCTCATATCGGCATGCGCCTTGGCCAGCGTCTGTTGATTGCGGTTGTAATTGCGCACCAGCAGGCCGAGCTCGTCGTCCTGGTGCAGCGCCGGCAGCATCAGCTGGTGATAGGGCGCTTCGTCCTGCGAGATGTTCTCCAGCTCTTTGGCCATCGCGCGCAGCGGATGCACCATCAACCGGTTCATGCACCAGGTGATGGCCACCGACAGGATCAGCGCCAGCAGCAGATAGGTCGACAGCATGGTCGACAAAATGCTGAGGATAAACTGGTACATGCGGAACGAATCGGCCTGCAGCACCAGATAGGCCAGCGGCTGCTGGTTGGCGGGCACCCGCTCCAGCGAATAGAGCGGCACGGAAATTTGGATAGGCAGTTCAAACAGCCGGGCGATCAGCGTCGGCACCGGCCGCTCCGGCGGGAAATTGGCGTGCAGCGCCTGAAACTCGTTCGGCAACACAATATCCGCCCGGCTGAGAATGCCGACCGGCAACAGCGTGTTCAGCACCCTTTTGGCTTCCGGCACGTCCATGCGCAGCACCGCTTCCGCCAGCGGCTGGCGCACGGAGTGAGCGATATTCTCCAGTTGCTGGGCGTAGTCATCCCTGCGCTGCTGCACAAAGTGGAATAACTGGATCACGATAAAAATGCAGATCGTGACCAGCGCCACGCCGGACACTGTCGCCATCTGCTTAATCGTTAACGAACGCCTGACCCGCAAACCTGCTCTCCGTGAAATCGGGCTGAAACAAAAAAGGGGGCTGACTCTCACCCGCCCCCTCGAACCGGGCTGAGTATACTCGATCATCGGCTGTTTTTATCTGGCTATGCCGCAGGCAAAACCAAGAAAATCGCGGGTTTCAGTCTTTTCCTAAAGCGAACAAACGCGACCCGGACACAGGGTAACAAAACTCCCCGGCGTCCGACACTCCGAATCTTTCCCCTTCCGGCTACTTGAAGTCGGCGTAAGGCGTCAGCGGCTGCGGCGGCAAATCGAGATCCCCTTGCCAGCCGGCCAGGGAATAACGCAGATAAATCAACGCGTGGCTCGGCGTATAGTCCTTCGCCTGTTGAATATCGATGCCGGCGCCGAGCGTCCAGTGCGAACTGAGACGGCGTTCGACGATCGCCCGCAGGGTATAACCGACGCCGCTCGAAGAGCTGCCGTCCTCGACGGCGAACTTATCGGGCAACGAATCCGGGATCAGCCCCTGCAGCGGATAGCGGCGCTGGCTGTCGGTTTTCGAATGGGACAGCGAAACCGAACCGCCCAGCTCCCACGACCAGTTCTCGGTGCGCTGGCGGTAGTTGACCGGCAGCGACAGCGACAGATATTGCTGCGGGCTGTAATAGCCGCCCTGCCCCAGCGAATAGCCGCTCAAATCCTTCTGGTAGTGCCACAGCATGGTATTGAGCCCGACGCTCAGGCGGCGATTGTCTTCGTTGATCAGCTTGTAGTAGTAACCGGCCATCAACCGCTGCCGCTGGTTGTCCGCCACGTTTTTGCCGGTAATCTGGTGCGCGCTGAGATCGGCCCAGACGCCGTTCGCCTCGCCGCGATCGTAGCTGGCGCTCAGGCTGACGCCGGTGGCGCGCACGCCGCCCCAGGTGATGCCGGTATTCGGGTCTTTGGCGCCGCCGAACGCCAGCAGCGAGCTGGAGATCGGCCGTCGCGAGGCCGCCACCGTCCAACCAATGTGGTTCCAGTCGCCGCTGTAGGCCAGGCCGCCGGTCCAGTCGACCACCTCAAAGCCCATCGGCGTCGTGCCGATGTCGGCGGCCCAGCGATCGTTTTTCCAGCCGGCCGCCACGCTGGTGCCGGTGGTTTTCTGGTGTTCATCGCCGCGGCACCCTTGTGTGTGGCAGGTGCCGAAGGTTTCGTAGTATTTGCCGCTGCCGTCGGTCGAGAAGCGGCCGGCATCCAGCTGCACGGTGTCGGTGCGCAAGAAGGCGCGCCCGTCATGCAGCGGCATGTCCACCTGCAGCATGGTATCGTGCGCGTTGAAGTCGGAAATGCCGCCGGTGCCGCTCGAGCGCCAGTAATCGTGATCGAGCGTGACGTTCACGTCTTGCTGTCGATACAGATCCGCGGCGTCGGAGCGGATGCCGCGTTTCAGCCAGTCGTCGCTCGGATTATTGCGCGTCAAATAGGTGTAGCTGTCATTATCCTGCGGCAGCGTCGGCGTGATGCCGCTGGCCACCATCGCCTGGCGGTAATCCTGCTGCGCCCGCTCAGGCTGTTGCTGAGCCCGCTCCAGCCGGGCGGCGTCACGGTAAACCAGCGCCTTGGTCTGTCCGACGGGCTCCGAAGCCGCCGCCGTTTTCAGTCGGTCGAAGATAGCTTCGGCCTGCTGCGGATCGCCGACCGCCCCCCAGGCGTTGGCGACTCGCCGCTGGCTGTTGAGCGAAGCGTCTTGTGGCTGCGGTTCGGTTTTCAGCCGCTGACGCGCCGCGTCCAGATCTCCCTGCGCCACATAGGCTTCGATCTCGCCCAGCTGCGCATCCGGGTTATTCGGCTCACGCCGTTTCACCCGCTGATAGTCGTCCAGCGCCGCCGCATACTCCCCGCGCGCCAGCGCCCAGTCGGCCAGCAGCAAATCGATGCGCGTGTCCGCCGGCTGCCGGCGCAGATAGGCCTCCGCCGCCGGTTCGTCACCGGCCGCCCGCAGCCGTTCGGCATGCTCGATTACCGCCTGCATTTTCAGCCGCTGCGCCAGCTCGCGCATGTTGTCGTTCCACTGTGCCGCAGGCAGCGTATTAAGCTGCGCCAGCGCCTGCCTGTCGCGATCGCTGCCGGAAAGATAGAGCGCATAGGCGTAGGTCAGCTGCGGATTGGCATGTTGGCGCTGCGCCAGCTGCCGGAACAGAGCGTCTGCCTGCTGCGGCTGCCCGGCCTGACGCAGCGCCTGCGCATAGCGATAGGTCAGCCAGACGTCGTCGGGATCCATCGGCTGAGCGCGGCGATAGATTTCCGCCGCCTGCTGCCACTGCTGCTGTGCCGCCAGCGTCTCCGCCTGCTGCTTCAACATATCGAGCCGCAGTCCGTCGAGGGTGCTGCGCAGCTTGGCCTGTTGGCTGCGCGGCAGGCCGTTGAGGTAGGCCAGCGCTTTTTCCGGCGACTGGCGCTGATAGATATTCACCAGGCCGCGCAGCGCGCTGCCGTTGCCGGGATCGCGTCGCAACGCCTGCTGATAAAACCCTTCCGCCGCGGCGTCATCCTTGCTCGCCACCGCCACATCGCCCAGGCCGATAAACGCATTGCCGTCGCCGTCGTCGAGCTGGCGCGCCTGCTGATATTTCTGCCGGGCCAGCGCGAGATTGCCGGCCTTGAGCGCTTTGTCGCCCTCGTCGATCGCCAGCCAGTAGCCGGTGCTCTTGATCAGGCTCTGCCATTTGCCGCTGCCGTAGCCATTCTTGTCGGCCGCCAGCGCCTGGCGGAACAGCTTCAGCGCCTGCGGGCGGTTGCCGGCGCGCGAGTAGGCCTGGCCGAGCGCCCCCAGCACCTCGGCGTCGTTCGGCGCCGCCGCCAGCGCCTTTTGCAATTCCGGAATAGCCGCCCGGCTGCCGCCTTTATCCACCTGCGCCAGGCCGCGCACCCGCGCCTGATAGGCCGGATCGGCCAGCAGCTTCTGCTGTCTGGCCAGCTCTTCGCGGGCGCTGGCCGCCTGATCGCCGGTGTCGAATACGCCGAGGAAACGGTTGAGCGCCGCTACGCTCTGCGCGCTGACCGGCATCGCTTTGACCTTGTCCAGCCACAGATCGGCGGCGTCGCCGCGCCCGGCCGGATCGGCGGCGATCTTCTGCAGCAGTTCATAGGCCTGCGCGTCCTGGTTCTGACTGAACAGCATGCGCGCCAGCGACATGCGCAGCGCCACATTGCCTGAATATTGCTGATCCAGCGCCTGCAGTTGCTTTAACGCCTTCGCCTCCTGCCCCGGCAAACGCGCCACCAGCCGCCAGTATTCGACCGCCAGATCGAGCGTCGGCGGCTCGCCGTGAAACAACGCATCGTACTGCGCCTTGGCCTCCGGCAACCGGCCGGCGGTCGCCATCAGGCGCGCCTGCTGCAGCTTTTGCCGGGTTTCCGGCTGGGTCAGCAGCATGTTCATTTGCGCCTGGCGATAGGCGCTGGACTGCGGCGCGAGGGTTTTCAGCTTGTCCAGCTGCTGCTGCGCCAGCGCCATGTTGCCCTGCCGCAGCGCCAAACGCATGCGCGCGGCGATCACGTCCGGGTTGTTCGGATCCATCAGCTCGAGCCGGTACAGCGACTGGCGCACCAGATCGTCCTTGTTGCCGGCCTCACCAATGCGCACCTGTTCCAGCAGCCACTGTTCCGGGGCCACGGCCTCCGCAGCGCGCGCCTGCGGCAGCATCGCCAGGCTCAGCGGAATCAAACTCAGCCAGTTTATTTTGAAGTTGTGCATTGGCCGTCCCACGAGGGTTGCAATTCACCCTGACGATTAAAGCGATAACGTTGTTGATCCCATCCCTGACCGAACAGCGTCAGCGAAGCGCTGAAATAGGCGTCGTCACCCGGCGGGTGCTCGCTGATGCGCTGCCGCTGCACCGCCAGCGCTTCAGCCTGCGTCGCCAGCATCGGCAGCACAGAAGCGGAGAAACCGACCGGGCCATCGCCGGTGGTTTTGCCGCTGGCGGTATCGGTTTTCTCCGGCGGAACGCCCTGTTTGGCAGTGAGCTGCGCCATCGGCTGGAAGCGTTCAAGCAGCGCCGCCTTGTGCTCATCGTCGTCCGCCAGCATGCCGGCCCACAGATAAACCCGAATGGCGTCGTAGCTGCCGACGTTCGGCTTGACGGTGTCCGGCTGCCAACCGGCGCCGACCCGCCACACCACCCAATCCGGTGAGAAACCGTGCGGCGCGGTGTCCAGCCACAGCCGTTGATTGACCTCGCGCATCGCGCGCCATGGGCCGTTCAGCGCCGCAAAACGCGCCAACAGCTGCGGTGGCAGGTAGCTGGGATTCAGCCGCCAGCGATCTTCCGCCACGAACCCGACTTTGCCCGGTAGCAGCATCAGGCCCAGGCCGGGAATGTCGGCCACTTCCTCGCGGCCGATGCGTTGCAGCAGCAGCGTCCCCAGGGTTTGATAACGCCGGCTTTTCCACAGGCGGCCGGCTTCGAGCAGGTTGTAAGCGATCCACAGATCGGCGTCCGACGCCGAGTTGGCGTCCAGCACCTTCCACTGCTTATCGTCGCTCTCGCCCCACAGCCAGGCGGGCAAACGGGCGCTGAGATCGCCCGCCGCCAGATTGTTCTCCGTCCAGGTCAACAGCTGGTCGAAGGTCGGCCGGTCATTGGCCACCAGGGCGAAAAACAGGCCGTAACTCTGCCCCTCAGAGGTGGTGATTTTGTTCGGGCTGCTCGGGTCGATCACCCGCCCCTGCGGGCTGATGTAGAACTGCTTGTACTGTTGCCAGCCCGGCCATTCGCAGGCCGCCGCCGCGCTGAAAGCGCACAGCAGCAGCATGCCGAGCGACAGGCGTTGCAGCATCGCGTTCACCGCCGTCAATCCCGATCTTCAGGCGCCAGACGCCGCCGGCTGAAGGCCTTCAGGCCACGCCACAGCATCAGCCCCAGGATCACCACCAGCACCACCGCGAGCACCGCCAGCAGAACAGGGTGGGTGGAGAGGGCATACCACAGCCGCTCCCACCACGGCAGGTGGCCGACATAGTAAACATCGCCGACGCGCAAGCTGTTGACCCCCGATTCGCGGATCACCGCCACCGAGCCGAACACCGCGGCACGTTTGCCGCTGTCCAGCAGGGCATTGTTCAGCAACTCATAGCCGCGCGGGCTGTCCGCCAGCAGCGCCACGATGCTGCGCTGATCGTTGAACGGCGATTGCACGCCGATGATCGCCGACATTGCGCCCTCGGAGCTGACGGTGGTCTTGCTGTCCGGCTTGGCGTCCTCGGCCAGCAATTCCGCGCTCGGCAACGGCGGTTGGCGCGTCGGCTGCTTCACCCAGCTTTGAGTGGCGTCCACCAGCAGGCTGATTTTCTTGTCGTCGCGCAACGCCGGCGGAATGGTGCCGATCATCAGGATATCGTCGTCACGATCCTTGGCCAGCGACCAGTCGTCGCTCAGCGTAAAGGCCAGCGCCGGGTAGCCGGTTTGCGCGCCGATCACGCCGAGCGCGTTCAGCAGCGCGCTGACCTGCGCCGGCTGCGGTTTCTGGTTCACCAACACCAGCGTTTGCGACAGATCCGCCAGGCGGCTGAACGGGAAGCCGGCGTTGGCGAAGGCGCGCAAATCCGGCATCGCCATAAAGTGGCGATAGCCGGAGAAATCGATGGTGGACGCGCCGTCGATCACCGCGTGGTTTTGCGTGAAGGAGTAGGTTTCGCAGCGCCCTTCCGCGCCGCTGGCCAGCAGCGTGGTGTAGTCAAAGTCAAAGCGCAGCTGGTTGGTGGCGCCCAGCCGCAACGCCGGGATGCTGACGTTCCTGTCGGAGTCGAGCAGCCCCTGCGTCAGCGGCAGGCGCAGCAGCTGCGCGCCCTGCTCGTGTTCCGGCACCAGCGAGTAAGCCTGCACGAACTGGTTGTTCAGGCTGACGCTCAGCCGCGAACCGTCCTGAATGCGCGGCGCGGTATAACGGTATTTCAGGTGCATGTCGATGCCGGTGCTGCGGATCAGGAACAGATCCGGCGGCAGGTTCATGGTCAGCGAAATCGGGCCGGGTTCGATGCCGCTGGTTTGCAGCTGTTCGGCATATTGCTGCAGCTCGGCGAAGGTCATCGGCCGATCGGTGCGCACCCAGTTCGGCGCGTCGTAAGGCTGGCGCGCCGCGAGCTGTTCCACCTTGTCCACCGTCACGTTCTGGCCGCGGAACAGGATGTTACCCTGCGCGATGCCCTTCACCGCGGTGATCAAATCGTTGTCGTCACGCCCCTGAATCAACAGCAGTTTGACGTACGGATTGTCGGGGTGGCTGATCATCTCCACCGTCGGGCCGTTGACCGCCGGATAATCGAGCAGGAAATCCGGGCGCTGCGAGTTGGTGGCGAACACCACCGCGTGCTGCGCCGGCAGCGCGTTATACAGCGTCGGGAAGGATTGCCCGCGCCACTGCGCCTTGCTGCCGAACCAGGAGGCCAGAATACCCGCCGCGCGCTGCTGGGCGAGATCAGGCTGGCCGGCGAATACCATCGGCAGCGTCAGCGGCCGATTGTCGCGGCTGTCGAAGAACGGCTCAGGGAAGTGCGACAGCTCGTTTTTCACCGGCAGCGTCTGGAAACGCAGCTTCAGCGCGCTGGACTTGCTGACGTCGAGCCACAGCGAAGTGCTGGCCGGGTTTTCGCAGATGTTCTGATAATGGCCGACAAACACCAGCCGGACGCGGTTAAAATCGGTGATATAGCGCGGATCGATCGCCATCTGGATGCGATTGGGCTTGCCCAACTGCTCCTTGGCGATCGTGGTCACGCCCATCAATTCGTCGTTCAGATAGATTTTGACGTGCGACTCGACCGGGATCAGCGCCGGCGACGGCGTAAATTCCAGGTCGAGCATCGCCTGCGAGACCACCTCATCGCTGCGCACGCCGAATTCGATCTGCCCGTCTGGCCGGGTGCCGCGCAGAACAAAGGTGCCCGGCGGCGGCGCTATCTGCGCGAACGGCAGCGACACGTCGCGCACCGGCGCATTCGGATCCTGCGGCGCGGTCGCCGTATCGGCCGCCGCGGCGATCGGCGGCTGGGCCGCCACGGTCGGCGCGGTAGCGGTTTCGGCCTGCGACAGGGTGCTGATGCCTAAGGCCAGAGCAGTTAACCAGGTTATTTTTCGCGTCATCGTATCATCATCAATGTTGGAGCCTGTTCACCGGGCGAGTGAGCGGGCGGTTGAACTCGCAGCTAACCCACTGTTTCTTGTTGACCCAAGGTCGGATCCCTGCCGACGCCGCGCGGAATAAACGACACTACCCAGGCGGTCAGCGAAGTGACCCCGACCAGCAGGCCGCGCACCAGCGGCGGCGCGTAGTCCGCCATGCGCACATAGCCGCGGAAGCCCAACGCCAGCACGTCGCGCAGGCTTTCGATCGGCCGGTCTTCAGGGAACCCGTCCTGCCACAGCGCCCAGGTATCGGCGCGGGCGAAGGTGCACTGAATGAAATCGATGTGTTCACGGGTGGAGAGACTGACCAGACGCACCCCCACCTTGTTGCCGAAGGCTCGCGTCACCACACAGGGGAAGCTGTACTCCTGCTGGCCGCGCTTGAGCAACAGCGAGGCCTTGTCGCCATCTTTCAACGCGTTTTCCACTCGCATCTCAATGCCCACGCCGCCGTCGGAGTAATCGCGCAGCGTGCAGGGGTAAAGGTGGCCATCGGCACGCGCGATCGCCGCCGGCATGGCGATCTCCACGCGGTGCGCCTGGCGCACCTGCTTGGCCTCCACCGCCACCGCCACCGCGCCGCCGAGAATGGTCATGTTGTACAGCACCCACACCAGGCTGATGATCACCGTCATCACCTCGTCCGTCGGGCCATAGGCCAGCCGCCAGGCGCCGAACGCCAGCCCAGCCAGGTTAAGCACCACCAGGAACATGTAAGGCCGGGTGATCACCCAGTCGACGTGCTCCTCCTCCACCAGCCCGCCCTTGGCGGTCACGTTGAATTTGCCCTTGTGCGGATTGAACAGCGCCACCGTTGTCGGCCGCGCGATATACCAGGCCAGCACCGTTTCATAGATTTCGCTCCAGAACGAATGGCGGTATTTTCCCTGGATGCGCGAGTTGGTCAGGCTGGCGTGGATCATGTGCGGCAGCACATAAAGCGCGATCGCCAGCGCCGGCGCGAAGATGATGTAGGCATGCAGCAGTAAAAACGCCAACGGCGCGGTGAGGAAGATCAGCCGCGGAATACCCGACAGGAAGTGCAGCATGGCGTTGGCGTAGCACAGACGCTGCGCCAGTTTCAGCCCTTTGCCCAGCAGCGGGTTATCGAGCCGGAAGATCTGCACCATGCCGCGCGCCCAGCGAATGCGCTGGCCGATATGCGCCGACAGGCTCTCGGTCGCCAGCCCGGCGGCCTGCGGAATGCGGATATAGGCCGAAGTGTGCCCGCGCCGGTGCAATCGCAGCGAGGTATGGGCGTCCTCGGTGACGGTTTCCACCGCGATGCCGCCGATCTCGTCCAGCGCACTGCGGCGCAGGATGGCGCAAGAGCCGCAGAAGAAAGTGGCGTCCCACATGTCGTTGCCGTCCTGCACCAGCCCGTAGAACAAAGTGCCTTCGTTGGGCGTCTGGCGGAAGCGGCCGAGGTTGCGCTCGAACGGATCCGGCGAGAAGAAGTGGTGCGGGGTCTGCAGCATCGCCAGCTTTTTGTCTTTGAAGAACCAGCCCATGGTCAGCTGCAGGAAGGAGCGCGTCGGCACGTGGTCGCAGTCGAAAATCGCCACAAACTCGCCGGTGGCCTGCTTCAGCGCATTGTTGATGTTGCCGGCCTTGGCGTGTTCGTGGGTCGGCCTGGCGATGTATTTCACCCCCACTTCGGCGGCGAACGCCCGGAATTCGGGGCGATTGCCGTCGTCGAGGATATAGATGTTCACTTTCTCTTTCGGCCAGTCGATGCCCAACGCCGCATAGAGGGTGGGCTTCACCACCCCGAGGTCTTCGTTGTAGGTCGGCACCATCAGATCGATGGTCGGCCAGGTGGCGCTGTCTTCGGGCAACGGCACCGGCTGGCGGTTAAGCGGCCAGATGGTCTGGAAATAGCCCAGCACCAGCACCACCCAGGCGTAGGTTTCCGCCACCAGCAGCAACAGGCCGCACACCAGGCTGAGCGGATCGTCCCAGTTCAGCGTGGCGGTATAACGCCACCACAGGTAACGACAGGACACGGTCAGCGACAGCACGATCAGCATCAGCGCAGGCAAACGCCCCGGCACCCGGCGCACCACCATCGCGATCCCCCACAGCAGCACGACGAACACGAACTGCGCCGACAGATCGAACGGCTGCGAAATGCACAGTATGGCGAGGATCGCCGCCAGCACGCCGACCAGAATAAACAGCGCGCGTCGCATGCCGCGGTTCATGCGGCCGAGGCGCTCTACCGAACGCTGTTCCACGCCGGCGTTTTTCAGCCGTTGCGGCAGGCTCTGCAGCCAATCGGCGTAGCGCTGCTGCAGCCGCCGCCACCCGGCGAAATAGTCGCGCGGCACCGGCGCGCGGCCGCTGCGAAACAGCAGCAGCCACAGGCCCTGCAGCAGATAGCGCAGCGCATCCGCCGGGCGCGGGCGTTCGGCGGACAGATGCGGGAACCAGTAAGCGCGGCCGACGCGCACGCGCTGCCAGGCCGGTGACTCGAAGCGCAGCAGCATCCACCCCAGCGCCACCAGCAGCGTGGCGAAAAAGGCGGTCAGCGCCGACGCGCCGTTGCGGCGATAGCCGCGGTAGCGCGCCTGCACCGCCTGACGCACCGGCGGCACCAGCAGCAGGCTCAGCACCCGGCTCATGGCGCAACGCCCCGTTTGAGGTTGATCAGGCACCAGTTGGCCAGCGTCAGCACTTCATCCGCCGCCAGGCTCTCGGGGCGATACTCGCCCAACGGCTGTTTGACCGCCAGCGCTTCCGCCAACGCTTCGTCGCGGTGGATCACCACCGGCAGCAGGCCGCTCAGGGTTTGCAGCCACAGCTGATGCAGATCCTGCTGCAGCTGGCTGGCGGAGGAGTAGTGATTGACCAGGAAATGGCAGTCATTCGGCAGCGTCTGTTGATGGAGCCGCACCTGACAGTTGGCATCGGGGTTCAACAGCACGAACACGCTGTCGGCGAGCTGCAGCGCCTGCTGCGCCAGCACGCCGTCCCCGACCGGGACATCCAGCAGGATCCAGCGCTGCGGATCGCCGGCGATCAGTTGGCGCAGGTTGTCGCGCCAGCGTTCCGGCTGTTGCCGACACTGGCGCTGCACTTCTAGCCGTTCCGCCCCATTCAGGCGGCCAAAAGGCAGAAAGTCGAGGTTTTCACAATAACGCAGCGCGCCTTCCTGCCAAAGGCCGCCATCCCGCTCCGCGCGGGCCCAGCCGCGCGCCAGCTCGAACGGGGTGTTGAAATGCAAGCGCAGCAGATTATCCGGCGTGAAGTCGATCGCCAGCACCGACTCGCCCAGCTGCTGCAACGCCCAGGCGAGCGCCGCCGTGACCGAGGTCGTCCCCATTCCACCCCGCAACCCTTGCAGCGCGAGCACCGGCATAGATCAGTGACTCCCCGTGGTCTGCGCCAGTTCGGCCAACAGTGGCCAGCGCGTCATCATTTGCGTTAACCGCTCCTGCCGCGAAATATCGACATAGCGTAATTTCGGCAATGAAAAAGCCTGGCTGAGCGCCTGCAGGTCATCCTGGCTCTCCCCAGGCGCCGCTGCACGAAAATGGGTGGGTGCGTTATTCATTCTTCCGCCTTGGCGAAAATAGGCTATGTTAATTAACTATAGCAACGATACAAAAAGAGAGAGGCAATAAGATGATTCTCAACAAATATTGTTTAAGAGCGTCGGAGATTTGTTATTGCCAGCGTAAAAATGGCTATCTTTAAATATAAACGCCTTTAGTCGGCTTTCAACGAAAGTAGAACACATCCTATGGCGCACTCTTTTTCTCTAGGCATTCGGCAGATTTGGGAAGAGCTGTCGGTGATGCAGGCCCCCGGTCTTTATTGGATCAATATCGACAGGCAAAGCGACGCCGCGCTGCTGTGTCGCCAGGTCATCGCCGCTCAACCGGCCACCCACAAAGCCGCCCTGATCTGCAGCGGAGACAAACCCGAGCGCCTGCTGGCCGAGCTGGCTGCGCCCGCGTTGCAGAAGCTGCCGCTGTATCAATTACCGGAGAAAAAAGCCGCGCTGACACAGTTGAACGACGATCTGATGCGCGCCCTGCGGCCGCAAAATCGCTTACTTATCCTGCTGGCCCACGCCAGCCTGTGGCAAACCTTCACCACCGAAGAGCTGCGCGAGTGGACGCGCACCCTCGCCGCCTGGCTGCGGCGGCAGGGCTGTACGCTATTGATCCTCAGCCACGGCGGCGGCATCAATAAGCTCAAAGGGCAGCTCAGCGCACAGCACCGCATCCTGAACGGCCTGTCCAGCCTGCAATGGCAGCAGGACAGCGCGCAATACCTGGTGAACTGGTGGAGCACCGAAAACGGCATCAACGCCAACCAGCTGCTGACCTTGTATGCGGCGGAAGGCGGCTGGCAGGGCGAGGATGAAAATAGCCAACCCTCCCCCACCGCCTTACGCAGCGACGAAAGCCAGTATCTGGCCGAGCGCAGCATCCTGGAAGGCGCGCCGCCGCTGTCCGCCAACTGGCAACTGCTGGAGAGCAACGACGAACTGGCGCAGCACGGCATGCTGAGACTCTCGGCGACGTTGATTTTCGCGTTGTATCAAAGCGACCAAATCGATCATCTGGCGCACCAGATCCACACCCTGCGCCGCAGCCGCGGCAACGGCCTGAAAATCGCGGTGCGCGAGATGAGCGCCAGCCTGCGCTACAGCGACGAACGGCTGCTGCTGGCCTGCGGCGCCAACCTGATCGTGCCGCACGTCGCGCCGCTGTCGCGTTTTCTGACCATGCTCGAGGGCATCCAGGGGCAGCGCTTCTCACGGCATGTGCCCGCCGACATCGATGCGCTGTTGGCCGGGCTGCGTCCGCTGCAGCTCAAAGGCTACATGCGGCCGGAAGCGTTCAGCCAGGCGGTGCTTTCGCTGATGGCCAACACCTTGCTGCCCGAGGACGGCAAAGGCGTGATGGTGGCGTTGCGCCCGGCCACCGGCCTGCGCGCCGAACAGGCGATGACCCTGTGCCACCTGCGGCGGTTCGGCGACGTGATGACCGTGGTGCAGGGGCGGCTGGTGCTGTTCCTTTCCACCTGCCGCATCAACGATCTGGATACCGCGCTGAAGTTCATCTTCCGCCTGCCGGTGGATGAAGCCTTCAGCAACCGGGTGGTGTGGCACCAGGATGTCGATATCATTTCGGAAATAAAACGCATGGCCCAGGGGCGCTGGCAGATTTCGGCCACCGGCGCCGCCGGTGCCGCGCCGCGCCCCCGCGTGGCGGCAGCCGAGGTGCCCGCGGAACGGCGGCAGCCGGTCGCCTTCACGCTGCCGCTTGGCCCGCAGGAGGAACCGCATGCTGAACCTTAACGACATCGTGCAACTGATCCTGCTGTGCGCGCTGATCTTCATTCCGCTGGGCTACGCCTTTCACCGGCGTTTTCCGCATTTGCGTCAATACTGGCAAAACCTGTTGTTATCGCCGCGCTATTTGAAATCCGCCGGTTTATGGGTGCGCACAGGCTCCTCATCTCAGATTAAACGTAAGAAGCAGCCATGAATCCAAACTCGAAGACGCAATCCGATAACGCTCTGTGGCGCTACTGGCGCGGGCTGGGCGGCTGGAACCTCTACTTTCTGGCCAAATTCGCCCTGCTGTGGTTCGGCTACCTGAATTTCCACGCGCTACCGAACCTGGTGTTCATGGCGTTTCTGCTGATGCCGATCCCTTCGCAACGCCTGCATCGCTGGCGCCATTACCTCGCTATCCCGATCGGCATCGCGCTGTTCTACCACGACACCTGGCTGCCGGGCATCAACAGCATCCTCAGCCAGGGCTCGCAGCTGGCCGGTTTCAGCGCCCAGTATCTGCTGGAGCTGATCAACCGCTTTATCAACTGGCAGATGATCGGCGCGGCCTTCGTGCTGTTTATCGCCTACCTGTTCGTCGCACAGTGGGTGCGCGTCACGGTGTTCACCGTGGCGGCGCTGGTGTGGCTCAATATCGTCAACATCGCCGGGCCGGCGGTTTCACTGCTGCCCGCCACTTCCACGGCTGCCGCCGGCGGCGCCAATACCCCGGCCACATCAGCGCCGGCGGCGGGGGACGCTGCGCCGGCAGACAGCCTGCCGCCGACCAGCGCCAACCTGACGGCCTACCTGAACCAGTTCTACGAGCGGGAAAAAGGCCGCGCCACCGCGTTCCCGGCCACCTTGCCCGCCGACGCCCAACCGTTCGATCTGCTGGTGATCAACATCTGTTCGCTGGCCTGGGCCGATATGGAGGCGGTCAACCTGCAGAACCATCCGCTGTGGTCGAAGATGGACATCATGTTCGACAGCTTCAACTCGGCCACCGCCTACAGCGGCCCGGCCTCGATACGGTTGCTGCGCGCCAGCTGCGGCCAGCTTTCGCATCATGATTTGTACCAGCCGGTGAACCAGCAGTGTTACCTGTTCGACAACCTGGCGAAGCTCGGCTTCAAGCAACAGCTGATGCTCGATCACTCCGGAGTGTTCGGCAACTACCTGAAAGAGCTGCGTGAACAGGGCGACATGCAGGCGCCGTTAATGTCGCAGGCCGGCATCGGCAACGAGCTGACGTCGTTCGACGGTGAGCCGATTTATAACGATCTGGAATTGCTGACCCGCTGGCTGGATCAGCAGCAAAAAGCCGGAGACGCCCGCACCGCCACCTTCTTCAACGTCATCCCGCTGCACGACGGCAACCGCTTCGTCGGCTCCAACAAGAGCGCCGACTATCAGCCGCGCGCGCAGAAGCTGTTCGATCAGCTGAACACCTTCCTCGATCAGCTGGAAAAATCCGGCCGCAAAGTGGTGGTGGTGATCGTGCCGGAGCACGGCGCGGCGTTGGTGGGCGACAAGATGCAAATGTCCGGCCTGCGCGATATTCCCAGCCCGAACATCACCCATACGCCGGTCGGCATCAAACTGGTGGGCATGAAGGCGCCGCATCAGGGCAGCCCGCTGCAGATCAAAACGCCGAGCAGCTATCTGGCGCTGTCGGAGCTGGTATCACGTCTGGTGGACGGCAAGGTCTTCAGCGAATCCAGCGTCGACTGGCAGGCGCTGACCCAGGGGCTGCCGCAGACCCCGGTCATCTCCGAAAACGACAACGCCATCGTGATGCAATATCAGGGGAAACCTTACATTCGCCTGAACGGCGGCGACTGGGTGCCTTATCCGCAATAAGCGCGGCCTCATCAACCTAAAGCGCGCCGACGGCGCGTTTTTTTGGGCTTTTATAATAAAAATGGTGAAGCCGATAGGCCGATATAATGTTATTAACAACAACCCGTTGAATTCCATAATTCGATTATTATTCTCATGCGAAGATTCTTAGAAAAATAACTCTTATCAGAATTTAATTAGGGAGGTAATTAAAATGGCGGACTGTGGTAGTTTTCTACTTATTAACCCTTTGATTGAGTAATAAAAAACGCCGGCGTGATGCCGGCGTGAATTTAAGCGATGACGTTCGACGCTTTACGCCCCCGGATGTTCGTCCTGATCGACCGCAAAGCAGGCCACCATCTGCTCACCGTACTGTTTTAGCTGCGGCTGCAGCTGCACGCAGGTGCCGAAAGCGCGGCGGCAGCGGGCATTGAACGCACAGCCCGGCGGCGGATTCATCGGGCTGGGTAGTTCGCCGGTCAGCTTGATGCGCTCGCGGCGCATATCCGGGTTCAACCGTGGCGTCGCCGACAGCAGCGCCTGGGTGTACGGATGGCGCGGGTTGTTGAAGATCGCCTCTTTGCTGCCCTTTTCCACGCAGCGGCCGAGGTACATCACCATCACCTCGTCGGCGATGTGTTCCACCACCGACAGATCGTGCGAGATGAACACATAGGACAGCCCCAGCTCCTGCTGCAGATCCATCATCAGATTCAGCACCTGCGCGCGCACCGACACGTCCAATGCCGACACCGGTTCATCGGCGATCACCACGTCCGGATTCAACATCAGCCCGCGGGCGATAGCGATACGCTGGCGCTGGCCGCCGGAGAACATGTGCGGGTAGCGGTCATAATGCTCGGTCTTCAGGCCGACCTTCGCCATCATCTCCAGCGCTTTTTCCCGCCGTTCGGCGGCGCTGAGCGACGTGTTGATCAACAACGGCTCCTCGAGGATCTGCCCGACCTTCTTGCGCGGGTTGAGCGATCCGTAAGGATTCTGGAACACGATTTGGATCTTCTGGCGCCGCAGTTTCTCGGCCGAGACGTCCGGCTTCAGCAGATCCTGCCCCTGGTAATACAGCTCGCCGCCGGTCGGCACTTCAATCATCGTCAGCAGGCGGCCGAGCGTTGATTTGCCGCAGCCCGACTCACCGACCACCGCCAGCGTTTTGCCGCGCTCCAGGGTGAAGGACACGCCGTCGAGCGCCTTGACCAGCCGCTCCGGCGCGAACAGGCCCTTTTTTACCGGGTAATGCTTCTTCAGGTCAATCGCCTGCAGTAAAGGTTGATTCTGGCTCATACGGTCGGCCTCCCCGCATCATCCAGCGGTGTGTGACATTTAACCTGACGGCCGGGAATGCTGCGCAGTTCCGGCTCCTCGTTACGGCAGCGTTCGTTGGCGTACGGACAACGCGGGTTGAGCAGGCAACCGGTCGGGCGATCGTATTTGCCCGGCACCACGCCCGGCAGCGAAGCCAGCCGCGCCTTGTCGGCGGCGAACTCCGGCAACGCGCGCAGCAGCGCCTGGGTGTACGGGTGGCGCGGCGCGCGGAAAATCTCCGCCGCCTTGCCGGATTCCACCACCTGGCCGGCGTACATCACGATGATGTGATGCGCCGCTTCCGCCACCAGCGCCAGATCGTGAGTGATCAGCAACAGCGCCATGTTTTCGCGCTGTTGCAGATCCAGCAGCAGTTCGATGATCTGCGCCTGGATAGTCACATCGAGCGCGGTCGTCGGCTCGTCGGCGATCAGCAGCTTCGGCCGACAGGCGATGGCCATGGCGATCATCACGCGCTGGCTCATGCCGCCGGAAAGCTGGTGCGGGTAGACGTCCAGCCGCGAAGCCGGATCGGGAATGCCCACCTGCGTCAGCAGGTCGATAGCGCGCTGACGGCGGGTGCGGCGGTTGCCGCCCTGATGCACCTTCAGCGCCTCCATGATCTGGTAACCGACGGTATAGCACGGGTTCAGGCTGGTCATCGGATCCTGGAAGATCATCGCCACTTCGGAGCCCACCAGCTGGCGGCGCTCTTTTTCGGAGATCTTGCGCAGATCCTGGCCGTTGAACTCCAGCTTGTCGGCCATCACCTTGCCGGGGAAATCGATCAGGCCCATGATCGCCAGCGAGCTGACGGATTTTCCGGAGCCGGATTCACCGACGATGCCGACCACCTGACCTTGCTCCACGCTGTAACTGATGCGGTCTACCGCGCGGAACGGGGTGCCTTCGTCACCGAAGTGCACCGAAAGCTTGTCTACATTCAATAACGCCATCTCTCTCGTCCTCTGTTACTGCTTGAGTTTGGGGTCGAGAGCGTCACGCAAACCGTCCCCCATCAGGTTAAATGCCAGCACCGTCAGCAGGATCGCCAGGCCGGGGAAGGTCACCACCCACCAGGCGCTTTGCGCGAACTGCAGCACGTCGGAGAGCATGGTGCCCCACTCCGGCGTCGGCGGCTGCGCGCCCATGCCCAGAAAGCCGAGAGCGGCCATGTCCAGAATGGCGTTCGAGAAACCGAGAGAAGCCTGCACGATCAAAGGCGCCAGGCAGTTAGGCAGAATATTGACGAACATCTGGCGCAGCGCGCCGGCGCCCGCCACCCGCGAAGCGGTGACGTAGTCGCGGTTGACCTCCACCAGCACCGCCGCGCGCGTCAGACGCACATAGTGCGGCAGGGCGACGAAGGTCAGCGCCAGCGAGGCGTTGACGATCGACGGCCCGAATACCGCCACCAGCACCAGCGCCAGCAACAGGCTCGGCAGAGCCAGCATGATGTCGACGATGCGCATGATAATCGCGTCCACCACGCCGCCGAAGTAACCGGCCAGCAGGCCGAATATCACGCCCATGATCAGCGACAGCACCACCACCAGACAGCCGACCAACAGCGACAGCCGTGCGCCGTACATCAGGCGCGACAGCACGTCGCGGCCCACGTCGTCGGTGCCGAGGATATATTGCCAGCTGCCGCCTTCTTGCCACACCGGCGGCTTGAGCAGCGCGTCGCGGAACTGGTCCGCCGGCGCATGCGGCGCCAGCACGCCGGCGCCGAGCGCGATCACCAGCATCAGAACGATATACACCAGGCCGACCACGGCCCCTTTATTGCGCTTGAAATAGTGCCAAAACTCCTGAAACGGGGTCATCGGCTTCGGCGCACCTTTAACTGCAGACTCAGTGATTTGAGACATGAGAGCGCCCCTTATTTCTTGTGGCGAATACGCGGGTTGACCACGCCGTAGAGCACGTCTACCAGCAGGTTAACCAGAATGATCATACAGGCGACCAGCAATACCCCGCCCTGCACCACCGGGTAATCGCGGCGCTGCAGCGCGTCGATCAGCCAGCGGCCCAGCCCCGGCCAGGAGAAGATGGTTTCCGTCAGAATAGCGCCGGCCAGCATGGTGCCGACCTGCAGCCCGATCACCGTCACCACCGGCAGCAGCGCGTTGCGCAGCGCGTGGACGACGATCACTCGCATGCGGCTCACGCCCTTGGCGCGCGCGGTGCGGATATAGTCTTCGCCCAACACTTCCAGCATCGAGGAACGGGTCATGCGCACGATCACCGCCAGCGGGATGGTGCCCAGTACGATGGCCGGCAGGATCATGTGCATCACCGCGTCGACGAAGTCGCCAGGCTCGCCCCAGATCAGGGTGTCTATCAGCATGAAGCCGGTCAGCGGCTGGCTGTCGTCGAGGAATACCGTGTCGCTGATGCGCCCCGACACCGGCGTCAGGTTAAGCTGCACCGACACCAGCATGATCAGCATCATGCCCCACCAGAAAATCGGCATCGAATAGCCGGTCAGCGAGATGCCCACCGCGGTGTGATCGAAGACCGAACCGCGTTTGACCGCCGCCAGCACCCCGACCGGGATGCCCACCAGCACCGCGAACAGCATCGCGCAGAAACCCAGCTCCAGCGTGGCCTGGAAGCGCGGAACGAACTCGCTCCAGACGGAGATGCGGCTTTTGAGTGAGGTGCCCAGATCGCCGTGCAGCACGTTGGACACGTAGGAGAAATATTGTTGATAGAGCGGCTTGTCCAGCCCCATTTCCGCCATCAGCTGCGCGTGGCGCTCGGCGGAGATACCGCGTTCCCCGGCCATGATGGTCACCGGGTCGCCGGGGATCATATGGACAAATGCAAAAGTCAGCAACGTAATGCCGATAAACGTTGGGATAACTAACCCCAAACGTCGGAGTATGAACTGCAACATATCCCGAACTCTCTGTATCAATGCCCGGCAGCTCATCGTCCGCCAGGCTTATTAACGCTCACATGCCTTTGAACGATTCGACGGCCATACGCCGGAGACTGGTCAGCAGAGGCGCAAACCTGTTGCGCCCCTGCAAGTCCATTCGTGCGTCTCCGGTAAAGCGGTCGAAATCAGTCTACAGAGACATTCTCGAAGTGATGCTTACCGAGCGGATCCACGACGTAGCCTTTCACTTCCTTACGCACAGGCTCATACACGGTGGAGTGTGCGACAATCAGCGCCGGAGCCTGATCGTGCATCACCACCTGCGCCTGTTTGTACAGTTCGATACGCTTGTCGTGGTTGGATTCGGCGCGCGCCGGTTGAATCAGATCTTCAAACGGCTTGTAGCACCAGCGGGAGTAGTTGGAGCCGTCTTTCGCCGCCGCGCAGCTGAACAGCGTGGCGAAGAAGTTGTCCGGATCCCCGTTGTCGCCGGTCCAGCCCATCATCACCGTCTGGTGCTCGCCCGCTTTGGCGCGCTTGAGGTATTCACCCCACTCATAGGTCACGATTTTGGCTTTCACGCCGATCTTGGCCCAGTCGGCCTGGATCATTTCCGCCATGCGACGCGCGTTCGGGTTGTAAGGACGCTGTACCGGCATCGCCCACAGATCGATGCTGAAACCGTCGGCCATGCCCGCTTCTTTCAGCAGCTCTTTCGCCTTGGCCGGATCGTAAGCGTAATCCTGCACCGCGTCGTTATAGCCCCACATGGTCGGCGGGATCAGGTTCTTGGCCGCCTGGCCCGCGCCCTGATAGACCGCGTCGATGATCGCCTGCTTGTTGACCGCCATGGTCAACGCCTGACGCACCTTCAGGTTATCCAGCGGCTTTTTCTCGACGTTGAACGACAGATAGCCCACGTTCAGGCCCGGCTGTTCCATCAGGTTGATGGACTTGTCCTGCTTCATGCGGGCGATATCGGCCGGGTTCGGATACGGCATCACCTGGCATTCGTTTTTCTGCAGTTTGGCGTAGCGCACGGAGGCGTCAGGCGTGATGGAAAACACCAGGCGATCGATCTTCGGCTTGGTGCCCCAGAAACCGTCGAACGCCTTGTACAGGATCTTGGAGTCTTTCTGGTATTGCAGCAGCTGGAATGGGCCGGTGCCGATCGGGTTCAGATCGACTTTCTCCGGCGTGCCGGCTTTCATCATCACGTCAGCGTATTCGGCGGACAGAATGGATGCGAAGTCCATGCCCAGGTCAGCCAGGAACGGCGCCTCCGGGCGGTTCAGCACGAAGCGCACGGTGTTGTCGTCCACTTTTTCGATCTTGGCGATCAGCTTTGGCATGTCCATGCCTTCAAAGTATTCGTAACTGCCGCCGGACACTTTGTGATAGGCGTTGTTCGCATCCAACTGGCGTTCAAAGGAGAACACCACGTCGTCGGCGTTGAAATCGCGCGTCGGTTTGAAGTCCTTGCTGCTCTGCCACTTCACGCCTTTGCGCAGGTGGAAGGTGTAGGTTTTGCCGTCTTCGCTGACGTCCCACTTCTCAGCCAGCCCCGGCTGCAGCTCGGTGGTGCCGGTCTTGAATTCGACCAGCCGGTTGTAGATTGGTACCGAGCTGGCGTCATAGGTGGTGCCGGAGGTAAACAGCTGCGGGTTGAACCCTTCCGGGGAACCTTCAGAACAGTAAACCAACGTCTTGGCCTGTACGCTGGCCGCCACGGTCAGCGCGATCAGCCCAATACCGAATTTCAGAATCCCCGATTTACCCAAGGAACGTGTCATCGTTAGTGCTCCATTGTGTGATGTGATGTGTGTAATTGCCGCCAGACCTGTATTTTTTATTGCGTGGCCTGTGCGATCGGCGCCCGAAGGCAGAAGGCGTACGAGGAGAGAATGCCGGATGGAACGCATCGCGGCGGGGACGTCTGAGCGCGTGGAATTCACTCAAACAACTCTCGCTCTTACCCCTGAGGCTATCAAGTTGCCAACTGTTTGGGGTGTCGTCAATATAACCAGTGGGGATTTACGCAGACTGTGAGAAACAGCAAACAAACATAAAAAAAACCTTTTGTTAACAGTTCCAGCATGAAAATTTATGCTAAGCGGCCATTTTTAGCGCATTGGTCTGACCCTCACAAACTTACTGGTTTTTAACTCCGTTAAAAAACGCCAAAACTTTGTTGCTGAATGATGAATATCTGAACGGTTATTTTTGTGATCGCCGTTAAAGACAGGAGGAAATGCTGAAGGATTACCCAAAAGGGTGAGTCCGATGAGCGCGTTTTGCACCGGGCAGGCCCACAATCTGTGCGGCGTAAAAAAACTTTCGGCGGCGAAAAAGCCGGGGGCGAAAGGATATCCCCCGGCAACGCACTGCAACCGATTATTGAACGCCGGCGCTGTTGCCCAGGCTGGCGTTCATGCTGTTGAGAATATCGCCGTTGTCCGCGTCGATCTCCCAAGAGAACAGGCCGCCCAGCTGCTTATCCAGCACGTACTTGCCTTTGGCCTGCACCGAGCGGGCATCGTCGAAGGTGATCAGATCGCCGGTGGAAGGCTTGAACACGTATGGCGCTTCTGCCGTGGCGTCGTAGGTGTACTGCCACTCGCCGCTCATGAACTGGCCAGCGATTTGGCGGTAGTCCACGATGCCGTTCTCCCAGGTGCCTTTAACCGGCCCGGTGGCGGTACCGGTGAACGGAATGTTGTTCTGGTAGCCGTTCACCCCGGTCCAGCCGCGGCCATACATGGCGGTGCCGACGACGATTTTGCCCGGCTTGACGCCCTGCGCCAGCAGCGCATTGACGCCGTTCACCGTGGTGTAAGCGGTGTCCGGCTTCCAGGCCGGCGCATTCAGCGCGGTCTGATGCCCCAGGTTCTTCAGATCGAAGGCGCCATAGAAGTCGTAGCTCATCAGGAAAATGTGATCCATCGAGTTCTGCGCGACGTTGTAAGCCACCTTGTCGATCTTGTCCTTGCCGGCGCTGATGGCGGAGGTCAGTTCATATTTGCGGCCGGTTTCCGCCGACAGCTGATCCAGCATCGCCCGCAGCTCCTTCATCAGCAGCACATAGGTTTCCCCGTCCTGCGGGCTGCCCAGGTTCGGGTTGGCGCCTTTGCCGCCCGGGAACTCCCAGTCGATATCCACGCCATCGAAGAACTTCCAGGTCTGCAGGAACTCTTTCACCGAACCGACGAAGCGATCGCGCTTCACCTTATCACCCATGAAGAAGAACGGGTCGGACAGCGTCCAGCCGCCGATCGACGGCAGAATTTTCAGGTCAGGATGCGCCTGTTTCAGCGCCATCAGCTGGCCGAAGTTGCCCTTGTAGGGGTCATCCCAGGCGGTAACGCCCTTCTGCGCTTTTTGCAGCGCGGCGAACGGATCGTGGATCGAGACTTTGAAGTCCTCGCGGCCCTGGCAGGAGCGCTGCAGCGCCTGGAAGCTGCCTTCGATCTCTTTCAGGCTGTCGTTGATGCCGTTGCCGCCGCAGATCGGGATAAAGCCGTACAGCAGGTGGGTCAAGTTCTGCGCCGGGATCTTGTCGACGGTGAAATTGCGCCCGTAAACGCCCCACTCGACGAAATAAGAACCCACCACTTTGCCGGAGTTCTGTTTATACGGTTTATTCTTTTCCAGCAGCGGCTCTTTCAACGGCGCCAAATGGCTGCCGTCGGTGTCGGCCACCACAATTTCGGTGGCGTCGCTGGCGCTGCAGCCGTCGGCATTGCACAATGCCACCTGCATTTGATAACGGCCGCCTTTATTGACTTTAAAATTCGCCGTACCGGAAGAACCGGTTGAAGGGCCGCTCCACGCCTCCTTGCCATTTAATAAGACTTTTGCCGTCGTACCGGTGTCGCCATTCCATAAATTCCAGGAGACCGAAACATCGGCGGCATTTTTTACCTTCACCAAATTATTATAAGCGGTAGCCGCCTGGTCAACTTCAACGATGGCGAACTTGGTGTTGCCCCAGGCGATGGTCGGCTTGCCCGGCGCGGCGGCCTGCGCCGCGGAACACAGTGTGCTGCCGATCAACAGCGCCAACAGCGGTTTATTAAATTTGCGCATAACTGATTCCTTTATTCCGAGAGGATAAACATAAAAGAGTTAATCGTCGCGATGCATTGCCGAAGCGAAAAATCCCGCAATAATCCTCGAAGATTAACGTTAATAAATAATCACGATATTTTCCACGCAGCGGGAATAACATATCCCGCGTTGTCCATTCAGACTATAGGTAAAAAAAATGTGAAAACAAGAGCGCTATAAACCGGGTTTTATTCGGCAAGCATGAATTTATTTAAATATGAGAAAAAGAGTCCAATGGGAATAAGGAGTGTGAATTAATTAAGCGTAAAGGATAAATATATTTCACGAGGACGGTGGATTGACGCACGCCATAAAGCGAAGCCGACCGTATCGGAGGAGGTGCTCATCCTCATAAACTGCAGGCGAAAAAAAACCTGCTTTAAAAGCAGGTTTTTCGAATGGTGGTCGGCGAGAGAGGATTACGCGCATCGTTGATGCGCGCCCTGCGGGCCGTTGCTAAAGCAACGTTGTCTCGCTTCGCGAGGCTCGAACCTCCTGCGGAGGTGCTCATCCTCATAAACTGCAGACGAAAAAAAACCTGCTTTAAAAAGCAGGTTTTTCGAATGGTGGTCGGCGAGAGAGGATTCGAACCTCCGACCCACTGGTCCCAAACCAGTTGCGCTACCAAGCTGCGCTACTCGCCGATGCGGGGCGCATCTTACTGCTGGCGGTTATAGGCGTCAATCACTTTTTTGCCCCTGCATTTCAAGTGGTGATAAAAGCGCCATAATACGCTGCGCCGGGGGTTGCGCAGCGTATTTTACTCAGGCGTTGGCCGGTTTCAGCGCCGGCGTCTGCGCGCGCAGGAATGGCAGCAGGAACAGCGCCGACAGGCAGGCGGCGATGGAAATCACCACGAAGAAGCCGTTCCAGTGCCAGATCTCCATCACCCGCGCGATCGGGTAGCCGGACAGCGCCGCGCCCAGGTAGGCGAACAGGCCGACGAAACCGGTCGCGGCGCCCGCCGCATCCTTGTGCGAGCACTCCGCCGCCGCCATGCCGATCAGCATCTGCGGACCGAAGATAAAGAAGCCGATGGCGAAGAAACAGCAGGCCTGCAGCAGGTAGGTGACGCCCGGCATCAACCACAGCGCCGCCACCGACAGGAAGATGCCGATGGCGAAGATCAGGTTCATCGGGCCGCGGTTGCCGCGGAACAGCTTGTCGGAACCCCAACCGGCCACCAGTGAACCGATGAAGCCGCCCACTTCAAACAGCGAGATGGCCGAGTTGGCGGTCATCAGCGAATAGCCCTTTTCCTGCGTCAGGTAGAGATTGCCCCAGTCGTTGATCGCGGTACGCACGATATACACCAGCACGTAAGAGACCGCCAGCAGCCAGATGTACTTGTTGGTCAGCACGTAGCGCTTGATGATCTCGCGGTTGCTCAGCCCCTGGCCTTCCGATTCCTGCACCAGTTCCATGGCGTCGTTGCGCCATTTGCCGACGCTCGGCAGCCCCAGGGTGGATGGCTTGTCACGCAGGCGCCAGCACATCAGCAGGCCGAGCACCACGCCGATGATGCCGGGAATGATCATGCCGTAACGCCAGCTGAAGTGCAGCGAGATAAAGCCGACCAACAGCGGGATCAGCGCGCCGCCGACGTTGTGCGAGGTGTTCCAGATCGCCCACCAGCTGCCGCGCTCGGAGCGCGAATACCAGCTGGTGAGGATTTTGGAGCACGGCGGCCAACCCCAGCCCTGGAAGAAGGCGTTGAGGATCCACAGCGTGCCCAGCATCAGCAACGATGAGCTGAGACCGAAGAAGATATTCAGCACCCCGGTCATGATCAGGCCCAGCCCCATAAAGTAACGCGGGTTGGAGCGATCGCTGATCATGCCGGAAATGAATTTCGAGCAGCCGTAGGTGATGTAGAACAGCGTGCCGAGGATGCCGACGTCGGACATCGTCAGGCCCAGATCGCTCAGCATCGCCGGCATGATGAAGTTGAAGCTTTTGCGCGTGAAGTAAAACGCGGCATAACCTATGTACATGGTGCACATCAGCTGAATGCGCCAGTATTTGTAGCTGGCGTCGATCTGCCGTTGATCGGTGACCTGCGGCGCATCCGGGCGGCTTTTAAGGAAAGACCACATGTGGAACCTCAGAGGATTGAATTAAAGTGCCGCTATGATGCTCCTCGCGCGCGCAGGGGGCTTACGCCGGATTCTCGAGGCGGTTAGGAGTTTTTCCTAGTTTTGCGTTTGCGCCGGTGAAACTGTGGGCAAGATCACACTCAAACAGGCGCCCCGCTCAGCGGTGAACCGCAGGCTGCCGCCGAGGGCGCTGATGCGCTCCTGCATGCCGCGCAGGCCGTACCCCGGCTGATGGTTTTCCGCATCGAAGCCCACGCCGTTGTCGCGGATGGTCAGGGCGATCTGCGGCGCGGCGCCTTTGCGCGGCTGCAGCCGCGCATCCAGCGCCAGGCGGCTGGCGCCGGCGTGGCGGCACACATTGGTCACCCCTTCCTGACACACCCGATACAGCGTGATTTTCAGCGTTTCATCCAGCAGCTCGTCGGGCACCTGCCACTGCATGCTGCTCACCAGCGACGCGTCCTGCGGCAGCGACTCCCGCAGCATCGCCGCCACCGCCGCCGACAGCGGCAGGTTGTTCAGCGCCGCCGGCCACAGCTGGGTCAGCACATCGTGCACCCCGTCGTAGACCCGCAGCGCCAGCGCATCGATGGTGTCGGCGCAGCCGATCACCGCCGGTTCCGGCGCCAGACGCTTGACGATGCTGGCCTGAGTGCGGATCACGGTGATGGTCTGCCCCACTTCATCGTGCAGCTCGCGCGCCACCTCGCGCCGGGTTTGCTCCTCCGCCGTCACCAGCGCCCGCGCCAGCTGCCGATTCTCCGCCAGCCGCAGCCGCAGTTGCTGATTCAGTTCGCGCTGGCGCTGAATGCCGGCGCCCAGCAGCAGCCCGGTCAGGCTTTGGGCCAGCAGCGACAGCAGCAGATCGCGGTGCGACTCCGGCTGCGGCGGCTCGTTGACCATCAGCGCCACGCCGTTGAGCAGCGTCGCCAACAGCGCGCCCTGCCAGCCATAGCGATAAGACATGAACACGATGGGGATCGCCAGGCAGAACGGTGCGAAACGGCGCAGCTCGGCGGCGTTAACCTGCTGCTGCAGCCAGATGCTGAACGCAAACAGCAACAGATAGCTGGCCAGGTGGCCCAGACGCAGCTCCACCGGCTTGTGGATCAGCCCCGGCTCCAGCGGCACCCAGATTTGGCGCGCCAGATAGTGCCACAACAGCAGGCAGGTTGGCGCGATGGTGAAACCGCCGGTCAGGCCGAGCAGCAGCGCGCGGGCGCCTTCGCCGCTCACCAGCTGCCAGACCAACGCCTGCAGCAAGGCGGCGATGGCGACCACCGCGCCCTGCAACAGCGGCCAGCGCCATTCGCTGTCGCTCTGCTGATGGCGCAACAGCCACGGCGAGGCCAGCAGACTGAGCAGCACCGTCAACACCAGCACCGCCACCGACGCCCACAGCGCCGGGCCGTAGCCGAACTGATCCGCCAGCAACGCCATCAGCAGCAGGTCAGCCAGCAGGATCCCCGGCCAGAAACGGTACGGGCTCTGCAGCAAAATGCCCATGCGCAGGCCGAACGGGAACAGCAGCAGCGCCTGCCAGGGGGGGTCGATCAGCGCGGTGCCGATGCCCCACAGGCAAAACGCGCTGGCGGCGTAGATGAAAAACAGCGCCAGCTGGGTGATCAGGCGCTGCGTCACAGGTTCAGCATCCGTCTGGCCAGTTCGACGTTGTTGTTGATGCCCAGCTTGGCGAACAGGTTGGCGCGATGCACATGCACCGTCTTCGGCGACAGCCCCAAGGCGGCGGCGATCTCACGCACCTCCTGCCCCTGCGCCAACAGCAGCGCGATCTCGCGCTCGCGGCGGGTGAGCGGATCCACCTTCACCCGCGCCAGCTGCTGCGCGATTTCCGGCATCAGGTAGACGCCGCCGCCGGCGACGGTGCGCACCGCGGTGATCAGATCTTCCGGCTTGCAGCGCTTGGAGAGAAAGCCGCTGGCGCCGCGTTCCAGCGCCATTTCCACCAGCGCCGGGTTATCGTGCATCGACAGCATCACCACGCGGATGCCGGAGGGAATGTCCGCCAGCAGATCCAGCCCGCTGCCGTCCGGCATCGAAATGTCGCAAATGCAGATTTCCGCCTCCAGCCCCGGTAGGCCGGCGCGCGCCTGCGCCGCGCTGCTGAACTCGCCCACCACCTGGATATCGGCCTCCAGCGACAGCAGTTGCACAAAGCCCGAACGCACAATGTCATGATCGTCGATAAACGCCACGCGCAGGGTCATGGAAATCTCCGGTTAGCAGGGGAAGTGCGCAAGTATACCGTATGCGCACACCGGAATAATTGATGAAGAGAATGTATTGGATGAAATTACCGGGTGCGCAAGGCAGGCACCCGGCGAGAGGGATCACAGGCGGGCAGGCGCCGTTTTATCCTGCGGCAGATGGCACCAGTTGTTTTTATCCACGATGCCGCCATCAGGAGAGGTGTAGCCGAGGCAGCCGAGGATGGTGTCAAACAGCTCGACGTGGCGATGCGTTTTGCCGATGCGCTGCTGCGCCTGCAGCTGCTCAAAGGCGCTGAGGTGCTGCGGGTTTTCGAGGAACTTGTCCGACGCCCACACGATCATCGGCACGCGGAATTGCTCCGGCGGCGCCATTTCGCGCGGCGTGCCATGCAGGTGCGTATTCTCGCCGATCGATTCGCCGTGATCGGCGGCATAGAACACGATAGCTTTCTTGTCGCGCACCTGGTCTATCACATTGGCGATAAAGCTGTCGGTATACAGCACCGTATTGTCGAACGCATTGATCAGTTGCGCCTTGGTGCAGGAATCGTCCACCCCCATGCACTCCGGCTGATAACGCGCATAGCTGCGCGGATAACGCTGCGAGTACAGGTAGTGCGAGCCTTTGGTATGCAGGATCACCAGGTGCTTGCCCTTCGGATAGCGCGCCAGCGACTCCTTCATTTCGTCCACCAGCAGCATATCGTCGACCGCCTTGCCGTCGTTGCGCTTCTCGGACGCGATCATCTCGCGGAACGAATAGTTGTTCACCTCGGTGTTGTTGTAGAACCACACCTCGCTCTGCATGGCGAACAGCTCGGAAGAGAAGCCCAGATCCTTCAGCACCGCGAACACGTTCTGCTCTTTCAGCGTGCGCTGCGGATTGTCTTCGGTGCCGCCTTCACGCACGAACATGCAGCGCAGCGACAGCTTGGTGGCGGTATCGCACGACTCGCCGCGGAACGCCACCAGATTCTTCTCTTTAGACAGCCGCGGCGTGGTATCGCGCTCGTAGCCCAGCATGCCCATGTGATCCCAGCGCGTGGTCTCGCCGATGATGAACACCACGTAGGTGTCGTCGATGTCCGCCGGCGGTACGTAGGTGAAGTGTTTGCCCGGATCGAACATCGTGCTCTGATCCTGGCTTTCGTCATAGCGGGTGTAAGCAAACAGCCCCAGCGCCGACAGCCAGTTGGACGGCAGATACGAGTGCGCCACCACGCCGCCGTAGCTTGGCAAATCGACGTTGGAAAGCTTCTCTTGCACGCTCTGCTCGTCGTCCAGCATGCGCAGCGGCAGCCAGACCAGCGCCACCACCGCCAGCAATACCAGCAGCGGCTTGATGCGATGACCAGGGGTTTTCAGCTGTTCTATCAGGGTATAGCGCAGGTTGTTTTTCCAGATCAGCAGCAGCGGCAAGGCGCTGAGCGCCACCATCCACAGCACGAAGTGCAGGCCAACCACCTCTTTCGACAGATCGATATCGGTGGTCATCACCGACACCACGATGCCGTAGCCGATCACCACGTTGAAAAACGTCATGTAGTAGCTGGCGGCAACCGAAATCAACACCAGCAGCGAGGCGACGATGCGATAAAACAGCCGGCCGCCGAGCGATACCAGCCGCATAATGAAGAACGTAAACAGGACGATAGCGATGACTTCCGTCACCGCCGAAATAAGCTTAATTCCCTGAATGCCGTGCGCCAGCGAATCAAAACGGCGATAAAAAACGGACAGGTTTAGAAAGATGCCGATATAGATCGCTAACAATAACGATAAATTCTGCTGTGATAGCGATTTAACTTTGTTCATGTAACGCGGTGGCTCCGGGGACGGTGTAGCGGTTCTGACTCAGTCAGACACTGATTGCGGCTTCTGGTTCAGCCAACCGGCAATAAGCGTTATTTTGCGGGTAATAATCAAGAGAATTCTCACAAAACGGACAAAATTTACCGTTTTTTTGAGCGGTTTTCAGACAGGGCACGCAAGAAAATGGAGGGATAAACCCTCCATTTTTTCCAGATATCGGCAAAAATCTTACTTAACGTTCAGAGTTACATCGATATTTCCACGGGTGGCGTTGGAGTATGGGCACACCACATGCGCCTTTTTCACCAGATCTTCCGCCACGCTGCGCTCGATGCCCGGCAGCGAGATATCCAGCTGCACTTCGATGCCGAAGCCATTCGGGATTTCACCGATGCCGACGGTGCCGTCGATCTTGGCTTCGGCCGGAATTTTGACCTTTTCTTTCGCCGCGACAAACTTCAACGCGCCGAGGAAGCAGGCCGAGTAACCGGCGGCGAACAGCTGTTCGGGGTTGGTGACTTCGCCGCCGGCGCCGCCCATCTCTTTCGGCACGCCCAGTTTCACGTCCAACACGCCGTCGGAGGAGGTCGCACGGCCGTCGCGGCCGCCGGTTGCGGTGGCGTGAGCGCGGTAAACCACTTTCTCAATAGACATCGTTCATTCCTTCTTGCTGGTTGGCGAGATGACTACGGCTTCCACGAGGTAAAGCCGGTCACATATTTATCTTTTGCGATTAAATCGCGCACTACTTATTTTTGACGCTTATTAACCAGTGTAGACCACCCCTGCCGTTCTTGCGTCCGGCGCTGGAGGATCAAATCTGATCGATCAGGCTGCCGCGCAGCTTTTCCAACTGCTGTTTGAGCGAGACGATCTCGTCCAGGCTGCAGTCGGTGGCGCACATCACCGCCTCGGGCACCGATTGAGCCCGCTCACGCAGCGCGCGGCCGGCTTCGGTGAGGGCAATGATCACCTGCCGCTCGTCGGTGGTGGCGCGATAGCGCACCAGCAAACCGGCGGTTTCCAGCCGCTTCAGCAGCGGCGTCAGCGTGGCGGAATCGAGGAACAGCCGCTCGCCGATATCCGATACCGTCACCCGATCGCGCTCCCACAGCACCATCATCACCAGGTATTGCGGGTAGGTGAGTTCGAGCTGATTCAACAGCTTGCGGTAGACTTTGTGCAGCGCCAGGTTGGCGGAGTACAGCGCGAAACAGAGCTGCTGATCGAGCTGCAGCAGATTCTTCGCGTTGGGTTGTGCGGTATCGGTGCTTTTCATGATTGTGAATATAGATAGCGCACGATGTAATCGCAAGCTATTTCTTGTGAGGTATGCTACCTTTTTTTCATGCAGAGGATGCTCGGAGGGAAAGGAAATGACGAATACGCTTGCAGAACGCGCGCGCCGCTACGCCACCAAGGCGCATGCGGCCATCGATCAGCGCCGCAAATACACCGACGATCCGTACATCGTCCACCCACAGGCGGTGATGGAGCTGGTGCGCAGCGTGCCGCACACCGAAGAGATGCTGGCGGCCGCCTGGCTGCATGACACGGTGGAAGATACGCCCACCACCCTCGGCGATATCGAAAGCCACTTTGGGCCAAAAGTGGCGGAACTGGTGCGGATGTTGACCAACGTCAGCCGCGCCGAGGACGGCAACCGCTTCGAGCGTAAAAACCGCGATCGGCGCCACAGCGCCGGCGCGTCGCCGCAGGCCAAAACCATCAAGCTGGCGGATCTGATCGACAACACCCGCTCGCTGCTGGACTACGACAGCCACTTCGCCCAAACCTATCTGATCGAGAAACAGCGCCTGCTGGAAGTGCTGACCGAAGGCGACCCGACGCTGTGGCGCCAGGCCAGCCATATCGTCGAACAGGGGCTGCTCAGATTGCAGCAGCCGCCGCACAACGTGCCGGCCAGCTGGTTTGAGCACGCCCGCCGGCGCTACCGCGAGAGCGACGCGGCCTGATCAGAAGGTCACCACCGTTTTCAACGCCGTCACCCAGGCGTCCTGCGTCTCGCTGACGCCCGCCGGGTGATGCCAGTATTGCAGGCCCGGCTGCAGCTGCAGCCACGGCGTGACGTTAACGCGATAATAGAGCTCCGCCGTCACCGAGTGGCCCGGCACCGGCCGATAGTTCGGATCGTGATAATCGCTGATGCCGCTCATCTGGTTGAGATAACGCTGATTGTCTTTGTAGCGGTCGCTCAGCTTCACCACCGAGACGCCGAGCCCCAGCCAGTCGTCCGGCCGCGCATCGAACAGCCCGCGATAGCGGATGCCGGTCGAGGTAGACCAATGCAGGTAGTTGCTGCGCTGATCTCCCAGCCCCAGGCTGTAAAACACACTCAGACCGCGGTTGACGTCGTCCGCATGGCGCGTCACCTGCTGGTTGAAACCGGTATACAGGAACCAGGTGCGATCGTGGCTGCGATAGCCCTGCGGATCGCTGGCGCCCGGCCCGCCGGACACCCCTTCATAAAGATCGCTCTGGCGCGCGTTGGTGAACAGCACGCCCAGGTTATACACCCCCGGCAGCTGGTTGACGGCGTGGGTTTTCAGCTCCAGCTCCATCGGCAACAGGAAGCCTTTGCTGCCCTTGGTGGACCAGCTCCAGGCGTGGCTGCGGCTGGGGGCGCTCGGGTTCTGTTCCATCACGCCGCCCTTGAGCGTCAGGCCGTCGGTCAGTTTGTATTGCAGCGTGGTGCCCCAGTAATGCACGTTCCAGTTGTACCAGGTCAACGAGTTGGCGGACTTGCCGCCGCACAGCGTCAGCGTCTGAAAATCGCAGGGGATGATCTGATCGAAATCCTGCACCTTGTTCATCATGCCGATGCGCCACTGCAGCCGGCGATCGAGGAAGGAACGGCTGAAGGTCAACCAACCCAGCCGGGTAATCGACTGCCCGCCAAAGCTCTCCTGCGACAGATCGGTCAGGCCGACGCGCGGATCCTGCAAGCGATCGCGGGTCAGGTTGTTGTCATGGTTGCGGTTGACGATATTGCCTTCGATCGCCGCGTCCGGAATGCCGGTCAGCGCCTGCAAATCCTGGCTGAAGGTCAGCGAAAACTGGTCGATATACGACGCCTGTTTATCGTGGTTGTAACCGCCACCGGCGTTATACGACAGCTGGCTGAGGTAGCCGAGATTATAGTGGAAGCCCTGATCCTCCAGGATCGGCCTGATCCCCAGCATATCCCCCAACAGCCCGGGCTGCGGCGGCTCAAAGCCGAGCGCCACCCCTTCCCATTTGGCGGTGGGGGCTTCGACGTCCTTGCCGGTTTGCAGCGTTTCCGCCTGCGCCTGGCTACAGAGCAGCGCCAGCGCCGCCAGGGTCATGGAACGAGGTAATAAGCTTTTCATCATTATTATATTTCTCCGCATAACGGCTGACTGCGGGCAACAGCATTCCCTGGGAGAGAATTTCCCATCATGAACAGCAGCGAATAACGTTAGGTTAACGCCCGGCGCTTGCCGCCGGGCTGAAGGGTTAGCGTCGGTCTTTCAGGCTGGCGCCGTTGCTGTGGATCACATCGCGGTACCAGTAGAAACTCTTCTTGCGGCGGCGCTCGAGGCTACCGTTGCCGGCATCGTCCCTGTCGACGTGAATGAAGCCGTAGCGCTTCGACATTTCGGCCTTCGAAGCGCTGACCAGATCGATCGGCCCCCAGCTGGTGTAGCCCATCACCTCGACGCCGTCGTCGATCGCTTCCGCCACCTGCACCAGATGATCATTGAGGTAGTTGATGCGGTAATCGTCGTTGATGCTGCCGTCGGCCTCGACGCGGTCTTTGGCGCCCAACCCATTTTCGACGATGAACAGCGGTTTCTGATAGCGGTCGTACAACACGTTGAGCAGGTAGCGCAGCCCGATCGGGTCGATTTGCCATCCCCACTCCGAGCTGGCCAGATGCGGGTTCGGCACCATATCGAGAATGTTGCCGCGCGCCGTCTCATACTGCTCCGGGTCGGCGGTGACACAGCCGCTCATATAATAGCTGAACGAGATGAAATCGATGGTTTCACGCAGCGTTCGCCGATCTTCCTCGGTGATCGCCACCTCAATGCCGTTTTCACGGAAGAAGCGTTGCATATAGGCCGGGTAATAGCCGCGCGCCTGCACGTCGCCGAAGAACAGCCAGTCGCGGTTTTGCCGCTGGGTTTCCAGCAGATCTTCCGGCTTGCAGCTCAGCGGATACAGAATGCCGCCCAGCAGCATGTTGCCGATTTTGCCCTCCGGCACGATCTCGTGACAGGCCTTCACCGCTTTGGCGCTGGCCACCAGCTGATGGTGGATCGCCTGATAGATGGCGCTCTTGTCGCTCTCCGGCGGCAGACCGACGCCGGTGAAAGGCGCGTGCAGCGACATGTTGATCTCGTTGAAGGTCAGCCAGTGTTTGACCTTGTGCTTGTAACGTTCGAACACCGTGCGCGCGTAGCGCTCGAAGAAGTCGATGGTGCGCCGATCGCCCCAGCCGCCGTAGCGTTTCACCAGGCCGTAAGGCATTTCATAGTGCGACAGCGTGATCAGCGGCTGAATGCCGTACTTCGCCATCTCGTCGAACAGCCGATCGTAAAACGCCAGCCCGGCTTCGTTCGGCGTCTCTTCGTCGCCCTGCGGGAAAATGCGCGTCCAGGCGATCGAGGTGCGCAGGCATTTGAAGCCCATCTCGGCGAACAGCGCGATGTCTTCCGGATAGCGATGATAGAAATCGATCGCCACGTCCTTGATGCCGCTGTCGCCCGCCGTACGCGGCGTGATGGCGCCGAAGATGCCCTGCGGCTGCAGATCGGAAGTCGACAGCCCCTTGCCGTCGGCCTGATACGCGCCTTCAACCTGGTTCGCCGCTACCGCGCCGCCCCACAGAAAATGTTGCGGAAACTTGCCGTTCATCGCTTGCTCCTCAATTAGCGTAATAAAGTCAGCAGCGGCGCCTGTTCCTGCACCGGAGACAGGCCGCTGGTCAACACGTCCACGTAATCATCGCTGTTGCTGATGATGATCGGCGTGGTGGTGTCATAGCCGGCGGCATGGATCGCCGCCTGGTCGAACTCGATCAGCAGATCGCCCGGGGCGACCCGCTCGCCTTCCCGCACGTGGGCGGTGAAATGCGCCCCGTCCAGCTTCACGGTATCGATGCCGACGTGAATAAGAATCTCCGCGCCGTCGTCCGATTCGATGCCGATGGCGTGTTTGGTTTTGAACAGTGACGCCACGCTGCCGCTCACCGGCGCCACCACGCGCCCCTGCTGCGGCGCGATCGCCACGCCTTTCCCCAGCAGGCCACTGGCGAAGGTCGCGTCGTTCACCTGATCCAGCGGCACGATGTCGCCGGCGATCGGGCTGAGGATGGCCTGCTTACGGTTAAGCGGCGCGGCGGCTTCAGGCTGCGCCGCGTCTTCCGCCGGCGCAACGCCGAACAGATAGCTGGCCAGCGCGGCGAACACGAACGACAGCAGGGTGCCACCGATCGCGCCCCATACCGTGGCGTCAATGCCGCCGCCGGGGATGATCTGCGCGAAGGTGAACACGCTCACCAGGCCGAACGAGTAAACCGAAGTATGGAAGTAGCCGATCACCGCGCCGCCCAGCGCGCCGCCGATGCAGCCGAAGATGAATGGGCGTTTGTTCGGCAGCGTGACGCCATACACCGCCGGCTCAGTGATGCCGAAAATCCCGGCGCCGATGGCCGAAGCGGACAGCGCCCGCAGTTTGGCGTCGCGGGTGCGCAGCATCACGCCCAGCGTGGCGCCGACCTGCCCCATCACCGCCGGCAACAGCAGCGGCACCATGGTGTCGCGCCCCAGCACGCTCAGGTTGTTGATCATCAACGGCACCAATCCCCAATGCAGGCCGAAGATCACGCATACCTGCCACATCGCCCCCATAAAGGCGCCGGCGATGATCGGGTTAAAGGCGTAAATGCTCTGATAGCCGTTGGCCAGCAGGTGGCTGAGCCAGGTTGCCGCCGGGCCGATCAGCAGGAAGGTCAACGGCACGGTGATCGCCAGGCACAGCAGCGGCGTGATGAAATTGCGCAGCGCGCTGTGGATCACCCGGTTAAACAGCGGCTCCAGGCGGCAGGACACCCAGGCCGCGAAGATGATCGGGATCACCGACGAGCTGTAGTTGATGAAGGTCAGCGGAATGCCGAAGAAATACTCGCGCACCGCGCCCGGCTGCTGCGCCGCTTCGAAGGCCGCTATCATCAGCGGATGCGTCAACGCGCCGCCGATCGCCATGGTGACGAACGGGTTGCCGCCGAATTTTTTCCCGGCGGTGTAGCCGAGCATGATCGGGAAGAAGTAGAACAGCGCGTCGCTGGCGGCGAACAGCATTTTGAAGGTGCCGCCGCTCTCCAGCAGCCAGCCGCAGGCCAGGCTCAGCGCCAGGAAGCCTTTCAGGATCCCCGAAGCGGCCATCACCCCGAGCAGCGGGGTAAAAATGCCGGACACCAGATCGATAAAGCGGCTGAGCAGGTTGTCTTTTTTGCCGCCCGCGTCGTCGCTCGGCGCGCCTTCGGCCAACCCGCCGACCCGATTGACCGCGTCGAACACCTCCGCCACGTGGTTGCCCACCACCACCTGGAACTGACCGCCGCTCTCCACCACCATGATAACGCCCGGATTTTTCTTCAGCGCTGCCGCGTTGGCGCGATTGTCGTCGCGCAGCTTGAAACGCAGGCGGGTAGCGCAATGCACCAGGCTTTTCACATTGTCGCGGCCACCGACGCCGGCCAAAATCTCACTGGCTAATGTGTCATATTTCATACTGTTATCCTTAGACTTCGCGTTCTGCCGCTCCCCGCCCCGCACTGGCCTGGCGCTGAGGCGAAATTCGGCGCAAAAAAAAACCTAAACCTCGCGGCCTCTGCCCCATCGGGGAACAGAAACGCGAGGTTTAGGTTTTGCCTGCCGTAGCAGTAACAACCCTAAATCGGTTGAGTTATGACGTTAACACCGCGGATTTTGCCGGGGCAAGCCTTTGCGTCGGCAAATTGCCGAACTGTGATCGGGCGGGCAAAACCGACCTGAGGTATCAAATAAGGCCTGTCGCCCTCTATCGGCTTCAGCACAGCAGTGATATATCGCGCAGGCGGAATAGAGAGGGGGCGGAATATCGCCCGCCTCAGGCCCAAAAAAACATAAGATTAACTAACCAAATAATTCACTATCAAGCGAAAGCAAAGCGCTCGTCCATCCACTGTCAATCCCCGCTTTTTTAGCCACAATCGGCAATCAATAAGGCAAATAGATCGCCAAGCTTGATTGCACATCGTTAACATTCCACGATATTCACCTGCGCAAAAATCACCATGCGCAATTGATAATGGTGAAAGAAACATCAGAATGACTAATTAAAACGACTGGACAAAAGTCACGCGGGCGATTATTACTGGTCAACGCGTAATCGATTGTAAGGATGACAGCGACCATGACGTTGCGGACTGAGTTGGGACGGATTCTGATCACCGGCGCCGGCGGCCGGGTAGCCACGGCGTTTCGCCAGGCGATGGGCAATCGCTACGCGCTGCGGTTGGCGGAAAGGGATGTCAGCCTGCTGCACGATCTGCAGCCCGGCGACGAAGTCATCAGCTTCAACATCGCCGATCTCGACGCCTGCCGCGCGGCCTGCGCCAATATCGACACCGTGTTGCACCTGGCGGCCGATCCCTCCCCCGATGCCGACTTTTGCGGTTCGTTGATGGACAACAACATTCTCGGCACTTTCAATATCTTCCGCGCGGCGAAAGACGCCGGCTGCCGCCGGGTGGTGTTCGCCAGCAGCGCGCAGGCGGTGGAAGGCTATCCGCTCGATTACCAAATCCGCCCGGATGACGCGCCGAAACCGAAAAACCTGTACGGCGCCAGCAAGGCGTTCGGCGAAGGCATCGCCGCCTACTTCGCCCATCAGGAAGGGCTTTCCGCCCTGTCGGTGCGCATCGCCAACTTCACCACCCTCAGCCCGGGCGATCGGCTCAGCGCCCGCGACATGAGCGCGTTTCTCAGCCATCGCGACGCCGCCGATCTGCTGGAGCGCTGCATTCGTGTCGAAGGGGTGCAATATGCGGTGGTGCACGGGGTTTCCAATAACCGCTACACGCGTTTATCGCTGGAAGAGACCCGTCGCCTGCTCGGCTACGCCCCGCAGGACGATGCGTTCAGCCTGCTCGGCTTTGAGTGAGCGCGGCGGGGAACCCCGCCGCACGCTGTCGTTTTTAACCGTTGGCGTAGGCCACTTTTTCGGCCTGACGGTGGGTGAACAGCACCAGCAGCAGCGCCAATCCGGCAATAATCGCCCCCATCACCGGCACGAAGCTGTATCCCAGCCCGGCGGAGACTACCGCGCCACCGGCGGCGGCGCCCAGCGCATTGCCCAGGTTAAAGGCGCCGATATTGACCGAAGACGACAGCCCCGGCGCTTCACTGGCGACACGCATCACGCGCATCTGCAGCGGCGGCACCACGGCAAAGGTCGCCGCGCCCCAAATCACCATGCTGACTGCGGCGCCGATTTCACTACGCGCCAGGAACGGGATCACCAGCATAATGACCACCAGCAGCAACAGGAAACCCTTCAGCGTCGCGCTTTCGGAGCGGTCGGCGAACTTGCCGCCGAGGTAGTTGCCGATGGAGAAACCGACGCCGATCAACACCAGCATGGACGTCACGAACAGCGGTGTCGCATCGGTGATGTGCTGCAACACCGGCGAGATATAGGTATAGAGCGTGAACATCGCGCCCGCGCCCAGCACGGTCGTCAGCAAGGCAGACAGCACCTGCGGGCGCACCAATACCGACAGCTCGCGTTTCACATCCGGACGCGCGCCAGCGCTGCCTTGCGGCAACGAGAACCACAGCCCCAGCATGGCGATCACGCCCAGCCCGGCCGTCGCCAGGAACGACATGCGCCAGCCGATGGTTTCACCCAGCCAGGTCGCGGCGGGCACCCCGCCGATATTGGCGATGGTCAGGCCCATAAACATGGTCGCCACGGCGCTGGCCTGTTTCTCCTTCGGCACCACGCTGGCGGCCACCACCGATCCGAGGCCAAAGAACGCGCCGTGGTTCAGGCTGGTGATGATGCGCGACAGCATCAGGGTGGTGTAGTCAGGCGCAACGGCCGACAGCACGTTACCCAGAGTAAAGATCGCCATCAGGAAGATCAGCGCGCTTCTGCGTGCCCGGTGAGAAAGCAGCAACGTCATCAGCGGTGCGCCGACCATCACGCCGACGGCGTAGGCGCTGATCAACATGCCGGCCATCGGGATGGAGACGTCCACCCCTTTGGCGATGGTCGGCAGCAACCCCATCGGGGAAAACTCGGTCGTGCCGATGCCGAACGCCCCCACCGCCAGGGCTAATAAGGGAAAGTTAATTTTCATTCAACAACTCCGGTTAACCGCTGCCGAAGCGCGGGAAAGTTAAGATGCCAAAAGTATGACATTGATCACACCAAAGATAAGCAGGCGGGAGGCTAAAAGACTTTTGCGATTTTGTTAAAAATCGTGGGGAAAAACAGCAGCCGACTCTATCCCAACCACGCGCCGACAGGCAATAGCCGCCGTCGCCCGAGCGCACATCGGGTTCATTCCCGCCACCTGCGGCAAGCCGGCGGCCACCGCAACTATTGAACACAGAGCAAAAGTGTTTTGTTATTGTGCGCGTTTTTAGAATTAAACGACGAAATATAATGGCCTCAGTAAAACATCAATGCCCTACGGCCCCATTCACACAGAGGGAAGCGCCATGCTTTTTGACTCGTATTCTTTAAACGGTTTATCGCTGAACAATCGCATCGTCATGCCGCCCATGACCCGCTCTCGGGCCGGCGCCGGCGACGTCGCCACCGACATGATGGCTGAATATTATGCCCAGCGCGCCAGCGCCGGGCTGATCGTCAGCGAAGGCACGCAGATTAGCCAGCAAGGCCAGGGTTATGCCTGGACGCCCGGCATTTACACCCCGGAACACATCGCCGGTTGGAAAAAAGTCACCGACGCCGTACATCAGGCCGGCGGCAAGATCTTCGCGCAGCTTTGGCACGTCGGCCGCGTGTCGCATACCATTCTACAGCCTGGCCACGCCGCGCCGGTCTCCTCCTCCGCTATCCAGGCCGATGGGGTCAAGGTATTTGTGGATGTCGAAGGCCGCGGGCCGGAACATGGCGTGGGTGAAATGGTGCAACACTCCGCACCGCGCGCCTTAACGCGGGAAGAAATTCCGGCGATCGTCAATGACTACGCTCAGGCGGCCCGCAACGCCATCGCCGCCGGTTTCGATGGCGTAGAGCTGCACGGCGCGAATGGCTATCTGATCAATCAGTTTATCGACTCGCGGGAAAACCAGCGCGACGACGAATACGGCGGTTCACTGCAAAATCGCCTGCGTTTCCTGCGGGAAGTGGCGCAGGCGGTAGCGGACGCCATCGGCAAAGAGAAACTGGGCGTGCGCCTGGCGCCGCTGACCACCCTGATGGGCTCGCAGGACGATACCCCGGAAGCCACCTATCTGGCGGCGGCCAGCGTGCTGAACGATATCGGCGCCGCTTACATTCACATCGCCGAAGCGGACTGGGATGACGCCCCGGTGATGCCGGCGGCGTTCAAAGAATCACTGCGCCTGATTTTCCGCGGCACGCTGATTTACTCGGGCAAATACACGCGTGAACGCGCTGAAGAAGCGCTGGCCAAAGGCTGGGCGGATCTGATCGGCTTCGGCCGCCCGTTCATCGCCAACCCGGATCTGCCTCACCGCCTGCAACACGGGCTGGCGCTGAATGCGCCCATTAAAGAGAAATTTTTCGGCGGCAGCCGTGAAGGCTACACCGATTACCCGGCGATCGGGTAACGCTCGCCGACAACGCCGGCTCAAGCCGGCGTTATTTTTTTCTGTGCTTCGATCCAGTCAAGAAATTGCATCATTCTGTCGCTAAAATCCGCGTCATTCGCCTCCCCTGCCGCGTGCGCTAACCAATAGTCCATTTCATCGCGCTGCTCTGCATAAAGCGCCAACAGCTGATCGGCATAGTCGGTTAGCGTTATCGGCCAGAACGGGCTCCCCTCGGCGCGCAACATATTGGTGGCGCGGATCAGCTTTCTGGCCGCTTCGCGCTTTAAGCGCCTCTCATCCGATACCGTCCTTGCCTGCAGCAGTTGCTCCCGATAACGCGCCAACGCGGGCCGTAAATCAGCATTGACCGCCAGCGCGATGCTCCGGCGCCAACGCTTCATCAACGCCACCTCATCCCCTCCCATTGCGCACTTTGCCCGCGCGCAGTTCGATGTTCCGCTGCAGTTCGCGCAGCCCGCCGGCCAGGAAGCAGGCTTCCGCCAGCACGAACAGCGGGCCGATGATAAGGCCCGTCACGTCGTCCATAAACGCCGGTTTTCGCCCCTCCCAAAAGTGCCCGGCAAACTGAAACAGCCAGCCGATGACGAAGCCGCCGATGCCGACGCTCAACCACGCCGCCGTCGACAGCGACGCCACCCAGGCACCGAACCCGAGGCACAGCAGCAGCAACGCCAGCATCATGATGCCAAGGCGCAGGTTCAGCCGCAGGTAATAGAGCGCCGAGACGATAACCGCCGCGCAGGCCGGCGAAAACGGCAGCCCTCCCGCGCCCCACGCCGGCCGGGAGAGCAGCGCCAGCAGGCTGATGACGATCAGGGGGATACCGATAAAATGCGTGGCGATATTGCGCGCATCGCGGTGATAGGCGGCATAAGCGGCAAGGTGATCTTCCAGACTTCGCATGTTGACCTCCGGTATGTGCGGCCTTCGTCGCCGAACGCGCGCAGCCGCATGCGGCTGCCCTTACCCATAGCTTAGCGCGGGATCACCAATACCGGTTGACCGATCTCATCCAGCAGGCCACGCGTGACGGAAGCGTTCAGCCAGCGCCCCAACGAAGACAGGTGGCGGTGCGAGATGATCAACAGATCGCAGTTGAACAGCGCCATCTGTTCCGGGATCACCTCAATGGGCGAGCCCGCGGCCAGCAAGCCCTGGGCATTGAAGCCCTGCTGTTTCAGCGCCCGCGTCACCTGCCCGACCTGCTTTTCCGCCAGCGCTTCTTCCCGTTGGGCGGCGGGATACTCCTCGCGCTCATCGCTGTCGAAACGCAGGCCGCTGCGGCTGAGCGTGAAGGCATTGTCCACCACCGTCAGCACAATCACGCCGCCGATGCTGCCTTGCAGGCGCGCCATAAATTCCAGGGCGTTGCCGCTGTGTTCAAAGCAGTCCACCGCCAATAACACTCTCTCAATCATAACCATCCTCACTCGCCCGAGTTAAATCGCGCCCTTGAAATTGGCTTCGCCCTTTTTCCAATAACCTTTGGCAAACAAGGCGGCGCGGGAAATGCCCATTTCGTTGATAAAACGCGCCTTCAGATAGGCGGCGACCTGTTGCTCGCAGGCCAACCACACCTGCCCTTCGCCGGCCGGCAGCTCGCAGTGGCTGACGGCCTGCACCAGCGGACTGTTCATCACGCTGTCGAAATGTCGGGTGCGGATTTGCCAGCTGTTCACCTGCAAAAAGGAGCAATCGACGTCCTGGATCTCCTGCGCATCGCCCACCTCGGCGAACCACAGCACCGGCAACGGGGCGGAGAGCGAGGCGATAATGGTGCGCATGGCGGGCAGCGCGGTCTCATCACCCAGCAACAGCAGCCAGCGAGTTTGCGGCAACAGCCGAAAGCCGCCGGAGCAAGGGCCGGCGAACCCCAGCTTGTCGCCCGGCATCGCGTCGCGCGCCCAGTTCGACGCCGGGCCTTCGCCGTGCAGCACCATGTCGATATCGAAGGTGCGGGCGAGTTTGTCGATGCCGCTCAGGGTGTAGGCCCGCCCGGCCAGCGTGTCGCGCCACGGGAAGAACACCTTGACCCAGCTGGCCGGCTCCTGCGCGCGCGGATCGGCGATAAACTTATCCACATCATCGCCGCTCAACGTGATGCGCCTGATCCGAGCGGTGACTTGCCGCACGGCGCTCACCCGGGCCTCCCGTTTGCGGCGGGTGTCCCTTTCCAGCATCTCGTCGACAATCTTATTCAGCGTGTTGTGCATCAGCCTTCTCCTGTGGCGCCGCAGACGGGTAGGTGAGTTCCCAGCCGCCGCCCAGCGCTCGATAGATATTCACCACGGCGATCGCCGTCTCCTCCTCTGAAACAATTTGCGCGGACTGCAGATCCAGCAGCGCGCGCTGCGTGCTCAGGACGTGGATAAAATCGCTGGCACCGTTCAGATAGCTGTCGCGCGCCAGCGCAAACGCGTGTCGGTTGGCGGCCAGCGCTTCGGCCAGGTGCATCTGGCGGCGCTGTTGGGCGCGATAGCCGGAAAGCGCGTCGTCGATCTCGTGCCAGGCGCGCAGCACCGTTTGCTGGTAGGCGATGGCCATTTCCTGCTGGCGATATTCGCTCAGGCGTACCCGCTGGGTGATTTTTCCCCCGTCGAACAACGGCAGATACAAAACGGGGCCGATGGCGAAGGTATGCGTGGACCAGCTGCCCATATCCGACAAGGCCAATGCCTGGTAGCCCGCGTTGCCGGTCAGCGTGATGCGCGGGTAGTAGTCGGCGGTGGCGACGCCGATCTCGGCGGTCGCCTGATGCAAACGCTCCGCCGCTTCGCGAATATCCGGCCTGCGCAGCGCCAGATCCGACGGCACCCCCATCGGCACCGCGCGCGCCAGCGTCGGCAGCGGCCCCGGCGGCGACAGCATCGCGTTCAGCGCGCCCGGCCGCTCGCCCAACAACAGGCCGATGGCGTTAATCAGCCGTTCTTGCCGGTCGGCCAACGTCGGCAGCAGGGCATCCACCTGCGCCAACTGCACCTGCGCCTGATCGATATCCAGTTCGTTGCCCGCGCCGCTTTGATAGCGGCTTTGCGTCAGCTGCAGCGTGCGCAGCGCCGTAGCACGGTTTTCCTGCGCCACCGCCAGCTGCTGCTGCGTGGCGCGCAGGCGCAGATAGTCGCTCGCCACCTCCGCCGTCACCGACGTCAGCAGCGCGCGCCGATTCTCCTGCGAAGCGGCGAAGCCGGCGCGCGCGCTTTCCGAGGCGCGGCGCAGCTTGCCCCACATGTCCAGCTCCCAGGCGGCGCTGAAGCCGCCGCGCCAGAGGTTGTAATCCGCCTCTCCGCCGTTGCCGGACGGATCCATGCTGCCCACCGAGGTGGCGCGCTGGCGCTGATAGGCGCCGTCCAGGCTCAGATCCGGCATCAGCGCCGCCTCTGTCGCGCCCAGCAGGGCGCGGCTCTGCTGCAGGCGCGCCGTGGCGAGCTGCAGATCCAGGTTACCGGCCGCCACGCGCTGCACCAGCTGCGACAGCGGCGCATCGTTGAATATCGACCACCAGGCCACCGGCAATGCCCCGCCGCCGGCCTGCTCACCCCAGCTCTCGGGCAGCGCGCTCTGCGGCCGAGCGTAGTCCGGCCCTACCGCCCGGCAGCCGCTCAGCGCCATCAACAGCAGCGGGATCACGGCTCTGTTCATTGCAGGCCTCCGTCCAACGTATTGATGCTGACGTCCGCAGACATGCCGACGCGCAGGGCGCTCAACAAGGCGGCATGCTCTTTGTTGATATCAAATACAATTTTCACCGGGATGCGCTGCACGATCTTGGTGAAGTTGCCGGTGGCGTTCTCCGGCGCCACGGCCGCGAAGCTGACGCCGGAAGCCGGCGCGATGCTGTCCACCTGCCCTTTCAGCGTTTGGCCGGGAAAGGTATCGATATGGATGTCTACCGACTGCCCGTGCGCAATGTTTTCCAACTGGGTTTCCTGGTAGTTGGCGATGATGTACAGCTTGTCCTGCGGCACGATGGCCAGCAGCGCATCGCCCGGTTTGACGAACTCCCCGACCCGCAGACTTTTCTTGCCGATCACGCCGCCGATCGGCGCGGTGATGCGGGTGTAAGACAGGTTCAGTTCGGCCATCGCTTTCTTGGCCTGCGCCAGCATCAGCTCGGCATCGCTGTCCGCCAGCTTGGCCTGCAGCACCTGCTCCATGTTTCGCGCCGCTTTGAGCGTCGCCTCCGCCTGCGCCACATTGGCGGAAAGCGTGTGCACCCGCGTTGTCGCCTGCTGCGCCGCCTGCTGCGACCCCGCGCCGCTGCTGGCCATTCTCTGGTAGCGGTTCTGCTCCTGACGCGCAAACGCCAGCTCCGCCTGCGCCGCCTGCCGCTCCGCCAGCGCGGCGGCGATCAGCGCGCTCTGCCGGGTGAGGTTGGCCCTGGCGTCGTCCTGCCGGGCGCGGGCGGATTGCTCCTGCGCCGTCGCCTGCGCAAGGGCAACGTTGAATTCACGCGGATCGATCACCGCCAGCAACTCCCCCTGTTTAACCCACTGGTTGTCCCTGACCAACACCTGCGCAATTTCACCGGCAATCTGCGGAGAAATACGCGAGATATCGGCGCGAATATAGGCGTCGTTGGTATTCTGCTGTGTCTCTTTAATAAAAAACTTATTCATTAATAACCCCAGCGTAATGACGGTAACCGCCAATACGGCGACGGCGACTTTTTTGTTAGCCATAAAAGTGACTCCACTTAATATTTATTTCTGATGATAAAATGTCAGGCGGCGACCGAACGCGGCGGATAAATACGGGTCGGCATAACTAAAATCAGCGCGGTCAGTAATAACGCCAGGCCGGCAACCAACAGATAAAGATCGGCGCTGGCCAGCACGTGGCCCTGCCGGGCGGCAAGCTGCGCCAGCTGCTCCGCCGACCCCGATGCGCTGCTGTAGGCCGAGCCGAAACCGTCGGCGATCGTGCCGGCGTGATAATCCCCGCGCTGGCGGCTGAGCAGCGCGATGGCGCCGCCGGCTGCGGTGGCCGCGAAGCCTTTCACCGCGTTGAACCAGGCCGCCGCAAACGGCCCGTCGGTCGGCAACAGCCCACCGGTCGCCTGCATCAGCAACGGGATGATCGCCATCGGTTGAGCGACCGCCTGCAACAGCGCGATGACGCGAAACGTGTCGCCGTTCCATTCCGGCGTCAGTTGAGCCGCCAGCACGCAGGCGGTGGCCATCAACAGCAGGCTGATCGCCAGCACCCAGCGGCAATCCACCCGCGGCGTATTGCAAATTATGGCGACGATCGGCAGCGTAATTAATTGCGGCAACGCAACCCACAGCATTAAGTCGGAGGTTTGTTCCTGACGATAACCTTGAATCGCGGCTAAATATCCCGACGTGATATTAACCAGCGACACCATAATTAACAGCACGCCACCCAGCGTAATTAAGGAGAAAGACAAATTCCTTTTGCTTAATAGCTGTAAATTAAAAAAGGGCAGCGGGTGGTACCATTCGTTAATCAGAAATAACGCCAATAATCCGCCGCCGCCCAATAATAAAACGTAGATCAGCGGCGAATTCAGCCAGTCGAGCCGCTCCCCCTGTGAAATGCCCACCGTCAGCATGCCGAGCGCCATGCCGCCGAGCAGCAGGCCGCGCCAGTTGAACTGCCGCAGGCGCTCCAGCCGCAGCGGATCCTGTGGCAGACCGTAGCCGATGCACAAGGCGGCGATCGCCATCAGCGGCAGGTTCCAGTAGAAATACCCGCTCCAGCCCCAGTGGAAGGCGAAGGCGGCGGCGGTGGCGCCCAGCGTGGCGCTCCAGGCCGAGACCCAGCCGTAGGCGCCCAGCCCCAGCACCTTGATCAGCGGCGGCATAAAACGCAGCACCACCGTCATCAGCATCGGCGGCAACGCGCCGCCGGCGAAGCCCTGCAGGCTGCGCACCGCCAACAGCGTGCCATACTGTTCTCCCAGCCAGGGCGTCAGCAGCCCGCCGGCCAGATAAATGCCACACATCGTCAACGCCACCCGGCGCAGCGAAAAAGTCGGCCAAAAACAGGGCGTGAACCCGGAACCGATCACAAAACCGGTGACGTAACAGGTAGTCAGCCAGCTGCCGGCATCGAAGCTCAGCAGCATGCCGCCCTGTATGTCCGCCAGCGCGAACTTGCTGGCGTTTTCCCCCACGCCGCTGGCCATCACCGCCAAAAACACGCCGAACAGCCCCAGCCAGGTGCGGCCGTTGATTTCACCGGCGCTGGCGAGCCATCGATTTTTGTGGTGCGGCGTAACAGACACCTCAACCATTCCCCACTCCTGCTGTTTCAGCCTCAATCTTTGTTGTCGTGGGCAGTATCCGGACTTATTTCGATTGTTTAAAATGAAATCATGTAATTAACTAATTGCACAAAACGCAATCCACCACACACGTCACGACCGGAGAGGCCATGCCGCAAAAAATTGATTTCAATCTGATCTATGCGCTGAATCTGCTGCTGGAAGAAGGGAGCGTGAGCGGCGCCGCCGAAAAGATGAACCTGAGCGCGCCGGCGATGAGCCGCATTCTGGGGCGCATCCGCCGGCAGTTCGACGATCCGATCATGGTCAGGGCCGGCAAGCATCTGGTGCCGACGCCGCGCGCGCTGGAGTTGAAACGCCAGCTCGGCGAGATCATCGAGCAGGCCGCCGCGCTGATCGCACCGAATGATGCGTTCGAACCCGGCAAGCTGACCCGAACCTTCACCATTCGCGCCAACGACATTTTTATCGGCGCGCTGGCGGGCGGCTTGCTGGAGACGCTGCGGGACATGGCGCCGTTAAGCGGCCTGAAGTTTATCGCTGAAAGCGACGGCGAGGATGACGCGCTGCGCAGCGGCAAGGTGGATCTGGTGATCGGTTCCTCGCGCGACTGGCACCCGGAAATCAAGACGCAGAGCCTGTTCACCAGCACCTTTCAGGCGCTGGTGCGCCCTGGGCACCCAATCATCGGCCGGGTAACGCCCGAAACCCTGACTCATTACCCGCATATCAGCGTCTCCCGCCGTGGGCGCACGCAGGGGCCGATCGACGACGCGCTGCGCGATCTCGGCCTGCAGCGCAACGTCGCCCTGACCCTGCCGGGCTTCCATTCGGCGATGATGCTGACCATGAAATCGGACTTTATCCTGCCGCTGCCGCGCCACGTGCTGCAAGGGGTGAGCAACATCCACCTGCCGTTGGCGGAGATCGAGCTGCCGCTCGAGCTGGAGTCGGTGTTTATCGTGCAGGCCTGGCACCCGCGCCTGGATCGCGATCCGGCGCATCGCTGGCTGCGGCAGACCATCAAGCAGTTCTTTTTGCAGCGGGAGTGAGGGGGTTAGGGGTTGGGGAGAAGAGACGCTCGCGGCAGAACCCAAATACGCCTGCCAGATAAGCCGGTAATATGGCATTTTGCCGAAGCCCTGCGCATACTCAGACGTCTTGGGTAAACCGAGCGGCGCGGGCAATGGCATCGATGTTCCATTTCGCCAAGCACGAAACAGAAAGGAACTCATGCGCAGGGAGGCGAAAATGACCAAAGTGTATTATTGGAAAAGTCAGGCGTGGGGCGTGACTTACTTTTTTATCGCGCTTTATTACATCTATTCTTTCCAGGACATGGTGAATATCGCACTTTCGTTGATCCTCTCCATCCTGAGCTTTTTACTGTATCCCTGTGCTAAAAAAGGCACTGAAACGGCCGCCCTGCAGTTCACGAGTGAAGAATTTTGGCACCGCGGACTGTTCGCCGATACCATAGGCAAAAATGGCGTGCTGATCCTGTATTATGCATTCTGTTATGTCATGGCCCTGCCGCTGGGCGCCCTGTATCTGCTTGCCCTGTTTCTCAGAAATAAAAAGGCCGCGTAAGCGGTTTTTACGTCAACGGCTTACTGCCTCATAGTCCTTCTTCATGAACGTTTCTTCTACCCACGCAAGCTGCACTAACACAAAGCGAAAGAAGCAAACTCACTCTACCGGAGCCGACAATCACAGAGGAGGTTGGGAGATATTGATTGGCGGAAGATCACAGGAGTCGAACCTGCCCAGGACCGCTGGCGGCCCCAACCGGATTTGAAGTCCGGCCGCCCCACCGGGGACGAGGATCTTCCTTGGAGAAGAGGGAAGCAAGGCGCTGATTATAGCGCAGTTCGTTCGCTGCGCTAAGCGGGAAATGGCGGCCGCCGGCGATTCGGCGGCCGGGGAGCGCTACTTCAGGAAATCCTTCACGTCCAGCAGGATGAACTCGTTGTCATCCGCCATATTAGGCTGGCGGCTGGAGGAGAACGGGAAGTTGTTGTCGTTGCCGACGATGATGTGGTTGGCGTCCACCACGTCCACGTTCTCGATGGTGAAGAACGGGAAGGTCAGCACGTCGTCGTTCAGCGGCTTGCGCGCCAGCTTGTTCGGATCCTGAATGTTCATCAGGTCGATATAACCCAGTTTCTCGACCGGTTTACCGACGTTGGCGTCCGAGAAGGCGATTTTATACACCCGCTTGAACTTGGCCAGCTGGCTGAAGCAGTTGTCGGTCGGCGCGCCGGCGGCGCAGGCTTTATCCGGCGTGCCTTCGCCGTTGTCGCGCTCGATCACCAGCCCGTGGGTGGCGTCGATCATGTTGAAGTCGCCGATGGCGTTCTGGTTGTCTTCCAGTACGTACTGCCAGCTGCGGCCGGTCCAGGCCTGCTGTTTGACGTCGAACTCCAGCACCCGCAGGTAGCGTTTGCCGCCGACGTTCTCGAACTGTTCGCCGTCCCACAGCGCCCCTTCCAGCAGCGGGTACAGCTTGCTGCCGTCCGGCGAGGCAGCCATGCCTTCAAAGCCTTTGGAACGCGCCACCTGGAAGTTCTGTTTGCCGTCCGGCGCGCCCGGCAGGGTCAGCGTCGGGTTGTCCGGCGATTTCACTACTTTGCCATCCACCTGGGTGTCGAACACCGCCAGCACTTTGCCGTTCAGGTCGGCCTTGATCAGGTAAGGCCCAAATTCTTCGCCGATCCACAAGGCATCGTCGGCAAACTGGAAGCTTTCCGGATCGAAATCGCTGCCGGTCAGATAGCGCTGCTCGGTGCTCTCGTTGATGATGTGGAACGGCACCTTTTTATCCGGATCGTGCAGGAACACCGTCTTCAGCGGCGCGACCGTGCCGTCTTTGAAATCGATCTTGTAGTGGTTGAGGTACAGCATGGCGTCCGGCGAGTTGGCCTTGCTGCCGAAACCATTGTCGGTCAGCACCCAGTAGGTGCCGTCGGGCATGTGTTTGATGCCGGAGTGGCCCTGCAGCGGCTGGCCGTTGATCGGCAGGCCGATCCCGGTCAGGCGATCGGCGGATTTGCCCGCCACGCTGCCCAGCTCGGTGATGCGTTTGCCGCTGGTGTATTTGCCGCTCTGCTGCAGATCGCTCGGCGCGTCCTTCGGTGTGGCAACGGTGGATTTCACCGGCAGCAGCGCATGCCCGGCCAGCGTCGCCTGCACCGGCTGCGCCTCGGCCCACAGGTTGGCGCTCAGCGCCATGCAGCCGACCAGCAGCGCCAGCCGGGTTTTGATGTTGTGCATGTCATTATCCCTTTTCGTTGTTATCGCCCAGAAGTAAAAGCAACGTCACTATAGGGAGCGGCAATGACAGAAATATTATTCGGCGAACGCCCGTCGGTAGCTGTGCGGGTGGAAGCGCCAGGTAATGGCGATCAGCACCACCACCAGCAGCGCATGGATCTGCCAGTCCAGCTCGAAGCCGCCGCTGTAGTCGCGCAGCAGGCCGGAGAGGTAGGGCGTCACGCCCGCCAGCAGAAACCCGACGCCCTGCATAAAGGCCACCAGCCGCCCGGCCGCCGCCGGCTGGTGCAGGTGATCGAGCGCCAGCACCAGGCACAGCGGGAACGCGCCGCCCAGCCCCAGCCCGGAAAGCAACACCCACAGCCACGGCAACGTCTGCGGCAGATAAATCAGGCCGATAAAGCCGATCAGTTGCATCATCAGCGCCAGCAGCAGCAGCGGCCGCCGGTCATGATTGCGCGCCAGCGCCGGCAGCAGCAGCGCGCCCATCACCTGGCCAAAGGTCATCAGCGCCAGCAGTGAACCGCTGGCCTGCGGCTGCCAGCCCAGCTGCATGTAATACGGCGGCAGCCAGGCGATCAGGCTGGTATAGCCGCCGTTGATCAGGCCGAAATAGGCGCCGAGCAGCCAGGCGCGCCGGTTGCGCAGCAGGCTTGGGCCGCGGTGTTCGCCCGCCGCGCCCAGGCGAGACAGCCCGCGGCTGACCGGCCACCAGGCCAGCAGCGCCACCAGGGCCGGCAACGCCCACCAGGCCAGCGCGCTGTGCCAGTCGCGCCCCGTACTCATCAGCCATGGGGTGATCGCCGCACCCAAACCGCCGCCACCCATCAGCGCCGCCGACCACAGCCCGGCCACCAGCGCCATGCTTTTAAGGAAGTGATGCTTGATGATGCCGGGCATCACCGCCTGGATCACCCCGATGCCGAGCCCGCCCAGCACCGCGCTCATTAACAGTTGCACGCTGCCGGGGGCCAGTTCGCGCCAAAGCGCGCCCAGCCCGATCGCCAGCAGGCTCAACGCCACGGCGCTGCGTTCGCTGAACAGTCGGTTGATGGCGCCGCCCGCCAGCGCCATCAGCCCCATCATCAGCACCGGCAGCGTGGTCAGCAGCGCCGCGCCGCCAAAACTCAGCCCGGTGGCCTGGCGCAACGTCGGCAGCAACGGGCCGATCGAAGTCAACAGCGGCCGCATGTTCAGGCCGATCAACACCAGCGCCAGCAACAGAGGGTTGAGCCAGCGACGTGGAGAAGGCGAATTAACAGAATGATTTAACACGGTATATTCCTGGTACTGCAAAATGAAGAGTGCGGCGTCACAGCGCGATCGCCGCAGCGTTGCGTTACTGTAGGCAACGCCGCTAGTATTGGGAAATTAAATAATAAAATAGCCAACAGTGGGAAAATGAATCGCTACCCGATGTTCAATCCGCAGCTGCTGCTCAGCTTCGTCGCCGTGTGCGACAGCAACAGCTTCACCCGCGCCGCAGAGCGGGTGTTCTTGTCGCAGTCCACCGTCAGCCAGCAGGTGCGCCGGCTGGAAGAGATGCTGGGCAAGCCGCTGTTTGAACGCTCCTCGCATCAGGTGCTGCTGACCGAAGAAGGCGTCAAGCTGTTGAGCTACGCGCGCCGCATTATCGCGCTGAATGAAGAAGCCCATGACGCGCTGACCGGCATCTGGCGCGACGGCGTGCTGCGAATCGGTATGCCGGAAGATTTCGCCGTGCCCACCACCGAGCTGCTGGCGGAATTCAGCCGCGAGCACCCGCACCTGCGGCTGGACGTCGCCAGCGGCCTGAGCGCCGATCTGCACAGCGCCTACGCGCGTGAAGAGCTGGATCTGATCCTGGTGAAGCAGCGCCGCCAGCAACCGCCGCGCGCCGCGCGGCCGGAACCGCTGCTGTGGCTGGACAGCCTGGCCTTCCCGGCCATCGAACAATCGCCGGTGCCACTGGCGGTGTTTCCACTCAGCGGCCTGTACCGCGACGAGCTGTGCCAGGCGCTCGACAACCTCGGCAAACGCTGGCGCATCGGCTACAGCAGCGCCAGCCTGGCGGCGCTGACCGCCGCTTCCGCCGCCGGGCTGGGCGTCACCCTGCTGCCGGCCGGCTGTCGTTTACCCACGCACCGGGTGCTGGGGGCGGCCGAAGGATTGCCGCCGATAGACAGCTTCGAACTGGCGCTCTACTACCGCGACGGCGCCCCCGCCGCCACGCTGGCGCTGGCCCAGCGTCTGACGGTGTTTTGCGGGTTGATATAAACGCCAGCGCACGCCGGTCATTACCAAATCGAATAGTTACCAGTGGCAAATGTCGCTGCCAACCGGCCGGTTCCTCTCCTAAATTGGGGGATGTTTTCACCCACCTCACCTCTGGATTAAGGAACCGAACGTGGAAAACCCTCAACAACCGGGCCGCAGAGCCTTCCTCAGCCAAACCGGCAAACTCACCACCGCCTGCGCGGTGATCGGCCTGACCGGTGGCGTGGCACAGGCCGCGTCTCCTGGCGGCGAGCAGTGTGCGCCAACGCCGATGACCCTGACCGATCGCCACTACTGCCTGAGCGAGGTGCGGCTGGAAGACGGCTTTGAATACGACGGCGACACGGTGATCGGCACCCGCACCGCGCTGTACACGCTTGAGATCAAAGACGGCAAGATCGCCGCCATTCACGCCGCCAACGCTGCGTTGCCCGCCGGCGTGCCCCGCTATCAGGCGCAGGGCCAGCTGCTGCTGCCGGCGTTTCGCGATATGCACATCCACCTGGATAAAACCTTCTACAGCGGCCCGTGGCAGGCGCCGCGCCCGCGCCAGGGCAAAACCATCATGGACATGATCGCGCTGGAGCAGACGCTGATCCCGAAACTGCTGCCCACCTCGCAGCAGCGGGCGGAAAATCTGATCGCCCTGCTGCAATCCAAAGGCAGCACCGTGGCGCGCAGCCACTGCAATATCGATCCGGTCAGCGGCCTGAAAAGCCTGGAGCACCTGCAGCGCGCGCTGGAAAACCACCAGGCGGACTTCAGCTGTGAAATCGTCGCCTTCCCGCAGCACGGCCTGCTGCACTCCAGGGTCGATGCGCTGATGCGCGAAGCGATGCAGATGGGCGTGCAGTACGTCGGCGGGCTGGATCCGACCAACGTCGACGGCGCGATGGAGAAATCGCTGGACGCCATGTTCCAGATCGCCCTCGATACCGGCAAAGGCGTGGATATCCACCTGCATGAAACCAGCCCGGCCGGGGTCGCCGCCATCAACTACATGATCGCCACCGTGGAGAAAAACCCGGCGCTGCGCGGCAAGGTCACCATCAGCCACGCTTTCGCCCTGACCACGCTGACGCCGGGCGAACTGGCGGAAACCGCCACCCGGCTGGCGGCGCAGCAGATCACCATCGCCTCCACGGTGCCGATCGGCAGCCTGATGATGCCGCTGCCGCAGCTCAGCGAGAAAGGGGTGTTCGTGATGACCGGCACCGACAGCGTGATCGACCACTGGTCGCCGTTCGGCACCGGCGACATCCTGGAGAAGGCCAACCTGTACGCCCAGCTGTACCGCGGCTCCGACGAGTATCACCTGTCGCGCGCCATGGCCATCTCCACCGGCGGCGTGCTGCCGCTGGACGATAAGGGCCAGCGCGCCTGGCCGAAAGCCGGCGATGCCGCCGAGTTCGTGCTGGTCAACGCCAGCTGTTCCGCCGAGGCGGTCGCCCGCCTGCCGGCGCGCAGCGCCACCTTCCATCAGGGGCGCCTGGTGGCTGGCCAGGTGAGCAAAGCCTAAGGTCGGTCCGCTGTTGTCATCATGATGGCCGTTTTTGGCCTTCTGCCAGAGTAATGAGCGGCGCAATATGGTCGCTACACACACTGGCGGAGGGCCGAAAATGTCACAGAGCGCGTTATTGATCATCGATGTCCAGCAATCATTCCAGCACCGTCCATTCTGGCAGGAGGACGATCTGCCGGCGTTTCAACAGGCGCTGACCCGTCTGATCGCGGGCTGTCAGCAACGCGGCGCGGCGCTGGTCGACGTGCTGCACGTCTCGCCGCAGGGGCCGTTCTCGCTGGCTTCGGGCCACGTGCAGCGCCTGCCATTCCTCACCCACCAAGCGGATATCACCGTGCATAAGCATGTACACAATGCGCTGACCGAATCCGGCCTCGACGCCTGGCTGCGCGAGCGGGATATCAACCACCTGATCATCTCCGGCATCCGCACCGAACAGTGCTGTGAAACCACCACCCGGGTGGCGTCCGATCTCGGTTATCGGGTGACCTTCGTCACCGAGGCGACGCTGACCTTCCCGATGCGCCATCCCGACGGTGAAGTCTTTACCCCCGCGCAGCTGAAGCGGCATACTGAAACCGTACTGGTCGATCGTTTCGCCCGCATCGCCAGCGTGGATGAGGCGCTGGCGCAACTCGCACAGGAGTAACCATGCCGCAGGCCGTCTATTTTCTGCTGTTGCCCAACGTGCTGTCGCTCGACGTCAGCGGCCCGGCGGAAACCCTGCGCCTCGCCGGGTCGTTCAGCCTGCGTTACCTCAGCCCGGCGCCGCAGCTCGTCTGCTCCATCGGCATGACGCTGAGCGGCCTGCAGCCGTTGCCCGAACGCCTGGAAGACGGCGCCATCCTGGTGTTGCCAGGCGTCGGCGATTCGCAGCGCTATTTCGCCGGTGAAGAGGCCGAGCAGGCCCGCCGCTGGCTGGCGACGCTGCGGCCCGATCTGCAGCGGCAGCGCATCACCCTGGTGTGCATCTGCTCCGGCGCGCTGCTGGCGGCGCAGGCCGGGCTGCTCGACGGCTATCAGTGCACCACCCACCACGACGTCATCGAACGTATCCGCCTGCAGGCGCCGGCGGCGCAGGTGAAAGAGAACCGCATCTTCGTCGAAGACCGCGGCGTCTATACCAGCGCGGGCATCACCACCGGCATCGATTTGGCACTGCACCTGGTCCACCGCCACTGCGGCTCCGGCCGGGCGCGCGACGTCGCACGCGACATGGTGGTTTATTTCCGCCGCGCCGGCGACGATCCGCAGCTGTCGCCCTGGCTGCGTTACCGCAACCACCTGCACCCGGCGGTGCACCGCGCGCAGGACGTGATGGCCGCCGAGCCGGAAGCCGACTGGTCGGTGCCGCAGGTGGCGGAGAAGGCGCACGTCAGCAGCCGCCATCTGGCGCGGCTGTTTCGCAGCCACGTCGGCATCAGCGTGCGGGAATATCATGAACAGCTGCGGTTGGCGGTGGCGCAACAGCGCCTGCAGCAAGGGTATGGGTTGGAGAAGGCCGCGCTGGCGGCCGGTTTTTCTTCCGGGCGGCAGCTGCGCCGCGCCCAGCAGCGCCAGCGCTCGCCGCTATGACACCAGCCGGCGGGTATCCAGCCGCTGCAGGCCGACAGACAGCAGCAGGCTGCCCCCCAGCGCCACGCCGAACACCCAGAAGATATCCAGCAGCGGGTGGCCGGTGAAATCCAAGTGCCGGCTGCGCATCACGTTAACGATAAGGGCGTGAAAACCGTAAATCGCCAGCGAATGGCGGGAAAATACGCTCAGCCAGCCGATCGGCTGCGGCAAACAGTGTTTCACCCACACCAACAGCGCCACCGCCGCCATAAACACCAGCGGGCCGCTGTAGATGTAGTAGGTATCGGCGAAGTTGCCGTTGACGAACAGCTGATGCTTGGTGCCGCGCGCGATCAGCGCCACGCACAGCGCAAATCCTAGCGCCGCCAACCAGCCCACGGCGCGCCCGCGCGCCTCCATCATGCCAATCGCCCGCCCGGCCAACGCATACAGCAGGTAGTAGAAGGTATCGCCGTAGATATACAGGTTAACCGGCAGCAGGTGCGCGTTGCCGAAGGCCAGCTTGTCGGTATTCGGGTTGGCGAGCGCCGCCAACACCACCAGCGCGACGGCCAGGTAACGGCGCGACACCGGCTTGACGCTGATCAGCGGCGACAGCAGGTAAATCACTGCGATGGCGTAGAAAAACCACAGGTGGTAAAACACCGGCTTTTGCAGGATGCCGCGCAGCGACGGCCAGAAACCGATCTTGGTAAAGGCCGCGATATAGATCAGCGCGATGGCGCTGTAGAACAGAATGCAGCAGGCGATGCGGGTGAAATGCCGCCGGCCGGCGCTCTTTTCGCCGAAGAACAGGTAGCCGGAAATCATGAAGAACAGCGGCACCGATACGCGCGACAGTGAGTTCAGCACGTTGGCGATGTCCCAGTTGTGCAACCCTATCGCCGCGCCGTTGGTGACGTAATAGGTGGTGGCGTGGATCATCACCACCATCATGCACGCCATCGCCCGCAGGTTGTCTATCCAGCCGATTTTCTCGCTCAAACGCTCGCCCGATCTTGTGTCATATTGATATGTTAAGAAGAGGTTATCGGGCACGGCGTTCGGCGACAACCCAAAAGCGAAATATCAGAATGCACTTAAACAACACCTTATGATTGCGAAGGTGAACAATTGGCGGCAAAATAGCCGCCACAACTCGCTCAGTTTGCGCTTCCCGCCCTGGCAGTTCCTTTTTCTCTTTTACTATCAGTACAATAATATGAAAACGACATTACCACCTGCGGCACGTTTGGGCCGACAGGCGCTTTTATTCCCTCTTTGTCTGGTGCTGTTCGAGTTCGCCACCTATATCGGCAACGATATGATTCAGCCGGGCATGCTGGCCGTCGTGGCGGATTTCAACGCCGGCGAAGAGTGGGTGCCCACCTCGATGACCGCCTATCTGGCCGGCGGCATTTTCCTGCAGTGGCTGCTCGGGCCGCTGTCGGATCGTCGCGGCCGTCGCCCGGTGATGCTGGCCGGGGTGGCGTTCTTCATCGTCTCCTGCCTGGCGATCCTGCTGGTCACCACCATCGAGCAGTTTATCGCCATGCGTTTCCTGCAGGGCATCGGCCTGTGCTTTATCGGCGCGGTCGGCTACGCCACCATCCAGGAGTCGTTCGAGGAGGCGGTGTGCATCAAAATCACCGCCCTGATGGCTAACGTGGCGCTGATCGCCCCGCTGCTCGGGCCTCTGGCCGGCGCGGCGCTGATCCACGTCGCGCCGTGGCAGAGCATGTTTGTGCTGTTTGCGGCGCTGGCGGCCATCGCCTTCTACGGCCTGTGGAAAGCGATGCCGGAAACCGCCACGCTGCAGGGCGAGGCGTTTTCCGCCGCCAACCTGTGGCGCGACTACCGCCAGGTGCTGGGCAACCGCCGCTTCCTGTGCGGCGCCCTGGCGATCGGTTTCGCCAGCCTGCCGCTGCTGGCCTGGATCGCCCAGTCGCCGGTGATCCTGATCAGCGGCGAGTCGCTGTCGACGCTGGACTACGGCCTGCTGCAGATCCCGGTGTTCGGCGCGCTGATCCTCGGCAACCTGACGCTGGCACGCCTGACCGGCAAAAACAGCGTGGAGCGCCTGATCAAGCTGGGCGCAGGCCCGATGCTGCTGGGGCTGCTGATCGCCGCGCTGGCGACCCAGTTCTCCAGCCACGCCTACCTGTGGATGACCGCCGGCCTGAGTCTGTACGCCTTCGGCATTGGCCTGGCCAACGCCGGGCTGTACCGCCTGACGCTGTTCTCCAGCAACGTCAGCAAGGGCACAGTGTCGGCCACTATGGGCATGCTGAGCATGATGGTGTTCACCGTCGGCATCGAGCTGGCCAAGGTCGCCTACGTCTGGGGCGGCAGCGGGCTGTTCAACCTGTTCAACCTCATCAGCGGCCTGTGCTGGCTGACGCTGGTGGCGCTGTTCCTCGCCAAACGCCGCAACGGCGACCCCACGCCGCAGCCGAACGGCGCGGCGTAAACGCGACGATAAAACGCCGGTCCGGTTTCCCGACCGGCGTTTTTTATGCGGCTTCAGCCGAGCAGCCCCCACAGCGCATACCCCGTTCCCACCACCGCCCCCCCCAACAGCAGCAACGCCGACAGGACAGAGATCGCCCGCCGCGCGCGCTGCAGCGCCGTTCCCGACAGCAGGGTGATATAGGTCAGCAAAATGGCGAAGTCCGCCAGCACCCACAGCGCGGTCAGCAGCGTCAGGCTGGCGCCGATCGAGGGGGTGACGGCGATGAACTGCGGGAAAAAGGCGACGAAGAAGATAATGTCTTTGGGGTTGGCGATGCCCACCAGAAAACCGTTCAGGATCGCCGAGCGTTTTTGCGGCGGCGCAACGGGCTGCACATCGGGGGCTCGCGCGGATAAATCCTCATACAGCGAGACGATCGCCATGCGGCCGATAAACAGGCAACCCAGCAGGCCTATCCACTGCAGCAAGCGCATATCCACGGCGAACAGCCCGGTGATAATCAGCGCGGCGACGCCGATCAGCAACAAGGAGGCTCCGTTGCTGCCCAGCGCGGTCAACAGCGCGCGCCGGGCGCCAAAGCGCGCCGCGGTGTTGGCCACCATCGCCACCACCGGCCCCGGCGCGGCGATCAGCAACAAAATGGCGGCGAAATACGCCGCCAGCAACGACAGGTTCATCTTTATTTCACTCACATTCAGTCAGTTGGCGTCGCGCCATTATCATGCCGCCGCCCCCGCCTTGAAAAAGGAGTAATCCTGTCGTTTACTGTGAATCAGACTCATTATTAGAGACGCCGCGATGGCCAGTTCCCTTCCGCCGCTTTACGCCCTGCGCGCCTTCGAAAGCGCCGCCCGCACCGGCTCGTTCACGCTGGCCGCCGAGGAGCTGCATCTCACCCCGAGCGCCGTCAGCAAGCACATCAAAACGCTGGAGCAGCACTTCGGCTGCCGGCTGTTCCAGCGCAACGGCCCGCGTATCGAGGTCACGCCGCAGGGGAAAATCTTCGCCGCCGAGCTGCAGCAAGGGTTTGGCCGCATCGAGCAAGCCTGTGAGCTGTTCAGAAGCCACCGCGATCTGCTGCGGCTGAAGGCGCCCTCCACCCTGACCCTGCGCTGGCTGCTGGACTGCCTGAGCCGGTTCCGGCAAACGGCGCAGGCGTTCGAGGTGCAGGCAGCCAGCGTCTGGATGGACATCGACAGCGTGGATTTTTTCAGCGAACCCTACGACTGCGCCATCCTGCTCGGCAACGGCCATTTTGGCGCCAATACCGCCGCCGCCAAGCTGTTCGACGAATGGCTGATCCCGATTTGCGCCCCCGCGCTGCTCGCCGACGGCCAGCGGGATCTCGCCGCCTGCCCGCTGATCCACCCTTCGCCCGATCGGCGCGACTGGCGGCGCTGGCTGCAGAAAAGCGGCATCGCGACCCCGATCGATCTCATGCGCGGCCAGGTATTTGATTCGCTGGAACAGGGCAACGCGGCGGCCATCGCCGGGCACGGCGTCTCGATCGGCGATCTGGCGCTGAGCCTGCGGACGATTGAGGAGGGATTATTGGTGTTGCCTTGTGACGTCGCCGTGCGCACCGGCGACGGTTACTATCTGGTTTGGCCGGAAGAATCGGCAAAACGGCCGCTGATCGAACGTTTACAGGCGTTTCTCACCGCCCAAACGCCCGACGTCAGCCGGGCCGCCGTCAGGTTTATCGGGTAGGGGAATTCGGCCTATCGCTCTTCGCGGGTATGCCAAATACGCAGAACATAAATCGCTGCCGGCTGTACCTGATAACGTATCTCATAGCGGCCGACCAGAATACGCCTCACTTCCTGCGGTAAAAACTCGTCCAATCTTTCACCCAGGCGGGGATTATCGAGCAACGCTTTAGGCGCGGCGACCAAGGCCTTCACCGAATTCGCTGCCGCAGTGCGGTTAGCCAAGGCAAGAAACTCAAACAAACGCGCCAAATCCGATAGCGCCTTACTCGTCCATTTTAATTCCATCAGCGCGGTACCGGCAGCGGCTCGTCACTGTCCAGGCTGGCCGCCCAGGCTTCTACCGACTCATGATCGATAACGTTTTGCTGTTCGACATCGGCCAGCGCCGCCAGCGTTAATCGACGGCGCTCTTCCTCTTGCTCGAGCCAGGCGGTGAGGGCTTGCTTCACTATCCATCCCCGCGAGCGTTCAAGTTTGGCGGCCATTTCATCCACCTTTTCAGCCAAAGGCAGCGGGACATGAGCGGTGATGACTTTCGTATTCATCGTCTTGCTCCTCAGTACAATCAACATCAATCAAAGTGATTAAAGCTGATTATACCGCCATTGGAGAACAAAAAACATGCAATCAGTTGCCGAACAACCCGCCGTCGCGCAGCAGATGCTCGTTGCCCTTGCGGCGGGTAAAGCCGCTGCGATCGAAGAACTCCAGCACCTGGATCGCCAGCTTGCGCCCGACGCCGAGCCGATCGCGGAAATCGGCGGCGTTGGCGCCCCCGCGCTCCGCATCCAGCTCGCGGATCAGCGCCGCGAACTGATCGATGCGTCGGCTGAGGTAGTAGCGATCCACCACCACCGCCGTCACATGGCCCAGCTGAGCCGCCTTGCGCAACAGCGCGCGCACCCGGCTCTCCTCTTCGCCCAGCTCGCTCGCCAGATCGCGCACCCACCACGGCTCGTCGCCGAACAGCGGTTCGATGCGCGCCCACAGCGGCGCCTCTTCGGCGCTGAACGCCAGGCCGTGTTCCGGCAGGTGCAGCCAGCCGCGCGTATTGCGCAGCGCGCCGGCCCGCAGCAGCCGATCGATCATCATAAACACCAGCGTTTCCGGCTGCTGAGGCAGGGCCATGCGCCGCAGGCGGGCGCGCCCTAAGCCCAGCTGATCGGCGTGCTGTTGGTGGTACTCCGCCAGCACCTGCAGCAGGCGGCTTTCCGCCTGTTGCACCTGATCCTGCGCCAGCGCCCGGTCACCGACGATCAGCAGATCGCGGTTCGCCAGCAGCTCGTCCAGGCCATCGTCCGTCAATTGACGCGCCCAAGCGAACGCTGCCAGTGACAGCGCGCCGTGCGGCAATTCAAGCGCCAGCGCCTGCGCATCGTCTTGCGCCAGCGCCAGGGCTTGCAGCCATGCCAGATAGTCCGGCTGACGCTTGCCGCGCTTGGGCGCATTCAGCCTGAGCACCCGAGCCGCGCCCAGCGTTTGCCGCGCGCCGATATCGCGCAGCACCAGCCGATCGTTCTGCGCCAACCACAGCGGACGATCGAGGATCAGTTCCGCCAGCCCGTCGTTCAGCAACGAGATGCGCCCGGTGATGTGGCTGGCGGCATGGTGCAGATGCAGCGGCTGCCAATGGCGGATCGGCCGATCCGTCTCCAGCGCCACCAGAATGCGTTCCGCCGCTTCGTGCGGACGCTGCGCCAGCAGCCAATCGCCGCGCGCGACCCGCTCTTTATCGACATCGCCGCTGATGTTAAGCGCAATGCGCTGCCCGGCCTGCGCATGTTCCACGGTCTGATTCTGGGCATGCAGGCCGCGCACCCGCACCGGCGCGTCGGCGCCGGTCAGCCACAGCGTATCCCCCACCTTCACCCGGCCGCCGAGCGCGGTGCCGGTCACCACCAGCCCCGCCCCTTTGACGCTGAACGCGCGGTCTACCGCCAGGCGAAAACGGCGCGTCAGCGCATGTTCAGCGGGCGACAACGCCAGCAAATGCGCGCGCAGCGCCTCGATGCCCTCGCCCGCCGCCGCCGCGGTCACGAACAGCGGCGCATCGGGCCACCCCTGGCTCGCCAGCTCGTCGCGCACCTGACCGCGCACCTCATCGACACGCGCCGCCTCCACCCGGTCGGCCTTGGTCAGCGCCACCGTCAGCGCCGGGCGCCCGCTCAGGCGCAGGATCGCCAGATGCTCGCGGGTTTGCGCCATCACGCCGTCGTCGCAGGCCACCACCAGCAACGCATGGTCGATGCCGCCGACGCCCGCCAGCATGTTGGCGAGGAATTTCTCGTGGCCGGGCACGTCGATAAAGCCCAGCACCCGGCCGTCCGGCTGCGGCCAGTAGGCGTAACCCAGATCGATGGTCATGCCGCGGCGCTTTTCTTCCGGCAGGCGATCCGCGTTGATCCCGGAGATCGCCTGCAGCAGGGTGGTTTTGCCATGATCGACATGGCCGGCGGTGGCGATGATCATGATGCGCTCAGCGCTGCGATCAGCGCCCCTTCCTGTTCCAGACAGCGCAGATCAAGCCACAGCCGGCCGTCGCCGAGGCGGCCGATCACCGGCTGCGGCAGACGGCGCCAGCGTTCGGCCAGCGCTTCCAGCGTGGCGCCGCGGCCGTCGCGCGGCGTGAAGGTCAGGGCATAGCTGGGCAGGCGATCCACCGGCAGCGAACCGCTGCCTATCTGCGACCAGCAGGGTTCGGCGCGCAGGTCGAAATCGGTGGTGAACCGCGGCGTCAGCGCCGCCAGCAGCCGCTCGGCCGCCTGTTGCATCTCCTGCTGCGGGCGGGTCAGCAGCCGCAGCGTCGGCAGCTGCTCAGCCAGTTTTTCCGGCTGCAAATAAAGCCGCAGCGTGGCCTCCAGGGCCGCCAGCGTCAGCTTGCCGACGCGCAGCGCGCGCTTGAGCGGATGCTGCTGCAGGCGCGCGATCAGCGCCTTTTTGCCGACGATGATGCCAGCCTGCGGGCCGCCCAGCAGCTTATCGCCGGAGAACGTCACCAGATCGACGCCGGCGGCCAGCAGCCGCTGCGGCATCGGCTCGGCGGGCAGGCCGTACTGCGCCATATCGATCAGCGAGCCGCTGCCCAGATCGGTGGCGGTCGGCACGCCCTGTTCGGCCCCGAGCTGCGCCAGTTCGGCCTCGTCGACCGCCGCGGTAAAGCCCTGAATGCTGTAGTTGCTGGTGTGCACTTTCATTAACAAACCAGTCTGCTCGTTGATGGCCTGGCGGTAATCCTTCAGATGGGTGCGGTTGGTGGTGCCGACCTCGACCAATTGACAGCCGGCCTGGCGCATCACGTCGGGAATGCGGAACGCGCCGCCGATTTCCACCAGCTCGCCGCGCGACACCACCACCTCTTTGCCGGGGGAGATCGCCGCCAGCATCAGCAGCACCGCCGCCGCGTTGTTATTGACGATGCAGGCGTCTTCCGCGCCGGTCAGCCGGCACAGCAGATCCGCCACCGCCCGATCGCGATGGCCACGCCCGGCGCCGTCCAGATCGTACTCCAGCGTCACCGCCTCCCCCATCACCGCGTTCACCGCATCCTTCACCGGCTGCGCCAGCAGGGCGCGCCCGAGGTTGGTGTGCAGCACGGTGCCGCTGAGGTTGAACACCGGCAGCAAAGCCGGGCGTTGCTGCCGGGCCAGCTCGGCCCGCAGCGCCTGCGGCCAGTCGCCGCACCAGGCGGGTAAACGTTGCTGTTGCCTGATAGCGGCGCGCGCCTCGGCCTGCAGCCGGCGCAGCAGTTCGCCGATCAGCGTCTGGCCATGCTGCGCCACCAGCGGTTCAATCGCGGGTTCACGCAGCAGGCGGTCGATGGCGGGCAGTTGGCTGTAAAGAAGGTGGGATTCAGTGCTCATGGTCGCTCGGTTTTCAGTTTAAACGTATCGGCATAGCAAAACCCCGCCGCGGCGGGGAGAAAGGAAAGCTTAGGGCGGCGCCGTGCGGGCGAAACTTTCGCGGGCGAACAGGCGTTCGGCCAGTTTGACCAGCGCCGGGCGCTCGACGCACCAGTTGGGCAGGATGCGGCGGAAATTGAGGTAGCCCAGCGCGCAGCCGGTGGCGATATCCGCCAGCGTCAGCCGCTCGGCATTGAGCCACGCTTTTTCCCGCGCCAGCGCCTCCAGCGCGTCCAGGCCCTGCGTCAGCTTGTCGCGCTGACGCAGCATCCAGCTTTCGTCCTGTTTTTCCGGCGCGCGCCGGCTTTCGCGGAACAGCGTCGCCGCCGCTTCGGTCACGCCGTCCGCCAGCGCCGCCACCTGACGAACGCGCAGCGCAGCGGCGCGCTCGACCGGCAAAAACGCCGGTTCCACCGCCAGCAGCTCAAGGTATTCGGCCACCACCGGCGAGTCGTAAAACACCTCGCCGTCATCGGCGATCAGCACCGGCACTTTGCCGAGCGGGTTCAACTCCTTCACCCGGCTGCCGGGCTCATACGGCGGATCGTTGACGAATTCGAACGCAATTCCCTTCTCCAGCAGCATCACGGAAATCTTGCGCACAAAGGGGCTGGTGTAACTGCCGATAAGCTTCATCCGATCTCCTCCGCTTCGTCCTGGCTGCGGCGTCCTTACTTCACCGCCAGGGTATCGATAATCCGCTGCACCAGCGCCTGATGCACTTCCGGCGTTTTGGCCGGCGACAGCATTTGCAACGTCACCACCCGCTTGTTGAACACCGTCAACACCAGGGTGGAGACCACCTTTTGCCCGTTGACGGTCTGTTCGGTATCCACCCGGCGAAACTTCTGTTTGCCGACGCTGAAGTTCTCTTCTTTGGTGGTCTGGATATTCTGATAGCGTTCGGCCAGCACCGTGATGGCGCTCTGCGTCAGCTCCTTCAGCATTTTGTCGCTGGTGTTAAGCTTCATGCCGTCCGGCGGGATCACTTCGGACGAGACCGCGCTCTGGCGCGACTTGCCGTCAAGGAAGCGCTGAATGGTGGAGGTGCTGTCGTTGATGATGCCGCTGTTCAGCGTTTGATCGCTAAAGCCCGGCGGCAGCTCGAAGGTGATCTTGCCCTTCTGCAGCGACACGTTCAGCCCCGGCGGCGCGGGCGGGGTTTCTACCGGCGCAGGCGGCGGCGGTGGCGCGGGCTGCGTCACGGTCGGCTTGGTGTCCGGCGGCGGCACCGCCGGTTTGGTGTCGTCTTTGTTGTCGCAGGCCGCCAGTCCAACCGCCAACACGGCGACCGCGGTCAGTTTTGCCAGGGTGTTTAACATCGTGGTTCCTTTCGCTTGGCGCGTTATGGCCTAAACGTAGCAACTCGCCCGGGCGATTACCAGAAGCCCGTTCTGAAATTGCTCATCCGGCCCCGCGCGTACGGGGCCGGGCGGTTACTCCGCCGGGAACAGGAACGGATTGATGCTGCTGCGGCCGAAGCCTTCTTCTTCCATACGGGCATCCAGCACCAGCGAAGCCAGATCGTCGGCCACCGCTTCGACCTGCGGGTCTTTTTCCTGATAGAGGATCTTCAGGTAAGTGCCGCAGTCGCCGCAGCTCTCCGCCTTCACCGCCGCCTGCTCGCTGTCCAGCGACCAGTAGTTGAGATCGCGAGTCTGCTCGCAGTTGCTGCACTTCACCCGCACCACGTGCCATTCGCTTTCGCACAGGTTGCAGTGCAGGTAGCGCAGGCCGTTGACGGTGCCGATGTGCACCATGCTGGAGACCGGGATGCTGCCGCACACCGGGCAGAACTGGCGCTGCTCGCCGTATTCGGCGCGCGCCTTGCCGGGGATCAGGCTGGCCATCTGCGCCCAATAGAGCGACAGCGCGGCCCAGAGAAACGGCGCCTTCTCGCTGCCTACCTTGCCGAACTCGCGGTTGAGTAAGGCGTCGGCCATCAGCTCCAGCTCGTGCGCCGAGGCCTTCTCCAGGTTGTCCAGCACCGCCAGAATATGCTCCGGCGCCTGCGGGCGCAGCTCGGCGATCAGCGATGTCAACAGCTTGCGCCAGTGCTCGCTGCGCGGGAACACGCTCAGATCGAGCGGCGGTTTGCCGCTGGCGGCGCCCTGCACCAACGCTTCGCTAAGATCGAGCGCCAGCGGGTTATCGTGCAGCGCATGCTGCTGCGCCTGCGCCAGCTCGGCGGCAAAGTTCAGGTAGTCGCCCAGCGGGTTGTCGACAGCCAGCTGACGCAGACGTTCGGCGCGGCGGCTGTACAGGCTTTTCAGGTTGGCGAAAAGTAACGGCGGGATGTTCTCCGCCGTTGTGGACTTCTCACGCTGTGCCCCTAACTGCTCTTTAGGAACGATGCGGATACTCATCAGGGTTTATCTTCCTGTCGTTTCTCGCGGACCTCACGGTACCAGCGCGGATGATGTTTCTTGGCCCAGGCCGCCGGCACCCAGCCTTCCACCATCGCGGTAATGGTGCCTTTTACCCACAATGCGGCGTAAATGTGCACCATAATCACGATGATAAGGCCGACCGCGGCCAGCGAATGCACCAGCAGCGCGATGCGGATCAGCGGAATGGAGAACGACGGCGCAAAATACGGCCGCCAGATCACCACGCCGCTGGCCAGCAGCAGCACCAGGCTGATAATCGCCGCCCAGAACACGCACTTCTGGCCGAAATTATAGCGCCCGGTATCACCCACTTCCTCGTTCATGGCGATTTTGTGGATGTTCTTGGCCCAGACGATATCTTCCCGGTTGATCAGGTTGTGCTTCCAGTATCGCAGGAACATCAGCAGGAACGCGGCGAACATGATCACCCCGACAAACGGGTGCAGAATGCGCGCCAGCTGCGGCGTCCCGAAGATGTTCATCAGCCAGTTGAAGGAGGGGAAAAAGAACCCCAGCCCGCTGATGGCGGCGAACACGAAGCAGAACGCCACGATCCAGTGGTTGATGCGCTCCGGCGCGCTGTAACGCTGAATGGGCTTTTCCTTTCTCATTTGCGCGTCTCCTCGTCGTGCGACTCGTCGTGCTCGTCCTCATCTTCGACGCGGTTAGGCCCGACGCCGACATAGTGGAACACGCTGGCCGCGAAGGTGGCGGCAAAGCCGATGGCCGCCAGGGGTTTCCACACGCCCTTCCAGAAGGTCACCGCCGGGCTGATGCTCGGGTTGTCCGGCAAACCGTGGTACAGCTGTGGTTTGTCGGCGTGGTGCAACACGTACATCACGTGCGTGCCGCCCACCCCCGCCGGATCGTACAGACCGGCGTTCTGGTAACCGCGGGTGTTCAGCTCGCTGACGCGATCCGCCGCCACCTGCTTCATCGCTTCCTTGGTGCCGAAGTGAATGGCGCCGGTCGGGCAGGTTTTCACGCAGGCCGGTTCCTGGCCGACGTCCACCCGGTCGACGCACAGGGTGCACTTGTACACCCGGTTGTCGTCCTTGTTCATGCGCGGCACGTCGAACGGGCAGCCGGCGATGCAGTAGCCGCAGCCGATGCAGTGCTCGGACTGGAAGTCGACGATGCCGTTGGCGTACTGAATGATCGCGCCTTCCGACGGGCAGGCCTTCAGGCAACCCGGATCGGCGCAGTGCATGCAGCCGTCCTTGCGGATCAGCCATTCCAGCTTGCCGTTTTCCTCCACTTCGGAGAAGCGCATCACCGTCCACGACTTGGCGGTCAGATCGGCGGGGTTATCGTACACCCCGACGTTGTGCCCCACTTCGTCGCGGATGTCGTTCCATTCGGAACAGGCCACCTGACAGGCCTTGCAGCCGATACAGGTGGTGACATCGATCAGTTTGGCCACTTCTTCCTGGTGGTCACGGGCGCGCGGCGCCGGCGTGAAACCATTGGTGGCGGATTTACGAATGATGTCTTGAGATTGCATGGCCATAATTCGTCTCCGTTACACCTTTTCCACGTTGACCAGGAACGCCTTGAACTCCGGCGTTTGCGTATTGGCGTCGCCGACGAACGGCGTCAGCGTGTTGGCGATAAAGCCTTTCTTCGCCACCCCTTCGTAACCCCAGTGAATAGGGATGCCGATGGTGTCGACTTCCTGGCCGTGCACCTGCAGCGTGCGAATACGCTTGGTCACCACCGCCTTGGCCTTGATGTAGCCACGGTTGGAGCTGACTTTCACGGTGTCGCCCTGCTTGATGCCTTTCTTCTCCGCCAGCTTTTCGCCGATTTCCACGAACTGTTCCGGCTGGGCGATGGCGTTCAGCCGCGCGTGCTTGGTCCAGTAGTGGAAGTGCTCGGTCAGACGATAGGTGGTGCCGACGTAAGGGAACTTGTCGGATTTGCCCATCGCCGCCAGATCGTCCTTGAACACGCGCGCCGCCGGGTTGGACACCACGTTCGGGTGCAGCGGGTTGGTGCCGAGCGGCGTTTCGAACGGCTCATAGTGTTCAGGGAACGGCCCTTCCGCCATCTTGTCGGTGGCGAACAGGCGGCCCATGCCTTCCGGCTGCATGATGAACGGCCCGACGTCGCTGCCCGGCGCGGCGGTGCTGTAGTCCGGGATATCGGCCCCGACCCACTTGGCGCCGTCCCACTCCAGCAGTTGGCGTTTCGGATCCCACGGTTTGCCCTGCGGATCCGCCGAGGCGCGGTTGTACAGAATGCGACGGTTGAGCGGCCATGCCCAGGCCCAGCCCAGCGTGTTGCCGAGGCCGGACGGATCGGCGTTGTCGCGCCGCGCCATCTGGTTGCCGGCCGGCGTCCAGCTGCCGGCGAAGATCCAGCAACCGCTGGCGGTGGTGCCGTCGTCGCGCAATTGCGCGAACGAGCTGAGCAGTTCGCCTTTTTTCACCAGCACTTTGCCGTCGGCATCCAGCAGATCCGCCAGCGCCTTGCCGTTGTTCTCCTGCGCCACCTCTTCCGGCGCCGGGTTGTCCGGCGTCAGGTAGTCCCAGGTCATGTTCAGCACCTGCTCAGGCACCGCGCCGCCGTCGCGCGCATACATCTCGCGCAGGCGGCTGAAGATGCCCGCCAGGATCTCGCCGTCGTTCAGCGCTTCGCCCGGGGCGTCCGCGCCTTTCCAGTGCCACTGCAGCCAGCGGCCGGAGTTGACGATCGAGCCGTTCTCTTCGGCGAAGCAGGTGGACGGCAGGCGGAACACTTCGGTCTGGATCTGCGACGGATCCACTTCGTTGAACTCGCCGTGGTTCTGCCAGAAGTTGGAGGTCTCGGTGTTCAACGGATCGATGGTCACCAGGAACTTCAGCTTGGACAGTGAAGCCACCACCTTGTTTTTGTTCGGGAACGACGCCACCGGGTTAAAGCCCTGGCAGAAGTAGCCGTTGACCTTGCCCTGCGCCATCATCTCGAAGTACTGCAGCACGTCGTAGCCTTTGTCCCACTTCGGCAACCAGTCAAAGCCCCAGCTGTTGTCCTTCTGCGCCTTGTCGCCGTAGAAGGTCTTCATCATGCTGACGAAGAATTTCGGGTAGTTGCCCCAGTAGTTCACCTGGCCCGGCAGCAGCGCCTTCGGCGTGTTGGCCTTCAGGTAGGTCTCGAGATCGGTCTGTTTCTCCGACGGCAGCGTCAGGTAGCCCGGCAGGCTCTGCGACAGCAGGCCGAGATCGGTCAGCCCCTGGATGTTGGAGTGGCCGCGCAGCGCGTTGACGCCGCCGCCCGCCATGCCCATGTTGCCGAGCAGCAGCTGGATCATCGCCATGGTGCGGATGTTCTGCGCGCCGACCGAGTGCTGAGTCCAGCCCAGGGCGTACAGGAACGACGCGGTTTTATCCGCCACGCAGGTTTCGGCGATGTATTCGCACACCTTGAGGAAATCGTCCTTCGGCGTGCCGCAGATGTTGCTCACCACGTCAGGCGTGTAGCGGCTCACGTGCTGCTTCAGCAGGTTCCACACGCAGCGCGGATCCTGCAGCGTGACGTCGCGCTTGGCGAAGCCGTTCTCGTCGAACTGGTAGTTCCAGGTGGTTTTGTCGTACTTGCGGTTTTCCGCATCGTAGCCGCTGAACAAGCCGTCTTCGAAGGCAAAGTCTTCCCGCACCAGCAGGCTGGCGTTGGTGTAGGCCTCGACGTATTCGCGGTTGAACTTGTTGTTGGTCATCAGATACAGCAACACGCCCGACAGGAAAGCGATGTCGGTCCCGGAGCGGATCGGCGTGTAGAAGTCCGCCACCGATGCGGTTCGGGTAAAGCGCGGATCGATCACGATCAGCTTGGCATTGTTGTGTATTTTGGCTTCCATCGCCCAGCGGAACCCCACCGGATGCGCTTCCGCCGCATTACCGCCCATGACGATAATCAAATTCGCGTTCTTGATATCAACCCAGTGGTTGGTCATCGCACCGCGACCAAATGTTGGAGCAAGACTTGCTACCGTTGGTCCGTGTCAGACACGCGCCTGGTTGTCTACGGCAAGCATGCCGAGAGCGCGACTAAATTTTTGCGACAGAAAACCGGTTTCGTTGCTGGCGGCCGAAGCGCACAGCATGCCGGTGGTCAGCCAGCGGTTGACGGTAACGCCCTGGTCGTTGGTTTTGATGAAGTTGGCGTCACGGTCTTCTTTCACCAGCTTGGCGATGCGGGTAAAGGCGTCGTCCCAGCTGATGCGCTGCCATTTGTCCGACCCTGGCGCCCGGTATTCCGGGTACTTGAGGCGGCTTTCGCTGTGGATGAAGTCAACCAGGCCGGCGCCTTTCGGGCAAAGCGCACCGCGGTTTACCGGGTGATCCGGATCCCCTTCGATATGGAAAATGCTTTCTTTGGCGTTTTTGGCGCCATCACCAAGGCTGTACATCAACAGCCCACAGCCGACGGAACAATACGTACAGGTATTACGGGTCTCGCGGGCGCGCAGCAGTTTGTACTGCCGGGTTTCCGCCAACGCCACTTCGGGGGCAAAGCCCAGCGCGGCCACCGTCGTTCCTGCCATACCGCCAGCGCAGATCTTAAAGAACTGCCTTCTGCTGACCTGCATGGGGGTCTCCTTTACTCTCGATTGTCACATTGTTCAAATGCGCCTGCCCGCTAGCGCGGCAAACGCGAATGTCACTGTTGTTATGCTTGCTACGAACGCCGGCCATATTACCACAGCGTGCTTGTGGTTGTTACACACTCGTGCTCATTCAGTGAACGCATTGGCACATTTCGATACATTTCGGCGTTGGCGCTCCCTACAGTATAGAGAGTAACCAACGCGCCGGGGCGGCGGTTCGACGCGGCCCCCCAGCGCCCTCTTCTATCAGCATGTTAACGCAACAATTTGTTCATTAACCACACAGTTCACAGGGCATTGATAATCATTTTCAATATCATTTAATTAACTATAATGATCCGACTGCTTACGCGGTGCTCGCCCTTTGCGCCGCCCATACACCACTGGAGATGATGATTATGAGTTATTCACTGCCATCCCTGCCGTACGCTTACGACGCACTGGAACCGCATTTCGACAAGCAGACGATGGAAATCCATCACACCAAACACCACCAGACCTACGTCAACAACGCCAACACCGTGCTGGAAGCCTACCCTGAGCTGGCCAAATACAGCGTTGAAGAGCTGATCCAGGATCTGGATAAAGTGCCTGCCGACAAACGCACCTTCATGCGCAACAACGCCGGCGGCCACGCCAACCACAGCTTCTTCTGGAAAAACCTGAAAACCGGCACCACGCTGGGCGGCGATCTGAAAGCGGCCATCGAGCGCGATTTCGGCAGCGTTGAGAAATTCCAGGAAGAGTTCGAGAAAGCCGCAGCCACCCGCTTCGGTTCCGGTTGGGCCTGGCTGGTGCTGAAAGACGGCAAGCTGGCCGTAGTGTCTACCGCCAACCAGGACAGCCCGCTGATGGGCGAAGCCGTCGCCGGCGCTTCCGGTTTCCCAATCATCGGTCTGGACGTGTGGGAACACGCTTACTACCTGAAATATCAGAACAAACGCCCTGACTACATCAAGGCGTTCTGGAACGTGGTCAACTGGGATGAAGCCGCCGCGCGCTTCGCCGCGAAGAAGTAATTCGCCCCCGTTGATGAAGATGCCCGCCGCCGGCGGGTATTTTTTTGCCTGAAATCCGCTAAAGTTTGACCACTTCCTGCCGATGGTTTGTTCAATTGACGTTCGCCCGGAGAAGGAAAAACGCTATGGCGGCATTGCAAGCATTGGCAGGAAAGTTCACTCATCTCACCGTAGGTAAAAAGCTCGGCCTCGGCTTCGCGCTGTTGCTGCTGTTGGCGGTCGTCATCGCCGGCACCGGAGCGCAATATCTGCACATCATCGAATCCCGCGCCGATCGCATCGACTTCAGCAACCGGCTGAACGAGGAGATCAACCAGGCCAAATACAACCGCGCCATGTACGGCCAGACCTACCAGCCGGAGTATCTGCAGAACAACCGCGCCAATATTGAAAACGCCGTCAAACTGATAGATCAGGGACAGGCGCTGGACTGGGACGCCCAAAGTCGCAAGGATCTGCAGCGTCTGGTGACGCTGATCGGGGAATATCAGCAGCAGCAAAAGGTCTTTGAGCAGGCGGTCTCGGCGAAAGACGCCGTGCGCCAGAGCTGGAACATGTCGGAAGTGCAAGCCAGCCTGAGCCAGGTGGAGCGCCAGCTGACCAACGGCGATCTGCAGCTGGCCTTCATCCAACTGAACCAGAAGCTGACCCAGGTGCGCTACGGCGCGCGCGGCCTGCTGCTGAGCCTGAACAAGGAAACCGAAGCGCCGCTGATGGCGGCCATCGACGACGCGCGCGACGCGGCCAACGCCCTGAGCCGCCGGGTCAGCGACGCGCAGCGCCCGCAGTTGCAACCGCTGCTGGCCGCCCTGGACGATTACAAAAACCGCATCGCGGCCTACCTACCGGCTTATGAACACGAACAGCAAATCAGCCGGCAGCTCGGCGAACGCGCGCAAGCGATCGGCACGTTGGTAAACGCCTTTATGCAGGACGAGCTGGTGCAGACGCGCAACAACATCAACCTGGCGCAGCTGCAGATGGGCGTCACCACCCTGATCGCCATCATCGCCGGGGTGCTAATCGCCTGGCGCATCACGCTGCAGATCACCCGTCCGCTGCACAGCACGCTGGCGATGGCGGAACGCATCGCCGGCGGCGATCTGCGCCAGGCGCAGACCAGCACCCGCCGCGATGAGTTGGGGCAGTTGCTGAACGCGGTGGCGGCGATGAGCCAAAATCTGCGCACCATGATTGAGAAGATCCAGATGGGGGTCAGCCAGGTCTCCACCGCCTCCGCGGAAATCGCCGCCGGCAACACCGATCTCTCTTCCCGCACCGAGCAGCAGGCGGCGGCGGTCGAGGAAACCGCCGCCAGCATGGAACAGCTGACCGCCACGGTGAAACAGAACGCCGACAACGCCCATCATGCCAATCAGCTGGCCACCGACGCCTCGCAGACCGCGCAACAGGGCGGCAAGCTGGTGGAGAACGTGGTCAGCACCATGCGCGATATTTCCAGCAGTTCGCAGCGTATCGCCGAAATTACTACCCTGATCAACGGCATTGCCTTCCAGACCAACATCCTGGCGCTCAACGCCGCGGTGGAAGCAGCGCGCGCCGGCGAACAGGGACGCGGCTTCTCGGTGGTCGCCAGCGAAGTGCGCAGCCTGGCGAGCCGCAGCGCCCAAGCGGCGAAGGAGATCGAAGGGCTGATCGCCGAATCGGTCAGCCGGGTGAAAACCGGCACCGAACTGGTGGAAAGCACCGGCAATACCATGGAGCAGATCGTCCGCTCGGTCACCCACGTGCGCGACATCATGGCCGAGATCGCCGCCGCCTCCGATGAACAGACGCGCGGCATCGCCCAGATTGGCCAGGCGATCGTCGAAATGGACCATACCACTCAGCAGAACGCCGCGCTGGTGGAAGAGTCCGCCGCCGCCGCCGATTCGCTGGAAGAGCAGGCCGACATGCTGTTGCAGAGCGTTTCGGTGTTCCGTTTGGCGGAGCAGACCGAACCCGCCGCCGTGAAAGCCGCCGCGCCGAAAGCGCCGGCCGTAAAACCCGCGGCCGCCAACGCCGCAGCGGAAGAGAACTGGACCACCTTCTGACGCCCTCAGGCGAGGAATATCCGTTCCTCGCCCTATCTTTGTGGCAACAGGTGGGTCGCGACTCCCCAATTCAACAAGTTAAAACCAGAGGCGGTCGCATCAAGCATTGCGTAGCCGCAATTGCGATGACCGTATCTGCGGAGGTCCTCCTGCGGGTCAGCCCCTTTAAGCCACCAAATCAGTGCCTGCAGAGCATGGCCGTGCGTAACAACACCAAGCGTTTGATTTTGTCCATCGACAGCCAGATCGGACAGACAAGCCATCAGGCGCCAGGCAACCTCATAAGCATTCTCCCCTCCCGGAGCCGACGCCTCTGCCTTACCGGCAAAGAGGCACTGCGTCGCTTCTGGATAATCGCGCATGGCCTGCGCATAAGATAATCCTTCCAGTCGGCCAAAATCTTGCTCCTGCAAACGCTCATCCATTTGCACAGTGCAGCCACATCTCTCAGCCAACGTCTCCGCTGTCGTAAAAGCCCGACCAGCCGGTGAACTGATCAACAAAGTGACCGATAACATTTGCAAGCGAGCGCCAAGCCCAGCGATTTGACGTCGCCCCTCTTCTGTCAGCGGACTGTCACTTCGCCCCTGAATAATCCCCGAGCGGTTCCATTCTGACTCCGCATGCCTCAATACAATGAAACGCATGGTTTTTTCTCGACGATAAAAGCCTAAATATAGACAGGAAAAACACATCCTTCCGTACAGGTAAACGCCGGGTAGTGTACGAGAACAACTCAGGCTATGCTGAGCCCTCGACGCGAGACACGGAGGCGCACATGCATCACCCAGACGTTTACATCGGCAGCATCCAACCCTATGAAGGCGGGCGCCCCAGCGCCATCGCCAAACGCCAGGTGGATGGCGCCATCCGGCTCACGCCGCTCGGCCTGGAAGGCGACGAACAGGCCGAAAAAAGCTACCACGGCGGGCCGGACCGCGCGCTGTGTCACTACCCGCGCGAGCATTATGCCCACTGGCGCGAGCAGTTTCCGGCGCAGGCCGAGCAATTTTGCGCCCCGGCCTTCGGCGAGAATCTCTCCACCGAAGGGCTGACCGAACACAATGTGTTTATGGGCGACATCTTCCGCTGGGGCGAGGCGCTGATCCAGGTCACCCAGCCGCGCTCGCCGTGCTTCAAGCTCAATTATCACTTCGCGATCGAGGACATTTCGGTGCTGATGCAGCAAAGCGGCCGCTGCGGCTGGCTGTATCGGGTGGTGTCGCCGGGCGCGGTCAGCGGCGACCGTCCGCTGGAGCTGGCGGCGCGCAGCAGCGACGTGACGGTCGCCGAAGCTATCGCCATCGCCTGGCATATGCCGTTCGACGCGGAACAGTACCGCCGCCTGCTGGCGGTAGCCGGCCTCTCCGCCAGCTGGAGCAAGACCATGCTCACGCGGCTCGCCGAAGGGCGCCTCGAGGACTTCAATCGCCGCCTGCTCGGCCGTTGAACGCGTGGGCGGAAAAATGAAAAACGTGCGCCGGATGCCGCGTTAACCCTTTTCTTCCGCCTATACTGTAGCCGCACGTTTTTTCAGCCAGGAGCCAGGTTATGACCACCCCGACCCATTCGATTCATCACGCCGCCGCCGAGGGCTATCAGGCCAATGCCGATCGCTATGTGAAAGGCCGGCCGGATTACCCGCCGGAAATCGCCGACTGGCTGCGTGACGTCATCGGCCTGCACGCCGGCATGACGGTCATCGATCTCGGCGCCGGCACCGGCAAATTCACCCCGCGCCTGCTGGAAACCGGCGCGCAAGTGATCGCCGTCGAACCGGTGCCGCAAATGCTGGAAAAACTGTCGGCGGCGCTGCCGCAGGTGAAAACGCTGGCGGGCACCGCCGAGGCGATCCCGCTGCCGGACGAGTCGGTGGATGCCGTGGTGTGCGCCCAGTCCTTCCATTGGTTCGCCACGCCGCAGGCGCTGGCGGAAATCCAGCGCATTCTCAAGCCCGGCGGCAAACTCGGCCTGGTGTGGAACATGCGCGATGCGCGCGTCGGTTGGGTGCGTAAACTGAATCAGATCGTCGATAGCCACGAAGGCGATGCGCCGCGTTTCTATACCGGCGAATGGCGCAAGTTCTTCCCGTTCAAAGGCTTTGAACCGCTGCAGGAGCAGGTCTTTATGCTCGGCCACCGGGGCGCGGTGGAGGACGTGATCTACAACCGGGTGCGCTCAACCAGCTTTATCGCCGCGCTGCCGCCGCAGCAACAGGAGCAGGTTATCGATCGGTTGCGCCAGCTGGTGGCGGAAGAAGAGGAGTTGCGGGGTCAGGACACGGTCACCGTGCCCTATCAGACCAAGGCGTATTTCACCACCAAGGTCTGACGCCCGGGGTTCAGAACGCTTTCTTGGCGTAGCCGGTGACCGCTTTCAGGCCCATCTCGCGGCCCAGCGCGGTCATCGGGTGCACCACGATCAGCCCGCGCGCGCTTTTCTTCAGCGCGCCCATATCGGCCTGTTCTTTCTTGGTGATTTCACGACTGAACGGCAGCTTGCTCAGCTTCTGCGCTTCGGCGCTCAGCTTCTCGCCGCGCACGTTTTTCAGGCGCTCGATCTCCGTCGCCAGTTTCTCTTTCTCTTTGGTGTGCTGCGCGATCAACTCAGGGTTGCCCTGTTGGATCACGGTGGCGTCTTTGTGGTTCAAGGCGTCCAGCAGGTCGCTCAGGCGCTTGATCTCTGCCTTTTCTTTCTCTTTCATGGTCTCTGGCCCGTTGTGCCCAAAATGGCACGCTAATCAATGATACCGGCATTGTAGCAAAAGGCGCGCGCCGTTACCCGTCCTGCGCAATGCCGGGCGGCAAGCCGCTCATCTCGCAGGCTTTGGCGCCCAGCCGGGCCAGCGCCTGGGTGTAGCGCGCGTTGAACGGGTAGCAGCAGGAGAGACGCAGCGCGTTGCGGTAACGCCCGCTGGGCGAATACAGGGTGCCCGGCGTCAAACAGATCTGCTCCTCCAGCAGCTGATGGAACAGCGCCACGCTGTCCACGCCAGGGGGGAACTCGACCCAAAATACGAAGCCGCCCGCCGGCTGCGTGGCCAGCGTGCCGCGCGGGAAATGCCGGGCGATCAGCGCCCGCGCCTCGTCGACCTGCGCCGCATAGCGCTTGCGCAGGTTGCGCAAATGGTGATCGTAGCCGCCGCTCTCCAGGAAGGTCGCCAGCGTTTCCGACAATAGCTGCGACTCGGACATCGACGACACCGCCTTCAGCTTGCGCAACGCCTCGTGGAAGCGGCCGCCGCAGATCCAGCCGACGCGAAAATCCGGCGCCAGCGTTTTGGTAAAGCTGGAGCAAAACAGCACCCAGCCGTCGCGATCGAACGCCTTCACCGCCGGCGACAGCGCGCCGCCGAACTGGATCTCGGCATACAGCCCGTCTTCAATCAATGGCACCTGATGATCGTTCATCAGCCGCGCCAGCCGCTTTTTCGCCGCCAGCGGCATGGTGCAGCCCAGCGGGTTTTGTACCGTCGGCATGGCGATCACCGCATTCAGCCGCTTCTCGTTCAACAGCAGCTCCAGCGCGTCCAACGACAGCCCCAGCTGCGGATCGGTAGGGATTTCCAACGCTTTCAGCCCCAGGCTGGCCAGCAGCGGCAGCAGATAAAAGTAGGTCGGCGACTCCAGCCCGACGCAGTCCCCCGGTTGGGTGGTGACGCGCAGCGCCAGCTGCAGCGCCTCCATGCAGCCATGGGTCAGCACCACGTCGCCCGGCTCCAGCAGCATGCCCAGCGTCATCGAACGGCGGGCGATCTGCTGGCGCAGCCGCAGGCTGCCGGGCGGCAACGGATACTGCCCGATCAGATCCGGCTGGCGGCGCAGCTGAGAGGACAGCATGCGCCCCAACTTGCCGCCGGGATAAAAGTCGCTGGTCTGCGGGCAAGCCAACGCAATATTGGTGAAGGCCGGGTTTTGCTGGGCGGCAAACACGGTGTCGATCAGCGCCAGCACGTCGTCCGCCGGCGGTTCGATGCGCCCGCTGGGCGCCGAGGCCATCTTCAGCGCCGGCAGCGTGCTGCGGACATAAAACCCCGACTGCGGTCGCGCCTCGATCAGTCCGCGATCCTCCAGCGTGCGGTAAGCCGACACCACGGTATTGATGCTGACGCGATGGGTTTGCGCACAGCGCCGCACCGAAGGCAAGCGGTCGCCGGGCCGCAGCGTGCCGCGGCGAATGGCCTCAGCCAGCGTATCCGCCAGCTGCAGGTAACGGGTATCCGGGGTTTCATCGAGCAGGGTCACAGTTTCTCTCCAGGCAATGGGTACAGTTTACATTTTGCACAACTGTAACCATGACAATAGCCAATTTGTGGTTCTGTCACCATCCCATTGCAGCGATTATGCTGATCCTCTCGTTATCACCGTCATTTTCAAGGAACCTGCCATGCTGGACTCCGCCTTTGTCAGCTACGTCACCGTCATGTCGATTACCCCCGGCCCCAACAATCTGCTGCTGGCCTCGTCGGGCGTCAACTTCGGCCTGCGCCGCACCCTGCCGATGCTGTTCGGCATCGGCGCCGGCTGCGCGGTGCAGCTGGCGATCATTATCCCGCTGCTGGCGCTGGCGCTGAGCTGGGCCGGCGTCATTCGCTTCCCGCTGGCGGTGATCGGCTGCGCCTACCTGCTGTGGCTGTCATGGAAATTGTTCAAGGCAGCCTCGCCGGACGCCAAAGAGCAGGCGAGGCCAATGAGTTTCCTCAACGGCGCGCTGTTTCAGGCGGTCAACCCCAAGGCCTGGCTGATGGTGATCAACGTGGCGATCCTGTTCACCCCGCGCGAAGGCGCCACCTTCGTCCATACGTTGAGCGTCATCGCAGGTTTCGTCGTGCTGAATTTACCCTGTGTGCTGCTGTGGGCGGTGCTGGGCGACCGGTTGCGCAACGCGCTCCAGGTCGCCTGGAAGCTGCGGGTGTTCAACGGCGCGATGTCCGGGCTGATGGCCGCCACCGCGCTGTGGTTGCTGTTCGACGAGTGGCGCGCGGCCTTTGCTTAGCCGCGGCCGAGAGGAGAGAGCCGGGAGGGTTGTTTGGCGCCGATGCCGGCGATCAGGTCGGTAATGGACAACACCATGGTGGAGCGCACCATCTGCTGATAGCGCTGGCGCTGCATGGCGATCAGCGCTTCATCCGCCTCGCCCGGCTGCAGGAAAGTCGGCACCGGCGGCAGCGCGGCCACGCAATGCAGCTCGCCGAACGGCCCGAGAATTTCGTCGTCGACGAAGCGGTATTCCGATCCGTCGTGGTTCAGCTCTTCGCGCATCGCCATCAGCAGTTCGGCGTCTTCATATTCGTGGCGGGAAATCACCCCCAGGCCGTACATCAGCTTCAGGCGCACCGACAGCTCCCCCAGCGGGCCGCTGCCGGACAATAGCGGTTCGACGGCATATTTCACCGCATAGTCGTCCTTGCGGAATACCTGCACCACCAGCACGTTGAGCGCTTCCGCCAGCAGCTCTACCGCCGCGATCAGGAAGCTGCGCACCGTTTTGCCCGCGTTCAGCTTTTCCAGAACCTGGTTTTCAAATGCCTGTGCTTCTTCCATCGTCGCTTTTCGAAAGGCGTGGGGAGGGCCGTCGATGCCGAACTCGGGTTCCAGGAGCGCAGCAAGCTGCGCTCGGGTGTTCATCATCACGATTCTACTTGTGCATGGCGTTATACACAGCAACGGCCTCTTCTACAACCTCGCTTTCCGCCGGCAGGCCGGAAATTTGCGCCAGCGCGGCTTTCGGCCCGAGCGTGTTCAGCAATTCCGCCAACTCCAGCGCCTGCGGATCCTGTTCGCTGCGGTAACTCATGGCGGCGGCGATGCCCTGGATCAGGTTGGCATGCGGCAGGCCGTATTCCAGCGTGCCCAGCAGCGGTTTGATCAGGCGATCGCCGGCGCTCAGCTTGCGCAGCGGCTGGCGCCCCACGCGCTCGACGTCATCGTGCAGATACGGGTTTTCGAAGCGGCCGAGAATTTTGTTGATGTAGGCGGCGTGCTTGTCGGCGTCGAAGCCGTAACGCTTGATCAGCACCGCGCCGCTCTCTTCCATCGCCCCTTTCACCACGCGGCGGATCGCCGGGTCGAGAATGGCGTCGCGAATGGTTTGCAGCCCGGCCCGTTGGCCGAGGTAGGCGGTGATCGCGTGGCCGGTGTTGAGGGTGAACAGCTTGCGCTCGACGAAGGCCATCAGGTTATCGGTCAGCTCCATGCCGGCGATCGCCGGAGGCTGGCCTTTAAACTGCGTCTGATCGACGATCCATTCGCTGAAGGTTTCCACCGTCACTTCCAGCGGATCGCTGCTGTCCGCCGGCGGCACGATGCGGTCGACCGCCGAATCGACGAAGCCGACGTGCTGCTCAACCCATGCCTGCTCGTCCTGCGGCAGCGCGGCGAACACGTGCTGCTTCAGCTGGCTGGTGCCGCGTACCATGTTCTCGCAGGCGATGATGTTCAGCGGCTGCACATTGCCCTGCTGATGGCGCAACACCAGCCCTTTGGCGATCGTGCCGGCGATTTTGGCGAGAATTTGCGGGCCCACGGCGGTGGTCACCAGATCCGCCTCGGCGATCAGCGCTACCGCGGCTTCGCTGCCGCTGTTGACGGCGCTAACGTTATTGACGCTCTCTACGCGCTCTTGCTCGCCCACCACGTGCACCTGGTAGCTTTTACGGCTGTTCAGCAGATCCAGCACCGTTTGATTGACGTCGGCGAAGGTCAGCTCAACGCCCGCGTCCGCCAGCAGCTTGCCGATAAAACCGCGGCCGATGTTACCTGCGCCAAAATGTAATGCTTTCATAACTCTACCTTCTTAATGTCGAAGGGTGCAGCACGCTGCACCCTTTAAAATGATTCTGTTATCCGGCTTTTTTGCCGCCGAGCAGGTCCAGCACTTCCTGGACACTGGTGGTATTCGCCAGCCGCTCGATCACGCTCTCGTCATCCAGCGCGTTGGTCAGGCTGGTGATCACCTGGATATGCTCGTTGTTGCGCGCGGCGATGCCGATCACCAGACGGGCCACTTCATCCTCTTCATCGCCGAAGCGCACGCCCTGCGGGTATTGGCAGAACACCACGCCGGTACGCAGCACCCGGTCTTTGGCCTCGATGGTGCCGTGCGGCACGGCGATCGACTCGCCCAGGTAGGTGGACGTGAGCTTTTCTCGCTCCAGCATCGCCGGCACGTATTCCGGCTCAACGTAGCCGCCCTTCACCAGCTGCTCACCGGCGAAGCGGATCGCCTGCTCTTTGTCGCTGGCCTGCAGGTTGAGGAACACGTTGCTCTCGCTTAGCTTGAACAGCCCCGGTTCGCCGGCCTCTGCAGCCGCGTGCGCGCCGCTCTGCGGGGCCGCTGCGGCAGCGGTGTTCACCGCCAGCAAACGCTCGACCAGATCGCCATACAGCTTGCTGTCGAGGAAGTTGGTCAGCGAAATATGCTGGGCCTGCGGCGCATGGCGCATCGCGCGCTCGGTCAGATCGCGGTGCGTGATCACCAGGTCCACATCGTCCGGCAAGCTGTTGATGGCGCTGTTGGTCACCGAGATATTCTTCAGCCCGGCGTCCGCCACTTTCTTGCGCAGCACCCCGGCGCCCATGGCGCTGGAGCCCATGCCCGCATCGCAGGCGACGATGATTTTGCGCACGGTGCTCAGATCGCCATCGACCGCCGCCTGCGCGGCCGCGCCGCCCTTGGACTGCGATTTCATCTCTTGCACGCGGCGGGTCGCGGCTTCCAGATCGTCATCCTCTTTCACCTTGGAGGTTTTCAACAGGAAAGCGGACACCACGAAGGAGACGGCAAAGGCTGCTAACACCGCCGCAATGTTGGCGAAGTAGGCGCCTTTCGGGGTCATTGCCAGCACCGCCAAAATCGACCCCGGGGAAGCCGGAGACACCAGGCCGCCGTTCAGCATCGTCAAAGTGAAGACGCCGGTCATGCCGCCCAGGATCACCGCCAGCAGCAGACGTGGGTTCATCAGCACGTACGGGAAGTAGATTTCGTGAATGCCGCCCAGGAAGTGAATGATCGCCGCACCGCCGGCGGATTGCTTGGCGCTGCCGCGGCCGAAGAACATATAGGCCATCAGCACGCCCATGCCCGGGCCTGGGTTGGCTTCGATCAGGAAGAACACCGATTTGCCGGCTTCCGTCGCCTGCTGGATGCCCAGCGGCGAGAAGATGCCGTGGTTGATGGCGTTGTTCAGGAACAGGATTTTCGCCGGTTCAACGAAGATGGACGCCAATGGCAGCAGGTTGTTCGTCACCATCACGTGCACGCCCGCCGCCAGCAGCTTGGAAAGCACCTCCACCAGCGGCCCGATGCCCAGGAAGGCCAGGATCGCCAACAGCATGCCGATGATGCCGGCGGAGAAGTTGTTCACCAGCATTTCAAAGCCGCTTTTGATCTTGCCGTCCACCCAGCGGTCGAAGTGCTTGATGGCCCAGCCGCCCAGCGGACCGGCGATCATCGCGCCGAGGAACATCGGCATATCGGCGCCGACGATGACGCCCATGGTGGTGATGGCGCCGACCACACCGCCGCGATCGCCGCCCACCAGCCGCCCGCCGGTATAACCGATCAGCAGCGGCAGCAGGTAAGTGATCATCGGGCCGACCAGCTTGGCTAAGGTCTCATTCGGCAGCCAGCCGGTTGGAATGAATAGCGCGGTGATAATCCCCCAGGCGATAAAGGCGCCGATGTTGGGCATCACCATGTTGCTCAGGAAGCGGCCAAAGTTTTGCACTTTAACCTTGATGTCTGGTGAAAACATAAAACACACCCCTATTGTTACGCGCTGACAATAGAGCGCGTGATTATTGTTGTGACGATCCAGCCGTGTTGCCGCTGTATGCGAAACGGACTCTATCACGCTGTTTTTGTCACGCGAACTTCACGAATTTTTTGTGATACAAGTCACACACAGCACCCCAACAACCCCTCACTTATGGTGATAAAGATCACATTTATGGCGTGTAAAAAAAGCACAGTGAGAAAAAAACCGCCCATAAACCGACAATAAAGTGATTCAGGTCACATTTTTAACTTGGTAGTTTGTTTTTAAATTGTGACAAATATCACAATTTATTTTTAGCTGCAGCGCCCGAACGCGACGCTCTGTTTGATCTTCCCTGTGAGCACTCATCCCGCCGGGAACTAGCGAAGTGATGAATGAAAGAAAACTACATTGCCGAATGAATGGATTAATTGAAGTGTAGTACAGAAGCCTGCGTAATAAACCAGCAAGCTATTGGAAACGCTGAGGGGAAATAAAACAGGCCGGCAATGCCGGCCTGTAGATCGTCGTAGGCGCGTTATTGCGTCACGCTTTGAATGGCTTTCTGCGCATTCACCAGGTTCTGCTGTTTGGCCACCAGATTCGACATCATGGTGTTGTACTGCGCCACCTGCTGCGCGGTGCGGAACTGCACGCCGTTGTTGTTGAAGCTGACCTGATTGCCCTGGCTCTGCAGGAAATCGCCAACCTGCACCAGATCCTGCACAAAGCTGGCGGTGGTCGGGATCGCCGGCATCAGGGCGTTGGCCGGCGCGGTGACGATTTTGTCATAGGCCTGGTTATACACCGCCTTCAGATCGTCGGGCTGTTTCAGCGCCGTGCGGGCGGTATCCGCCTGCGACTTGGCGGACTGTATCTGCTGGCCCAGCAGGTTCAACGCCCCGACCGATTGCTGCAGCGCATCGCGTTTGTTCAGATAGTCCTGTGCGGTGCGGATCTGGTTAATCTGATCCAGCGCTGGCGTCAGGCTGGCGCCGACCGACTTGGACAGCTGCTGTGAAAAGCCGACCAAAATCGCGTAATCGCCGGCATAGTTGCCGAACTTCTGCTTCTGGTCTTCGCTCAGCGTGGGGATGTTCGCCCCGCTGCGCATCACGGTATTCTGTAAGTAATCGATAAATGCTTTGCGCTGTTCCGGCTCTTTATCGCCGCAGGCGGTCAATTGCATGACCACCAACAATGCCAATACCGGTGCCAACCAACGCGCGAAACCTCTGCTCTGGATCCCTACCGCCATGTGACATAACTCCTGTTATAAACCTGCTTTTTCATTGGACTCCGCCCCTTTTTCCGCACTCCGTGCGCCTATAAGAATAGATCAACTGGCGGCGTTCCGATACGCGATTCCGTTTGCGGTGAACATTGTCTCGGCCGGAGGCGGTTGAACATCGTGCGCAAAACGCACTGAGGTTCATTGCCGTCGGCGACCGGACGCTTCAATTTCCCCAAGTCGCCCCCCAAGTCGCCCCCCAAGTCGCCCCCCAAGTCGCCCCCCAAGTCGCCAGGCGACCTTGCCTTCGCACCCAGGAAACGGAAATAAAAAAGGCGCCCGCAGGCGCCTTTTCACAGCACAGAGCCGTTTACTGCAGTACGGAGATATCCGCCACCTGCAGGAACAGTTCACGCAGTTTGCTCAGCAGCGTCAGACGATTCACGCGCACTTCCGCATCGTCCGCCATTACCATCACGTTGTCGAAGAACGCATCCACCGGCTCACGCAGCGCAGCCAGTTCCACCAGCGCTTCCTGGTAGTTGCCCGCCGCGAAGTACGGCTGCAGCTTGTCGCGCAGCACCACCAGGTGGGTCGCCAACTGGATCTCCGCCGCGTCCTTCAGCACCGAGGCGCGTACGCTGTCGTTCAGCGTTTCGGTAGATTTGGCCAGGATATTGGAGACGCGTTTGTTGGCCGCAGCCAACGCCGCCGCTTCGTCCAGCGTGCGGAAGTGGGATACCGCCTTGACGCGTGCGTCAAAGTCGGCTGGCTTGGTCGGACGGCGCGCCAGCACCGCCTGAATGGTATCGACCGCGTGGCCTTCTTCCTGATACCAGGCGCGGAAGCGGCCCAGCATGAATTCCACCACCTCATCGACCACTTTGGCGTTGGTCAGCTTGCTGCCGTACAGGCGCACGGCCTCTTCGGTCAGGGTCTGCAGATCCAGCGGCAGGTTTTTCTCGACGATGATGCGCAGCACGCCCAGCGCGGCGCGGCGCAGCGCGAACGGGTCTTTATCGCCTTTCGGATGCTGCCCGATGCCGAAAATGCCGGCCAGGGTGTCCATCTTGTCGGCGATCGCCAGGGAACAGGCCACCAGCGACTGCGGCAGCGCATCGCCGGCGTAGCGCGGCTGATACTGTTCGTTCAGCGCAACGGCGACGTCTTCCGCCTCACCGTCGTGGCGCGCGTAGTGCATGCCCATCACGCCCTGGGTGTCGGTGAATTCGAACACCATGTTGGTCATCAGGTCGCACTTCGACAGCAGGCCCGCGCGGGTGGCGTGGTTGACGTCGGCGCCGATCTGGCCGGCAACCCAGCCCGCCAGCGCCTGAATGCGATCGGTCTTGTCGCGCAGGGTGCCCAGCTGCTGTTGGAACAGCACGGTTTCCAGGCGCGGCAGGTTGTCTTCCAGACGTTTCTTGCGATCGGTGTTGAAGAAGAACTCGGCGTCAGCCAGGCGCGGACGCACCACCTTCTCGTTACCGGAAATGATCTGCTGCGGGTCTTTCGAGTCGATATTGGCCACAAAGATAAAGTTCGGCAGCAGTTTGCCCGCGGCGTCATACACCGGGAAATACTTCTGATCGCCCTTCATGGTGTACACCAGCGCTTCCGCCGGCACCGCCAGGAATTTCTCTTCGAATTTGGCGGTCAGCACCACCGGCCATTCCACCAGCGAGGCCACTTCTTCCAGCAGGCTGTCGCTCAGATCGGCCTTGCCGCCAATCTTCTGCGCCGCCAGTTCGGCGTCGCGTTTGATGAGGGCTTTACGCGCTTCGTAGTCGGCGACCACTTTGCCGCGCTCCAGCAGGATCTGCGGGTATTGGTCGGCGTTATCGAGGGTGAACTCGGCTTCGCCCATGAAGCGGTGGCCACGCACGGTGCGCGCAGATTCGATGCCCAGCACGGTGCCCGGGATCAGATCGGCGCCCAGCAGCATCGTAACGGTGTGCACCGGACGCACGAACTGCACGTCGGAGTCGCCCCAACGCATCAGTTTCGGGATCGGCAGTTTAGCCAGCGCGGTGCTGACCATGCCGGCCAGCAGTTGTTGCGCCGACTGGCCTTTGACGTGGGCGCGGTACATCAACCACTCGCCCTTGTCAGTCACCAGGCGTTCAGCCTGATCGACGGTGATGCCGCAGCCGCGCGCCCAGCCTTCGGCCGCTTTGCTCGGTTTGCCTTCGGCGTCGAACGCCTGGGCGATCGCCGGGCCGCGTTTTTCAATTTCGCGATCGGCCTGCGCCGCGCTCAGGTTGGCCACTTTCAGCGCCAGGCGGCGCGGTGCGGCGAACCAGCTCACTTCACCGTGTTCCAGGCCGGCGTTGTCCAGCTCGGCGGTGAAGTTGGCGGCGAAAGATTCCGCCAGGGAACGAAGAGCCTTCGGCGGCAGCTCTTCCGTGCCGATTTCCACCAGGAAAGTCTGTTGAGTCATGGCTGCCTCTTAGTTCTCGTTCTTCTTGTTGCACATCGGGAAGCCCAGCGCTTCGCGGGAAGCGTAGTAGGCTTCGGCAACGGCTTTGGTCAGCGTGCGGATGCGCAGAATGTAGCGTTGGCGCTCGGTCACCGAAATCGCCTTGCGCGCGTCCAGCAGGTTGAAGGTATGACCCGCCTTCAGGATGCGTTCGTAGGCCGGCAGCGGCAGCGGTTTTTCCAGCGCCAGCAGCGATTGAGCTTCTTTCTCGTACTGCTCGAAGCAGGAGAACAGGAAGTCGACGTCGGCGTATTCGAAGTTGTAGGTGGACTGCTCCACTTCATTCTGATGGAACACGTCGCCGTAGGTGGTGACGCCCAGCGGGCCGTTGCTCCACACCAGATCGTACACGCTGTCCACGCCCTGGATGTACATCGCCAGACGCTCCAGACCGTAGGTGATCTCGCCGGTCACCGGCTTGCACTCCAGGCCGCCGACCTGCTGGAAGTAAGTGAACTGCGTCACTTCCATGCCGTTCAGCCACACTTCCCAACCCAGGCCCCAGGCGCCGAGCGTCGGGTTTTCCCAGTTGTCTTCCACGAAGCGAATGTCGTGGATGGTCGGATCCAGACCCAGCTCTTTCAACGAGCCCAGGTAGAGTTCCTGAATGTTGTCCGGCGATGGCTTAATCACCACCTGGAACTGGTAGTAGTGCTGCAGACGGTTCGGGTTTTCACCGTAGCGGCCGTCGGTCGGGCGGCGAGATGGCTGCACATAGGCGGCGGCCATCGGCTCCGGCCCCAGTGCGCGCAGGCACGTCATCGGGTGTGAGGTTCCCGCGCCGACTTCCATGTCCAATGGTTGAACGATGGTGCAGCCCTGGCGCGCCCAATAATCCTGCAGTGTCAGGATCAGGCCCTGGAAGGTCTTGGTATCAAACTTTTGCATGTTGAATTCGCACGCGATACAAGTGGATTTAGATGGAATGAGCCAGTATACCCGTTGACCGTAAGATATACAGCCAGAATCCGGCAACAAGTGCGAATCGGGGCGAGAAACGCTGGATTTTCGCGCGCGGCGCGCGCAGGACAGGGCACCGGTTAGCCGGCTAATTTCACCGGCGACGAACGGGGCGAAAATACGGCCCGCCAAAAACATTAGAATAACTTAACAAAAAACGAGACTAATCGTTGCTTAAATCGTCACTTATTCGCCCGCAGCTCCTGTTCTCACCAACCCTATTTACGCAGATTGAAGTGCACACATGCTTATATTTGCCACAGGGAAAAGTTACGCCAATGTTATTTTTGTTAATTTTATCAACTAAAAAACTCGCCTCACCGGCAGATAATGTGACTAACCGCCAAATTATTTCTTATATCGTGAAAAATAAGGAGAGATCACGCGATGGGCCGCTGCAGCGACTCGAGGAGAAACAAGCGGATATGTAATACGCCAACAATGAGCCACATAAACCCATTGACAGTTAATCTTTGGTTATACAATAATAATTAAAATTTTCCCTGGTGTTGGCCAAGTGGCTACCTGATCCTTTCATAGGATCAGTTTTTTTTTGTATTTCCGTCAGCATCATGACGGCCCGCATAATTAATTCCCGCCCGCTTCCTCTTAATTAGTTTCCCTTATAAGAACGTATCGCTTACGCAATGCCATTTAGCGCGCCTTTGGCAAACGCGCTCTGCAGGCACCCCATTCAAAAACGCGCGCTGACGCCGACGTTATACATAAACTGCTCGCCGCTGCTCAGCCCGCCGGTTTGCGAGACGGTGGCGAAGGCCGATACCCTGTCCGTCAACGGCATGTTGGCCCCGAGCGTGACATCCACCCAGTTTTTGTCCTGGCCCGCACTGTCGCGAGTAAATGAGGTTTGCGTCGATTTCAGGCCGCCGCCGGCGCGGTAGACGTCGTCGCCGAACTGGTGCTGATAACTCACTTCCGCATAAGGGTTAAACACGCCGAATTGCGTATCCAGCCGCCAACCCAACGCACCGATCTGCGAGTGGTAGGTTTGATCGTTGAAGCGCATGGCGGTGCTGTCATCGCCGTCTTCGCTGTAACCGGAAACGCGGCTGTAATCCCAGGCGAACTGCGCCACCGGCCCGGTGGTCAGGTAAGAAGCGATCGGGAAGTCATAGCCGGCGGTCACGCGCGCCCCCCACTGCCTGCCGGTGGTCGAACCGGTTTCGGTGCGCGTCAGCGGCCCCAGCCGCATGCTGCGGCGGATGTCGTCATAATCCATCGTCGCATAGTGCAGATCGGCGTTGACCCAGCCGTGCTCGAATATCGCCAGTGAACTGAAAGCCGAGAACAGCAGCCCGCGCGCCTTGTAATCAAAGCGGCTGGAAGGATGCTGATCGTCGTTGGAACCGGCGATCAACGCGCCGATCAACCAGCTGTCGGTCAGCTGATAGTCCACGCCGACGGTCAGGTTGTGGGTGGTGGCGTTGCCGTCCCCCGCGGCCCGGTTATCGGCATAGTCGTAGTGCTGGCCAGCGTAACCGCCGAACACGCCCAGCGACCCCTGCGGATTGTCGCCGTTGCGCAGCTGCTGGAAACGGCTGTCGAGCGTGGCGCGGCTGTCGCGCGCCATCGCCGCCGTCGCCTGATTCAGCGCCACCACCTGCGCCGGGCCATCCAATACCGCCTGGATATAATCCGCAATCAGCAGGTGCGCCTGTGGGCTGGGGTGGAAATGGTCGGAGAACAGATAGGACTGGCCGGCGTCGAAGCCGGGCATGTCGGAACGGCAAATCGCCGAAGAAACGCCTGGCGGGCAAGCCATGCCGGCGGTGTTGGCGAAGCCGAACTGCGCCGGATTGGCGATCGCTTCGGCGAACAGCTTGTTGACGTCCACCCGCACGATATTGCCGCTCCCCTGCGCCAGCAAACGGTCTTCGCTTTGGTTATAGAAATCGGTCAGCTGAGCGGCCTGCGCGCTCAGGCCGTCATACGCCGCGATAAGCTGCGCGGCGATCGCCTGCTGCACCTGAGGAATGGCGCTGCCCTGCTTCGCCGCAGCGGCCAACGCTGCGTGGATCGCCTGCGTGCGTGAAGCGTTGTCCGGCGTCGCCACCGAATTAAGCGTGGCATAGGCCGCCTGGATCGCCGCCCCCTGCACCGGTGACAGCGCCTGTTGAATGATCAATTCCATCAGCTGCGGCGTGGAGCCGATGTTCGGCACCGTCGGCACGATCACCGTGCCGGCGCCGGCGTTCAGCAACGAATGCACCTGCGCGGCCGCCGCGGCGGCGCTGTTATAGGCCACGCCGGGCGCAGTAGCGGCATTCAGCGCCGCCGCCGCCAGATCGTTGCCGCCGATCCAATGAATATACAAACCGTCGCCGTCGGCCTGGCCATTGACCCGGCTCAGGTAACGCTGCACCTGCTCCTGGGTGTTGTCGGCCGGGTTCAGGCCCGGCACCGCCACGGCGCCGCCGGCGGCGTAGTTCTCACCGCCGTTGTCCGAAGCCACCAGCGCCGCCCCGATGCGCTGCGCCAACGCCTCGTCGTACAGCAGGTGCTGGCTGCCGTCATAGGTGAACCGGCCGTTGTTGCCGGTATCGCTCAGGCTGTCGCCAAAGACGTAGAGTTGATCGTACGCCTGAGCCGGAAGGGTCACACTGCAAAGTAACGCCACTGCAAGCGCCGCCGGGCGGGGCATGCACGTTATTTTTAGAGGCATGAATCGACTCCTGAGAGCCTGCAAATGAAGGCCATGTCGTTTTTATCGTTGGTCAGTTTTCCACCGGCCATGTAGTAACTATTGTCGGCTTTTTCGTCACGTCAAGCGGGCTGATGACAAAACAATCAGAGACTTGCCAAGTTCGGCGCTTCGAGCGATGATTACTGTTCATAAACACAGCATAAGGACATTCAGGATGGCAGACGAACGTTGCGGTTGGGTGACGGCCGATCCGTTGTATCTCGAGTATCACGACAAGGAATGGGGCGCGCCCACCACCGACGCGCGCGAGCTGTTTGAAATGTTGTGCCTCGAGGGGCAGCAAGCCGGCCTTTCCTGGATCACCGTCCTGAAAAAGCGCGCGAACTACCGCCGCGCTTTCCACGGTTTCGATCCGCAGCGGGTCGCCGCCATGACCGAACAAGACGTGGAAAACCTGCTGCAGGACAGCGGCATCATCCGCCATCGCGGCAAGATAGAAGCCATCATCACCAACGCCAAGGCCTATCTGGCGATGGAGGCGGCCGGGGAGAATTTCGTTACCTTCATTTGGGACTTCGTCGGCGGCCAGCCGCAGCTCAACCGCTGGCAAGCGCTGAACCAGGTGCCGGCCAAAACCGAGCAGTCCGACGCCATGTCCAAGGCGCTGAAAAAGCGCGGCTTCAAGTTTATCGGCTCCACCATCTGTTACGCCTTCATGCAGGCCAGCGGGCTGGTGAACGATCATCTCACGGGGTGCATGTGTTACCCAAAGCCACGGTGATCCGCCCCTGTGGCCCGGAGGATATCGAACGGCTGATGGCGCTGTGGCTGCCCAGCACCATCGCCGCCCATCCGTTCGTGGCGGAAAAATACTGGCGTGAGAGCGCCGCGCTGGTGCGGGAAAACTACCTGCCGCGCGCGCAAAGCTGGGCCTGCTGGCACGAAGGCGAGATCGTCGGCTTTATCAGCGTGCTGGACGAGCAGTTCATCGGCGCGCTGTTTGTCGATCGGGCGTTTCACGGCCGCGGCGTCGCCCAGGCGCTGATGACGCACGTGCAGCAGCGCTACCGCCGACTCAGTCTGGAGGTGTACCAACAGAACCTGCGCGCCTGTGCGTTCTACCACAAGCACGGCTTCCAGATAACGCAGCGCCTGTTCAATGATGAAACCCAGGCCTATACGCTGATCATGAACTGGCCGGCAGTCGAAAACTCAACCGGTTACGCTTAAAAAAGGCGCATCCGCACCCCGGATGCGCACAATTAGGAATCCGCTGCATGGCGCCGCCCGGCGTTTTGCCGCATAACTCCCCCAGCACTTACCCGCGCTCATCATTTGTCACGTTTTTCTCCGGAACTGCCGGCGAAAGCGCGCGTCATAGGTAGCGCGGCGATGCGGGCTCCCTGCGTCACCCACTTTTTTGCGTCCCCGCTTTGGGCCGGCGCGTACAGATTCTGATGCCATTAAGGACAAGAACATGAAAAAACGCATTGCAATTATTGCCGGCGCCGTGAGCCTTACGCTCGCGCTGTCGGCCTGTACCACCAACCCTTACACCGGTGAATCCGAAGCCGGCAAATCCGGCATCGGCGCAGGCCTCGGCGCCGCACTGGGCGCCGGCGTCGGCGTGCTGTCCTCTTCCAAGAAAGATCGCGGCAAGGGTGCGCTGATCGGCGCAGCGGCCGGTGCAGCCCTCGGCGGCGGCGCAGGCTATTACATGGACGTGCAGGAAGCCAAACTGCGCGACAAGATGAAAGGCACCGGCGTCAGCGTCACCCGTCAGGGCGACAACATCGTGCTGAACATGCCGAACAACGTGACCTTCGACAGCAGCAGCGCCACGCTGAAACCGGCGGGCGCCAACACCCTGACCGGCGTCGCCATGGTGCTGAAAGAGTATCCGAAAACCGCGGTCAACGTGGTCGGCTACACCGACAGCACCGGTTCCCGTTCGCTCAACATGAACCTGTCGCAGCAGCGCGCCGACGGCGTAGCCAGCGCGCTGATCACCCAGGGCGTGGCGGCGAACCGTATCCGCACCACCGGCGCCGGCCCGGACAACCCGATCGCCTCCAACAGCACCGCGGAAGGCAAGGCGCAAAACCGCCGCGTCGAGATCACGCTCAGCCCGCTGCAGTAATCCCGTGCGGGGCGCCACCTGCGCCCCGCCGCCTCCCTGCGATTTTCTCCTTACCCTTCAACATTCCCGCCCGCACATCGGGTATGGTAGTCTCCTTGGCAATTAACCGCAGGAGGGATCGGCTGTGAGCACTGTCAAGGCAACGCGCGCATCGGGACGCGCCACCATCAGCGATGTGGCCAGCATCGCCAAAACCGGCAAGACCAGCGTGTCGCGCTATCTGAATGGTGAACAACACCTGCTTTCCGACGATCTCAAACAGCGCATCGAACAGGCGATCCAGCAGCTCGACTACCGGCCAAGCCAGATGGCGCGCAGCCTGAAGGGCGGCCAGACCCGCCTGATCGGCCTGATCCTCGCCGATATCACCAATCCCTACTCGGTGGACGTGATGCGCGGCATCGAGGCCGCCTGCCGCCAGCACGGCTTTACCCTGCTGGTGTGTAATACCAACAACGAAGTCAATCAGGAACAGCACTACCTGCAGTTGCTCAGCAGTTACCGGGTGGAAGGTATCGTGGTCAACGCGGTCGGCATGCGCGAGGAAGCGTTATCCACGCTGCAACAGTCGATGCTGCCGATGGTGTTGATCGACCGCAAAATCCCCGACTTCGCCTGCGACGTGGTGGGCCTGAACAACCGCGAAGCGGCCACCGTCGCCACCGAACACCTGTTGCAACAAGGTTTCGAAGCGATCCTGTTCCTCAGCGAGCCGCTCGGTACGGTCAATACCCGCCTGGAACGCCTGCACGCCTTCAGGCATACCATGGCGCAGCACCCCGCGCTGTTGGCGGAGCAGGCCGAAACGCCGCTCAACGATCGGCAGAAACTGGAGCAGGTGCTGAGCGATTTCAGCGGCCGCCACCGCGGCATGCGCAAGGCGGTGATCTCCGCCAACGGCGCCCTGACGCTGCAGGTGGCGCGCGCCATGCGTCGGCTCGGCATCCAGTGGGGCAACGACATCGGCCTGCTGGGCTTTGACGAACTGGAGTGGGCGGAACTGGCGGGCGTCGGCATCACCACGCTGAAACAGCCCACCTACCAAATGGGGCACGCGGCGCTGGAGCGGCTGGTGCATCGCATTCAGGGCCTGGCCGCCCCCAGCGGCGAGCAGATGTTCTCCGGCGAGCTGATCGTCCGCGGCTCCACCACCCGCTAACCCGCCTTTTCCGGGGCGTTAACCGTCCCGCCCTCACCGGCTGTTTTTTGCTCAGCTTCGTGATTGCGATCATATTTTTACACTCTGCCGCTTTTCGCTGGAACCGGTTCCATTTAACGTACCGGTAACAGCAGCGGCGGCGACAATGCCGCCTCAGGAGTCAAAATGAAAACAGAAATCATCGTGGTCACCGGCGCCTACGGCACCGATACCGTCAAACAACACGGCGGCCAGCGCGCGCTGTTGCCCCTCATCGCCGGCGCTGGCGCCGACGGGGTGGAGATCCGCCGCGAACTGTTCGCCGCCGGCGAGCTGGACAGCCTGCCGGTGCTGGCGCAAGAGATCGATCGCCAGCAGCTGTTCGCCGTCTACTCCGCCCCTGAGGCGCTGTTCACCCCGCAACATACGCTGAACCCCAACCTGCCGGCGCTGCTGGCGGAAGCGCAGGCGCTGAACGCGCGCCAGCTGAAGCTGTCCCTCGGTCATTTCCGCCCCGGCTTCGATTTTACCGAGCTGAAAGTGGCGCTGGAGCAACACCCGGTCAAGCTGGTGGTCGAGAACGACCAAACGCCGGACTGCGGCATTTTGTCGATGCTGAACGCCTTTTTCCACGCCGCGGAAGATAGCCATCTGCCGGTCAGCATGACCTTCGATATGGCCAACTGGCTGTGGGTGGGGCAAGACGCCTTCGCCGCCGCCGAGCGCCTGGCCCGCCACGTCGGTTACGTGCACGTCAAAGCCGCCACCCAAGGCCCGCGCGGCTGGCGCGCCGTCGCGCTGGACGATACCGACGGCAGCTGGCGCGATCTGCTGGCCCGCCTGCCGCACGATGCGCCGCGCGGTATCGAATTCCCGTTGCAGGGCGGTGACCTGGAGGCCGTCACCCGTCATTACGTCAATATTTTGCGTGCGGAGTAACCCCATGATGACAACGTTAACGGCAACGACGGCGCAGCAGACGCCCCTGGATGTGGTCACGCTGGGCGAAGCCATGGCGATGTTCGTGGCGGCGCAAACCGGCGACCTGGCGGAGGTGGAAACCTTCACCAAACGCATCGCCGGCGCCGAACTGAACGTGGCGATCGGCCTGGCGCGTCTGGGCATGAACGTCGGCTGGGTCAGCCGCGTCGGCAATGACTCGTTCGGCCGCTTCGCCCTGCAGCAGCTGAAAAAAGAAGGCATCAACTACCGGCAGGTGACGGTCGATGGCCACTATCCGACCGGTTTTCAGGTGAAATCCAAAACCACCGATGGTACCGATCCCAGCGTGGAATACTTCCGCAAGGGCTCGGCGGCCAGCCACCTGTCGATTGCCGATTTTAACCGCGAGTATTTCGGTTCCGCGCGCCACCTGCACCTGAGCGGCGTGGCGGCGGCGCTGTCCGGCGAATCGCTGGCGCTGTGCCACCATGCGGCGCGCGAGATGCGCGCCATGGGCAAAACCATTTCGTTCGACCCCAATCTGCGCCCGGTGCTGTGGCCCAGCCGCGAGGTGATGATCGAGCAGCTGAACCAGCTGGCGTTCGCCGCCGACTGGGTGCTGCCGGGGCTGAAAGAGGGGCAGATCCTCACCGGCCAATCGACGCCGGAAGGCATCGCCGATTTCTATCTGGAACGCGGCGTGCAGGCGGTGATCATCAAAACCGGCCCGGACGGCGCCTGGTTTAAAACCGCCGCCGGCGATAAGGCGGCGGTGGCCGCAGTCAAGGTCGACAACGTGGTGGATACCGTGGGGGCGGGTGATGGCTTTGCCGTCGGCACCCTCAGCGCCCTGCTGGAAGGCAAAACGCTGGTACAGGCGGTGCAGCGCGGCAACAAAATCGGTTCGCTGGCGATCCAGGCCATCGGCGACAGCGAAGGCCTGCCGACCCGCGCGGCGCTGGCCGAATAACAATAAAAAAACGACTTCTCCGCATGACGTCAGCCTCTGGCCCTACAACCGGGACGCGTCGGGAGAGCATCTGCCCCTTCTTCTGGCATGCCGGGCGAAGGGGATGCAACACCACTGAAGGATACTGAACATGAACAAAGCGACTGTCGCGGCCAAACGCTGGTGGTACATCATGCCCATCGTGTTTATCACCTACAGCCTGGCCTATCTCGATCGCGCCAACTTCAGCTTCGCCTCCGCCGCCGGCATCAATGAGGATCTCGGCATCACCAAGGGCATGGCCTCGCTGCTGGGCGCGCTGTTTTTCCTCGGTTATTTCTTCTTCCAAATTCCCGGCGCCATCTACGCCGAACGCCGCAGCGTCAAAAAATTGATCTTCTGGTGCCTGATCCTGTGGGGCGGTTGCGCCTCGCTGACCGGCGTGGTGAGCAATATCCCGATGTTGGCCGCCATCCGCTTTATCCTCGGCGTGGTGGAAGCGGCGGTGATGCCGGCGATGCTGATCTACATCAGCAACTGGTTCACCAAATCGGAGCGGTCACGCGCCAATACCTTCCTGATCCTCGGTAACCCGGTGACGGTGCTGTGGATGTCTGTGGTGTCAGGCTACCTGATCCACGCCTTCGGCTGGCGCGAAATGTTCATCATCGAGGGCATTCCGGCGGTTATCTGGGCGTTCTGCTGGTGGGTGCTGGCGAAAGACAAACCGGCGCAGGCCGGCTGGTTGAGCGCCGATGAGAAACAGGCGCTGCAACAGCAGCTGGACGAAGAACAGAAAGGCATCAAGGCCGTGCGCAACTACGGCGAAGCCTTCCGCTCACGCAACGTGATCCTGTTGTGCGTGCAGTACTTCGCCTGGAGCATCGGCGTGTACGGCTTCGTGCTGTGGCTGCCTTCCATCCTGCGCAGCGGCATGCAGATGGGCATGGTGGAAGCCGGCTGGCTGTCGGCGGTGCCTTACCTGGCGGCAACCATCGCCATGATCGTCGTCTCCTGGGCGTCGGACAAAATGCAAAACCGCAAGCTGTTCGTCTGGCCGCTGCTGCTGATCGGCGCGCTGGCGTTCTTCGGCTCTTACGCCGTCGGCACCAACCACTTCTGGATCTCCTACGGCCTGCTGGTGGTCGCCGGCGCCGCGATGTACGCCCCTTATGGGCCGTTCTTCGCCATCATTCCGGAAATGCTGCCGAAAAACGTCGCCGGGGGCGCCATGGCGCTGATCAACAGCATGGGCGCGCTGGGTTCGTTCTTCGGTTCGTGGTTCGTCGGTTACCTGAATGGCGCCACCGGCAGCCCGGCGGCCTCTTACATGTTTATGGCCATCGCACTGGTGGTGGCGGTGGTGCTGACGCTGATCGTCAAGCCCGCCCGCAACGAGATCCAGCCACAATTGGCTTGATCCGGTTATACTTTTTCTCTGTTAACCCAACCGGGGGGGCGCCATGCCCCCTTTGGCCCAGCTGGAGTTCGTGATGAAGCCTTCTATCGTATTGTACAAAAGCCTGCCCGCCGATCTGCGTGAACGTCTGGAACAGCACTTCACCGTGCACGCCTTCAACGGCCTGCAGCCGGAGAACCGCGACGAACTGCGCCAGGCGCTGCAGCAGGCCGAAGGGATCATCGGTTCCGGCGGTAAAATTGACGAAGCTTTCCTGCAGCAGGCGCCCAAACTGCGCGCGGCCTCGACCGTTTCCGTCGGCTACGACAACTTCGACGTCGAGGCGCTCAACGCCCATAACGTGCTGCTGATGCATACCCCGACGGTGCTGACCGAAACCGTCGCCGACACCATCATGAGCCTGGTGCTGGCGACCGCGCGCCGGGTGGTGGAAGTGGCGGAGCGGGTGAAGGCCGGCGAATGGCGCGGCAGCATCGGGCCGGACTGGTTCGGCGTCGACGTGCACCACAAAACCATCGGCATCCTCGGCATGGGGCGCATCGGCCTGGCGCTGGCGCAGCGCGCGCACTTCGGCTTCGGCATGCCGGTGCTGTACAACGCCCGCCGCACGCACGAAGAGGCGGAGCAACGCTTCAACGCCCGTCGCTGCGATCTGGATACCCTGCTGGCCGAATCGGATTTCGTTTGCATCACGTTGCCGCTGACCGAACAAACTTTCCATCTGATCGGCCGCGATCAGCTGGCGAAAATGAAGAAAAGCGGCATTCTGATCAACGCCGGCCGCGGGCCGGTGGTGGATGAGCAGGCGTTGATCGAAGCGCTGCAAAACGGCGTGATCCACGCCGCCGGGTTGGACGTGTTCGAGAAAGAGCCGCTGCCGGCCAATTCGCCGCTGCTCAGCATGCCGAACGTGGTGGCGTTGCCGCACATCGGCTCCGCCACCCATGAAACCCGCTACGGCATGGCCGCCTGCGCGGTGGATAACTTGATCGCGGCATTGACCGGCACGGTGAAAGAAAACTGCGTCAATCCGCAGCTGTTGCGGAAATAACTCAGCGCGGCCGGTGGTCTGCGGATAACCGGCCGTGTTGCTCTTCCTGCTGCGGCGCGAACAGCGCCTGCAACTGATGTTCTTCGGCGAAGTGCTGCAATTCGGCATCCTGAATTGCCCGAACGATCTCTTCTCGCCAGTTTTTGTCCGTCATCGCTAACCTCCTTTGATGTTCATCGTTTAATCTGCCGCAGCGCGCGCGCAAAGCCAAGCCGAATCAATCCGAAAACGCTCCGCCCTTCTCCTCCTCCCCGAAAAACCCTCGCAGGGAGGAGGCCATTTTTCCGCCGTTTGCCACACTGGCGCTACCCAGCGGAAAAAACGCTTCCTGCCACGCGTAAGGAGAGCCATGAAACTGTTACCCCTGCCCTTGTTGATACTGCTGTCGCCTTCGGCACTGGCCGGCTGGACGTTGGCGGGTTTCCCGGCCTTCGACGAAACTGCCGCCGGGCTGTTCGCCAGCCAGGCCGCGCTGCCCAAAGGCCAACTGCCGCTGCGGCTGTATCAGGATAACCACTGCTGGCAGCCCGCCGAGGCGGTGAAGCTTAACCAAACGCTGTCGCTGCAGCCCTGCGGCGCCCATCCGCCGGCCAGCTGGCGGCAGTTCCGCGCCGGCGATTATCAGGTGCGCATCGACACCCGCAGCGGCACGCCGACGCTGCAGCTCAGCCTGAGCAGCGCGCCGGAAAGCGCCGCCGTTGCCGTGCGCAGCTGCCCGCGCTGGGACGGCAAGCCGGTCACGGTCGACGTCGCCTCCACCTTCGCCGAAGGCGAAACGCTGCGCGATTTCTATTCCGGCCAAACGGCGCAGGTGAGCCAGGGGAAAATCACGTTGCAGCCCGCCGCCGCCAGCGACGGCCTGTTGCTGCTGGAATCCGCCGCCACGGCGAAACCGGCGGCGTTCAGTTGGCATAACGCCACGGTCTACTTCGTGCTGACCGATCGCTTTGAGAACGGCAATCCGGCCAATGACCACAGCTACGGGCGCCGCAGCGACGGCCTGCAGGAAATAGGCACCTTTCACGGCGGCGATCTGGCCGGCCTGACGCAGAAGCTGGATTATCTGCAGCAGCTCGGCGTCAACGCCTTGTGGATCAGCTCACCGCTGGAGCAGATCCACGGCTGGGTCGGCGGCGGCACCCAAGGCGATTTCCCGCATTACGCCTATCACGGCTATTACGCGCTGGACTGGACGCGCCTCGACGCCAACATGGGCACCGAACAGGAGCTGCGCACGCTGGTCGAGCAGGCCCATCAGCGCGGCATTCGCATTCTGTTCGACGTGGTGGTGAATCATGTCGGCTACGCCACGCTGGCGGATATGCAAACGTTCCACTTCGGCTCGCTGTATCTGCAGGGTGCAGAGGTGGAGAAAACCCTGGGGAAAAGCTGGAACGACTGGCGCCCCGGGCCAGGGCAAAACTGGCACAGCTTCAACGACTATATCAATTTCAGCGACAAGGCGGGCTGGCGCCCATGGTGGGGGAAAAACTGGATCCGCACCGACATCGGCGACTATGACGCGCCGGGCTATGACGACCTGACAATGTCGCTGGCCTTCCTGCCGGACATCAAAACCGAAGCGCCCGGCGCCAGCGGCCTGTCGCTGTTCTATCGCCACAAACCCGACACCGCCGCTCGCGACATTCCCGGCGCCACCACCCGCGATTACCTGACCGTCTGGCTCAGCCAGTGGGTGCGCGATTACGGCATCGACGGTTTTCGCGTCGACACCGCCAAGCACGTGGAAAAACCGACGCTGGCGCTGTTGAAGCAGCGCGCCACGGCGGCATTGGCGGCGTGGAAAGCGGAGCATCCGCAGCAGGCGCTGGATGACGCGCCGTTTTGGATGACCGGCGAGGCCTGGGGCCACGGGGTGATGAAAAGCGACTATTACCAAAACGGCTTCGACGCGATGATCAACTTCGATTTCCAGGACCAGGCGTCGCAGGCGCTGGGCTGCTTTGCCGACATCGATGCCACCTACCGGCAGATGGCCGAGCGGCTGCAGGATTTCAACGTGCTGAGCTACCTCTCTTCACATGACACCCGGCTGTTCTTCGCCAGCGACGCCAAAGGCTCGCAGGTGCGCCAACAGCGGGCGGCAAACCTGCTGTTGCTGGCGCCGGGGGCGGTGCAGATTTACTACGGCGATGAAAGCGGCCGCCCGCTCGGCCCAACCGGTTCCGATCCGCTGCAAGGCACCCGCTCCGACATGAACTGGCCTGAGTTGCAGGGGGAAAAAGCCTCGCTGCTGGCCCACTGGCAACGGTTGGGACAGTTCCGCGCTCGCCATCCGGCGATCGGCGGCGGCGTGCAAACCCCGCTGCCACACGCCGCCTACTACGCCTTCAGCCGCCGGCTCGGCGACGATAAGGTGATGGTGGTATGGGCCGGCGAACGGTCACAATAATCCAGCGTAATATGCTGACAATCGGCCGATGAGCGAAGCTTTTGCCCACTGGTCTATTTGTCGGCCGCATTGCAGAGGGATTTGTCTGGCGGTATGGTGGGGGATTACCTGCTAAAAAACAGTATTGCTACACCTATGACTTTCTCACTTTTCGGCGAAAAATTTACCCGTTATGCGGGCATTACCCGTTTGATGGACGACCTGAACGAAGGCCTGCGCACCCCCGGTGCCATCATGCTCGGCGGCGGCAACCCGGCGCAGATCCCAGAGATGGAAGCCTACTTCAAACAGCTGTGCCAGGAGATGCTCGACCAGGGCAAACTGACCGAGGCGCTGTGCAACTACGACGGCCCGCAAGGCAAGGATGCGCTGCTGAAAGCGCTGGCCAATCTGCTGCGCGACGAGCTCGGCTGGGAGATTTCGCCACAGAATATTGCACTGACGAACGGCAGCCAAAGCGCGTTTTTCTACTTGTTCAACCTGTTCGCCGGCCGCTACGCCGACGGTTCGCGCCGCCGCGTGCTGTTCCCATTGGCGCCAGAATATATCGGCTATGCCGATGCCGGGCTGGACGAAGGGCTGTTCGTCTCCGCCAAACCGAACATCGAGCTGCTGCCGGACGGCCAGTTCAAATATCACGTTGATTTCGAACACCTCACCATCGGCGACGACATCGGCATGATCTGCGTTTCACGGCCGACCAACCCGACCGGCAACGTGATCACCGACGAAGAGCTGATGAAGCTCGACCTGCTGGCGCAGCAGCGCGATATTCCGCTGGTGATCGACAACGCCTACGGCGTGCCGTTCCCCGGCATTATCTTCAGCGACGCCACGCCGCTGTGGAACCCGAACACCATCCTGTGCATGAGCCTGTCCAAACTCGGCCTGCCGGGCTCGCGCTGCGGCATCGTGATCGCCGACGAGAAGGTGATCACCGCGCTGACCAACATGAACGGCATCATCAGCCTGTCGCCGGGCAGCATGGGGCCGGCGATGGCAACAGAAATGATTGCGCGCGGCGATCTGCTGCGCCTGTCGAACGAGGTGATTCGCCCGTTTTACAAACAGCGCGTCGAACACACCATCGAGATTATCCGCCGCTACCTGTCGCCGGAGCGCTGCCTGATCCACAAACCGGAAGGGGCCATCTTCCTCTGGCTGTGGTTCAAGGATCTGCCGATCACCACCGAGGTGCTGTATCAGCGCCTGAAAAAGCGCGGCGTGCTGATGGTGCCGGGCCACTACTTCTTCCCGGGGCTGGAGCACGACTGGCCGCACACCCACCAGTGCATGCGCATGAACTACGTGCCCGACCCGGAGAAAATCGAGCGCGGCGTGGCGATCCTGGCAGAAGAGATCGAACGCGCGCATCAGGAAGGCTAATGCCAGCTGATTGAAAATCGACCGATAAAGATATACGATGCATATATCGTATATCTTTTTTTGGAGGGCTAGCGATGACTCGCATCGTGATCGATTTACCTGAAGAAGACCTGCGGCAGCTCGACAATCTGAAAAATATCCGCCACGTTCCCCGGGCCGAAATCATCCGTCAGGCCGTCTCCCGCTATCTGACGGAGAACCACGTTGAAGATCCCAGCAATGCTTTCGGGCTCTGGTCCGGGGCGATGGGAGATGGCGTGGACTACGAAAATCGTCAGCGCGAGGAGTGGGAATAATGGTGGCTCAACGGGCGTTATTCGACACCAATATTCTGATCGATTATCTCAACGGCATTCCTCAAGCCAAAGACGTTTTGACCGAATACCACACCAATCCGGCTATTAGCGCCATCACCTGGATGGAAGTGATGGTGGGTGCCAAAAAGCAGGGGCCGGCGCTGGAGCTGAAAACGCGCCAGTTTTTAGGGCAATTCCTGCTGCTGCCTATTACCGATGAAGTTGCCGAACGCGCCGTAGAACTGCGCCACTCACAGCATGTGAAGCTGCCGGACGCCATTATCTGGGCCACCGCGCAGGTGGGGTTCCGGACGCTCATCTCCCGCAACCCCAAAGATTTTGGCACTGACAACGGCGTGTTAATGCCTTACCGGCTGTAGACGGGCAGCGCTATAGCGTCCAGAACAGCACCGCCAGCAGCTGCGGCGACATGATGCGCAGGAACATCGCCAGCGGATAAACGGTGGCGTAAGACAGCGCCGCGGCGCCGCTGGTGGGATGCAGACCGTTGGCGAACGCCAGCGCCGGCGGATCGGTCATCGATCCCGCCAGCATGCCGGACAGCGTCAGGTAGTTCATCTTGCCCACCGTGCGCGCCAGAATACCGACGCTCAGCAGCGGAATCGCGGTGATCAAGGCGCCGTACCCGACCCACGTCAGCCCCTCGCCGTGCAGCAACGTATCGATGAAGTTACCGCCCGATTTCAAACCAACCACCGCCAGAAACAGCACGATGCCCAGTTCGCGCAGCGCCAGGTTGGCGCTCGGCGGCATAAACCAGTACAGCTTGCCGATGCTGCCGATGCGCCCCAGGATCAGCGCCGCCACCAGCGGCCCGCCGGCCAGCCCCAGCCGCAATGCCGCCGGGAAGCCGGGCACGAACAGCGGAATAGAACCGAGCAATACCCCGAGGCCGATACCGATAAACACCGGCAGCATCTGCACCTGCTGCAGTTTTTGTTGGGCGTTGCCGACAATCGCCGTCACCGCGTCGATGGCCTCCGGCCGGCCGACCAGGTTGAGAATGTCGCCAAACTGCAGCGTGACGTTGCTGCCGGCCACCAGCTCCACGCCGGCGCGGTTGAGGCGTGAAATCACCACGTCATACTTTTGCTTCAGATTCAGATCGCGGATTTTCTTGCCCAGCACCTGCTCGTTGGTCACCACCGCCCTCACCACCTGCAGCGCAGTGCCGCGCGTCGACAGCGAGGCATCCACCTCTTCGCCGATCACCAACCGGGCGTTCTCCAGATCTTCGCGTTTGCCCACCAGGTGCAGGTAGTCGCCAAGCTCCAGCCGCTCGTGCGGCGCCGGCACCATCAACAGCTCCCCGCGCTTGAGGCGCGAACAGACGATCGCTTCACCGTTGAGCAGCGGCACGCTTTTGATCGCCATGCCCTGCAGATTGGGGTTGCGCACCGCCACGTTGATGGCGTGCAGCAACTCGCGCTGATTGCCCAGGCTGCTTTCAAACGCCTGAGCCTCACGCTCGATGTTGATGCGGAAAATCAGCCGGATCAGCCACATCACCAGCAGGATGCCGCATATGCCGAACGGATAGGCCATGGCGTAACCCATCCCCATGCCGTCCACCAGCGCCGGATCGGAACCGAGATCGGTCAGGATTTGTTGACCGGCGCCCAGCGCCGGGGTGTTGGTGACCGCACCGGAGAACACGCCGAGGATGATCGGCAGCGGCACGTCGAACAGCTTGTGTACCGCCGCCGCCACGACGCCGCCGGTCAGCACCAGCAGCACCGCGAAGGCGTTGAGCCGCAGACCGGAGACGCGCAGCGAAGAGAAGAAACCGGGGCCGACCTGGATGCCGATGGTGTAGACGAACAGGATCAGGCCAAACTCCTGGATAAAGTGCAGCATGTCCCCATTCAGGCTGATTTGCCCGCTCTGGGCAAAGTGGCCGACCAGGATACCGCCGAACAGCACGCCGCCAATGCCCAACCCGACGCCATACAGCTTCCAGTTCCCCATCCACAGCCCAATGACGGCCGCCAACGCCAACATGCTGACGGTCAGGGCGATATCGCTCATAGGTCACATCCTTGCCAAAGTTGAACATGGGATTTGCGGCCAAAGACACACAATTAACAAGGATTATGGCATCGGGCAGACGGGGGGACTGTGGCGTGCGCCACATAACGCAACGGGGGAGATCCGTTTGGATCTCCCCCGCATGATGATGGCCGTTTTTCAGCCGGTTATTTCGCTTCCAGCTCCGGCGTCGCGCCGATGGCGATGCGCTGAGGCTGCAAGGCTTCCGGCACCTGACGCACCAGATCGATGTGCAACAGGCCATTTTCAAATTTGGCCTCGGACACCTGCAGGTGTTCCGCCAGGGTGAAGGTCAACTGGAACTCTTTGCACACCAGCCCCTGATGCAGGTACTCGACCTGTTTTTCCGGCGGCGTGGGTTTACCGCTGACGGTCAGCCGCGGCCCTTCCACTTCAATATTCAGTTCGCTCTGCCGGAAACCGGCCAGCGCCAGAGAAATGCGGTAGTGATTGTCGTCACTTTTCTCGATGTTATACGGCGGGAACCCCTGGGGTTCCTGGCCGCCCATTGAACTGGCCAATTTATCAAAACCAATCCACTGACGCAGAAGCGGGGATAAATCGTAATTACGCATAGGAACAACTCCTTTCATTAAGCGAGATGTGTTTATTCAGCCCCCTGACGGCAGGCTAATCATGACTTCATATTTACCGGCAGCGTACCTGCCGGCGGAACGGAAATTTATTTAATTTCGATGCGGCGCGGTTTTAATGTTTCCGGCACGATGCGTTGCATGTCGATATACAACAGGCCATTCTCCAGTTTGGCGCCTTTAATTTGAATATGTTCGGCCAGCTGGAATTTACGCTCGAAATTGCGCTCGGCGATGCCCTGGTATAAATAGGTTTTTTCTGCCGGTTCATTGTTGTGCGCCCCGCGCACGATCAGCAGATTGTCCTGTGTGGTGATCTCCAGCTCCTGCTCGGCAAACCCGGCTACCGCGATGGCGATCCGATAATGATTTTCATCCACCAGCTCGACATTATAAGGGGGATAACCGCCGTTGCCCTGACTCTGGCCAGCCTCCAGCGCGTTGAACAGGCGATCGAAACCGATGGCGGAACGGTATAGCGGGGAAAGATCAAAATTACGCATAAAACAGCCTCCTAAGGCACTTCAGCGAGGTTGAAATAAATACGCCTTCCACTCTGGACAGGCTAATTAAGCCAGAATTCCCTTACGGCGAATTCTCAATTCGGCTCTAATGATAAAATGGGGGTTGCTTTCATCAATTCAACAGGCGAGGATCAAAAAAAACTTGCACCAATAAGGTAAAAGTTTTTTTACCACTTACACTAAAGTGAGAGAGCCGCCACAGAGCGGGATTTTGCTTCTTTTAAAGCAACAACAGGATGTTATAAATCAGCTTAATTTAGGGGAACAGCAACCCTGCAGGATGGATTAATGACGACGATGAAAGCGATAGCGACGGGCTGCATGTTGTTGGTGACCAGCGGTTGCTCCAGCGTAATGAGCCATACCGGCCCGAATCAGGGTTACTATCCCGGCACCCGCGCCAGCGTGGACATGCTGAAGGACGACAACACCAGCTGGGCGATGATGCCGCTGGTGGCGCTGGATCTGCCGTTCTCCGCGGTGATGGATACCGTGCTGCTGCCTTACGACTATCTGCGCTCCGGCAACGACGCCACCGCAGACTCGCCAAAAGCGCGTATCCTGCGCAGCGAGCAGCAGAATTTGGCGGCGACCGGCAATCCCGGCCAGGGCGACGACAGCACCGCCACGCACTAATCGCGCACGCAGCGGGTCATCAGGCCCGTCTTACGCCTCAACCACGAAGATCTGGTTGAACCCCGCTATCTCGCGCATAAACGCCACTTTCTTGCCATCCGGCGAGAACACCACGGCATCCCCCGACGGCGGCTGCACGCTGCGCGGCGTCAAACGCTGCAGGCGACCGCTGGCCACCTCGCACAGCATCACGCTGTTGTCGCACACCAGGGCTATCGTCCCGCCCTGCGGGTGCCAGCTGAACGCCGACTGGATGTCATGCTCGCTGCGGCTCACCTGGCGCGGCTCGCCACCGTTAGGCGACACCGTCCACAGCTGCACCACGCCGCCGTCGTCCTTCATCAGAAAAGCTATCTGGCTGCCGTCCGGCGAACTGCGCAACCAGTGGCGCGGCGCACCAGCCACGCCAGGAAAACGGCGATCCCCGGTAAAGGTTACCCGCCGCTGCCTGACGCCAAGCGGCGGCGCCGGCAGCTCACTTTCCGTCCCCTGCAGCGGCAGAGCGCCCGCCCGGGCGTAGTCGACGTCGTTCTCCGGCAGATCGACGATAAACACCTCAGGCAGCTTCTCTCCGGCGGCAGACAACGTATCGCCGATAAATGCCAGCGCCCAGCGCTGCCGGCTGCCGTCGGCCTTACGGTAGCCTTCGCGACCGATCCAGCCTTCTTCGTAAGCGCGATTGATCTGATCGCTGCCCGGCCGCGGCTGCGGCACCGTCTCGCTGACCAACACGCAATAGTGGCTGCCGTCGTACTCGCGCGGGTGCTGTTTTGGCGGGTTAACCCCGTGCAGCGGCACGGCCACGCCGACGTTGCGCAGATCGCGCGCCGGATCGCGTTCATGCATCACGTGATCGTTATAGGTAAAGCTGAGGCGGCTGCCGTCCGGACTGAAAACGTGCACGTGGCTGCCGCCGCGCAGCGCGCCGGGGGTATAGGGCGCGGTGATATCCAGCGCGTCGAGGGTGATGGCCAACTCGCGATCCGGTTCGCTGACGATCACCCCGCGGCGGTGGTGAAAATCATACTGCCAGGCGCTGTCCGGGTGCTCAGGTCCGTGAATAAAGGCATAGCGCGCCGGCGCATCGGGGCTGACCGTGACCACGCCGACGTGGGCGCCGTGCTGGGCGCGATAAATCACCTCCACCGCGCCGCTGGCGACGTTGACACGCTCGATGCTGAGGCCGGTGAAAAAGGCGCCGTGCGGGCGCACGTCATAAGCCAGCCATTGGCTGTCCGGCGTCCAGACGTTGATATTGGTTAACTGATGCCCACGAGGGTCGAAAGTCAGTTGTTTTTCCCGATGGCTCATGGCGGCTCTCCTGCACATGCTGGCACTGAGCCGTCATCTTACCGGATCGCCCGCAGCGTTTCATATGGCCTGTGAGGGTGAGGCGGGAGGATTTTTCGATTCGAAATCACGCAATTATTTTCCAGCGTCTTATCATTTAAGCCGATCGACGGCGTCGGCAGGAAATAAGCGGCCGACCAGGCGATAGAATTCCTGCCGGCGAGACTCAACGGCGCCAATGTAATAGAGGTGGGTGATGCAAACGCTATTTTTCCATTCTCACTTCCCTTACAAGAATAAGGCAGCGGTAGCGCCTTACTTAACGCAAATAAATAAAAAATCGGGCCGCTAAACGACAGGTTTATGATTATTTTCACCGAAAACGGCAATGCTCCCGCCGACCGTTGCCGTTTTCTGATCGGTGTGCCCGAAGGTCGGGCCGCGGGGTTTACAATCAATACAAAAAAGTACAAACTGGATTTTTAAGTCCAAATAAGTTTTCTGGAGCCGGTATGAACCCCCTCTTCGATGCCATTGTTTCCGCTCATCAGCAACTGCGCCCTCAGGTGCGGGTCACGCCGCTGGAGCGCAGCGTGCTGCTTTCACAGCAGTTGGGCTGCGAGCTGTATCTGAAATGCGACCACCTGCAGCACACCGGTTCCTTTAAATTTCGCGGCGCCAGCAACAAGCTGCGGCTGTTGGATAACGAGCAACGCCGGCGCGGCGTGATCGCCGCCTCAACCGGCAACCACGGCCAGGCTGTCGCCCTGGCGGGGCAACGGATGGGCGTTGGCGTCACGGTTTATGCGCCGGAGACGGCGGCGAGCATCAAGCTCGACACCATCCGGGCGCTGGGCGGCACCGTGGAATTGGTGCCGGGCGACGCGCTGAACGCCGAACTGGCGGGGGAACAAGCCGCACGCGAACAGGGGAAAACCTACATCTCGCCGTATAACGACGAGCAGGTCATTGCCGGCCAGGGCACCTGCGGCATGGAGCTGGTTGAACAACTCGCCGATCTGGACGCGGTGTTCGTGGCGGTCGGCGGCGGTGGCTATATCGCCGGCATCGGCACCGTTCTGCGGCAACTGTCGCCAAACACGCAGCTTATCGCCTGCTGGCCGGAAAACGCCACCAGCCTGTACAGCGCGTTGGAAGCCGGCCATATCTTCCCGGTGGAAGAACAAGAAACCCTGTCCGACGGCACCGCCGGCGGCGTCGAGCCAGGCGCCGTGACCTTCCCGCTGTGCCAGCAGCTGATTGACCGTAAAGTGCTGGTCAGTGAGGCGGAGATCAAACGCGCGATGCGCCGGATCGCCGCCAGCGATCGCTGGATTATCGAAGGCGCAGCAGGCGTAGCGCTGGCGGCGGCGATCAAACTGGCGCCGGAATACCGAGGTAAAAAGGTGGCGGTGGTGCTGTGCGGTAAAAACATCGTGCTGGAGAAATACCTCAAGGCCATCGCCGATGCGCATCCTTAATCGGCAGCAAATTCTCGCCGCGTTCGACGCCGAGACCATAACACCGCTGCTGAAGCAGGGTTTTATCGCCTACTCGCAACAGCGGGTACAACAGCCGCCGGCGCAGCATTTCCTGTTCGAGCAGGCCGCCGGCGACTGCTGCATCAAGTCCGCCTGGTTGGAAGGCGACGAACTGTTCGTGGTCAAGATCTCTACCGGTTTCTATCGCAATGCCGAACACGGCCTGCCGAGCAATCAGGGGCTGATGATGGCGTTCTCCGCCCAGACCGGCGAGCCGCAGGCGCTGCTGCAAGATGAAGGTTGGCTGACCGCGCTGCGCACCGCCCTGACCGGCCGCATCGCCGCCGAGCTGTGCGCGCCGCCGCATATTCAGGCGATCGGCATGGTCGGCACCGGCCTGCAGGCGCGGCTGCAGCTGCAATGTCTGAAACCGGTGACCGATTGCCGCGAGGTATGGGTGTGGGGCCGCAACGAACAGGCGCTGGCGGCGTATCGGCGCGATGCCGAGGCTGAGGGTTTTCGGGTGCGGGTCACGCAGGATGCGGCGGAGCTGGCGGCGCACTGTCAGCTGATCGTCACCACCACGCCCAGCCGCGAACCGATTTTGCAGGCGGCGGATATTCGGCCCGGCACGCACATTACCGCGGTGGGCGCCGACGCGCCCGGTAAGCAGGAGCTGGCGACCGAGCTGGTGGCCCGCGCGGACGCGCTGTTGGTCGATGCGCTGGCTCAGTGCACAGACTATGGCGAGATCGCGACGGCTTATCGGCAGAACAAGCTGACTTCAACGCCGATCGTCGAAATGGGCGCCGCATTGGCGCAGGGCGGGCGGGTACGACGCGAGCCGCAGCACATCACCATCGCCGATCTCACCGGCTTGGCGATTCAGGATCTGCAGATCGCCAAAGGGGTGTTGGCGAAAGTATAAAGGGGCGCCGCAGCGCCCCGTTTTCTCAGGCGTTGAGCACGAACTTCTCGATAGCGCGCGCCACGCCGTCTTCGGTATTGGCGCTGGTGACAAACTGCGCCACCGCTTTCAGCTCGGGAATGGCGTTGCCCATCGCCACGCCGACGCCGGCATATTCGATCATCGCCGTATCGTTAGCCTGATCCCCCAGCGTCATGATGTTTTCCCGCGCCACGCCGAGGTGCTCGGCCAGCATTTTCACCCCGGCGCCCTTATCGACGTTTTTATGTAAGATCTCGAGGTAGTAAGGCGCACTTTTCAAGATAGTGTAACGCGCGCGCGTTTCCTCCGGGATGCGCGCGATGGCGCTGTCCAGCAGCGCCGGTTCGTCGATCATCATCACTTTTGGAAAACGCATCTGGCGATCCATCTCTTCCACGCTGCGGTATTTCAGCGGAATGCCGGTCATTTCCGCCTCGTGTATGGTGTACTTGCCGATGTCCTTGTTCGGGGTATACAAGGTATCGAAATCAAACGCCTGGAAGTGAACGCCTAACTCGCGCGCCATCTGCTCGAAGTGCAGATAATCCTCGAAGCCCAGGGTTTCCTGCAGGATGCAGGCGCCGTCGACCGCGCGCAACACCAGCGCACCGTTATAGGTGATACAGAAATCGCCGGGGCCCTGAATGTCCAACTGGCGCAGATAGTCCTGCACGCCGACATAAGGCCGCCCGGTAGCCAGCACCACGTGCACCCCTTTACGCCGCGCCGCCGCGATAGCCTGCTTTACCGCCGGCGTGATTTGATGCTGCGGATCCAGCAACGTGCCGTCCATGTCGATCGCAATCAGTTCAATAGCCATTCAACGCTTCTCCCAGTGGTTTTTATTCATGCTAACGCGTTTCAGCCTCGGCTGTCAGCGCCAAAAAAGGCGTAAAAAAATCCGCGCGGGTCGCCCGGCGCGGATTTTCACAGCCATTAACGCATCAGATATCGATGTTCGCCGCTTTCAGGGCGTTTTCTTCGATAAAGGCGCGGCGCGGCTCAACCGCATCGCCCATCAGCGTGGTGAACAGCTGATCGGCAGCGATGGCGTCCTTGACGGTCACGCGCAGCATGCGGCGGCTTTCCGGATCCATGGTGGTTTCCCACAGCTGCTCCGGGTTCATCTCGCCCAGACCTTTATAACGCTGTACGGACAGGCCGCGGCGCGACTCTTTCACCAGCCACTCCAGCGCCTGTTCGAAGCTGTCTACCGGCTGACGGCGTTCGCCGCGCTCGATGAACGCGCCCTCTTCGATCAGCCCGCGCAGCTGCTCGCCCAGCTGGCAGATCTTGCGGTATTCACCGCCGTGGATGAAGTCGAAGTCCAGCTTGTAGTCGGTATCCACGCCGTGGGTGCGGATGCGCAACGCCGGCTCGAACATCTGGCGCTCACGGTTCTCGAAGATCACGAAATCATAGCTGCTGCCGTGTTGCTCTTTGTCGTTCAGCGCCTGCACCAGCGACGCGATCCAGGTCTTCACCTTGGCTTCATCGCTGAGATCGCCTTCGTTCAGCGTCGGCTGGTAGATCAGGCTGTTCAGCAGCGCGCGCGGGTAGCGGCGCTCCATGCGGCCAATCAGCTTCTGCACGCCGTAGTGCTCGGCCACCAGTTTTTCCAACTGCTCGCCGCCGAGCGCCGGCGCGCTGGCGTTGGTGTGCAGCGTAGCGCCGTCCATCGCGATGGCGATCTGGTACTGATCCATCGCCTCGTCATCTTTGATGTACTGCTCCTGCTTGCCTTTCTTCACCTTGTACAGCGGCGGCTGTGCGATGAACACGTGGCCACGCTCGATGATTTCCGGCATTTGGCGGTAGAAGAAGGTCAACAGCAGCGTACGGATGTGCGAACCGTCGACGTCGGCATCGGTCATGATGATGATGCTGTGATAACGCAGCTTGTCCGGGCTGTACTCGTCGCGGCCGATGCCGCAACCCAGCGCGGTGATCAGCGTCGCCACTTCCTGCGAAGAGAGCATTTTGTCGAAACGCGCTTTCTCGACGTTGAGGATTTTCCCCTTCAGCGGCAAGATAGCCTGATTCTTGCGGTTGCGCCCCTGCTTGGCAGAGCCGCCCGCGGAGTCCCCTTCCACCAGGTACAGTTCGGACAGCGCCGGATCGCGTTCCTGGCAGTCCGCCAGCTTGCCCGGCAGGCCGGCCAGATCCAGCGCGCCTTTGCGGCGGGTCATCTCACGCGCTTTACGCGCCGCTTCGCGCGCGCGCGCCGCGTCGATGATTTTGCCGACCACGATTTTCGCGTCGCCCGGGTTCTCCATCAGGTAATCCACCAGCTTCTCGTTCATCAGCGTTTCAACCGCGGTTTTCACCTCGGAAGAGACCAGCTTGTCCTTGGTCTGAGAGGAGAACTTCGGATCCGGCACCTTCACCGACACCACGGCGATCAGGCCTTCACGCGCGTCATCGCCGGTGGCGCTGACCTTGGCCTTCTTGCTGTAACCTTCCTTCTCCATGTAGCTGTTCAGCGTACGGGTCATCGCGGTACGGAAACCGACCAGGTGCGTGCCGCCGTCGCGCTGCGGAATGTTGTTGGTGAAGCAGTAGATGTTTTCCTGGAAACCGTCGTTCCACTGCAGCGCCACTTCCACGCCGATGTCGTCTTTCACGGTGGAGAAGTAGAACACGTTCGGGTGGATCGGGGTTTTGTTCTTGTTCAGGTACTCGACAAACGCCTTGATGCCGCCTTCGTAATGGAAGTGGTCTTCACGGTCGGTGCGCTTGTCCTTCAGGCGAATAGACACGCCGGAGTTGAGGAAGGACAGCTCGCGCAGGCGCTTGGCCAGAATGTCGTACTCGAATTCGGTCACGTTGGTGAAGGTCTGGTGGCTCGGCCAGAAACGCACCATGGTGCCGGTCTGCTCGGTTTCGCCCACCACGTTCAGCGGCGCCTGCGGCTCGCCGTGGCTGTAAGTCTGTTCGTGCACTTTGCCTTCGCGACGGATCACCAACTCCAGTTTCTCCGACAGGGCGTTAACCACCGAGACGCCCACGCCGTGCAGGCCGCCGGAAACTTTATAGGAGTTGTCGTCGAATTTACCGCCGGCGTGCAGCACGGTCATGATGACCTCTGCGGCTGAAACCCCTTCTTCCGGGTGAATGCCGGTCGGAATGCCGCGGCCGTCATCCTGTACCGATACCGAGTTGTCGGCATGGATGGTGACCTGAATGTCACTACAGTGGCCCGCGAGCGCTTCGTCGATAGCGTTGTCCACAACCTCGAATACCATGTGGTGCAGACCGGTGCCGTCATCGGTATCGCCGATATACATGCCCGGGCGCTTGCGCACCGCATCCAGCCCTTTTAATACCTTGATACTTGAGGAGTCATAAGAATTCGACATCAACGTTTCTCGCTCATTTTAGTCCTGTGGTTGAACCTCTATTTTACCCTGTTCCACGCGGAACATCTTGCCCTTTTCACCGGCCATGTCGGTCACTTGTTCAGCGCTGACCGCGCTGACAAAAACCTGGGCCTGGGTGGCTTTCAGGCGATCGGCCAGCAACCGGCGACGGCCGGTGTCCAGCTCGGAGGCAAAATCATCAATCAGATACAGGCAACGCCGCCCGCTCTGCCGGGTGAGAAACTCACCCTGCGCCAAGCGCAACGCGCACATCAGCAGCTTAAGCTGACCGCGCGATAACAAATCCTCTACCGGCGTGCCGTCGGCACGAATGCGAAAGTCCGCTTTATGCGGCCCCACCGCGGTATAGGTCAACGCCCTGTCGCGCTCAAACTGACGCTCCAGCAGCTCGCCGTAGTCGCTCTCTTTGTCCCAGCCGCGCTGGAAGGAGAAGCTCAGGGCAAATTCAGGCAGAAACTGCGCGCAGGTCGCGGTGATATCCGCGGCGATCGCGTCGCTGTATTCCGCCCGCCATTCGCTGATGCGCTCCGCGAGCGGGATCAGTTCCTGATCCCAGGCGCGGATCTGCGCATAGCGACTCACCTGGCGCAGCGCGGCATTGCGCTGCTTCAGTAACCGTTTCAGGTTGCTCCAGGCGGTGAAAAAACCGGGTTCGTTATGAAAACAGCCCCAGTCCAGGAAAGCGCGCCGGAATTTCGGCCCGCCGTTCAGCAGGGTAAAACCTTCGGGGGTGATCAGCTGCATGGGCAGCAGCTGCGCCAGCTCGGCCACCTTGTGGCCGTCGCTGCCATCGATGCGTACTTTGCTGTCACCCTGACGGCTCTTGCTCAATCCTACCGACAGCTCGCGCTCCGCGCCTTCGATGCGGCCGTGCAGCACGAACTCCGGTTGGTCGTGGCGAATGACCCGACCGGCCTGCAGGCTGCGAAAGGCGCGGCCATGGCCGAGCGTATACACCGCCTCCAGCACGCTGGTCTTGCCGCTGCCGTTGGCGCCGACCAGGAAGTTGAATCCCGGCGCCAGCGCCAAATCCGCCGCCTCGATATTGCGGAAGTCTTTAATCAATAAACGCGTCAGAGCCATGCAATCTCTTTACCGATGACGGTGCTGTAATTCAAGGTAACGAGACTACAACCGCATTGGCATGACAACGTAGGCCGCCGCCTGGCTGGCGCCGTCTTCGATCTGCACGCTGGAGACCGAGTCGGTCAACAGCAGGCGCACGTCTTCACACTTGAGCGCGTTCAACACGTCCAGCACGTAGCTGACGTTGAAACCGATCTCCATCTCCGCGCCGTCGTAGCTGACGTCGAGGATCTCTTCCGCCTCTTCCTGCTCCGGGTTGTTGGCGGTGATCTTCAGCTGGTTCTGGCTGACGTACAGCCGCACGCCGCGGAATTTCTCGTTCGAGAGAATGGCCGCGCGGGCAAACGCCTGCTTGAGCAGATCGCAGCCGGCTTCCAGCGTTTTGTCCGGATTCTTCGGCAAGACGCGGCGATAGTCCGGGAAACGGCCGTCAACCAGCTTGGACGTGAAGATGAAGTCGCCAACGTGGGCGCGGATGTTGTTGCTGCCGATCTGCAGTTGCAGCAGCGAATCGCCGCCGTCCAGCAGACGCACCAGTTCCATCACCCCTTTACGCGGCACGATCACCGAATGCGATGGCAGCTGCTGGCCGATCGGCATCGAGCACACCGCCAGGCGGTGGCCGTCGGTCGCGACGGTGCGCAGCTCTTCGCCTTCGGTTTCAAACAGCATGCCGTTCAGGTAGTAACGCACGTCCTGATGGGCCATCGAGAACTGGGTGGCTTCGATCAGGCGCTTCAGCGTCGCCTGCGGCAAGGTGAACTCCACCTCGCTCTGCCAGTCGTCCAGGTTCGGGAAGTCCGCCGCGGGCAGCGTGGACAGCGAGAAGCGGCTGCGGCCGGACCGCACCAACATGCGCTCGCTCTCCAGCGTGACGGCAATCTCCGCCCCTTCCGGCAGGCCACGGCAGATATCAAAGAATTTGCGCGCGGGCACAGTCGTCGCACCCGGCTCGTGCGGCTGGGACAGGGCGACGCGCGCCACCATCTCCATCTCCAGATCGGTGCCGGTCAGCAGCAGGGAGCCTTCCGTCACCTGCAGCAGCAGGTTGCCCAGGATCGGCAAGGTCGGGCGGCCGCCCAGCGGGCTGCTCACCTGTTGCAGCGGTTTTAGCAGATGCTCACGTTCAACGATAAATTTCATAGCGCTATGAAGATAATGTTCTGATTAAATTGGAGAAATCTTCTTTGATGTCGTGACTTTCCTCACGCAGCTGCTCGATCTTCCGGCAGGCGTGCAACACCGTGGTATGGTCGCGGCCACCAAACGCATCGCCGATTTCCGGCAGGCTGTGGTTGGTGAGTTCCTTCGCCAGCGCCATCGCCATCTGGCGCGGGCGGGCAACGGATCGCGAACGCCGCTTGGACAGCAAATCCGCGACTTTAATCTTGTAATACTCCGCCACCGTCTTTTGGATATTGTCGATGGTGACCAGCTTTTCCTGCAGCGCCAGCAGATCGCGCAGCGCTTCGCGCACGAAATCGATGGTGATGGCCCGGCCGGTAAAGTTGGCGTTGGCGATCACGCGGTTCAGCGCCCCTTCGAGCTCACGCACGTTGGAACGCAGGCGCTTGGCGATGAAGAACGCCACTTCGCCCGGCAGGCGAATGTCGTTTTCGTCGGCCTTTTTCATCAGGATCGCCACGCGGGTTTCCAGCTCCGGCGGCTCGATCGCCACCGTCAGCCCCCAGCCGAAGCGGGACTTCAGACGATCTTCCACCCCGTTGATCTCTTTAGGGTAGCGATCCGAAGTCAGGATGATCTGCTGATTGCCTTCCAACAGGGCGTTAAAGGTATGGAAGAACTCTTCCTGCGAACGCTCCTTGTTGGCAAAGAATTGGATGTCATCGATCAGCAACGCGTCGACCGAACGGTAGTAGCGCTTAAACTCTTCGATGGCATTGTTCTGCAACGCTTTGACCATGTCCTGCACAAAGCGTTCCGAGTGCATGTAGACCACTTTGGCGTTGGCCTTGCGCGCCATGATGCCGTTGCCGACCGCATGCAGCAGGTGAGTTTTACCCAGGCCGGTGCCGCCATACAGGAACAAAGGGTTGTAGGCGCCGCCCGGATTGTCCGCCACCTGGCGAGCCGCCGCGCGCGCCAGCTGGTTGGACTTACCCTCGACGAAGTTGTCAAAGGTGTGTTTAGGGTTGACGTTGGAGCGGTAAGAGAGCTCGGGTTGCGCCGCCGCGTTGTCCCAGCTCGGGCGCGAAGGCGCGGCCGTGCGCGCCGCCGGAGCCGCAGGGGCGCTGCTGACGCTGGCGGTCACGGTCTGGCTGATCACCTGCGTGATCGGCTTGCTGCCGACTTCAAAACGCAGCAAAGGCGCATCCGTGCCGCAGAAATCATTCAGCAGACCATTGATGTTGTTTAAGTACTTATCGCGAACCCAATCCAGCACAAAACGGTTAGGCGCGTACAGCGCCAGGGTGTTGTCACTCAGTTCCGCCTGCAATGGGCGAATCCACATACTAAATTCTGTGGCAGGTAACTCATCCTGCAATCGGGCAAGACACTGCTGCCAAAGCGAAAGTGACACGGCGGACTCCACTCGAACAAGATCAATAAAGAAAAGAAACGGACAACTTTTTTATAACTCATGATTTTTGACACATACCCGGCATCGGCTGTTTGCCTGTGGGGGATGCGAACCGCCTTTCACGGTTTGTGTCCCTCACGATCCCGGCATGAGGGATCGCGATCGGAATGACGGATCATAGCGCAATCCGCGCAAGAGATCCTCCCCTTCCTCACAGATTAGATCCATTTTATCCACAGGCCGCGGCCGGCGGCGATCTTTTCACCGCCAGCGCCGAATGACCGCGCAGATCCCGGCCGCTGCGCCGCGTTTTTTACATTGTCAACCGGTTATACCCTGTTATCCACGCCGGATCCTGCGATCGCGCGCAAAGGATCTCACGGGGATCCTTGCGATTTCACCCCGAGTCCGTATAATCTTCGCCCTACGTGTGATACCTGGTTCCTTATGGTGCGTCATTAGCCAGACAGGATTCTGCGGTGACCACGGGCCAAGAGCGGATTTTGTTCCGTTATTGGCAGACAACCAGGTAGGCTGGCGCGATGCGAATTGACTCAGGACTGTACAATTATTACAATCCCGCTTCTTTATGTATTGCGATTGAGGCGTCGGTCATCTTCACGCCGAGTAGCCAAACGCGTTTACTGATCAGTAATTATTTTAAGTTTAGGTAGAAATCGCTATGAAACGCACTTTCCAACCGTCCGTATTGAAGCGCAACCGTAGCCACGGTTTCCGTGCTCGTATGGCCACCAAAAATGGTCGTCAAGTTCTGGCCCGCCGTCGTGCGAAAGGCCGTGCTCGTCTGACTGTTTCTAAGTAATAAAGCTAACCCGCTGAGTGGTTAAGCTCGCTTTTCCCAGGGAGTTACGTTTGTTAACTCCCACTCATTTCACTTTCGTCTTCCAGCAGCCACAACGGGCTGGCACGCCGCAAATCACCATCCTCGGCCGCCAGAACCAGCTGGGGCATCCCCGCATCGGTCTTACCGTCGCCAAAAAACACGTCAAACGCGCGCACGAGCGTAATCGGATCAAACGCCTAACCCGCGAAAGCTTCCGCCTGCGCCAGCACGAATTACCGGCGATGGATTTTGTCGTGGTGGCCAAAAAGGGGATAGCGGATTTGGATAACCGCGCGCTGACGGAAGCTTTGGATAAATTATGGCGTCGCCACTGTCGCCAGGCTCCCGCATCCTGATCGGGCTGGTGCGGGCCTATCAGCTCGTCATCAGCCCGCTGCTAGGGCCTCGTTGTCGCTTCCAGCCGACATGCTCTCATTACGCAATTGAGGCATTAAGCAGGTTTGGCATGATAAAAGGCAGTTGGTTAGCATTGAAACGCGTATTAAAATGCCACCCTTTGAACCCAGGTGGCGATGATCCGGTGCCGCCAAAAACCGACGATAACAGAGAACACTAACGATGGATTCGCAACGCAATCTTCTTCTCATCGCTCTGCTGTTCGTGTCTTTCATGATCTGGCAGGCATGGCAAACGGACAACGCTCCGCAGCCGGCCGCACAGACCACGCAACAGACTTCGAACGCAGTAGCCGGTGATGCCGCCAGCCAGGCCGTGCCAGCCAGTGGTCAGGGTAAGCTGATTACCGTGAACACCGACGTGCTGTCACTGACCATCAACACCCGTGGTGGCGATATCGAGCAGGCTAAACTGTTGGCCTACCCGGATACTCTGGGTTCATCGACTCCGTTCCAACTGCTGGAAACCACCCCGTCGTTCGTCTATCAGGCGCAAAGCGGCCTGACCGGTAAAAACGGCCCGGACAACCCGGCCAACGGCGAACGCCCGCTGTACCAAGCGGCGCAAGACAGCTACACCCTGCCGGAAGGCCAGGACGAGCTGCGCATCCCGTTGACCTACACCGGTAAAGACGGCGCGATCTACACCAAGACCTTCGTGCTCAAACGCAACCACTATGCGGTCGGCGTGGATTACAGCATCGACAACAAAGGCGCGACGCCGCTGGAGCTGACCCTGTTCGGCCAGCTGAAGCAGACCACCGAATTGCCTAAGCACCGTGACACCGGCAGCAGCAACTTCGCGCTGCATACCTTCCGCGGCGCGGCGTACTCGTCCAGCGAGGACAAGTACCAGAAATACGCGTTCGACAAAGACGAAAACCTGAGCGTCACCACCAAAGACGGTTGGGTTGCGATGCTGCAACAGTACTTCGCCACCGCGTGGGTGCCGGCGACCAAGGGTGACAACACCTTCTACACCGCCAAACCGGGTGACAACCTGTCCACCATCGGCTTCAAATCTACGCCGGTCGTGGTGCAGCCGGGCGCTCAGCAACAGCTGAACGCCACCCTGTGGGTCGGCCCGGAGCTGCAGGATCAGATGGCCCAGCTGGCGCCACACCTGGATCTGACCGTGGATTACGGTTGGCTGTGGTTCATCTCCCAGCCGCTGTTCAAACTGCTGAAGTTCATCCACGGCTTTATCGGTAACTGGGGCTTCTCCATCATCATCATCACCTTCATCGTGCGCGGCATCATGTACCCGCTGACCAAGGCGCAGTACACCTCGATGGCGAAAATGCGCATGCTGCAGCCGAAGCTGCAGGCGATGCGCGAGCGCATCGGCGATGACAAACAGCGCATGAGCCAAGAGATGATGGCGCTGTACAAGGCGGAGAAAGTGAACCCGCTCGGCGGCTGTCTGCCGCTGATCATTCAGATGCCGATCTTCCTGGCGCTGTACTACATGCTGATGGGTTCGGTCGAGCTGCGCCACGCGCCGTTCGCCCTGTGGATCCATGACCTGTCGGCGCAGGACCCGTACTACATCCTGCCAATCCTGATGGGCGTGACGATGTTCTTCATTCAGAAGATGTCGCCGACCACCGTGACTGACCCGATGCAGCAGAAAATCATGACCTTCATGCCGGTGATCTTCACAGTGTTCTTCCTGTGGTTCCCGTCCGGTCTGGTGCTGTACTACATCGTCAGCAACCTGGTGACCATCCTGCAGCAGCAGCTGATTTACCGTGGTCTGGAAAAACGCGGTCTGCACAGCCGCGACAAGAAAAAAAGCTAAGCGTAGTGTAGGGGTTCGGCGCGCCGACCCTTGCAGTCACACCAAAGGCGGTCATTAGACCGCCTTTTTGCATCTTAATCGTCAGAGAGAACCGTTATGAGCACCACCGATACCATCGTAGCCCAAGCCACCCCGCCGGGACGCGGCGGCGTCGGCATTCTGCGCATTTCCGGAAGCAAGGCCAAAGACGTCGCCCAGGCGTTGCTCGGCAAGCTGCCGAAGCCGCGCTACGCTGACTATCTGCCGTTCCGCGACGCCGCCGGCGCCACCCTCGATCAGGGCATCGCGCTGTGGTTTCCGGGGCCAAACTCCTTTACCGGCGAAGACGTGCTGGAGCTGCAGGGCCACGGCGGGCCGGTGATCCTCGATCTGCTGCTCAAGCGCGTGCTGGCGCTGCCCGACGTGCGCATCGCCCGGCCCGGCGAGTTCTCCGAGCGCGCGTTTCTCAACGACAAACTCGATCTGGCGCAGGCCGAAGCGATCGCCGATCTGATCGACGCCAGCTCCGAGCAGGCGGCACGTTCGGCGATGAACTCGCTGCAGGGCGCATTTTCCACCCGCATCCACCAGCTCGTGGAAGCGCTCACTCACCTGCGAATCTACGTGGAAGCGGCGATCGACTTCCCGGACGAGGAAATCGACTTCCTGTCCGACGGTAAAATCGAGGCGCAGCTCAACGACGTCATGGCGGATCTGGATAACGTGCGTGGTGAAGCGCGCCAGGGCAGCCTGCTGCGCGAAGGGATGAAGGTGGTCATCGCCGGGCGCCCCAACGCCGGTAAATCCAGCCTGCTCAATGCGTTGGCCGGGCGCGAGGCGGCGATCGTCACCGATATCGCCGGCACCACCCGCGACGTCTTGCGCGAACATATCCATATCGACGGCATGCCGCTGCACATCATCGACACCGCCGGCCTGCGCGACGCCAGCGACGAAGTGGAGCGTATTGGCATCGAACGTGCCTGGAACGAGATCGAACAGGCCGACAGGGTGCTGTTTATGGTGGACGGCACCACCACCGCCGCCACCGAGCCGGCGGAGATCTGGCCGGAGTTTATGGCGCGCCTGCCGGGCACGCTGCCGATCACCGTGGTGCGCAACAAGGCCGACATCACCGGTGAAACGCTGGGCCTGACGGAAGTGAATAACCACTCACTTATTCGCCTGTCGGCCCGCACCGGCGAAGGCGTCGATGTGCTGCGCGATCATCTGAAACAGAGCATGGGCTTCACCAGCAACATGGAAGGCGGCTTCCTGGCGCGCCGTCGCCACCTGCAGGCGCTGGAACTGGCGGCGCAGCATCTGGTGCAGGGCAAAGAACAGTTAGTGAGCGCTTACGCGGGCGAACTGCTGGCCGAGGAACTGCGCCAGGCGCAGCTGGCCTTGAGCGAAATCACCGGCGAATTCACCTCCGACGACCTGCTGGGCCGCATCTTCTCCAGCTTCTGTATCGGGAAATAACGCGCTGCCAGAGGCCTTCACGGCCGGGATAAGCCCTTGTTCCGGCCGTTTTTCTTTCCCGCTCTCGCTCTGCGCGCTGGCTCACAGCGCCGCTGCAACTGCCCGCGATATACTGGACGGTCAGGTGTCTTTCTCAGGAACGAGTCAACATGGCGTTAACCCTCAAGGTATTGCTGGAAAACCGCCGCGCCGCCGGCGCCAACCCGCTATTGCAGGCCAAGGCCGGGTTAAGCCTGCTGATTGAGGACGAGACGACCTCCATACTGTTCGACACCGGCCCCGACGACAGCTTCCTGCGCAATGCGGCGCTGATGAGCGTCGATCTCTCCCGCATCACCGCGACGGTGCTCTCCCACGGCCACTATGACCACTGCGGCGGCGTCGCCTGGCTGCCGGACAACAGCCGCATCATCTGCCACCCGCAGGTCGGCGATGAGCGCTATGCGGCGCTGAAGGTGCTGGGCCACACCCGCAAAATCAAAAAGCTCTCTTTGGACATCGACTACTCACGCCACCGCATGCACTACAGCCGCGAGCCGCTGGCGATCGGCGATCGCTTTATGTGGTCAGGTGAAATCGCCGTGCCCGCACCGCGCGCCTACGGGGTGATTACCGGGGAAAACGCGGCGGTGGATTACGTTATCGACGAAGGGGTGCTGATTTACAAATCGGATCGCGGTCTGGTGATCGTGACCGGCTGCGGGCATCGCGGGATCGTGAATATCGTGCGCCACTGCCAGAAAATCACCGGAATCGATCGGATCCACGCCTTAATTGGTGGTTTTCATCTGCGTTGCGCTTCCCCGCGCACGCTCTGGCGCGTGCGCCGTTTTTTACGGCAGCACCAGCCGGAAAAGATCATGGGCTGCCACTGTACCGGCGCGTGGGGCCGGCTATGGCTGCCGGAAGGTATCGCGCCGGCCACCGGCGATAGCTGGATCCTGGAATAACGCCTGTGCCGCTCATCACTGAAATCGGCAACAAATCGGATAAAACGCATAGTGTTTTTTGATGATAAATCCTCAACTTAGTCTTAATCTAACACCCCTGCGTTCTTAGCGACCCTCTGTCATGGAGCGAACAATGGCGTGTCATTTTGCCCGATGGACCCCGGCCTCCGCTGTCCTGGATACCCAGAGACTCGCCGACGAAGTGATAGCCGCCACCCGCACCTTTTCCGTTAAGCGCCGCACGCGCTACCTGCAAGGGCGCATTCTGCTCGCCGAAATGATGTTCTACCTGTACGGCCTGCCGACGCTGCCACCCATCGCCACCACACCCACCGGCCGCCCCTGCTTCGCCGATCATCAGCTGCCCGATTTTAGCCTCGCCTATGCCAGCAACACCGTGGGCGTGCTGCTCAGCGACGAAGGCAAAGTCGGACTGGATATCGAAGTGATGCGGGCGCGCGGCAGCCGGCAAAGCGCGCTGCAGAACGCGCACCAGACGCCGGCGGAAAGCGCCTGGATCGGCGCGCAGGACGATCGGCTGGAGGCGGAGACTCAGCTGTGGAGCATTCGGCAAAGCGTGCTGAAAATTTCCGGCCTCGGCAACAGCGGCCAGTCTACGCTGCGTCTGCATCCCTTCTCCGGCCACCTGCGTTCCAGCGCCACGCCGGACGTTCAGGTGATGAGCGATGCCGACGAATATCTGAGCTGGGCCTGCGCCGGCAGCCCCGGGCTGGATCGCCTGCTGTGCTGGCGCTACGAAGAGCGCGGCGGCCTGCACAAAGACGGGGAAATCTCGCCGCGCAGCCCGGCGGCATCCTCACGCTTCGTTAAACTGACGGGCCTGAAGACGCCAGGTTGACGCGGCGCAAAGCGGATAACGCGATCTTTACCGCACCAGTTACTGGATTAAATTGTAAAGACAGCTAAATGTTGAGCAATCGCCTATTCTCGACCCGCGCTTTAGCCTACTATTCGCCCATGTTGTACGCTGAATCTGCTCATTCGAAAGGGAGAATCACCATGTCAGACCAAGCCTTAAAAATCGTCACTCTACTCGGCAGCCTGCGCAAAGGCTCCTACAACGCCATGGTGGCTCGCGCCCTGCCTGGTCTGGCCCCGCAGGGCGTCACCATTGAAGCGCTGCCCTCCATCCGCGATATCCCGCTGTACGACGCCGACATGCAACAGGGTGAAGGCTTCCCTGCCGCGGTCGAGGCGATCGCCGAGCAGATCCGCCAGGCCGACGGCGTGATCATCGTCACCCCTGAATATAACTATTCCGTACCCGGCGGGTTGAAGAACGCCATCGACTGGCTGTCTCGCGTACCGAATCAGCCGCTGGCCGGCAAGCCGGTCGCCATTCAAACCAGCTCAATGGGGCCGATCGGCGGCGCGCGCTGCCAATACCATCTGCGCCAGATCCTGGTGTTCCTCGATGCGATGGTAATGAACAAGCCTGAGTTTATGGGCGGCGTGATCCAGAGCAAGGTCGATGAACAGGCCGGTGAACTGAGCGACCAGGGAACGCTGGATTTCCTGACCGGCCAGCTGTCCGCGTTCAGCGATTTTATTCGCCGCGTGGAGTGAAGGTCTCGCGGCGCCCGCTGGGCGCCGCAACAGGACATGACGTCCGTCAATTTATTGAAATTAAAGCCATAGCATCATGTATTTTTTCATTTTAGCGTTATTTTTCGTTTCCATCACCAGTCCCGCTTTCGCCGCAGACATGCGTTATCCCGCCGGTGAAGAGCCGCTGGAGCTGCCGGCGCACAGCGCGCTCAACGCCCAACTATCGCGTTCCGCGCAAACCCAGGAAGACAAAAAGCTCGGCGCCATGTCGCTGTACCTGACGCTGATGCGCGAAGACGGCCGCAACGTCTGGGCGCCCTACCAGCTGGCGGTGTCGTCGGCGGAGAAAGGGCAAACCGAACTGGCGGAGCGTTACCTGCAGCTGAGCGCCGACCGCGGCCTGTGGTACTACTACAACCTGCTGGAGGACGACGCCTTCAACAGCATCCAACACTCCGCCACTTACCAATCCATTTTGGCCGCCACCAAAGCGCGCTATCTGCAGCACGCCCGTCAGTATGAAGGCAAAGCCAGCTACGCGGTGCCGGACGGCGAAGCGCCGCCCGAAGGTTGGCCAACGGTGATCTTCCTGCATACCTACGGCAAAGCCGCCGCCATCAGCCCCGAGGAGCGGCTGCTGTTCGGCGAAATGGGCGTGGCCTACATCGAGATCAACGGCACGCAGATGCTGTCGGAAAACAGCTTCCGCTGGTCAAATTACAGCGACGAGAGCACCCAAACCACCCTGCAGCGCACGGTGCAACAGCTGGCTCCGCAGCTAAAGCTGGATCCCCGGCGGATTTACCTCAGTGCCCGCGGCCAGGGCGCGTTGCACGCCGCCAACCTGATCGCGAAGTACCCGCAGTTTTACGCCGGCGCGCTCCTGATCGCCCCCCACGGCGAGATCAAGCCGGCCCAGCAGTCGCTGGCGGCGAAAAAGAAAATCGTGATGGCGTATTACGATCGGCAGACCTTCAGCGAGCAGGCGCTGGCGCTACATTTCGCCAATCTGTTCGGGGAGGAGAATCAGGTGCAGACGCTGCACTTCGCCCAGGGAGAGGATGCCGCCGGCAGCTGGCAGGCGCGCTTCAGGCGGCCGTTGCAGTGGGTGTTGGATCAGGCGCCGGATGCGACGCCGGGCGTCTAGGGATTCAGGGCCGACCGCCGTCGGCCCTTTGGCTGTCAATGGCCGTCGACGAAGACGATCTTCAGCACGAACAGCAGCGCCACCACCACCACGCACGGGCTGATTTCACGCCAGCGGCCGGTACCCAGCTTCATCACGCAGTAGGAGATAAAGCCGAGCGCGATGCCCTCGGTGATCGAGAAGCTGAACGGCATCATCACCGCGGTGACAAACGCCGGCACCGCTTCGGTCAGATCGTCCCACTTCACCCGCGCCAGGCTGGAGGTCATCAGCACGCCGACGTAGATCAGCGCACCGGCGGCGGCGTAAGCCGGCACCATGCCCGCCAGCGGCGACAGGAAGATCACCAGCAGGAACAGCAGGCCGGTGACCACCGCCGTCAAACCGGTACGGCCGCCGACGGCGACGCCAGATGAGCTTTCGATATAAGCGGTCACGGAAGAGGTGCCAGCCAACGAACCGGCCACTGAGCTGATGCTGTCAACGTACAGCGCCTGCTTCATGCGTGGGAACTTGCCCTGGTTGTCGGTCAGACCGGCTTTATCGGTGACGCCGATCAGGGTGCCGGAGGAGTCGAACAGGTTCACCAGCATAAACGAGAAGATGACCCCGGCCAGCCCGATGTCCAGCGCGCCGGCCACGTCGACCTGGCCCACCACCGAGGTAATGCTCGGCGGCAGCGAAAACAAACCGCCGTATTTCACGTCGCCCAGCATCCAGCCGATCAGGGTAGTGACCACGATCGACACCAGCACCGCCGCATGGAAGTTACGCGAAGAGAGCACGGCGATGATAAAGAAGCCGAGCGCCCCCAGCAGCACGTTGTGCGAGGTCAGGCTGCCGATGGTCACCAGCGTGTCCGGGTTGGCCACCACGATGCCGGCGTTTTTCAGCCCCATCATGCCGATGAACAGACCGATGCCGCTGGTGATGCCGACCCGCAGGCTGACCGGAATGTTGGCGATCATCCAGTAGCGAATGCGGAAAATGGTCAGCAGCAGCAGGCCGACCGCGCCCCAGAAGATGGCGCCCATGCCCACCTGCCAGGAGATGCCCATCGCCCCGACCACCACGAAGGCGAAGAAAGCGTTCAGCCCCATCGCCGGCGCCAACGCCACCGGCAGGTTCGCCAGCAGGCCCATAAAGATGCTGCCGAAGGCGGCGATCAAACAGGTGGTGACAAATACCGCCTGGGTATCCATGCCCGCCGCGCCCAAAATTTGCGGGTTAACGAACACGATATACACCATGGTGAGGAAGGTGGTGATACCGGCAATCGTTTCCGTACGCGCCGTCGTGCCATGTTGCTTGAGTTTAAACACGCGCCCAAGCAAGCCTTGCTCAGCGTCAAGGCCAGATACTGGTTTGGTCATTATCAGAATTCCGAAAATGGGAATGGACAGTCGCCGGCTATCCTATAACAAAAAGTGGGGCTTTTGACGCCGGTCACAGGTTTTTTTCGCCGTCTTTACGGCTAAACGTGTCAACGGCTTGTATTTACAGACATTCATCCCCCAACCGCCCATTGCGTTGCCGTTTGTCGGCACGGCCGATAAAATGGCCTATCGCCCCCTCTTTCCCTATTCGTTAATAAACAGGAATCCGCATGTCTTCGACCTTTATCGATAAGCTGGCGTTGATCGCGCTGAAAGATGACAAAGTGGCGCTGGTGCGCTCACACAACAAGACGCTGTTTTATATGCCAGGCGGAAAGCGCGAAGCGGGTGAAACCGACGAACAGGCGCTGTGCCGCGAAATCGACGAAGAGCTGACCGTCGCGCTGCAGCCGAACTCCATCGCGTTTTACGGCGAGTTCTCCGGCCCGGCAGACGGCAAGCAGGACGGCACCCAGGTGCGCATTCGCTGCTACCAGGCCGGCTTTACCGGGCAGTTGCAGCCGGCCGCCGAAATCGCCGAGCTGAAGTGGTGCGACAGCCGCGATCTGCCGCAGTGCTCACACGTCGCCGCGCTGATTTTGCACGATCTCAAGGCGCGTAGCCTGATCAAGTGATCGCTGAGCGGCCTCAGCGGCGTTAACCCGAAGGAACCTGTCCCGCATGAATCAGATTGACTGCATTTTGTTCGACTGCGACGGCACGCTGGTGGACAGCGAAGTGCTGTGCAGCAAAGCCTATGTGCACATGTTCGCCCGCTACGGCATTCATCTGTCGCTGGAAGAGGTGTTCAAGAAATACAAAGGGGTGAAGCTGTACGAGATCATCGATCGAGTCAACGCCGAGCAGGGCACTGACCTGGCAAAAGAGACGCTGGAGCCGCTGTATCGGCAGGAAGTGGCGCGGCTGTTCGACAGCGAGCTGCAGCAGATTGCCGGCGCCCGCGAGCTGCTGGCGCAGGTGACGGTACCTGTCTGCACCGTCTCCAACGGGCCGGTCAGCAAGATGCAGCACTCGCTCGGCCTGACCGGCATGCTGCCTTATTTTGATGACCGGTTGTTCAGCGGCTATGACATTCAGCGCTGGAAGCCGGATCCGGCGATCGTGTTTCACGCCGCCGAACAGATGCAGGTGCCGGTGACGCACTGCATCCTGGTGGACGATTCACCCGCCGGCGCGCAGGCCGGCATCAATGCCGGCATCCCGGTCTTTTACTTCTGCGCCGATCCGCATAACCCGCCGATCGATCACCCGCTGGTGACGACGTTTGACGACCTGGCTCAATTGCCCGCGCTGTGGCGCGAACGCGGCTGGCGGCTGACGGCCGATTAACTGGCCGGCAACGGCGGCTTGTTGCGCCACCAGCGCCAGGACCGCTTCAGCGCGCGGGTTTGCGCGCCGAAGCGGCGGTTGACCGCATTGGCCAGCAGATCGAGCGCCAGGCAGAACACGAAATAGACCAGCGCCACGAACAGGAACACTTCCATCGGGTAGACCATGCTGCGGTTGTTGACCTGGGTCGCCAGGAAGGTCAGTTCGCCAACGCCGACGATATAAGCCAGCGAGGTGTCTTTGATCAGGGAGATCCACTGGTTGATGAACGACGGCACCATCATGCGCAGCGCCTGCGGCAGCACGATCATGCGCAGCGTCTGCCAGCGGGTCAGCCCCAGAGAGAGCCCGGCCTGCCACTGGCCGGGGCCGATGGCGGCGATGCCGGCTTTCACCGCATGGGCCAGATAGGCCGAGGCGATCAGCGCCAGCGCGCACACGACGGTGGTGATTTCCGGGATCTCGACGCCAAACACCATTGGCAGCAGGAAATAGGTCCAGAAGATCAGCATGATGACCGGAATGGCGCGGAAAAAGCCCAACACCGCCGCCAGCAGCCCGGCGGCGATGCCGCGCGACATCGCCAGCGCCACGCCGAGCAGGGTGCCGAGCACCGCCGAGGCCACGCCGGCCATCAGGCTGATCGCCAACGTCAACGCCGCGCCGCCCAACGGCCCGTCCGGCCAGGTGCCCCACAGCAGGTAACCCAGGTTGTCGTGAATCACGCTGAAATCCATCTCAATGTCCTCCCAGCGGTTTACGCTGTTGTCGCCACATGCCCCAGCCTTCCAGCAGCGCGATGATGGCGATATACAGTACCGTCGCCACGCCGAACGCCTGGAAGGTGCGCAGGGTTTCGGTTTCGACCTGACGCGAGGCGTAAGAGAGTTCGGCCACGCCGATCGCCATGGTCAGCGACGAGTTCTTGATCACGTTCATGTATTGCCCCAGCAGCGGCGGCAGCGCGATTTTCAGCGCCTGCGGCAGCACCACATAGCGCATCGCCTGCCAGCCGGTCAGCCCCAGCGCCTGAGCGGCATATTTCTGTCCGCCGGCGACGCCGCGAATGCCGGAGCGGATCTCTTCGGCGATAAAGGCGGTGGAGTACAGCGTCAGGCCGAAGAAACCGGCGAGAAACTCGAACGACGGCCACTCAAGCGGACCGATCTGATGGGCGCTGTTCAGCCACTGCATGGCGGCGGACGGCAAGATCTGGCCGGCGGCGAAGTACCAGAAGAACAGCTGCACCAGCAGCGGCGTATTGCGAAACAGCGAGCTGTAGCCCATCGCCAGCCAGCGCAACGGCCGCAGGCTGCTGTCGCGCATCGCCGCCAGCACGAAGCCCAGCAGCGTGGCCGCCAGGCCCGCGCAGGCGGAAAGCCACAGCGTCAGCAGAAAGCCGTGCCACAGCCAGCTCAGGTATTGCGGCGCCAGCAGCCAGTCCAGGTTCATGTTCAATCCTTGTCTTGCAGAATGCATCAGGGGCGCAGCAAGCTGCGCCCCTCCATACCGATCTCACCGCGCGCGGTTAAATCAGGCTTTCGGTTGCTGATCCAAAGGCGCGATTTTGAAATCGCCGCGCGGCTGGGCGGATTGGGTTTCCGGCCCGAACCAGCGATCGTAAATCTTAACCGCTTCACCGTCTTTTTCCAGCTTGATCAGCGTCTCGTTCACCGCGGCGGTCAGGCGATCTTCGCCCTTGGGAATGCCGACGCCCTGATACTCTTTGGTCAGGCTGAACGGCGAAATCTCAAACTCGGCCTTCTGCGCCGCCGGCAGATTGCCAAGCAGGCCGACCAGCTTGGCGTCGTCCTGAGTGATCGCCTGCACGTTGCCGTTGCGCAGCGCCACGAACGCCAGCGGGGTATCATCGTAGGAGATCACTTTCGCCGTCGGGAAACGCTCGCGCAGGGTGATTTCCTGCACCGTGCCCTTATCCGCGCCGATGCGCAGCTTCTTGATGTCTTCCGGCGTTTTCAATACGCCTTTGCGGGCGATGAATTTCTGGCCGGTGGCGAAATACGGCACGCTGAAGTTCACTTCCTTGGCGCGCTCGTCGGTAATGGTGAAGTTGGCAGCAATCAGGTCAACCTTCTTCGACACCAGCAGCGGAATGCGGTTGGCCGGGTTGGTGGCGCGCAGCTCCACTTTCACCCCCAGCGCTTTGCCGATCGCGTCGGCGACATCCACATCGTAGCCCACCAGCTTCTTGCTCTGCGGATCGATGTAACCGAACGGCGGATTGCTGTCGAACACCGCGATGCGCACCACGCCGGCTTGCTTGATATCGTCAAGTTTGTCCGCGTGCGCGGCGCCGGCGGCGAGGCCGGTCAGACTGGCTAACAACGTTAAGGCCAAAGCGCGATGTTTCATAGAGAGCTCCTAAGTGGTTGATGTCCTGCTGGCGGATAAGCTAGCAAGCGCCACATAGGTCAGGAAATAATATAAAAAGCTATATTTATAACCTTTTTATCTTTACGCGCTTAAGATGGAATAAAGGCGCGGGAAACCGCGCCTTTGAAGGATATTACCCGGAAAGGGTCAGTCGTCTTTTTCGTCTTTACTGCCCGGAGACAGCAGCTTTTCCAGGGCGTCGCCGCCCAAATGACGGAAATCCTGTCCTTTGACGAAATAGAAGATAAATTCGCAGATGTTCTGGCAGCGATCGCCGATACGCTCGATAGAACGGGCGCAGAACAGCGCGGTCAGCACGCTCGGAATGGTGCGCGAATCTTCCATCATGTAGGTCATCAGCTGACGCACGATGCCTTCATATTCCTGATCGACCTTTTTATCTTCCCGGTAGATACGGATCGCTTCGTCCAGATCCATGCGCGCGAACGCGTCCAGCACGTCATGCAGCATCTGCACGGTGTGGCGCCCCAGCGACTCCAGGCTGACCAGCAGCGGCTGGTGCTGGTGCGAGAACTTCTCCAGCGCGGTGCGGCAGATCTTGTCCGCCACGTCGCCGATGCGTTCCAGCTCGGAAATGGTTTTGATGATCGCCATCACCAGACGCAGATCGCTGGCGGTCGGCTGGCGCTTGGCGATAATGCGCACGCAGGCTTCGTCGATCGCCACTTCCATCATGTTGACCTTGGCGTCGCCTTCGATCACGCGCTTGGCCAGCTCGCCATCCTGATTGTGCATCGCGGTGATGGCGTCGGTCAGCTGCTGCTCCACCAGCCCGCCCATAGTCAGCACCTGGGTGCGGATATGCTCGAGCTCTGCGTTGAACTGGCCGGAAATGTGTTTGTTTAAATTCAGGTTATCCATGATGCTTCCTATCAACCATAACGGCCAGTGATGTAGTCTTCAGTCTGCTTTTTCTGCGGCGCAGTGAACAGGTTATCAGTATCACTGAACTCGATCAGCTCGCCCAGATACATAAATGCGGTAGAGTCGGAGCAGCGCGCCGCCTGCTGCATGTTGTGCGTCACGATCACCACGGTGTAATCGGCCTTCAGCTCGCTGATCAGCTCTTCAATCTTGCCGGTGGAGATCGGATCCAGCGCCGAGCAAGGCTCATCCAGCAACAGCACTTCCGGACGAATGGCGATGCCGCGGGCAATGCACAGACGCTGCTGCTGGCCGCCGGAGAGGCTGTAGCCGCTCTGGTGCAGCTTGTCCTTGGTTTCGTTCCACAGCGCCGCCTTGGTCAGCGCCCACTGCACGCGCTCGTCCATATCGGCGCGCGACAGCTTTTCAAACAGGCGAACGCCGAAGGCGATGTTGTCGTAAATCGACATCGGGAACGGCGTCGGCTTTTGGAACACCATGCCGACCTTGGCGCGCAGCAGCGCGATATCCGAGTTGTCGGTCAGGATGTTCTGGCCGTCCAGCAGGATGCCGCCTTCCGCACGCTGTTCCGGGTACAGCTGGTACATCTTGTTGAAGGTGCGCAGCAGGGTGGATTTGCCGCAGCCGGACGGGCCGATAAACGCGGTGACCTTGTTCTTGGCGATATCCAGCGTGATGTTCTTCAGCGCATGGAATTTGCCGTAGTAGAAGTTCAGATCGCGTACCTGAATTTTGCTGCTGGAAGCGTCAGTAACCATACTCATCAAGACTTCTCTCTTTTCATCAGCGCCGCCAAAGCGGCGCTCAAAATTTTATGAATGCTTTTTCTTGGCGAAAATCACGCGCGCCAGGATATTCAGTAGCAGTACGCACAGGGTGATCAACAGCACCCCCGCCCAGGCCAGCTGCTGCCATTCGGCGAACGGGCTCATGGCGAATTTGAAGATGGTCACCGGCAGGTTGGCGATCGGCTGCATCAGGTCGGTGCTCCAGAACTGGTTCGACAGCGAGGTGAACAGCAGCGGCGCCGTTTCCCCCGCGATGCGCGCAATCGCCAGCAGCACGCCGGTGATGATGCCGGACACCGACGCCTTCAGCGTGATAGCGGAAATCATGCGCCATTTCGGCGTGCCCAGGGCATAGGCGGCCTCGCGCAGCGTATCCGGCACCAGCTTCAGCATGTTCTCGGTGGTGCGAATGACGATCGGCACCTGCAGCAGCGCCAGCGCCACGATGCCGGCCCAACCGGAGAAGTGTTCCATCTTCGCCACCACGATGGTGTAAACGAACAGGCCCACCACGATCGACGGTGCGGAGAGCAGGATGTCGTTGATAAAGCGGATCACTTCCGCCAGCCAGGATTTACGGCCGTATTCCGCCAGGTAGATGCCGGCCATGATGCCCAGCGGCGTACCGAAGAGTGTCGCCCACAGGATCAACAGCCCGCTGCCGGCGATGGCGTTTGCCAGGCCGCCGCCCGCGGTGTTCGGCGGCGGGGTCATTTCGGTGAACAGCGCCAGCGACATGCCGTCGAAGCCTTTGGTGACGGTGGCGATCAGGATCCAGATCAGCCAGAACAGCCCGAACGCCATGGTCGCCATCGACAGGAACAGCGCGAGGCGGTTTTTCTGCCGGCGCCAGGCCTGCATTTTGCGGCGGCTTTCCGCCAGAACGACTGCGTTTTGCATATCCATCGTCGCCATGTTAACGCCCCTCATTCTTGGCCAGACGCATGATCATCAGTTTCGACAGCGCCAGCACGATAAAGGTGATAACAAACAGAATCAGGCCCAGCTCCATCAACGCGGCGGTGTGCACGCCGGACTCGGCTTCGGCGAATTCGTTGGCCAGCGCCGAGGTGATGCTGTTGCCCGGCATGTACAGCGAAGCGCTGTCGAGCTGGTAGGTGTTGCCGATGATAAAGGTCACCGCCATGGTTTCCCCCAGCGCGCGGCCCAGGCCCAGCATCACGCCGCCGATGACGCCGTTTTTGGTGAACGGCAGCACGATGCGCCAGATGACTTCCCAGGTGGTGCAGCCGATGCCGTAGGCCGACTCTTTCATCATTACCGGGGTCTGTTCGAAGACGTCGCGCATCACCGCGGCGATGTAAGGAATGATCATGATAGCCAGGATCACCCCGGCGGCCAGGATGCCGATGCCGAAGGCCGGGCCGGAGAACAGCTCGCCGACGATTGGAATGCCCGACAGTACTTCGCCCACCGGCGTCTGGAAGTATTCGGCGAACAGCGGGGCGAACACGAACAGGCCCCACATGCCGTAGACGATGCTCGGAATGGCCGCCAGCAGCTCAATGGCGATGCCCAGCGGCCGCTTCAGCCAGTTCGGCGCCAGTTCGGTCAGGAACAGCGCGATGCCGAAGCTCACCGGCACGGCGATGATCAACGCGATAAGCGAGGTGACCACGGTGCCGTAGATCGGCACCAGCGCGCCGAACTGCTCCGCCGGCGCGTCCCACTCTTTGGTCCACAGGAACGCAAAGCCGAATTTCTGCATGCTTGGCCAGGAGGCGAAGATCAGCGAAACGATGATGCCGCCCAGCAACAATAGGGTAATCAGCGCAGCCAGTCTCACCAGCGCGCTGAAAATGATGTCACCGTTTTTGCCCGGTGCTTTGATGGTCGGCTTGTACTCAGCCATAGATTACTCTCTGTTTGAACCCTGGCAGCCCCAACCGGGATCGGAGCCTGAAGAACTGTGTGGGGCGCGGCGAACCCGCGCCCCTGCGTTGTTAGTACAGCGCTTTACCTGAACTGTCTTTTACGTTGGTTTTCCAGGCCGCACGCACCTGCTCAACCACTTCTGCCGGCAGGGTGGCGTAATCCAGTTCGTTCGCCTGCTTGGCGCCGGTTTTATACGCCCAGTCGAAGAACTTCAGCACTTCGGCGCCCTGAGCAGGGTTTTTCTGCTCTTTGTGCACCAGGATGAAGGTGGTGGAGGTGATTGGCCACACGTTGTCGCCTTTCTGGTCAGTCAGATCCTGAGCGAAGGTTTTGCTCCAATCCGCGCCTTTGGCGGCGTTGCTGAAGCTCTCTTCGGTCGGGCTGACCGGTTTGCCGTCGGCGGACACCAGCTTGGTGTAAGCCAGGTTGTTCTGCTTGGCGTAAGCGTATTCTACGTAACCGATAGAGCCAGGCAGGCGCTGAACGAAGGCGGCGATGCCGTCGTTGCCTTTACCGCCCAGACCGGTCGGCCAGTTAACGGTAGAACCGGCGCCAATCTTCTCTTTCCACTGCGCGTTGGCCTTGGACAGGTAGCTGGTGAACACGAACGAGGTGCCGGAACCGTCGGCGCGGCGCACCACGGCGATGTTCTGGTCAGGCAGTTTCACGCCAGGGTTCAGCTTGGTGATAGCCGGATCGTTCCACTTTTTGACGTTGCCCAGGTAGATATCACCCAGGGTTTTACCGTCCAGCGTCAGTTCGCCGGATTTGATGCCCGGGATATTCACCGCCAGCACCACGCCGCCAATCACGGTCGGGAACTGGAACAGGCCATCGGCCGCCAGTTTGTCGTCAGACAGCGGGGCGTCGGAGGCGCCAAAGTCAACGGTGTTGGCCACGATTTGCTTTACGCCGCCAGAGGAGCCGATGCCCTGATAGTTAACTTTATTGCCGGTTTCTTTCTGATAAGAATCTGCCCACTTGGCGTAAACCGGAGCGGGGAATGTCGCACCTGCACCGGTCAGGCTGGCAGCAGCGAACGCGGACACGGCGGTCAGGGAGAAGGTCGCTGCCACAATACTGGCGACGGTGGTACGCATCAGTTTCATAATCCCTCCTAATGGGATACTTAAAATCGACTTCGAGTCGTTTTAATCAGAGTAAGTATTGCTGCAGGAGGGAAAATAGGACAGTTTGGTGACAGAAAAATGTACGCAATATGACAGTTATATTACAGTGTATTTGATAGGTGTTTGTTTGTATGTAAATCAGAAGGTTAGCCGTGAAACAGCACATTTCCCAAGCAATAAAAAACCGGCTTGGCGCGGCCTATCCGCTTGAATATGACAACGTTTATCACCGAAACGGCAGCGCTGTCATCTTTAAGGTCACTCATGAAAAAAGCCGGCGCTAAGGCCGGCTTTTGCAGTTTACCTGCGACAAATTACTCTACGGTGACAGACTTCGCCAGGTTGCGCGGCTGGTCAACGTCGGTGCCCTTGATCAGCGCCACGTGGTAAGACAGCAGCTGCAACGGCACGGTGTAGAAGATCGGCGCGACGATTTCCTCGACGTGCGGCAGAGGAATGAGGGTCATGCCTTCGCTGCTGACGAAGCCGGCGTCCTGATCGGCGAACACGTACAGCTGGCCGCCGCGCGCGCGCACTTCTTCAATGTTGGACTTCAGCTTTTCCAGCAGTTCGTTGTTCGGCGCCACCACGATCACCGGCATATCGGCGTCGATCAGCGCCAGCGGGCCGTGTTTCAACTCGCCCGCCGCATAAGCTTCAGCGTGAATATAGGAGATCTCTTTCAGCTTCAGCGCCCCTTCCATGGCGATCGGATACTGATCGCCGCGGCCGAGGAACAGCGCATGGTGCTTGTCGGAGAAGCCTTCCGCCAGCGCTTCGATCTCTTTATCCATCGACAGCATCTGCTCGATACGCGCCGGCAGCGCCTGCAGACCATGCACGATCTCGTGCTCCACGCTTTCCGCCATGCCTTTCAGACGGCCCAGGCGCGCCACCAGCATCAACAGCACGGTGAGCTGCGTGGTGAAGGCTTTGGTCGAGGCTACGCCGATTTCCGTACCGGCTTTGGTCATCAGCGCCAGATCGGATTCGCGCACCAGCGAAGAGCCGGCAACGTTACAAACGGCCAGCGAACCGAGATAACCCAGCTCTTTGGACAGGCGGAGCGCCGCCAGGGTGTCGGCGGTTTCGCCGGACTGCGACAGAGTGATGATCAGGCTGCCCGGACGCACCGCCGATTTGCGGTAACGGAATTCGGACGCGATCTCGACATCGCATGGCACGCCGGCCAGCGCTTCGAACCAGTAACGCGCCACCATACCGGAGTGGTAAGAAGTCCCACAGGCGATAATCTGCACGTGCTGCACCTTGGCGAGCAGCTCGTCGGCGTGCGGCCCCAGCTCACTCAGGTTGATTTGGCCATGACTGAAACGCCCTTCCAGGGTGTTTTTCAGCGCCAGCGGCTGTTCGTAAATCTCTTTTTGCATGTAGTGGCGATAAGCGCCCTTGTCGCCGGCGTCATACTGCACCTGGGATTCGATCTCAGGGCGCTCGATGGCGTTGCCCTGTTTGTCGAAGATGTTGACGGTGCGGCGAGTCACTTCCACCACGTCGCCCTCTTCCAGGAAGATGAAGCGACGGGTGACCGGCAGCAGCGCCAGCTGATCGGAGGCGATGAAGTTTTCCCCGACGCCGCGGCCGATAACCAGCGGGCTGCCGGAACGCGCCGCGACCAGCACGCTCGGATCGCGGCTGTCCATCACCACGGTGCCGTAAGCGCCGCGCAGCTGCGGGATCACGCGCTGAACCACTTCCAGCAGCGTACCGCCTTGCTGTTGTTCCCAGTGCACCAGGTGCGCAATCACTTCGGTGTCGGTTTCAGAGCTGAAACGGTAACCGCGTTCAATCAGCAGTTCGCGCAGCGGCTCGTGGTTTTCGATAATGCCGTTATGCACCACGGTAATGTAGTCGGAAACATGCGGGTGCGCGTTCGCTTCGGTCGGTTCACCGTGCGTAGCCCAACGGGTGTGAGCGATGCCGGTACCGCCGTGCAGATCGGTTTGTTCCGCCGCTTCGGCCAGCTTTTGTACCTTGCCAACGCGACGCAGGCGACTGACGTTGCCTTTTTCATCGACCACCGCCAGACCAGCGGAGTCATAACCGCGGTACTCGAGACGACGTAAACCTTCCAACAGGATTTCTGCGATATCACGTTGCGCTACTGCGCCTACAATTCCACACATCAGTTATATTCCTAATGAACGCCCTTCATGGGCGCTTTCGATGCCTTGACCTGATTTTTGCCGGTTTTTACCGTGCGTCCCCCGAGCCTGTAGATGGTGGGGGTTATTATGTTTTGTATTGGGCTCTGAACGGAGCCCAACGCAAAACACACTATGACTTCTTCTTCACCGGACGTTGCCAACCCTGAATGTGCACCTGCTTGACGCGGCTCAGCACCAGTTCGTTCTCGGCGATATCGCGCGTTACCGTGGTGCCGGCGGCGATGGTGGATCCTTTGCCGACCGACACCGGCGCCACCAGCTGAGTATCGGAACCGACGAATACGCCGTCGCCGATCAGCGTTTTGTGCTTGTTGGCGCCATCGTAGTTACAGGTGATGGTGCCGGCGCCGATATTCACGTCATCACCGATTTCGGCATCGCCCAGGTAGCTGAGGTGGCCGGCCTTGGAGCCTTTGCCCAGACGCGCCTTTTTCATTTCCACGAAGTTGCCGACGTGAGCCCCTGCCGCCAGCTCCGCGCCAGGGCGCAAGCGGGCGAACGGCCCCACCGTGCAGTCGGCTTCCAGCACGCTGTCTTCCAGCACGCTGTAAGGGCTGATCTCGCAGTTATCGCCAATCACGCAGTTTTTCAGCACGCAGCCGGCGCCGATTTTCACCCGGTCGCCCAGCTTGACGTGACCTTCGATAATCACATTCGCATCAATAGTGATGTCACGGCCGTGAACAAGTTCCCCGCGCAGATCGAAACGCGCCGGATCCAACAACATCACGCCGGCCAATAGCAACTTTTCAGACTGTTCCGACTGGAATACGCGCTCCAGAGTCGCCAGCTGCAGACGGTTGTTCACGCCTTCCACTTCACTTAAACGCGACGGGTGCACGGCTTCGATTTTCTTGCCGTCGGCATGGGCCAACGCAATGATATCGGTGATGTAAAACTCGCCCTGTGCGTTGTCATTATTCAACATTCCGAGCCAGCGCTTCAGATCGCGCCCGTTCGCCACCAGGATGCCGGTATTGATCTCGTTGATCTGGCGCTGTGCCTCGCTGGCGTCCTTGTGTTCGACGATGCCCACCACGTTGCCCTGCTCACGCACGATGCGGCCGTAACCGCTCGGATCGTCCAGCTTGACCGTCAGCAGGCCGATGCCGCCCTGCGGCTTGGCCGCCAGCAGGCGTTGCAGCGTATCCACGGAGATTAACGGCACATCGCCGTACAGCATCAGCACGTCTTCATCGTCGGCAAAGTGCGGCGCGGCCTGCTGCATCGCATGGCCGGTACCCAGTTGCTCGGCCTGCAGCACCCAGTTCAGCGCGCCTTCGGTCAACGTGCTTTTCAACAGATCGCCGCCGTGGCCGTATACCAGATGAACCTGTTGCGCGCCCAGTTTCATCGCGGCATCAATGACGTGTTGCACCATCGGCTTGCCGGCCAACGGATGTAAGACCTTGGGAAGATCGGAATACATGCGTGTTCCCTTGCCCGCGGCGAGGATGACCACGCTCATTGCGCTGTTCGACATAAGCAACCTGATAACTCCATTTTGATAGACGAAAGTAAAACCGTTTAGCGGCGATATTACTACATATTTCTCTGCACGAACCCGGCGCAGGCCGCGTGGGCCTTGGTCTGCCGCTATCACGGCTAATTCGGCGTCGGGACGAAAAAACTGTCGGCGATCGGCGACGTTTATTTCCCGATATCAGCGGTTATACACCACACCGCCCGCCGGGCTGAAATGCTTATTTTAAAGTAAAAAAAAAGCGACCCTATAGGCCGCTTTCTTAAAGTTGGGTGCCGGGCACCCAAACATTACATCGCTTTTCTGGTGAGCTCGATAACGCGCAGTTTTGCGATCGCTTTCGCCAGTTCAGCGGATGCCTGAGCATAGTCGACATCGCCATGAGAGCTGCGAATGTGTTCTTCAGCTTTACGCTTAGCTTCCAACGCTCTCGCTTCGTCGAGGTCAGTACCACGGATAGCAGTGTCCGCCAGCACGGTAACCACGCTCGGCTGCACCTCGAGGATGCCGCCGGACAGGTAGATGAACTCTTCTTCACCGTGCTGCTTAACAATACGCACCATGCCAGGCTTGATGGCAGTCAGCAGCGGCGCATGGCCAGGGAAGATCCCCAGTTCACCTTCGCTGCCTGTCACCTGGATCTTCTGCACCAGGCCGGAAAACATCTGTTTTTCCGCGCTGACTACATCCAGATGGTAAGTCATAGCCATATCACCCTCCTCTCAAGGCGTTACAGTTTCTTGGCTTTTTCCACTGCTTCTTCAATGGTGCCAACCATGTAGAACGCCTGCTCCGGCAGGTGGTCATAGTCGCCGTCCATAATGCCTTTGAAACCACGGATGGTGTCTTTCAGCGATACGAACTTGCCCGGAGAACCGGTGAAGACTTCTGCCACGAAGAACGGCTGAGACAGGAAACGTTGGATCTTACGCGCACGGGATACGACCAGTTTGTCTTCTTCAGACAGCTCGTCCATACCCAGGATCGCGATGATATCTTTAAGTTCCTGGTAGCGTTGCAGAATGGACTGCACGCCACGCGCTACGTCGTAGTGCTCCTGGCCAACAACCAGCGGATCCAGCTGACGGCTGGTGGAATCCAGCGGGTCAACGGCCGGGTAGATACCCAGAGAAGCGATGTTACGGCTCAGTACCACGGTTGCGTCCAAGTGCGCAAAGGTGGTGGCTGGTGACGGGTCAGTCAAGTCATCCGCAGGAACGTAAACGGCCTGTACGGAAGTGATGGAACCGGTCTTGGTCGAGGTGATACGTTCTTGCAGAACGCCCATCTCTTCCGCCAGCGTTGGCTGATAACCTACCGCGGATGGCATACGGCCCAGAAGTGCGGACACTTCGGTACCGGCCAGGGTGTAACGGTAGATGTTGTCAACGAACAGCAGAACGTCACGGCCTTCGTCACGGAATTTCTCAGCCATGGTCAGACCGGTCAGCGCAACGCGCAGACGGTTACCTGGTGGCTCGTTCATCTGGCCGTAAACCAGGGATACTTTGTCCAGAACGTTGGAGTCGGTCATTTCGTGGTAGAAGTCGTTACCCTCACGAGTACGCTCGCCCACGCCCGCAAACACGGAATAACCGGAGTGCTCGATCGCGATGTTACGGATCAGCTCCATCATGTTTACGGTTTTACCCACGCCCGCACCGCCGAACAGACCGACTTTACCGCCCTTGGCGAATGGACAAATCAGGTCCATTACCTTGATACCGGTTTCCAGCAGTTCCTGGGAGTTGGACAGCTCTTCGTAGCTTGGCGCCGCGCGGTGAATCGCCCAACGCTCTTCTTCGCCGATGTCGCCTTTCATGTCGATCGGTTGACCCAATACGTTCATGATACGGCCCAGGGTAGCTTTACCCACCGGCACTTCAATCGGGTGGTCCAGGTTGTTCACTTTCAGACCGCGACGCAGACCGTCGGAGGTCCCCATTGCGATACAGCGAACCACGCCACCGCCCAGCTGTTGCTGAACTTCCAACACCAGTTTTTCGGTGCCGTTTTCTACCTCAAGGGCGTCGTACACTTTCGGTACGGCATCCTGAGGGAACTCGACGTCCACCACGGCGCCGATTACCTGGATAATCTTTCCAGTAGCCATCTTGAATCCTCTACGTAATTCGTAAACCTAGCTTAAACCGCGGAGGCTCCCGAAACGATCTCGGTGAGTTCCTGAGTGATGCTGGCCTGACGCGCCTTGTTGTATACCAACTGCAGCTCTTTGATCAGGCTACCGCCGTTATCGGTTGCGGCTTTCATCGCGACCATTCGTGCGGCCTGCTCGCTGGCCAGGTTTTCCACGACGCCCTGATAAACCTGCGACTCCACATAGCGGCGCAGCAAGGTATCAAGCAGCACTTTTGGATCGGGTTCATACAGGTAATCCCAAGGCGTTTTCTTCAGCTCTTCGTCATCGGCTGGCGGTAACGGCAGCAGCTGAAGCACCTGCGGCTCTTGGGACATCGTATTAACAAATTTGTTGCTGACAATGTACAGCTTGTCCAAACGACCTTCGTCGTAGGCCTGCAGCATCACTTTCACCGGCCCGATCAGATCCGACAGGGAAGGTTTATCCCCCATGCCGGTCACCTGGGCAACCACGTTGCCGCCCACGGAACCAAAGAAAGAGGCCGCTTTAGAGCCAATCAGCGCCAAATCGGTTTCGACGCCTTTTTCGGACCAGGCTTTCATCTCCGCCAGCAGCTTTTTGAACAGGTTGATGTTCAAGCCGCCGCAGAGACCACGGTCAGTAGACACCACCAGATACCCGACGCGCTTAACGTCACGCTCATCCAGGTACGGGTGCTTGTACTCCAGATTCCCTAACGCAAGGTGACCAATCACTTTGCGCATGGTCTCTGCATAAGGACGGCTGGCCGCCATGCGATCCTGCGATTTACGCATTTTGGAGGCGGCGACCATTTCCATCGCTTTAGTGATCTTTTGCGTGTTTTGCACGCTAGCGATCTTACTACGTATCTCTTTTGCGCCGGCCATCTCTGCTTCTCCTCAGTGCCAGACGGCCTGCTGTCTTTCAACAGCAGGACCGTTCGGCGTTACCAGGACTGGGTTTTCTTGAAGGTCTCGAGGATGTCTTTCAACTTGCCCTCGATCTCATCATTGAAGTTGCCAGTTTGGTTGATGTGATTCAGCAGTTCGGCGTGCTCGCGGTCCGCATAGGCTACCAGCGCGGCTTCGAAGCTCACCACTTTGGCGACTTCGACGTCGTTCAGGTAACCGCGTTCTGCGGCAAACAGCACCAGAGACTGTTGTGCAACCGACATCGGCGCATACTGTTTCTGTTTCAGCAGCTCGGTCACTTTCTGACCGTGGCTCAGCTGTTTGCGGGTCGCGTCGTCCAGATCGGATGCGAACTGGGAGAACGCAGCCAGTTCACGATACTGCGCCAGCGCGGTACGGATACCACCGGACAGTTTCTTCATGATCTTGGTCTGCGCGGCGCCACCAACACGGGATACGGAGATACCCGGGTTAACTGCCGGACGAATACCGGAGTTGAACAGGTTGGATTCCAGGAAGATCTGACCATCGGTAATCGAGATTACGTTGGTCGGAACGAACGCGGAAACGTCACCCGCCTGGGTTTCAATGATCGGCAGAGCGGTCAGTGAACCGGTTTGGCCTTTAACTTCACCTTTGGTGAAGGCTTCAACGTATTCGGCGTTGACGCGCGCTGCGCGCTCCAGCAAGCGGGAGTGCAGGTAGAATACGTCGCCTGGGTAAGCTTCACGACCTGGCGGACGACGAAGCAGCAGGGAAATCTGGCGGTAAGCAACGGCCTGTTTGGACAGGTCATCGTACACGATCAGCGCGTCTTCACCGCGGTCACGGAAGTATTCGCCCATTGCGCAACCGGCGTATGGCGCCAGGTATTGCAGTGCAGCGGATTCGGAAGCGGTCGCCACCACCACGATGGTGTTGGCCAATGCGCCGTGCTCTTCCAGTTTGCGCACCACGTTAGCGATGGTGGACGCTTTCTGGCCGATAGCCACGTAAACGCATTTGATGCCGGAGTCGCGTTGGTTGATGATCGCATCGATCGCCAGCGCGGTTTTACCGGTCTGACGGTCACCGATCACCAGCTCACGCTGGCCACGGCCGATTGGAATCATGGCGTCAACGGATTTGTAGCCAGTTTGAACCGGCTGATCAACGGACTGACGCTCGATAACGCCTGGCGCGATAGCTTCTACCGGAGAGAAGCCGTCGTTCTCAATCGGGCCTTTGCCGTCGATTGGCGCGCCCAGGGTGTTAACTACGCGGCCCAGCAGACCACGACCGACTGGAACTTCCAGGATACGGCCGGTGCATTTAACCTTCATGCCTTCGGCCAGATCCGCGTACGGACCCATGACCACGGCACCGACGGAGTCGCGCTCCAGGTTCAATGCGATTGCGTAACGGTTGCCAGGCAGTGCGATCATTTCGCCCTGCATAACTTCGGCCAGGCCGTGTACGCGGATGATCCCGTCACTGACGGAAACGATAGTACCTTCATTGTGAGCTTCGCTCACTACATTGAACTGAGCAATGCGCTGCTTGATCAGTTCGCTGATTTCGGTGGAATTCAGTTGCATGCTCCAGTCCCCTTAAGACTGCAAGACGTCTGTCAGGCGTTCAAGACGACCGCGAACGCTGCCATCAATCACCATATCGCCGGCGCGAACAACGATGCCGGCCAGTACAGACTTGTCAATTTTGCAATTCAGCTTAACTTTGCGTGACAGACGTTTTTCCATCGCAGCGGCGATTTTCGCCTGCTGTTCGTCGTTCAGCGCGCTCGCAGAGAGCACTTCGACTTCGACGGTGGATTCCAGCGAGGCGCGCAGTTCGATGAACTGCTGCAGCACGGCAGGAAGAACCAGTAAACGTCCATTTTCGGCCATTACACGGATAAAGTTCTGGCCATGTTCGTCGAGCCGATCGCCACAAACCGCGATGAACGTCTTGGACAGCGTTTCTGGCGCAACCGCGCCAGACAGCAGTTCAGAAATCTGTTCATTGCGAGTGACTTCAGCCGCAAACGCCAGCATTTCCTGCCAGCGCTCTACGCTTTGGTGCTCAACGGCAAAGTCAAAAGCTGCTTTGGCGTAGGGGCGAGCTACAGTTACAAATTCAGACATCAGCCCCTCCCTCCTTACAGTTCAGCGACCAGTTTATCAACGATGTCGCTGTTAGCAGCTTCATCCACGGAACGTTCGATGATCTTCTCGGCGCCGGCAATTGCCAGCATCGCGACTTGCTTACGCAACTCTTCACGAGCGCGCTTACGTTCGGCTTCGATCTCAGCCTGAGCCTGCGCCACGATTTTGTTACGTTCCTGCTCGGCTTCGGCTTTCGCTTCATCCATGATCTGAGCTTTGCGTTTGTTCGCTTGCTCGATGATCACCTGAGCTTCTGCTTTGGCAGTTTTCAGCTGGTCGGTCGCATTGGCTTGCGCTAAGTCCAGATCTTTTTTGGCACGCTCTGCAGAAGCGAGGCCGTCAGCGATTTCTTTCTGACGCTTCTCGATGGCAGCCATGATCGGCGGCCATACGTACTTCATGCAGAACCAGACAAACAGAACGAACGCGATGGCCTGGCCGAGGATTGTTGCGTTAAGATTCACAGCACAATGCCTCTTTAAAAGTTAATAGTTTGGTTACGTCGTAGAGGGTTGCTCTACTTACGCGACGGCGAACATCACGTACAGACCCAGACCTACAGCGATCATCGGGATGGCGTCGACCAGACCCATAACGATAAAGAACTGTGTACGCAGCAGAGGAATCAGGTCAGGCTGACGAGCAGCGCCTTCCAAGAATTTACCACCCAGGATGCCGATACCGATCGCAGCACCGATTGCCGCTAAACCCATCATCACAGCGGCAGCCATGTACAGCAGATCCATACTCAGGTTTTCCATGACAGTCTCCAGTTTGTTTCAGTTTAAAAGTGCAAGTGTTTTAAGAAAATCAGTGCTCTTCAGACGCCATCGACAGATAGACGATCGTCAGAACCATGAAAATAAAGGCTTGAAGCGTAATGATCAGGATGTGGAAGATAGCCCAAGGCAAGCTCAGGACCCACTGTGACCACCACGGCAACAGGCCGGCAATCAGGATGAAGATCAACTCACCCGCATACATGTTGCCGAACAGTCGCAGACCCAGTGAAACAGGTTTGGACAGCAGGCTGACACCTTCAAGAATCAGGTTGATAGGAATGAATACAGGGTGGTTGAACGGCTGCATGGTCAACTCTTTAACAAACCCGCCAACGCCTTTCATTTTGATGCTATAGAACAGAATCAGGATAAACACGCCCAGCGCCATCGACAGCGTGACGTTCACATCGGCGGTAGGCACCACGCGCAGCGCAGGCAGGCCGAGGATGTGTTCGCCAACGTAAGGCAGGAAGTCGATGGGCAGCAGGTCCATCAAGTTCATCAGGAACACCCAGACAAACACGGTCAGCGCCAGCGGCGCAATCACCTTGCTCTTGCCGTGGTACATGTCGCGCACGCTGCTGTCGACGAAACCGACCACCAGCTCCACGGCGGTTTGCAGTTTACCCGGCACGCCGCTGGTGGCGTTTTTAGCCACTTTGCGGAAGATCACCAGGAAAAGCGCCCCGAGGACGACGGAGAAAAACATCGAGTCGATGTTGATCGACCAGAACCCAGTCCCGACCTGAAGCTGCGTCAGGTGGTGACCGATATACTCCTGTGGAGTCAAGACTTCTCCTGCAGACATGATGCCTCTTACCCTTATTTAGTTAAGTTCGGTAACTGTTAATCACGGCCGGTGCCACTATCTGCACCACTAACACCGCTAAATAGGTCAGGCCAAGCGGTATAAACTCCGCCTTGAACACCCCCAGCGCCACGATCAGCAAAACGATGGTGATCACGACCTTTAGCCCCTCGCCGATGGCGAACGACCAGGCAACCCTACCGGGCGCCGGCGTTTGCGCCTGATGGCGCAAGGCAAACAGCATAAACATTGCACTCGGCAACCAGGCGGCGAGACCGCCTGCCAACGCCGAAGCGCTCCATTCCGGGCTTTTCAGCCAGAAAGCAACGCTGATCAGAACAAAAGTCATTAACTGCAAAAACAGCAGTTTGCGTGCGACTTTCCCGCTGTAAAGGGACACAGACATGACGTTTGTTCTCTCCGTACCCCAGAGGGGGTATGCTGAGTGACGTATACAACTGTTTTTGCTGTCCTGAGTCAAGCAGCAAAAAACGAGCAAATTATACGGGGCATACCAACGAATTCAATCGATAAGTAGCGAAAAGGTGAACAATTATTTAAATTTCCCTATTCCAGCCTATTTTCACAAGAAAACGGTCGGAATAATAGGGCGCATTTAATTGTCTGATTATTCCAGCGTTGCGTTTAGAAACGCGAAGCCGATCACAGTAATGTCCCTTCCTGATTTATAGCCGATGGTCAACCAAACCGTCTTTAGCAATTTGAGCGATCAAAAAATTATATAAATCAAAACATTACTAGTTAACTGTTCAAAAACAATCCGTATACCCGATGAAAACCTTTTATTGACAAGCAGCGGGGCAATATTCCAACAGCCAATTAACATTAGCAGCAAACGCCAATCTTTCGCACATGATTGCTAACGTGACTATTTCTAAATGCAATTACTCTATTGTCGCTAATTAGCCGCGTTTTTTGTGTTAATAGAAAGTAAATTAACTAAAAAAAGCGACCAACTAATTAGCCTGCTTATCTTTCTGCTGGGTACGACCTTTAATTCACGCTTGTTTGATCAAAAGCAAACTCAGTTTGCCTTAAGAATCACCAGATGACGTTCGCCTTCCAGTTCAGGCACCTGCAGCCGCACGATGGACTCCAGGCTAACGCCAGCCGGCAGCTGCGTCAGTTCTTCATCCGGGCGCACGCCTTTCAACGCGTAAAAACGCCCCTGCCCTTTCGCCGGCAGGTGATGGCACCAGGACAGCATATCCTGCAGCGAAGCGAATGCCCGGCTGATCACGCCATCGAACGGTGGCTCGGCCGGAAACGCTTCGACGCGGCTCTGCACCGGCTCGATATTGTTCAGGCCCAGCTCATGCTGCACCTGGCGCAGGAAACGCACGCGCTTTCCCAGGCTGTCGAGCAGCGTGAAATGCGCGTCCGGGCGCACAATCGCCAGCGGAATGCCCGGCAAGCCGGGGCCGGTGCCGACATCGATAAAACGCGAGCCCTGCAGATGCGGATTGACCACAATACTGTCGAGGATGTGGCGCACCAGCATTTGCTGCGGATCGCGCACCGACGTGAGGTTATAAGCCTTGTTCCACTTATCCAGCATGCCGACATAGCCCAGCAACTGCTGTTTCTGCTGATCGGGCAGCTCAATGCCTGCTGCCGCGAGCAGCGAGTCTAATTTTTTTTGCACAACGGATCCTCTGGCAGGCGCTGAACGACCAGCGGATGGTTAGCTGGCGCAATGAGGCGACTATGATAATTCAGGGCGCAAGTGATGTCAGCGGCCGTTTGGCTACGGGTTGAGCAAACGGCCGCCTGGAAGCGGGATTTATGCGCTGCGGCGCAGCAGTCCCTGCTTTTTCAGCCAGATCAGCAAAATCGAGATCGCCGCCGGTGTAATGCCGGAGATGCGCGAAGCCTGGCCGATGGAGTTCGGTTTGTGATCGTTCAGCTTGGCGATCACTTCGTTCGACAGTCCCGAAACCTGACGGTAGTCAAGATCCAGCGGCAGCACGGTGTTCTCGTTGCGCTGCTGTTTTTCGATCTCTTCCTGCTGGCGAGCGATATAGCCTTCGTATTTGACCTGGATCTCGACCTGCTCGGCGGCTTGTACGTCGTCCAACGGCGGCGCGAAGGCGTCGATGCCGGTCAATTGCGCGTAATCCATCTCAGGACGGCGCAGCAACTCTTCGCCGTTCGCTTCACGCGACAGCGGCGCTTTCAGCAACGCATTGACCTGTTCGACGTTCTCGGCATGCGGGTGCATCCAGATGTCGCGCAGGCGCTGACGTTCACGTTCGATCCGCTCCAGCTTTTCGCTGTAACGCGCCCAACGCACGTCGTCCACCAGGCCCAGCTCGCGGCCTTTTTCCGTCAGGCGGAGATCGGCGTTGTCTTCGCGCAGCATCAGACGATACTCGGCGCGTGAGGTAAACATGCGGTACGGTTCTTTGGTGCCGAGGGTGCTGAGATCGTCCACCAGCACGCCGAGATAGGCCTGATCGCGACGTGGCGCCCAGCCCTCTTGTTCATCGGCGAAACGCCCGGCGTTCAGACCGGCCAGCAAGCCCTGCGCGGCGGCTTCTTCATAGCCGGTGGTGCCGTTGATCTGGCCGGCGAAGAACAGGCCCTGAATAAATTTGCTTTCCAGCGTCGGTTTCAGATCGCGTGGATCGAAGAAATCGTACTCGATGGCATAACCAGGGCGAATAATACGCGCGTTCTGCATCCCTTCCATTGAACGGACGATTTGCATCTGCACGTCGAACGGCAGGCTGGTGGAGATCCCGTTAGGGTAAATCTCGTTGCTGGTCAGGCCTTCCGGCTCAAGGAAGATCTGGTGAGCGTTGCGATCGGCAAAACGCATGACCTTGTCTTCGATCGACGGACAGTAACGTGGGCCGATCCCTTCGATGATCCCGGCATACATCGGGCTGCGATCGAGGTTATTGCGGATCACGTCATGCGTTTTTTCATTGGTGTGGGTGATGTAGCACGCCATTTGTTCCGGGTGCTGGCTGGCATCGCCCAGGAACGAGAATACCGGCACCGGCGTATCGCCGTGTTGCGGCGCCAGTACGCTGAAATCGATAGTGCGGGCGTCGATGCGCGGCGGTGTACCGGTTTTCAAGCGGTTAACGCGCAGCGGCAGTTCACGCAAACGCTGCGACAGCGAGATCGAAGGAGGATCCCCGGCGCGGCCGCCGCTGTAATTCTCCAGGCCGATATGGATCTTGCCGTCCAGGAAGGTGCCTACGGTCAATACCACCGCCTTGGCGCGGAATTTCAGGCCCATTTGGGTGACGGCACCCACGACGCGATCGTTTTCGACGATCAGATCCTCAACCGGTTGTTGGAAGATCATCAGGTTAGGCTGGTTCTCCAACGCGGTACGGATCGCCTGCCGATACAGGACGCGATCCGCCTGAGCGCGAGTGGCGCGAACGGCAGGGCCTTTGCTGGCGTTTAGTATCCTAAACTGGATGCCGGCATGGTCGATCGCCGTCGCCATCAGGCCGCCGAGCGCATCAATTTCCTTAACCAGATGCCCTTTACCAATACCGCCAATCGCCGGATTACAGGACATCTGTCCCAGCGTATCGATATTGTGTGTCAATAATAAAGTCTGACGTCCCATGCGCGCCGCGGCCATGGCGGCCTCGGTACCTGCATGGCCACCACCGATGATGATGACGTCAAATTGATCTGGATAAAACATGGAACTGCACCTCGCCGTATTGCGAACGATCGTATTTGCCCTGGGGTCGGGGATTCTACTCAAGTTTAGACGATCGACCAAGTGGTCAGGATCGTCGGTAATTAAAAGAAGATCTTTTTTATTTAAAGATCTCTTTATTAGATCTCTTATTAGGATCGCGATCCTCTGTGGATAAGTGACTATTCACGATGAAGATCAGCAGATTAAGGAGGATCGTTTGCTGTGAATGATCGGTGATCCCGATGCAGATAAGCTGGGATCTAAAAGGCTTGTTATGCACAGGACAAAAAGCGCACTACGGTTGTTATTGGGATAACTACGGCTTTTACCCTGCTTTTAAGTATTGTTATCCACAATCGTTCGCACGATCTTTAGACGAATTAGAGTAAATTAATCCAGTTTTTTACCCATTCCTCGGCCGGATCCTCGGGAATTTCATGCTCGGTCACGTCGATCTCGAGACGATCGCCGATCCTTTTAGCGCCTCTGGCGATCAACAGATCGTCGATCTGTTTGATTGCGCCGCAGAAGGTGTCGTATTCCGAACTGCCCAAACCGACGGCGCCGAACTGTACCTCGGAAAGATCCGGCTGCTGCTCAGCGATCTGTTCCAACAGCGGTTGAAGGTTATCTGGTAGTTCGCCGGCGCCGTGCGTGGAAGAGACCACCAGCCAGCGGCCGGTCAACGGCAGTTCATCCAGTTCAGGGCCGTGCAGCATCTCGGTAGAGAAACCCGCGTCTTCCAGCTTTTCAGCCAAATGTTCAGCCACGTATTCGGCGCTGCCAAGCGTACTGCCACTGATCAGAGTAATGTCTGCCATGAACCAACGATCCCAACCTTCTCACTCAAAGTGGCTGCATTGTACGCTGTGAATCGGCTGGGATCTACCTGTGGATAATGTGGGTATGCAATTTGGCGGGTTACGGCACGATGGTGCGCATAATGGGGTTCTGCAGTGAGATCAGCGTTTCGGTGGACTGGATCTCGTCGATGGTCTGGATCTTGTTGATAAGTACCTGTTGCAACGCGTCGATCGATCGGCACATTACCTTAATAAAGACGCTGTAGTGGCCGGTGGTGTAATAGGCTTCCACCACTTCTTCCAGGCTTTCCAGCTTCTTCAGCGCTGAAGGGTAATCCTTGGCGCTCTTTAATATGATGCCAATAAAGCAGCACACGTCGTAGCCCAGCTGTTTGGGGCTGACGTCGATGCGCGCGCCGGTGATGATCCCGGCCTGCTTCATCTTCTCCACCCGCACATGAATGGTGCCGGGGCTGACGGCGAAGTTTTTCGCCAGTTCGGCGTACGGTGTGCGCGCATTGTCCATCAGGGCGTTGAGAATGCCGCGATCGAGATTATCGATCTGATAAATTTCCGCCATTTAATCCCCCATTAATTAACGATTGTTGAATTCTGTCCGGGTAAAAATGAACGATTAAAAGTGAAAAGGCAATATTGATTGATGGATATTGAATTGTCGTATCGTTTTGTTGCTTAATCGATGGCAACAGAGACAGGTTTACAAGAGATACGGCAATGAAAAAACAGTTTATCCAAAAACAACAACAAATCAGCCAGGTCAAATCCTTCTTCTCCCGCCAGCTGGAGCAACAGCTCGGTCTGATCGAAGTGCAAGCCCCGATCCTTAGCCGCCTGGGCGACGGCACGCAGGATAACCTTTCCGGCAGCGAGAAAGCGGTGCAGGTCAAAGTCAAAACCTTGCCGGACGCCACCTTCGAAGTGGTGCATTCGCTGGCGAAATGGAAACGCAAAACCCTGGGCAGCTACGATTTCGGCGCCGGCGAAGGCCTGTATACCCATATGAAGGCGCTGCGCCCGGATGAAGACCGCCTGACGCCTATCCACTCGGTGTACGTCGATCAGTGGGACTGGGAGCGGGTGATGGGCGACGGTGAGCGCAGCCTGGACTACCTGAAAAACACCGTGCGCAGCATTTACGCTGCGATCAAGGCGACGGAGGCGGAAGTCAGCCGCGAGCATGGCCTGACCCCGTTCCTGCCGGAACAGATCCACTTCGTGCACAGCGAAACCCTGCTGCAGCGTTACCCTGATCTGGACGCCAAGGGGCGTGAGCGGGCGATCGCCAAAGAATTGGGCGCAGTGTTCCTGATTGGCATCGGCGGCAAGCTGTCACACGGTAAATCGCACGATGTGCGGGCGCCGGACTATGATGACTGGACCACGCCGACGGCGGATGGCCTGGCGGGCCTGAACGGTGATATCGTGGTGTGGAACCCGGTGCTGCAGGACGCTTTCGAGCTGTCCTCCATGGGGATCCGCGTTGACGCCGCCGCGCTGAAACATCAGCTGGCGCTGACCGGCGATGAAGAGCGCATGGCGTTGGAATGGCACCAGTCGTTGCTGCGCGGCGATATGCCGCAGACCATCGGCGGCGGCATCGGTCAGTCGCGTCTGGTGATGTTGTTGCTGCAACTGTCGCATATCGGCCAGGTGCAATGCGGCGTGTGGTCGCCGGAAGTGCGCGGCGCGGTCGAAGGCCTGCTCTAATCTCGCCTAGCGCCGCCAGCGGCGCATCAAACGGCTTTTCAGCCCGGTATCAAAGCGCCAGATATGATCGAAGATGCGCATGATGCCGGGTTTGCCGTAGGCGGACATCGCCACCGCGTGGAAACGTTGCTGGTGGCTTTGTTGCTGCTGTTTCACCTTCTTTATTACCTCCTCCGGCAACCGCTGGGCAATAAAATCGGAAATGATCACCGCATCGGCGTCGAACCAGCCGCTCTCCGCCATTTTGGTGACGGTGGCGTTCAGGCAGGCCGCCAGATCGGTGCCGCCACGAAACTGCTGGCCGAGAAAGCGCACTGCCTGCTCGATGCCGCTGGCGGCGGTGAGTTCGTAATGCACGATCTGGTTGGCGAACAGCATGATATAGCAGCGGCGGTTGTCCGCCAGCGCAATGCGCAGCAGCGCCAGACAGAACGCCTTGGCGCACTGTTCGTTGAAACCGCCCATCGATCCGGAGGTGTCCACGCAGACGATAAACGGCCCGCGCGGCTGTTGATCCTGCTGCTGGTGAGTGACCTGGCGGATCAGGATCTGTTCCTGCCAGACGTCGCCCTGCAGACGGTAGCTCAGCAGCCGCTTTTCCAACAGGCGGCGATAAAACTCGAATTCCAGCTCTTCAATCCCCAGCGTCGCCAGCTCCGGCGGCAGCAGGCGCAGAATGTCGTCGCTTTGATGAATGCCGCTCACTTCTTCCGGCAGCGTGGCCGGCACCTGCACCATGACCCTGAACGGCTCCGGCTGCGCGTCCTGTTGCTGCACCGCCTTGGCCTGATAGCTGCGGCCCAGCTGTTGCGCCAGTTTTTTCAGCTCCGGCTGCTGCTGCAAAAAGTTGCCGTACTCCACCAGCCGCTGATAATCGCCACGCTGCAGCTGGCCTTTGCTCATGTCCCACAGCCTGCCGGCGGCGGTGTCGTTTTCCGACAGCAGCGGTTCCAGCGCGCCGCTCAGCGCCAACCGCTCCTGCAGCTCCGCCATCAGCTGCTCGCGCTCTTGTTCCAGCAGTTGGTGGTGCAGCATGGTGGCCTGCAGCGTCAGGCTGATGCGCCAGCGCTGCAGAAACAGCGTTTGAAAGCTGTCGTCCAGCGGATGATTGGGCAGATCGGCGGCGTCCACCAGCGCGCGCGCCTGTTCATAAAACGGTGAGGCCAGCTGGCGCAGCAGCTCCATGGTGTCGTTGAGGTTGTGATAGAACTGGGTGTTGTTCTCCAGCTGGCACTGCTGGTAGCGATAGAATTCCTGCGCCAGCGCCGGCGGCACCATCGCCTCCTGCAGGCGTTCCTTAAGCTGCAGCTTCCAGCGCGGCAGATCGCGATCCAGCGCTCGGCGAAGGGCCGGAAACTTTTTAAAGAATACCGACAGCTGCGGCGCCGCCAGCATGCCGACGATCATCTCTTCGATCATCTCGCCTTCGGTGATCGCCAGCAGCAGATCGAGCGTCTCCAGACTGAGCATGGTTACTGGCCGCGCATTTGCTGCAGTTGCTGTTTAACCTGTTCCGCGACCTGCAGCAGACTGGCTTCGATCTTGGCCAGGCCGGCGGCGGGGGTGAACAGACAAGGCTGATGTTGGCTGAAGGCGCGGCGTTGCTCCGCCAGGCGCTGGGCCAATGCGTCCATTTCATCCAGCAGCGCCTGCGGCGTGGCGGTGGCCTGTTTGCCCGGCAGCGCCAGCAATGACGGCTGGCGGCTGACGTCCAACACCGTGAGGTGCAGTTGGTCATCCACTTCCAGGTCGATCGGCTGCGCAAAGCCGATGCCGTTCAGCTTGGCGCGCACGTCGCCGCCTTTTTGCAGCCAGTTGTCCAGCGCGCTGCTTTCGATGCTCAGATGGTTGACCTGAATGTCATGCAGCTGCAGCGGCTTTTGCAACAGCAGAGTGAGGGTGCCGCCGGCGAACGGCGTGGCCGGCGCGTATTGCGGTTTGCGGCTGAACATGCCGCCTTTTTTCACCAGGCTGATGGCCTGCCGGTCGCTTTGTTGCTGCTGGTCCTGCAGCCAGCGGGTGTGGATCTGTTGCAACTGGATCAGCATCGACTGCTGCTGATAGGCCGACTCGGTCAGCAATTGGTCGATCTGCTGTTGCAGCAGTTTCAGCGAGGTGAGATCGTGCCACAGGCAGTCTTTCAACAGCATCAGATCGAGCGGAGCGATGGCGTCGCGCCCGCTGAAGAAGGCGCAGGCTTGCAGCAGGCGCAGGGCTTTTTTCCAGCGCCGATCGGAGACGTATGGCGCCTGCTCCAGCGCGTCCAGCCGCTGGCGCAGCTGGAAAATCAGCTCAAAACAGGTTTCCGGCAGCGCGACTTTGTCGATCTGCGGTTGCCACTGCAGAAACTCTTCGTCGCTGATGCTCAGCGCCGCCGGCACCGGGTTTTGGCTTTCGCTCTGGCGGTTGACCAGCAGCGAGCGGAAATTCTGTTTATCCTGCACCTTGTCCAGCCACAGGCGGATCAGCATGCGGTCATATAAGGCTTCGAGGCTGTTGTCCGCTTCGGGCAGTTCGTTGGAGGCGGTGACCAGCAGGCGCAGCGGGATCGGTTCTTCGCTGTTGCCGTTGCGAAAGCGGCGTTCGTTGATCGCCGTCAGCAGGGTGTTGAGGATCGCCGGGCCGGCCTTCCAGATCTCGTCCAGAAACACGATCTCCGCTTCCGGCAGATAGCCGGCGGTCAGACGCTGATAGCGCCCCTCATCTTTCAGCGCCTGGATAGAGAGCGGGCCGAAGACCTCTTCCGGCGTGGAAAAACGCGTCATCAGGTATTCAAAGGAGCGGGCGTTGCGGAAGGCAAACTTCAGCCGGCGCGCGATCAGGCTCTTGGCTATGCCGGGCGGGCCGAGCAGGAATACGCTTTCGCCGCTCAGCGCCGCCAGCAGGCACAGACGGATTGCCTCTTGCCGCTCATAAAGACCGCTCTCCAGCGCGCTGCTGAGGCGGGAAATTCGTTCTGCCAGAAGGGATGATGGCGTCATATAATTGTCGCATTGTCCGAGAGTTAGCCAATCTTGGTCGATAATCCGATGATAAACCACCATTATTTTTAGTGGTATAGCCCGTTGATTAGTAATATTTTTCTACGTTAAGCCGGATATTCGGTTCACATTTTGTTTATTTTTCGGCTCTGATATAAGGGTAGGCAAGCGGTATAAATGGTGCATACTGTGCGGCTTTCTGGTGGGCGTGACGGATCTTTGAGCCTGTATTTTGCCTGATGCGGATGCATCGCTAACGGATGTTCTGATAAAGAAACGAATTATGAGCGCAGAGCATAAGCAGTCCTTATCGGCGGTAACCCTGGCTGCCATCGGCGTGGTCTACGGTGATATCGGCACCAGCCCTCTCTATACGCTGAGAGAGTGTTTCTCCGGCCATTACGGCTTCGACGTGCGTCCAGACGTGGTTTTCGGCTTCCTGTCGCTGATTTTCTGGATGCTGATCGTGATCGTTTCCCTCAAATATCTCACCTACGTGATGCGCGCGGACAACGCCGGCGAGGGCGGTATTCTGACGCTGATGTCGCTGGCCGGGCGCAATACCTCGGCGCGCACTACTGCGGTGCTGGTGATACTGGGCCTGATCGGCGGCAGCTTCTTCTATGGCGAGGTGGTGATCACCCCGGCTATCTCGGTTATGTCGGCGATAGAGGGGTTGGAAATCGCCGCGCCTGCGCTTGACGCCTATATCGTGCCGCTCTCCATTCTGGTGTTGACGCTGCTGTTCGTTATCCAAAAGCACGGCACCGGCAGCGTCGGCAAGCTGTTCGCCCCGGTAATGCTGCTGTGGTTCATCGTGTTGGCGGTACTGGGCGCGCGCAGCATCATTTCAAACCCGGAAGTGCTGCAGGCGCTGAATCCCAAATGGGCGCTCAACTTCTTCATGGAATATAAGAAGGTGTCGTTCTTCGCCCTGGGGGCCGTGGTGTTGTCGATCACCGGCGTCGAGGCGCTGTATGCCGATATGGGGCACTTCGGCAAGTTCCCGATCCGTCTGGCCTGGTTCACCGTGGTGCTGCCTTCGCTGGTGCTCAACTACTTCGGCCAGGGGGCGCTGCTGCTGAAAAATCCGGAGGCGATCAAAAACCCGTTCTTCCTGCTGGCGCCCGATTGGGCGCTGATCCCGCTGCTGATTCTGGCGACCCTGGCGACGGTGATCGCTTCACAGGCGGTGATTTCCGGCGTCTTCTCGCTGACTCGCCAGGCGGTGCGCCTGGGCTATCTGTCGCCGATGCGCATCATTCACACCTCGGAAATGGAATCCGGCCAGATCTACATTCCGGTGATCAACTGGACGCTGTACATCTCGGTGGTGCTGGTGATCATCGGTTTCGAGCACTCCAGCAACCTGGCGGCGGCGTACGGCATCGCGGTCACCGGCACTATGGTGCTGACCAGCATTCTGGTCACTTCGGTGGCGATCAATAATTGGCACTGGAATCGCTTCCTGGCGATCGGCATCGTGACCATCTTGCTGATCATCGACGTGCCGATGTTCTCCGCCAACGCCCTGAAGCTGTTCTCTGGCGGCTGGCTGCCGCTGACGTTGGCGCTGGTGATGTTCATCATTATGACCACCTGGAAGAGCGAGCGCTTCCGCCTGCTGCGCCGCCTGCATGAACACGGCAACTCGCTGGAGGCTATGATCGCCTCGCTGGAGAAATCGCCGCCGGTGCGGGTGCCGGGTACGGCGGTGTTCTTGTCGCGCGCCACCAACGTCATTCCTTTTGCGCTGTTGCACAACCTGAAGCACAACAAGGTGCTGCACGAGCGTGTGGTGCTGCTGACGCTGCGCACCGAGGATGCGCCTTACGTGCACAACGTGCGCCGGGTGACCATCGAGCAGCTGTCGCCGACCTTCTGGCGGGTGGTGGCCAGCTACGGCTGGCGCGAAACGCCGAACGTCGAGGAGGTGTTCCACCGCTGCGGGCTGGAAGGGTTGCCGTGCCGCATGTCGGAGACGTCGTTCTTCATGTCCCATGAATCGCTGATCCTCACCAAGCGGCCGTGGTACCTCTACCTGCGCGGCAAACTGTTCGTCGCCCTGAGCCGCAATGCCCTGCGCGCGCCGGATCAGTTCGAAATCCCGCCGAACCGGGTCATCGAACTCGGCACGCAGGTCGAGATCTAATCCGCCTGACAGGGGCTCAGCATGGCTGAGCCCCTTTTGTTTGCGCTTTCTCCGTGCGCGAACGAAACGTTTCGATAGCGATCACACTTCTGCATTGTCCCGGTTGCCTTCCCCTGCCGTTTTTTTAAACTCCCCCGGAGAGCGAAACGTTTCGCTAGCGGAGTGAGAAGATGAAAAAAGGCGTATTACTGAATTCCGACGTGTCTGCCGTGATTGCCCGGCTGGGGCATACCGACCAGCTCACCCTGTGCGATGCGGGCCTGCCGATACCGGCGGCGACGCAGCGCATCGATCTGGCGCTGACGCAGGGCGTGCCGACCTTCATGCAGGTGTTCGCGGCGGTCACGCAAGAGATGCAGGTAGAAAGCGCCATCCTGGCGGAAGAGATCGTGAAACAGAATCCGTCGCTCCACGAGGCTCTGTTGGCTGAACTGACCGCACTGGGCCAACGCCAGGGCAATACCATCAGCGTGCGCTATATCAGCCATCAGGCGTTTAAAGCGCAAACCGGACACAGCCGGGCGGTGATCCGCAGCGGAGAGTGTTCGCCTTACGCGAACGTGATCCTGTGCGCCGGCGTAACTTTCTGAGGCGTTTATGCAACCTTTACTGCAACTGAAAGGGATTGATAAAGCCTTTCCCGGCGTGAAGGCGCTTTCCGACGCCGCCCTCAGCGTTTATCCCGGCAAGGTGATGGCGCTGGTGGGGGAAAATGGCGCCGGGAAGTCCACCATGATGAAAGTGCTGACCGGCATCTACCAGAAAGACGCCGGCAGCCAGTATTTTCTCGGTAAAGAGGTGGCGTTCAACGGTCCCAAGGATTCGCAGGAAGCGGGCATCGGCATTATCCATCAGGAGCTGAACCTGATCCCGCAACTGACGATTGCGGAAAACATCTTCCTCGGCCGCGAGTTCGTCAACCGTTTCGGCCGCATTGACTGGAAGCGCATGTACGCCGAGGCCGATCGCTTGTTGGCGCGGCTCAATCTCCGCTACAGCAGCCACCGGCTGGTGGGCGAGCTGTCGATCGGCGATCAGCAGATGGTGGAGATCGCCAAGGTGCTGAGCTTCGAATCGAAAGTGATCATCATGGACGAACCGACCGATGCGCTGACCGACACCGAAACCGCCTCGCTGTTCAAGGTGATCAATGAGCTGAAGGCCGAAGGGCGCGGCATCGTCTATATCTCGCACCGTCTGAAAGAGATCTTTGAAATCTGCGACGACGTGACCGTGTTTCGCGACGGGCAGTTTATCGCCGAGCGGCCGGTGAGCGAGCTGCAGGAGGATTCGCTGATTGAGATGATGGTCGGCCGCAAGCTGGAAGAACAATATCCGCGCCTGGATTTGCCGCGTGGTGAAAAGCGGCTGGAAGTCAGTCATCTTTCCGGCCCCGGCGTTGAAGACGTCAGCTTTACGCTGTACCGCGGCGAGATCCTCGGCGTGGCCGGGCTGATGGGCGCCGGGCGCACCGAATTGATGAAGATCCTGTACGGCGCCGCGCCGCGCAAGGCCGGCACCGTCAGCCTGGACGGCCGCGAGGTGGTCGCCCATTCGCCGCAGGATGGATTGGCGAACGGCATCGTCTATATCTCGGAAGACCGCAAGCGTGACGGCCTGGTGTTGGGCATGTCGGTGAAGGAAAACATGTCGCTGACCGCGCTGCGCTACTTTAGCCGCGCCGACGGCAGCCTGAAACAGGCCGACGAGCGGCAGGCGGTGGGGGATTTCATCCGGCTGTTCAATATCAAAACGCCGTCGATGGAGCAGCCTATCGGCCTGCTTTCCGGCGGCAATCAGCAAAAAGTGGCGATCGCCCGCGGCCTGATGACCCGGCCGAAGGTGCTGATCCTCGATGAGCCGACGCGCGGCGTCGATGTCGGCGCCAAAAAAGAGATCTATCAGTTAATCAACCAGTTCAAACAGGAAGGGCTGAGCATCATTCTGGTGTCTTCGGAAATGCCGGAGGTGATGGGCATGAGCGATCGCATTCTGGTGATGCATGAAGGGCATCTCAGCGGCGAGTTCCCGATTGAACAGGCCACCCAGGAAGCGTTGATGGCGGCAGCCGTCGGCAAGCAATACGGCGTAAAGCAGGAGTAATCAGATATGAGTTCCCAGACTATCGCAGCTAAGCGCTGGTTCAGTAAAGAGTGGCTGTTAGAGCAGAAGTCGTTGATTGCGCTGCTGGTGCTGATCGCCGTGGTCTCTTCCATGAGCCCGAACTTCTTCACCCTGAACAACCTGTTCAATATTCTGCAGCAGACTTCGGTGAACGCCATCATGGCGGTGGGGATGACGCTGGTGATCCTCACGTCCGGCATCGATCTGTCGGTGGGATCGCTGCTGGCGCTGACTGGCGCGGTGGCGGCGTCGATCGTCGGCTTTGAGGTCAACGCGCTGGTGGCGGTGGCGGCGGCCTTGGCGCTGGGCGCCGCGGTTGGCGCCTGCACCGGGGTGATCGTCGCCAAAGGCAAAGTGCAGGCCTTTATCGCCACGCTGGTGATGATGCTGCTGTTGCGCGGCGTCACCATGGTGTACACCAACGGCAGCCCGATCAACACCGGTTTTACCGACGTGGCCGACACCTTCGGCTGGTTTGGCATCGGCCGTCCGCTGGGCGTGCCTACGCCGATCTGGATCATGGCGATCGTGTTCATCGCCGCCTGGTATATGCTGCACCATACGCGCCTGGGCCGCTATATTTATGCCCTGGGCGGCAACGAGGCGGCGACCCGTCTGTCCGGCATCAGCGTCGATAAAGTGAAGATTATCGTCTACTCGCTGTGCGGCCTGCTGGCGGCGCTGGCGGGGGTGATCGAAGTGGCGCGCCTGTCGTCGGCACAGCCGACCGCCGGCACCGGCTATGAGCTGGACGCTATCGCCGCCGTGGTGCTGGGCGGCACCAGCCTGGCCGGCGGCAAGGGGCGCATCGTCGGCACGTTGATCGGGGCGCTGATCCTCGGCTTCCTGAACAACGGCCTGAATTTATTGGGTGTTTCTTCCTACTACCAAATGATCGTGAAGGCAGTGGTGATACTGCTGGCGGTTCTGGTAGATAACAAAAGCAACAAGTAACCTCCCCCTACAGGAATCACGATGATGAAAATGAAAAAACTGGCAACCTTAGCCTCCGCCATCGCGCTGAGCGCCACCCTGAGCGCCAATGCCATGGCCAAAGAGACCATCGCGCTGGTGGTGTCCACTCTCAACAACCCGTTCTTCGTCTCGATGAAGGACGGAGCGCAGCAAGAGGCCAATAAGCTGGGCTACAACCTGGTGGTGCTGGACTCCCAGAACAACCCGGCGAAAGAGCTGGCCAACGTGCAGGATCTGATGGTGCGGGCGCCTAAGCTGCTGCTGATCAACCCGACCGACTCCGATGCGGTCGGCAACGCCATCAAGATGGCCAACCAGGCTAAGATCCCGGTCATCACGCTGGACCGCGTGGCGAGCAAGGGCGACGTGGTGAGCCACATTGCCTCGGACAACCGCGTGGGCGGTAAAATGGCCGGTGACTTCATCGCCAAAAAAGCAGGCGCCGATGCCAAAGTGATTCAGCTGGAAGGCATCGCCGGCACTTCCGCCGCGCGTGAACGCGGCGAAGGCTTCAAACAGTCGCTGGATCAGAATAAATTCAAGCTGCTGGCCAGCCAGCCGGCCGATTTCGACCGCACCAAGGGCCTGAACGTGATGCAGAACCTGCTGACCGCTCACCCGGATGTGCAGGCGGTATTTGCCCAGAACGATGAAATGGCGCTGGGCGCGCTGCGTGCGCTGCAAACCGCCGGTAAAACCGACGTGATCGTGGTAGGCTTCGACGGCACCGCCGACGGCGTGAAAGCGGTTGAAGGCGGCAAGCTGGCGGCGACCGTGGCGCAGCGTCCCGATCAGATCGGCGTGATAGGCGTGGAAACCGCCGATAAAGTGCTGAAAGGCGAAAAAGTGCCGGCGACCATTCCGGTCGATTTGAAACTGGTCACTCAGTAAGTCATACCAGCGCCATCGGGACGGGGCGTTTACGATGGCGCGCAATTCAGGAATCAATGCGATGGAAACAGGTAAGCTGGTGGTTCTGGGCAGCATCAATGCCGACCATATCCTCAATATTGAACAATTCCCCCACCCGGGCGAAACGGTGATCGGGAAACAGTATAAGGTGGCGTTTGGCGGCAAGGGCGCGAATCAGGCGGTGGCGGCCGGGCGCAGCGGGGCGGAGATCGCCTTTATCGCCTGCGTGGGCGCCGACGATATCGGCGAGCGTGTCCGCCGGCAGCTGGCGAGCGATCGCATTGATACCCAACCGATTGAAGCCATCGCCGACAGCACCACCGGCGTGGCGCTGATCTTCGTCAACGCCGAAGGCGAGAACGTGATCGGCATCAATGCCGGCGCCAACGCCGCGGTAACGCCGGATTACCTGGCGCGCTACCGGCAAAAAGTCATCGACGCCGATGCCCTGCTGATGCAGCTGGAGTCGCCGTTGGAGACGGTGATCGCCGCCGCCCGCTTGGCCAAGCAACATCAAACGCAGGTGATCCTCAACCCGGCCCCGGCGCGCGAGCTGCCGGACGAGCTGCTGGGGATGATTGATATGATCACCCCGAATGAAACCGAAGCGCAGCGCCTGACCGGCATCGCTGTGGACAACGACGCCGATGCGGCGCGCGCGGCGCAGGCGCTGCACGACAAAGGCATCGCGACGGTGATCATCACCCTCGGCAGCCGTGGCGTGTGGCTGAGCGAAAACGGCAACGGCAAACGGGTGCCCGGCTTCAAAGTGCAAGCGGTGGATACCATCGCCGCCGGCGATACCTTTAACGGTGCGCTGGTGACCGCCCTGTTGGAAGGCAACAGCATGGCCGACGCGGTGCGTTTCGCCCATGCGGCGGCGGCGATCGCCGTAACCCGCCCCGGCGCGCAGCCTTCGGTGCCGTGGCGCGAAGAGATTGACGCCTTCTTGCAGCAACAGGGGTGATCCTTTGGCCACCATGAAAGATGTCGCCCGCCTGGCGGGCGTTTCAACCTCTACCGTTTCGCATGTGGTCAACAACAATCGCTTTGTCAGCGACAGCGTGCGCGACAAGGTCATGGCGGCCGTGGAACAGTTGAACTATGCGCCTTCTGCGCTGGCGCGCAGCCTGAAGCTTAATCAGACCCGCACCATCGGCATGCTGGTGACCGCCAGCAACAACCCGTTTTATGCCGAAGTGGTGCGCGGCGTGGAGCGCAGCTGCTATGAACGTGGCTACAGTCTGATCCTGTGCAATACCGAAGAAGACGCCGCGCGCATGAACCGCAGCATGGAGACACTGCTGCAAAAGCGCGTCGACGGTTTGCTGTTGATGTGCACCGAAAACCACCGGCCATCGCAAGATGCCCTGAGCCGCTACCCGTCATTGCCGATCGTGATGATGGACTGGGCGCCGTTCGAGGGTGCCAACGATATTATTCAGGATAACTCGCTGCTGGGCGGCGAGATGGCGACCGATCATCTGATCGCCCGCGGCTACCGCAAGATCGCCTGCATCGCCGGCCCGCAGGATAAAACCACCGCCCGTCACCGGCTGGAAGGCTATCGCAACGCGATGCGTCGCGCCGGATTACCGGTTCCGACAGGGTATGAAGTGCATTGCGACTTTGAGTTTGAGGGCGGCGTGAGCGCCATGCGCCAACTGCTGGCGCTGGAAGAGCCGCCGCATGCGGTGTTCGCCGGCAACGACGCGGTGGCGGTAGGCGTTTATCAGGCGCTGTATCAGGCCGGGCTTTCCGTGCCGCAGGATATGGCGGTGATGGGGTACGATGATATTGAGCTGGCGCGTTATCTGGCGCCGCCGCTGAGCACCATTCATCAACCGAAGGATTCGCTGGGCGAGCTGGCGATCGATGCGCTGATCAACCGCCTGCAAAACCCGGAGCGCGCTCCCCAGGTGCTGGTGCTGACGCCCGAGCTGGTGGAACGCGCTTCGGTGGGCCGCCGTTAACTGGCCGCCTTCGCTTCTTTCTTGCTTTCCTGGCCGCTGATCAAATTGCGGCCATCTTTCCTTCTCAGCAACATAAACACCAGCGCCGACGCCACGGTGACGATTCCCATGGTGATAAAGGTGTAATGGAAGTGGTCGATCATGGTGCCTAACGACAGGGATTCGTAAAAACGCAGCACCGCCGCGCTGATCGCCACGCCGAAGCTGATGGACAGCTGTTGGGTGACCGCCAGGACGCTGTTGCCGGCGCTGGCGTTGGCGTCGTTCAAATCCGCCAGGCTGATGGTATTCATGGCGGTGAACTGGGTGGACATCGCCATGCCCAGCACGAACAGCGGCAGGATCATCAGCCACAGCGGCATGCCCGGGCTTTGCAGGGCAAACTGGGCGATCAGCACCCCGATGATAACGGTGATGCCGACCAGCGTTTTGCGGTAGCCAAACCAGCGCAGCACCTGAGTGACGGTGGATTTCGCCATCAGTGAGCCGATGGCGGTTGGCGCCATCATGCAACCGGCGACGATCGCCGTGTAGCCGAAGCCCACCTGCAGCATGAGCGGCATTAAAAACGGCACGCAGCCGGTGCCCAACCTGGAAGCGACGTTGCCGGCGATGCCGACCGAGAAGGTGCGGGTTTTGAACAGGTCGAGACCGATCAGCGGCTGAGGATGACGGCGGGCGTGCGCGATGTAGCCGAACAGCATCACGAAACCGCTGAGCAGAATACCCAACGAAACGTAGCTGGCCAGCACCCGCTCGCCAAACAGCTCCAGCCCGGTAGAGATCAGCACCAGACTCAGGCCGAACAGCATAAAACCGAGTAAATCGAAGCGGCGTTTGGGCGTGGTGAAGTCCGGCATGTATTTGCGTGCATAGAAGATGCCGAGCAGACCGATAGGGATATTGATCAGGAAAATCCAGTGCCAGGTGGCGTAGGTTACCAGCCAGCCGCCCAGCAGCGGCCCGAGAATCGGTCCGACCAGGCCGGGCATGGTGACGAAGTTCAGCACCGGCAGCAGTTCGCTGCGCGGGTAGGCGCGCAGCAGCGCCAATCGCGCGACCGGCATCATCATCGCGCCACCGATGCCCTGCAGCACGCGAGAGGCGACCAGCACGCTCAACGTAGGAGACAAGGCGCACAGCAGCGAACCGAGGGTGAATAACGTGACGGCGAAGATGAACACGCGCCGGGTGCCGAAGCGATCCGCCAGCCAGCCGCTGACCGGGATCAGCATCGCCACCGTCAGCGTGTAGCTGATGACGGCCGATTGCATCGCCAGCGGCGAACGCCCCAGGCTTTGGGCGATCGCCGGCAGCGCGGTGTTGAGGATAGTGGCGTCCAGCGCCTGCATAAAGAACGCCATTGCGGCGATCCACGGTAGTCCTGCCATACTGCGCGCGGATTGGGTCATGGTCGATCCTGGTTAAATGGTCGTCTGTCCCTCGTCTCTTTCTTCTATATATAAGCGGGGAGCGTGTCTAGTCTTTCTCTTTCAGCAGCACCTGGCAGGCGACAAGCGCGCCGGCGCTGTCTCCGGCGAGTATCGCATCGACGATAGCCTGATGATGGCGCAGCTTGATCACTTCATTGCCGGTGATGGCGCGGAAGTAGCTTTGGTACACCGAACTGAACAGGTTGGCGAACGAGGTCAGGAACGGGTTGCCGCTGGCCTCGTAGATAAGCTGGTGGAATTGGGTATCGACCTGGATCCAACGCTCGCGATCAAACTGGGTATGCAGCGCGCGCATTTCCGCCATCAGCCCCGCCAGCAACTTGGTTTGCTGCGGGCTGGCGTGGTTTGCCGCCAACGCGCAGGCCTGCGGCTCCAGCGAGGTGCGCAAGATAAGGAAGTGTTGCATCACCTGATCGAAGTTTTCCCGCGTCATCCACCAGGTCAGTAAATCTTGATCGAGGAAATTCCATTGGCTTTGCGGCATCACGCGGGTGCCAATGCGCGGGCGCGGCAACAACATGCCTTTGGCGGCTAACATCTTTACCGCTTCGCGCACCGCGGTGCGGCTGACGCCGAATTGCTCGCCCAGTTCCATTTCACCAGGCAGGATGCTGCCGGCCTGATAATCGCCTGCCAGAATTTGTTGGCCGAGTTTTTCTGCAAGCAGATAAGAAAGATTGCGTTGGGCGGCCTGTTGTTGTGCATTTAACGGCATGGCTGCGGGTCCTTACTGACATCGTTATTTCTATTTTACTCCAGTGATCGCCAGCTTTTATGGCTGTTTGCCTGAAAAAGTGACATTAATTCGCCGCTTTTTTGCCCTTTTGTTGAAAAAAACC
>NZ_JBAGIH010000006.1:0-213833 GCF_037150675.1 Serratia sp. KG1D
CGCTAACTCGAGGTGGCGTATATTACGCTTTCCTCTTTCAGAGTCAACCCTAATTTTCAGGATTTTTTCTCTTTCTTCCCGGCCGCCGTGTGAAGTGAATCACTTGCGCCGTGTCGATGGAGGCGCATTATAGGGATCCGAGTTTTTTGCACAACCCCTTTTTTGATCTTTTCTTTCCGTTTGCACACTTTTCAGCCCTTCCGGGTGGATCTTGTGCGATCAGGGCCATTTTCCGCAGGATCCGGCGCTGCGATTGGTTGTAATTCCATCGCCAGGGTCTAGTATTGCCGGTAAATATGATCCCGACGTGAGGCAAGCACCATGTCCGATGCAGTACGTTCTTATCTTCAATACACCCCCAAACTCGGTCAGCGCGTCTTGATCGATCCTTCCAGCGTCGTCATCGGCGACGTCGATCTGGCGGATGACGTCAGCATCTGGCCGCTGGTCGCCATTCGCGGCGACGTCAATGCGGTAAAGATCGGCGCACGCAGCAATATTCAGGACGGCAGCGTGCTGCATGTGACTCACCGCTCCGAACATAACCCCGACGGTTATCCCCTGTTAATTGGCGAAGACGTTACCGTGGGCCATAAAGCGATGCTGCACGGCTGCGCCATCGGCAACCGGGTGCTGGTCGGGATGGGATCGATCCTGTTGGACGGCGTAGTTGTAGAAGACGACGTGATGATTGGCGCCGGCAGTTTGGTGGCGCCGGGCAAACGCCTGGCCAGAGGCTATCTTTATATGGGTAGCCCGGCACGCCAGGTTCGGCCGTTGACCGCCGCCGAGTTGGAGGGATTGCTTTATTCTTCTAACAACTATGTACGCTGGAAAGATGAATACCTGTCGGAAGACATCTGATGGGCGCCCCGTTCTCTATAAAGAGAACGGGGTAGGATTTATGCCGCCATCTCGCTGCGCAGCTGGCGCAAGACTGGTTCTATCTCTGGCATTACTCCGTGCCACAGCAGGAAAGCATGCGCCGCCTGCCCCACCAGCATACCCAGCCCATCGGCGTATTCCGTTGCGCCCTGCTGCTGCGCCCAGGCCAGAAATGGCGTAACGCCTTGCTGATAGAACATGTCATAGCAACGGGTTTGCGCATTCACCACGCCTGCAGGCAACGCCGGGATCTCCCCGCTGATGCCGGACGCCGTCGCATTGATCACCAGATCGAACGCTTGCTGATCCAGTTGATCCATCGGCGCCGCCGAGATCTCCCCCAGATGCCGGAAAGCGTCGGCCAACTCTTGGGCCCGGCTGAAAGTGCGGTTGGTGATCGTGAGCCGGCAGCCGAAAGACAGCAGCGGCAGGATCACGCCGCGCGCCGCGCCGCCGGCACCCACCAGCAGAATGCGATCCTGCGGCCGGATCAATTGCTGACGCTGCAGATCGGTCAGCAAACCGATGCCGTCGGTGTTGTCCCCCAATAGACCGCCATTCGGCAATACCTTCAGGGTGTTGACCGCACCGGCCATCGCCGCGCGCTCACTCAGTTCAGAGGCGGCCGAATAAGCTCGCTCCTTGAAAGGCACCGTGACGTTCGCCCCCTGCCCTCCGGCGCGGATAAACGCCTGCAAGCTGGTTTCAAAACCGTCCAGCGGCGCCAGCACTGTTCCATAAGGATGCTCTATGCCAGTCTGGGCAGCGAACAGCGCATGAATTCGCGGCGACTTGCTGTGGCCGATAGGGTTGCCAAATACCGCAAACTTCTCCATGCCCATTTCCTCTAGCCCTGACGGATCTGTTCGCCGGTCAGAGCATCTCTGATTTCGGAAGGGTTAAGACGGCCGCCTACCTTGCCGGCCAATACCGGGAAAGCCTCGCCGAATTGCCGTGTGACCTCATCCGCACTGCGACACGGTTCCAGCCCACTGAGATTGGCGCTGGTCGACACCAGCGGCTTGCCATACTGCCGGCACAGCAACTGCACCAGCGGATGATCGCTAACGCGCACCGCCAGTGAACTGAAACGTCCGGTCAACAAACGCGGCGTCTCCGGCCGAGCGGGCAAAACCCAGGTTACCGGCCCAGGCCAGCTGGCGAACATCGTCGCGCGCTGCTGTTCGCTGAGCGTACTGTCGTCAATATAAGGCTTAAGCTGCGCATAGTCGGCGGCGATCAAAATCAGCCCCTTTTCCCATGGCCGCTGTTTCAGAGCCAGCAATGCATTGACCGCCTGCTCGCTGTCGGGATCGCAACCCAGGCCGAATACCGCTTCGGTGGGATACGCAATCACCTGCTGTTGATGCAAAGCATCGATGATAGATAAAAGGTTCGGGCTTAATTCTGAATTCATGATGTGATTATTCTGTAGTCGCGACGGGTTTTCCGCACAGCTTGCTGGCACAGCACAGGACGGGGCCTTTTGCCGTGCGCTTTTCCATCAGCAGCGGATAATGGCAATAGGCGCATTCACCAGCGACGGGTTTAACGTTGAGAGCGAACTGGCATTCCGGGTAACGATCGCAGGAGTGAAAAACCTTGCCGTAACGCGACTTGCGCTGCAGCAGTTTGCCTTGGCCGCACTGCGGACAGGTAATGGCGGTTTCATCAGGCTTGTCGATCACTTCTGTGTGATCGCACTGCGGATAATCGCTGCAGCCGATAAACATGCCGTAGCGCCCCTGGCGCAGCACCAACGTCGCCTGACACTTCGGGCACGGTTGCCCATCCAACACCTTAACGACATGCCCATCGGCCTGTGCTTTCAGCGGACGAATATATTGGCATTCAGGGTACTGGGAACAGCCGAGAAAAGGGCCGTGGCGACCGCTACGGATCACCAGCTCGGCCCCGCATTCCGGACAGGGTTCATTTTGCCTGGCGGCAAAAATCGCGTTTTTTGTCATAACGTCTTCTATGCGCGTTATCGGCTCAATGCAGATAACCTTCGTTCACTTCAAACAACAGCTCTTCCATTTGCTGATAGGCGCTTTCATATCCGGGGATATTAAACAGCACCATCAACACGACCCATTTCAGATCTTCGAGATCGAATTCCGCATTATCCAAAGCCATAACGCGGTCGATAACCATTTCACGGGTTTCGAGGTTCAATACCTGAATCTGTTCCAGGAACAGGAGAAAACCACGGCAGCCGGCGTCCAAACGCGCGTTTTCCTCTTCGGTATAGATCCGCATCGCCAGCGGATCGGCATCCATAAAGTAAGGCGCATTTTGACCTTCTTGCAGGTCGGCCAACTTCTCAAGCCAATTCAACGCGTTGTAGATATCATCCTGATGAAACCCCGCCTGGGCGAGATCATCGGTCAGTTGATCCTGATCGACGCGCATCTCTGGTTCATTGTGGATATAAGTTTCAAACAAGTACATGAGTACGTCGAACATGGCTTGCCCTCCTTATTCGGACATAGCCGCCGGGTACAGCTGCGATCCACCCTGCTAACTCCAGCTCGAGTAACTTGATTACCACCACTGGCACAGGTTGGCCGGCACGTTCAGCGACGACGTCAACAGGTGTCACCTCATCTCCTACGTTAGCCAACACATCGGCAAATGGCAATTCAACTTCAGCCTGCGACGCACAAATAGTTGTATTTTCGTTCAGTGACAGCCATTGAAGGCCGCTTCCCAGCAATTCGGCGATATCTTTCGGCCCAGTCACCAGATGCGCGCCCTGTTGGATCAGCCAGTGCGTGCCTTCGCTCATCGGGTTCCCTAACGGCCCCGGCAAGGCGAATACCTCACGCCCTTGCTCCAGCGCATAGCGAGCCGTCACCAGGGTACCGCTGCGCAACGAGGCTTCTATGACCAGAACGCCCTGGCTCAGCCCGCTGATAATGCGGTTGCGGCGCGGAAAATGGTCGGCCAGGGGCAAATCGGTGACCAAATGATCTGAAATCACCGCACCGCCCTGCTCGACTATCTGCTCTGCTAGCCTGTGGTGCCGCCGCGGGTAGACATTGGCCAGCCCGCAGCCCAACACCGCTATCGTGCAACCACCGGCCGCCAGCGCTGCGCGATGGCAAATGCCGTCGATGCCGATCGCCAAACCACTGGTGATGGTGAAACCGCAACGCGCCAATTCCTCGGCGAAATGGTTAGCCCAGCGCTCGCCGTAGTGGCTGAACTGCCGGCTGCCAACCATGGCAAGTTGCGGGCGCAACAGCGCCTGAGGATCTCCATCGATCAGCAGGAACAGCGGCGCATCGTCGATCTGAGCCAGGCATTCGGGATAGCCGGCCGCTGCATAGTTCAGCATACGGTGCGCCGGCACTTCCAGCCAACGCAAGGTGGCCGCCAGATAACCAGGATCCGTCTGGTTGAACTGTGCCCGTTGCCGTTCATTCAATCCCAGTTCACGCAACGCGCGGCGAGGCTCGCCACCCATTTGCGATAACTGCCGCACGATCCGGCTGGCCACGACGGTCTGCAGCCCCGTAACCCCCCGCATCCGTAAAGCGATCTCTTCCGGCCGCATCCTCTGTTCCCTCAGCAAAAACGGTGGTATTACCAATCTGAGCAATTGGTGCGCAATGCTGTCAATCAGGCCGGGAAATGTCTAGAATAGAGGTTAAACCTCGTTCATTACTCGGATACAGATCTAAAGATATATGTCAGTCTTGCAGGTATTACATTTCCCAGACGAGCGTCTGCGCAAAGTTGCAGCGCCGGTAAAAGAAGTCAATGCAGATATCCAGCGCATCGTGGATGATATGTTTGAAACCATGTACGCAGAGGAAGGCATCGGCCTTGCTGCGACTCAGGTGGATATCCATCAGCGCATTATCGTGATCGACGTCTCCGAGAATCGCGATCAGCGCCTGGTGCTGATCAATCCGGAGCTGCTGGAAAAAAGCGGCGAAACCGGCATCGAGGAAGGCTGTCTTTCCATTCCCGAGCAGCGTGCATTGGTACCACGCGCCGCGCAGGTGAAGATCCGCGCGCTGGATCGCGAAGGCAAATCTTTCGAGCTGGAAGCGGACGATCTGCTGGCGATCTGCATCCAGCACGAGATGGATCACCTGATGGGTAAACTGTTCGTCGATTACCTGTCGCCGCTGAAGCGCCAGCGCATTCGTCAGAAACTGGAAAAAATGGCCAAGCTCCAAGCCCGCGCCTAACCGATCAGGAAATCAACGTGTCTGACTCTTTACGGATTATTTTCGCCGGAACACCAGACTTCGCAGCGCGTCATCTTGACGCGCTGTTGTCATCTGAGCACCAGATTGTCGGCGTTTTTACCCAGCCCGACCGCCCGGCTGGCCGCGGCAACAAGTTGACGCCAAGCCCGGTAAAAGTGCTGGCTGAACAACACCAACTGCCGGTATTTCAGCCAAAATCGCTGCGCCCAGAAGAGAACCAGCGCCTGGTGGCCGATCTTAACGCCGACGTGATGGTGGTTGTTGCCTACGGGTTGATCCTGCCGCAAGCGGTGCTGGATATGCCGCGTCTCGGTTGCATCAACGTACACGGTTCGCTGCTGCCTCGCTGGCGCGGCGCGGCACCGATCCAGCGTTCGCTCTGGGCCGGCGACAGCGAAACCGGCGTGACCATCATGCAGATGGACGCCGGCCTCGATACCGGCGACATGATGCACAAGATCGCCTGCCCAATTGAGAGCAACGACACCAGCGCCAGTCTCTACGGCAAACTGGCCCAGCTCGGCCCGCAGGGCATGCTGACGACGCTGCGCCAAATGGCCGACGGCAGCGCCACCCGCGAAGTACAGGACGAAGCGTTGGTCACTTACGCCGAGAAGCTGAGCAAAGAAGAAGCTCGCCTGGACTGGAACCTGTCCGCTGCACAACTGGAGCGCTGCATCCGCGCCTTCAACCCTTGGCCGATCAGCTACTTCACCATCGACGATCAACCGGTAAAAGTCTGGCAGGCCAGCGTGCTGGCGCAAAGCGCCAACGCGGAGCCGGGCACCGTTGTCCATGCCGACAAGCAAGGCATTCAGGTGGCGACCGCCGACGGCATCCTCAATCTGATCCAGCTGCAGCCCGCCGGTAAGAAACCGATGTCGGCGCAGGACCTGTTAAATTCACGTCGTGAATGGTTTACCCCGGGTAACCGGCTGTAAGTCACCCCACTGCCCGGCCGTTCATCGCCGGGCCGTTATTTTCTTAATGCCGATCGTTATCAGCTTCAGCCTATGAAAAATAATTACAATCTCCGCAGCATCGCTGCCAAAGCCATCGGCCAGGTGCTGGATCAGGGGCAGTCGCTCAGCACTGTCCTGCCGGCGCTGCAAACCTCCATCAGCGACAAAGATCGCGGGTTGCTGCAGGAGCTGTGTTTCGGCACGTTACGCGTGCTGCCGCAGCTCGAATGGTGCATTCAGCAATTGATGGCCAAGCCGCTGACCGGTAAGCAGCGTACGCTGCACTACTTGCTGATGGTTGGCCTGTATCAGCTGCTGTATACCCGCATCCCGGCGCACGCCGTGCTGGCGGAAACCGTGGAAGGTGCGGTAGCGCTGAAACGCCCGCAGTTAAAAGGCCTGATTAACGGCGTCTTGCGGCAATTCCAGCGCCAGCAGGAAGAGCTGTTGCAACGCGCCGCCAACAATGACAGCCGCTATCTGCATCCCAGCTGGTTACTGAAACGCATTCAACAGGCTTATCCCGCCAACTGGGAACAGATCGTCGACGCCAATAACCAGAAGCCGCCGATGTGGCTGCGCGTCAACCGCCTGCATCACACCCGTGACGCTTATCTGCAGCTGCTGAACGACGCCGGCATCGCCGCGGAAACTCATTCAGACTATGCCGATGCACTGCGTTTGCTGGCGCCTTGCGCCGTGACCGATCTGCCAGGGTTCGCCGAAGGCTGGGTCACCGTGCAAGATGCCTCAGCCCAGGGGTGTGTCGATCTGTTGGATCCGCAAGACGGCGAACAGATCCTCGATCTGTGCGCCGCACCCGGCGGCAAAACCACGCATATTTTGGAAGCGGCGCCGAAAGCACACGTCATGGCGGTCGATATTGACGAACAGCGCCTGGCGCGAGTCAAAGAGAACCTGCAGCGTCTGCGTTTGCACGCAGAGGTTAAACTGGGCGATGGCCGCACTCCGCAGCAGTGGTGCGGGGACAAGCAGTTCGACCGCATCCTGCTGGACGCGCCTTGTTCCGCCACCGGTGTGATCCGCCGTCATCCCGACATCAAATGGCTGCGCCGCGATCGCGACATCGCCGAACTCGCCGCACTGCAGGCAGAAATTCTGGAAGCCGTCTGGCCGCATCTAAAATCAGGCGGAGTGATGGTTTACGCCACCTGTTCTATCCTGCCGGATGAAAACAGCAACCAGATCGCCGCGTTCTTGCAACGCCACGCCGATGCCAAGCTGGTTGAAACCGGCGATGCGCAGCGGCCAGGGCGACAGAATATCCCGCATCCCGAGGACGGCGATGGCTTCTTTTACGCTAAGCTGATTAAAATGTAATGCTTCAGGGCGTGCGTGCGCGCCCTAAGTCTTTCAGTGTGAAGCAGAGAACACGATGAAAATAATTATTCTTGGTGCCGGTCAGGTTGGCGGGACGCTGGCGGAAAACCTGGTGGGTGAAAACAACGATATCACCGTCGTCGATACCGATTCCGGCCGCTTGCGTCAGCTGCAGGATAAATTCGATTTGCGGGTGGTTCAGGGGCATGGTTCCCACCCTCGGGTGCTGCGCGAAGCCGGCGCAGAAGACGCCGACATGCTGGTCGCCGTCACCAACTCCGACGAAACCAACATGATCGCCTGCCAGATCGCCTATTCTCTGTTTAATACCCCTAACCGTATCGCCCGTATCCGCGCACCGGAATACATCCGCGAGTCGGAGAAACTGTTCCTGCCGGAAGCGGTGCCAATCGACCATCTGATTTCGCCGGAGCAGCTGGTCATCGACTATATCTACAAGCTGATTGAATACCCTGGCGCGCTGCAGGTGGTCAACTTTGCCGAAGGCAAGGTCAGCATCGCCGCGGTTAAAGCCTATTACGGCGGCCCGCTGGTCGGCAATGCGCTCTCTTCAATGCGCGAGCACATGCCACATATCGATACCCGCGTCGCCGCCATATTCCGCCAGGATCGTCCGATCCGTCCGCAGGGCTCGACCATTATCGAAGCCGGCGATGAAGTGTTCTTCGTCGCCGCCTCACAGCATATCCGCGCGGTGATGAGCGAACTGCAGCGGCTAGAAAAACCCTATAAGCGCATCATGATCGTCGGCGGCGGCAACGTCGGCGCCGGCCTGGCCGCCAAGCTGGAAAAAGACTACAACGTCAAACTGATCGAGCGGAATCAGCAACGCGCCGCCGAACTGGCCGAACAGCTGCACGACACCATTGTATTCTACGGCGATGCCTCCGATCAGGAGCTGCTGGCCGAAGAGCACGTCGAGCAGGTGGATGTTTTCATCGCCATCACCAACGACGATGAGGCCAACATCATGTCCGCCATGCTGGCCAAGCGCATGGGCGCCAAGAAGGTGATGGTATTGATCCAGCGCCGCGCCTATGTCGATCTGGTGCAAGGCAGCGTGATCGATATTGCCATTTCCCCGCAGCAGGCAACCATCTCCGCGCTGCTTGGGCATGTGCGCAAAGCGGATATCGTCAGCGTCTCGTCACTGCGCCGCGGCGTGGCAGAAGCGATCGAAGCGATTGCCCACGGCGATGAAAGCACATCTAAAGTGGTCGGCCGCATCGTGGAAGACATCAAGCTGCCACCGGGTACCACCATCGGTGCGATCGTGCGTGGCGACGACGTGATCATCGCCAACGGCAACAGCAAAATCGAACAGGGCGATCACGTCATCATGTTTATTACCGACAAGAAATTCGTGCCGGACGTTGAACGCTTGTTCCAACCGAGCCCGTTCTTCTTGTAGAACGAATTTATTAGGCGATGGTCTATAATTGCGTAGTTGTTCTCTGCCTTGGGAGGAGATAAAACTTCTCGCCATTTGTGGCAAAGGGAAATTGCTTTGTTAAACTTGAGTTATTAATTCTGCAAGGGGTGCGTTCTATGAGTATGTTGAAAGAGTTTCGCGAATTTGCCATGCGCGGCAACGTGGTCGATCTGGCCGTCGGTGTGATTATCGGTGCTGCATTCGGCAAGATTGTTTCGTCCTTCGTGGCCGATATCATCATGCCACCGTTGGGCTTACTGATTGGCGGCGTCGATTTTAAACAGTTCCATCTGGTGTTACGTGAAGCTCAGGGCGCCGTACCGGCGGTGGTAATGAACTATGGTTCATTCATCCAGACCGTATTTGACTTTGTGATTGTCGCCTTCGCTATCTTCCTGGCGATTAAACTGATGAACAAGGTGCGCCGCAAGCAGGAAGAAGCGCCGGCAGCGCCGCCAGAACCAACCGCAGAAGAGAAACTGCTGACGGAAATCCGTGATTTGCTGAGCCAGCAACAGCAGCCAAAGCTGTAAAACAGCATTAAGTTACGCCAATAAAAAGCCACCAATGAAGGTGGCTTTTTTAATGCCCTAAAACCAGAAAGCCAGTGGTAAATTATCATTTGATAGTTTGCCACTGGCCTCCCAGTTACCGCCTTTGTTGTGTTTTTCTTTACGCCGATAGCTGCCTTTGCCTTTCACATTCTTTTCCACTCGTTGGCGGAATAGCGGGTCATGCAGCAGCGCCTCAATGGCGTTATCTTGAATCTGGCCTTTAGTGTGACGATATTTCGTCATGATAATGCTCCTGTAAAAGGTAGGGTAATAAAACGAGCCGATAATACTGCCGGCAATATAAAAATTAAAGTGCCGTCAGCAATCTTTTTTGCCTTTATCATCGCTGGCACCCTGTTCCAAGGCTTCCAGAATAGAACAATAGTTGCTGGTATGGGCAGTGCCGCAGCAGGCGTCACTCAGGCGTTTCAACGATTCGCGCATGCGAGTCAGCTCCGCCAACTTGCTTTCCACTTCGCTCAGGCGCGCATCAACGATAGACTTCGATTCCTGGCAGGTATGATGTTCAGGATCAACCCGGATCGACAGCAGTTCGGCGATCGTTTCCAGAGTAAAGCCCAACTGTTTGGCATAGCGAATAAAACGCAGCCGCTGCAGATCTTGCTCCGTATACAGCCGATAACCGCCTTCGGTGCGGACATTGTGATCCATCATGCCCTGCTTTTCATAGTAACGCACGGTATCCGGCGTCACTTCGGCGAGCTTGGCCAACTGACCTATCTTGAACATTACCGCTCCTCTCGGGTGAACTTGCCATCAAGCGCGCGCTGATATTCGCCATGCAAGAAATCGGTGCTCATCCCAGCCTGACGCAGCCGGTGCTCCAGCAGTGCCATGCGCTTGCTGAGATCGACATAGTCCGGATGTTCGCTATTAATCTCTTGCAGCAAGCGAGCAACGGTCAACGCCTCTTTACGATCTTCCAGCGCCGGCGGCAGGTAACCGGCATTTTTCAGCAAACGGTAACCGGCGCGTAGTTCGGGCGGCACCGCGCTGTCATCTTCCAGCGCCAGCGGCTGCCCCTGGCCAGGCAGGTTGTCGAACTCGCCTTTATCCTGAGCATCAAGGATATGACGCTCCGCCCATTGATCAAGCAACCCCATGACAGACAGCCTCGGTTAGCCTAATGAATAATAAGCCTTAGCATAGCGGATAGGGGCGGGGATCTTAAGCACTACAGGGGAACTGCGCACATTTGGCTGGATTTGGACGTAAAAAAACCGGGCAAGCCCGGTTTTTTTACGCGTCTACAGATTACTCTGCAGTTGCTACTTCTGCTTGAGACTCAGCACGATCAACCAGCTCGATGTATGCCATCGGCGCGTTGTCGCCTGCGCGGAAGCCACACTTCAGAATGCGAGTGTAACCACCGGCACGGCTCGCGAAACGCGGGCCCAGCTCGTTAAACAGTTTTGCCACGATCTCGTTATCACGAGTACGGGCGAATGCCAGACGACGATTAGCTACGCTGTCGGTCTTGGCAAGAGTAATCAGCGGCTCAACAACGCGACGCAGCTCTTTTGCTTTTGGCAGGGTCGTCTTGATGATCTCATGACGAACCAAAGAGCCGGCCATGTTACGGAACATAGCCTGGCGATGGCTGCTGTTACGGTTCAGTTGACGACCACTCTTACGATGGCGCATGACCTTATCCTTCTCAGTAAAACCTTAACCTGTGATCCGGTTACTCGTCAGCAATGCTTGCCGGCGGCCAGTTTTCCAGGCGCATGCCCAGAGACAGACCACGTGAGGCCAGCACGTCTTTAATCTCGGTAAGAGATTTTTTACCCAGGTTTGGCGTTTTCAGCAACTCAACCTCGGTACGCTGTACCAGATCACCGATGTAGTGGATAGCTTCTGCCTTGAGGCAGTTAGCAGAGCGGACAGTCAATTCCAGATCGTCAACAGGGCGCAGCAAGATCGGATCGAATTCCGGTTTCTCTTCTTTAACTTCCGGCTGACGCACATCACGCAGGTCAACGAAAGCTTCAAGTTGTTCAGCCAGAATGGTGGCCGCACGGCGGATCGCCTCTTCAGGATCGATCGTGCCATTGGTCTCCATTTCGATGACCAGCTTATCCAAGTCAGTACGCTGTTCTACACGCGCAGCTTCAACATTGTAGGCGATACGCTCTACAGGGCTGTAGCAGGCGTCAACCAACAGACGACCGATTGGGCGCTCATCTTCTTCCGAATGAATTCGGGCAGAAGCCGGCACATAACCGCGACCGCGCTGAACTTTGATACGCATGCTGATAGCCGCGTTCTCATCAGTCAGGTGGCAAATCACGTGCTGAGGCTTGACGATTTCGACATCACCATCATGGGTGATGTCGGCAGCGGTCACAGGGCCAATGCCAGATTTATTCAGGGTAAGAATAACTTCGTCTTTGCCTTGAACTCTCACCGCCAGCCCTTTCAGGTTGAGCAGGATCTCCAGGATATCTTCCTGTACGCCTTCTTTGGTGCTGTACTCATGCAGTACACCATCAATCTCAACCTCGGTCACCGCGCAACCCGGCATAGATGAAAGCAGAATACGGCGCAGTGCGTTGCCAAGAGTATGGCCAAAGCCACGCTCTAAAGGCTCAAGGGTCACCTTGGCGTGCGTCGAACTGACTTGCTCGATATCTACCAGGCGCGGTTTTAGAAACTCTGTCACAGAACCCTGCATTGTGTCCTCTCTTTGGTACTAAGCTTTACTTGGAGTAAAGCTCGACGATCAGGTGTTCGTTAATGTCCGCAGACAGATCGGTACGTTCAGGCATACGCTTGAACACGCCTTCCATCTTAGCAGCATCAACTTCCAGCCAAGTCGGCTTTTCACGCTGCTCAGCCAGCTCCAGAGAAGCTTTAACACGAGACTGCTTTTTAGCTTTCTCGCGGATGCTGACTACGTCATTCGGAGATACCTGATAAGAAGCGATGTTAACAACGCGACCGTTTACCATAACTGCTTTGTGGCTAACCAGCTGACGTGACTCTGCACGAGTAGCGCCGAAGCCCATACGGTAAACAACGTTGTCCAGACGACCTTCCAGCAGCTGCAACAGGTTTTCACCGGTGTTGCCCTTCAGGCGGGTTGCTTCTTTGTAATAGTTGCGGAATTGACGCTCCAGAATGCCGTACATACGACGAACTTTCTGCTTCTCACGCAACTGAACACCGTAATCAGACAGACGCGGTTTACGCGCACCGTGCTGACCAGGTGCTTGTTCAATTTTACACTTGGAATCGATCGCGCGAACGCCAGACTTAAGGAACAGGTCTGTGCCCTCACGACGGCTCAGCTTGAGCTTAGGACCCAAATATCTTGCCATTTTCTTTCTCCAACAATCCTAAAAGCTGCGTTACACGCGGCGCTTTTTCGGCGGACGACAACCGTTATGAGGGATCGGAGTCACATCAGTAATGTTAGTGATGCGGAAACCAGCCGCGTTCAGAGCGCGGATAGTAGACTCACGACCAGGACCAGGTCCTTTAACCATAACTTCCAGGTTCTTGATACCGTATTCTTTCACTGCGTCAGCACAACGTTCTGCTGCAACCTGTGCTGCGAACGGAGTGGACTTACGAGAACCACGGAAACCGGAACCACCGGCTGTTGCCCAACCCAAAGCATTACCCTGACGATCAGTGATGGTAACGATGGTGTTGTTGAAAGAAGCATGGATATGAGCCACGCCGTCAGAGACTTGCTTTCTTACACGCTTACGTGTACGAACAGGTGCCTTTGCCATTATTCAATAACCCCGATTATTTCTTGATCGGCTTGCGCGGACCCTTACGGGTACGAGCGTTGGTCTTGGTGCGCTGACCGCGTACCGGCAGACCACGACGATGACGCAAACCACGATAGCAACCAAGATCCATAAGACGCTTGATGCTCAGGGTAATTTCACGACGCAAATCACCCTCAACGGTGTATTTGGCAACTGCATCACGAAGCTTTTCGATTTGCTCTTCAGACAGCTCACTGATCTTAACATTTTCAGCAATACCCGTAGATGCACAGATAGCCTGTGAACGGGTTTTACCGATACCGAAGATCGACGTTAAGGCGATAACGGTATGTTTATGATCAGGAATGTTAATGCCTGCTATACGGGCCACTATGCACTCCTACTATTTTATACAGCAACACCATTCTGAAAAGCCCGTTTTCAGGATACTCAAATAATGTTGCAGTGCGACATACAAAAGATTGGCTGGCTAATCTAGCCAGCTCAACCCAACTTTGCAAGAAAAATATGCGAGATAATCAGCCTTGACGCTGTTTATGCTTCGGCTCGGCGCTGCAAATCACACGAACGACACCGTTACGCTTAACGATTTTGCAGTTACGACATAATTTCTTGACGGAAGCACGAACTTTCATTTTTACTCTCCGTAACTTCTCAAACGAATCTGACTAGCGGTTATAGCCTTTCAGATTTGCTTTCTTCAATGCAGACTCGTACTGACTTGACATCATCAGAGTTTGCACTTGAGCCATAAAGTCCATGATGACGACAACCACGATCAGTAGCGAGGTACCACCAAAGTAGAATGGTACTTTCATTGCATCACGCATGAACTCCGGGATCAGGCAGATGAAAGTAATGTACATCGCGCCCACCAGGGTTAAACGCGTCATTACTTTATCGATATACTTCGCCGTTTGCTCTCCCGGACGAATTCCTGGTACGAAGGCACCGGACTTCTTCAGGTTATCTGCTGTCTCACGCGGGTTGAAAACCAACGCCGTGTAGAAGAAACAGAAGAAGATGATTGCAGACGCATAGAGTAACACATAAAGCGGTTGCCCTGGCTGCAAATACAGCGAAATCGTAGTCAGCCAGTTCCAACCGGTACCGCCCCCAAACCATGATGCAATCGTGGCCGGGAACAGAATAATGCTGGAAGCGAAAATCGCCGGGATAACACCCGCCATGTTCACTTTCAACGGTAAGTGTGTACTCTGTGCTGCATAAACACGACGACCTTGTTGACGCTTCGCATAGTTAACGACGATACGACGTTGACCACGCTCAATGAAAACAACGAAGAAGGTTACTGCAAACACCAATACTGCAACCAACAGCAGCAGGAGGAAGTGCAGGTCGCCTTGCCGCGCTTGCTCAATAGTATGGGCCACTGCCGGCGGGAGCCCCGCTACAATACCCGCGAAGATAATGATCGAGATACCGTTGCCGATACCGCGCTCAGTAATCTGCTCACCCAGCCACATCAGGAACATTGTCCCGGTTACCAGGCTCACAACCGCAGTAAAGTAGAATGCAAAGCCTGGGTTTAACACCAGGCCCTGCATACCAGGCATATTCGGCAGACCGGTAGCAATACCGATCGACTGGAATATGGCCAATACCAGCGTACCGTAGCGGGTGTACTGGCTAATCTTGCGACGGCCAGCCTCCCCTTCTTTCTTGATTTCCGCCAACGCTGGATGAACCACCGTCAGTAGCTGGATAATGATCGACGCCGAGATATACGGCATGATCCCCAGAGCAAAGATAGAAGCACGGCTGAGGGCACCACCAGAGAACATGTTAAACATTTCAATGATAGTGCCTCTCTGCTGCTCAAGCAATTTGGCAAGCACAGTGGCATCGATACCAGGAATCGGAATGAAAGAGCCGATGCGGAAGACAATCAGCGCGCCGATGACAAACAAAAGTCTGCGCTTCAGCTCGCCGAGCCCGCCTTTAGCACTTTGAAAATCTAATCCTGGTTGCTTAGCCATCTGCTACTTATTCCTCAATTTTACCGCCAGCAGCCTCGATAGCAGCACGAGCGCCTTTGGTGACACGCAGACCACGCAGGGTTACCGGACGAGCGACTTCGCCAGAAAGTACAACTTTCGCGAATTCGATCTGGACACCAACTACGTTAGCGGCTTTCAGCGCGTTCAGGTCGATAACATCGCCTTCAACCAGAGCCAGTTCAGACAGACGAACTTCTGCCGTGATCATCGCTTTGCGTGAAGTGAAGCCGAATTTCGGCAGACGACGGTACAGAGGCATCTGACCACCTTCGAAACCACGACGTACGCCACCGCCAGAACGAGACTTCTGACCTTTGTGACCACGGCCGCCGGTTTTACCCAGGCCAGAACCAATACCACGACCTACACGCTTAGGCGCATGCTTGGCACCTTCAGCCGGAGACAGAGTATTTAAACGCATCTGTTACTCCTCAACTTTAACCATGTAGGAAACCAGGTTGACCATACCGCGAACAGCAGGAGTATCCTCGCGCTCTACGGTGTGACCAATACGACGCAGACCCAGACCGAGCAGAGTAGCTTTATGCTTCGGCAGACGGCCAATTGAGCTGCGAGTTTGTGTAACTTTAATAGTCTTAGCCATGGTCAATTACCCCAGAATGTCGGCAACGGATTTACCACGCTTAGCAGCGACCATTTCAGGAGACTTCATATTCGCCAGAGCGTCGATAGTTGCACGAACCACGTTGATCGGGTTGGTGGAACCATAAGCTTTAGCCAATACGTTGTGCACCCCAGCAACTTCGAGAACGGCGCGCATTGCACCGCCCGCGATGATACCGGTACCTTCATGAGCAGGCTGCATGAACACGCGAGAACCCGTGTGAGCGCCCTTAACAGGGTGCTGCAGGGTGCCGCTGTTCAGCGCGACGTTCATCATGTTGCGACGGGCTTTTTCCATCGCTTTCTGGATCGCTGCTGGAACTTCGCGTGCTTTGCCGTAGCCAAAACCAACGCGACCGTTACCATCACCAACTACAGTCAGTGCGGTAAAGCTGAAAATACGGCCACCTTTTACGGTTTTAGATACGCGGTTTACCGCGATCAGCTTTTCCTGCAGTTCGCCAGCTTGTTTTTCGATGTGAGCCATCTTAAACCTCTTCCTTAGAACTGAAGGCCAGCTTCACGGGCAGCATCTGCCAGTGCCTGGACTCGACCATGATATTGGAAACCGGAACGGTCAAAGGATACTTTCGCAATCCCTTTTTCCAACGCGCGCTCAGCCAGAGCTTTACCTACGGCTGCTGCTGCGTCTTTGTTACCGGAATACTTCAGTTGCTCCGCGATAGCTTTTTCTAAAGTAGAAGCGGCTACCAGTACTTCAGAACCGTTTGGAGCAATCACCTGTGCGTAAATGTGACGCGGGGTACGATGTACCACCAGGCGGGTTGCACCCAGCTCTTGGAGCTTGCGGCGTGCGCGGGTCGCACGACGGATACGAGCAGATTTCTTATCCATAGTGTTACCTTACTTCTTCTTAGCCTCTTTGGTACGCACGACTTCGTCGGCGTAACGAACACCCTTGCCTTTGTAAGGCTCAGGACGACGGTAAGCGCGCAGATCTGCTGCTACCTGGCCAATTACCTGCTTATCAGCGCCTTTCAGCACGATTTCAGTTTGGCTTGGGCATTCAGCAGTGATACCTGCCGGCAGCTGGTGATCGATAGGGTGAGAGAAGCCCAGGGCCAAATTCACCACGTTGCCTTTAACGGCAGCACGATAACCAACACCTACCAGTTGAAGCTTCTTGGTGAAGCCTTCGGTAACACCAACAACCATTGCGTTCAGCAGAGCGCGCGTGGTACCCGCTTGGGCCCATGCGTTAGCAAAACCTTCGCGCGGAGCGAAAGTCAGTGCGTTAGCTTCTTGCTTCACTTCAACGGCGTCGTGGATAGTACGAGTCAACTCGCCGTTTTTACCCTTAATCGAAATAACCTGACCGTTGAGTTTTACCTCTACGCCGGCAGGAATGACGACGGGTGCTTTTGCAACACGAGACATTCTTTCCTCCCGAATTAAGCTACGTAGCAGATAATCTCGCCACCAAGACCAGCCTGGCGAGCTGCACGATCGGTCATAACACCTTTAGAGGTAGAAACAACAGCGATACCCAAACCGGCCATAACTTTTGGCAGCTCATCTTTTTTCTTGTAGATGCGCAGACCTGGACGGCTGATACGTTGAATGCTTTCTACCACAGCTTTGCCCTGGAAGTACTTCAGTACCAGTTCCAGAACAGGCTTGGCGTCGCCTTCGATTTTGAAATCTTCAATAAAACCTTCTTCCTTCAGCACGTTGGCAATTGCCACTTTCAGCTTGGAGGAAGGCATGGTGACCGCAACTTTGTTCGCGGCTTGACCGTTACGGATACGGGTCAGCATATCCGCGATCGGATCTTGCATGCTCATCTGTCTTTACTCCCGTGATTCAATTGGTAATTACCAGCTAGCCTTTTTCAAGCCTGGTACTTCACCGCGCATAGCGGCTTCACGAAGCTTAATACGGCTCAACCCGAATTTGCCCACATAACCATGTGGACGGCCAGTTTGGCGGCAGCGTTTACGCTGACGAGACGGGCTGGAATCACGCGGCAGAGTTTGCAGCTTGAGAACGGCATTCCAACGATCTTCATCGGATGCGTTCACATCAGAGATAATAGCTTTCAGTTCAGCGCGTTTTGCAAAGAACTTGTCAGCTAATTTCACGCGCTTGACTTCGCGTGCTTTCATTGATTGCTTAGCCATCAGTAACCCTGCCTTACTTGCGGAACGGGAAGTTAAAAGCAGCCAGCAGCGCGCGGCCTTCATCATCAGATTTCGCAGTAGTGGTAATGGTAATATCCAAACCACGAACGCGATCGACTTTGTCGTAGTCGATTTCTGGGAAGATGATTTGCTCACGCACGCCCATGCTGTAGTTGCCACGGCCATCGAATGACTTGGCGGACAGGCCACGGAAGTCACGGATACGTGGAACAGCAATGGAGATCAGACGCTCAAAGAACTCCCACATGCGTTCGCCACGCAGAGTTACTTTACAGCCGATCGGATAGCCCTGACGGATTTTGAAGCCTGCAACAGATTTGCGGGCTTTGGTGATCAACGGTTTTTGACCGGAGATGGCTGCCAGGTCCGCTGCGGCGTTATCCAGCAGTTTCTTGTCAGCAATCGCTTCACCAACACCCATGTTCAGGGTGATCTTCTCGACCCGAGGGACTTGCATGACAGAGTTGTAATCAAACTGAGACATCAGTTGTTTGACTACCTCGTCTTTGTAGTAATCATGCAGTTTCGCCATCGTATTACTCCAAATTACTTGATAGTTTCGCTGTTAGACTTGAAGAAACGGACTTTTTTGCCGTCTTCGAATCTAAAGCCTACACGGTCAGCCTTGCCGGTAGCCGCGTTGAAGATAGCAATGTTAGAAACCTGAATTGCAGCTTCTTTCTCAACAATGCCGCCTGGTTGGTTCAGAGCCGGAACCGGCTTCTGGTGTTTCTTAACCAGGTTGATGCCTTCAACAATGACCTTGCCAGCAGACAGGACATTTTTTACTTTACCGCGCTTACCTTTGTCTTTCCCGGTAATCACGATAACTTCGTCATCACGACGGATCTTCGCTGCCATGTTCGCTCCTTAGAGTACTTCTGGTGCCAGAGAGATAATTTTCATGAACTTCTCATTACGCAGTTCACGAGTTACCGGCCCAAAAATACGCGTACCGATTGGCTGCTCGCTGTTATTGTTCAAAATAACGCATGCATTGCCATCGAAGCGAATGACAGAACCGTCCGGGCGACGTACACCCTTCTTGGTGCGCACCACTACCGCCTTCAGAACATCGCCTTTCTTCACCTTACCGCGAGGAATTGCTTCCTTGATGGTAATTTTGATGATGTCGCCGACGCCTGCGTAGCGACGGTGCGAGCCACCTAGAACCTTGATACACATTACGCGACGTGCACCGGAGTTGTCGGCGACGTTCAGCATAGTCTGTTCTTGGATCATTTTAGTGCTCCGCTAATGTCAACTACTACTTTAAAGACCCAAGTAAAAATTAGGCCGTTGAAAAGCCCCATAACCGAGGGCGCAGCATTATAACACCGCTTACTTGGTATGGGTAGAAAAAATAAACGGCTCATTTTCTGAGCCGTTTATTAAGTGAGAGCCAGCTACTCTATTACAGAATCGCTTTCTCTACAACGCGAACCAACGTCCAGGACTTGGTCTTGGACAGTGGGCGGCATTCGCGGATTTCCACCACGTCGCCGGTACCACATTCGTTGTTCTCGTCATGTACGTGCAGCTTGGTCGTACGTTTGATGAATTTCCCGTAGATTGGGTGCTTCACAGTACGCTCGATAGCAACAACGATGGATTTCTCCATTTTATCGCTAACAACACGACCCTGCAGGGTACGGATAACTTCAGTCATTTACACACCCGCCTTTTGAGTCAGTAAAGTCTTAACGCGTGCGACGTCACGACGCACTTGTTTCAACAGGTGAGTTTGTTGCAGCTGGCCACTGGCCGCCTGCATGCGCAAGTTGAATTGCTCACGCAGCAGGTTGAGCAGCTCGGCATTCAGCTCTTCAACGCTTTTTTCACGCAGCTCTTGTGCTTTCATTACATCACCGTCTTAGTTACAAAGGTGGTTTTGATCGGCAGTTTCGCTGCTGCCAGTTTGAATGCCTCGCGGGCAACCTCTTCTGGCACGCCGTCCATTTCGTACAGGACCTTACCAGGCTGGATCAGGGCAACCCAATACTCCACGTTACCCTTACCTTTACCCATACGCACTTCCAGCGGCTTCTCGGTGATCGGTTTGTCCGGGAATACACGGATCCAGATCTTGCCTTGACGCTTAACTGCACGAGTCATTGCACGACGAGCTGCTTCGATTTGACGAGCAGTCAGACGGCCACGGCCAACAGCTTTCAGACCGAAAGTGCCGAAGCTAACATCCGTACCTTGCGCCAGACCACGGTTGCGGCCCTTGTGCACCTTACGGAATTTTGTACGCTTTGGTTGTAACATCAGCGACTCTCCTTACTTGCGGCCTTTACGCTGCTGCTTTTTAGGTTGAGCAGCCGGTTCCGGTTGTTCAACTGCAGCCATACCACCCAGGATCTCACCTTTGAAGATCCATACCTTAACGCCGATTACACCATAAGTGGTGTGCGCTTCAGATGTGTTGTAGTCGATGTCCGCACGCAGAGTGTGCAATGGAACACGACCTTCGCGGTACCATTCGGTACGTGCGATTTCAGCGCCGCCAAGACGGCCGCTTACTTCAACTTTGATACCTTTAGCGCCAAGACGCATTGCGTTCTGTACTGCACGCTTCATAGCACGACGGAACATAACGCGACGTTCCAGCTGAGAAGTGATGCTGTCAGCAACCAATTTAGCGTCGAGTTCCGGTTTACGGACTTCGGCGATGTTGATCTGTGCAGGAACGCCAGCGATGTCCGCTACGACCTTGCGCAGTTTTTCGACGTCTTCACCTTTCTTGCCGATAACGATGCCTGGGCGAGCAGTGTGAATGGTCACACGGATGCTCTTCGCAGGACGCTCGATAACGATGCGAGAAACGGAAGCTTTCGACAGTTCCTTAGTCAGGAATTGACGAACTTTAAAGTCGCTGTCCAGGTTGTCAGCGAATTCTTTGGTATTCGCATACCAAGTAGAGTTCCAAGGTTTGACAATACCCAGGCGAATACCATTAGGATGTACTTTCTGACCCATTGCTAGTCTCCAGAGTCTCAGCGATCGGACACAACCACAGTAATGTGGCTGGTGCGCTTCAGGATGCGATCTGCACGACCTTTTGCACGCGGCATAATGCGCTTCATGCTTGGGCCTTCGTCTACGAAGATTTTCGTAACTTTCAGATCATCGATGTCAGCGCCATCGTTGTGTTCTGCGTTAGCAATGGCAGACTCCAGCACTTTCTTAACCAGACCAGCAGCTTTCTTGTTGGTGTAGGTCAGAGTTTCCAGAGCTTGCGACACTTTCTTACCGCGAATCAGGTCAGCAACAAGGCGAACCTTCTGAGCAGAAGAACGAGCGTGGCGATGTTTAGCGATAGTTTCCATCTCTTCCTCCTACCTTAGCGCTTTTTAGCTTTTTTATCAGCCGCATGGCCGCGATAAGTACGAGTCGGCGCGAATTCACCCAGTTTGTGACCGACCATTTCATCGGAAACGAACACTGGTACGTGCTGACGACCATTATGGACAGCGATGGTCAAACCGATCATGTTAGGAAAGATCGTTGAACGACGGGACCAAGTGCGCAAAGGCTTCTTGTCACCGCTTTCCACCGCTTTCTCTACCTTCTTCAGCAAGTGCAGGTCAATAAAAGGACCTTTCTTGAGAGAACGTGGCATGGCTTATCCTCTAATTATTTTTTGCTACGGCGACGTACGATGAACTTATCAGTACGCTTGTTGCTACGGGTCTTCTTACCTTTGGTCTGAACGCCCCACGGAGTTACCGGGTGCTTACCAAAGTTACGACCTTCACCACCACCGTGCGGGTGATCTACCGGGTTCATCGCCGTACCGCGAACGGTAGGACGAACACCACGCCAACGTGCAGCACCTGCTTTACCCAGAACGCGAAGCATGTGTTCAGCGTTACCGACTTCACCCAGGGTGGCGCGGCAATCAGCTGGAACTTTACGCATTTCGCCGGAGCGCAGACGCAGAGTTACGTAGGAACCATCACGAGCAACGATCTGAACGTAGGCACCAGCGGAGCGAGCCATCTGGCCGCCTTTACCTGGTTTCATTTCTACGTTGTGAACCGTTGAACCAACTGGAATGTTGCGCATCGGCAGGGTGTTACCCGCTTTGATTGCAGCATCAACGCCAGATTGAATCTGGTCACCAGCTTTCAGGCCTTTCGGCGCCAGGATGTAACGGCGTTCGCCGTCTTTGTACAGAACCAGCGCGATGTTCGCGGAACGGTTCGGATCGTACTCCAGACGCTCAACCACAGCAGGGATACCGTCTTTGTTGCGCTTGAAGTCAACCAGACGATAATGTTGCTTGTGGCCACCACCGATATGACGGGTGGTGATACGGCCATTGTTGTTACGACCACCGCTTTTGCTCAGTTTTTCCAGCAGCGGGGCATAAGGTTTACCCTTGTGCAGCTCAGGGTTAACCACTTTAACAACGTGGCGACGACCCGGAGATGTAGGTTTACATTTAACAATTGCCATTGTTCTTACTCCTCCGACTTACTCTGCGCCGCCGATGAAGTCCAGATTCTGGCCTTCTTTCAGGGTGACGTAAGCTTTTTTCCAGTCGCTACGACGACCAACACGCTGACCGTGACGCTTCACTTTCCCTTTAACTACCAGGGTGTTCACGTCTTTGACTTCGACTTCAAACAGTTTCTGCACTGCAGCTTTGATTTCTGCTTTGGTCGCGTCTTTGGCAACTTTGAGAACGATGGTGTTGCTTTTTTCCATCGCAGCGGATGCTTTTTCAGATACGTGCGGTGCACGCAGCACTTTCAGCAAACGTTCTTCACGGATCATGCCAGCATCTCCTCAACTTGCTTCACAGCATCAGCAGTCATAACCACTTTGTCGAAGGCGATCAGGCTAACCGGATCGATACCTGCTACATCGCGCACGTCAACCTTGTACAGGTTGCGAGCTGCCAGGAACAGATTCTCATCCAGTTCACCGGTCACGATCAGCACGTCTTCCAGAGCCATATCTTTCAGTTTCTGTGCCAGCAGCTTAGTTTTAGGCGCTTCTACAGAGAACTTCTCGACAACGATCAGACGATCTTGACGTACCAGTTCGGACAGGATGCTTTTCAGCGCGCCGCGGTACATCTTTTTGTTTACTTTCTGACTGTGGTCCTGTGGCTTAGCAGCAAAGGTCACGCCGCCTGAACGCCAGATCGGGCTCTTTACAGAACCTGAACGCGCACGGCCGGTGCCTTTCTGACGCCATGGCTTTTTGCCGGAACCAGTTACTTCAGCACGGGTCTTCTGAGCACGAGTACCTTGACGGGCACCTGCTGCATAAGCAACAACAACCTGGTGTACCAGCGCTTCGTTGAAATCACGACCGAAGGTAGTTTCGGAAACAGTCAGCGCGCTTTGCGCGTCTTTCAATACTAATTCCATTGCTATCCCCTTACGCCTTCACAGCTGGTTTAACGATCAGGTTGCCACCGGTTGCGCCCGGTACAGCACCCTTAACCAGCAGCAGGTTGCGCTCAGCGTCAACACGTACTACGTCCAGGCTTTGAACGGTTACGCGCTCATCACCCAGGTGGCCAGCCATTTTCTTGCCTTTGAACACTTTGCCCGGAGTCTGGTTCTGACCGATAGAACCCGGAACGCGGTGAGACAAGGAGTTACCGTGGGTAGCGTCTTGGGTACGGAAGTTCCAGCGCTTAACAGTGCCAGCAAAACCTTTACCTTTAGAAGTACCGGTAACATCGACTTTTTTAACGTCAGCGAAGATTTCTACGCTAATTTCCTGACCTGCAGCGAATTCTTGACCTTCTTCCAGGCGGAATTCCCACAGACCACGGCCAGCTTCAACGCCAGCTTTAGCGAAATGGCCCGCTTCCGGCTTGGTTACACGGTTAGCTTTTTTGCTACCAGTGGTAACCTGAACGGCACGGTAACCGTCGGTGTCCAGGCTTTTAACCTGAGTCACGCGGTTCGCTTCAATTTCAATTACGGTTACTGGGATAGAAACGCCATCTTCAGTGAAGATACGGGTCATACCCACTTTTTTACCGACTAAACCAATCATTGTTTCAACCTCTCAATCGCTCAATGACCTGATTAACCCAGGCTGATCTGCACGTCTACACCGGCAGCCAGATCCAGACGCATCAGAGCATCAACGGTTTTCTCGGTTGGCTCAACGATGTCAACCAGACGCTTGTGAGTGCGAATCTCGTACTGATCGCGCGCGTCTTTGTTGACGTGCGGAGAGATCAGAACGGTAAAGCGCTCTTTGCGAGTTGGCAGCGGGATCGGACCACGGACTTGCGCACCAGTGCGCTTTGCAGTCTCGACGATTTCCGCGGTTGATTGATCGATCAGACGATGATCAAACGCTTTCAGGCGGATACGGATTCTTTGGTTCTGCATGAGACCAGAGCTCCAATTATTTATAAACGTAAATAATTACTCCTCACACCCATTTCGATTGATGGGGGAGTGTAATCGTCAACATATAACCCCCATATCGGGAGTATTGTTCGAAAGGCAAAAAAGGCCTGCCAATCGACTGATTCGCTAAAATCAGGCTTACCAAGATTAGGTAAGCCCGCGCATTATACGCAAAATGGCCCAGGAAGCAAGCCGCAGTTGGAAATATGCTCAGGAAATCGTCATTTTTGCACGTTCAGCGACGATCACGGGATGAAGGTGGCGATCAAGGTATGAATTATGCTTAGCGGGCAGCTCCCCTGCCCCGCCGTAAAAACGGTCGCCGGCAGGAGAGGCGATGACGAACGGAAGGCAGGCTTACTCTTTGCGTTCTAAAATCTGGGCCTGGGCATAGTTTTGAATACCGAGGCGAGCAATCAGATCCAGCTCGGTTTCCAGCCAGTCGATATGCTCTTCTTCATCGGCCAGAATGTCGATCATCAAATCACGGCTGACATAATCGTGAATCGAGTCGGCGTAGGCGATACCTTCGCGCAGATTCTTGGCGCCCGCCAATTCCAGCGCCAGATCGGAACGCAGCATCTCTTCAATGTCTTCGCCGATGTTCAGCTTACCGAGGTCCTGCAGATTAGGTATTCCTTCCAGGAACAGGATACGCTCGATGTAGCGATCGGCATGTTTCATTTCGTCGATCGACTCGTGGTATTCCTTATCGTTGAGGCGCATTAAGCCCCAATTCTTGAACATGCGGGCGTGCAGGAAATATTGATTGATGGCAACCAGCTCGTTGCCGAGCAGCTTGTTGAGGTGAGCAATGATCTTTTTATCGCCTTTCATAGGTAACTCCTCCTGGCCAGTTCTAAAAGTGTAGAACCTGTAAGCCAAGAGTCAAAAATAACCTTACCCTTTGTTAGGCAACTTCATGCATTGGGATGATAGTTCCGCGTTCCTCCACCATAATCTGTCTTGCCTGACGAATGCACTTTCCACAATCGGTACCAATCGGCACAAGTTCACGCAGCTGCTTCATGGTATGGGGGTTGTGCTGACGCACCGCATTACGGATCGCTTTGTCAGTCACCGCATTACACAGACATACATACATAGAGAGACTCACTTCTTAACCAATGTATTGAGTCTAAATAGGAATGGTTTTTATTTCAATTAAGATTTATACAAATTGCATAAAAAAAGGGCACCGAAGTGCCCCTTTTTGTGTCGAAAAATTATTCGCGATTAAGCGATAACTTTAGCAACAACACCAGCGCCTACAGTACGGCCGCCTTCACGGATTGCGAAACGCAGACCGTCGTCCATCGCGATTGGGTGAATCAGGGTAACTTTCATGTTCACGTTGTCGCCTGGCATTACCATCTCTACGCCTTCTGGCAGTTCGATGGTACCGGTCACGTCAGTAGTACGGAAGTAGAACTGTGGACGGTAGCCTTTGAAGAATGGCGTGTGACGACCACCTTCATCTTTGCTCAGGATGTACACTTCAGATTCGAACTGGGTGTGCGGCTTGATGGAGCCTGGCTTAGCCAGTACCTGACCACGTTCGATTTCTTCACGTTTGATACCACGCAGCAGAACACCAACGTTCTCACCAGCACGGCCTTCGTCCAGCAGTTTGCGGAACATTTCAACGCCAGTACAGGTAGACTTAACGGTGTCTTTGATACCAACGATTTCAACTTCTTCGCCAACTTTGATGATACCGCGCTCAACACGACCGGTAACAACGGTACCACGACCGGAGATGGAGAATACGTCTTCGATTGGCAGCAGGAACGGCTTGTCGATTGCACGCTCTGGCTCTGGGATGTAGCTGTCCAGGGCTTCGGCCAGTTCGATGATTTTCGCTTCCCACTCAGCTTCGCCTTCCAGCGCTTTCAGCGCGGAACCGCGGATTACTGGCAGGTCGTCGCCTGGGAAGTCGTAAGCGGACAGCAGTTCGCGAACTTCCATTTCTACCAGTTCCAGCAGCTCTTCATCATCAACCATGTCGCATTTGTTCATGAATACGATGATGAAAGGAACGCCAACCTGACGACCCAGCAGGATGTGCTCACGAGTCTGAGGCATTGGGCCGTCAGTCGCAGCTACTACCAGGATCGCGCCGTCCATCTGAGCAGCACCGGTGATCATGTTTTTCACGTAGTCGGCGTGCCCTGGGCAGTCAACGTGCGCGTAGTGACGAGTCGGGGTGTCATACTCAACGTGGGAGGTGTTGATGGTAATACCACGAGCTTTTTCTTCTGGCGCGTTATCGATCTGGTCGAAAGCACGTGCAGAACCGCCGTAGGTTTTAGCCAGTACGGTGGTGATCGCTGCAGTCAGGGTAGTTTTACCGTGGTCAACGTGGCCGATAGTACCAACGTTAACGTGCGGTTTTGTACGTTCAAATTTTTCTTTAGACACGGCTATATTCCTTACTATAGCGCTCTCCCCTTCTGGAGAGAGCACGGGACTTTGGTTTTAACCCTGCGGCTTATTTGCCACGGGCTTCGATTACGGCCTGAGCGACGTTGTTCGGTGCATCATCATACTTCAGGAATTCCATGGTGTATGATGCGCGACCTTTAGTCAGAGAACGCAGCTGAGTTGCGTAGCCGAACATTTCGGACAACGGTACTTCAGCGTGGATCTTAACGCCAGTCACTTCAGATTCCTGACCACGCAGCATGCCGCGACGACGGCTCAAGTCACCGATAACGTCACCGGTGTTCTCTTCTGGAGTCTCAACTTCAACCTTCATGATAGGCTCAAGCAGAACTGGTTTCGCTTTCTTAAAGCCTTCTTTAAAGGCGATAGACGCGGCCAGTTTAAACGCCAGTTCAGAGGAGTCAACGTCGTGGTAAGAACCGAAGTGCAGACGAATACCCATGTCTACTACCGGGTAACCAGCCAACGGACCAGACTTCAGCTGCTCCTGGATGCCTTTATCAACGGCAGGGATGTATTCGCCAGGAATTACACCACCTTTGATGTCGTTGATGAACTCGTAACCTTTCGGGTTAGAGCCCGGCTCCAGTGGGTACATGTCGATCACAACGTGACCGTACTGACCGCGACCACCAGACTGCTTGGCGTGCTTACCTTCAACATCGGTAATCTTCGCGCGAATCGCTTCGCGGTAAGCTACCTGAGGTTTGCCCACGTTAGCTTCAACGTTGAATTCACGCTTCATGCGGTCAACGATGATGTCGAGGTGCAGTTCACCCATACCGGCGATGATGGTCTGGTTAGACTCTTCGTCAGTCCATACGCGGAATGACGGGTCTTCTTTAGCCAGACGGCCCAGAGCCAGACCCATTTTTTCTTGGTCAGCTTTGGTTTTTGGTTCAACGGCGATAGAGATTACCGGCTCAGGGAATTCCATACGCTCCAGGATGATTGGAGAGTCTGGATCACACAGGGTGTCCCCGGTGGTCACGTCTTTCAGACCGATCGCAGCGGCGATGTCGCCTGCGCGAACTTCTTTGATCTCTTCACGCTTGTTGGCGTGCATCTGAACGATACGGCCGAAACGCTCGCGCGCAGCCTTAACGGAGTTCAGCACGGTGTCGCCGGAGTTAACAACGCCGGAGTACACGCGGAAGAAGGTCAGGTTACCCACGAACGGGTCGGTAGCGATTTTGAACGCCAGCGCAGAGAACGGCTCGTCATCACTTGCGTGACGCTCAGCCGGAGTGTCTTTGCCATCGTCCAGGATACCGTTGATCGCAGGAACGTCAGTTGGTGCCGGCAGGTATTCGATTACCGCATCCAGCATCGCCTGTACGCCTTTGTTCTTGAACGCAGAACCACAGGTAACCAGGATGATTTCGTTGTTCAGCACGCGCTGACGCAGAGCGGATTTGATTTCTTCCTCGGTCAGCTCTTCGCCGCCCAGGTATTTTTCCATCAGCTCTTCGGAAGCTTCCGCAGCGGACTCGATCAGGTTCTGGCGCCATTCTTCAGCCAGATCCATCATGTCAGCCGGCACGTCTTCGTATTCGAAGGTTACGCCTGCGTCTTCTTCGTTCCAGTTGATCGCCTTCATCTTCACCAGGTCGATAACGCCGGTGAATTTGTCTTCTGCGCCGATAGCCAGCTGCAGAGGAACAGGGTTGGCGCCCAGACGAGTTTTGATCTGGCCTACAACTTTCAGGAAGTTAGCGCCCATACGGTCCATTTTGTTAACGAACGCGATACGTGGCACTTTGTATTTGTTAGCCTGACGCCATACGGTTTCAGACTGTGGCTGAACACCACCAACAGCACAGTAAACCATTACCGCGCCATCCAGCACACGCATGGAACGTTCTACTTCGATGGTGAAGTCAACGTGCCCTGGGGTGTCGATGATGTTTACGCGATGCGGTTCGAACTGCTTGGCCATACCAGACCAGAAGGCAGTAGTCGCTGCAGAAGTGATGGTAATACCACGCTCCTGCTCCTGTTCCATCCAGTCCATGGTGGCAGCGCCGTCATGAACTTCACCGATTTTGTGGTTTACACCGGTGTAGAACAGAATACGTTCGGTAGTGGTGGTTTTACCGGCGTCGATGTGAGCACTGATACCGATGTTACGGTAGCGTGCAATGGGTGTTGTACGAGCCATTTGATTCCTCTATTCCTAGGGCGTTCAAGTTCAGTTAACCCAAGCGGGCCGATTTGACGCGCCCGCTTGGTTAGCATGACTACAGCCGGATGATTACCAGCGGTAGTGGGCGAACGCCTTGTTGGCTTCGGCCATACGGTGAACGTCTTCACGCTTCTTAACAGCAGAACCTTTGTTCTCTGCTGCGTCAGACAGCTCGTTCGCCAGGCGCAGAGCCATGGATTTATCACCGCGTTTACGTGCAGCATCAACGATCCAACGCATTGCCAGAGCATTACGACGAACCGGGCGGACTTCAACTGGTACCTGATAAGTAGAACCGCCAACGCGACGCGACTTAACTTCTACAGTCGGGCGAACGTTGTCGAGAGCGACTTCGAAAGCTTCCAGGTGATCTTTACCAGAACGCTGAGCCAGGGTCTCCAGCGCGGTATAGACGATTGCTTCTGCAGTAGATTTTTTACCGTCTACCATCAGGATATTTACAAATTTGGCCAGCAGCTCAGATCCGAACTTAGGATCTGGCAGGATTTTACGTTGGCCGATTACGCGACGACGTGGCATGGAAATACTCCGTTGTTAATTCAGGATTGTCCAAAACTCTACGAGTTTATTTTGACATTAAAGTTAAAACGTTTGGCCTTACTTAACGGAGAACCATTAAGCCTTTGGCTTCTTCACGCCGTACTTGGAACGAGCTTGCTTACGGTCTTTAACACCGGAGCAGTCAAGTGCACCACGGACGGTGTGGTAACGCACACCTGGCAAGTCTTTTACACGACCGCCACGGATCAGGATTACGGAGTGTTCCTGCAGGTTGTGGCCTTCGCCACCGATGTAGGAAGTCACTTCGAAACCGTTGGTCAAACGCACACGGCAAACTTTACGCAGTGCGGAGTTTGGTTTTTTCGGGGTAGTGGTATATACGCGGGTGCATACGCCACGTTTCTGCGGGCAGGCTTCCAGCGCTGGAACGTTGCTTTTAGCAGCCTTCACAGAGCGTGGTTTGCGAACCAGCTGGTTAATTGTTGCCATTAAAAAAGCTCCTGGTTTTTGCTTCGTACTAGCTTCGTAAACATGTGATAAATCCCCTCGTATGCACTACTGGCAAAGTACGAGGACGCAGAATTTTATGGCTGACCAGTATGGGTGTCAAGAAATATACAACATCACTCTCATCACCAGGCCATTTGGCTGCGGTGTTGTTCGGTTAATTCAACGAAGTGATTATAGCCGACGACAGTGATTTTGTGCGAAAAATGACCAACCAATCCCCGGGCTTCCAGGTCGTCCTGCAGCGCATAAAGGGATATGGGGGCGGCGAGCAGCAATTCAAGATGAGCGCTGCCGGCAAGGCCTGCCAGCACGCCGTCCTGCAGCAGCAACAGCGCGTCGCCCTGCGCCGTCAGGCGCAGCAGCGCAGGCAGGTCACATTGGTTTGGCGAATGGCTCAGGGTATACAGCATCAGAGGATCCTAAAACGTCATCACGGCGTCGTAGCCGGCCAGTTCGCGGCGCAGTTCGTCCGGCGCCAGCACCTCGGCGTCCAGCACCCAATCGGTCACCTGGCTCAGTCCGCGTTCCTGCAGTGAAGCCTGGCACAGATAGCACCGCTCCACGTCATACAGCGGCAGCACGCCAAAGGTGGCAATGTAATTGCGCGCCAAAATCTTTTCCGGCTGTTGGCCCGGCAACAGCTGCAATACGCCATCGCCGACAAAAAACACCCCCACATCTTCACTGAGCGCCGACGTGGCGAGCAGCGCATCCAGCCCTTCTCTGCCGCTGGCGCCGCCGTGCGGCCCATGGGTGAAAACAAAAGCGACTCGTTTCATCCTATCCTCAGAACTGCACCAGACGGTCGCAACTTAGCGACGCTTCGGCCAGGGAACCCAGCCCGCTCAGGGTAAAACCGGGCTGCAGGTTGGCGCTTGCCAGCCCCTGCTGCGCCGCCTCCTGCTCGTCGGCGACGCCGCGGCGCAACGCGGCGGCCACGCAGACGTTGAGCGCCACGCCGTGTTGCTGAGCCAGCTGCGTCCAACCGCGCACCAGGTCGAACTCATCGCTGGCGGGCGCGGTCAGCTGGTTGGCGTTCAACACCCCTTCACGGTAGAAAAAGACGCTGGAAAGCCGGTGCCCTTTCGCCAGCAGGGCCTGAGCGAACTGATAGGCGCTGCTGGCCTGCTGCGTGCCGTAAGCCGGGCCGGTGACCAACAGACAATAATCGAGCATCAACGGTCGTTTCCCAACAGATCGCCGCTCTTGAACTGGCGAATGTACAAATACACGGTGTGTTTGGAGATATTCAGGCGATCCGCCACCTGATTGATCGCATCCTTGATGTCGAAGATGCCTTTCTCATAGAGGTTTAGCACTACCTGGCGGTTCTTGGCGTTATTGGATACCGAGCGATCGGCATTCACCTCTTCGATGGTGAACTCCAGCGTCTGCGCCACCAGATCGTCGACTGAAGACGCGAAATTCACCGACGACGGCACGTCCTGCGTGGCCGGCGGCATAAAGGTCTGCATGATCTGCGAGAACGGCACATCGAGGTTCATGTTGATGCACAACAAGCCGATTACCCGCTGTTCGCGATTGCGAATGGCGATGGTCACCGACTTCATCAGCACGCCGCTCTTGGCGCGGGTGAAGTAGGCTTTCGACACGCTGCTGTCGTCGCCGGCCATGTCGTGCAGCATGCGCAGCGCCAGGTCGGTGATCGGCGAACCGATTTTACGCCCGGTATGTTCCCCGTTGGCGATGCGCACCGCTGAGCTGTTCAGATCTTCCAGCGCGTGCAATACGATCTCACAGTGGCCGCCGATCAACATCGCCAGCCCATCGACCACCGCTTCATAGGATTTCAGGATTTCATGATCCGTTTGAGTAAACGGACGTTCATTCAGCAAATCAAGTTCGCTGGCTTCGCTGGATAAAAGCGAATTCGACATCGAAGATACCACCCTCATAGATCGCCTGTGCCAGGGGGCGCAGCTAAAACCGCTCGAACCGGATCGCTGCCGTCGTCGGCACGCCGCAGCGCGGCTGGCTGAGAGCAGCATAAACGGCACGATGACATCCGCGGGCGAGGCGGCCGGGAACAATTTTAGGTACACGCCCTAAGGGGCAGACGCATGACTGATAAGTCAGAATTATTAGTCTAGCAAAGCGGCCGGAGCAAAGTCCTTGCGTTTGCGCGTGGTATTGACGTTAAGCCCGATGCCCGGCAGGCGTCAAGCGTTCAATGGAGAGAGAAGCGGCGGCGGTCGAAATGAAAACCGCCGCGGAGAGCATTCGCGGCGGTGGCAAACAGAGCGACGAGATTATTTCGCTTTAGCGTCTGCTTTCGCGTCAGCCGATTTTTCGGCTTTAGCGTCGGCTTTCGGCGCCGCTTTCACGTCCAGCAGCTCAACGTCGAACACCAGCGTGGAGTTAGCCGGGATGCCCGGAACGCCGGTTTTGCCGTAGGCCAATGCCGGCGGGATCACCAGCTTGATTTTGCCGCCTTTCTTGATGTGCTTCAGGCCTTCGGTCCAGCCCGGGATCACGCCATCCAGACGGAACGACAGCGGCTCGCCGCGGGTGTAGGAGTTATCGAACTCAGTACCGTCGGTCAGGGTGCCTTTGTAGTTTACTACCACGGTGTCGCTGTCTTTCGGTGCTTCACCCGCGCCCGGTTTCTCTACCTGGTACAGCAGGCCGGATTCGGTTTTCTTCACGCCTTTTTCTTTCGCGAAGCTGTCGCGGTACTTGGCACCTTTGGTTTCGTTGTCCTTGGCGTCCTGTTCCATCTTCGCCTGCGCGGAAGCCTTCACGCGCGCTTCGAAGCCCTGAAGGGTCTTCTCGATGTCGGCGTCGTTCAGCTTGCTCTTGTTGGCGAACGCGTCCTGAACGCCGGCGATCAGCTGATCTTTGTCCAGCTTGATGCCCAGCTTCTCTTGCTCTTTCAGAGAGTTGTCCATGTAACGGCCGAGAGAGGCGCCCAGTGCATAAGCGGCTTGCTCGTCGTCGTTTTTGAACTTGCCGGTGCTCGGTGCTGCCGCCGCGTCCGCTGGTTTAGCGGCTTCTGCCGGTTTGGCGGCATCGGCTGCCATGACCTGGGTCGCATTCAGAGCAAAAGCCATGGTGGTTGCCAGAAGCGTGACTTTAAACAAAGATTTCATCCATTTCTCCAGTGTCTGAAGCAATGCCCCAAACAATCATTAGGTAAGATAACCGGGCTACTATAGCTGCCTGAAACAAAACAAAACAGTCGCACAGGTAACCAATCGAGTCAAAGTGTGACTCCCGCTTTGCCAAGAAGTTTCCCCCTGTGTGCTACTCGCATGATAAATCAGATTTTTCTTGCAGAATATTCGGCGAGGTTAGCAAAAAACGACGTATCGGGCGTGCAACTTTTCAGCACTTTACACTGCCGATCGCAACGTTGCGCGCCGCCAGGAGAAATAGCGCGAGCAAACCCGGCGTCAGCTGTTACCATAACGCCGAATCAGGATTTTATCGCGTCAGAGGTAGCCTCATGCACAACGCCGACATTCAACGCCTGCTACAGCGGCTTGAAGAACTGGAGAGCCGCCAGGCCTTCCAAGAGCTCACCATCGAAGAGCTCAACCAGACCGTCATCCAGCATCAGATGGAAATGCTGAAGATGCGCGAACACCTGCGCATGTTGACCGACAAGCTGCGCTCGACCCAAACCTCAATGATCGCCTCGCAATCGGAAGAAACCCCTCCGCCGCACTATTGAGGGCCCGCTGCGCGGTTATTTCAGGCGTGCCAACCCGTCGACGGCACGCTCGAGATAGCGGCGCGGGCACCCCAGGTTGATGCGGATAAAACCGCTCCCCTCCGGGCCGAAACCGCTGCCCATCGACGGCGCCAGCTTCGCCACCGCCACCAGCGCCTGCTGTAAGTCAGCATCGTTCAAACCCAGTGCACGGCAATCCAGCCAGGCGAGATAAGTCCCTTCAGCCTGGGTCATCGTGCACCAGGGCGCGGCGGCCGCCAGCGCCTGCTCAAACCAGCGCCGATTCTCCGCCAGGTAGTCGAGCAGCTCATCAAGCCAGGCAGCGCCCCGTTGATAGGCCGCGGTCGCCGCCGTCATCGACAGCGCGTTGAATACATCCAGCCCGTGGGCGTTCAGCCGATCGACAAACGCCTGCCGCAGCCGGGCATTGGGGATCAGGAAATTCGAAATGCGCAGCGAAGAGAGTCCGAAGGTTTTGCTGGCGGACGTCGCCGCAATCACCCGCTCGCGATATTCCTCGTCCAGATGCAACACCGATGTAAACGTCTCGCCGGGCAGCAGCAGATCGGCCCAAATTTCATCGGAGATCACCGTGACATCGTGGGCGTGGCAGATCGCCATGAGCCGCTCCAGTTCCTCGCGGCGCCAGCAACGGCCAGTCGGATTGTGCGGATTGCACAGCAACAACAGCGGCGGTTTGCGCTGCGCCAGGCAGGCGGCCAGCTGGTCGAAATCGATCCGGTATCCCTGCGGGGTTTCCAGCAGCGGATTTTCAATCACCTCTCTGCCGTTCATGGTGACTATCTTGGCGAACGAGCCATAGTACGGCCCCTGCACCACCACGCCGTCCCCCGGCTTGCTGAGCAGTTGGATCAGCATCGCCAACCCCGGCACCACCCCTTCAATCGACGTGAACCACTCGCGCCGCAGCGGCAAGTCGTGCCGCTTGGCAAACCAGTCGATCGCCGCCTGGTAGTAGGCGTCGTCGCGTTCGCTGTAGCCAAAGACGCCGTGGTCCACCCGCTGATGCAGCGCCTGTTGCACCTCCGGCGGGCATGGAAAGTCGAAATCGGACACCCACATCGGCAACAATTCGCTGCCGTCCAGTTGCAGATAGCGGTCGATGAAGTCCCACTTCACGGAGCCGGTATTGTGGCGATCGATGATGGCGTTGAAATGACTCGTCATGTCAGGCTTCCTTACGCTGCAAGTCGTTCTGAGGTTGGAGTTTGGCGATACCGAAGCCGGTGAAGCCATAAATCAGGGCGAACACCACTGCGACATAACATTGGATCGCCCACGGCAGCAGATCGAGCGTGCTCACTCCCAGCGTGGTCGCCATGTAAATACCGGCGGCCGTCCACGGGATCAGCGGCTCGATGACGGTGCCCGCATCTTCGACGGTGCGCGACAGGTTTTTGTTGTCCAGCCCCATGCGTCGATAGGCCCCTTTGAACAGCTCCGCCGGGATCAGCAGCGCCAGCTTGCCGTCGCTGGTCGCGCCGGTCACCAGGATGGTGGTGGCAACGGTAGCGGCGATCAGTTGACCGGTGGTGTGCACCACTTTCAGCAGCCGGCTGATGATCACCGTCAGCGCGCCGGTCAGCGTCAAGGCGCCGGCGAAGGAAAAGGCGCAGAACACCAGCAGGATCGTACTCATCATCGAGAACATGCCGCCGCGGTTCAGCAGGCGCGGCACATCGGCGACGATCCCTTCAACGTTATGGCCCTGGCTGGCGAACATCGACAGATTGAAACCGTCCATCAACGCATTCAGCCCCTGTTGCAGGCTAAAACCCTGCAGCGCGACGCCGATGGCGATCGCCAGCGCGCAGGCGGCCAGCATGACGGGGATCACCGGCCGTTTGGTCACCGCGCCCCACAGCACCAGCACCGGCGGCAGGATCAACAGCAGATTGAAATGGTACAACCCCTCAAGCGCGCTGACGATTTCGGTCACTTTTTCCGGCGTTGCCACGCTGCCCACCGCGCCGGTGTGGCCGGCGATCAGGTACACCACGGCGGCCAGGATGAAGCTCGGCAGCGTCGTGTACATCAGATGCTGGATATGGCTGTAGAGATCGGTATCCGCGACGATAGCCGCGAAGTTCGTCGAATCGGACAACGGGGAAATTTTGTCGCCGAAGTAGGCGCCGGACACCACCGCCCCGGCCGCGGCGGCCAGCGGCACGTCCAGACCGGCGGCCACGCCCATCAGCGCCACGCCCACGGTGCCGGCCGCCCCCCACGAGGTACCGGTGCACACCGAGATCACGCTGGTGATGAAGAACGCGGCGATCAGAATGTATTGCGGGCTAATCAGCTTCAGCCCCCAATACACCATGTAAGGGATTGTGCCGCTGATCATCCAGGTGCCGATCAGCCCGCCCACGCAGATCAGGATCAAGATCACCGGCATCGCCTTAGCCAGCTTGGCCACGATGGCCCCGATGATGTCATCCCAGCGGTAGCCTTGCCACCAGGCCAACGCGGCGGCGATGGCGGCGGACATCAGCAGCAGTGGTTCAATGCGCAGGCCAAACTGGCCATAGCCGATGATGAGCAGCAACAGCATGGCCACAATCGGCAGCGTCGCCAGCCCAAGGTTGAGCGTTTTCTTATTATCCATATACGGCTCCTGTTGAAGAGGGGGGTACTGCAACAGCGTAATGGCTTTGGTAATCGGAGGATGTGAGCGCAGGCCCCTGGCCATGTAATCGGTTTCATGAGATGGCGTTATGTGAGCCGCCTCTCATTCGCCGCGCTTGCTTTGCTCAGTCCTCTCACCATCGGCGACGGAGTCTCGCAGGATAAGTTCGGCCGAAAAGCGGTTGTTCTGCGGCGCGACGTCGCTGCCGCTGTGGATTTGTAGCGCCAGACGCGCGGCGCGGCGGGCCATTTTTTCGATGGGGTAATGCACGGTGGTCAACGCGGGGTGGAGATATTTCGCCAGGGCAATGTCGTCAAAACCGACGATTGACAGCGCTTCAGGCAACTGAACTTGCCGTTGGTGGCAGGTGCGCATCATGCCGGCGGCCATCACGTCGTTGAACGTCACTGTGGCGGTGAAGCGTTGGTCGCTGGCCAGAACGCGCTCGGCCGCCAGTTCGCCCCCTCTTTCATTGAAGGGCACGCTGATGATCCAGCTGCCGGGCACCTCAATGCCGCCGGCGGCCATGGCCTGGCGGTAACCCGCTAACCGCTGCGCGCGGTCGTCGATCGGCAGATCCGTCGTCACGCAGGCGATTCTCCGATGCCCCTGACGAATGAGCAGCTTGGTCGCCGTCTGCGCCGCATTGGCGTTGTCGAGCCAGATGCAACGGTTGGCGATGGCGGGCAGGTAACGGTTGATCAGCACCAGCGCGGGCGTGTGGGCGGCGTAGCGCAGCAGCTCCTCCTCCCCCATGCGCGTGACGTGCGCCACGATGGCTTCGCATCCCTGATTGATGAGAAAGTCGAGGCCGCTTTTTTCCAGTTCGGCCTGATGCCCGCCGCTGCACAACATCAAACGCACGCCGGCCTGTCGCGTGATGTCTTCCACGCCCCGCGCCAGGCGTGAAAAAAACGGATCGTCGAGGTTGCCGGTCAGCAACCCCAGCATATTGCCGCTTCTTTTCGCCAGCGCCAGCGCGGCGGCGTTGCGGTGGTAGTTAAACTCGCGCATCGCCTTCTCGACGCGTTCGCGGGTCACCGGCTCAACGTAGGCGGTATTATTGATCACCCGGCTGACGGTGGCCGTGGAAACGCCGGCTCGGCGCGCAACGTCTTTCATGGTGGCCATGACATGTCCTGTCGTGCTGTTCGGCGCCCGGTGCGCCGCGCATAAAAAAGGGCAGCCGATGGCCGCCCTCTTGTCTCGTGATCGCGTTCTGCTTAGTGGCAGCCGCAACCGCCGTTACCGCAACCGCCTTTACCGTGGTCGTGACCATGGTCGTGATCGTGGCTGTGGCCGTGACCGCCGCAGCAGCCTTCACCGTGTTCGTGGTGATGGTCGTGCTCGCCGTGTACGTGACCGTGTGCCAGTTCTTCTGCGGTCGCTTCGCGGATCGCGACAACTTCCACGTTGAAGTTCAGGTTTTGGCCGGCCAGCATGTGGTTGCCGTCAACCACCACGTGGTCGCCGTCAACTTCGGTGATTTCAACCGGTACCGGGCCCTGATCGGTGTCAGCCAGGAAACGCATGCCGACCTGCAGTTCGTCAACGCCCATGAAGACGTCTTTCGGTACGCGCTGCACCAGGTTTTCGTCGTAGTTGCCGTACGCGTCGTTCGCGCCGACGTGAACGTCAAAACGATCGCCAACGTCGTGGCCTTCGAGCGCTTTTTCCAGACCTGCGATCAGAGAACCATGCCCGTGCAGATAGTCCAGCGGTGCGCTCACCGGAGACTCATCAACCAAAACACCGTCTTCTGTACGTACTTGGTAAGCCAGGCTGACCACCAAGTCTTTTGCTACTTTCATGATATCTCCTACCGTTGGCTACTAGGACGCGCACCGTTATCGGGATGCGCGCCTTTTCCGGACAGATTGTAACGGAAATCTGCCTCGCTGTACCCTCCGGGATAAAAAAACGCTACTTCGGCTGAAAAATGCCGATCACCTGCTCTTGCGGGCGAACGTGTTTTTCCACCTGTTGCTCGGTCTGGCGCTGGTGATGGCCGCACTTGACGCACTCCACCACTTCCACCTGATCCTCCCGCCACACCGCCAGCGTATCCATGGCGCTACAGCTTGGGCACACCGCCCCGGCGATAAATCTCTTACGTGTTGCAGACATCGTTATGCTCCCGCTTATTCGTATTCATCCCAGCCGTCAAACTGGCGACTTTCTTTTTGCATTTCGCGATGGAACAGCTCTTCCAGCTCGCGCCGCGCCTCTTTCACGCGGGAAATTTGCGCCACGTCGCCCTGATGCGGCGGCATCAGTTCACGCAGCATGCGCATATCCAGGCGGCGGAAATGCTGCTGGGCGCGGAAGGCCTGATGGGGGTGCATGCCCAACTCCATCAACGCCTTGCGCCCCAGTTCCAGCGCGCTGGAGAAGGTTTCGCGGCTGAACTGTTTCACGCCCGCCTGCAGCAACTCATGCGCCTCCACGCGGCCGCGTGCCCGCGCCAGAATACTCAGATTCGGGAAGTGCTGCTGGCACAGCCGCACGATCTCCATGGTGTCTTCCGGCTCATTGCAGGTGATCACGATCGACTTGGCCTTTTCGGCGCCCGCCGCGCGCAGCAGCTCCAGCTCGGTGGCGTCGCCGTAATAAACCTGATATCCGTAACGCCGCAGCACGCCGACGGCGCTGACGTCGCGTTCCAGTACGGTAATGCGCATTTTGTTGGCCATCAACAGGCGGCCGATCACCTGGCCGAAACGCCCGAAGCCAACGATGATCACCTGCGGATCGTCGTCCTCTACGTACGGCGTCTCCTCGTCTTCGCCTTTGGCGTTATAGCGGCGCGCCAAAATGCGGTCGATGGCCTGCATGAGTAGCGGTGTGGTCATCATCGACAGCGTCACCACCACCAGCAGCAAAGAGAGTTGATCCGGCTGCAGCACCTTTTGCGCGCCCGCCGCAGAAAACAGCACGAAGGCAAACTCGCCGCCCTGGCTGAGCACGCCGGCAAACTGCAGGCGCACCGAACTACGCAGGCCGAACAGGCGCGACACGCCGTAGAGCACGCCGGATTTCACCGCCACCAGCGCCAGTACGCCGATCAACACCTCGGCCAGATGGGTGTAGAGCACGCCGATATTCAACACCATGCCCACCGAGATAAAGAACAGTCCCAGCAGCAGCCCTTTAAACGGCTCGATGGAGATCTCCAGTTCGTGGCGGTATTCGCTCTCCGCCAGCAGCACGCCGGCAATGAAGGTGCCGAGCGCCATCGACAGGCCAAGCGTCTCCATAAACAGCGCCGAGCCGAGCACCAGCAACAGCGCCGCGGCAGTGAAGATCTCGCGCACGCCGGAAGCGGCGATATAGCGGAACAGCGGCCGCAGCAGGAAGCGGCCGCCGATCAGCATGCCGCCGAACGCCGCCACCTTGAGCGCGATCTTCGCCCAGTCGTCGCTGGTGCCGCCGGCGCCGGCCAGAATGGGGATCAACGCCAGCGCCGGGATCACCGCCATATCCTGGAACAGCAGCACCGAGAAACCCAGCTGCCCGCCTTCGTTGCGATTCATGCCCTTTTCGCGCATCAGCTGCAGCGCCATGGCGGTGGAAGACATCGCCAGGCCGATACCGCCGATCACCGCCGCCTGCCAGGCGAAGTTCGTCAGGTACAGCAATGCGCCCAGCACCGCCGCGGTGATCAACACCTGGCCGGCGCCGGCGCCGAAGATCGAGCGCCGCAGCTCCCACAGCTTGCTGGGATTCAGCTCCAGGCCGATGATGAACATCAGGAACACCACGCCCAGTTCAGAGAAGTGCAGGATCTCGTCAACGTCGCGAATGAAGCCCAATCCCCACGGGCCGATGGCGATACCGGCGATCAGATAGCCCAGCACCGCGCCAATCCCCAGACGACGGGCGATCGGCACCGTCACCACCGCGGCGAACAGGAACAGCAAAATGGCGGTCAGTAAGGTCGATCCTTCCATGATCATCGTCCTCCGTGCGGCAGCGGGTGGCTCAGCCAGTCCCCGTAGGCGTCCGCATGGCTGCGCAGCACCTCCGGCTTTTGCCGCCGCGCCCAATACACCACGAACGGCGTCAACCAATGCATATGGCACATCCCGGCGGTCAGCTCGAACGGCCGCAGGATATCTTCCATCGGATAGTGGTTATAACCGCCGGTGCGGTAGGCGCCTTCCGGCTCGCCGGTGGTGATCACCGAGCGCCAGTACTTGCCCGCCAGCGCATTGCCGCCCACGCCGCTGGCGAAGCCGCGCGCCAGCACGCGATCCAGCCACTCCTTCAGCAGCGCCGGGCAGCTGTAGGTATAGAGAGGATGCTGAAACACGATGACCTGATGCTCACGCAGCAGCTGTTGTTCGTGATGGATATCGATAAAAAAATCAGGATAGTGCGCGTAGAGATCGTGCACGGTGACATGTTCCAACTGCTGCGCCGGTCGAAGCAAAACCCGGTTCGCCACCGAGTCATGGGATTCCGGATGGGCATACAGCAGCAAGACCTTGGGCGGCTGCGACATCATTCCCCTCCAAAGCGTCGTCAGGGTAGCGGTTTTCCGTTACCATGCATCGCAAAGACAAAAACAGCGCGCGGTGCGCGTTCTGTTACCTTAATGATAATTTAACATACTCTGAACATACGGCGCTTTATGATTGTATTCTCCTCGCTACAAATCCGACGCGGCATTCGCGTCCTGCTGGACAACGCCACGGCGACGGTTAATCCCGGTCAGAAGGTCGGCTTGGTGGGCAAAAACGGCTGCGGCAAATCCACGCTGCTGTCGCTGCTGAAGGGCGAGATCGCGGCGGACGGCGGCAGTTTCACCTTCCCCGGCAACTGGGCGCTGGCCTGGGTCAACCAGGAGACGCCGGCGCTGGACGTGCCGGCGATCGAGTATGTTATCGACGGCGACCGCGAGTTTCGCCAGCTTGAAGCCGAGTTGCAGGCGGCCAACGATCGCAACGACGGCCACGCCATCGCCACCCTGCACGGCAAGCTGGACGCCATCGACGCCTGGACCATCCGTTCCCGCGCCGCCAGCCTGCTGCACGGCCTCGGCTTCTCCAACGAACAGCTGCAAAGCCCGGTGCGCGACTTTTCCGGCGGCTGGCGCATGCGCCTCAACCTGGCGCAGGCGCTGGTGTGCCGTTCCGATCTGCTGCTGCTTGACGAACCGACCAACCACCTGGATCTCGATGCGGTGATCTGGCTGGAGCGCTGGCTGAAAAGCTATCCCGGCACGCTGGTGCTGATCTCGCACGACCGCGACTTCCTCGATCCGATCGTCGACAAGATCCTGCATATCGAACAGCAGACGATGAACGAGTACACCGGCAACTACTCGTCGTTCGAACGCCAGCGCGCTACCAAGCTGGCGCAGCAGCAGTCGCTGTATCAGCACCAGCAAGAGAAAGTGGCGCACCTGCAAAGCTATATCGACCGTTTCCGCGCGCAGGCCACCAAGGCCAAACAGGCGCAGAGCCGCATCAAGATGCTGGAGCGCATGGAGCTGATAGCCCCGGCGCACGTCGACAACCCGTTCACCTTCAGCTTCCGCCCGCCGGAAAGCCTGCCGAACCCGCTGCTGCGCATGGAAAAAGTCAGCGCCGGGTATGGCGATAAAGTGATCCTGAAGTCAATCAAGCTGAACCTGGTGCCCGGCTCGCGCATTGGCCTGCTCGGCCGCAACGGCGCCGGGAAATCGACGCTGATCAAACTGCTGGCCGGCACCCTGGAGCCGCTGAGCGGCGAGATCGGCCTGGCGAAAGGCATCAAGCTGGGTTACTTCGCCCAGCATCAGCTGGAATTTTTGCGCGCCGACGAATCGCCGCTGCAGCACCTGAGCCGCATCGCCCCAAGGGTGCTGGAGCAGCAGCTGCGCGACTATCTGGGCGGTTTCGGCTTCCAGGGCGACAAGGTCAGCGAAATGACCGAGCGTTTCTCCGGCGGCGAGAAGGCGCGGCTGGTGCTGGCGCTGATCGTCTGGCAGCGCCCGAACCTGCTGCTGCTCGATGAACCAACCAACCACCTGGATCTCGACATGCGTCAGGCGCTGACCGAGGCGCTGATCGATTTCGAAGGCGCGTTGGTGGTGGTATCCCACGACCGTCACCTGCTGCGCTCCACCACCGACGATCTGTACCTGGTGCACGATGGCCAGGTCGAGCCTTTCGAGGGCGATCTCGACGATTATCAGCAGTGGCTTGTCGACCTGCAGCGCCAGGAAAGCCAGCAGGACGCGCCGGAAAAAGAGAGCGGCGGCAACAGCGCGCAGGCGCGCAAGGATCAAAAACGCCGCGAGGCGGAGTTCCGTACGCAAACCCAACCGCTGCGCAAGCAGATCGCCAAGCTGGAACAGCAGATGGAAAAACTGGGCGCCGAACTGGCGGCGGTGGAGGAACAGCTGGCGGATCCCGCGCTGTACGACATCAGCCGCAAGGCCGAGTTGACCGACTGCCTGCAAAAGCAAAGCCAGGCCAAATCCGCACTGGAAGAGACGGAAATGACCTGGCTGGATGCGCAGGAACAGCTGGAGCAGTTAACGCAGGCGTTCGAAGCCTAAGCCTCAGGCCTTGTAAAAAGGTTTATCCCCCAGAATGGTCGCGCGGTGCATGATGCGCCGCTGCGGCAGATAATCCGCGTTGGCGTAGTGCTGCGTCACGCGGTTATCCCAGATCGCCACGTCATTTTCCTGCCAGCGCCAGCGCACCTGAAACTCCGGCTTAGTGATGTGAGCGAACAGGAAATTCAGTAAAGCATCGCTCTCCTTCGGCGCCACATCCACGATCCGCGTGGTGAACCCTTCATTGACGAACAGCGCCTGTCGGCCGCTGACCGGGTGAGTGCGCACCACCGGATGCAGCAGCGGCGGGTTTTTCTGCACCGCCAGTTGCCAGCGCTGGTGTTCTTCTTCGCTACCGCGATGCTTGTGCTCCGGGAACGACTTGGTGAAGTCATGCTCTGCGCGCAACCCCGCGAGCAGCGTTCTGAACGGCGCCGACAGCGCTTCGTAGGCCGCGATGCCGCTGGCCCACAGCGTATCGCCGCCGGTGGCAGGCAAGGTCTTGGCCGCCAGGATCGCGCCCAGCGGCGGGTTCTCGATAAAGGTCACGTCGGTGTGCCAGTTGTCGTTGTCCGGCGGATTGTCGTCGTGAGTATCGAGCACGATGATCTCTTCCACGTCGGTGGCGTGCGGATAGACCGGATGGATATGCAGATCGCCGAAGCGCCCGGCCAGATCGCGCTGCTGCAACGGCGTGATCGGCTGGTTGCGGAAGAACAGCACCTGATGCTTGAGCAACGCATGATAAAGCTGTTCAAACTGGCCGTCGCCCAACGGCCGGGCCAATTCGACGTTTTCCACCAGCGCCCCGATGTAAGGCCCCAGCGGGGTGATATTCAGACGTTCGTTCATTGCTGTACTCCATGCCACGGGGTCAATCGGCGCTGCAGGGCGCGCAGCCCCAGCTCCAACCCAAATGCAATCACCGCAATCACGCCGATGCCGGCCAACACCACGTCGGTCGCCAAAAACTCACCGGCGGATTGCACCATAAATCCCAGGCCGCGCGTGGCGGCGATCAGTTCGGCGGCCACCAGCGTCGACCAGCCGACGCCCAGCCCGATGCGAATGCCGGTCAGGATCTCCGGCAGCGCGCTCGGCAGCACCACGAAACGCAGCACCTGCCAACGCGTGGCGCCCAACGCGCGGGCAGCGCGCACTCGTACCTGCGCCACGCTGCGCACGCCGGCCACGGCGGAGAGCGTCACCGGCGCGAAGATCGCCAGATAAATCAGCAAGATTTTCGAGGTCTCGCCGATGCCGAACCAAATCACCATCAGCGGCAGATAGGCCAGCGGCGGCACCGGACGATAGATCTCAATCAGCGGATCGAGGATGCCGCGCACCGTGTCGTTCAGCCCCATGGCGATGCCCACCGGAATGCCGACGATCACCGCCGCCAGCAGCGCCACCAAAATGCGCCCCAGGCTGGCCGCCAGATGCTGCCATAGCGTGGCGTCCATAAAGCCTTGCGGGCTGGCGATGGTGATCAACTGATGCAGCACCTGCTGCGGCGCCGGCAAAAACAGCGGGCTGATCAGCTGCAGCGCCGTCACGCCCCACCAGACGATCAACACCGTCAACAACGTGGCGCCGCTCAACCAAACGTTGCGCGGCACACTGAAACGGCGCGCCGCTTTGCCCTGCGGCTGCGCCGCGACCTTCAGAGTGGAATGCAGGCTCATAGCAAGGCCTCGCGCTGTTGGAAAACTTTGCCCAGCACGTATTCGCGCTGAGCGATAAATTCAGGATCGGACTTGATGGCACGGCAGGCTTCGCCGTCGGCATAGCGCTGGCCGAAGTTCAGCGACAGCCGCTCCACCACCTGCCCCGGCCCCGGCGACAGCAGTAACAGTTCACTGGCGAGGAACACCGCCTCTTCGATATCGTGGGTGATCAGCAGCACCTGTTTGCCGGTATCTCGCCAGATGGTCAACAACAACTCCTGCATCTGCTCGCGCGTGAACGCGTCCAACGCACCGAACGGCTCATCCAGCAACAGCAGACGCGGATCGGCGGCCAGGGCGCGGGCAATGCCGACGCGTTGGCGCATGCCGCCGGAAAGCTGCCAGATGAAGTGCTGTTCATAGCCTGCCAGCCCCACGCGCTGCAGCATCTGCTCCGCCACCTGGCGGCGCTGCGCCTTGCCGATGCCGGCCAGCTGCAGGCCGAACTCAACGTTGTCCACCACGTTACGCCACGGCAGTAAGCCCTCATGCTGGAACACCACGCCCCGTTCGGCGCCCGGGCCGTGAACGGGCGTTCCATCCAGCGTGATGCTGCCAGCTGAAGGCTCGATAAACCCGGCGATCAAATTCAGCAGCGTGGTCTTGCCGCAGCCCGATGGGCCGAGCACCACCACCAGTTGCCCGGCGGCGATCTGGAACGACACGTCACGCAGCGCGGGCCGCCCCTGATACTCTGCTGAAAGATGGCTGACGTTTAGCATCCTGCTTCCTTACGACTGCGGCGCAGCCTGCACCTGTTTCACAAAACGGTCGGTGACGTAAGCGCTGTAGTCGCTGTCGACCTGCGGGATCTTGCCCTGCTGCTTGAGGAATTCGGCGGTATCGCGGATTGCCTTGTCCACCGGCTGGCCGAGTTGGGCGACCTGATCGGCCACCGGCAGATAACGGTTCCCCTTCACCAGTTCCGGCACCTGCGCTTCCGGCACGCCGCTCAGGCGCGCCAGCGTGCTGAGATGGCTCGGATCTTTAAGCCACTGTTCCGGTGCCGCCAGGTAGGCCTTTTGCGCCTGCAGGGCGCTGGCGGCAAAGGCGGTTACTACGTCGGGATGTTTCTCTGCGAAGTCTTTGCGCACCACCCACACGTCCAGCGTCGGTGAACCCCATTCGCCCACCTGCGCGGAGTCGGTCAGCACCTTGCCCTGTTTGGCCAGTTCGTTGACCACCGGCGCCCAGACGTAAGCGCCGTCGATGTCGCCGCGCTGCCAAGCGGCGGCGATGGCCGGCGGCTGCAGATTGAGGATCTTCACCTGTTCAGGCTTGATGCCCCAATGTTTGAGCGAGGCCAGCAGGCTGTAATGGGTGGTGGAAATAAACGGCACCGCAATGCGTTTGCCGATCAGATCCTGCGGGCTTTTGATGTCATTTTTCACCACCAGCGCTTCGGAGCTGCCGAGCTGCGAGGCGATGAGGAACACTTCGATGGGGAGTTTTTGGCTGGCGGCCACCGCCAGTGGGCTGGAGCCGATATTGCCGATCTGCACGTCGCCGGAGGCCAGCGCGCGCAGCACGCTGGAACCGCTGTCGAACTTACGCCAGTCGACGGTCGCGCCGGACTGTTTGGCGAAGCTGTTTTCCGCCTGCGCCACCTTGGCCGGCTCCGCCGACGTCTGGTACGCCACGGTCACGTCCACCGCGTAGGCGCTGGCCGCGCTGAGCGACAACGCCAGCAGCGCCGCGTTGCGTAAAGAAAAGAGTTTGCCCGCCATGTTCCGCTCCGTTGATAAAAATCTGTTCAGTTGCTGACAGTTTTATCTGAGCGATGACGGGCGATAAAAGAATAAAAAAGTCTTCTTTATTACCTTAGGTAATATTAAAGCGGATCACAGCGCGATCGTCCCGTGCAAGAACACATGAGCGTAGCCGCCCAGCAGCGTGCGGTCCCCTTGCAGTTCGCAGAACAGCTCGCCGCCGCGCGCCGAAATCTGCCGGGCGTGCAACCGATGGCGGCCGAGACGCGCCGCCCAGTAGGGCATCAGCGTGCAGTGCGCGGAGCCGGTGACCGGGTCTTCACCGCCGTCGAGCGTGAAATAGCGCGAAACGAAGTCCACGGTGTCACCCGGCGCGGTGACGATCACCGCGCGGCCGGCCAATGCGATCAGCGCCGGGATGTCCGGCCGCAGCGCGCGCACCTGCGCCTCGTTTTCAAGCACCACCAGCAGCGCTTTCGCCTGCCACACTTCCTGCGGCTGCACGCCCAGCGGCGCCGCGAGGCCCGCCGGTTCGGCGACTTTCTGCGGCGGCCTGGCGGGGAAATCAAGCACCAGCTGCTCCCCGTCCCGCTCATCGCGCTTGACGAACAGCTCGCCGCCGGCCGATCTGAAGCGAATATCCTTCAGCGCCGGGTTAACCGCGCTGAACATCACATGCGCCGCCGCCAGGGTGCCGTGGCCGCAAAGATCGACCTCGCGTTCCGGGGTAAACCAGCGGATGGCGGTCATGTCGCCGTCATCCCAGACAAAGCTGGTCTCCGGCAGGCCGATCTCGTTGGCGATCGCCTGCAGCCGCTCCGCCGGCAGCGGCTGCGTCAGCAGGCAGACCCCGGCCGGGTTGCCGCGCAACCCTTCGCCGGTAAAGGCGACCACGTGATAATAGTTTTCCGCCATCGTTCACTCCTTAATGCCAGATCAGTAACACACAGGCTGCAGTCAACAACCCCATGGAAACGTTGAAGATAACCCAGGCCTTTTTACTGCGCAGCAGGCGGCCAATCAGGGTGCCGAACGCCAGCCAGATAATGCCGGCGACGATGTTCACCACCACAATGCCCAGCGCGATCGCCGCAATGGAACCGTTGTACTTATCGCCCGCCAGGCTGAAGCTCGCCACCGCCCCAAGCGCCATCAGCCAGGCTTTCGGGTTGAGGAACTGCAGCAGCCAGCCCTGATACAGCCGCACCGGCTGCGGTGGCGCCACGTCGGTTTCCAGCTTTTCATAGGCGGCGGTGGCGACTTTCCACGCCAGCCACAGCAGGTACAGGCTGCCGAGGATTTTCAGGATCAGGTGCAGCGACGGGTAGACCAGGATCAGGCTGCCGACGCCGAACGCCACCAGCAGCAAGATGCTTTGCATGCCGAGCATGATGCCGACCATCAGCCACAGCGATCGCATAAAGCCGAAGTTAGCGCCGGAGGTGGTCAGCAGCAGATTATTGGGGCCAGGCGTGATGGCGGCGACCCACAGGAAGCCCAGCATCGAAAGGAATAAACTCGGTTCCATGGCACGGGTGCTCCTCACCCAAGGCGCTTTTTTGCAGTATCATTGATAATTCTTGGTATTGAAGCTAACAGTGCGCTAGGGATCTCACAATAGCCGCCCACAACATTTTACTCAGCCTATGCCTAACACCTTTCGCCCTCTGACAGGGGCCAGTAACCCGCACCTGCAAACGCTGTTGCCGCGGCTGGTGCGCCGCCGCGTGTTATTGAAACCGCATTGGCAACGGCTGGAATTGCCCGACGGCGATTTCGTCGATCTCGCCTGGAGCGAGGATCCGGCGCAGGCGCGCGACAAGCCGCGCGCGGTGCTGTTTCATGGCCTGGAAGGCAGCTTCTACAGCCCCTACGCGCACGGCCTGCTCAACGCCTGGCGCGAGCGCGGCTGGCTCGGCGTGGTGATGCACTTTCGCGGCTGCAGCGGCGTGCCCAACCGCAAGCAGCGTATCTACCACTCCGGTGAAACCGAAGACGCGCGCTTCTTTCTGCGCTGGCTGCACGATAGCTACGGCGAGGTGCCGACCGCGGCGGTAGGCGTTTCGCTCGGCGGCAACATGCTGGCCTGCTATCTGGCGCAACAAGGCGCCGACAGCCTGCTGCAGGCGGCGGTGGTAGTCTCGGCGCCGCTGATGCTGGAACCCTGCGCCTACCGCATGGAGCAAGGCTTCTCCCGCGTTTATCAGCGCTACCTGCTGGGGCAGCTGAAACAAAACGCCACCCGCAAGCTGTTGCACTACCCGGACACTCTGCCGCTCAAACTGTCACAGCTGAACGGGTTGCGACGCATCCGCGAATTCGACGACGCCATCACCTCGCGCATTCACGGCTTCAGCGACGCCACCGACTATTATCGCCGCTGCAGCGCCCTGCCGCTGTTGCCGTCTATCCAGACGCCGCTGCTGATCATCCATGCGAAGGACGACCCTTTCATGACCCCTGAGGTGATCCCCGACGTCGCCGGCCTGCCGCGCAATATCGAATATCAGCTGACTGAGTTCGGCGGCCACGTCGGCTTCGTCGGCGGCACGCTGAAAAAACCGCACATGTGGCTGGAGCATCGCATTCCGGCCTGGCTTTCCCCTTATCTGGACATTCCGACGTGATTATTCCCTGGCAAGAACTGGCAACCGACACCCTGAACAGCCTGATCGAATCCTTTGTGCTGCGCGAAGGCACCGATTACGGCGAACACGAACGCTCGCTGGAGCAGAAGGTGGAGGACGTGCGCCGCCAGCTGAAAAACGGCGAAGTGGTGCTGGTGTGGTCGGAACTGCATGAGAGCGTCAACATCATGCCGCGCGGCCAATTCCGCGCCGGGCAGGAAGAAATTTAGTGGCGCCCGGTTCTATGACTGACGGAAAAAATCAGGTAACAATGGGACATTGCAAACCAGCGCGCACCATTTTTTCCTGACATAGAGAGCGTCAACAAGAGCCACAATAATCCCCTGACGCCGGCGCATTCAACACGGAGTGACAACCATCATGTCTGCCAAACATCCCGTTATCGCGGTGACCGGTTCCAGCGGCGCCGGCACCACCACCACCAGCGTGGCGTTCCGTAAAATCTTCCAGCAGCTCAATATCCGCGCCGCCGAACTGGAGGGCGACAGCTTCCACCGCTATACCCGGCCGGAAATGGACGCGGCGATCCGCAAGGCGCGCGATCTGGGCAGACACATCAGCTATTTCGGCCCCGAGGCCAACGACTTCGGCCTGCTGCAGCAGAGCTTTATCGACTACGGCAAAAACGGCACCGGCCGTTCGCGCAAGTATCTGCACACCTACGACGAAGCGGTGCCCTACAATCAGGTGCCGGGCACCTTCACCCCGTGGGAGCCGCTGCCGGCGCCGACCGACGTGCTGTTCTACGAGGGGCTGCACGGCGGCGTGGTCACCGAGCACCATGACGTGGCCAAACACGTCGATCTGCTGGTCGGCGTGGTGCCGATCGTCAACCTGGAATGGATCCAGAAGCTGATCCGCGATACCGGCGAACGCGGCCATTCCCGCGAAGCCGTGATGGATTCGGTGGTGCGCTCGATGGAAGACTACATCAACTACATTACGCCGCAATTCTCGCGCACCCACATCAACTTCCAGCGCGTGCCGACGGTGGACACCTCCAACCCGTTCGCCGCCAAGGCCATTCCCTCACTGGATGAAAGCTTCGTGGTGATCCACTTCCGCGGCCTGGACCAGATCGACTTCCCCTACTTGCTGGCGATGCTGCAGGGATCGTTTATCTCGCACATCAATACGTTAGTGGTGCCGGGCGGCAAAATGGGGCTGGCGATGGAGCTGATCATGGCGCCGCTGGTGCAACGGTTGCTGGAAGGCAAGAAGATCGAATAAATGCGTTGAGCGCGGCGCCGGCCGCGCTCCGCCTCAATTACGCCGGTTGGCGGATCTCGAAGCTGTGGGTTACCGTGGCGGCCTTGTTGAGCATCAGCGCCACCGAACAGTATTTCTCCGCCGACAGGTTCACCGCACGTTCGACGATCTTGTCGGTCAGATCCTGGCCGGTCACGATGAAGTGCAGGTTGATATGGGTGAACAACCGCGGGGCTTCTTCGCGGCGCTCGGAGGTCAGCTTCACCTCGCAGTCGCGCACGTCGTTGCGCCCCTTTTGCAGAATGGATACCACGTCGATCGCGCTGCAGCCGCCCACCGACATCAGCACCATCTCCATCGGGCTGGGCGCTTTATCACCGGCATTGCCGTCCATCAGCACCTGGTGGCCGGAGGCCGATTCACCCAAAAACGTTAACCCTTCCACCCACTTAACTCTTGCCTGCATTCTGGTCACTCCGGTTGATTTCTTAAAATCAGAGTACGCTTTCGCATAGAAACAGGCAACGTAACCTGATGCTAATCATGCTGAAGCGAGACAACACGAGACACCCGCCTTACTCTGTGCTACAAACAGAGCCGCAATAAATCTTTCCGGGACACTGAATTTCAGGGAAACGCCCAGAGAAAGGCTCCTTTACCGGTATGTTAACAGAATGTAGCTTGCAGCGCTTACGGCAAGTTAATATGCTAGAGCGACAGCGTATTTTTATGACACGCCTCAAAACTTGCCGGTAGCCCTCGCTCATGACTGCGGCTACAGGCGGGTTTTACAGGGAACTCTGACCCCTGTGACACAAGGCAGCGATAACAACAGAGGATAACAGCGAATGGTTCTCGGCAAACCGCAAACAGACCCTACTCTCGAATGGTTCCTGTCTCATTGCCATATCCACAAATATCCATCGAAGAGTACGCTGATTCACCAAGGTGAAAAGGCCGAAACGCTTTACTACATCGTGAAAGGCTCCGTCGCGGTGCTGATCAAGGATGAAGAAGGTAAAGAGATGATCCTGTCCTACCTCAACCAGGGGGATTTCATCGGCGAGCTCGGATTGTTCGAAGAAGGCCAGGAGCGCAGCGCCTGGGTTCGCGCGAAAACCGCCTGTGAAGTGGCCGAAATTTCCTACAAGAAATTCCGCCAGCTGATCCAGGTGAACCCGGACATCCTGATGCGTCTGTCCGCCCAAATGGCGAGCCGCCTGCAGGTCACCTCCGAAAAAGTGGGCAACCTCGCCTTCCTGGACGTGACCGGCCGCATCGCGCAAACCCTGCTGAATCTGGCGAAGCAACCTGACGCCATGACTCACCCGGACGGCATGCAGATCAAGATCACCCGTCAGGAGATCGGCCAGATCGTCGGCTGCTCGCGTGAAACCGTTGGCCGTATTCTGAAAATGCTGGAAGATCAAAACCTGATTTCCGCCCACGGCAAAACCATTGTCGTCTACGGCACCCGTTAATCCCCGAAGAAACGGCGCAGTCTGCGCCGTTTTTTTATCTGCTCTCTGCCATGTGGCGCCGCCTGATCTACCACCCGGAAATCAACTACGCACTGCGACAAACGCTGGTGTTGTGCCTGCCGGTGCTGTTCGGCTTGTTAATAGGCCAGCTGCAGCTCGGCCTGATGTTCTCTCTGGTGCCCGCCTGCTGCAATATCGCCGGTCTGGACACGCCGCATAAGCGCTTCTTTAAACGGCTGATCGTCGGCGGCTCGCTGTTCGCCTTCAGCAGCGTGCTGCTGCAACAGGCACTGCTGTGGCACGTGCCGCTGCCGGCGCTGATGCTGAGCCTGGCGCTGCTGCTCGGCGTCACCGGTGAAATCAGCCCGCTGCACGCCCGGCTGTTGCCGGCGGCGCTGGTGGCCGCCATTTTCGCCCTCAGCACGGCCGGCACGGTCCCCCTCTGGCAGGCGCCGCTGCTGTACGCGATCGGCACCGTCTGGTACGGCTTATTCACCTGGTTCTGGTTCAAGCTGTGGAAAGAACAGCCAATGCGCGAGACGCTCAGCCAGCTCTATCTGGAGCTGGCGGACTATTTCGAAGCCAAATACTCGTTGCTGACCCAGCACACCGATCCGCAAACCGCGCTGCCGCCGCTGCTGGTACGCCAACAAAAGGTGATGGATCTGATCAGCCTTTTATACCAACAGCTCAATTTCCTGCCGCATGCCAACAACCTCGAACAAAAGCGCCTGCAGCGCGCCTTTCAGGTAGCGATGGATCTGCAGGAGCACATCACCGTCAGCCTGCATCTGCCGGAGGAAGTGCAAAAACTGGTGGAGCAGAGCCAGGCCGAAGCGATCATTCGCCGCAACGCTCAGGTGATCGCCGGCCGGCTGCGCGTGGTGGCGCACGATATTCTCTACCATCAACATTCGAAGCGCTTCTCCATGAGCCACGAACTGGCGGCGCTGGAAAAAATGGCGGCGCAGCATCCCGATAACCCGGTCGGCCAGTTTTGTTATTACCACTTCAGCCGTATCGCCCGCCTGCTGCGCACCCAGCATCCGCTGTATCGCCGCGATCTGATGCCCGGCCAGCACCGCCTGCCGTTTTGGCCGGCGCTGGCCAGCTACCTGTCGTTCAAATCCACCGCCCTGCGCAACGCCGCGCGGCTGGGGGTGACGCTGGCGGTCGGCAGCAGCCTGGGTGCGGTCTTCAACCTGCCGAAGCCTTACTGGATCCTGCTCACCATCATGCTGGTGAGCCAAAACGGGTATAACGCCACCCGGGTGCGTATTCAGCACCGTGCGCTGGGCACGATTGCCGGGCTATTGCTGGCGGCCGGTCTGTTGCAGCTGCAGCTGCCGGAAGGAGAAACGCTGAGCATCATGCTGGTGATCACGCTGCTGGCCTACCTGGTTTCGCGCAAGAACTACGGGCTGTCGGTGATTGGCTTTACGGTCACGGCGGTTTACACCCTGCAGCTGCTGGCGCTGAACGGCTCGCATTTTTTGGTGCCTCGTCTGATCGATACGCTGATAGGCTGCGTGCTGGCGTTCGGCGGCACCATTTGGCTGTGGCCGCAGTGGCAAAGCGGGCTGCTGCGCAAGAATGCCCATCAGGCGCTGGAGAACGATCAAGCCGCGCTGCGGCTGATGCTGAAGCAGCCGGAACCGGACGCCACCGCGTTGGCCTATACCCGCATGCAGGTCAACCAGGCGCACAACGCGCTGTTCACCTCGCTCAATCAGGCGATGCAGGAGCCGGGGTTCGCGTCGAATTATCTGGCGGACATGCGGCTGTGGGTCACGCACAGCCAGTTCATCGTCGAACACCTGAACGCCATGACCATTTTGGCGCGCGAGCACTACATGCTGACGCCGAAACTGGCGCAAGCCTATCTGCAAACCTGTGAAATTGCGCTGCAAAGCTGCCAGCAGCGGTTGGAATACGACGGCCCGAGCAGTGACAACAGCGGCATCATGCAGCCGCCGGATCTGCATCCGGACATGCCCGTCACCGAGATGGAACGTCATTTGCGGCGCATTTTGTCGCACCTGAGCGTGATGCACACCATTTCGTCGCTGGCCTGGCGCCAGCGCCCGCACCACGGCATCTGGCTCAAGCGCAAACTGCGCGATCAATAAGGGCGCGGCATGCCGCGCCCCGTTATTCGCCGCACGGGCTTCAGGCGTTGATCACATCCTGCACCGCCAGCTCGAACAGCACCATGCCAGCCTCGATGTCCTGCAGCTCCACCACCAGCGACGGCGCGAAACGGATCACGTTCGGCCCGGCATTGAGGATCATCAGCCCACGCGCGGCGGCGGCGGTGAGGAAATCGCGCGCTCTGCCGTGATAATGCGGCGTCAGCTCGGCGCCGAGCAGTAACCCCATGCCGCGAATGGCGGTGAAAATACCGTATTTATCGCCGATATCCTGCAAAGCCTGCACATACAGCGCATGGCGCTGCTCGATGCCGTTCAGCACCTCCAGGGTATTGATCACATCCAGCGCCGCCTCCGCCACCGCGCAGGCCAGCGGGTTGCCGCCGTAGGTAGTGCCGTGGGTGCCCACCTGCATCACCGACGCAATCTCTTCGGTGGTCAGCATGGCGCTGACCGGGAAGCCGCCGCCCAGCGCCTTGGCGGTGGTGAGAATGTCCGGCGTCACGCCATAATGCATATAGGCGAACAGCTTGCCGCTGCGCCCCATGCCGCTTTGCACTTCGTCGAACACCAGCAGCGCCTGATGTTGGTCGCACAGTTTGCGCACGCCTTTGAGGAAGCCGGCGTCGACCGGCGTAATGCCGCCCTCGCCCTGAATCGGCTCCATCACCACCGCGCAGGTGTGGTCGTCCATCACCGCTTTCACCGCCGCCAGATCGTTGAACGGCACGTGCACGATGTCGGCCGGCTTCGGCCCGAACCCGTCGGAATATTTGGCCTGCCCGCCCACCGACACGGTGAACAGCGTGCGGCCGTGGAACGCGTTATAGAAAGCGATGATTTTGGTTTTATAGGGGCTGTGGCGGGTGATGGCGTAATGACGCGCCAGTTTGAACGCCGCTTCGTTGGCCTCTGCGCCGGAGTTGGCGAAGAACACCCGATCGGCGAAGGTGGCGTCGATCAGTTTGCTCGCCAGGCGCAGCGCCGGTTCATTGGTAAAGACGTTGCTGGTATGCCACAGAGTCTCACCCTGACGTTTGAGCGCCTCGACCAGCGCCGGATGGCAGTGCCCCAGCGCCGTCACCGCGATGCCGCCGGAAAAATCGATGTACTCTTTTCCCTGCTGATCCCAGACCCGGCTGCCTTGGCCGCGCACCGGCACAAACTGGGCCGGTGCATAAACAGGCAGGATCACCTGGTCAAAGGTGCTGCGGCTCACTGCGGATTTTTCAGTCATTTTCGGCTCCACCCTGAAGGTTTTTCAGCGCTATCGTAATGTTAGATTGAAAACATAATCACGAAATATGCATAAAAAACCAATCAAGCGCAAACGCAAAACGCCTGACGAGCGAAAAAAACGCATCGGGATTAACGGTTGAGGAAGTTATCCAGCAGCTGATGGCCCTGCTCGCTGAGCACGCTTTCCGGATGGAACTGCACCCCTTCCAACGCCAAAGCGCGGTGGCGGATGCCCATGATCTCGTCGCGCACGCCGTCGCGTTCGCTCCAGGCGGTCACTTCAAAACAGTCCGGCAGCGTATCGGCTTTCAGCACCAGCGAGTGATAGCGGGTCACGGTCAGCGGATCGTTCAGGCCGCGAAACACGCCGACGCCCAGATGGCGAATGGCCGAAGTTTTGCCGTGCATCACCGCGCGGGCGCGCACCACCTCGGCGCCGAACGCCTGCCCCAGCGCCTGGTGCCCCAGGCACACGCCAAGGATCGGCAGTTTGCCGGCGAAATGACGAATGGCGGCCAGCGAGATACCCGCTTCGTTCGGGGTGCAGGGGCCGGGGGAAATCACCAGATGCTGCGGCGCCAGCCGCTCGATATCGGCCAGCTGCAGCTCATCGTTGCGCTTCACCACCACCTCGGCGCCCAACTCGCAGAAGTACTGGTAAAGGTTATAGGTAAAGGAGTCGTAGTTATCGATCAGCAGCAGCATGTCAGGTCCGGCAGAGAAAAACGCCGCCATAGTTTACTGATTTAACCCGCCGCTGCCGACGATAATTTCCGCTTACTTTTTACGGCCGCCGGTGATCGAGCCCAGCACGCCGCGCAGGATCTGGCGGCCGAGATCGCGCGCCATGCTCTTGGCGGCGGTCTGGACGATGCCGTCGCGCTTGCCGCCGCGCGGGCCGGTGGAACCGAACAACAGCTCGTTCAAACCATCCATCAGGCCGCCGCCCGCCTGCTGTTGTTGCTGTTGCGTCTGCGGTTGTTGCCCCTGCTGCGGGGTGCCGATGGTGGCGAAACCGCCCGACGACAGCTTCTCGTAGGCGGACTCGCGGTCAATCATGTCTTCATAGCGGCCATACAGCGGCGACTTGTTAATCGCGCTGTTCAGCCCTTCCGCGCCGAGCATGCCCATCTTGGATTCCGGCGCGATGACCATCGCCCGCTCCACCACGTTCGGCCGGCCCTTTTCGTCGAGGAATGACACCAGCGCTTCGCCCACGCCCAGCTCGGTGATCGCCGTTTCGGCATCGAAGGCCGGGTTGGCGCGCAGGGTTTGCGCCGCCGTCTTCACCGCCTTCTGATCGCGCGGGGTAAAGGCGCGCAGCGCATGCTGCACGCGGTTGCCCAACTGGCCCAGCACGCTGTCCGGGATGTCCAGCGGGTTCTGGGTGACGAAGTAAATGCCGACGCCTTTGGAGCGGATCAGACGCACCACCTGTTCAATCTTGGTCAGCAGCGCCGCCGGCGCATCGTTGAACAGCAGGTGCGCTTCATCGAAGAAGAACACCAGCTTCGGCTGTTCAGGGTCGCCCACTTCCGGCAGGTGCTCAAACAGCTCGGCCAGCAGCCACAGCAGGAACACCGAATACAGCTTCGGCTGATTGATCAGCTTGCCCGCCGCCAGCAGATTGATCACGCCGTGGCCGTTGGCGTCGGTTTTCATCAGATCGTTGATGTCCAGCATCGGCTCGCCGAAGAACTGGTTGGCCCCCTGCTCTTCCAGCGTCAACAACCCGCGCTGAATGGCGCCGATAGAGGCGGCAGAGATATTGCCGTACTGGGTTTGGAATTGTTTGGCGTTGTCGCCGACGAACTGCACCATGGCGCGCAGGTCTTTCATGTCCAGCAGCAGCAGCGCATTGTCATCGGCGATTTTGAACACCAGCTGCAGCACGCCGCTTTGCACCTCGTTCAGATCCAACAGGCGCCCCAGCAGCAGCGGCCCGAGATCGGAAATGGTGGCGCGGATCGGGTGACCCTTTTCACCGTAAATATCCCACGGGATAATGGTGCAGGCCTGCGGTTGCCAGTCGGTGACGCCAATCGCCGCCAGGCGCGCCTGCAGTTTTTCGGAAGGCACGCCCTCGGCGCCGATGCCGGACAGATCGCCCTTCACATCCGACAGGAACACCGGCACGCCGATGCGTGAGAACTGTTCGGCCATTTTCTGCAGCGTCACCGTCTTGCCGGTGCCGGTTGCCCCGGTGATCAAGCCGTGGCGGTTGGCCAACGCCGGCAAAATCACCAGATCCTGTTCCGGTTTTCCGTCTTTCATCGCCTTGGCGATAATCCGTGGTTCACTCATTTTCTGTTCCTTTGACGCTGACCGCGGCGCGAAACGCGCCTGTTGATGCAATAAAGCTATAAGCGCCGCGTAACCCCGTCAAGGACAAACAAAAAGGGCGCCGTCGGGGCCTGATGAATTCAGATTGCGCTTAGCGTCAGAGCGTCTTTGCTTGAACAATAAAGCACCAGTGTTATAGTGAGCATTACGCTGTATATACGAGGTAAATACCATGTCTGAATCTACCGTGGTAATCCGCGTGGATGACGAGTTAAAAACCGCTTTCGCCAGCGCGGCAAAGGCCGCCGATCGCACGGCTTCGCAACTGCTGCGCGATTTCATGCGCGAGTTTGTCAGCCGCCAGGCGCAGCAGGAAGAGTACGACCAGTGGTTAAAGGAAAAGGTCGAGGTGAGCCGCAAGGCGTTGCGTGAAGGCAAGTTCGCCGACGATGAAGAGGTGGCTGCTTATTTCGCCGAACGCAGAGCTAAATCAACGCAATAAAACACAAAAGGACTTTTGTGAAACTGACATGGACGGTACCCGCCATCGCCGATCGTCTGGCGATTTATGAATGGTTGGAACTTAAAAACCCGGCCGCCGCCGCAGAAAATGATGCAAAAATCGCTGACGCGGCGGCACGCCTCGTGCATCATCCTACCAGCGGGAAAACGGGTCGGATAGCCGGCACGCGCGAGTTGGTCATCTCTCCGTCCTATCTGCTGGTCTATGAATGGGCGGCTCAACGCGTCATCATATTGGCCATCGTGCATACTCGCCGCCGGTGGCCGCCGGCATAGTCATCCCCGCAGCCCCAGTTGCTCCTTCAGCGCTTTCAAATAGCGCCGGCTGACCGGCACCGGATCGCCGGCGGACATGATCATCTCTGCCGCGCCGCCCTCTTCGAAGCGGATCTCGCGCACCTGCTCCAGGTTGACCAGATACTGCCGATGGCAGCGCACCAGCGGCGTACGGCTTTCCAGCGTGCGCAGCGTCAATTCGGTGAAACACTCCATGCCGTCGCGGCGCACCACGAATACCCCGCTCAGCTTGGAACGGATCGCCAGCACTTCATCGAACCGCAGCAGATAGATGCGGCTGTGGCCGGTGCAGGGAATGTATTTCAGGTAACCGGCGCTCTCATCCAGCACCGCCACGTCCTGCGGCGCACTGCGCTGCCGCAGGCGTTGCAGCGTCTTGCTCAACCGCATCGGCTCCGCCGGCTTCAGCAGATAATCGAAGGCGTGCTCCTCGAATGCCTGCACCGCGTATTCGTCGTAGGCGGTCAGAAACACGATGTGCGGCATACGGTTGGGATCCAGCATGCCGACCATTTCCAGCCCGCTGATGCGTGGCATCTGGATATCGAGAAACACCACGTCCGGCTGCAGCCGATGGATCTGGCTGATGGCTTCGATGGCGTTGGCGCACTCGCCGATAATCGAGATCCCCGCCTCGGCCTCCAACAGATGGCGCAGGTTGTCGCGCGCGGAAGGTTCATCGTCAACAATCAGTGCATTTAACATCAGGCTGCCCTCTCCATAGGGACATTAAGCGTAATGCGGGTGTAGGCGTCCGGCCGGCAATCCACCTGCACGCCATAGCCTTCGCCGTAGCGCACGCGAATGCGTTTATCCACCAGGTTCATCCCCAGCCCGCTGCAGTTCGGTTTCGGCTGGAACAGCCCGGCGTTGTCCGTCACCTGCAACAGCAGATGCTCGCCTTCGCAGCAGGCGCCGATTTCGATACGGCCCACGCCCAACAGATGCGAGGTGCCATGCTTGATGGCATTCTCGACGATCGGCTGCAGCGAAAACGCCGGCAGCCGCGCCGCCAGCAGCGCCTCCGGCAGCGATACCGCAATCTCCAGCCGATCGGCGAAGCGCGCTTTCTCTATCTGCAGGTAGGCGTTCACATGTTCAATTTCGTCCGCCAGGCTGACTTCGTCATCCGAACGTTTGAGGTTTTTACGAAAGAAGGTCGAGAGGGACTGCACCAGATCGCAGGCGCGCTCGCCATCGCGGCGGATCACCGCCACCAGGGTATTCAAGGCATTGAACAGGAAATGCGGATTGACCTGCGCATGCAGCAGCTTGATCTCCGACTGCGCCAGCAGCTGCTTGTGGCGCTCGTACTGTCCGGCCATGATCTGCGCCGACAGCAGGCTGGCGATGCCTTCGCCCAGTGTACGGTTGATGGTGCTGAACAGCTGGCTTTTCGGTTCATACAGCTTGATGGTGCCGATGACCCGCTGGTTTTCGCCGCGCAGCGGGATCACCAGCGTCGATCCCAGCTTGCAGGCCGGATTGATCGAGCAGCAGTAAGAGAGCTGATTGCCGTCGGCGTACACCACCTCGTTGTTGTCGATGGCGCGATGCGAATGCACCGAGGCGATCGGCGTGCCCGGCAGGTGGTGATCGTCGCCGATGCCGATAAACGCCAGCAGCTTGTCGCGATCGGTGATCGCCACCGCGCCGATGCCCAGCTCCTGATAAATCACCCGGGCGACCTTCATGCTGTTTTCCTGATCAAAGCCCTGCCGCAGGATGCCCTCGGTGCGCTCGGCGATCTTCAACGCCTTGGAAGAGAAAGCGCTGGTGTATTTCTCGAACATCGCGCGCCTGTCCAGCAGGATTTGCATAAACATCGCCGCGCCGACGGTATTGGCGATCATCATCGGCAGCGCGATGTGTTCCACCAGCTGCAACGCCTCGTTATAAGGGCGCGCCACCGCCAGAATGATCGCCATCTGCAGCACTTCCGCCACCAGCGCCACGCCGCCGACGAACAGCGGATTGAACAGCAGCTCGATGCGCCCCCGGCGCATGGCGATGCTGTGTACGATGCCGCCGACCAGCCCTTCGGACACCGTGGAGATCGCGCAGGCCACGTCGGTCATGCCGCCGAGCGTATACCGGTGCAGACCGCCGGTCAGCCCGACCAGAAAGCCCACCGACGGCCCACCCAGCAGCCCGCCCAGGACCGCGCCTATCGCACGGGTGTTGGCGATCGAATCCTGAATATGCAGCCCGAAGTAGGTGCCCATGATGCAGAACACCGAGAAGATCACGTAGCACAGCAGCTTGTGCGGCAAGCGAATGGTCACCTGCATCAGCGGAATGAACAGCGGGGTTTTGCTCAGCAGATAGGCGATAACGAGATAGACGCACATCTGCTGCAACAGCAACAGCACCTGGTTAAATTCATACATGGCAGCAACTCATCCAGAGACAACAAGGGGCGAACGCCGGATTTCCGGTCTGGTTATTGTCTGCCGATTAGAGCATGGGGCGCGGGAGAAAACAGTGATGAAGGCAAGGCTTCGGGAGGAAGGACGGCCGACCCCGGCGGGATCGGCCAAAAAATTTACGGCAGCACCTTGGCCGACAGAATCACCACCGGTTTGGTCGGCACATTCTGGTAAGGGCCGACGTTGCCGGTCGGCACCTGAGCGATCTTGTCCACCACGTCCATGCCTTTCACCACTTTGCCGAACACCGCGTAGCCGAAGTCGCGCTGGCCGTGATCCAGGAAGGCGTTATCCGCCACGTTCAGGAAGAACTGGCTGGTGGCGCTGTCCTTGTCGGCGGTGCGCGCCATCGAGATGGTGCCGCGCAGGTTGCGCAGGCCGTTGTCGGCTTCGTTCTTGATCGGCGCCTTGGTGGATTTTTGCTGCATGTCAGCGGTGAAACCGCCGCCCTGGATCATGAAACCCGGGATCACGCGGTGGAAAATGGTGTTGTTGTAGTACCCGCTGTTCACGTAATCGACAAAGTTCTGGGTGGAAACCGGTGCCTTCTGGCTGTCGAGCGCCAATTCGATATTCCCCGCCGAGGTCGTCAGCATGACATGGGTCTCACCGGCGGCGAGTGCGGCTGGTGCCACTGCGGACAGGGAACACAGCGCGACGAAGGTCACTAAAGTACGTTTGAACATTAACGGGTCCTTTCTCTGAGAGACAAACAACGGAAAAGCGCTTTGATTCTAAAGAGCTGTATCGGCAAGTGCCAGCCATTTACCTATATTTACCCAATTACGGGACATATCCTAGGCGGCCCTGAATTTTGCTGCGGAAAGTATGGGCGCAGAAGGCTTTTTTGCCAACCGCATCACGCATTTTTTGCCCCGTGCCGCCCTGGGGCGGTTTTTGCGATCTGCCTCCCAGTTTGCACACGCATTGTCGTTACTCTATATGAATGAGAGCGCTCTCATTATAAAGAACGGATATTGAAGCATCCCACGGCGGCATCGCCGCGCAACCCCTGGAGAAATGACGTGAGTGAATTGATGACTGAAGTCAGCCCCGAGTTTGAAAGCACCATCATGGAACTGCTGGTGTTCTCCGGCAGCGCGCGCAGCAATGCGTTGATGGCGTTGCGACAAGCGCGCGCCGGCGACTTCGCCGCCGCGGCCAAACACATGGCCGAATCCAAAGAGTGGGTGAAGAAAGCGCACCTGATCCAGACCGAGCTGATCGGCCTGGACGAAGGCTGCGGCAAGCTGGCGATCAATCTGATCACCGTGCATGCGCAGGATCATCTGATGAACGCCATGGTGATCCAGGATCTGGCCGACGACATGATCGAGCTCTATCGCCGTCAGTCGCTGACGGAGGGCCGCCCATGAGCACGCTCAAAATCGCCGTGATCGGCGGCGGCAGCAGCTACACTCCCGAGCTGGTCGATGGGCTGATCCAGCGCATCGATGAGCTGCCGGTCACCGAACTGGCGCTGGTGGACGTCGAGCCAGGCCGGCAAAAAGTGGAAACCATCGCCGCCCTGACGCGCCGCATGCTGGCGCGCCATGGGCTGGAACAGGTGAAGGTCAGCGTGCACTTCGCGCTGGACGAAGCGATTCGCGGCGCCGCTTTCGTGCTGACCCAGTTCCGCGTCGGGCAACTGCCGGCGCGCGCCGCCGACGAACGGTTGGGCCTCAAATACCAGCTGCTCGGCCAGGAGACCACCGGCGTCGGCGGCTTCGCCAAAGCGCTGCGCACCATTCCGGTGATGCTGGATATCGCCCGCCGGGTGGAAAAGCTGGCGCCGGACGCCTGGATCATCAACTTCACCAACCCGGCCGGTATCGTCACCGAGGCGGTGTCTCGCTTTACCAAAGCGAAGATCATCGGCCTGTGCAACGTGCCGATCAGCATGCATCACATGATCGCCAACATGCTGCAGGCGCCTTACGCCGACGTGCAGCTGCGGTTCGCCGGCCTGAACCACATGGTCTGGGTGCATCAGGTCACGCAGCAGGGGCGCGACGTCACCGGCAAAGTGATCGACATGCTGTGCGACGGCGCGGCGCTGACCATGAACAACATCAAGGAAGAGCCCTGGCAGCCGGACTTCCTGCGCGCGCTCGGCGCGATCCCCTGCCCGTACCACCGCTATTTTTACCAGACCCGCGAGATGCTGGCGGAAGAGATGGCCGCCGCCGGCGAGCGCGGCACCCGCGCCGAGCAGGTGATGCAGGTGGAGAAAGAGCTGTTCGAGCTGTATGCCGATCCGCAACTGAACACAAAACCGGAACAGCTCAGCTTCCGCGGCGGTTCTTTCTATTCCGAGGTTGCGCTGGAGCTGATCCGTGCTATCCATAATAATCTCGGCACGCAATTAGTGGTCAACACCGCAAACCGCGGCGCAATCCATGGCCTGCCGGACGATGCTGTGATAGAAATCAACTGTATCGTCGATGCTCAGGGCGCGCATCCGCTGACTTTCGGCCCGCTGTCGGAACCGATGCAGGCGCTGACGCAGCAGGTGAAAGCCTACGAACGCCTGACCATCGAGGCCGCGGTGCACGGCGATCGCCGCAGCGGCTTGCTGGCGCTGATCGCCAATCCGCTGGTGGGCAACGCCAATCTGGCGCAGCCGTTGCTGGACGAGGTGTTGACGATAAACGCGCCGTATTTGCCGCAGTTCAGGTAAGCGCCTGCGCGCGGTATGACAGGGGTTCGGCGCGCCGAACCCATTTTTTTAGCCGTAATCAGGAGTTGGACGATGGTGACACTGGAAGATGTCGCGGCGCTGGCGGGCGTATCGCGCGCCACCGTATCGCGGGTAGTGAACGGCGACAGCAACGTCAAGGCGCCGACCCGCGAGAAGGTTGAACGCGCCGTCGCCCAGCTCGGTTACACCCCCAATCCGGCGGCCCGCGCGCTCGCCTCCAGCCACAGCAATACCCTCGGGCTGGTGACCACGTCGTATCGCGGCGGCTTCTTCGGCGCGCTGATGGACTTCGTGCAAACCGAGGCCGAATCCCACGGCAAGCAGCTGCTGGTGACCCAGGGCCGCAACAGCGCCGAAAACGAATGGCAGGCGGTGCAGCGGCTGTTCAGCCTGCGCTGCGACGGCGTGATCCTGCACGTGCGTTTTCTCAGCGACGATCGGCTGCGCCAGCTGGCGGCGGAGCAACGTCATTTCGTGTTGCTCGATCGGCTGGTGCCGGGGCTGGAAGACCGCTGCGTCACCTTCGATCACCCGCTCGCCAGCCGCATGGCGACCCAGCAGTTGCTCGATGCCGGGCACCGGCGCATCGCCTGCATCAGCGGGCCGCGCGAGCGGCCGTCGAGCCGCCTGCGGCTGCAAGGGTTTGAAGAGGCGATGCAGGCGGCGAATATCGAGCCGGTGGCCTGTCTGGAGGGCGTTTACGATCTGGAAAGCGGTTACCGCTGCGCCGATCGCCTGCTGCAGCAAGCCGCACGGCCCAGCGCCATCTACTGCTGCAACGAAGAGATGGCGATCGGCGCGCTGCTGGCGATCAACGAGCACCGCCTGCGGGTGCCGCAGGATATCTCCTTGATCTGTTACGACAGCGGCGAACGCGCGCCTTTTGTACGCCCGGCGTTGAGCAGCGTACATTTTCCCATCAGCGAGATGGCCCAATACGCGGCGCGCAGGCTGATCGACCCCACCACCCCGGCGCACCAATTTGAACCGACGATCGTCAACCGTGATTCCATTGTGACGGTACGCAAATAGATCACAATAATGCGTACGCTCCCTTCATAGGTTGCATCAAAAAATCGACAACCATCACAAAAAATCCCGTTGTCTGTGCTAGGATCCGCCCCCTGGTGGCCTGATCGGGACTTTTTTCTGCGTTTGCCAGGAAAAGCCAGCGGCCTTATGCCAGCGTTAAAACCTCTAACAGACATATTCAGGCCTATACAATGAATGACAGTAACCGCATACGGCTTACCTGGATCAGCTTCTTTTCGTACGCGCTGACCGGTGCTTTAGTGATCGTCACAGGGATGGTGATGGGAAACATTGCAGAGTACTTTAATCTGCCGGTTTCCAGCATGAGTAACACCTTTACTTTCCTCAACGCCGGTATTTTGATTTCGATCTTCCTCAATGCCTGGCTGATGGAAATCATCCCGCTGAAGCGTCAGTTGATCTTCGGCTTTGTCCTGATGGTGCTGGCGGTCGCAGGGCTGATGCTCGGCAAGAGCCTGACCATGTTCTCGCTGTGCATGTTTATCCTTGGCGTGGTTAGCGGTATCACCATGTCGATCGGCACCTTCCTGATCACCCACATGTATGCCGGCCGCCAGCGCGGTTCGCGCCTGTTGTTCACCGATTCCTTCTTCAGCATGGCCGGGATGATCTTCCCGATCGTCGCCGCGATGCTGCTGGCTCGCCATATCGGCTGGTACTGGGTTTACGCCTGCATCGGCCTGCTGTACGTGGCGATCTTCGTGCTGACCCTGTGCTCCGAATTCCCGGTGCTGGGCAAGAAAGGCGCCGATGCCGGTCAACCGGTCGAGAAAGAAAAATGGGGCGTCGGCGTGCTGTTCCTGTCGATCGCCGCGCTGTGCTACATCCTCGGCCAGCTGGGCTTCATTCAGTGGGTGCCTGAGTACGCCACCAAGTCGTTCAACATGGACATCGGCCAGGCCGGTAAGCTGGTGAGCGACTTCTGGACCTCTTACATGGTCGGCATGTGGGTGTTCAGCTTCATCCTGCGCTTCTTCGATCTGCAGCGCATCGTTACCGTACTGGCCGCGCTGGCTACCGGCGCGATGTACCTGTTCGTCAGCACCGACAATCCGGAACACCTGGGCTACTACATCATGGCCCTGGGCTTCGTTTCCAGCGCCATCTACACCACGCTGATCACCCTCGGCTCGCTGCAGACCAAGGTCTCCTCGCCGAAGCTGGTCAACTTTATCCTGACCTGCGGCACCATCGGCACCATGCTGACCTTCGTGGTCACCGGCCCGATCGTGGCGAAAGGCGGCGCGCACGCGGCGCTGACTACCGCCAACGGCCTGTACCTGGCGGTGTTCGTGATGTGTCTGCTGCTGGGCTTCGTGACCAAGCACCGCAGCCACGGTCACGTGACGCACTGATTTTTTCGCATCAAATACATCAAGGGCGCCCGTAAGGCGCCCTTTTTTTGCGCCTTAGCGCCGAAAATCCACCGTCTCATCCTGCTGCAAATGCAGCGTGGTTTCCGCCGGCCGCGTTTCGGCGATCACCGCCCCCTGGCGAATCGAATAACGCACCGGCGTCTGGCGGCGCACCGCGTCGAAACCGCTTTCCGCCGGCAGGATCACCAGGTTGGCGCTGTTGCCGGCCGCCAGGCCATAGTCGCTGAGATTAAGGGTGCGCGCACTGTGGTGGGTGATCAGCTTCAGCCCATCGTCGATCTGGCCATAGCCCATCAGCTGGCACACGTGCAGCCCCATATGCAGCACCTGCAGCATGTTGGCGGTGCCGAGCGGATACCAGGGATCGAACACGTCGTCGTGGCCAAAGCAGACGTTGATCTCCGCCTCCAGCATCTCCTTCACCCGCGTCACGCCGCGCCGTTTCGGATAGCTGTCGAAACGCCCCTGCAGGTGAATGTTCACCAGCGGATTGGCGACAAAGTTGATGCCGGACATTTTCAGCAGGCGGAACAGCCGCGAGGCGTAAGCGCCGTTGTAAGAGTGCATCGCCGTGGTGTGGCTGGCGGTGACTTTCGCCCCCATCTCCAGCTTCAGCGCCAGCGCCGCCACGGTTTCGACGAAGCGCGATTGCTCGTCGTCTATCTCGTCGCAGTGCACGTCCACCAGCCGATCGTATTTTTGCGCCAGCGCGAACGCCTTATGCAGCGACTCCACGCCGTATTCGCGGGTGAATTCGAAGTGCGGAATGGCGCCCACCACGTCGGCCCCCAGCCGCAGCGCCTCTTCAAGCAGCGCTTCGCCGTTGGGATAAGAGAGGATCCCCTCCTGCGGGAAGGCGACGATCTGCAGCGTCACCCAAGGCGCCACCTCCTGTTTCACCTCCAGCATGGCGCGCAGCGCGGTCAGCGTAGGATCGGAAACGTCGATGTGGGTGCGCACATACTGCACGCCGTTGGCGATCTGCCACTTGAGCGTTTGCCAGGCGCGCTGCTTGACGTCTTCATGAGTCAACAGCGCCTTGCGTTCGGCCCAGCGCTCAATGCCCTCGAACAGCGTGCCGGACTGGTTCCAGGCCGGCTGACCGGCGGTTTGCGTGGTATCCAGGTGGATATGCGGTTCGACGAACGCCGGCAGCGCCAGCCCGCCCTGCGCATCCAACACGTCGCTGCGCCACTCCAGCCCTTCCGGTTGCGGCACCAGATGCGCGATGCGCCCCTGCTCGATCGCCAGTTGCCACAACCCTTCATGCCCGCTTAAACGCAGGTTATCGATAAACTTCAATGGACGTTTCGCCACCCTTCACCTCTGCCGTTGCGCTGGTTTTCTTCATCATACTGGCAGCGGATCGCGCTGACAAAGTCACCGCTTCATGCCTACCCCCTGCGTTTACTCCCTGCGGGGTAATTTTCATGCAAACTGACTCGCTTCAGCTAAAGGTGAATAAAATCCGCAACTTATCAAAAAACGTGAAAAATCATCCATATACCACGTTAGAGGTATATGGGAGTGTGATTGATTTGCATCAATAAATTGCTCATCGGGAGGGATAAGGTAAGCCTAGGAAACCCGAATTTTGAGGCAATAATGAGCAGAGTCAAACTTGCCGTCGTCGGCAATGGCATGGTCGGCCACCGGTTCATCGAAGATCTGTTGGATAAAGCAGACAAAGACCAATTCGACATCACCGTATTTTGCGAAGAACCGCGCATCGCTTACGATCGCGTGCACCTTTCCTCCTACTTCTCGCACCACACCGCCGAAGAGCTGTCGCTGGTGCGCGAAGGCTTTTACGAAAAACACGGCGTGAAGGTGCTGATCGGCGAGCGCGCTATCACCATCAATCGCGACGAGAAGGTCATCCACTCCAACACCGGCCGCACCGTCTATTACGACAAGCTGATCATGGCCACCGGCTCTTACCCGTGGATCCCGCCGATTAAAGGCTCGGATAGCCAGGACTGCTTCGTTTACCGCACCATCGAAGACCTGAACGCCATCGAATCCTGCGCGCGCCGCAGCGAGCGCGGCGCGGTAGTCGGCGGCGGGCTGCTGGGGCTGGAAGCCGCCGGCGCGCTGAAAAGCCTGGGGGTGGAAACGCACGTGATCGAGTTCGCTCCGGTGCTGATGGCCGAACAGCTCGACCCGATGGGCGGTGACCAGCTGCGCCGCAAGATCGAGCGCATGGGCGTCAAGGTACACACCGGCAAAAACACCCAGGAGATCGTCAACGGCGGCGGCACGGCGCGCAAAACCCTGCATTTCGCCGACGGCAGCCTGCTGGAAGTGGATTTCATCGTGTTCTCCACCGGCATCCGCGCCCAGGACAAGCTGGCGCGCCAGTGCGGGCTGGAGATTGGCTGCCGCGGCGGCATCGCCATCAACGACAGCTGCCAGACGTCTGATCCGGACGTGTACGCCATCGGGGAGTGCGCCGCCTGGCGCGATCGCACCTTCGGCCTGGTGGCGCCGGGTTACAAAATGGCGCAGGTGGCCGCCGATCACCTGCTGAACCGCGAAAACGGCTTCCAGGGCGCCGACATGAGCGCCAAACTGAAGCTGCTGGGCGTAGACGTCGGCGGCATCGGCGATGCCCACGGCCGCACCGAGGGCGCCCGCAGCTACGTCTATCTGGATGAAAGCAAAGAAGTCTACAAACGCCTCATCGTCAGCGCCGACAACAAAACCCTGCTCGGCGCGGTGCTGGTGGGCGACACCAGCGATTATGGCAACCTGCTGCAGCTGGCGTTGAACGGCATCGCGCTGCCGGAAAACCCGGACGGCCTGATCCTGCCGGCCCATGCGGGCAGCAAACCGGCCATCGGCGTGGATTCGCTGCCTGAAAGCGCGCAGATCTGCTCCTGCTTCGACGTCAGCAAAGGCGACATCATCCAGGCGGTCAACAAAGGCTGCCACACCGTGGCGGCGCTGAAGGCCGAAACCAAGGCCGGCACCGGTTGCGGCGGCTGCATCCCGCTGCTCACCCAGGTACTGAACGCCGAGCTGAGCAAGCAAGGCATCGAGGTCAACCACCACCTGTGCGAACACTTCGCCTATTCGCGCCAGGAGCTGTTCCACCTGATCCGCGTCGAAGGCATCAAGTCGTTCGAGGCGCTGCTGACCAAATACGGCAAAGGCTACGGCTGCGAAGTCTGTAAGCCAACCGTCGGCTCGTTGCTGGCTTCTTGCTGGAACGAGTACATCCTCAAGCCGCAGCATACGCCGCTGCAGGATACCAACGACAACTTCCTCGGCAATATCCAGAAAGACGGCACCTATTCGGTGATCCCGCGCTCCGCCGGCGGCGAAATCACCCCGGACGGCCTGCTGGCCATCGGCCAAATCGCCAAGGAGTACAACCTCTACACCAAAATGACCGGTTCGCAGCGCATCGGCATGTTCGGCGCACAGAAAGACGACCTGCCGGCCATCTGGCGCAAGCTGCTCGCCGCCGGCTTTGAAACCGGCCACGCATACGCCAAGGCGCTGCGCATGGCGAAAACCTGCGTCGGCAGCACCTGGTGCCGCTACGGCGTCGGCGACAGCGTCGGCTTCGGCGTCACGCTGGAGCACCGTTACAAAGGCATCCGCACCCCGCACAAAATGAAGTTCGGCGTCTCGGGCTGCACCCGTGAATGCGCCGAAGCGCAGGGCAAGGACGTCGGCATCATCGCCACCGAGAACGGCTGGAACCTGTATGTCTGCGGCAACGGCGGCATGAAACCGCGCCACGCCGATCTGCTGGCCGCCGATCTCGATCGCGAGACCCTGGTGCGCTACCTCGACCGCTTCATGATGTTCTATATCCGCACCGCCGATAAGCTGCAGCGCACCTCGGTGTGGCTGGAGAGCCTGGAAGGTGGCATCGATTACCTGCGCAAGGTGATCGTCGACGACAAGCTCGGCATCAACGCGCAGTTGGAAGCCGAGATCGCCCGCCTGCGCGACGCGGTGGTCTGCGAATGGAAAGAGACCGTCGAGCACCCGGAAACGCAGCTGCGCTTCGCCCACTTCATCAACAGCCCGCTGCGCGATCCGAACGTGCAGGTGGTGGCCGAACGCGACCAGCACCGCCCGGCGCGCCCGGACGAGCGCATTCCCGTCACCCTGATCGATACCGAGGAGAGTCACGCATGAGCCAGTGGATTACCGTTTGTCCCGTCGCCGACATTCTGCCCGGCACCGGCGTGTGCGCCCTGATCGGCGATCGGCAGGTGGCGGTGTTCCGCCCCTATGCCGACGAACAGGTGTTCGCCATCAGCAATATCGACCCGTTCGCCCAGGCCAGCGTGCTGTCGCGCGGCCTCATCGCCGAACATCAGGGCGAATTGTGGGTCGCCAGCCCGCTGAAGAAACAGCGTTTCCGCCTGTACGACGGCCACTGTCTGGAAGATGACAGTCGTTCCGTCGCCAGCTTCACCAGCCGGGTGGTCGACGGCATCGTGCAAGTCGCGGCATAACCTTTCGGGAGGCAACATGTTTACCGATACGATCAACAAATGCGCCGCCAACGCGGCGCGCATCGTCCGCCTGGCGAAGGAGAGCCCGCTCGGCTTTTGGATCAGTTCGGCGATGGCGGGCGCCTACGTCGGCCTCGGCATCATCCTGATCTTCACCCTCGGCAACCTGGTCGACCCAAGCATACGGCCGCTGGTGATGGGCTCCACCTTCGGCATCGCGCTGACGCTGGTGATCATCGCCGGTTCCGAGCTGTTCACCGGCCATACGATGTTCCTGACGCTCGGCGTCAAGGCCGGCACCATCCGCCAAAGCCAGATGTGGGCGGTGCTGCCGCAAACCTGGCTCGGCAACCTGCTCGGCTCGGTGCTGGTGGCGCTGATGTATTACTACGGCGGCGGCAGCCTGCTGCCGGTGGATACCAGCCTGGTACACAGCGCCGCGTTGGCGAAAACCACCGCGCCGGCCGAGGTGCTGTTCTTCAAGGGCGTGCTGTGCAACTGGCTGGTTTGTCTGGCGATTTGGATGGCGATCCGCGTTGAAGGCGCCGCCAGGTTCATCGCCATTTGGTGGTGCCTGCTGGCCTTTATCGCCTCGGGTTACGAACACTCCGTCGCCAACATGACGCTGTTCGCTCTCTCCTGGTTCGGCAACCACAGCGAGGCCTACACCCTCGCCGGCATCGGCCACAACCTGCTGTGGGTGACGCTGGGCAACATCCTGTCCGGCTCGGTGCTGATGGGCCTGGGGTATTGGTACGCCACGCCGCGCGCCGAACGCCCGCAGGCGGCGAAAGCCGCCGCACGTCAGACCGCCTGAGTTTTCGGGGGCGCCTTTCGCCCCCACCCTGATGACCCCGAGGAGTGCCGATGGATTACCTGCCGATTTTCTGCCAACTGCAACACAAAGCCTGCCTGCTGGTCGGCGGCGGCGAAATCGCCGAACGCAAAGCGCGCCTGCTGCTGGACGCCGGCGCGGCGCTGACCGTCAACGCCCTGGACTTCACCCCGCAGTTCCGCCAATGGGCGGAAGAAGGCCTGGTGACGCTGGCCGAGGGCGAATTCAGCCCGGCCCTGCTGGCGGAAAAATGGCTGGTGATCGCCGCCACTGACCGGCTGGAGGTCAACGCGCGGGTGTACCAATGCGCCAACCAGCAGCGGGTATTCTGCAACGTGGTCGACGACCCGAAACGCGCCAGCTTTATCATGCCGTCGATTATCGACCGTTCGCCGATCATGGTGGCGGTGTCCTCCGGCGGCAAAGCGCCGGTGTTGGCGCGGCTGCTGCGCGAGAAGCTGGAAGCAATGCTGCCGCAGCACCTCGGCAAGCTGGCCCAGCTGGGCGGCTCGCTGCGGCAGCGGGTAAAACAACGCTTCAGCGGCCTCGGCGCACGCCGTCGCTTCTGGGAACGGTTGTTCGCTCACGATCGGCTGGCGCAATCGCTGGCCAACGGCGACGCCGCGCTGGCCGAACGCCAGCTCGAGCAACTGTTCAGCGAACAGCCGGCAGATCGCGGTGAAGTGGTGCTGGTCGGCGCCGGGCCGGGCGATGCCGGTTTGCTGACGCTGAAAGGGCTGCAACAGATCCAGCAGGCCGACGTGGTGGTTTACGACCGGCTGGTCTCCGAAGAGATCATGGCGCTGGTGCGCCGCGACGCCGAGCGCATCTTCGTCGGCAAACGCGCCGGGCACCACTGCGTGCCGCAGGAACAGATCAACCAAATTCTGCTGCAGCAAGCGCTGCAAGGCAAACGCGTGGTACGACTGAAGGGCGGCGATCCCTTTATCTTCGGCCGCGGCGGCGAAGAGCTGGAGACGCTGGCGGACGCCAACGTGCCGTTCTCGGTGGTGCCGGGCATTACCGCCGCCTCCGGCTGTTCCGCCTACAGCGGCATCCCGCTCACCCACCGCGACCATGCGCAGAGCGTCCGCCTGGTGACCGGCCACGCCAAGGCCGACGGTGGATTGGACTGGGCGACGCTGGCCGCCGGGCAACAGACGCTGGTGTTCTATATGGGGCTGTCGCAAGCGGCGGAAATCCAGCGCCGGCTGATCGCGAACGGACTGCCGGCCGCCACGCCGGTGGCGCTGGTGGAAAACGGCACCTCTTGCCGCCAGCGGGTGATCGAAGGCGAGCTCCACCAACTGGGCGCCTTGTCCCTGCAGGCCGCCAGCCCCAGCCTGATCATCGTCGGCAGCGTGGTCAGCCTGCGCAGCAAGCTCAATTGGTTCGCCGGCGAGGAATCGCCCGCCAGCCTGGCGCAAATGGCATAATACCGACGTAAAAAAAGCGGCCTAAGGCCGCTTTTTTATTTGCGCCGGCGTTACGCCTGCGGCGGTACGAAACCGACGGCCTGATAGACCTTCGCCAGGGTTTCCTGCGCGCGTGCGCGGGCCTTGGCGGCGCCGTCGCGCATGACCTGCTGCAGATAGGCTTCGTCGTTGCGGAAACGGTGGTAGCGCTCCTGCAGCTCAGCCAGCATGCCGGAGACGGCCTCCGCCACCGCGCCTTTCAGGTGGCCGTACATCTGGCCTTCAAACTCGGCTTCCAACTGCGCGATGCTCTTGCCGGTCACGCCGGCGAGGATATCCAACAGGTTGGAGACGCCCGCCTTGTTGACCACGTCGTAACGCACGACAGGCGGCTCTTCCGAGTCGGTCATTGCGCGTTTGATCTTCTTGGTCACCGCTTTCGGATCTTCCAGCAGGCCAATCACGTTGTTGCGGTTGTCGTCCGACTTGGACATCTTCTTGGTCGGCTCCTGCAGCGACATCACGCGCGCGCCGGATTTAGGAATAAACGGCTCCGGCACTTTGAACACGTCGCCGTACAGCGCGTTGAAACGCTGGCCCACGTCGCGGCTCAGCTCCAGGTGCTGTTTCTGATCTTCGCCCACCGGCACCTGGTTGGTTTGATACAGCAGGATGTCCGCCGCCATCAGCACCGGATAGCTGAACAGCCCGGCGTTGATGTTCTCCGCGTAGCGCGCGGATTTGTCCTTGAACTGCGTCATGCGGCTCAGTTCGCCGAAATAGGTGTAACAGTTCAGCACCCAGCTCAGCTGCGTGTGCTCAGGCACGTGCGACTGCACGAAGATGGTGCTTTTTTCCGGATCGATACCGCAGGCCAGGTACAGCGCCAGCGTATCCAGCGTGGCCTTGCGCAGCTTCTCGGCGTCCTGGCGCACGGTTATGGCATGCAGATCGACGATGCAATAGATGCAGTCGTAGTCGTCCTGCATCTGCACCCACTGACGCAGCGCACCCATGTAGTTGCCGATGGTCAGTTCGCCGGACGGCTGCGCGCCGCTAAATACGATGGGCTTACTCATGTTTAAATTTCCTGATTCTCTAAAGATGACAGCCCAAGAGCGGGCAACAAATCGGCGAAGCGCTCCAACACCCGATCGGGGTGGCTCAGGGCGATCGATTCGCCGTAGTTATAACCGTAGGTAAAGCCGACGCTCGGGCAACCGGCGCCCTGCGCGGCTTGAATATCGTTGCGTGAGTCGCCGACGAACAGCAGTTCATGCGCGCGCAGGCCAAGCTTGCCGAGCACCAGGTACAACGGTGCCGGGTGCGGTTTCTTTTCCATCACGTCGTCGCCGCCGATCACCAGCGAGAAATAGTCGCCAATGCCCAACGATGCCAGCAGCGGCGCCACGAACGGCGTCGGCTTGTTGGTCACCAGCGCCATCGGGTAACCGTGCGCGGCCAGGCGGGCCAGCGTCTCTTGCACCTGTGGGAACAGACGGCTGCCGCTGTCGACGGTCTGCGCGTAGAAATGGTCGAAGCGTTCACGCAGCCGGCTGCACTGCTCCGGCGAGCCTTCCGCCTCCGCCCAACGCAGCGCGCGCTGCACCAGCACGTCGGCGCCGTTGCCGATCCAGGTGCCGACCCGCTCCTCACCCGCTTGCGGCAGGCCCGTCTCTTCCAGCGCCATATCGATGGCGGCCGCCAGACCCGGCGCGCTGTCGACCAGCGTGCCGTCCAGATCGAAGGCCAATGCGCGGATCGCGCCGAAATCAGCCATGGGTAACCTTCGCCAGCTCGCTGCGCATTTCGTCAATCACCTTGCGGTAGTCCGGCTGGCCAAAGATGGCGGAACCGGCGACGAACATATCGGCGCCTGCGGCGGCGATTTCGGCGATGTTATCCACTTTCACCCCGCCGTCGACTTCCAGGCGGATATCGCGACCGCTGTCGTCGATCAGTTTGCGTACCTGGCGCAGCTTGTCCAGAGTGCCGTGGATAAACGACTGGCCGCCGAAGCCCGGGTTGACCGACATCAGCAGGATCACGTCAATTTTATCCATCACGTAATCGAGGTAGCTTAGCGGCGTCGCCGGGTTGAACACCAGGCCGGCCTTACAACCGTGCTCTTTGATCAGCTGAATGGTGCGATCGACATGTTCGGAAGCTTCGGGGTGGAAAGAGATATAAGACGCGCCGGCCTTGGCGAAATCTGGCACGATGCGATCTACCGGCTTGACCATCAGATGCACGTCAATCGGCGCGGTAATGCCGTAGTTACGCAGCGCTTCGCACACCATCGGACCGATGGTCAGATTGGGCACGTAGTGGTTGTCCATGACGTCGAAGTGCACCACGTCGCCGCCTGCGGCCAGCACGTTAGCGGTATCTTCACCTAACCGGGCAAAATCTGCCGACAGAATGGACGGGGCAATCAAAAACTTTTTCATCCGCTTCTCCAAACGTAGGGTCGAGTTGTTATGCGCCGGGGTGCCCCCGGCTTAGCGATACAGCGCCAAAAGCTCATTCACTTTGCTGCGGCCGAGAATATTGCGGCTGATCGTGCGGCGCGCTTTCACCACATACAGCGCAGCATGCTGGTACCAGTCGCGCGTCAGCTCGGTATCGTGATTGGAGATCAATACCGGTACCTGGCTCTCTACCGAGAGCTGGTGCGCCAGATGCGCCAAACTCTGCTGATCGGCGATGCTGAAGCTGTTGGTGTGGTAAGCGGTGAAATTCGCCGTCGCCGACAGCGGCGCGTAAGGCGGATCGCAATACACCACGGCACCGGCCACGGCCTTCGCCATGGTATCGCGGTAATGCTCGCAGACAAAAGTGGCATTGCGCGATTTTTCGGCAAACCAGTACAGCTCTTCTTCCGGGAAGTACGGTTTCTTGTACCGGCCAAACGGCACGTTAAACTCGCCGCGCAGGTTATAGCGGCATAGGCCGTTATAGCAGTGACGGTTCAGGTACAGGAACAGCAGCGCCCGGCGGTAAGGCTCGGTGCTAGTATTGAACTCTTCTCGCAGCAGGTAAAACTGATCCGAGTTATTGAATTCATCGGCGAAAAGCGTGCGGGCATCGCGCACGAAGTCATCCGTGCGCAGCTTAACGATGTTATACAGGTTGATAAGATCGCTATTGATGTCGGCGAGAATGTAGGCGTCGTAATCCGTATTCAGAAAGACGGATCCCGCACCCACGAAGGGCTCGATTAAGCAGTCTCCCGCCGGCAGATGGCGACGAATCTCATCTACCAGCGGGTATTTTCCACCAGCCCATTTTAAAAAAGCGCGGTTTTTCTTCATGCCGTCAATTAGCTACTTATACAATTCAGAGCGGCGGATTGTACTCTGTTTCAGACAGCACATCAGCGCACAAATTTAAATGATTTATTTTTTAAGATCTTGCTGCACTTGGTGTACAGGTCGGACCCATGGTTTTTTCGCCTGCACATCCGCCGGCAACGAAGCAATGGCGCGCTTCGCTTCTGCGGAAGAAGCATAGTTGCCGCTCACCAGCACGTACCACGGCTTGCCGTCACGCTTGGTGGCGTACACCAGGTAATTCTGCAGCTTCTGCTGTTTGGCGTAGGCGTTCAGCGTATCGGAACGCGAAGCGCTGCTCAGCTGCAAGGTATAGTGGCTGCCCGGCGCAGACTGCACAGAGCTGCCGCTGCTGGCGACCGCTCCCGCTTTCGCGGTGGAAGACGGCTTGGCCGGCGGCGTATACACCGTGGTCGGTGATTTATGCTGCGTTGCGGCCGGTTTGGCGGCGGCAGTTTTCGCCGGCGTTTTATGCTGTTGCGGCGCGGTTCCCTGCACAGGACGCGTCGCTTCGCGCGCTGCGGCGCCGCTCATCACCGTCGCCGGTGCGGTCGGCAACGTCGACGCTGCGCCGGTCATGCCTTGGGTCGCCGCATCCACCTGCCCCTGCTGCTGCGACAACGCATCCGCCATGTTGCCCGGCAAATCGACGCGCTGCTGCGCACCGCCCTGCTGAGGCTGCGTTTGCGCTTCGGTCGGCGTGCCGGAGATCGGCGGAACACTGACGTTCTGCGGTTGCTGCGGCTGAGTCGCGCTCACGCCGTTGTTATCGTGGGTATCCGTGGTACCGCCCGGCACGCCGTTGTTGGCGGTAGTCAGCGACGAAGAACCGGACAGGTTGATATCGCGGGCTCCGCCGTTTTGCGCGCCGTTCTCCTGAGCCGCTTCATGTTTGGTCGGCGCCTTCAGGGCGGAACCGATGCCGATAATCAGCAGCAGCAGCACCAAAATGCCGATGCCAATCATCAAATGTTGGCGCGAAACGGCGAAGCGCGGCGCGGCGGCCGGCTTGCGCGAGCGCGTAGGGCGACGATCGCTGCTATCAGGTCTGAGATCGTCTTCCGGTTTAAACTCGTCCATCTGAAACCCTCCAACTAGAGGCAAAAGCCCACCACCGTAGACCTACCGTGGCACGGGCAGATTAACCCGATGATGGCAAAGCGACACCCGTCGTGCTCTGCTCACTGTATTAATATAGATGCAAATGGCGGCTAAGCCACTGTTACTTAGTCCGATTTAATTACGCGTCTGCTCAGGCAGGCAGGCGGCGATCGACGCCAACACCAGCTCATGCCCTACGCCGCCGCGCACTTCCGCCGCACCGATCGCGGTCGGCAGCACCAGGCGCAGTTCACCCGCCAGCACTTTCTTGTCGCGCAGCATGTGCGGCAGATAGGATCCCGGCGTCATTTCCTGCGGCCCGCAGACCGGCAAGCCGGCGCGCAGCAGCAGCGTTTTGATGCGTTCGATATCTTCAACGGAGAACTGGCCGAGACGGTGCGCGGTTTCCGCCGCCATCACCATGCCCGCAGCCACCGCTTCGCCGTGCAGCCATACGCCGTAGCCCATTTCGGCTTCGATGGCGTGGCCGTAAGTATGGCCCAGATTCAGCAAGGCGCGCAGGCCGCTTTCGCGTTCGTCGGCGGCCACCACCTCGGCCTTGAGCTCACAGCAGCGGCGGATACAGTAGGCCAACGCCTGCATATCCAGCGCCATCAGCGCATCGATGTTGTTTTCCAACCAGACGAAGAACTCGCGATCGAGGATGATCCCGTATTTGATGACTTCTGCCAGGCCGGAAGAGAGTTCACGCGTCGGCAAGGTTTTCAGGCAATCCAGATCAACCACCACCGAAGCGGGTTGATAGAAAGCGCCAATCATGTTTTTACCGAGCGGGTGGTTGACGGCGGTCTTGCCGCCCACGGAAGAGTCCACCTGCGACAACAACGTGGTGGGAACCTGAATAAAGCGCACGCCGCGTTGGTAGCACGCGGCGGCAAAGCCGGTCAGATCGCCGACAACGCCGCCGCCGAGGGCGATCAGCGTGGTATCACGCCCGTGCGGTTTTTCCAGCAGCGCCGAAAACACCTGCTCCAACACCGCCAGAGATTTGTACTGCTCACCATCGGGAAGGATCACCTGATCCACCACGACGCCGCCCTGCTCCAACACCTGCCGGACACGCTCCAGATAAAGCGGCGCCAGGGTCTGGTTGGTGACCAACATCGCTTGCTCACCCGCCTTCAACGGCATAAAAGAAGCCGGATCGTTAAACAATCCGGCGGCGATGGTAATCGGGTAGCTGCGCTCCCCAAGCGTTACAGTAATTCTCTCCATGTCGCGCTCAGTTCTCTGTATGGTGCGGCGGTGGTTGATCCCCGCTGCGGCGGGGAACACAAATCAGTTTTCCGCATTGGCCGACGGCGAACGCGGAAAGCGGCAATCAGTTGCTTTCCAGCATGTTGATGATCTGGTTGGCAACCACTTTAGCGCTCTGATCGTCGGTGCGGATGGTGACATCGGCAATCTCTTCATACAACGGATTGCGCTCTTTCGCCAAGGCTTCCAGCACTTCACGCGGCGGAGAATCGACCTGCAGCAGCGGGCGTTTTTTATCACGCTGGGTACGAGCAAGCTGCTTCTCGATCGTGGTTTCCAGATAGACCACCACACCGCGCGCGGACAGACGGTTGCGCGTTTCGCGCGACTTCACCGAACCGCCGCCGGTCGCCAACACAATCCCTTGTTTTTCCGTCAGTTCATTAATGACTTTTTCTTCACGATCGCGGAAACCTTCTTCCCCTTCCACGTCGAATACCCAGCCCACGTCAGCTCCGGTACGTCGCTCAATTTCTTGATCGGAGTCGAAGAACTCCATATTGAGTTGCTGAGCTAACTGACGGCCAATAGTGCTTTTGCCGGCACCCATAGGCCCAACCAGAAAGATATTGCGTTTCTCTGCCATGTTTTTCGGTATTACTAAGACAATTCGTTAATGTTAACCCGCCCCGCCAATCAAATCAGCGGCGGGACCTAAACTGAAACCTCATGAGCGATAGTGCGAGATCAGACGAAAAATTATCTCAACACTCTTGGTAGTTTGGCAACCGAATAAATCGCAATCCACGCCGCGGGAGGGAAACCATATGTTTTTAACGGCGTCTTGACGCTAACAAAAAACCTCGGTGCTCAATTCGGTAACCCTTGTAAGCTAAATCGGCCGCAGCGTCAAACGCAGATCCCCCCAAGGAGATAAAAAAGTGTATCTGCTCATCAACTTTAGGAGATTTGCCGCCCGGCCGACAGGCCGCCGCTTATCCCTTAATCAGGGTCGGCGTAATGAAGATCACCAGCTCGCGTTTTTTCTGTTGTGCGCCGCTTTGTCGGAACAAGCCTCCCAATAACGGCACATCCCCCAACCCCGGCACCTTGTCCGCCGTCTTGCCGCTATGCCGTTGAAAAATACCGCCGAGCACCAGGGTTTCACCGTTTTTCACCGTGATCTGCGTCTTAATCTCCTGTTTATCGATGGTCAGTGCCTCACCCGCCCCGCGGCTGATGGCGCGCCCCGGCATATTTTGGCTGATGTGCAGCGTCAGCGTGATGCGCCCGTCCGGCAACACTTTCGGTGTCACCTCCATGCCCAGCACCGCCTCTTTGAACTCGATGGCAGTCGCACCGCTGGCGCCGCTTGACACTTCGTAAGGGATCTCGGTTCCCTGCTTGATACTGGCGGTTTGCAGGTGCGCCGTCAGCAGGCGTGGACTGGCGATGATCTCCACCTGATTCTCCTGCTCCAGCGCCGTCAGCTCCAGGCTCAGCAAACGCCCGCTGATGCGCGCCAGATGGAAACCGGCGTTCACCGCGCTGCGCTCCAGCGGCAGGTTGACACCGACATTGCCCGGCCGCAACGGCCGCGCCGGCCTGTCGTCGGGCGCCAACCCCCAACGCACGCCAAGCTCACGCAGGCTTTCGCGGTTGATGGTCACGATATGCGCCGCCAGTTGCACCTGCGCCAGCGGCGCGTCCATTTCCGTTACCCGCTTTTTCAACTGCGTCAGGATTGGCGCAGTGTCGCGCAGCAGCAGCGTATTGGTGCGTTTATCCGCCAACACGCTGCCACGCTCGCTCAGCAACGCGCCACGTTGGGCGTTGAGGCTTTCGGCAATTTCCGCCGCATCGCCGTTCTGTAACGTCAAGGTCAGGCTGTGCAGCGGTTGCCGCTGCGCCAACGCCTCTCGCTGCTGCCTTTTTTCCTGTGCGTCCGGCTCCGGCGAGATCAGTATCACGTTGCCTTCCCGCGTCATCGCCAGTTTGCCCATGCGCAGGGTCAACGCCAGCGCCTGCGGCCAGGGCACATTCTCCAGCCGCAGCGTCAGGTTGCCGCTCACGCCGGGCGCGGCGATCAGGTTCATCTGCCGATAATCCGCCAACGCCTGCAGGATGACCGTGACCGGCGCATCCTGAAATTCCAGGGAAACCCGCTGCTTATCCTGCGCCTGCGCGCTGCCGAGCGCCAGACACCACAGCGCCAAGCCCAATCCAACACATCCTTTCATGGTTTGCCATCCTTGTTGTCCATCATGAGCGAGACGTCGCCCTGGCTCGCCGGGCAATCTGGTTCGGCCATCAGCGCCTTTAACGTCAGGCTACGCGCCTGCACCTGCGTCACCTGCCAGCGCTCGGCCAGCACCCGTTGCTGCGGCCGCAGGCGCAACCATTGCCCCGCCGGCGTCACCACCCAGCCATAGCGCAGCGTCGGTTGCCCGATGACGCCTTTCAGTCGCCAGCCCGCCGGCGACGCCTCCGTTTGGGCACAAGCAGGCATCGGCAGCGGCGCAAACGGGTCGCGCGGCTCAGCGCACAATGCCCATGGCCATAGCAACCACCACCAACGGCAGGGTCTTTTACTCATTGGGCTGATCCTCGGTGGCATCCTGCAAAACCAACCGCGCCGTCATGCCAAGGGACGGCGTCTCCACGCTCAGCTGCTCAAGGCGTACATCGGTGGGCAGCGTCTCCAGCAGCGCCAGCAAACCGGCGTAGTCAATGCGCAAGCTCAGCGTTTGCCGCGGCGGTTTTTCCTGCCGCTGCCAGCGCAACAACGCGCCTCCCGCCCGTTGCAGCACGCTCGCCAGATCGCCGGTGGTGGACGGAGGTAGCGGCGCCGCCGGGATAGCGGTTTCCGGCACCTCGTCCAGTTGGCGTTGCACCATGGCGATCTGTTGCAACAGACGCTGTTGCCGCTCCGCCGCGCTTTCCCGCTGACGCCATTCGTCTTGCAGCATCCAGCCGCCGCCCAACAGCGCCAACGTGCCGATACCCAACCCTTGCGACAGCAGTAATAGCCAGCCCGGCAAGCTCAGCCAGAGACGCAGCCCGGATGACAAATGGTTATCCATCTCGCCCCCACTGCGCCGCCAGATGAAAGGTGTACAGGCCGTCGTCGCGTTGCGCCACCTCAGCCAAACGCAACCGCGGCAACGCAGGCATCCCCGCCAGCCGCCGTTCGAACTGCGTGATGGCCGCAGGAGAGCGGCTCAATCCACGCAGCCGCAGGCCGTTCACCGCATCACTCTCCATCGCCGTGAGCCACAGCGGTGGAGGAATGCTGGAGGACAATTGCTGCAGCAGCTGAAAATAACGCCGGTTATGTTGGGCGTTGCTCGCCTGCCGTTCGGCGCGGGCGCGGTGCAGCGCCCGCTGCGCCCGCTCTTGCTGTTGCTGACGGGCGAGCAACGTCAGTGCCGCCAGCTCTTCACCCAGCATCGCCAGCCGCGCCTGCCGCTGCGCCTGTTGGTGACGCAACTGGCCGGCGACCAGGAACAGCGCCAGCAGCAGTGCCGTTAGCTGCAACAGCAGCACGCCCAACCAAAAATAGCCGCGTCGCCGCTCGCGGCGTTGTCGCCAGGGCAGAAAGTTGACCTGATACATCAGCGATCCTCCTCGCGCAGCGCCAGGCCACCGGCCAACGCGAACGCCGAAGGATGCGCAGGCAACGGCGGACGCAGCTGCGTGAAGGCGCTGAGCGGCGACCAGGCAAGGCAACCGGCGGGCAAGGCACCCGCCAGCACCCTGCCGGCATAGATGGGCCGATCGTCGCCCGCCGGCATCTGGGCTTGCAGCGCCCGCAGCGCCTGCGCGTCATCGTCGCCCGGCGCCAGACCAAAGGCGAACGCGCCGTCAGCCGGCGCCACCCACAGCCATTCTCGTTCGAGACGGTGCATTAGCCCCGCGGCGGGCGGCACGCCTGCCGCCGTCGCCATCATCCGCAGCGCGCAGGGGGTGATATCGACCGCTTGCGGATGCAGGCCAGCCTGACGCAGACAATGCAGCCACTGCTGCAGCTCCTGCCGCCGCGCGGCGGTCAGCAACAGCGCCGCCTCATCCGCCGGCGCGGTGCGATAGTCGAGCGCCAGCGTCTGGCCGTCGAGCGGAAACTGCTTCACACCGTGGCCGCCGATATAGTCGCTGCGTTCCGGCTCGCGCAGCCGCGCGTCCGGCTGCGCCATGCGTTGCTGCAACACGCGCTGCGCCGGCAGGGCAATGCGTAAGGAAATATGTCGCGGCAGTTGGACGCGCCATTGCCGCAGCGCCCGGATAAGAAATTCGGAAGGTTCCAGACAGCCATCGCGTAAAACCGCCTGCGGCAGCGCCTGCTGCCACCAGTGGCGCAACTGCCAGCCGTTGCGGCGGCGTTGAGCCGCCACCGCCCGCACGCAGTCGATTTGTATATCCAGCCCCACCTGCCATGCTTGAGGGAACATGTTTCGCAAGCCTCCATAACATCAGATGATAAAAGAACATATCCATGTCGCAGGCTTGCCTTTATACTACCGCGCGGTTGTTTATAAACTGCCCAAATGACTTAGAAATGGGAAATCTCAGGTGAAGTTCGTAAAGTATTTACTAATCCTTGCAGTATGTTGCATCGTGCTGGGAGCAGCCTCGATTTTCGGCTTGTACAAATATGTCGAGCCGCAGCTGCCCGACGTCGCAACGCTGAAAGATGTGCGGCTGCAGATACCGATGCAGGTCTACAGCGCCGATGGCGAACTGATCGCCCAATATGGCGAGAAACGCCGCATTCCGCTGAAACTGGATCAAATTCCGCCGGTGATGGTGCACGCATTCATCGCCACCGAAGACAGCCGCTTCTATGATCACCATGGCGTCGATCCGGTCGGCATCTTCCGCGCCGCCTCCATCGCGTTGGTCTCCGGCCACGCTTCGCAGGGGGCCAGTACCATTACCCAACAGCTGGCGCGTAACTTCTTCTTAAGCCCGGAACGCACCCTGATGCGTAAAATCAAGGAAGCCTTCCTGGCGGTGCGCATCGAGCAGATGCTCACCAAGGACGAAATCCTTGAGCTGTATCTGAACAAGATCTATCTGGGTTACCGCGCCTACGGCGTGGGCGCCGCCGCGCAGGTCTATTTCGGCAAAGACGTCAGCCAGCTGACCCTGAGCGAAATGGCGACCATCGCCGGCCTGCCGAAAGCGCCATCCACCTTCAACCCGCTCTATTCGCACGATCGCGCCGTTGCCCGTCGCAACGTGGTGCTGTCGCGCATGCTGGACGAACACTACATCACGCAGGCGCAGTACGATCAGGCGCGCTCCGAAGACCTGGTCGCCAATTACCATGCGCCGGAAATCAGCTTCTCCGCCCCGTATCTCTCCGAGATGGTGCGTCAGGAGATGATCAAGCGCTACGGTGAAAACGCCTATACCGACGGTTATAAGGTTTACACCACCGTGACCAAACGGCTGCAGCTGGCGGCGCAGGAATCGGTGCGCAATAACGTGTTGGCCTATGACATGCGCCACGGCTATCGCGGCCCGTCAAACGTGCTGTGGAAAGTCGGCGAAGCGGCCTGGGATCGCAAACAGATTGTCGACTCGCTGAAAAACCTGCCGAACTACGGCCCGCTGGCGCCGGCGGTGATCACCGCCGCCAACCCGCAGGAAGCGACGGCGATGCTGGCCGACGGCAGCAGCATTGCCCTGCCGATGGCGACCATGCGCTGGGCGCGCCCATACCGTTCGGACACTCAGCAAGGCCCAACGCCGAAACGCGTCACCGACGTAGTGCAGGCCGGCCAGCAAGTGTGGGTGCGTAAAGTGAACGAAGCCTGGTGGCTGTCGCAGGTGCCGGACGTCAACTCGGCGCTGGTCTCTATCAACCCGAACGACGGCGCGGTGAAAGCGCTGGTTGGCGGCTTCGACTTTAATCAGAGCAAGTTCAACCGCGTCACGCAGGCCCTGCGTCAGGTGGGCTCGAACATCAAACCGTTCCTGTACACCGCCGCGATGGATAAAGGCCTGACGCTGGCCACCATTCTGAATGACTTGCCGATTACCCGTTGGGATGCCGGCGCCGGCACCGACTGGCGGCCGAAGAACTCGCCGCCGACCTACGACGGCCCGATTCGCCTGCGACAGGGATTGGGGCAATCGAAGAACGTGGTGATGGTGCGTGCGATGCGCGCGATGGGCGTCGACTACGCGGCGGAATATCTGCAGCGCTTCGGCTTCCCGGCGCAGAATATCGTGCATACCGAATCGCTGGCGCTGGGGTCCGCCTCCTTCACCCCGATGCAGCTGGTGCGCGGCTACGCGGTGCTGGCGAACGGCGGTTACCTGGTCGATCCGTACTTCATCACCAAAATTGAAGACGATAACGGCAATACGGTGTTCGAGGCCAAACCGAAAGTGGTGTGCGGCAGCTGTAACCTGCCGGTGATCTACGGCGATACCCACCGTTCAGCGGTGCTGTCCGACGACAACATCGAAAACGTCGCCACCTCGCAGGAAGGCAACAACAGCACGGTGCCGATGCCTCAGCTGGAGCAAGTCACCCCGGCTCAGGTACAGCAGGACGGCGACCAACAGTATGCGCCGCACGTCATCAGCACACAGCTGGCCTTCCTTATCCACGACGCGCTGAACAGCAACATCTTCGGCGAACCGGGTTGGATGGGTACCGCCTGGCGCGCCGGCCGCGATCTGAAACGTCATGATATCGGCGGCAAAACCGGTACCACCAACAGTTCCAAGGACGCCTGGTTCTCCGGCTATGGCCCGGATACCGTGACCTCGGTGTGGATCGGTTTTGACGATCACCGCCGCGACCTGGGCCGTTCGACGGTATCCGGCGCTATCCCGGATCAGATTTCCGGCGGTGAAGGCGGTGCCAAGAGCGCCCAGCCGGCGTGGGACGACTTTATGAAAACCGCGCTGGAAGGCATCCCAGAGCAGAAAGTCACGCCGCCGCCGGGCATCATCAGCGTCACCATCGACAAGAGCAGCGGCAAGCTCTCTGGCGGTGGCGGCGGCAGCCGTTCCGAGTACTTCATCGAAGGAACGCAGCCGACGGATTACCCATCGCGCGATACCGGCACCACCTTGACCGATCCGGGCGGCGAAAGCCACGAGCTGTTCTGATCGAAAAGGGCCAGAGAAATCTGGCCCTTTTTTTTATTCGGCGTGAAACGTATCAGCGCGACGCGCGCAAAAATGCCTCGGAAAGGAACAGCGCGCTGACGTTGCGCGCCTCGCGGAAATCCGGTTCCGCCAGCAGCGCCATCATGTTGGCGATCGGCCAGCGCACCTGCGGCAAGGGCTCCGGTTCATCCCCTTCCAGGCTCTGCGGATAGAGATCGTGCGCCAGCACGATATTCATTTTGCTGGAAAAGTAGGACGGCGCCATCGTCAGCTTACTGAGAAAATCAAAGCGTTTCGCGCCGTACCCCACCTCTTCCATCAGCTCGCGGTTGGCCGCCTCCAGCACCCCTTCACCGGGATCGATCAGCCCTTTCGGGAACCCCAGCTCATAGGATTCGGTGCCGACCGCATATTCGCGGATCAGCAGCAGGTCATCGCCAATCACCGGCACGATCATCACCGCTTCGCGATCCGAAGGCCGCATGCGCTCATACACCCGCCGAACACCGTTGCTGAATTCCAAATCGACCGACTCGACGTTAAATAAACGCGAACGCGCGACCGTTTCCACTTTCAGAATTTTAGGTTTTTGCAGGTGTTTATCCATGATTGCCTCAAAGAGGTTACCCAGGCGCGGACGGGGCAACCGAAAAAATGATTGGCGTAACGCACGGCTCATTGGCGCTCAAACGCTGACCAAATTCGATCCTGATCACATTGTGCGTTAAGGGCAAGCTCCGCCGCAACGCGCATGAACAGTAATTTACTTTCTTTTAACAAGCGTAGCCAGCGGCCGGCGATTTTCCGTACTGATTCAGCAAACAGCGCGCAAGAAAATAGGATAATACCGATATCGACGGCAGAGGCCGGTTGCTAGTATCACGCAGGCAAGAATCAGTGATAAAATGGCCTTGCGTCATGAAGGAATGAGATCCAGAGCGAGAATCTGTTTGTTCCCTCATTAGTTCTGGGTGCCTCCTGGCGGTTTACTCCGTATAATATTCAGCTTTTCATCAGGTTGGCGAAATTCACGGGTGTGAGATGGGGATTGCATGAGCACAATAGTGTTGATATTGGCCTTAGTGCTTGTCTGCCTGATTGCCGCCGGCCTGTACCTGTGGTTCAAGGCCCGCAACCCGTCGGCGCTGGCGCACGCATTGCCGTTTATCAAGCCTGCCCACCGCAAGCTGACCGACGAAGAGCGCGCCGCGGTCGAGTTCTATCTCAGTCAGCAAAACAAACTGAGCAACAAACTGTTGCCCGGCGGCGGCGCTACGCTGCCCGCGGCCAAGCTGGCGCTCACCCCGCAAAGCGATAACGTATATCCGGTCACGCACGCCATCACCCGCTACGGGCTGGCCAGCGACGATCCCAATAAATGGCGCTATTACCTCGACGCGGAAGAGGTGCATCTGCCGCCGTTTTGGGAACCCTATATCACCGCCGACAACCATGTGGAAGTGATCAGAACCCAGACGCTGCCGCTGGTGATTTCGCTCAACGGGCACTCGCTGAAAGATCACATTCACGACCGGCCGCAGCCGCCGGTGGTGGCCGCCACGCCGACCAAAAACGCGTCCATCCGCAAGGAAGAGAGCGAGCATGTCGAGCTGGTCAATATTCGCAAGGAAACGCCGGAAGAGCATGCGCTGAACCGGCCGAACGGCATCCGCGAAGCCGTCATCATCTCCGCCGCACTGCTGCTGCTGTTCTTCAGCCTGATAAGCCCGGTGCTGGTTATCCCCTGGATGATTTTTGTGGCGGTGCTGATGATCGCCTGGGGATGCTGGAACCTGTTCCGCCGTCCGGCATCGCGTGAGCTGAAAGAGATCCACTGCCTGCGCGGCACGCCGAAGCGCTGGGGCCTGTTCGGCGAGTCCGATCAGGGGCAGATCAGCAACATTTCGCTTGGCATCATCGATCTTATCTACCCGCCGCATTGGCAGCCGTACCTGACTCAGGATCTGGGCAAGACCACCGATGTGGACGTCTACCTCAATCGGCAGGTAGTGCGCCAGGGGCGCTTCCTCTCGCTGCATGACGAAGTGAAGAATTTCCCGCTGCAGCAGTGGGGCCGCAACGCGGTGCTGGTCGCCAGCTCGGCGCTGGTACTGCTGTTGCTGTTGATCTATATCCCGCTCAACCTGCCGCTGACCCTCAGCATGGCCTGGCTGCAGGGTGCGCAAAAAGTGGAAGTGACCAGCGTGCAGGCCCTGGAAGCCACGCCGCTGCGCATCGGCGACACGCTGAAAGTGCGCGGCAGCGGCATGTGCTATGTGCCGCCGCCGGCCAACGGTGGCGGCACCGTCAATTTTGCGCCGTTCGACTGCTCCGGCATCTATTGGAACAACGCCGCCCCGCTGCCGCAGCCGGAATCGGAAGTCATAGACAAAGCGACGGCCCTGCTGGCCACGGTCAACAGCCAGCTGCATCCGAGCGGCGCCGATCAGAAGGTCAACCCGCAGCTGGCCAGCGCCATCGAGAAATCCGGCATGATCCTGTTGGATGACTTCTCTGATATCGTTTTGAAAACGCAGGATTTATGTCAGGCAGAAAACGACTGCGTGCGGTTAAAAAACGCCTTGGTCAACCTGGGCAACGCCAAAAACTGGAGCGGCCTGATGAAACGCGCCAGGTCCGGCGCGCTGCAAGGCGTCAACGTTCTGCTGCGCCCGGTGAGCGCCGAGTCACTGGAAAGCCTGACCAAAGTGGCCACGTCATCGTTCATCTTCAATGAAACGCGCCTGGCCGCCGCGGCGCTCAACAGCCCGCCACCGGGAGGTTTCCTGATCCGCAGCGACGAAGGCCGCCAACTGGTCAGCCACCCGCAATCCTCGGTGCCGCAAAGCGAATACAACGCCCTCGACCAGTGGAATGAGCTGCAGCGCCTTTCCACTCTGCTGTTGCATACCCCTTTCCAGGCCCAGGGGGTGATCACCAGCCTCAGCGTCGATGCCAACGGCACCCGCCACGTGGCGCTGCACAGCGAACCGGACATGATCACCCTGTGGCGCTACCTCGGCACCAGCCTGCTGTTGCTGGCGGTGGTCGTCAGCCTGGGCTATAACGCCTGGCGGCTGGTGCAGCGTCGGCGCATCAATCAACACCGCGTCGCCGATATCCAGCGTTACTACGACAGCTGCTTCAACCCGCAGCTCAATCCGATGTCGATGCGGCCGATGCCCTGAACCTGACGCCGGGGCCTCCGCCCTGTCATCTGCTTATGCTACGCTAACGCTATTATTCTCATCTGCGGACCGCCCGTCGGTTCGCCCGTGGAGTTTTTATGGTTCCCGAGTTTGATTGGCCGCAGATCGATACCGTGCTGCTGGATATGGACGGCACCTTGCTGGATCTGGAATTCGACAGCCACTTTTGGCTCAGCCTGGTGCCGCAAGCGCTGAGCGAAAGGCGCGCCATTCCGTTTGACGAAGCCCGCAATATTATTGAGCGGGAATATCAGGCGGTGCAGCACACCATGAATTGGTATTGCTTCGATTACTGGAGCGAGCGGTTGGATCTGGATATCTACCGCATGACCAGCGAAGTGGGCAGCCGCGCCCGGCTGCGCGAGGACACCGAGCCATTTTTACGGGCGCTGCGCGGCGCCGGCCTGCAAACCATTTTGCTGACCAACGCCCATCCGCACAGCCTGGCGGTGAAAATCGAGCATACCGGTCTGGATCGGCACCTTGATTTATTGTTTTCCACCCACACATTTGGTTATCCGAAAGAAGATCAGCGTCTGTGGCAGGCGGTGCAACAGCACACCGGGTTCAACCCGCAGCGCACGCTGTTCGTCGACGACGGCGAGCCGATCCTCGACGCGGCGCGCACTTTCGGCATTCGTTACTGCCTGGGCGTGCAAAACCCGGACTCCAGCACGGCGGAGAAAAGCTTCCAGCGTCATCCGTCGATGCGCGACTATCGCCTGCTGATACCGGCGCTGGCCAAGGGGGAAGCATGAAGGAAAAAGCGACGCGCGACGACGCGGTCCGGCTGGATAAGTGGCTGTGGGCCGCACGCTTCTACAAGACCCGCGCACTGGCGCGCGAAATGATCGACGGCGGCAAGGTGCATTACAACGGCCAGCGCGGCAAGCCGAGCAAGATTGTCGAACTTAACGCCGAGCTCAAGCTGCGGCAGGGCAACGAAGAACGTACGGTGATCGTGCTGGCGCTGACCAGCCAACGCCGCGGCGCCGGCGAGGCGCAGCAAATGTATCAGGAAACCGAAGCCAGCATCGCCAACCGCGAAAAAATGGCGCTGGCGCGCAAGATGAACGCGTTGACCATGCCGCATCCGGACCGTCGTCCGGACAAAAAGGAGCGGCGCGACCTGATGAAATTTAAATTTGGTGAGCCGGAATAACCCCTCACCGCAATGAGAGAAGATTATGTCCAACCATGACCAATTGCACCGTTACCTGTTTGAAAACTACGCGGTGCGCGGCGAGCTGGTTACCGTCAGCGAAACCTATCAGCAGATCCTGAATAACCACGACTACCCGGCGCCGGTGCAAAAGCTGCTGGGTGAACTGCTGGTCGCCACCAGTCTGCTGACCGCCACCCTGAAGTTCGACGGCGACATCACCGTTCAGCTGCAAGGCGACGGCCCGCTGAAGCTGGCGGTGATCAACGGCAACAATCGCCAGGAGATGCGCGGCGTTGCGCGCACCCAGGCGCCTATCGCCGACGACAGCACCTTGCATCAGATGATCGGCAACGGCGTCATGGTCATCACCATTTCCCCGACGGAAGGCGAGCGCTATCAGGGCGTTGTCGGCCTGGAAGGTGAAACCCTGGCCGAATGCCTGGAAGCCTACTTCCGCCAGTCCGAACAGCTGCCAACCCGCCTGTTCATCCGCACCGGCGAAGCGGAAGGCAACGCCGCGGCGGCCGGCATGCTGCTGCAGGTGCTGCCGGCGCAGGACGGCAACCTCGATGATTTCGATCATCTGGTGCAACTGACCAACACGGTCAAAAGCGAAGAGCTGTTCGGCCTGCCGGCCAACGAAGTGTTGTACCGCCTGTACCATCAGGAAGAGGTCACCTTGTACGAACCGCAGGACGTGCAGTTCCGCTGCACCTGTTCTCGCCAGCGTTGCGCCGACGCGCTGCTGACCCTGCCGACCGACGAAGTGGCGGACATGCTGGAGCAGGACGGCAATATCGACATGCACTGCGACTACTGTGGCAGCCACTATGTCTTTGACCCGGTTGATGTTGCCGCGCTGTATGCGGGTAACACCGGCGAAAGCGACCAGTTGCACTAAGTTACACCCTTTCGGCGGGCGCGCCCGGCGCCCGCCAACGCCCGCCGTTTGCACGTTTGCTTTTTTCCGTGTGCTATCTCTCAGATCGTAACGAAATACCGCCTAAAACGTTAAATATTTGATACCCATCGCGGTTACGCACCGTTAGATCCCTACAATTGCCGCCAGAAATTCTGTGACCAAGGAGTAGTAACATGCGCGTTAAAGGTATAACCCCTCAGGATCTGGCCGCTTACGGCATTCACGACGTCAGCGAAATCGTTCACAACCCGAGCTATGAACTGCTGTTTAAGGAAGAAACAGACCCATCTCTGGAAGGTTTTGAGCGTGGGGTAGTCACCAAGCTGGGTGCCGTCTCCGTCGATACCGGCATCTTCACCGGCCGCTCGCCGAAAGACAAATACATCGTCCGCGACGACATCACCCGCGATACCGTGTGGTGGGCCGATCAGGGCAAAGGCAAGAACGACAACAAACCCCTCAGCCCGGAAGTGTGGGCCGATCTGAAACACCTGGTCACCGAACAACTGTCCGGCAAGCGCCTGTTCGTGGTGGATACCTTCTGCGGCGCCAACGCCGACTCGCGCCTGAAAGTGCGCTTCATCACCGAGGTGGCCTGGCAGGCGCACTTCGTGAAAAACATGTTTATCCGCCCGAGCGACGAAGAGCTGGCTGACTTCGAACCGGACTTCGTGGTGATGAACGGCGCCAAATGCACCAACCCGAACTGGCAGCAGCAAGGCCTGAACTCGGAGAACTTCGTCGCCTTCAACCTGACCGAGCGCATGCAGCTGATCGGCGGCACCTGGTACGGCGGCGAAATGAAGAAAGGCATGTTCTCGATGATGAACTACCTGTTGCCGCTGAAAGGCATCGCCTCGATGCACTGCTCGGCCAACGTGGGCGAGAAAGGCGACGTGGCGGTGTTCTTCGGCCTGTCCGGCACCGGCAAGACCACCCTCTCCACCGATCCTAAGCGTCAGTTGATCGGCGATGACGAGCACGGCTGGGACGACGACGGCGTGTTCAACTTCGAAGGCGGCTGCTACGCCAAGACCATCAAGCTGTCTGAAGAAGCCGAGCCGGACATCTACCACGCCATCAAACGCGATGCGCTGCTGGAAAACGTCACCGTGCTGGCCGACGGCAGCATCGACTTCAATGACGGTTCGAAAACCGAAAACACCCGCGTTTCTTACCCGATCTATCATATCCAGAACATCGTCAAGCCGGTGTCCAAGGCGGGTCACGCCACCAAGGTGATCTTCCTGACCGCCGACGCTTTCGGCGTGCTGCCGCCGGTATCGCGTCTGACCGCCAACCAGACTCAGTACCACTTCCTGTCCGGCTTCACCGCCAAACTGGCCGGCACCGAGCGCGGCGTAACCGAACCGACGCCAACCTTCTCCGCCTGCTTCGGCGCCGCGTTCCTGTCGCTGCACCCGACGCAGTACGCCGAAGTGCTGGTGAAACGCATGCAGGCCGCCGGCGCCCAGGCTTACCTGGTCAACACCGGCTGGAACGGCACCGGCAAACGCATCTCGATCAAAGATACGCGCGGCATCATCGACGCCATCCTGAGCGGTGAGATCGACAAGGCGGAAACCGTCACTCTGCCGATCTTCGATCTGGCGATGCCGACCGCGCTGCCGGGCGTGAATCCGGAGATCCTCGATCCGCGCAATACCTACGCCAGCCTCGAGCAGTGGCAGGAAAAAGCGCAGGATCTGGCCGAGCGCTTCATCACCAACTTCGACAAATACACCGATACGCCTGCAGGCGCCGCGCTGGTCAGCGCTGGCCCGAAGCTGTAATTCGGTAGCATTACCTCTTCAGCTAAGGCGCGGATCCCGCGCCTTTTTTTATTTTTATCGATTGCTTTTTAACCAGCAAGGCGAGAAAATAAGTCAATGCAATCATTGATAGCAAAGGAGGTTTCAATGGCGACTATCACCGTCAGAAATCTGGACGACGAAATCAAAGAGCTGCTGCGTATCTCAGCGGCGAAAAACGGCCACTCCATGGAAGAGGAAGCGCGCATGATCCTGAAACAGGCGCTGGTGAAAAAGCCGCCGCGCTATGGATTGGGTACCTGGATGCATCAGCACTTCGCCGAATTCGGCGGCGTTGAGCTGGAGATCCCACCGCGTGACGCCGTGCCGCCACGCATCGTCACCTTTGATGATGAAGATGACAACGCATGATCATTATCGACACCAACGTCATTTCAGAAACGCTGCGTCCCAGCCCGTACTACAACGTCATTAACTGGTTAAATGAAAAGGACAATGACGAGCTCTATCTCAGCGCCATTGTCCTCGCCGAACTGTTCAGCGGCGTGGCCTGCATGCCTGACGGCAAGCGCCAGCGGGATCTCAAGCTGAAATTGGCGGACGCCATTGAATTGAAGTTCGAGGGGCAGATATTACCGTTTGATGGGCTGTGCGCGATGCAATACGCGGAATTGACGGCAAGGAATCGGCTGCTGGGTAAAGCGATGAGCATGCCGGATACCCAAATCGCCGCCACCTGCCTGCATTACGGCGCCGCCCTGGCCACCCGCAATACTAAAGACTTCCTCCACTGCGGCATCGAGTTAATCGATCCGTGGCAGGCGCCGACCGGCCGTCGGTTGCATGAAGATGCGGCGGAATACTACGTGATGAGCAGAAAGTCCTGACGGGGCCGCAGCGGCGCGGCCCACACCAGAGGTCAGGCGTTTTCCCTGGCCGTTTGATGGCCGTTGGTCGACTCTTTTTTCTCCATCGGCAACGGAATATACGCGCGGATCAACAGCCCGCCGCGCTCGCTGGTGCCGATATCCAGTTCGCCGTCATGCGCGTCGATAATGCGCTGCACGATCGCCAGCCCCAGACCGGTGCCGCTGGTGCTGCGCGCGCTGTCACCGCGTACGAACGGCTGCAACAGGTGCTTCAACTCATCCGGCTTGATGCCCGGTCCGTCATCTTCCACCTGGAACCAACCGCGCTGCAGCTCACGGCCGCTGCTGACCTTGATCCAGCCGTTGCCGTAACGCGCCGCGTTCACCACCATATTCACCGCCGCCCGCTTAATCGACAGCGGATGCACATTCATCATCAGCTCGCCCGGCGACAGCGCGGTTTCAATCACCCGCTCATAGCCGCTCTCGGCCGCGACCACTTCGCCTAAAATGGCGTTCAGATCGCTGCTTTCGGTCGGCATTTCCTGCCCGGTGCGCAGATAATCGATGAACTGCTCGATGATGGCGTTGCACTCTTCGATGTCTTTATTGATCGACTCGGCCAGATAGCCGTCTTCGGCGCTCATCATCTCCGTCGCCAGCCGGATGCGCGTCAACGGCGTGCGCAGGTCGTGGCTGACCCCGGCCATCAGCAACGTGCGGTCATCCGCCAGCTGTTTGACGCCCGACGCCATCTGATTGAATGCGCGAGTCACCGACCGCACTTCGGAAGCGCCATACTCGCGCAGCGGCGGCGGAATAATGCCCTTGCCCACCTGCAGCGCCGCATGTTCCAGCTCCACCAGCGGGCGGTTTTGAATACGAATAAACAGCCAGGCGCCGCCGATCGCCAGCAGCATGATCGCCAGCGTATAGCGGAACAGCGGTGAGAAGTCGCCCTGGTGGATTTCCGTCAGCGGCACGCGCACCCAGATATCGGGCTGCAGCCAGGTTTTCAGCCACACCACCGGGGAGTTCTTGTTCACCTCCACCCGCACATCGGTCGGCCCGCCGAGCTGCTGCGCCATCTGCTGGCTGAGGAACTGGTAGTGCTGCGCCCAGCGCAGGCCGCTCTCCTCCGCCGCCGAGTTGGTATAGAGAGAGATGCCCAGTTCGCGGTAGATCTCACGGCGGAACGCCGGCGGCACTTCCAGCAACGTGCCGTCCTCCAGCTGCAGCCGATCGGTCATCAGCATACGCACTTCGTAGGCCAATACCTTGTTGAACTGCTGCAGGCTGGGCAGGATGGCGAAGTTCAGCACCACCAGGTAGGTCGTCACCAGGCTGACGAACAGCAAGGTGACGATCAACAACAGGGTTCGGGCAAACGAGCTACGCGGTGAAAAGCGCAATCGCCTCATGCCTTGCTGCCGTCCGGTACGAAGACATAGCCGAGACCCCACACGGTCTGGATATAACGCGGATGCGCCGGATCTTCTTCAACCATGCGGCGCAGGCGAGAGATCTGCACATCAATGGAGCGTTCCATGGCGCTGTATTCGCGGCCACGCGCCAGGTTCATCAGCTTATCGCGCGACAGCGGTTCACGCGGGTGGCTGACCAGCGCCTTCAGTACCGCGAACTCGCCGCTGGTCAACGGCATCGGTTCGTCTTCGCGGAACATCTCGCGCGTGCCGAGGTTCAGTTTGAATTTGCCGAACGCGATCACCGCCTCTTCCTGCGAAGGCGCGCCCGGCAGTTCGTTCGCCTGGCGGCGCAGCACCGCGCGGATACGAGCCAACAGCTCACGCGGGTTGAACGGTTTAGGAATGTAGTCGTCGGCGCCGATTTCCAGCCCCACGATGCGATCGACCTCTTCGCCTTTGGCGGTGACCATAATGATTGGCATCGGGTTGCTCTGGCTGCGCAGGCGGCGGCAGATGGACAGGCCGTCTTCGCCCGGCAACATCAGATCGAGCACCATCAAATGGAAGGATTCACGAGTCAGCAAGCGATCCATTTGCTCAGCGTTGGCAACGCTGCGAACCTGGAAGCCCTGCTCGGTTAAATAACGTTCTAAAAGCGCGCGCAGGCGCATGTCATCATCGACAACCAGGATCTTATGATTCTCTTGCATGGTATTACTCCCAAAGGCTTTATTGCCTGACTCGAATATTGTTAGAAAACCTTGCCATTTGAGACAGCGTTTAATGGTATGTATTCTAGACGAAATTGTTACAAAGCTTATTCTTTTCCCCATTTATCAACAATTTTCAGTGAATGTCGACGGGGGTTCGTTAAAATTTCGCCCTTTATCGGCGCAATGTGGGGTGACGGCCCAATTTTGCACAATTTCGCCACCGGGAAGCGCCCGGTGGCGTTTAGCTGTCGGATCAGGAAGTCTGCAGGAAACGCGCCAGCTGCCGGCGCAACTGCCGGTTCTCTTGCTGCAGCGCATCAACCCGGTCGAGCAGCGTTAGCGCCATGGCGATCCCCGGCCAATCCAGATCCAGCTCGGCACGCAGCCTGCGCGCGCGCTGCAGGTGGCTCAGCGCCGGATAATCGAACTCCCAGCGCGGCTGCGCCGGCTCCAGCGGCACGATAACGCCCAGGCCGACGATCTCGACCAGCTCGTCCTCTGAAATCTCCACCCGCTGGCACAGTTCCACCACGGTGAATGTGATCTCTTTTTTCATCATCTGCTTTACTCCCATTCCGCGCGCGGGTTGAACGCCGCCTGTTCAGCCAGCTCTCGCCACAGGGCGCTGGCCTTCTCGTTCGGCTTCGGCGGCATCACCACCTTGAGAATGACATACAGATCGCCGGGCTCTTTCTTGCCCGCCAGCCCTTTGCCCTTGACCCGCAGCCGTTTGCCGCTCTGGCTGCCGGCCGGCACGGTCAACGCGATTTTGCCGGTCAGCGTCGGCACCTCGATGCTGGCGCCGAGCGCCGCTTCCCACGGAGCGAGCGGCGCCACGATGCTCAGGTTGTGGCCGTCGATCTCGAACAGCGGGTGCGGCGCAAGGCGGATGACCAGATACAGGTCGCCGTTCTGGCCGCCGCCCACGCCGGCAACGCCCTGCCCCTTGAGGCGAATGCGCTCGCCGTCGCCCACGCCGGCCGGAATTTTCACGTTCAGCGTCTTGCTGGCTTCGCTTACCTGCCGCCCCAGTTCGTCGTACACCGGCAGCGTGTAGGAGATCTCGCGGCTTTGACCATGCAGCGTTTCCTCGAGGAACAGCGGCACCTCCATCTCCAGATCCTGGCCGCGGAAGCCATGCCCGCCGTGCGAGTGCGAAGCAGAGCGATGCCCGCCCGCCGCCCGCCCGCCGAACATGCTTTCGAAGAAATCGGAGAAGTCTTGCGCGTCGGCGCCGCCGCCGTGCCATGAAGCGCTCTGCTGATAGCCGCCGCGATCGCCGCGCGCCTGGCGGCCAAAGTTCGGATCGTTGCGGTGCAGCCGGATCTGATCGTACTCGGCGCGGCGCTCCTCGTCCTTCAGCACCTCATAGGCTTCGGCCACTTCCTTGAACTTGCTTTCGGCATCGTCTTCAGTGCTCACGTCAGGGTGATATTTACGCGCCAGCCGACGGTAGGCCGTTTTGATGGTTTTCAGATCGGCGTTGGGCTCAACGCCCATCGTGGCGTAGTAATCTTTAAATTCCATGCGGTAATACCTTCAATGTGTTGGGTTGTGCGCCAAAATTCCTTGTCTCTCTCGCCAGATATCCTCCTTTCGTCACATTCCTTTTCCGCTACGCTAAGCATACTCCCGATCGTTAAAAGCTGCGCAAACTGAATAAAAACCGTGCGACAAGGCACAGGCCCGCGCGCCATTTCTAAAGCCCCCCGCATTCACGTACACTGTGGCGGTGGCCCCATAAAGATAAATCACGATGAGAACTCAACTGATAACCCGTGAAGGGTATGACAAGCTCAAACAAGAGCTGGATTACCTCTGGCGCGAAGAACGCCCCGAGGTGACCAAGAAAGTGACCTGGGCCGCCAGCCTGGGCGACAGAAGCGAAAACGCCGATTACCAGTACAACAAGAAGCGGCTGCGCGAGATCGATCGCCGCGTCCGCTATCTGACCAAATGCCTGGAGCAGTTGAAGATCGTCGATTATTCACCGCAGCAGGAAGGCAAAGTGTTCTTCGGCGCCTGGGTCGAGGTGGAGAACGAAGACGGCGAAACCAAACGCTTTCGCATCGTCGGTTACGACGAGATTTTCGGCCGCAAGGATTACATCTCCATCGATGCGCCGATGGCGCGCGCCCTGCTGAAAAAAGAGGTCGGGGACGTCGCCACCGTCAATACCCCGCTGGGCGAGGCGCAGTGGTACGTTAACGAGATAAACTACCCGAAGTAAGCTTTCAGCTTTTTCCTAACCGCCGCCAACGCCGCCGTCTGCGCTGTTCTCCATGCCGCGGCCGCGCGGCGGCGGCCCGCTTCGCTGGCATTTTCCCCGATCAATCCGTATAACTGTCCCCTGTTTATTCACCGATCTCAATACAGATACCAGACCTATGAATGACCCACTGAGCCGCATTATTGCAACAGAACTGCAGGCCCGGCCGGAGCAAGTCGACTCCGCCATCCGTCTGCTGGATGAAGGTAATACCGTGCCCTTTATTGCACGCTATCGTAAGGAAGTCACCGGGGGCCTGGACGACACCCAACTGCGCCAGCTGGAAACCCGCCTGGGTTATCTGCGTGAACTGGAAGATCGTCGCCAGACCATCCTGAAGTCGATCGATGAACAGGGCAAACTGACTGAACAATTGGCGGGGGCGATCAACGCCACGCTGAGCAAGACCGAACTCGAAGACCTCTACCTGCCGTACAAACCGAAGCGCCGCACCCGTGGCCAGATCGCCATCGAAGCCGGCCTGGAACCGCTGGCGGATACGCTGTGGCAGGATCCGCAACAGCAGCCGGAACAACTGGCTGAACGCTACGTCGACGCCGACAAGGGCGTGGCGGACGTGAAAGCCGCCCTCGACGGCGCGCGCTATATCCTGATGGAGCGCTTCGCCGAAGACGCCGCGCTGTTGGCCAAGGTGCGCGACTACCTGTGGAAAAACGCCCATCTGGTGTCCAAAGTGGTCGAAGGCAAGGAAGAAGAAGGCGCCAAGTTCCGCGACTATTTTGATCACCACGAACCGATTTCTCAGGTGCCTTCACACCGCGCGCTGGCGATGTTCCGCGGCCGCAACGAAGGCGTGCTGCAGCTGGCGCTGAACGCCGATCCGCAGTTTGAGGAAGCGCCGCGCGAAAGCCAGGCGGAGCTGATCATCATCAATCACCTCAACCTGCGCCTGAACAACGCCCCGGCCGACGCCTGGCGCAAGGCGGTGGTTAACTGGACCTGGCGCATCAAGGTGTTGCTGCACCTGGAAACCGAGCTGATGGGCACGGTGCGCGAGCGCGCGGAAGATGAAGCAATCAACGTTTTCGCCCGCAATATGCATGATCTGCTGATGGCCGCGCCGGCCGGCATGCGCGCCACCATGGGCCTCGATCCGGGCCTGCGCACCGGGGTGAAAGTCGCCGTGGTCGACGCGACCGGCAAACTGGTCGCCACCGACACCGTCTACCCGCACACCGGGCAAGCGGCGAAAGCCGCCGCCATCGTCGCGGCGCTGTGCATCAAACACAACGTGGAGCTGGTGGCCATCGGCAACGGCACCGCTTCACGTGAAACCGAGCGCTTCTATCTCGACCTGCAAAAGCAGTTCGGCGAAGTCCGGGCGCAAAAAGTGATCGTCAGCGAAGCGGGCGCGTCGGTGTATTCCGCGTCTGAACTGGCGGCGCAGGAATTCCCGGATCTCGACGTATCGCTGCGCGGCGCGGTGTCCATCGCTCGCCGCCTGCAGGATCCGCTGGCGGAGCTGGTGAAGATCGACCCGAAATCCATCGGCGTCGGCCAGTATCAGCACGACGTCAGCCAGAGCCAGCTGGCGAAGAAACTGGACTCGGTGGTGGAAGACTGCGTAAACGCCGTCGGCGTCGATCTGAACACCGCGTCGGTGCCGTTGCTGACCCGCGTGGCCGGCCTGACGCGCATGATGGCGCAGAACATCGTCAACTGGCGCGACGAGAACGGCCGCTTCAGCAACCGTGAACAGCTGCTGAAGGTCAGCCGTCTGGGGCCGAAGGCCTTCGAACAGTGCGCCGGCTTCCTGCGCATCAACCACGGCGACAACCCGCTGGATGCTTCTACCGTTCACCCGGAAGCCTATCCGGTGGTGCAACGCATCCTGGCCGCCACCGAGCAGGCGCTGCAGGATCTGATGGGCAACGCCTCCGCAGTGCGCAGCCTGAAAGCGGTTGATTTCACCGACGACAAGTTCGGCGTGCCGACGGTCACCGACATTCTGAAAGAGCTGGAGAAGCCGGGCCGCGATCCGCGTCCGGAGTTCAAAACCGCCACCTTCGCCGAAGGCGTGGAAACCCTCAACGATCTGCAGCCGGGCATGATCCTGGAAGGCTCGGTGACCAACGTCACCAACTTCGGCGCCTTCGTGGATATCGGCGTGCATCAGGACGGCCTGGTGCACATCTCCTCGCTGGCGGACAAATTCGTCGAAGATCCGCACACTGTGGTGAAGGCCGGCGACATCGTCAAAGTGAAGGTGATGGAAGTCGATCTGCAGCGTAAACGCATTGCGCTGAGCATGCGCCTGGATGAGCAACCGGGCGAGGGTTCACCGCGTCGCGGCGGCAACGCGCCTGCCCAGACGCGCGACAATGCCAACCGTTCGGCAGGCGGCAACAAGGCCAAACCGCGCAACGCGGCGCCGGCCGGCAACAGCGCCATGGGCGACGCGCTGGCGGCGGCATTCGGCAAGAAACGCTAAGTCGGAACCGACAGGGCGGAGCCTGCTCCGCCCTTTCCGATGAATAAAACTTGCGGCATTTCTTGACCCGCCTCAATAAACCGTTATCTTTTTATTTCCCGTTCCTGCGTGACCGCGCTCCCATTATTCAGGCAACAAAAATTCCTTCTGCAGCCATTTATTAACAACTTTGTTAACACGCATTTTTCATCTCGCCAATTGTGAGAGAAACACAAATGGTTACCGCTCGCATTACGGCGGAATAATGTTATCGAATTGCTTTTCAGCGGAAATAAATAAAGGGAAAAAACCCTCGATATTTGCAAACGAGAAAACTCGGCTACAAATACGCAACTGATTTAACTCGCCATTCTCATTTGTTCCCCATCGCAAGCGGTGGTAAAACGTCATTAATCAAGACGACACAACCAAAAACTGTCGACGCCATAATAATTGGTTACAATACCCCTATCTTTTGTATTGAATGCGATAATGATAATTACTATTATTTGCGCTCACTTTATTGCATGACCTTATGGATGAATACCGCCGACGGCGTGGCATTTTCGCCGGCAACGTCCAATTATCATCAGCCCGATGTTCATCGGCACCCGGAAGGTTAATCACATGCAGCTTCAACCTAAACACACATATAAGATTGTCGGCTTTTCCGGTGAAATTGCGCCGGCCTACCGCCAGAAACTGTTATCGCTCGGCATGCTGCCCGGCTCTTCGTTCGACGTGGTGCGCGTCGCGCCGCTGGGCGATCCGATAGAAATAAAAACTCGCCGCGTCAGCCTGGTGCTGCGCAGGAAGGATCTGGCGCTGCTGCAGCTCGACGGCCAGTCCTGAACCGGCGCACCTCCATTTGCCGACGCGCCCTTGCGCCGGCGCGGCTCTCCTTGAAGACGACACGCAGAACTATGAAAAAACTCACCATCGGCTTAATCGGTAACCCGAACTCCGGCAAAACCACGCTGTTCAACCAGCTGACCGGCGCACGCCAACGGGTCGGCAACTGGGCGGGCGTGACGGTCGAACGCAAAGAAGGCCATTTCACTACCCCGCAGTCCGACGTGCGGCTGGTCGATTTGCCCGGCACCTACTCCCTGACCACCATTTCAGAGCAAACCTCGCTCGATGAGCAGATCGCCTGCCACTACATTTTGAGCGGCGACGCCGATCTGCTGATCAACGTGGTCGACGCCTCCAACCTGGAGCGCAATCTCTACCTGACGCTGCAGCTGCTGGAGCTGGGCATTCCCTGCATCGTGGCGCTGAACATGCTCGACATCGCCAAAAGCCAGCATATCGATATCGACGTCGCCGCGCTGTCGGCACGCCTCGGCTGCCCGGTAGTGCCGATGATCTCCACTCGCGCCGACGGTATCGGCGTGCTGAAACAGATGATCGACAATCATCGCCTCAACGAACAGCAGGCGCAGGTGAACTACCCGCCGTTGCTGCTGAAAGCGGTCGCCACGCTGAGCGATGCCATGCCGCAAACGCTGCCGGCGGTGCAACGCCGCTGGCTGGCATTGCAGATGCTGGAAGGCGACATCTACAGCCACCGGCTGGCCGGTCCCGCCGTCGCGCTGTTGCCTGCGACCATTCAGGCGTTGCAACAGCAGCAGCAAGAAGACCCGGCGCTGGTGATCGCCGACGCGCGCTACCAGTCTATCGCCACCCTGAGCGACGCGGTCAGCAACTCGCAGCAGGCGATGCCCAACCGCCTGACCGACATGCTGGATAAAGTGATCCTCAACCGCTGGCTGGGCGTACCGATCTTCCTGTTGGTGATGTACCTGATGTTCCTGCTGGCGATCAACATCGGCGGCGCGCTGCAGCCGATCTTCGATATCGGCTCGGCGGCGATCTTCATTCAGGGCATTCAGTGGCTCGGCTACACCCTGCACTTCCCCGACTGGCTGACCGTTTTCCTGGCGCAGGGCGTCGGCGGCGGCATCAACACCGTGCTGCCGCTGGTGCCGCAGATCGGCATGATGTACCTGTTCCTGTCGTTCCTGGAAGACTCCGGCTACATGGCGCGTGCGGCGTTCGTGATGGATCGCCTGATGCAGGCGCTCGGGCTGCCGGGCAAATCCTTTGTGCCGCTGATCGTCGGTTTCGGCTGCAACGTGCCGTCCATCATGGGCGCCCGTACGCTGGACGCCCAACGCGAGCGCCTGATCACCATCATGATGGCGCCGTTCATGTCCTGCGGCGCCCGGCTGGCGATCTTCGCGGTGTTCGCCGCCGCCTTCTTTGGCCAGGACGGCGCAGGGGTGGTGTTCTCGCTGTACATGCTCGGCATCGCGGTGGCGATCCTCACCGGCCTGGTACTCAAATACACCCTCATGCGCGGCGAAGCCTCGCCGTTCGTGATGGAGCTGCCGGTTTACCACGTGCCGCACCTGAAAAGCCTGCTGCTGCAAACCTGGCAGCGGTTGAAAGGGTTCGTGTTGCGCGCCGGTAAGGTGATCGTGGTGGCCAGCATATTCATCGGCGGCCTGAACAGCTTCTCGTTCAGCGGCAAAACGGTCGACAACATCAACGACTCCGCGCTGGCCACGGTTTCCAAGGTGCTGACGCCGTTGCTGCAGCCGATGGGCGTCCACCGCGATAACTGGCAGGCCACCGTCGGCCTGGTGACCGGCGCGATGGCGAAAGAAGTGGTGGTCGGCACGCTGAATACGCTGTATACCGCCGAGCACATCAACAAAGAGGCGTTCGACGCCGCCAACTTCAACCTGCTCGATGAGCTGGGCGGCGCGCTGCAGGAAACCTGGGACGGCCTGAAAAACACCTTCAGCCTGAGCGTGCTGTCCAACCCGATCGAAGCCAGCAAGGGCGACGGCGAGATGGGCGTCGGCTCGATGGGCGTGATGAGCAGCAAATTCGGCTCCGGCATCTCCGCCTACAGCTATCTGATCTTCGTGCTGCTGTATGTGCCCTGCGTCTCGGTGATGGGCGCCATCGCCCGCGAATCAAGCCGCGGCTGGATGACATTCTCCATCCTGTGGGGGCTGAATGTGGCCTACTCGCTGGCGACGCTGTTCTACCAAGCGGCGACCTTCAACCAACACCCGCAGTACAGCCTGACGGCGATCCTGGCGGTGGTGCTGGTGAATCTGCTGGTGCTGTTCGGCCTGCGCCGGGCGCGCAGCCGCGTCACGGTGCGCCTGGGCAACGCCACGCCGGCGGCCTGTTGTCAGGGCGCCAAAGGGAGCTGTCACTGATGGCCGGGCTGCTGCAGGTGCGCGATGCGCTGGCGCTGCGCGGCAGCGCCCAGGCGCAGCAGCTCAGCCAATCGCTGGCGACGCCGCTGCCGCTGGTGCAGGCGATGCTGGATCGTTTGACGGCGATGGGGAAAGTGGAGCGCATCGAACAGGATGATGGCGCCTGTTTGAGCGGCGGCTGCAAAAGCTGCCCGCAGGGCCAGGGGTGCAGCACGGTGTTCTACCGACTGAAAGCCTGAAGATAAGGGGCGCCAATGACGGGCGCCCCATTACCGTTCAAGGCTTATTGTTTGTCTTTGTAAACTTCGGCGATGGCGCTGAATTTACCGTGTTCGCGGCCTGCCAGGATCACGTAGTATTGACCGCCCTTTTCGTCAGCCAGTTTGGACAGCTCTTCCTTGGCGTCCATCGGTGATGTGGTTTCCGCCGTCGTGGTGACGGTGCCGATCTTCTCGTATTTACCCGGGTTCTTATCCAGATCTTCCTTGGTCAGCAGGGTTGCCGCCATGGAGCCGAAAGACACCGAACCCAGCACTGCCGCTGCAATAATCATCTTCAATGATTTCATGACACTAACCTCTCAATGGATAATTTATCTGTTATGAAAGCCGTCAAAAATCCATGCGTAGTACCGCAGGCTGCCGCGACATCCTCAGGCCTCGTTGCTTTCCCTGACGGGGCCCGTTTCCCAGAGACGAAACGCCAAAATGAAAAGCGCCGCACGCGGTCTTTTCATTTTGCAGCCAACGCATTGACTCACTAAGTATTGAACAGCTTTGTCTTTTATCCACCCGGCGGCGTTTTTTTTCGCGCTCTATCGTGCGTTTTCCCGCTGCATTCAATGTGCTGCAATAAACGCTTCGATCATCGTCACAAATTCATCGGGATGAGAGATAAACGGCGCATGGGCGGCTTTGGCCACGATCTGCGACGCAGAATTCGGCCAGGCGGCATCGAGCAGCTCGGCGACCTTGCGCGGCACTAACCCGTCCAGATAACCGTAGATCCGCAGCAGCGGCAAATTCAACTCCGCCAGCGGCGCGCGCAGATCGGCGGTGCGCAGGATCTCCAGCCCGCCGTTCAACACCTCGACGCTCGGCGTCGGCTGGTTAAGCACCACCGCTTTCAGCTGGCGCGCATCCTGACGCGCGCTCTCGGTACCCAGCGTTTGCAGCGCCAGAAAGCGCTCGACGGTGCGCTGGAAATCCAGGCTCAGCTGATGCTGGAAACCGCTCAGCACGTCCGGGCGGATCCCCGGCCATGCATCACGAGCGGCAAAACACGGCGAGGAGGCCACGGTGATAAGCCCCTTGACCCGCCCGGGCTGCATCAGCGCCGCCTGGCTGGCCACCAGCCCGCCGAGCGACCAGCCAAGCCACCAGGCCTGCGGCGGGGCGGCCGCCAGCACGATATCCGTCATCTGCTCCAGCGACAGGGCGCCGAACCCCTGGCTGCGGCCGTATCCCGGCAGATCGACCAGATGCAGGCGAAAATGCGGCGTCAGTCGCGCCTGGATGCAACTCCACACTTCGGCGTTCAATCCCCAGCCGTGCAGCAGCACAAGATCGCGTTCGCCTTCGCCTATTGTTTGCCAGTACAGCGCTGTCATTGGTTACTGTCCTTTCATGCTTATCCGTGTCGGAGGCCCTATGCTATCAATCCGCAGCCGCTGTTGGCTATGCCGACAGCCGTTGCGCCTGGTGCGTCATGGCATCTGCAGTTGCTGCCTGCGCCATCTGCCGGTCAACCCTCCGTGTTGCCCGCGCTGCGGATTGCCCGCCGGCGAGACGCAAATGCCCTGCGGCCGCTGCCTGCAACGGCCGCCGCCCTGGCAGCGGCTGGTGTTCGTCGGCGACTACGTTGCGCCGCTCAGCCAACTGGTAAAAAGGTTCAAGTTCCACCGCGCGCCCGAGCTGGCGCCGACGCTGGCGCGCCTGATGCTGCTGCGGTGGCAGCAGGCGCGAAGAGAGCAGTATCTGAACAGACCCGACCTGATTTTAGCGGTACCCTTGCATGCATCACGCTGCTGGCGCCGTGGCTATAATCAGAGCGATCTGCTGGCCCGGCCGCTGGCGCGCTGGCTGGGCTGCGCCTATCGGCCCGCCGCCTTGCGCCGGGTGCGCAAAACCGCCCTGCAACAGCGGCTGAGCGCCTCTGCCCGCAGACGCAATCTGCAGCGCGCGTTCGCCTGTACCGTGCCGGTCGCCGGCCGGCATATCGCCCTGGTGGATGACGTGGTGACCACCGGCAGCACCGTCGCGGCGATCGCGGCGCTGCTGCGGCGGCAAGGCGCCGCTTCGGTGCAGATATGGTGCGTTTGCCGCACGTTGTAGTGCCACGGCAATGGGCGTATTATAACCGACTATAGAAGTCAACTATTGAGCTAATGCTATGATCCGTATAACAGATGCTGCACAGGAACACTTTGCCAAACTGCTGGCAAATCAAGAAGAAGGCACCCAAATCCGCGTATTCGTGATCAACCCGGGCACGCCGACGGCCGAATGCGGTGTCTCTTATTGCCCGCCGGACGCGGTAGAAGCGACGGATACCGAACTGAAGTTCGACAAACTGTCCGCCTATGTCGATGAGCTGAGCGCGCCGTATCTGGAAGACGCCGAAATCGACTTCGTGACCGACCAGTTGGGTTCTCAGCTGACGCTGAAGGCGCCGAACGCCAAGATGCGCAAGGTCGATGACGACGCGCCGCTGATGGAGCGCGTGGAATACGTGCTGCAGTCGCAGATCAACCCGCAGCTGGCGGGTCACGGCGGCCGCGTAACGCTGATGGAGATCACCGACGACAACATGGCTATTCTGCAGTTCGGCGGCGGTTGCAACGGCTGTTCGATGGTGGACGTCACGCTGAAAGAAGGCATCGAGAAAGAGCTGCTGCAGAAATTCCCGGAGCTGAAGGGCGTGCGTGATTTGACCGAGCACCAGCGCGGCGAGCACTCCTACTATTGATACCCGGCGTTCGCGCCACGGTAGATAACATAATGCCGGAAGGGGGAACCCGTTCCGGCATTGTCGTTTTCAGCCCACCGACACCTTGCGGCGCCGCTTGTCCAAATCCTTCAGTAAGCGGTTTATGTGCGGGTCGGCAAACATCTCCTCCAGCGTCTGGGTCAGCTTGCGCCGCCAGTTAGGGTATTGATCGCTGGTGCCGGGAATGTTGACCGGATCCGCCATATCCAGCCAGTCTTCCGGCTGCAGGCCGAGCAGGGCGCTGGCGCTGTCGGCGACATAGCGCTGCAGGCCGCGGTTGAGCAGCGGGCTCATGCCGAGCAGCGCCGCCTTCTTGCCTACCTTCTGCGGCACGCAGCCATAGCGATGCAATCCGTCCAGCAACCCCTGTTTGGCGCGTTCCCGATCGGCGAACAGCGCTCGCAGGATCTCCGCGTCCGGGTAAAGGCCCAGCCGATTGCCGAGCGTCAGATCGTCGCTTTGCCAGTAGCCGCGCAGCGTCGGCAGATCGTGGGTGGTGATGGTCGCCATCGCCTGCACCGGATAGGCCTGCGGCGCGCGGAAATGGTGCTCGCCGTCGCTTTCGAAATAGAGCACTTTGTAGGAGTAGACGCCGCTGTCGCGCAGCTTGCCGACGATCTCCACCGGCACCGTGCCGAGATCCTCGCCGATCACCATGCAACGGTGGCGCTGGCTTTCCAGCGCCAGCACCGCCAGCAGATCGTCCACCGGGTATTTGACATAGGCGCCGCGATCGGCGGTTTCGCCATACGGGATCCACCACAGCCGCAGCAGCGCCATGACGTGATCGATGCGCAGCGCGCCGCAGCTGGTCATGTTGGCACGCAAAAGATCGATGAACGGCTGATACCCGCGCGCCGCCATCACGTGCGGATCCATCGGCGGCAGGCCCCAGTTTTGCCCCAGCGGCCCCAGAATATCCGGCGGCGCCCCGACCGACGCGTTCAGGCAGTACAGCTCGCGGTCACACCAGGTTTCCGCCCCGCCTTCCGCCACCCCGACCGCCAGATCGCGATACAGGCCAATCGGCATCTGCTGCAGCCTGCTCTGGTCAAAACACTGCGCGAACTGCGTGCCCGCCAGCCATTGCAGCCACAGGTAAAAGCGGACCGCGTCCTGATGTTCGGCGCAGAACTGCCACACCGCGTCGCTCTGCCCCTGCCGATAGCGCTCGGGCCAGGCCGGCCAGCCCCACTGGCTGGCGTCTTTGGCCGCCAGATGGGCATGCAGCGCATCAAACGCCGCCTGCTGATACAGGCTGTCGCCCCCCTCAGCCACGAACTGCTCGAACGCCTGACGCTGCGCGTCGTTCGGCTGGCGCGCCTGAAACAGCGGGAACGCCAGCTTCAGCGCCGCCAGCTTCAGCTGCATCACGGCGGTGTAGTCCACCCACTCCGCGGCGCGCGCCTTGGCCAGCTGCTTCTGCGTCGCCGGCTTCTGCCACCAGCGCTGCGCCGCGTCGCTGCGCTGGAAATCCTCCACCGCGTTGACGTCGATATACGCCAGATTCAACCAGCGGCGCGATGAGGGGCTGTAAGGGCTGGCGCTCTCCGGGTTGGCCGGATACAGCGCATGGATCGGATTGAGGCCGACGAAGGCACCGCCGCGTTCCCCCACCTGCTCCACCATCAGGCGCAGATCGCCGAAATCGCCGATGCCCCAGTTGCGATCGGAACGCAGCGTATACAGCTGAACGCAGGCACCCCACAGCTTCTTGCCGGTCAGCAAGGCGTCCGGCTCGAAGCAGCGTCTCGGCGCGACGATCACTCGGCATGGCCACTGCTGCTCGCCCTGGCTCAGCATCAATTGGTGGTACCCCATCGGCAGATCGCCGGGCAGCGTCAGGGTCTTACGCGCGCCGACGCGCCCCTGCAGGCATTCGCCGTCTTCACGCTGCAGCGCCCACAGGTACTCGCCTTCACCCGCCGGGGTCAACGCCAGCGGCGCGCCCTGATAGAACACCTTGACCGCCGGTAACGGCGGCGGCGCGCTTTCCCGCTCGGCAGCGCCCCAGTTCATGGCCGCCAACAGCTTGCGCTTGGTCTCCGGTTCAATCGCCTGCCGCTTGCCGTGGGCATTGATAAAATCGGCAGCGATCCCCGCCTGCGCTGCCGCCTGATCGATACGCTTGCGATCCATTCGCTCTCCTTAACGTTTGGCTTGCCAGATACGCTGCTGATAATCGCGGATCGAGCGATCCGAGCTGAACATGCCGACGCGCGCGGTGTTAAGGATAGTCCGCCGCGTCCATTCGTCCCGATCGCGATACAGCTCGTCGACCCGGCGCTGCGCCTGGCAGTACGAGGCAAAGTCCGCCAGCACCAGGTAGGGATCGCCGCCTTCCAGCAGGCTGTGCAGCATCATGTCGAACGCGTGCTTGTCGCCGTGGCTGAAGGCACCGCTCGCCAGCTCGTCCAGAATCGCCTTCAGGTGCTTGTCTTTCTTGCGGTAGCTGAGCGGATCGTAACCCTTCGCCACTATCGCCTTCACCTGCTCCACGGTATTGCCGAAGATAAAGATATTGTCTTCGCCCACCTGCTCGGCGATTTCGACGTTGGCGCCGTCCAGCGTGCCGACCGTCAGCGCGCCGTTCAACGCCAGCTTCATGTTGCCGGTGCCGGAAGCCTCTTTGCCGGCGGTGGAGATCTGTTCGGAGATATCCGCCGCCGGGATCATCAATTCGGCCACCGACACACGGTAGTCAGGGATGAACGCCACTTTCAGGCGATCCTTCACCAGCGGATCGTTGTTGATCTTCTCGGCCGCCTGGTTAATGGCGTAGATGATGTTCTTCGCCAGGTAGTAACCCGGCGCCGCCTTGGCGCCGAACAGGAACACGCGCGGCACGATGTCCAGGTTCGGGTTGTCGCGCAGCTGGCGATACAGCGACAGGATGTGCAGCAGATTCAGGTGCTGGCGTTTGTACTCGTGCAGGCGTTTGATCTGCACGTCGAAGATCGCGTCCGGGTCGAGCGTCAACCCCATCACGCCGTGCACGTACTGAGCCAGCGCCACCTTGTTGTCGCGTTTGATCTGCTGATAACGCTGGCGGAACGCCGCGTCGTCAGCGAATTTCTCCAGCCCGCGCAGCGCGTCGAGATCGTTCGCCCACTCCACCTTCAGCGTCTCATCGATCAGACCCGACAGCGCCGGGTTGCACTGTTTGAGCCAGCGGCGCGGCGTGATGCCGTTGGTGACGTTATGGAATTTATTCGGCCACAGCTGGTGGTATTCCGGGAACAGATCTTTCACCACCAGATCCGAATGCAGCTGCGCCACGCCGTTGACCGCAAAGCCGCTGACCACGCACAGGTTGGCCATGCGCACCTGCTTGTTGTGGTGCACCGCCAGTTTGGCCCACACCGCCTTGTCGCCCGGCCAGTGCTTATCCACCAATTTTTTAAACCTGGCGTTGATTTGTTTGATGATGGAGAAATGGCGCGGCAGCAGGCTGCGCACCAATTTTTCATCCCAGCATTCCAGCGCTTCCGGCATCAGGGTGTGGTTGGTATAGGCGAAGGTGTTGCTGGTGATCGCCCAGGCCGCCTCCCACTCCAGCTGGTGCTCGTCCAGCAGAATGCGCAGCATTTCCGGAATGGCGATGGTCGGGTGGGTGTCGTTCAGCTGGATCACTTCGTACTTCGGCAGCTCTTCAATCTTGCGGCCGGCCTGATGGTGCTTGCGCAAAATGTCCGCCACCGAGCAGGCGCACTGGAAATACTGCTGCATCAGGCGCAGGCGCTTGCCGGCCTGATGGTTGTCGTTCGGGTAAAGCACCTTGGTCAGCTTGTCGGCTTCTACGCCCTGCTTCTCCGCCTGCAGGAACTTGCCGTCGTTGAAATCGCTCAGGTTGAACGGATGCTGATGGGTCGCCTGCCACAGGCGCAGCGGCTGCGCCACGCCGTTGCGATACCCCAGCACCGGCAAATCCCAGGCTTCGCCGCGCAGGGTGAAGGCGGGGCGCCACAGTTCTCGGCCGTCGGCCTGCTTTTCCAGCTTGCCGCCGATGCCCACGTCCACCGCCAGCGCGGCGTTGTGACGGAACCACGGATAGCTCTCGCGTTGCCAGTTATCCGGCGCCTCTTGCTGTTGCCCATCGCGGAACGACTGACGGAACAGCCCGTACTGGTAGTTCAGCCCATAGCCGGTGGCCGGTTGTTCCACCGTCGCCATCGAGTCGAGGAAACAGGCCGCCAGCCGCCCCAACCCGCCGTTGCCCAGCGCCGGATCGGTTTCCTGCTCCAGCAGATCCGCCAGCTTGACGTTTTGCTCGGCCAGCGCCTGCTCGACGGTGTCGTACCAGCCCAGGTTGATCAGGTTGTTCGCCGTCAGCCGACCGATCAGAAACTCCATCGAGATGTAGTTCACGTGACGCAGCGGTTTGGCGCTTTTGCGCGGCGCCGGCTGTGCGGCCAACTGCTCGGCCAGCGCCGCACTGACGGCTTCCCACCATTGATGTTGCGTCATTTGCTGCGCGGAACTGAGGCCGAACTGTTGCCACTGACGGGCGAGCGCCGCCAGAAAAGCATCCTTCTTGAGCGTAGGCTGTGACATAAGGAAAACTCTCTATCCAGTAAGTGGGTCAAATTGCCGCTATCGTGCCGGTGAGAAAGCCTGACGGCATCATCCCGCCTGGGGATTAGCTGGGGAGGAGGATTGGGGCGTAGCTGGAATTGTGATCTCAGGCACTGTTTGACTCCCTTGCAACGATGCAAAAAAGCCCGCCAACGCGTGCGGCGAGCACTGAGAACGTTAACCCTGACGTTAGCACAAGTATTCGCGCTGCTGAAGTTTTGTCCATGGCCGGAAATGCGATCCGCCACCGTATCGCCGCACGCCGGCGCCAAACGTAAAAAAGTGTGATCGATAGCAACTTAACTCCAAGCCGATGCGGAAGCTTGTTGCAATACGTTTAGGGTTGGCAGAAGTTAGGGGGAGCTATTAATTACGAACCATAAAATAATTAGCGCCACTCCAATCCCGGCGGGAACCGCGATTTATACCCTGGAATACTATGCTGATCCCATCAAAACTGAGCCGCCCGGTACGGCTGCAAAATACCGTGATCCGCGATCGCCTGCTGGCCAAACTGGCCAGCGCGGGCAACTATCGTCTGACACTGGTCAATTGCCCGGCGGGATACGGGAAAACCACGCTGATCGCCCAATGGGCGGCCGGCAAGGCCGATCTGGGCTGGTATTCCCTGGATGAGAGCGACAACCAGCCGGAGCGCTTCGCCAGCTACCTGATCGCCGCCCTGCAGCAGGCCAGCGGCGGCCGCTGCGTCAAGAGCGAGGCGCTGAGCCAGAAACACCAGTACGCCAGCCTGTCGGCGCTGTTCGCCCAACTGTTTATCGAGCTGGCCGACTGGCATCAGCCGCTGTACCTGGTGATCGACGACTACCACCTGATCACCAACGACGCCATCCATGAAGCCATGCGCTTTTTCCTGCGCCATCAGCCGGAAAACCTGACGCTGATCCTGCTCTCGCGCACTCTGCCGCCGCTCGGCATCGCCAACCTGCGGGTGCGCGATCAGCTGCTGGAAATGGGCACGCAGCAGCTGGCGTTCACCCATCAGGAAGCCAAACAGTTCTTCGATTGCCGCCTGGCGGCGCCGATGGAACAGCAGGACAGCAGCCGCCTGTGCGACGAAGTCGAAGGCTGGGCCACCGCGCTGCAGCTGATCGCGCTGTCGGCTCGCCAATCCGCCTCATCGGCTCAGCTGTCGGCCAAGCGGCTGGCGGGGCTGAACGCCAGTCACCTGTCCGACTATCTGGTGGACGAAGTGCTGGATCACGTTGATGCCGATGCGCGCGCCTTCCTGCTGCGCTGTTCGGTGTTGCGCTCGATGAACGACGCGCTGATCGTGCGGCTGACCGGCGAAGACAACGGCCAGCAACGGCTAGAGGAGCTGGAGCGCCAGGGGCTGTTTATCCACCGCATGGACGACACCGGCGAATGGTTCAACTTCCATCCGCTGTTCGCCTCTTTCCTGCGCCAGCGCTGCCAGTGGGAACTGGCGCTGGAACTGCCGGGATTGCACCGCGCCGCCGCCGAGGGCTGGCTGGCGCTGGGGTATCCGGCGGAGGCCATTCACCACGCGCTGGCGGCCAGCGACGTCAGCATGCTGCGCGATATCCTGCTGCAACACGCCTGGTCGCTGTTCCACCACAGCGAACTGGCCCTGCTGGAGGAATGCCTCAACGCGCTGCCGTATGAGCGCCTGATCCAAAACCCCAAGCTGGCGCTGCTGCAGGCCTGGCTGGCGCAGAGCCAGCACCGCTACAGTGAGGTCAACACCCTGCTGGAGCGCGCCGAGCGCACCATGCGCGAGCAGAAAATCGAAATAGACCAAACGCTGCACGCCGAGTTCGACGCCTTGCGCGCCCAGGTGGCGATCAACGCCGGTAAACCGGAAGAGGCCGAACGGCTGGCGACCGAAGCGTTGAAATTCCTGCCGCTGTCCAGCTACTACAGCCGCATCGTCGCCACCTCGGTGACCGGCGAAGTGCACCACTGCAAGGGCGAACTGGCGCGCGCGCTGCCGATGATGCAGCAAACCGAGCAGATGGCGCGACGCCATCAGGCCAACCATTATGCGCTCTGGGCGCTGCTGCAGCAGAGCGAAATCCTTATCGCCCAAGGCTTCCTGCAGGCCGCTTACGAAACCCAGGACAAGGCGTTCGAACTGATCCGCGAGCAGCACCTGGAACAGCTGCCGATGCACGAGTTCCTGCTGCGCATCCGCGCCCAGATCCTGTGGTCGTGGTCGCGGCTGGACGAGGCGGAAGACGCGGCGCGCGCCGGGCTGAAAATCCTGGCTAACTACCAACCGCAGCAGCAGTTGCAGTGCATCGCCATGCTGGCCAAATGCTCGCTGGCGCGCGGCGATCTGGACAACGCCAATACCCATCTGCAGCGCTGCGAAACCCTGCTGCACGGCGCGCACTATCATCGCGACTGGCTGACCAACACCGACAAATCGCGGGTGATCCACTGGCAGATGACCGGCGACACCGCCGCCGCCGCCCAGTGGCTGCGTCATACCGAAAAACCCGGCATGGCGGACAACCATTTCACGCAGGGCCAATGGCGCAACATCGCGCGGGTGCAGATCCTGCTCGGCCAGTATGAAGAGGCCGGCGTGGTGCTGGATGAACTGAACGAAAACGCTCGCCGCTTGCGACTGGTGAGCGATCTCAACCGCAATCTGCTGCTCAGCAACCAGCTTTACTGGCTGCAAGAGCGCAAAGGCGAAGCGCAGCAGGCGTTGATCGAAGCGCTGTCGCTGGCCAACCGCACCGGTTTTATCAGCCACTTCGTCATCGAGGGCGAAGCGATGGCGCAGCAGCTGCGCCAGCTGATCCAGCTCAACACGCTGCCGGAGCTGGAACAGCATCGCGCCCAGCGTATCTTGCGCGACATCAACCAGCATCATCGGCACAAGTTCGCGCATTTTGACGAGAACTTCGTCGATAAGCTGCTGACCCACCCGCAGGTGCCAGAACTGATCCGCACCAGCCCGCTGACCCAACGCGAATGGCAGGTGCTGGGGCTGATCTATTCCGGTTACAGCAACGACCAGATCGCCGGCGAGTTGGACGTGGCGGCCACCACCATCAAGACGCATATCCGCAATCTGTACCAGAAACTGGGCGTGGCCCATCGCCAGGAGGCGGTGCAGCAGGCGCAGCAACTGCTGAAAATGATGGGCTACGGCGCGTAAAAACCCTGATATCCCTCTGGTCTTAAACGCCGCAGAGTTGGTTACAATAGCGGCGTCCCCCTATTACGAGGCAGTCAGCAGTATGGAACAGTTCGAAGCGATCAACGTTGAGCAGGCGTACACCCGCTGGAAAGAGGGCAGCGCCGCCCTGGTCGACATCCGCGATCCGCAAAGTTTTGAAGCCGGGCATACGCCGGGCGCTTTTCACCTCACCAACGCCACCTTGTCGGCCTTTATGCAGCAAAACGACTTCGAGCGGCCGGTGATGGTGATGTGCTACCACGGCAACAGCAGCCGCAGCGCGGCGCAGTACCTGCTGCACCAGGGGTTCGACGCGGTCTACAGCATCGACGGCGGCTTCGAAGCCTGGGCCCGCCAGTATCCGCAAGACGTGGAAACCTCTGCCTGATCCCCGCCGCCCGCCCTGCATCGGCGGGCTTCCCTTTCGTTTTTGTGCGCGTTTTCGCGGGTTTTTCGCAGATCCGTTTGCCAGCGCTCAGGATTTCGACGTTATAATCGGCCGTCAGGGTCGCCGGCGAGCAAGCCGCGGCCAAAATCATTCACTTACGACGGAAGAGCAATGGTTAGAGTAATCGCCATATCCAACCCGCGCCTGGCGCTGGCCTTTGTCGACTATATGGCGACCCAGGGCATCCGGCTTGAGCTGCGCAACAGCGGCGAGGCGGCGGAAATCTGGCTGGCCGACGACGGTCACCTCGAGCAGGTGCAACACGAGCTGCAGCAGTTTCTGGCCGATCCGCTCAACCGCCGTTATCAGGCCGCCAGTTGGCAGACCGGCCATACCGACGCCGGCCTGCATTATCAGAGCGAATCCTACCTGCACACCCTGCGCAGCAAGGCCGGGCCGCTGACGCTCGGCGTGATGGTGCTGTGCATCGCGGTCTATATTCTGATGCAGGCGCTGGGCGACGATACCGTGATGTACTGGCTCTCCTGGCCGCAGGACAGCAGCCAATACACGCAGCTGTGGCGCTGGGTCAGCCATGCGTTCCTGCATTTCTCCCTGCTGCATATCCTGTTTAACCTGATGTGGTGGTGGTATCTCGGCGGCCAGATGGAAAAACGCCTCGGCGCCGGCAAGCTGTTCGTGCTGGCGGTGGTGTCGGCGTTCTTCAGCGGCTGGGCGCAATCGTTGTTCAGCGGCGCGCTGTTCGGCGGACTGTCGGGCGTGGTTTATGCGCTGATGGGCTATGTGTGGCTGTCGGGCGAACGGGCGCCGGAGCGCGGCTTGATGCTGCCGCGCGGCCTGATGGTGTTCTCGGTGCTGTGGCTGGTGGCCGGATATTTCGATATTTTAGGAATGTCGATCGCCAACGCGGCACACATAGCCGGTTTAGTGTTAGGGTTATTGATGGCATTTTGGGATACGCGTCATCGCGCACACAACGAACAATAACAGCCGGGAGCTATGCCCCAATGGGCATAGCGGGCGTTTTAGGGGATTATCGTGAAGCAAACACAGCGTCATGACGCAATTATCGAGCTGGTGCGCCTGCAGGGTTACGTCAGCACGGAAGAGCTGGTCGAACATTTTGACGTCAGCCCGCAAACGATTCGCCGCGATTTGAATGACCTGGCCGACCAGAACAAGATCCAGCGTCACCACGGCGGCGCGGCGCTGCCTTCCAGCTCGGTCAACGCTGCCTATAACGATCGCAAGGTGATGTGGTCGGAAGAGAAGGCCCGCATCGCGCAGCGCGTCGCCAGCCAGATCCCGGACGGCGCCACGCTGTTCATCGATATCGGCACCACGCCGGAGGCGGTGGCCCATGCGCTGATGAACCACAAGAACCTGCGCGTGGTCACCAACAACCTTAACGTCGCCACCCTGCTGACCGCCAAGGAAGACTTCCGCCTGATCCTGGCCGGCGGCGAAGTGCGCACCCGCGACGGCGGCATCATGGGCGAAGCCACGCTGGACTTCATCTCCCAATTCCGTCTCGATTACGGCATTCTCGGCATCAGCGGCATCGATATGGACGGCTCGCTGCTCGAATTCGACTATCACGAAGTGCGCACCAAACGCGCGATTATCGAAAATTCCCGCTGCGTGATGCTGGTGACCGACCATTCCAAATTCGGCCGCAACGCCATGGTCAACCTGGGCAACATGAACCTGATCGACTACCTGTTTACCGACCAGCTGCCGCCGCCGAGCGTGATGAAAATCATCGAACAGTACGACGTGCAGCTGGAGCTGTGCTGATCCGGCCTTAACCTGCGGGGCGCACCGCCGCCCCGTTTCATCCCTTCAGGCACCCCTCATCGACAGCCGTTTGCGCGCCCACGCCATATCCATACCATTTGTGTGACTATCATCACCAAACTGTTACCTCTATCACGCCTAAATGTTTTTGTTTGGTTAACTCTTGGCTTGCTTGTTGGTTTTTGATTACAATCATGAGCGAAAACGAACATGAAAGAGCTATTTCGAACATCTGGAGGAAGATGACGTGGAAACCAAAGACTTGATCGTTATCGGTGGCGGCATCAACGGTGCCGGCATCGCGGCGGATGCTGCCGGGCGCGGGCTGTCGGTACTGCTACTGGAAGCGCAAGACTTGGCCTGTGCTACGTCTTCCGCCAGTTCCAAACTGATCCACGGTGGCCTGCGCTACCTGGAACACTACGAATTCCGTCTGGTGAGCGAAGCGCTGGCCGAGCGTGAAGTGCTGCTGAAACTGGCGCCGCACATCGCGTTCCCGATGCGTTTCCGCCTGCCGCACCAGCCGCATCTGCGTCCAGCCTGGATGATCCGTATCGGCCTGTTCCTGTACGATCACCTGGGTAAACGCACCAGCCTGCCAGGCAGCAAGGGTTTGCGCTTTGGACCAGAGTCAGTGCTTAAGCCTGAACTGAAGCGCGGTTTCGAATATTCTGACTGCTGGGTTGATGATGCTCGCCTGGTGGTGCTGAACGCGCAGGAAGTGGAAAAACGCGGCGGCGAAGTGCGCACCCGCACCAAAGTGACCCGCGCATGGCGTGAAAACGGCCAGTGGATGGTGGAAGCGGTCGATATCGACAGCGGCAAAACCTTCACCTGGCGCGCCAAAGGCCTGGTGAACGCCACCGGCCCGTGGGTGAAAAACTTCTTCGACGACGGCTTGAAGCTGAAATCGCCTTACGGCATCCGCCTGATCAAAGGCAGCCACATCGTGGTGCCGCGCGTGCACGATCAGCCGCAGTCTTACATTCTGCAGAACGAAGACCACCGCATCGTGTTCGTGATCCCGTGGAATGACGAGTTCTCCATCATCGGCACCACCGACGTGGAGTACAAAGGCGATCCGAAAGACGTGAAGATCGACGAGAACGAAATCGCTTATCTGCTGAAAGTGTACAACGACCACTTCAAGAAGCAGCTGGGCCGCGACGACATCGTCTGGACTTACTCCGGCGTGCGTCCGCTGTGCGACGACGAATCCGATTCACCGCAGGCGATCACCCGCGATTACACGCTGGACGTGCACGATGAGCAGGGCAAGGCGCCGCTGCTGTCGGTCTTCGGCGGCAAGCTGACCACCTACCGCAAGCTGGCCGAACATGCGATGGAAAAACTGGCCCACTACTACCCAGGCTGCGGCCCGGCGTGGACCAAAAATGCCACGCTGCCGGGCGGTGACATCGACGGCGACCGCGACGGTTACGCGGCCAAACTGCGCCGTGCGCACGGCTGGCTGCCGGAAGCCCTGGCGCGCCGTTATGCCCGCACCTACGGCAGCCAGAGCGAGCTGATCCTGGCCGGCGCCAACGGCCTCGCCGATCTGGGCGAAGATTTCGGCCACGGTCTGTATGAAGCCGAGCTGCGCTACCTGACCGAGAAAGAGTGGGTCGTAGAGCTGGACGACGCCATCTGGCGCCGCACCAAGCTGGGCATGTGGCTGGACGAAGCGCAGCAGGCGCGAGTAGAAGCCTGGCTGGCGGAACACGCGAAAACGAAAGCGCTGTCTCTGGCTTCCTGAGCTGCAGCGTAATGAAAAAGGGCCGGTTATCCGGCCCTTTGCTTTTTTCCTCTCTCGCTTTACAGCTTCACCGGCTTAATGTGCCAAATTTCATCCGCGTATTCCTGAATGGTGCGATCGGATGAGAAGTAGCCCATATTGGCGATATTCAGCACCGCGCGCCGCGTCCACTCGTCCTGATTGAGATAGACCTCGTCCACCTTGTCCTGCGTGTCCACATAGCTGCGGTAATCCGCCAACAGCTGATAGTGATCGCCGAGGTTGACCAGCGAGTCGAACAAATTGCCATAGCGTTTCGGCTCTTCCGGGCTGAACACCCCGGTGGCGATCTGCGTCAGCGCCTGATGCAGCTCCGGATCCTGCTCATAGTACTGGCGCGGGTTGTAACCGTTGCGGCGCAGTTCCTCAACCTGCTCGGCGGTATTGCCGAAGATAAAGATATTCTCCTCCCCCACGTGCTCGCGCATCTCGACGTTGGCGCCGTCCAGCGTGCCGATGGTCAGCGCGCCGTTCAGCGCGAACTTCATGTTGCTGGTGCCCGAGGCCTCGGTGCCCGCCAGCGAGATCTGTTCCGACAGATCCGCCGCCGGGATAATGATCTGCGCCAGGCTGACGCCGTAGTTCGGGATGAACACCACCTTCAGTTGGGTATGCACGCGCGGATCGTTGTTGATCACTTTGGCCACGTCGTTGATCAGACGGATGATCTGCTTGGCGGCATAGTAGGCTGAGGCCGCCTTGCCGGCGAAGATCACCACCCGCGGCACGCGCTCGATGTCAGGGTCAGCCAGCAAACGGTTATACAGCGTGATGACGTGCAGCACGTTGAGCAGCTGCCGTTTGTACTCGTGGATGCGCTTGATTTGCACATCGAACAACGCATCCGGGTTGACCACCACGTTGAGCGTTTTGGCGATGTACAGCGCCAGCCGCTCCTTGTTCTGCCGTTTGGCGCGCTGCACCGCCTGCAGGAAGCTCGGGTAATCGACGTTGGCTTGGATCTCGCTCAGCTGGCTGAGATCGGTGCGCCAGGTTTGACCGATGCAGTCGTCCAGCACCGCCGCCAGCGGCGGATTGGCCAGCGCCAACCAACGGCGCGGCGTCACCCCGTTGGTTTTGTTGCAGAAACGGGTCGGGAATAGCCGGGCGAAGTCGGCGAACAGCGACTGCACCATCAGTTCGGAATGCAGGGCGGAAACGCCGTTGACCTTGTGGCTGGCCACCACCGCCAGCCACGCCATGCGCACCCGGCGGCCGTTGGTTTCGTCGATGATCGAGACCCGCGCCAGCAGATCGTTGTCGTCCGGCGCCACTTCCTGCACCATCTTGAGGAAGTGATCGTTGATTTCGAAAATCAGCTGCAGATGGCGCGGCAAGATGCGGCCAATCATATCCAGCGGCCAGGTCTCCAGCGCCTCGCTCATCAACGTGTGGTTGGTGTAAGAGAACACCTGCTCCACCACTTCCCAGGCGTCGAGCCACTTGAATTTATGCTCGTCGATCAGCCGGTGCATCAGCTCCGGAATCGACAATACCGGGTGGGTGTCGTTGAGGTGAATGGCGATCTTGTCCGCCAGGTTGTCGAAGGTTTTGTGCATCAGCCAATGGCGGTTGAGAATATCCTGCACCGTGGCCGACACCAGGAAATACTCCTGCCGCAGCCGCAGCTCGCGCCCGGACGAGGTCGAATCGTCCGGATAGAGCACGCGCGACACGTTCTCCGAGTGGTTTTTGTCTTCCACCGCCGCGAAGTAATCGCCCTGGTTGAACTTGCCGAGGTTGATCTCATTACTGGCCTGCGCGCCCCACAACCGCAGCGTGTTGGTGGCGTCGGTGTCAAAACCGGGGATCACCTGATCGTAGGCGATGGCCACGACCTCTTCGGTCTCCAGCCAGCGCGCCTTGGCCCCCTCCTGCTGCACGCGGCCGCCGAAGCGCACCTTGTAGCGGGTGTTATGGCGCGGAAACTCCCACGGATTGCCGTACTCCAGCCAGTAGTCCGGCGATTCCATCTGTTGGCCGTTGACGATGTTCTGCTTGAACATGCCGTATTCATAACGAATGCCGTAGCCGCGCCCCGGCAGCGCCAGCGTCGCCAGCGAGTCGAGGAAACAGGCCGCCAGCCGGCCCAGGCCGCCGTTACCAAGCCCGGGGTCGTTTTCTTCCTCCAGCAGCTCCGCCAGGTTCAGCCCCATCTCGTTCAGCGCGTTGTCGATGTCCTGATAGATGCCCATCGACAGCAGCGCGTTTGACAGGGTGCGGCCGATCAGGAACTCCATCGACAGGTAATACACCTGCCGCACGTCTTGAGACAGCTGGGCGCGGTTGGAACGCAGCCAGCGCTCCACCATGCGATCGCGTACCGCGAACAGCACGGCGTTCAGCCAATCGTGCCGGTTGGCGATGGCCGGATCCTTGCCGACGATAAACATCAGCTTATAGGCGATGGAGTGTTTCAGCGCTTCCACACTGACCGTAGGTGAGGTGTAACTAAACGGTGAAGTCATGGCTTTTTAATCCCTTGTGGGGAGCCCCGCCATTCGCCGCGGAATAGCGGGCTCCGCTGAACATGGACGCGGCACGCCGCGCCCCGACAATCTACCCTTACGGCTGCCCGCCGCGCGTCAACCCGAAACGCGAAACGCGGGCTACAAGCGTTGATAAAGCGATAAATACTCTTTCGCCGCCACCGGCCAGCCGAAGTCCACGCTCATGGCGTGGCGCTGAACGTGGCGCCAGTGTTTCGGCCGGCTCCACAGCACCATGGCGCGGCGGATGGCGTTGCCCAGCGCGACGGCGTCGCAATCGTCGAACACGAATCCGCTGGCGGTGCCGTCGGCCAGGTTCTCCAGCGCGCAGTCCACCACCGTGTCCGCCAGCCCGCCGGTACGGCGCACCAGCGGCAGCGTGCCGTACTTCAGACCGTAGAGCTGAGTCAGGCCGCAGGGCTCGAAGCGGCTCGGCACCAGAATGACGTCGGCGCCGCCGATGATGCGGTGGGAGAAGGATTCGTGATAACCGATCTGCACGCCGACCTGTTCAGGGTAGTCGGCGGCGGCGGCCAGAAACGCCTGTTGCAGCACCGCATCGCCGGCGCCCAGCAGCGCCAGCTGCCCGCCCTGCGCCAACAGTTCAGGCAACGCCTGCAGCACCAGATCGAGGCCTTTCTGGCTGGTCAATCGGCTCACTACCGCGAACACCGGCAGTGATTCGTCCACCTTCAGCCCCATGGCCTTTTGCAGATGCAGCTTGTTTTTGACCTTGCTTTTCAGATCGTCGGCGTCATAGCGGGCGCTCAGCCGCGGGTCGTGGGCCGGATCCCAAATCTTGTCGTCCACCCCGTTGAGGATGCCGCTCAGCCTGCCCTGCCGCTGCCGCTCCTGCAGCAGCCCCTCCATGCCGTAGCCGAACTCCGGCCGGGTGATCTCACGCGCATAGGTCGGGCTGACGGCGGTCACGTGGTCGGCATAAAACAGCCCGGCCTTGAGGAACGACATCTGGCCGTAGAACTCCAGGCCATAGACGTTATAGAACGACGCCGGCAGCCACAGCTCGGTCACGTGATGGGCGGAGAACAGCCCTTGATAGGCCAGGTTATGCACCGTGAACACCGAACGCGCCGGGTGGCCGTTGGCGGCCAGATAGGCGCAGCTAAGACCGGCGTGCCAGTCGTGGGCATGCACCAGCTGCGGGCGCCAGTAGCGATCCAGCCCCTTGGCCAGCTCGCAGGCCATCCAGCCCAGCAGCGCAAAGCGGCGGTGGTTGTCGGGGTAGGCGTACATGGACTGATCGTGGTACGGGCTGCCCGGCCGGTCATACAGCCAGGGCGCATCGATGAGATAGATGCCCACGCCATGGTAGGTGCCGTAACGCAGGCCTACCCGGCCGGCGAACGAGTCGATTTCCGCCACCAGCACGGTGTCGGGTATGCCGTTGCGTACGTCAGGGAAAGCGGGCAATAGCACCCGAACATCGGCGCCTTCGGCGATTTGCGCCGCCGGCAGCGCGCCAACCACGTCTGCGAGTCCGCCCGTTTTCAGCAGGGGGAACATTTCAGAACATACGTGTAAGACCTGCATTATCACTCCTGAAAGTCGGCCGAAGGCCTCTGGATAAGAAATAAAGCAGGCTTGCCGCTGTTATGTGTGCCGCGTTGCGCAAGCCATCGAACCGTTCATCGGGCGGCAGGCTATCGTTCTGCCCCCACGTTAACTCACAATTTTGACAACATTTCGCGCGTCACCAGCACGATGCCGCCTTCCGAGCGATAGAAACGCTTGCTGTCCTCATCGGCGTTTTCCCCGATCACCATGCCCTCCGGAATGTGGCAGGCGCGGTCGATGATGCAGCGCCGCAGGCGGCAGGAACGGCCGACGTTCACGTCCGGCAACAATACGGTAGAGTCGATGGTGCAGAACGAGTTCACTCGCACGCGCGGGAACAGCACCGAATGCACCACCACCGATCCGGACACGATGCAACCGCCGGACACCAGCGAGTTCATGGTCATGCCGTGGCTGCCGGAGCGATCCTGCACGAACTTGGCCGGCGGCAGCGGTTCCATGTGGGTGCGGATCGGCCAGGCGCGGTCGTACATGTCCAGCTCCGGCGTCACCGACGCCAGATCGAGATTGGCGCGCCAGTAGGCGTCCAGCGTGCCCACGTCGCGCCAGTACGGCGGCAGATCGGGGTTGGACGTCACGCAGGACAAGGTAAACGGATGCGCCCACGCCGCCTGCTGCGCGGTGATTTTCGGGATCAGATCCTTGCCGAAATCGTGGCTGGAGCCGGGGGTCGACATATCCTCTTCCAGCAGCTGGAATAGATAGGCGGCATTAAAAATATAGATGCCCATGCTGGCCAGCGACATATCCGGATTGCCCGGCATCGCCGGCGGATCGGCGGGCTTTTCCAGAAACTCGATGATGCGGTCGCTTTCATCCACCTTCATCACGCCGAATTCGCCGGCTTCGCTGCGCGGCACCGGCAGGCAGGCCACGGTGCACTGAGCGCCCTTCTCGACGTGATCGATCAGCATGCGCGAATAATCCATCTTGTAGATGTGATCGCCCGCCAGGATCACCACGTATTCGGCCTCGTAGCGGCGGATGATATCCAGGTTCTGGTACACCGCGTCGGCGGTGCCCTTGTACCAATGCTCAGTGCTGAGACGCTGCTGGGCCGGCAGCAGATCGACGAACTCGTTCATCTCCTCGTTGAGGAACGACCAGCCGCGCTGAATGTGCTGCACCAGCGTGTGCGACTGGTATTGGGTGATCACGCCGATGCGGCGGATGCCGGAGTTCAGGCAGTTCGACAAGGCGAAATCGATGATGCGGAATTTGCCGCCAAAGTGGACGGCGGGCTTGGCGCGGGTGGAGGTCAAATCTTTCAAACGTGAGCCGCGGCCGCCGGCCAGGATCAGCGCTACGGATTTAATCGGCAACTGGCGCGCCAACATCAGGGGGTCTTTATTTTCAAACCTAACCATAGCGGACTCCTTTTATTATTTCCGTACCAGAACGCAAAGCGAGCGCGCGGCCTGGTGCCAGGCGGGCAATACCGCCCGTGAGTCTTCCTGAGTGAACGGGGCGACAACCTGCCAATCGCCTTCCGGCAATCTCATCTCCGTCGTTTGCGGCGTGGCGTTAACCAGCAACAGCCAGCGCTGCGACAGCAGGATCTGCATGAGCAGCTCGCCCCGCTCCCACTGCTGCGCGTCGAGCGGCTGGCCTTGCGCGTTCAGCCACTGCACGCTGCCGTCGTCCTGCTGCCACCAGTGGTCCTGCTGCAGCGCGGGGATCTGGCGGCGCAGCGCGATCAGCGCCGCGACGTAATCGGTCAGCGCGTCATCCGCCGTGGCCCAATCGAGCCAGGTGGTGGCGTTGTCCTGACAATAGGCATTGTTGTTCCCCTGCTGGCTGTGTCCCTGTTCATCGCCGGCCAGCAGCATCGGCGTGCCCTGGGACAGCAACAGCGTGGCGAGCATCGCCCGCTGGCTGGCCCTGCGGCGTTGCACAATGGCGTCGTCGGCGACCAGGCCTTCCACGCCGTGGTTGTTGCTGAAATTGCGGTCGCTGCCGTCGCGGTTGCCCTCACCGTTCGGCTGATTGTGTTTCTCGTTGAAGCTGACCACGTCCTGCAGGGTAAAACCGTCATGCGCGGTCAGCATGTTGACGGTGGCGTAAGGCGCCCGCCCGCGCTGGTTGTACAGATCGCTGGAAGCGGCAAAACGCCGGGCGAACTGGCCAAGCGACACGCCGCTCTGCAGCCAGAAACGGCGCATGTCGTCGCGGTAATGATCGTTCCATTCGGCGAAGCGGCCGGGAAATGCCCCCACCTGATAGCCGCCGGGACCAATGTCCCAGGGTTCGGCGATCAGCTTGCAGCGCGACAGCAGATCGTCCGCCAGCATCGCCTGGAACAGCGGCGCATCGCGATCGAACCCCGGCGTGCGGCCCAGCACGCTGCCCAGATCGAAGCGGAAGCCGTCGACGTGGCACTCCCGCACCCAAAAATGCAGGCAATCCATCACCCAGGCTACGCCCTGCGGCTGATCCAACCGCAGCGTGTTGCCGCAGCCGGTGTCGTTGACATAGTCCCCTTCGGGCGTCAGCCAGTAGTAACTCAGATTATCGATGCCGCTCAGCGACAGCATCGGCCCATCCCTGTCCAGCTCGGCGCTGTGGTTGAACACCACGTCGAGGATCACCTCAATGCCGGCTTGGTGCAGCGCCTTGACCGCATCGCGAAATTCGTTGAGCGGCGTGGCATCGGTGCTCAGGCTGGCGTAGCGGTTGTCCAGCGCATAGGGCGCCAGCACGTTATAGCCCCAGTAGTTGATCAGCCCCAGCCGCTGCAAGCGCGGCTCGGAGGTATGCTGTTGCACCGGCAGCAGTTCCAGCGCGGTAATGCCGAGGCGTTTGAAGTGGGCGATCATCGCCGGGTGCCCCAGCGCGGCGAAACTGCCGCGCAGCGCCGGTGGGATCTGCGGGTGCAGCAGCGTCAGGCCGCGCACGTGGGCTTCGTAAATCACCGTCTGCCCCCAGGGCGTGGCGGGCGGGCGATCGTCCTGCCAGTCATACTGTTCGTCCACCACCACGCACTTCGGCATCAGCTCGGCGCTGTCGTGCGGGTCCGGCTGCTCGTAACCGCCGTGCAGGTGCGGGTGGTCCGCCACCGGCCCTTCCACCGCGCGCGCGGCCGGATCGAGCGCCAGCTTGTTGGGGTTGAAGCGCTGCCCGTTCGCCGGATCAAACGGGCCGTAGACCCGGTAGCCGTAACGTTGCCCCGGCCTGCCGCCCGGCAAATAGCCATGCCAGATATCGCCGCTGCGCGCCGGCAGCAGCAGGCGCACTTCGCGCTGCTGGCCGTCGAACAGACACAGCTCCACCCGCTCGGCATGCGCCGAGTACAGGGTAAAGTTGATGCCTTCGCCGTCATACTGCGCGCCCAGCGGCGCGGCGCGGCCAGCCGTCAGCTCGGTCATGGCGCCTCCCGCAGCAGATAAATGGTCGACAATGGCGGCAACGTCACGCTGATAGAGAAATCGCGGCCATGGCTGCCGACCGTTTCGGAAGAGACCCGCCCCTGATTGCCGGCGTTGCTGCCGTGATAGTGATGCGAATCGGTATTGAGGATCTCGCGGTAGTCACCGGCGCGGGAAATGCCGATGCGGTAGCGATAGCGCGGCACCGGGGTAAAGTTGCTGATGGCGATCAGCTCATTGCCCTGCGAATCGTAGCGCGCGAAGGCAAACACCGAGTTATCGTGATCGTCGACCACCAGCCACTCGAAGCCGTCCGGCCGGTAGTCGCGCTCGTACAGCGGCGCCTGCTGCCGGTAGCAGTGGTTCAGATCGCGCACCAGCCGCTGCACGCCGTTATGCCAGTTATCCAACCCTTCCAATAAATGCCAGTCGAGGCTGGTATCGAAATTCCACTCACGCCCCTGTGCGAATTCGCAGCCCATAAACAGCAGCTTCTTGCCCGGATGCGCCCACATAAAGCCGTAATAGGCGCGCAGGTTGGCGAATTTCTGCCAGGCGTCGCCCGGCATACGGTCGAGGATCGATTTTTTGCCGTGCACCACTTCATCGTGCGAGATAGGCAATACGAAGTTCTCGGTATAGGCGTACAGCATGCCGAAGGTCATCTGGTTGTGGTGATACTTGCGGTGCACCGGATCGCACTTCATGTAATTGAGCGTGTCGTGCATCCAGCCGAGGTTCCATTTGTAGTGGAACCCAAGGCCGTTGGCGTCCGGCGGCAGGGTGACGCCGGGATAGTCGGTGGACTCCTCCGCCAGCGTCACCGCGCCCGGCTGCGCCTGGCCGATAGTCTGGTTGGTATAACGCAGGAAGGCGATGGCCTCCAGATTCTCGTTGCCGCCGTAGTAATTCGGCACCCACTCGCCGTCGGCGCGGCTGTAATCGCGATAGATCATCGACGCCACCGCATCGACCCGCAGCGCGTCGATGCCGAAACGCTCCAGCCAATACAGCGCGTTGCCCGCCAGGTAGTTGCGCACCTCGTGACGACCGTAGTTGTAGATCAGCGTATTCCAGTCCTGATGGTAGCCCTCGCGCGGATCGGCGTACTCGTACAGCGCAGTGCCGTCGAAATTCGCCAGGCCGTAGGCGTCGCTCGGGAAGTGCCCCGGCACCCAGTCGAGGATCACGTTGATGCCCGCCTCATGCGCCGCCGCCACAAACGCCCTGAAGTCAGCCGGCGTGCCGAAGCGCCGGGTCGGCGCATACAGCCCCAGCGGCTGATAGCCCCAGCTGCCGTCGAACGGGTGCTCGTTGATCGGCAGCAGCTCGATATGGGTGAATCCCATGTCCTTCACATAATCGATCAGCTGCACCGCCAGCTCGCCGTAGCTGAGCCAGAAGTGGTTGTCAGTGTGGCGGCGCCATGAGCCGAGATGCACCTCGTAGATGGCGATCGGCTGGTCAAAATCGTTGGCGCGGCGGCGCGCCGGCGTCGACGGCACCACCTCCGGCAGCGGCGCCACCAGCGAGGCGGTATCCGGGCGCATCTGCGCCTCGAAGGCGTAAGGATCGGCTTTCAACTGAGTATTGCCGTAGCAATCGACGATTTCATATTTGTACAGCTGGCCGGCCTGCACGCCGGGCAAGAACAGCTCCCAGATGCCGTTTTCACGCCGCAGACGCATCGGGTGGCGGCGGCCGTCCCAGAAGTTGAATTCCCCCACCACCGAAACACGCTGGGCGTTGGGCGCCCAGACCGCAAAGCTGACGCCGTCGATGCCATCCAGCGTGACGAGGTGGGCGCCCAGCCGTTCATAGGGGCGCAAATGCGTACCCTCAGCCAATAGCCAACTGTCGATATCCTGCAGCAGCGGGCCGAATCGATAAGGATCGTCGACGATCTGTTGATGATCGCGCCAGCTGACCTGCAGCTGATAGCGGAAAGGATTTTTGCGCCGCGGCACCACCGCGCTGAAGAAACCGCGCGGATCGTCGCAGTTCAGCTGCACCAGCCGCCGGCCGGTTTGCTGTTCCACCAGCCAGACTGCGCCGGCGTCCGGCAGCAGCGCGCGCACCTGCAGACCGTTATCGGTCGCATGCATGCCAAGCAGAGCGAAGGGATCGGCGTAATGGCCGGCGATGATCTGATCAATCACGTCACGATCGGGAAGTACAGGCATAGTCTTCTTCCTTAGATTAACAGCATGATCTAAGCACGGCTTGTTGATTATTCCTTGGCCGTTTTGGTCATCATGCAATGCATTCGGACTCTAAAGCGTGATTGCGGTCGGTTATTGACCAATCTTTACTCTGCCGACCTGAATTTCGCTCTTTATGCTTATTTTTTGAAATATTTCAGTCATGGTGAAAAATTGTCCACCCATGCGTTAAGCATAGCCAATGTCTGTTAAAAACTGCTCAGCATTGCTCAGGAAAATTCTTCATTAAGAAAACTGCCAGCCTGGCGGCGTTTGCATGCGGCGGCTGACGAGGAGATAGGCGGGATCCCGCCCATTGAAACGAGGCTGGCGATGACGCTGCCCGACGCGGTGCGCGGCGAACAAAAAAGCGGAAAATAAGGCATTAGGGGGCTGAAAGCAGCCAGCCCCCTGGAAGTGCGGGTTTACAGCAGGATGCGCAGCATGCGGCGCAGCGGCTCGGCCGCGCCCCACAGCAGTTGGTCGCCCACGGTGAACGCCGACAGGTACTCCGGCCCCATATTCAGCTTGCGCAGACGGCCGACCGGCGTATTCAGCGTACCGGTCACCGCCGCCGGCGTCAGTTCGCGCATGGTCAGTTCGCGGTCGTTCGGGATCACGCGCACCCAGTCGTTGTGCGTCGCCAGCATCTGCTCGATTTCCGGCAGCGACACGTCTTTTTTCAGCTTCAGCGTGAACGCCTGGCTGTGGCAGCGCAGCGCGCCGACGCGCACGCACAGACCGTCGACCGGGATCACGCTGGCGGTGTTCAGGATCTTGTTGGTTTCCGCCTGGCCTTTCCACTCTTCGCGGCTCTGGCCGTTGTCGAGCTGCTTGTCGATCCACGGGATCAGGCTGCCGGCCAACGGCACGCCGAAGTTGTCGGTCGGCAGTTTGCCGCTGCGGGTGGCTTCGGTCACCTTGCGTTCGATATCCAGAATCGCGGAGGCCGGGTTCTGCAGCTCTTTCGCCACGTCGGCGTGCAGCATGCCCATTTGGGTCAGCAGTTCGCGCATGTGGCGCGCGCCGCCGCCGGAGGCCGCCTGGTAGGTGGCGACCGACGCCCACTCCACCAGATCGTTGGCGAACAGGCCGCCGAGCGACATCAGCATCAGGCTGACGGTGCAGTTGCCGCCGACGAAGGTTTTGATGCCTTTGTCCAGGCCCTGCTGGATCACCGCGTGGTTGACCGGATCCAGGATGATGATGGCGTCGTCCTGCATGCGCAGCGACGAGGCCGCGTCGATCCAGTAACCCTGCCAACCGCTGGCGCGCAGCTTAGGATAAACTTCGTTGGTATAATCGCCGCCCTGACAGGTAATAATGATATCGAGCGCGCTCAGCGCGTCGATGTCATACGCATCCTGCAGCGTGCCCTGCTGGCCGCCGAAGGCCGGCGCGGCGGAACCGTGCTGCGAGGTAGAGAAAAAGACCGGGCGAATGGCGTCGAAATCGCGCTCTTCCGTCATGCGTTGCATGAGAACCGAGCCGACCATTCCGCGCCAACCGATGAAACCAACGTTTTTCATAATATCTGTGTCCCGCCCGGATAAGGGCTTATTAGGTGATAACGAGTTGTGTGCAATATCTCCTCACCTTACAAAATGTCGGCGCGGGCGCAAAGTGAATTTATTCGATGGCTGGGGATTTCTCAGCAATCCTTCTTATAGGCAAGGACGCGGCCGGAAAGGCCGAGGCGTTTTCCCGATCACGAGGTCACCATGACAGAGATGATTTCCGCTACGGTATTGCTGTTTTTAATTATGGATCCGCTGGGCAATCTGCCGATTTTCATGTCGGTGCTCAAGCACCTGGAACCGCGCCGCCGCCGGGTGGTGCTGATCCGCGAGCTGCTGATCGCCCTGCTGCTGATGCTAATCTTTCTGTTCGCCGGCGAGAAAATTCTGGCGTTCCTCAACCTGCGCACCGAAACCGTCTCCATTTCCGGCGGCATCATCCTGTTTCTGATCGCCATCAAGATGATTTTTCCCTCGCAGGAGGGGAACAGCTCCGGGCTGTCCGCTGGCGAGGAGCCATTCCTGGTGCCGCTGGCGATCCCGCTGGTGGCCGGGCCATCGATTCTGGCGGCGCTGATGCTGCTGTCGCACCAGTATCCGCATCAGCTGCCGCATTTGGTGGCGGCGCTGCTGATCGCCTGGGGCCTCTCTGCGGCCATTTTGCTGATGTCGAACCTGTTCCTGCGCCTGCTGGGCAGCAAAGGCGTCAGCGCGCTGGAGCGGTTGATGGGGCTGATTCTGGTGATGCTGTCGACCCAGATGTTCCTGGACGGCGTGCGGGCTTACATGAAGCTGTAGGCGCCTGGCGGCGCCGACAACGGTCCGCGCTTAGCGGGCGGTAACGCGGCGAATATAGGCGAGCGTATCGGCAACCACGCCGTCCAGCGGCTGGTTGATGTCGATCGCTTGCACATCCGGCTCCTGCTCGCCCGGCTCTTCCAGCGTGGCGAACTGGGAAATCAACATCTGCGGCTTGAAGAAGTGGCCTTTGCGCTGCTTCAGGCGCTCCTCGATCACCGACTGGTCGCCTTTCAGGTAGAGGAAATGCAGGTTGAGATTGCCGTCGCGCAGGCGATCGCGATAGCTTTTCTTCAGCGCCGAGCACACCAGCAGCGACACGTCGTTGGTGCGCTGCATGGCGAAGATGGCGTCGTTCAGAGCCGCCAGCCACGGCGCGCGATCGTTGTCGTCCAACGCATGCCCGGAGGACATTTTGATGATGTTGGCGCGCGGGTGCAGGTAGTCACCATCCAGCATGGCGGCGTTGGCCTCGTGAGCGACAGCGCTGGCCACGGCGGATTTGCCGCTGCCGGAAACGCCCATCAAAACAAATACGTGATTCTGCGGATTACTCATTGTGTCATGCCCTTATGGGAACTGGCGCGCGCGCCAAATGCGTCCCTACTGATAAAGATACTCTGGAACGCCGGCGCCCCGCAGGGCGCCGGATAAAGATTATACGACCGTCGCCAGCAGCAGACAGCCCACCAGGCCGCACACCGAGATAATGGTTTCCAGCACCGACCAGGATTTGATGGTTTCCATGATGCTCAGGTTGAAGTACTCCTTGAACAGCCAGAAGCCCGGATCGTTGACGTGCGAGAAGATGACGCTGCCGGAACCGACCGCAATCACCATCAGCTCAGGGCTGACGCCGGTGGTGGCGATCAGCGGCGCCACGATGCCGCCGGCGGTGATCGCCGCCACGGTGGCGGAACCCAGCGCCAGACGCAGCGCAGCGGCGATCGACCAGGCCATCAGGATCGGCGAAACGTTGCTGCCTTCCATCAGGCCGGCGATGTACTTCTCAACGCCGCTGTCCACCAGCACCTGCTTGAAGGCGCCGCCGCCGCCGATGATCAACAGCATCATGGCGATGATTTTAATCGAGTCGGTGATGGTGCCCATCACTTCATCCATGGTACGGCCACGGTTCAGGCCGAAGGTGAAGATGGCGATCAGCACGGCGATCAGGGTCGCCATCACCGGGTCGCCGAAGAACTCGGCGAAGCGCAGCAGGCTGTGGCCCTTCGGCAGCACCATTTCAGCGACCGCGCGCAGCGCCATCAGGATCACCGGCACCAGCGACGTGGCAACGCTGACGCCAAAGCTTGGCATCTCCGCGTCGGTAAAGGTTTTCGGGTTGTACAGGCCTTCCGGCACCGGCTTGTCGATGCCTTTCAGGAAGCGGGCGTAGACCGGGCCGGCCAGGATCACCGTCGGGATCGCCAGCAGCGTGCCGTACAGCAGGGTTTTACCCATGTCGGCATGGAAGATGGTGGCGATGGCGGTCGGGCCTGGGTGCGGCGGCAGGAAGCCGTGGGTCACCGACAGCGCGGCGGCCATCGGCACGCCGACGTACAGCAGCGGGATACGCGCGGAGGCGGCGATGGTGAACACCAGCGGCAGCAGCAGCACGAAGCCCACTTCGTAGAACAGCGCGAAGCCGACGGTGAAGCCGGTCAGCACCACCGCCCATTGAATGTGTTTTCTGCCGAACTTGTCGATCAGCGTGGTGGCGATGCGCTGTGCGCCGCCGCAGTCCGCCAGCAGTTTGCCGAGCATGGCGCCGAAGCCCATGATCAGCGCCAGGCTGCCCAACGTGCCGCCCACGCCGGCCTTGATGGAGCCGATGACCTTATCGACCGGCATACCCTGCGCAATCCCGACCGCCAAAGCAACCAGAACCAGAGAGATAAAGCCGTTCAGCTTGAAGCGGATCATCAGCAGCAGCAGCAGCGCTACGCCGCCTGCAACAATCACTAATGGCATAGTTTTTCTCCAACCTTTTATCGCGACTCTCTTTACAATAGGCGTAAAGCGTGCGGTTGTTTTATTTTTAGGCTCTTTCCCGGTGTTTAAGAAGAGCTGTAGGTGTTGTTGAGTCAGAGGTTCAGTCTTGCAGCAAGATGACCGCGCTCATGTTGTTACCGGTATCATGATACCGGTAACAACATGAGCGCCGGAACCGGGTAACCGGCTAAAATTCGCGTTCTGGGACAGAGATCAAACTTATGCCGGCAACGAGCGGCGGGCTTACAGGCGGGATAACCAGCGCGCCTCAGGGCGCGCTGTAAAAAGAAAGAGTGTTAAAACAGAACGTTAAAATGGCTCAGATGCTGCCGCCGGGGATCACGGTGAAACCGACGTCCACCATGCGCGGACACACCGTTTCGCCGCGCAGCCGGGCCAGCAAGCGCTCGGCGCCAATCTGGCCCATGCGTTCGCGCGGCGTCAGCACGCTGGCCAGCTTCGGCACCATCACCTGGCCGATGTCATGGCCGTGGAAACCGGCGATCGCCATGTCCTGCGGGATCGACAGCCCTTGCCGCTGGCATTCGAAGGCCGCGCCGATCGCCAGGTCATCGTTGGTGCAGAAGATACTGTCGATCTGCGGGTAGCCACGCTGCGCCTGGCGCAACAGCTCGCCGCCGGCGGAATAAGAGGAAGAACGCGCGGTCATGATGCTGTACGGCTCCAGGCCGGATTCACGCATCGCCTGCTCATACCCCTGCTGCTTGATGATGGTACGCTCATCCTGACGAGCGCCGAAATAGACCACGTGACGGTGGCCGTGCGCGATGATCTGCTGGGTCATCTGGCGCGCCGCCTCGAAGTTGTTGAAGCCCACCGCCAGATCGATGCACGGCGAGACGCAGTCCATCAGCTCCACCACCGGAATGCCCGCCACCTCGATCATTTTCAGGGTACGCGGCGTATGGTGGCGCTCAGACAGGATCAGGCCGTCGATATTGTAAGACAGCAGCGAGGTCAGACGTTCTTCTTCACGTTCCGGCAGGTAGCCATAGTGCGCCAGCATGGTTTGGTAGTTGTGCGCGTCGGTCACGCTTTCGATACCGCGCAGCACTTCGGCGAACACCTGGTTGGTCAGCGACGGCAACAGCACGCCAATCGCCCGGCTGGTGGCGTTGGAGAGGATATCCGGCGCGCGGTTGGGGATGTAGCCCAGCTCATCCAGCGCGACGGCGATTTTTTGCTGCAGGGCGGCGGAAACCTGGTCGGGATTGCGCAGATAACGGCTCACCGTCATCTTGGTCACGCCCACCTTGTCCGCCACATCCTGGAGTACCGGCCGTTTTTTCTTCATTATCAATGAACTGACTAACCGTGAATGGGCAGTCATTTTAGCAAAAAAAACGGCGGGCCGATATTGTCGGTTATGCGACGGCCAACGCAAAAAGGGCTCACACCGTGGGCCCTTCATACGCTGACAAAGGGGGAAAAAGCGTGGTTTTTCCCCCTTTGTGATGATTAGCCGAAAATCAATAAATTGATTTTCCTTGTTTTTATATGCTGGCGGCGTCAAGTCAGGCAACATCGTCAGACGTGTCATTAACCTCAAGGGCTCACATCGTGAGCCCTTGAAATTTACCGCTTAATCACACCGGCGGCAGATCGAACAGCAGGATTTCGCTCTCTTCGTCGGCCTGGATCGTCAGCGCCGATTCATCCCACACCGCGAACGCGTCGCTGATGCCGGCGGCCTGGCCGTTGACCGAGACCTTGCCGCGCACCACCTGGATCCAAACGCGACGGCCGGCGGCGATCGGGCATTCCCCCTGCTCGCCTTTATTCAGCGCCCAACGCGACAGCGTCATATCCTGGAACACCTTCAGCGAGCCGTCACGCGCATCCGGCGACAGCACCAGCTGACGGCCCTGCGGCGCGTCGAACATGCGCTGCTCGTAGCGCGGCTCCAGCCCGACCTGATCCGGGATGATCCAAATCTGGTACAGGTGCAACGGACGATCCTGATTAGCGTTGTACTCAGAGTGACGCACCCCGGTGCCCGCACTCATGATCTGGAATTCGCCGGCCTGGATCTGCTCCTTGTTGCCCATGCTGTCCTGATGTTCCACCGTACCGCTCAGCACGTAGGTCAGGATTTCCATGTCTTTATGCGGGTGAGTACCGAAACCCTGCCCTGCGTCGATCACATCTTCGTTGATCACTCGCAGCGCCGAGAACCCCATAAAGTTCGGATCGTAGTAATCGGCAAATGAGAAGGTGTGCCAGCTATCCAGCCAGCCATGATTGGCGTGGCCGCGGTCTTCCGCTTTACGTACATAAATCATTTTCAACTCTCCTCAATGTTTTTTTACAGTCTAGTCCTGCCAGCAGAATAAGAAAGCGTAAAAAACTCATGCCTCTGTTCAAAAATTTCGATGGAATGAAACAGCGGATGGGCAGCGGATTTGTTGAAAGCGGAACCGGCTGAAAAAGGGCAAAAAAAAAAGCCAGCACCCGAGCTGGCTAAGTAAACACTGGAAGCAATGTGAGCAATGTCGTGCCTTCGCAGCGAGAGTATCAAGGATTGATGCCCTCCCCGGAACGCATCGCAATAATAATCATTATCATTCGCACCTGTAAAGCGTTTTTTTTGACCCGTTCAAATAATATTGACTCAAGGCAGTAAACGGATAAATTCAGAGGTTATTCAACCGGTAAGCAAAAGGAGCAGCGAGATGAGCGAGATCGTGATACGCCACGTGGAAACATCGGATGCGCAGGCTCTGCATCATCTTTATTCTCAGACGCCCGTCTACCGCGATACGCTGCAGCTCCCGCTACCGTCCGTCGAGTCCTGGCAAAAACGCCTCGCCAACCCCGAACCGGGCGTGCATAACCTGGCGGCCTTCGTTGACGGACAGCTTGTCGGTCAGTTAGCCGTGATGCTGAATCAGCGCGTTCGCCGCCGCCACGTGGCCACCTTCGGCATCGGCGTCGATCCGCGCTACCACGGTAAAGGCGTCGGCAGCCGCCTGATGCAGGCGATGATCGACCTGTGCGACAACTGGGCGGCCATCGAGCGCATCGAACTGACGGTGTTTACCGACAACCCGGCGGCCATCGCGCTGTATCGAAAGTTCGGTTTTGAGATTGAAGGCACCAGCCGCGCTTTCGCCATTCGCGACGGCGTGCTGGTCGATGCCTACCATATGGCGCGTTTTCGCTCCGGGCAGCCGCGCGGCGATGCGTGATCTCATCCCCCCGCAGGGGCCGCTGCGCCGGCCCCTGAATATCAACCGCCGAACCTTTTTACACGCGCTGGCCGGCCTGACCGCCGCCGGCATGTTCTCCCCCTTCACCCCATTAGGTGCCGCTATGCCAACTTCCGCCGCCGGGCGCCCTGGCGCCCGCAACCTGATTACCGATGTGCCCGGCCTGAAGGTCGGCGTGGCGCAGGACAGCCGGGTGCGCACCGGCGCGACGGTGATCCTGCCGGACAGCCCGGCGATTGCCGCCGTAGACGTGCGCGGCGGCGGCCCCGCCACCCGGGAAACCGACGCGCTGGGTGAAGACAATTTGGTACAGACCGTCGATGCGTTGACGTTCAGCGGCGGTTCGGTATACGGCCTGGCGGCGGCGGACGGCGTCGCGGCCTGGCTCGGGCTACAAGGCAGAGGCTATGCGCTGCGGCCGGATCCCGGCGTGCCGGTCTCACCTATCGTGCCCACCGCCTGCCTGTACGACCTTGCCAACGGCGGCGATAAAAACTGGCAGCTCACGCCGCCGTATCGCCAGCTGGGCATCGACGCGGTCGGCAAGGCTGGTTTGGACTTTCCACTGGGCACCGTCGGCGCCGGCTACGGCGCCATGACCGGCATGGGCAAGCTGAAAGGCGGGCTCGGTTCGGCATCGATCGTTGCCGCCAGCGGCGCTACCGTCGGCGCACTGGTGGCGGTCAACAGCCTGGGAGCGGTGGTGGCGCCCGGCACCCGTGCCTTCTGGGCGACGCCCTATGAAATTGACGGTGAATTCGGCAACGGCGGCGCGGCGGCTCTGGCGCAACTGCGCGCGCAGGGCGAAGACTGGATGGTGCAAGAGCCGCAGGGCGGCAGAAAGAACACCACCCTGGCCTGCATCGCCACCGATCTGGCGCTGACGCGGGTGGAGTTGAAACGGGTGGCCATCATGGCGCAAGACGGCATGGCGCGCGCTATTCGCCCGCTGCACAGCCCGTTTGACGGCGACGTGGTGTTCGCCCTGTCCACCGGGCAGCGCGAGGTACAGGGCAGCCGCGAACTGGCGGTGCTGCAGATCGGCGCGCTGGCGGCGGACACCCTCGCTCGGGCGATCGCCCGGGGCGTATACGCCGCCACGCCGTGGCCGGGCAGCCAGGTCACAACCTGGCAAACGCTCGGCGGCTAACGCGCCGCCATCAAAAAAGGGGCGCCGGCGGCGCCCCTCGATCTTTATTGCCCCCCACCGCCTAAATGCCGGCGGTTTCCCGAATATAACGGCGCGCCTTCACCGCATACTCGAACGGGTTGGCCAGCGCCGGATCCTGCTCGGCCTCCACCACCATCCACCCTTTGTAACCGCGCTCGTCCAGCAGCTTGAACACCGGCCTGAAGTCGATCACGCCATCACCCGGCACGGTGAAGGTGCCCTTCTTCACGCCGTCGAGGAAGCTCAGCTTGTTGGCCTTCACTTCCGCCACCACCTCATCGCGCACGTCCTTCAGGTGGACATGGTTGATGCGCGGCAGATACTTCTCCAGGATCGCCATCATCGCCTGTTGGCTGCCTTCCGAATAGTAGGCGTGGCCGGTATCGAACAGCAGGTAAACGTCGTCGTTGACCATGCTCATGTAGCGATCGATTTCGGCCGTGGTCTGAATGCCGGTGCCCATGTGGTGGTGCAGGCACACCTGCATGCCTTTATCGGCGGCGATCTTCGCCAACTCGTTGTAACCGTCGGCCACGCGCTGCCACTCTTCATCGCTGAAGTACGGCTTCTCTTCGAACACGCCTTTGGTGGTGCCCTGAATGCTCTTGCTCTGCTCGGAGCAGCCAATCACCCTGGCGCCCATGGCATGCAGGAAATTCATGTGGTTGATAAATTCATCAATGGTTTTGTCTTTCTGGCCGTCGGCGAAAAAGGTGCTGAACCAGGCGTTGCAGATCTGGATGCCGCGAATATCCAGCATCGGTTTCAGCACCGCCGGATCGCGCGGGTATTTGCTGCCCACTTCGCTGCCGGTGAAACCGGCCAGCGCCATTTCACTGACGCATTGCTGGAAGGTGTTCTCCTTGCCCAGATCGGGCATGTCGTCGTTGGTCCAGCCGATCGGCGCAATGGCCAATTTCACGTTGTCTTTATTCATGGTTTGCCTCGGTCCTTGCAGGGCCGCCGGTACAAACGCCGCCGGCGAGCCGAATCAGATTATTTGCCCAACAGCTCTCTTTCGATGCGTTCTCTGGTCGCCACCGCCTGGCTCGGCATCTTTTCCGGGTAACCGAACAGCGAGGTGCAGATGATCGATTCGCCGCCGACCTTGAAGCTGCGGTTGGCAAATTCCATGTCGCGCAGCGTCTGGAACAGGGCGTCGAAATTCACCTCGCCTTCGCCGATGCCGACGTGCTGGTGCACCGCGGCGTCAACGCCCGGCGGGTTGACGATATAGCGGCAGTGCTTGGTGTGGTTCATGGTGTCGGCGATCAGCACGTGGGACAGATCGTCCCCGGCGTACTGCAGCATCCCGGCTACGTCACCCTGCCCCTTGTCGTAGTAGAAGGTGTGCGGCACGCTGTAGAGATATTTGACGTGGTCGCTGCGCAGCGACTTCACCAGATCGGCGGTTTCGTTGCTCAGCTCGCAGAAGTCCCACGGATGCGACTGGATCTCCATACGAATACCCTCGCGCTCAACGATCGGCAGCAGCTCCTCCATCGAGCGATACCACAGCTCCTCGCAGATCTCCGGTTCGTTGGGATTGCCGGCCAGCTCGGTGTTGATCACCTGCACGCCCATTTCCACCGCGATTTCGATCATCCGCCGCCAGTTTTTGACCGCCGCCTGGCGGCGATCTTCCCCCGGACCGGACCAGCGATACACCACGATAAATGAGGAGATCTCCACGCCGGTCGCTTTTAGGGCGTTTTTATACTCCGCCATGATTTCGCGGCTGGCCTTCGGATGTTTGTAAAACGGGTTGATCTGCGGGTGCGGCGACTGCTCGATGTATTTGTAGCCCCAGTCCGCCACCTGCTGAACCATTTTGGTGACGCCCAAATCCCGGATAACGTCGACATCAAAAGCGATCTTCATGGTCACTCCTCTGCAATCGTGGTTACGCGCTGCGAGCGGTTATTTGCCGTAAAACGCCGGGCGCGCCGGCAGGGTCACCGGCACGATCTCGCCGCTGAGCTGGGCCGCCACGCAGGCGTCGGCGGTCACTGCGGCGGCGTAGCCGTCCCAGGCGGAAGGCCCGGTCAACTTGCCCGCGGCTACGTCGTTGATGAAGCCCTGCAGCTCGACGTCATAGGCATCGATAAAGCGATCCTTCCAGTCGGTCAGGATTTCGGTCGACAGGCGGGCGCCGCTGCGCATCTGCACCGAGGACGGTTCCGGCAGTTTGGCGATGCCGGTTTCCCCCACCACTTCGCACTGAATGTCGTAGCCGTACTGGCAGTTGACGAAGATTTCGACGTCGATGCGCGTCCCCTTGGCGGTTTCAAACAGCACAATTTGCGGATCTTTCAGGTGCGGGAACGCCTTCGGGCTCTTGCGTGGGAACACCACCTGCACCGACACATAGTCGTCGTCGAGCAGCCAGCGCAGCACGTCGATTTCGTGGATCAGGGTGTCGGTGATCGCCATATCGGTGGTATAGGCCTCGCCGACCGTCGGATTGCGGTGCGCGCAGTGCAGCATCAGCGGCTCGCCGATCTGGCCGCTGGTCAGTACCTGTTTCAGCGCGCGATAGCCCTGGTCATAGGGGCGCATGAAGCCGACCTGCACCAGCCGTTTGCCGTGCTTCGCTTCGGCGTCGACGATGTTTTTGCAGCCCTGCGCGGTCACCGCCAGCGGCTTCTCGCAGAATACCGGTTTGCCGGCGGCGATGGCCGCCAGCACGAACTCTTCATGACTCGGCCCCCAGGAGGTGACCAGCACCGCCTGCACGTCGGCGGCCTTGATCAGATCGTGGCCGTTGTCATACACCCGCGCATCCAGCTGCAGATCGCTCACCACCTTGGCGGCGTTGTCGCGGTTGATGTCGTTCACCGCCACCACGCGGGCGCCCTGCAACACTTTGCTGCAGCGACGGATATGATCGCGGCCGATGGCGCCGGTGCCGATAACCCCAATGTTCAATGTCATTTTCGCTACCCTCGAGATTAATGTATGAAAACGAATCAGTAATCGCGCGCCTTATCGATGTTTTCCTGCAGCTTGCGCGCCACTGCGACGATTTTTTCGCTGTCGGCCACCTGAGCGCCGCCCACGCGCCACCAGCTGAGATACTTGTGCACCATGGTCTTCGGCAGCACCTTGATGTCCAGCAGCGTGGACACGGTTTGCCTGCGGGCGTCGGCCAGCGCGTCGAGCAACTGCTGCTCGGTAGTGACGCGATAGGTTTTACAGCCGTAAGCCGCCGCCAGCATGGCGAAATCGACCGGCACCAGTTTGCCGTCGAGCTTGCCGCCTTGTGGATTGCGGAAGCGGAATTCGGTGGTGTAGCTGTCCATGCCGTGTTCCATCTGCAGGTTGTTGATGCAGCCGTTGGTCATGTTGTCGAACAGCACCACGTTGATCTTGCAGCCTTCCTGAATCGAGGTGACCAGTTCGGAATGCAGCATCATGAAGGCGCCGTCGCCCACCATCGCGTACACCTCGCGCTGGGGCTCGGCCAGCTTGACCCCCAGCGCTGCGTTCACCTCGTACCCCATGCAGGAGTAGCCGTATTCCACGTGGTAACCGTGCTCGCCGCGGTTGTGCCACACCCGCTGCAGATCGCCCGGCAGGCTGCCGGCGGCGGCGACGATCACGCTGTCCGACGGCAGCTCGCGGTTCAGCACCCCCAGCACCCGGCTTTGCGTCATCGCCGAGCCGGTCTGGGCGATAAATTCGGCGAACACCTGCTCGCGATCGAGGTGATCGTCTATCTCCGGCACAAAGTCTGCGCCGCTGTATTCCACCGCGTAAACGCGCTCGGTCTCTTCGCGCTGGGCACCACGCGCCGCGGCGATGGCGTCGCCCCAGCCGGCGCGATAATCGGCCTGCGCCAGCAGCGCGCCCAGTGCGTTCAGGGCCTCGCGGGCGTCCGCCAGCACCTGCACGCCGTCGAGCTTGCCGGCGTCGAAGGCGCTGACGTTGATATTGAGGAAGCTGACGTCCGGGTGTTGGAACAGCCATTTGGACGAGGTGGTGAAATCGGTGTAACGGGTGCCGACGCCAATCACCAGATCGGCCTGCCGGGCCAGCGTGTTGGCCGCCAGGCAGCCGGTTTCGCCGATGCCGCCGAGGTTGAATTCATGGTCGCTCGATACCGTGCCTTTACCGGCCTGGGTCTCGGCGAACGGAATGCCGAAGCGCTCGGCGAATTCGCGCAGCGCTCGCCCGGCCTGCGAGTACTTCACGCCGCCGCCGCACACCAGCAGCGGTTTGCGTTTGGCCGTCAGCAGCGCCAAGGCGTCCGCCAACATGCCGTCGGTCGCCGGGCGGCGATCGAGCCGATGCACGCGCTTTTGGAAGAAATAGTCGGGATAGTCGTAGGCTTCCCCCTGCACGTCCTGCGGCAGACACAGCGTTACCGCGCCGGTTTCCGCCGGATCGGTCAACACGCGCATCGCATTGATGCAGGCGCTCATCAGCTGTTCCGGGCGCACGATGCGATCCCAGTATTTGCTCACCGCACGGAACGCGTCGTTGGTGCTGATGCTGAGATCGTAAGACTGTTCGATTTGCTGCAACACCGGGTCCGGCTGGCGGGAGGCGTAAACGTCGCCCGGCAGCAGCAATAAAGGAATGCGGTTGGCGGTGGCGGTGGCCGCGGCGGTGATCATATTGGCGGCGCCGGGGCCGACCGATGAGGTGCAGGCGTAAATTTGCCGGCGCAGCTTCTGTTTGGCGAAGCCGATCGCCGCATGGGCCATCCCCTGTTCGTTGCGGCCCTGGTGCACCCGCAGATCGCCGCTATCCTGTTCCAGCGCCTGCCCCAGCCCCAGCACGTTGCCGTGGCCGAAAATCGCGAAAATGCCCGCGACGAATTTGGTTTCCACGCCGTCGGCCAGCAGATACTGGTTATCGAGAAATCTGACGAGCGCCTGCGCCATGGTTAACCTGATCTTGCCCATTTACCCACCCTTTAGATTAAGGGCCGCCCCGGAAAGCGCTCATGCCGAGCCGACAATCCCGTGTTTGTGTTACGCGGCGGCAGCTATTATCTTGAGCAGGCGATGCCCGCGCTGCTCACGAAGTCGACAACCTGAAACGTGAAGCGATTATAAACAAATATATTTTTCATAAAATCACATTACAGAAGAAACATTTCATTTTGCGATAAAGATCGCATATTACATGAAAAGCCCGTTTCATCTCGTGGTTCAGCCTTCATGGGCTTCGTGCCGCGCACCGGCCGATAAAAGTCGTTGGCACATGGGCTGACAGCCTTTTCCTCTGCCCTCACCTCCCTTTTATGTTCGGCCCCGGCGGCCCTTGCGCAGCCGATTCATCGCCTTTTCCCACGCCTCTGTCGATGTTTTAAACGCATCACATTTTTGGGGTGTAAATTTCATTTCATATTGAAATTGAAATTTTCATTCCCCATACTGTCCCCATGCTTCCTGCAGGGCGCCACGCTCGGGCCGCCGCCGGAGTTTTGCTTAACAGAAGGAAACGGGTATGGCTACACAACAAAAACAGCTTGATGTCATTTGTCTCGGGCGCATCGCCGTCGATTTCTATGCTCAGCAGATCGGCGCGCGTCTGGAAGACGCCGGCACATTCGCCAAATACCTCGGCGGCTCTTCCGGCAACGTGGCCTACGGCACCGCCATTCAGGGGTTGAAATCCGGCATGCTGGCCCGCGTCGGCGATGAACACATGGGCCGCTTTCTGCGTGAAGAGCTGCAGCGCGTCGGGGCCGATACCCGCTGTCTGATCACCGACAAGCAACGATTAACCGGCCTGGTGATCCTCGGCATCAAGGATCAGGAAACCTTCCCGCTGATCTTCTACCGCGAAAACTGCGCGGACATGGCGCTGACGCCGGACGACATCGACGAGGCCTACATCGCCTCCTCCCGCGCGCTGGCCATCACCGGCACGCACCTGTCGCACCCGAACACCCGCGCCGCGGTGCTGAAGGCGCTGGAGTATGCGCGCCGCCACGGCCTGCGCACCGCGCTCGACATCGATTACCGCCCGGTACTGTGGGGGCTGACGTCGCTGGGCGACGGCGAAACCCGCTTTGTGGAATCAGACCAGGTGACCCGCGAACTGCAGGAGGTGCTGCACCATTTCGATCTGATCGTCGGCACCGAAGAGGAATTTCATATCGCCGGCGGCAGCACCGACACGCTGACGGCGCTGAAAAACGTGCGCCGGACTACCGCGGCCACGCTGGTGTGCAAGCGCGGCGCGCAGGGCTGCTCGGTGTTCGAAGGTGAAATCGCCGACGACTGGGCGCAGGTGAAGCTGCACGCCGGTGTGCGGGTTGAAGTGCTGAACGTGCTGGGGGCCGGCGACGCCTTTATGTCCGGGCTGCTGCGCGGCTACCTGAACGATGAGGGCTGGGAGCAGGCCTGCCGCTACGCCAACGCCTGCGGCGCATTGGTGGTTTCGCGCCACGGCTGCGCGCCGGCGATGCCGACCAAACGGGAACTGGACGACTACCTGCAGCGTGAACAGCAGGTCACGCGCCCGGACCGCGACGCACGCCTGAACCACCTGCACCGGGTCACCACCCGCAAGCAACAGTGGCCGGAACTGTGCGTGTTCGCCTTCGATCACCGCAAGCAGCTGGCGGACATGGCGCGCGAAGCCGGCGTCGGCGAGGAACGCATTCCGCGCCTGAAGACCCTGCTGCTCACCGCGGCGCAACAGGCTGCCGCGCAGGCCGGCCTCAACGGCAACAGCGGCATTCTGGCCGACACCACCTACGGGCAGGCGGCGCTGAACGAGATCACTGGCCAGGGATGGTGGATCGGCCGGCCGGTGGAGCTGCCCAGCTCGCGCCCGCTGCGCCTGGAGCACGGCAATATCGGTTCGCAATTGATCGACTGGCCGCAGGAGCACGTGGTGAAGTGCCTGGTGTTTTATCACCCGCAGGATGCGGAGGAACTGCGCCGCGAACAGGATGAGCTGATCGCCGACGTCTACCGCGGCTGCTGTAAATCCGGCCACGAGCTGCTGCTGGAGGTGATCCTGCCGGACAGCAACGCCGACAAAGACGAACGCTATTACCTGGAGATGATTGAGCATTTCTACCAGTTGGGCATTCAGCCCGACTGGTGGAAACTGCCACCGCTGAGCGCAGAAAACTGGCGGCAGGTCGGTGCCCTGATCGACACCTACGATCCCTTCTGCCGCGGCGTGCTGATCCTGGGGCTCGACTCCCCGGAGGCGGTGCTGAAGGCGGGCTTCGCCGCCGCCGCGGATGCGCGCTGGGTGAAAGGTTTCGCCGTCGGCCGCACCATTTTCGGCCAACCTTCGCGCCGCTGGCTGCAGGGGGAAATCGACGACGCGGCCCTGATCGAGCAGGTGAAACAAAAATACCTGACGCTGATCGGTTTCTGGCGCCAGTACCGTCCGCAGGCGGGCGGCGCGCACTGACAGCGACAGCAGGTTCACGTCCCCTTAAAGCCATTTCGCCGCTTTAAGGGGATTTTTTTGCCCCTTTTCTGTGAAGTCGCGCAATGTGCGATCGAATAAATCGCTTTTTGAGGAAATGAAATTTCCGCTCCGTCTGTTAAAATACCCTGTCAATATTTCAGGCATCAGGCCAATGCGCCTTCACCCCACTGCGAGCCGAATGGATGAACAACCCAACTCAACTTTCGCTGTTACAGGACGAGATCCGCCACCGTTATGAAACGCTGAGCAAGCGTTTGAAGCAGGTGGCGCGCTATATTTTGGATAACAGTAACAGCATCGCTTTCGATACCGTTGCCTCCATCGCCGCACAGGCCAGCGTGCCGCCTTCCACCCTGATCCGTTTCGCCAACGCCTTCGGCTTCAGCGGCTTCAACGAAATGAAGCAGGTGTTCCGTCAGCATCTGATGGAAGAAACGGTGAACTATACCGAGCGCGCGCGCCTGTTCCGCCAAACCTCTACCGACGACAACGTCGCGCCGGAGAAACCGGCGGAGATTCTCAACGTATTCACCATGGTCAATGCGCAGGCGCTGCAGCAGCTGGCGATGCAGATTGCCCCCGAGCAGTTGGATCGCGCCGTCGAACTGCTCAACAACGCCGAAAACATCTACGTGATTGGCCTGCGCCGCTCGTTCAGCGTCGCCTCCTACCTCACCTATGCGCTGCGTCATCTGGAGCGCCGCGCATTTCTGATCGACGGCCTGGGCGGCATGTTCACCGAACAGCTGAGCATGGTGAAACCGAAAGACGTGGTGATCGCCATCAGCTATTCGCCGTACGCCCGCGAGGCGGTGGAACTGGTGGAATTGGGCGCCAAGCGCGGCGCGCAGCAGATCGCCATCACCGACAGCCAGGTCAGCCCGCTGGCCGCGTTCAGCGACGTCTGTTTCGTGGTGCGTGAAGCGCAGGTGGACGGGTTCCGTTCGCAGGTGGCCTCGATGTGCCTGGCGCAAACGCTGGCGGTCTCGCTGGCGCTGAATAACGCCCGGGACGAGTAAGGCGGATGTGAACGCGCCCGATAGGCTCGGGCGCGGCGGGATTATTGCAGCAACAAATAGCGGTAGAGCGCGCTTTCCAGATCCTGCTTCATGCTGATGAAAAGCAGAATCTCCACCGTTTGGCCGTCGTAGTCATAGATGACGCGGTATTCGCTGTCGGGATCCAATCGTTCGTGCAACCGCACTCCCATGCCCGCCAGCACGGCGTTGAAGCGGTAGCGGGCGGGATCGTCGGCAATTGCCGCGAGGGACGATAACAACAGATTGTCCACGAACATCCCGGCTGCGACGGCCCCTATCGTTCCGCTCTTATAAGACTCGATGTCTTTCAGGCTCCATTCCGCCGCCGGCGCGACGGTAAAACGTATTTCCTGGGGCATCCTGCACCTCGGGTCTATTTCCGCGCGTCACGCAGCCGCTGCAAGGTTTCTTCGGGCGACAGACCGCGCTGATTTTTAATCTCTTGCTTCGCCATCATAGTCAGTTTCAACAACGCGTTGGACTGGCGCTCGAGATTGCGTTCCCGTATTTCGGCCTCTCTCTCAGCCGCCGTTTGTACAAACAGCTCGGCAACACCATTTTTTGTGACGTAAACCCCGCCTTCAAACAGATCGGGCGAACCTAATCCTTCGCGCGCCGCTTTTTGAGACATGGTGGTTGTCATAATTTTTCCTCCTGTGTACCGGCATTCTCACTGCATAACAGCGGTTCGTTAGATTCACTCAGCCAGGGAGCAATCGCGTGCGGACAGGTTATCATTTGAGCAAGATAGAGGGCAAATTTAGGTCAAATTTATCCCCTGATAAAGAGAAAGCCCGGCAAGCCGGGCCTCAAGCGCTTATTGCGCGGCGGGGTAGCCGTCGCCGTTAATCCAGGCGTGGTCTTTTTCCCAGGTGAATTTCCACTGCCGCACCGGCCCGGCCATCACGTTGAGGTAATAGTTGTCGTAGCCCGCCAGGGTCGCCACCGGATGATAACCGCGCGGCACTTTTACCACGTCGCGATTGTAGACCGGCATGCATTCGTCGAGCGTGCGATCGTCGGTATAGACGCGCTGCATGCAGAACCCTTGCTCCGGCTGAATGCGGTGATAGTACGTCTCTTCGAGATAGGTCTCGTCCGGCGAATATTCTTGATCGTGCTTGTGGCTCGGGTAGGAGCTGGTGTTGCCCTCGTCGGTGTAAACCTCCACCACCAGCAGACTGTCGGCCGGCTCGCTGTCCGGCAGAATGTTATGCACCAACCGCTGGTTGCGCCCCTTGCCGCGCCGCTCCACGCCGATTTCCGCCGGCGTGATCAGGCGTGAAGGCAGATGGCCGCTGCCGGGCGCGCTGCACACCGCCAACTCCAGATCGGTTTCTGCCCGCACGTCGATGCGATCGTGGTGCGGCACGTACACCGCGTAAGGCGGCGTGCGCTCGAACGGGCTCATGCGTTTGCCGATATGCGGGTATTCGGCGCGCAGCGTGGCGACGGAGGCGATACCGGCCACCAGTACCAGACACAGTTCCTTGTCACCGCATTCCAACCGCAGCGACTGCCCGGCGGCCAGGCGGTAAACGTCAAAGCCGACATAGCCCCAACCGGCATTTTCCGGCGTCACGTGCTGGATACGCCCCTCGGCGTTCGGCGCCTGACATTTGGCAAGCAGTGAAGACATTTCGATTCTCCTGTTAACTCCCCGTGCAAAGGCCGCTGCCCCCATGGAGCAACGGCCCGCTCATACTCTGCGATCGCTTAACCCAGCGTCGGCATGCTGAATTCAGACACCGTCTGTTGTCCGGCCGGCCAGCGCGCGGTGGCGGTCTTCATGCGCGTGTAGAAGCGCACGCCGTCGGTGCCGTGCACGTTCAGCGCGCCGAACACCGAGCGCTTCCAGCCGCCGAAGCTGTGGAACGCCATCGGCACCGGCACCGGCACGTTGACGCCGACCATCCCGGCCTGCACTTCCTGCACGAACTGGCGCGCGTAGTGGCCGCTGCCGGTAAAGATGGCGCTGCCGTTGCCAAACTCGTGGCCGTTGACCGTGTCGATGGCGGTGCGATAGTCCGGCACCCGCACGATGCCCAGCACCGGCCCGAAGATCTCTTCGCGGTAGATGCGCATGTTCGGCTTCACATGGTCGAACAGCGTGCCGCCGACGTAGTAGCCTTCAGGGTAGCCCGGCACCTGATAATTGCGGCCGTCGGCCACCAGGGTGGCGCCTTCTTCCACGCCCAGATCGATGTAGCCCAGCACCTTTTTCTGGTGAGCGGACGATACCAGCGGCCCCATTTCATTCTCTTCGCCGCCCTGCTGCAAGCCCGGCCCGACGCGCAGTTGCGCGATCAGCGGCTTCAGTTTGGCGATCAGTTTGTCGGCGGTGTCGTCACCGACCACCACGGCGATCGGCAGCGCCATGCAGCGCTCGCCGGCAGAGCCGAACGCGCCGCCCATCAACGCGTTGACCGTGGCGTCCAGATCGGCGTCCGGCATGACGATCGCCTGGTTTTTCGCCGCGCCGAAGGCCTGTACCCGCTTGCCGTGCGCGCTGGCGGTGGTATAGATATGTTCCGCCACGGTGGAGGAACCGACGAAGCTCACCGCCTGAATGCGCGGATCGGTGCACAGCTGCGCCGCGTCTTCATTGGCGCAGTGCACCACGTTGAACACGCCGTCCGGCAGGCCGGCTTCTTTCAGCAGCTCCGCCAGGCGCACCGAGGCCGAAGGCACCAGCGCCGGCGGCTTGAGGATAAAGGTATTGCCGCAGGCCAACGCGATAGGGAACATCCACATCGGCACCATCGCCGGGAAGTTGAACGGGGTAATGCCCGCCACCACGCCCAGCGGCTGCATCAGCGAGAAACTGTCGACGCCGCTGCCGACGTCCGGCGAGTATTCGCCCTTGATCAGATGCGGGATGCCGCAGGCAAATTCGACCACTTCCATGCCGCGCGTCAGTTCGCCCAGCGCATCCGAATACACTTTGCCGTGTTCGCTGACGATAAGCTCGGCCAGCTCGTCGCGGTGCTGTTCCAGCAGCGCCTTGAAATTGAACATGATGCGCGCGCGGCGCAGCGGCGTGGTGCGCGACCAGTCGGCAAACGCCCGGTGGGCCACGTCGATGGCCTGTTTGACTTCGGCGGCGGTGCTCTGCGTGACGCGTCGCTCAACCTGCCCGCTGGCCGGGTTGTGCACGTCGACGGTTTGATTGCTGCTGCTCAGGCACACCTGCCCGTCAATAAAGTTACCCACGGTTTTCATGTCACGCCCTCTTTTCAAGTCCGCTGTCGCCTGGCCACACCCAGGCGGCGCGGCGTTAATCGTCCCGCTCGCCAAACCCCGTCGGCAAGCCGGCTAAATCCTGACCGGATGCAGCAAACTCTATTTCATTGAAAAAAAAGTTTCAAATAAATTGTTTTGGAAAATTTGTTTTTAGTGCGTGAGGTCGCAATTTTGCGGTGTCGATCGGGTTGGCGCTTTCATTACCGCGCCAATCAAGGCGCGGTTTCGCAGGAGAGTCCATCGCTAATGCATACTGACTTTGCTACAGAAAGTCCGCACTGCGCCTGACCTGCGGCCGTTACCGCCTCCCTCCGAGCGCCCAAGGCGCCCGGATCGCTCGCGACGGTTTTTTTTGAACTGGATCTAAAAATCAATATTCCATTATTCACTAATTATGAAATAAATGTTCTTGTTTGTTCCAGCATTTATCGACGACATCGCCTTGATGACAGGCACGGTTCACACCCTTCCGCTCGCCCTCTTCCCGACACCCTAACCGTGCGGACGGAAGCCAGGATAAAAATCGGAGCAACACATGTCATATCAGCGTAAGCACAATACCGGTTACATATTGCGAATTTGCGGCATCGCCGCCCTGGGCGGCATTCTGTTCGGCTACGACACCGCCGTGATCTCCGGCGCGATCGAAGCGTTGAAAACCTATTTCGATCTCAGCCCGGCCGAAACCGGCTGGGCAGTCTCCAACGTGGTGATCGGCTGCGTGGTCGGCGCCTTCGCCGCCGGGCCGCTGGCGGCGCGCTGGGGCCGTAAAAAGGCGCTGATGCTGGCAGCGCTGCTGTTCACCGTGTCCGCCGTCGGCGCAGCTTTGGCCCCAACTTTCACCTGGTTCGTCATCTACCGCATCATCGGCGGGCTGGCGGTCGGCATTGCCGCCACCGTGTCGCCGATGTACATGTCGGAGGTGTCGCCGAAAGACATGCGCGGGCGGGCGCTCAGCATGCAGCAATTCGCCATCGTCTTCGGCCAGATCGTGATTTTCTACGTCAACTTCAAAATCGCCAGCCTCGCCAGCGAAGCCTGGCTGGTGGAAATGGGCTGGCGCTGGATGTTCGCCTCGGGCGTGATCCCCTGCATTCTGTTCTGCATCCTGGTGTTCGTCATTCCTGAATCGCCGCGCTGGAACGTGATGATGGGCCGCGACGATCAGGCGCTGGCGATGTTGACCAAGGTCTCCAACGCCGCCCACGCGCAGAATCTGCTGAAAGAAATCAAAGACTCGCTGCAGCAGGATCAACAGCAGCAGCACCGGAAGCTGAACTACGGCGATGTGCGGGTGCGGTTCATCCTGTTCGTCGGCTGCATGATCGCCATGTTGCAGCAGGTCACCGGCGTCAACGTGATGATGTATTACGCGCCGGTGGTGCTGAAAACCGTCACCGAAAACGCGCAGGAAGCGCTGTTCCAGACCATCTGGATCGGCGTGCTGCAGTTGGTCGGTTCGGTCATCGGCGCCATGCTGATGGATCGCATGGGCCGCATTCCGCTGATGCGTTACGGCACGCTGGGCGCCATCGCCGGCCTGCTGCTCACCTCGTACGCGCTCTACACGCAGGCCACCGGCTATTTCGCGCTGTTCGGCATGCTGTTCTTCATGGTGTTTTATGCGCTGTCCTGGGGCGTCGGCGCCTGGGTGCTGGTGTCGGAAATCTTCCCGAACCGCATGCGCGCGCAGGGGATGAGCATCGCCGTCGGCTGCATGTGGGTCGCCAACTTTGCGGTGTCGCAGTCGTTCCCGATGATCAACGACCACCCTTACCTGTTCTCGCATTTCCACGGCGCCTTCCCGATGTGGATCTTTGCCGCCTGCTGCCTGTTCAGCTACTGGTTTATCGGCCGCTATATTCCTGAAACCAAAGGCGTCTCGCTGGAAAAAATGGAACAGGTGGTGCTGGCCAAACGCCACCGCCAATCCCTGCCCGACGGCAAGCCGCTGCCGCTGGAAAACGGCAAATCCTGATCTCTCACCCCTTATCGCTGGAGTCATGCCCCATGAACATTGCGCTGGACCGCTTCTGTATTAACCGCAAGATCGCGCCGAATCTCGACCTGGACAATTTTTTCCGCCTGGTGAAACGCTGCGGGCTCAGCAAAGTTGAGCTGCGCAACGACATGCCCAGCGGCAAGGTGACCGACGATCTGAGCGACGCGCAGCTCAACGCGCTCGCCGCGCAATACGGCATTGAAATCGTCACGATCAACGCCCTCGGCATGTTCAATCGGGTGGATGACCCGGCGGCGCTGCAGCAGCGCGCCGAAGCGTTGCTGGCGCAGGCGCAGGCCATCCACAGCCGGGCGCTGGTGCTGTGCCCGCACTGCAGCGCCGACGACACGCGCAGCGAGCAGCAAAAACGGGACGATACCCTCGCCGCGTTGCGTCTGCTGGCGCCGCTGTTTGCCCGCTACGGCGTGCAGGGATACGTCGAGCCGCTGGGCTTCGGCATCAGCTCGTTGCGATCGTCGCTGCTGACCCAGGCGATCATCCGCGATTCGGGCGCGCCATACCGCATCGTGCTCGATACTTTCCACCACTATTTGAGCGGTGTGGCGCAAGCCGACTTCGACTCGCAGATCCAGGTGGCGCAGATCGGCCTGGTGCATCTGTCCGGCGTGGAGGATGGGCGGGATAAAGGCGCGCTGAGCGATGAAGAGCGCATCATGCTGAGCGCGGGCGATCGGCTGGAAAGCCGCCGTCAGGTACAGAACCTGGAACGTCTGGGCTACACCGGCGTCTATGCCTTCGAGCCCTTCTCTTCGCAGTTGGACGGCTGGAGCGAGGCGGATATCGAACGGGAAATCCGCCAGAGCATCGCCCTGCTGCAAGGGTAAAAAAACGGCCTCCGCGGAGGCCGTTTTTCATGGCGTTACTTCAGGTTGCCGACCACCAGCTGGTGGCGCGCATTGTAAAACTTACGGTAGGCCAGATAGCAGGCGATGATGGTCGACAGGCTGGCGGTGGAAAGCAGCATAAAGGTCACCATAATCTGGTATTTGATCGCTTTCACCGGGTCGATGCCGGCAAAGATCAGGCCGGACATCATGCCCGGCAGGCTGACCAGCCCAACGGTTTTCGCCGAGTCCACGGTCGGGATCAGCGAAGCGCGGATGCTATCGCGGATCAGCGCCGCCGAGGCGAACTTGGGCGTCGCCCCCAGGCTGAGCATCTCCTGAATCTTCTGCTGCTCGCCTTTGAAACGCTGGCCGAGGTTGGTGTAGCACAGCCCCACCGCCACCATGGCGTTGCCGGCGATCATCCCGGAGATGGGGATCACCTGCATCGGCGTAAATTCGATGGAGCCGGTCAATACCAGCACCGCCAACGTCAGCACCGCGCCGGTGGTGATGGCGATAAACGACGTCACGAACGCGTGTTCGACGTACTTGCTGCGTTTCTTGGCGTTGTAAGCCGCGTTAAAGCAGATGAACAGCACCATCAACACGGTGAGAACGGCGTTATCCAGGTCGAAAATATACTTCAGCACGTAGCCGACGATGATCAGCTGCACCACCGCGCGGCAGATGCTCCAGATAATGTCCTTTTCCAGCGCCAGCTTTTCCCGATGGCTGATCAGGATGGCGACCACCACCAGCACCATCGACAAGCCCAAGGATTCGTTGGTGATGTTATGCTGATTCATGCTGTTGCTCCTGTTGCTCGGCGCCGTGCGCGCGCAGGGTGATCACCTCGTCCGCATGCGCTATCTCTTCGGTATCGTGCGTCACCCACAGCACCGCCAGCCGGTGTTCCGCCACCAGCTGATGCACTATCTCATTGACGTTGCGTTTGTTTTCCTCGTCCAGCGCACTGGTGATCTCATCGAGCAACAACACCCGGGGCATAAACTGCAGGTTGCGGATCAGGGACACCCGCTGCTTCTCCCCGCCGGACAGTTCATTGATGCTCTTGGTCAGCATCGCCTCCGGCAGCCCGAAACGCGCCAGATCGGCCTTCATTTTTCGCTCGGCCGGCGGTTCCTGGCGGATCTGGTAGGGCAGCGCCAGATTGTCGTAAACCGTATTGCCGAACAGTGACGGCGTCTGGAAGCAGTAAGAGACCTGCTTGCGATACGCCTCCGGCGACATCTCGTCGATCGCCTGGCCGTCGAAATAGAGCTTTCCGCGGGTCGGATCCATTAAGGAAGAGATGATTTTCAGCAGGGTGCTTTTCCCGCAGCCGGAAGGTCCGGTGATCAGTTTGAACTCGCCTTCACCCAGCGTGAAAGAGACGGAATCCAGGATCACCTGGCTGTCTATTTGATAATGAATATCATCCAATCTCAGTATGTCTTTCTTTTCCTTCATTACGATGCCGGCTCCCTATACCTGTTCCCGTCTGAGCGATAAGTATATGGCTGCCAAAAACATCTTAGCAATGGCTGTGCGGATGGCAGCGAACGGAGGGGAAGGATTGACGGAGCGAAACGCCCCGCCAAATGATAAATTTAATTAATGATTAGCTGTAGGAATAGTCAAAAGCGACCGCCAGGGTCGAATCACTCTTTTTTTATCGCTGCCTGTTCGTCGCAGCTGTACCAGCGGAGAGAATTGTTGATGCTGCGGTGGGTGCAGTGAACCTTACCCTCCTTTTCCAGCGCCAGCAGCAGGGTGCGGGTGGTATAAATATTTTCGCCGCATTTATCCGCCAGCTCGCGCGTCTTCGGCCACTGCTCCGGCGGGGGATGATGGCCCCCAGATCCTTCCACACGCTCCCTGCACAATCCTTGCAACACATTCAGCATCAGCGATTTTCTGCTTTCAAACGTTTTCGGCGCCTTGGCCATAGCATTCCTCCTGAGTGGTTACTGCTGAGCACCCCGCTCACGGCTGCACGTCAGCGATGCGCAGGGTGTAAATCATGGTGGCATTCGGGGGGATCGCCGGCGGGTTGCCCTGTTTGCCGTACGCCAGCGCCGGCGGCACCACCAGCGTGATCGCGCCGTGGCGCTGCAGCTTCTCGATAGCCGCGCGAAACAGCGGCGGGTAGCGCGTCAACGGCTGCGAGATCACCGTCCCCGCCAGCTCCATGTCTTTGACTACCCGGCCGTCGGTCAGGCTTTCGCGCACCACGATATCCACCCGATCGTCGGCGCCGATCGCCCCGCTGCCGGCATAGTCCACCCGGTAATAGAAACCGAGCGCATCCTGCTTGACCCCCTCCTGACGGACGAAATTGGCCAGGTAGGCGTTGTCATCCCGAGGCGGCGCCTGCGTCTGTTGCGCCTGCTGCAACCGCTGCTGCGCCGTGTGCAGCGCGCCGTCGATGGCGGCTTCATCGAGCCGCAATCGCCCGGCCAGGGTATCGGCGATGCCCGCCAGCAACAGCTGGCGATCCGCCTCCAGCCCCGCGCGCCGGTTCTCCTGCTGCAGATGCAGAATGTCGCGTCCGAGCGACACGCCGGCGGCATACGCCTGCTTGTCCGCCTCGCTGGCCAGCGCGGGCGGCTCGGCCGCCTGCTGCCGTTCGGCCAGCAAGGTCTCCACCCGCCGCTGCTGCTGCGCCAGCTGCGCCGCCAAACTTGCACTGCGCTGTTCGGACCGCGTTAACGAAGCGGACAGCACGCTCACTTCAGGCACCGGCGCAACGGCCTGCCGCAATCCCTTCAGGGCATCGGCCAGCGGCCGAATATCGACGACGGCCGGTTCCCGTTTCGGCGCCGCGGCGGCCTGAGCCGCCGCCAACTGCCGCTCCAGCTGACGGATTTTCTCCGCCTGCTGTTGCACAGAGTGCTTCAGAGAAGTTAAACGAGCGCCGTCTGCCCCCGCGACGGCGGCCGGTTTGGCGGCCGGTGCGGGCGCCGGTTTACGCGCGCTGTCTTCCCTGGGCGCGGCCGGCGGCGCCTGCCGCTGTTCGGCAAACTTCAACAGCGCGGGAATGCCGTCATCGGCGGCGCAAGCGGCCCCGCTCGCCGCCAACAGCAAAAGCCCCATCGCCCATCCTTGCGCGCATCGCTTCATGGCTACAGATTCTCAACCCGGCTGGACAGATCGGACATCAGCTCATGCTCGACGTCAGCGCAGAATTTCTCGGTTTTATATTGATAAAGAGCATCAATCGCTTTACGGGTACTCTCATCCACGTTGCCGCGCACCCCGGCATATCCCGAAGCGTTGGAAAGCAGGCCATTAAAATAGGCGATGCGTTTTTGATAACTTTGCGGATTAATATTCTTTAATGAATTAACCCGCTGCTGACAAAGCGCGATGCGTTGCTCATCGGATTTATCATTAGGATTATTCTGTGAGATTTTTTTCACGGAATTCAGTTTTGTCTTGCTCCCGCCCGCACAGCCAGAAAGCGCCATAAGAGACAGCAGAAATAGGGTCAAACCCGCCCAACGGCGCCCGCCGCAAGCATTAATCATCGTTATCATTCCGTTTATAATCCTTTAATTGTCACTTAGGTCATCATTATGTGGCGAACGGCAGCAGCACATGCCTTAATTTGATTAATCAAAATGGGTTAGGTAGCGAAAAATCCCTATCACGCAATGTGATAGAATAATTCACTACCGGTGCAATTGTTATTTAATTGTTAACCAATTAGGTCTAAACGCTGGCTAAACGCGAATAAGAAACCCCATTCCCTCATGAACAAACAACCATGAAACGACAATAAAAACAATAAATTATGTTTTATATTTTGTTTCTAAAGGGAAATGCATCATCTGCTGCCTCAGAGCGATATTAGCAAAACAATATTGTGAATTGTAGGTGCCATCCTATTTCCCCCGATCTAATATCTCGCATATCGTTATTTATATAGTGATTTATACTGGATAATATTTGTATACGATCTATTGATTTTAAAGCAAATATATTTCTTTTTCCTTTTGGTTTTATATTCTGAATTTGACTTAATTTAATAAAATCTATTTCCAAGCAATACTATTATTTGCAAGAATATTCCCAGCAACACGCCACACGTAAAAAACGTATTTTATTTACCAGAAAATCCATTATCGATTTTCCAAATCTCGTTATTTCTCATAAATAACGGATGTCGGCGTATTGCCCAGAGCAAAAGGATCTGGCTCCAACCGCACGGACGGCGACATGGCGTTGCCGCCGCCGCGGGGGATTTAGATGTGCTGTTCTTTTTATTTAAAAACTCTCTACAGGAACCTGAGAAATGAAACTGAATAAATTAATGCTGGCAACCGTGATTGCTTTCGCTTCCGCATCTGTTGCTCATGCCGCATCTAATCAGGGCAGCGGTAAAGTCACCTTTACCGGCGAAATTATCGATGCGCCATGCAGCGTCGCGCCGGAATCCGTTGACCAAACCGTGCCGATGGGCCAGATCAGCAGCCGCATCCTGGCCAACCAGGGTAAATCCAGCATGCAGCCTTTCAACATCGAACTGAAAGATTGCTCCATCTCCACCATGAAAAACGTCAAAGTGACCTTTACCGGCACGCCTGATCCGGTCAACAACAAACTGCTGGCCCTGAGCGGCACGGCAACCGGCGCCGGCATCGTGATCTACGACAACCTGCACTCCAAAGAGGTGGAACTGGGCACCGCGACCGACGGTCAGGGCCTGAACGACGGCGACAACTCGCTGAAATTCGCCGCTTATCTGCAGGGCAGCAGCGCCTCAAGCGCCGTGGTGCCGGGCGACTTCACCAGCGTGGCGAACTTCACCCTGGCTTACCTGTAATACCCCACAGGGGATGTCTCAGGGCATCCCCCGCTTTATTGCATGCCGAGGATACCGGCAAGGGAACAGGGAAAGACAGGGAGACGCCAGCATGACTATCCGCCTTTGCGGCCTGTTGCTCATCGCGCTCAGCGTCGGCAGCGCGGCGGCGGCAGCGAAAAATCAGGGCCACGGCAAAGTCAGCCTGGGCGGCACCATCGTTGAAACGCCGTGCGGCATCGCCAGCGACAGCCTGGATCAAACCGTCGATTTTGGTCTGATTTCCATGACCGACGCCTCGCAGGATGGGCAGTCGGTGCTGATCGGCAGCCGCCGCCATTTCACGATCAAACTGGTGAACTGCGAGCTGGCCAGCCAGGTGAAGCCTGACTTCATCTATCGCGCGGCCAACGTCACGTTCGACGGCACCGCCGACAGCGGGGATCCTTCCCTGCTCGGCGTTTACGGCGAGGCGAAGGGCGTGGCTATCGAGCTGTTGAACGATGCCGGCACGCCGATCCCGCTCGGCAGCACGACGGCGGATTACCAGATCGTCGCCGGCGACAACACGCTGCGCTTTGGCGCGCAGTTGCGCCTGCATCCCGACAAGGCGCGGGCGGGCGGCTTCAGCTCTCTGGCCAAATTCACCCTGTCTTATCTCTAGCGCCGGCGGGCGCTGCACAGCATTACGTATTCAGGTCGTACGGATGACCTGCTATTGGGCGCGGACTTGCCATGAGTGATTATGCTATGACGTCATTACAGACACGGAAACACCTACCTCTCCTCGTCATTCTGTCTTTCCTCTGGGTGCGTCCGGCATTTTCCGCCACGGAATTCAATACCGACGTCCTGGATATCGGCGAGCGCAGCAAAGTGGATCTTTCGCGCTTCTCCGACGCCGACTACGTCATGCCCGGCGCTTATTTGCTGGACATCAAGATCAACCAGAAAACGCTGCCCCAGCGCAGCATTCAGTATTTCCCGTCGCCGGATAACAAGAGCGGCAGCCAGGTGTGCCTGCCGCCTGATCTGGTGGAAAAAATGGCGCTGAAAGAAGAAGCGGCCAAAAAAATCACCCTGTGGCACGACAACCAGTGCGCCGACATTCGCGGCATCAAAGGCGCGACCATCTCCGATCGCATCGGCGGCGGCGTGCTGGCGATCACCATCCCGCAGGCGTGGATGAAATACTCCGATCCCGACTGGACGCCGCCCGAGCAGTGGGACGACGGCATTCCCGGCCTGCTGCTGGATTACAACGTCAGCGGTCAGCTAGGCAAACAGAGCCATAACAACAACACCGCCCAGAACCTGAGCAGCTACGGCACGCTGGGCGCCAACCTGGGCCCCTGGCGCCTGCGCGCGGACTACCAGGCCAATTACAATCAGCAGGCCGGCGATCGCAGCACCGGTTTCGACTGGAACCAGATCTACGCCTACCGCGCGCTGCCGATGCAGGCCGCCAAGCTAACGCTGGGTGAGATCTATCTCGACTCCGGGGTGTTCGACGCCTATCGCTTCACCGGCCTCAACCTGGCCAGCGACGAGCGCATGCTGCCGCCTAACCTGCAGGGCTACGCGCCGGAAGTGCGCGGCATCGCCAAGAGCAACGCCAAGATCACCGTCTCGCAGGAAGGCCGCACGCTGTACGAAACCACCGTGCCCGCCGGGCCGTTCGCCATCCAGGATCTCAACAGCTCGGTGCGCGGCAAGCTGGACGTCAAGGTGGAAGAGCAGGACGGCACCGTTTCGACCTTCCAGGTGGATACCGCCACCATTCCGTACCTGACCCGCCCGGGCTACGTGCGCTACAACGTGGCGCTCGGCAAAACCTCGGCCTACGACCACCGCACCCAGGGGCCGCTGTTTTCCGCCAGCGACTTCTCCTGGGGGCTGAGCAACGCCTGGTCGCTGTATGGTGGCGCGCTGCTCGGCGGCGACTATAACGCCTGGGCGCTCGGCCTCGGCCGCGATCTGAACGTGTTCGGCGCCATGTCGCTGGACGTCACCCAGTCGATCGCTCGCCTGCCCGGCGAGCCGACCGCCAGCGGCATGTCGTTCAAGCTCAACTACGCCAAACGCTTCGACGAGCTGAACAGCCAGATCACCTTCGCCGGCTACCGCTTCTCGCAACGCAAATTCATGAACATGTCGCAGTATCTGCAGGAGCGCTACGGCGATTACGACAAGAATTACAACGGCCGTCAGAAAGAGCTGTATACCATCACCGCCAGTAAAACCTTTATGGCGGAAGACAGCGCCAGGGCGATCACCACCTATCTGACTTACTCGCACCAGACCTATTGGGACGCGCGAACCCAGGATCGTTACGGGCTGTCGACCAGCAAGTTGTTCAGCATCGGCGATATCAGCAACATCACCGCCTCGCTGTCGGCTTACCGCACCTATTACCAGGGCCGCACCGACGACAGCGTGATGCTCAACTTCACCGTACCGATCGGCGATCGTCGGCGCGTCGGCTATGCGCTGCAAACCAACAACGGCGACGTCACGCAGACCGCGTCGTACAACGACTACAGCGATCCGGACAATACCTGGCAGGTCAGCGGCGGCTTTAACCAGTCCGGCAAATCGCTGGCGCGCGGGTACTACACCCACAACGCCTCGTTCGGCTCGCTGAACGCCAGCGCCTCTTACCAGCAGGACAGCTACTCGTCGATCGGCGGCTCGTTCCGCGGCGGTCTCACCGCGACCCGGCACGGCATCGCGGCGCATCAGAACTCGAGCAACGGCGGCAGCCGCATGATGCTCGACACCGACGGCATCGCCGGCGTGCCGATCAACAACGGCCGCGCCTACAGCAACCGTTTCGGGCTGGCGGTGATTTCCGACATCACCAGCTACTACAACACCGACACCCGTATCGACGTCAACAAGCTGGCGGACGACGTCGAGGCCACTCGCGCCGTGGTGCAAGGCACGCTGACCGAAGGCGCCATCGGTTACCGCCACTTCGAGGTGGTGAAAGGCAGCAAGCTGCTGGCCACCATTCGCCTCGCGGACGGCAGCGAACCGCCGTTCGGCGCCGCGGTGCTGAGCGAGAAAGGCCGCGAGGTCGCGGTGGTCAACGACGGCGGCTCGGTCTATCTGACCGGCGTACAGCCGGAGGAAAAACTGGATGTCGCCTGGGAAGGCCAACGCCGCTGCCGCATCGTGATCCCGGGCGCCGCCAAGCCGCTGGACCAGCTGCTGCTGCCGTGCGCCACCCTGTAATCCGTAACGCTGAGAAATAATGACATGAACAAACACCCGATAACGCTACTGACCGCCGCCGGCCTGGCCCTGAGCGCCGTACTGCCCACCGCCGACGCGGCGATATCGCTGGATCGCACGCGCGCCGTTTATGTGAGCGACGCCAAATCGATCAGCCTGAATATCGTCAACGAAAACAAAGAGCTGCCTTTCCTGGCGCAGTCCTGGCTGGAGAACGAGCAGCATCAGAAAATCACCTCGCCGCTGGTGGTGCTGCCGCCGTTGCAGCGCGTGGAGCCGAGCGAGCGCAGCGTGGTGCGCATCACCAAGACGCCGGAAGCGGATCGCCTGCCGCAGGATCGCGAGTCGGTGTTCTACTTCAACCTGCGCGAGATCCCGCCGAAAAGCACCAAAACCAACGTGATGCAGCTGGCGCTGCAGACGCAGATCAAGCTGTTTTACCGGCCGAAGGCGATTGTCGCGCCCAAGGGTGAAGTGTGGCAGGAAAAGCTGGTGTTCCGTAAAAGCGGCGGCGCCATCACCGTCGACAACCCGACGCCGTTTTACATCACCCTGACCGGCATGACGCGGCAGACGCAAAAACAGGGCGGCGGCGCGATCGGCGGTTTTCAGCCGCTGATGCTGAAGCCGAAATCCAGCGAAAGCCTCAAGCTGCACGACACCGGCATGAACAGCTTCGTCATCACCTACATCAACGACTACGGCGGCCATCCGGAGCTTCGCTTCGTCTGCAATGGCGGCGTTTGCACCGCCGTGCCCGAGAAAAAATAAGGAGGTCCAGCATGGCTGAATTCACCGATCGACTGCGCCCTCTGCTGCTCGGCGCACTGCTGTGCGGCGGCGGCGCGCTGGCGGCAACGCCGCTGGGCGTGATCGAAGGCACCACCGGCACCGTCAGCTTTCACGGCGGTCTGCTCAGCTCTCCCTGCAGCCTGACGCCGGACAGCCGGGATCAGTCCGTCGATCTGGGCGACGTCAGCGCACGCGACTTCCGCAACGCCGGCGATCGCAGCGCGCCGGTGCGTTTTCGTCTCTCGTTCCGCAATTGCCTGCTGGGCGCGCGCGCGCTGGCGGATAACCCGGCCGGCCCGCGCAACGGCGATGCCGGCCGCCTCTACCTGCAGGGTGAGCAGGCCGCCACGCTGGTGTTTCTCGGCGAAAGCGACGTCGACAACCCGTCACTGCTGAAGCTGAACGGCGGCGTACAGGGCATCGGCCTGCGGCTGCAAGACCAGCAGGGCCAGGCGCTGGAGCTGAATCAGCGCAGCCGCCCCTACATTCTGCAGCCCGGCAGCAACACCCTGTGGTTCAGCGCCAGCGTGGAATCCACCCAGCGGGCGGTGATGGCGGCCGGGTTCGCCGCCGTGGCGCACATTCAGGTGATTTACCTGTGAGGCTCGAGAACGCAATGAAAACTCAACTGACCAAACTCTGCCTGCCGCTGGCGATCGCGCTGGCGGCCCCCGCCGCCTGGGCCAACGGCTATGTCACGCCGGACGGCGGGCCGAAACAGTTCTATATCGATCTGAATGAAAGCAACATCACCAACCAGGTGGGGTTCACCAAACTGTTTCCCTATGATCTGGGCGGCACCTATACCGGCAAGGTGTATTGCGATACCCCTATCCCCACCAGCCCGCACTTTTACAAGTCGGATTCGGCGTTGCCTCCCTCCGACTACGGCAACGGCTATTTAAAACTGAATGACTTTTTGGATTTAAAAGCCGAGGTGTGGATTGCCGGCAACAAGAACGCCTACGTCACCGTGCCTTTTTACAACGAATCGAATCTGCTGAGCCAACACCGCTGCCAGCCGCCGTACTTGCAGGTCAACAACTACGGCAGCGGCTCCAAAGGCAAGATCACCTTCCGGGTGCGCAAGAAAATCATTAACGGCGTTGAGATTAACGATCGGCAGATCATCGAGATGTACGGCCGCCTCGGCTCGACCGACGGCGGTTTCGGCCCCAACCCGATGGCGCAGGTGTTTATCCAGTCCGCAATCCTCTACGTGCCCGATAAATGCGTGGTGAACGAAGGCCAGTTGATCAACGTGGAGTTCGGCGAGATCGGCGGCAGCGATCTCAACGGCTCGAACTACCCGCAAAGCATTCCGGTGCGCTTCCAGTGCGAGGGCGGCAGCTTCGAGGACGGCACGCTGAATATCAAGCTGGCGGTGTCGGGCACGGCGGCCTCCTTCAGCAACGAGGTATTCAAAACCGACAAGAACGATCTCGGCATCCGGCTGACGCATAAAGGCCAGTTGGTTATCCCGAATGAGTTTTACCCGGTGCCGAACATCGGCAACGGCGGCTCCTGGAACCTGGTGGCGGCGCCGTTCGCCAACGGCGGCGCAGAGATCGGCGAAGGGGAATTCAATGCATCGGCCACCATCGTGGCGGCATTCCAGTAACCGAGGGAGGAACGGAAAATGCGTCTACGCGCTTTAGCGCTGCTGAGCTGCGCGCCCTGGTGGTTTGCCGCCATGCAGGCGGCGGCGAACACCGAGCTTATCGGCGCGCCGGTGCAGTTCCACGGCACCGTGGTGAGCCGCCCGTGCAATATCGAACCGCAGTCCGCCGATCAGCTGGTGGAGATGGGCACGGTGATCGTCAAAACCCTGTACCGCTACGGCCACACCACGCCGGTGCCATTCAGCATCAAGCTGACCGACTGCAAGACCACGGTGTTCAAATCCGTCAGCGTGACCTTCAGCGGCGCCGAAGACGGAGAGCTGCCGGGCAAGCTGGCGATCAACAACGGCGCGAACGGCGCCGCCATCGCCCTGTTCGATCATCAGGGTGCGGACATCTCTCTGAATAAGGCCACCAGCGCCGTCGCGTTACAAAACGGTCCCAACAACCTGAACTTCACCGCCTACGTACAAGGGCGGCCGAGCGCGATTCAGAACCAAAGCATTACCGAAGGCGAATTCACGTCCGTCGCCAATTTTGTGCTGGCGTACCAATAAGCCCCGCACCGCCCCAGGGAAATCAGGAAAACGCCCGGCGCGCTATCGCCGGCAATGGGCCGTCACCGTTCGCTCCGGCGCGGTGCCGCGGCCTTTTAAGGAGCCACCCATGCCAGATATTCGCTTCACGCTGTTCGACAGCGATAACTTCTACCAGCAGGGGCTGCGTCTGCTGCTGCAGGATTATCTGCACTCCCTGAACGAATGCCAGCGCCGGTACCCGCAGTTCTCGCCGCTGGCGCTGCAGGCGTTGGATAACATCGAAATCGTGTTCCGCACGCCGGAAGAGCGCTGGGGCTGTGCCTGCTGTTACCAGAGCCCCTACGGCATCCCGCGCCAGCGGCAGCTGACTCTGCTCATCCTCGACGACACGACCCAGCAACAGGTGAAAAACCTGCCGCCGCTGTTCAGCATCCATCGGCGCGATTCGGCCTACGCCATCCGCCTCAAGTTGCAGATGGCGCTGGAGAAATTTATTCAGCATCCGTGGATGGCGCTGCACGCCGCCGGCATGTGGAAATGCCAGGCCTGCCGCATCGCCGCGCTCAGCCACTGCGAAAAAAAGGTGTTGGGGTTGATGAGCAGCGGCATGTCCGCCTGCAGCATCGCCGGCCTGCTGCAGCGCAGCCAGAAAACCATCAGCGCCCATAAGCGCTCGGCGATGCGCAAGCTTAACGTGCGTAAAAACAGCGAGTTGAATAAAGTGCTGCTGAATCAGCGCGGGCTGAGTTGACCAGGCCGCCCACTCAATAATAATTGATGTTAAAGGTCACGGTCGCGTCGGCGGCACCCGGCGTGACCGTGGGCTCGGTTTGGATATAGCGGGCTTTTAACGGAATAGTAAAAGACGTGGGCGTTGCAGGAGAAAGCGGCACGGTGATTGCCCGCGAGAACTGTACGCTCTGAGGTAAAGAGGCTCCATATCCCAACTGAATGCCTACGCCGCCGGCGCTGCCGCTGCCTTCTTTCACGCCCATGACGCCATTGACGTCATCGATCACCGACGTGTTGGGCGTCAACGAAAGCGTCAGACTGTTGCCGGTCGCGCCGCTAATGCTGCCAGTACCGTCATCCGAATACTGGGCCTCGGCCGTGCCGTAAAACCTCGGGCAATCCAGCAGGCGGATCGAGGCGTCTTTCCATTCGGTTACGCTGCCTTTTCCGGTGAAATGTCGCCCCATGTCATATTTCCCCATGGCGACGAAAACATCGGGCGTGGTGCAAGTTTTCGCTTCCACGTTGATAGCGCCGGTAAAGCACAGCCGCATCGCCGTAAAGGGGGCTGCGGTCGGTCCCACCCGCGTCATCAGGCAGGGCAGAGCGGCGCCGGTGACGGTACCGGGTTGCACGTCGCCAGTCTTGATTAAGCGGATACGATACTTGAACAAGTTATTCGCCCAGCCATTATCCTCTTTCACTAACGTACCGTTGGAAATATACGGCAGCGTGAAAGTATCCAACGAGTGATTATCGATAAATACGCCCACCCCCGGCAAGCCGGTTTCATACACTTTGCCGAATTTCGCCGAGCTCCACCCCGATAACGGGTACGGAGGCGTTTCATAATCCATCACCAGCGAGACGAACGTCTGCGGCGTATCGCATTTAACCCATACTGTGCCGAATGAGGGATTAAAGTTTTGCGTATAGATCACTGAGCCAACCGGCACATCTGCGCCAATACTGATATTGCCGGTCACCAAAGGCGCATTGACCGTCAGATCGTTCTTGATACTCGACTTATCGCTGTAATAACAGTCGGCCCACGCCGATTGAGCCAGCAACAGCGCCAACAAGGCGATGCCGCGCCAAATAACCTGGCGGTTTTTTTGTGTCATCTCATTCTCTCCCGTGCGTTGAAACGCGCCGCTGCAGCCGTGCCCGGCGGCGTTCTCAAGCCAAAAATAGATCTCATCGTTCTGCGCCAACGCCGCTGCGACACGGCGCGCTAAAGCGCTGCAACACCGGCCGACCGCCTTTCTGCTGCGGCATCAGCACATAATTCAAGTCGCACTGCGCATTGCGATCCGCCCCCCAGCGCACCCGCAAACCGCCTCTGTCCTGAGCGACGCGCGCATAAACCAGCCCGCCCTGCCCCACGGCGCCAACCACGGCGCCGCTTTCGTCGAGCACTTCGGCGCCGAAAGGCGCCGGCACGCCCGCAGACCCGGTGTCGATCAATACCGGCATGCCTTTACGGGCGTTATATTTCACTTTCACCAACGCGCCAGAATAAGGCGCGACCTTGCGCGTCGTCTCTTCCAGCTCGACGTCGGACGCTGCGCCTTTGGGATCCAGGCTAATTTCATTCAGCTGGTAGGGGGTTAAATAAGGCACCAACGCATAACCGCGCGCATCGACAGCGACGCCCGGGTAGGTGGAAACTCCGGCGCCTTCGGCGCCTTTCGCTTCCACCAGAGCGAACGTTTCCGAACCGTAAGAACTGAACGATACGCCGCCGGCATGCCCCACTACGGTGCCGCTGAGCCCGGCGGAGCCGCTGCGATAGCCTTTGCCCGCGCTGTAAGCGCCGCTGAGCAGCGCCATCTGGCTGCGATACTGAGCGTTCAACGAGCCGCTGCCGCCATTGCGGTTGGCGTTCATCGCACTCAGGCCATAGCTGAACTGATTGGCAGTGCCGAGATTGCCGGAAATCATCGCCTGCTGGCTCCTCGCCCCGTTGCTGTCATGCGCCAGGCCCAGGCGCAGCTGCGGCGCGCCCGCCTTGTCGCGCCGCCCCAATGGCAGGCTGATATTCAGCAAAAAGCTATTTTGCGCCTTGCCGTTACTCGTCTTGCTGCGCGCCGCGCTCAGGCCATAGGCGACCGACCGATAGCCGTTGCTGTAGCCCAACTGATACTGCTTATCACGCCCGTACCCGTTCCAATAATCCTGCAGCGAGCCGCTGACATAAAGTTGCCCCCATCCCGACGCCAGCCCTTGGGCAACAGAGAAGGTCAGACGATTCTTGGCGCGCGGAACGGCGTTATCCCCCTCACCCGGAGCCATGCGCTCACGCGTCTGCATGGCGGTCATGAAATCCATATAGCCTGAGGTGGAAAACCGATAGGCGGCCAGCGAAAGACTGCTGTTGGTTTCGTTGACGGTTTTGCTGTAGCTGAGCCGATAGCTCTGCCCGCTTTGCCGTCGCTCGCGGCTCAGGCGGCTGTCGCTTTGGGTCACGTCGATCCCCACCGCACCCAACGACGTGCCGACGGCCGCCCCTAATTGTACGGCCCGATAATCGGCCGCCCCCTGCAACCCGCCGTAAGCGGTCAGCGCATTGGACAGGCCGCGCTGATAGGTAGCCTGATACAGCCAGGGCTTTTCCCGCAGGCTGTCACTGTCGGCCTTGCCAAGCACCGCTTCATAACGATCGGCCCCCGGTCGCAGCAGCTGAGTGACCGCCGCATAGGGCACAGTGAAGACACTCTGCGCGCCATCGGCTTCGCGCACCGTAACCTCCAGATCGCCGCCGTAACCGGTGGGATACAGATCGTCAATCAGGAATACCCCCGGCGTTACCGTGGTTTGATAAATGATCTGCCCGCTTTGCCGCACGGTCACCTGAGCGTTGCTTCTGGCGATGCCGCGGATTTCCGGCGCATAGCCGCGCTGCGATTCCGGCAGCATGCGCTCATCGCTGGCCAGCTGCACGCCGTTAAACGCCAGCGTATCGAACAGTTGACCGGTGGTGTTCGCCTGGCCGATCACACCTCTGCCCTTCAGCAGCGGAATATCGCGCTGCAGGAAGGTGTTGATGCTGTCGTATTGCGAAGTGCCGTTTTGCATCCAGCTATACGTGCCGTTATGCCGCAGATACCAAGCGCCCAGGTTGGCGCCGCCGGACAAACCGGCGTAAAAAGATTGGTAGTCCACGCCGCGCGACGAGCTGGTATAGCCGTTCAGGTTGTAATTCAGAAACAGAGCCGCGACGCCGCTGTCCCACTGTGCCGGATCAACGCTGCCGCGCGCGGTTTTACGCATATAAATCTGCGGTATCACAATATCCAGCCGCTGCTCGCCGCTATCAAAGTTCATCTGCGCGTCGGGGATTTGCCGCGGCAGATCGAAGCATGCCTCTCCCTGCGCCAGTGGCGCCAGCGCCGCTTTCGGCAACGCCGCCTCGTTAAACGCGATCGCCTTGACGATGTCCGACGTCAGGCAGGGATACAGGCTGCCATCGGCGCGCGTTTTGAATTCAATTTCTCTATTGGTTGTGGCTTCTTCATTGATATACAGCGCCACCCGATGTTTTCCGATCAACCCCGCCGCCCCGCGTGCAAAGCGTGACAAATCGACATGCTCGCGATTACCCATATTCAGAAATGACGGATCGAATTCAACGTTTTCGGCCCAGGCTGAGCCGCTTAATGCGCCGAGCACGCACAGCGCCGCCGGCGTTAAACGCCACGCGCCATGGCGGCCCGCGCGCGCAAAGCTAAAATATCCGCTCATGTTATTTTCCCCGTCACGCCCGGCCGATATTCGCCCCATTAATGACTTCGCTCGCGCTTACTTAACCAAAGCAATGAATTTATTGACGGCGCCGTAGTCATTGACGAATTCGACACTTAACGATTTTCCCGCTGCAGCGCTGACGCCTTTAAATTCCAATGCGGATCGCGGCGCGATCATTTGCCCCTCAGTTTCCTTGCCGTTGGCAGCAAGGCTGACCAGCGACACAAAATACGGCGTCGGGTTAGTCGCCTTGACGCCGCCCGGCGTCACGGACCAGCTCAACTGCTTTGCCGCCTCATTGGCGTCACCGCTCAGTCCATCCGGACGGAAAAACAACTTGATGCGCGAACGGAAGGCCATTTGCAGCAGGCTTTCATCGCCTGTAAGCTGCTTTTTGGCCGGGATCTCCAGCACGTTAAGCCAGTAAACGCTCTCTTTATCCGCCGGCAACGGTGCACCGGTGTAACTCAGACGCAATGTCTGCCCCTTGCCTGCATCAATGCGGTTAATCGGCGGCGTCAAAATAAAAGGCACATTGATATTTTCTGGTTTTTTATTCGGATCGCCGTCATCAATCCAGCTTTGAATTAATACCGGCGATTTGCCCACATTATTTAATCTCACCGTAGTTTCTTTATCTGACGAAGAGTAAATAACCCGCGTACCGTTAATCACTACGCTGGCGGAAGCCATCATGGGAAAAGAGGCAAGCACGGCCCAAAAAAACGCGCACGAAAAAACACGAGCTTTATTGCTCATAATCATCACTCCAGTAATTTTGATAAATACAGGGGGGAGCCCCCCCTGTAAAATGGTTATTTGTACTGCAGGGAATACACCACATTACTCACTACCGAACCGGCGCTTGCTGCGCCCTTAGCATAATATTCAACCGTATACGGTAACGTGGCCATACCGGTAGAAGCGATAGTGTGATAGGTAGCATTCGTTATTTGACTTGGGCTGCCGGCCACGATCGGATTGAATGATCCCGAACCTTCACGCAATTGCAGCGCGACATTCTTCGCCGAGCCGGTGAGGTTATGCAGACGCCCGCTGGAGTCCACCCCTGGGCCGGCCTCAAAATAAGCGGCCACCGTTTTCAGGGTGCCCTGGCAGTTATTCAGTTTCAGCTCAAACGCCGTGCGGCCGGCGGTCCAACTCATCACGCTCAGTTGATCCTGAGTGACGACAGGCAGCGTGATGTTGCCATCGGCTGCCTGCCCATTGACTCTCACATCGCAAGTCGTCGCGGAAACGGCGCCGCTAAAGTTAATCGTCCCGTTGCTGGCCGCTTGCGCCTGGCCGACCAAGCCAGACAGGCCGAGCAAGGTAAACACTATTGCGGAGGACTTTTTCATATAGACTCCTGATTATTTTATCAATAACGCATTCTATTACCTTTTATTTCCATGAATAACGCCAAGCAGGAACGATAATATTGATATGCGCGCTTTTATTTTACGCTTTTAAATACAATCACTCGTAGAATAAAGGCGTAACGACTGGGTTATTAAGGGTATACCCCGCCCCCTTCACATTAACGATGAAGTCGTGCGGCAAACCTATCACATCGAGCCTTAATCTGAGCTCTTTAATGGTTTGCCAGAGTTTTTGGCTGGATGACGAGTAACTGTTGTCATCCCACACCTGTTGCAATATTTCCGCTTTGGTGAATTTCCGACCGTCGCCATGGTGTTGTAATAAAAAAATCAGTAAGCTCACCATGGCATCATTTAATGTCACCGCGCTAAAGTGCACCCATTTTTCCGGCGCCAGAGAATTGATTCTCACCAATCGCTTGTTGGCGATGTCCAGTTGAATGTCGTGATCTATAATAAAACCGAAGAGATGGCGTTCCATCATTAAGATTCCCTGAAAGAATAAAAAAATAAAACTGCATCATTTAAATTCATAATGTCTTTATGTCATTATAAATTCAGAAAAGTCTTGGGCAATCCCTTAAAATTGATCAGTTGCCATTCAATATTACGAGAACCATGAGAAGTTAGTCTCAAGAAGCGCCTGACAACCGATATATTCCACTGCCGTCATCTTCACACAGTGCAATAAATCATGATTATCATTAGATTTTAATCATGAGTCTTAAATCCCGCATTTCAAAAAAAATCAGATATAAATTCCAAAAACACGAAAAGCATAGCCTGCTATTTATATCTTCATCGTACCTCCCACCAAAACACTGCCTCAGACTGTTTTCCTTCCGTCCTTAAAAAGGCAACCCTCTCATCATGGAATTAATATTTATGATAGAAAAAGCCATTCAGATAACGCAGAGACATAATACACAAACCCCGAAGAAAAAAGTTTTATATATTGAAATTATATTTAAATTTAAAATAAAAACCTACAAAAAAACATGAAATAGGTTTTTGTAAATTTAAATTAGAAAGAAAATAGAACAAACAGAATATAAGACTAATGGGATTAGTTGATTTTAATAAAAAATATATCCCAGATACCAAATCGCCGATTTTAGCTTGGGGAAATTTCGCTAAACGCGTGTACAGCCGCAGAGTTGCGCAACCTTAGGCATTCCACTACGCAGTGTAACAATGCATGCTACCTTCACCATTAGCCCCACACGCCATCAATCAATTCACAACAGATGCGGCGCACCTCTGGTTAACACCTGAAAGCCATCACCAAACATTTTGGTGATGAGGTTTATTTCAAATTCGCCGATAAGCAACATTGCATTATGTAACCCCGTTATAGAAGCCTGGTAATAGCGCTAAAATAATGAAGCGCATACAATACCGGGTAAAATGTTCTCGCGGCCATCCCCCAAGATTCGCGCTCCTTTTTTCAATCTGGTACGGCGCATTAGCGAACACAGTAAGAGTGGTTTACGCTGAATACTCATTTTCGCACTGCAAAGCGAGCCGGAATCCATGCCCAGAACAGCCAAAGTCGTTGACGTTCCCGCCCTCGGCGAGCTCGATCGCCAGGCGGGTCAGCTTAGCCACCAGCTGGCGCAGGCTCTGCGTCAGGCCATCCACCGCGGCGATCTGAAAGCGGGCGATCTGCTGCCCTCGACGCGCCGGCTGTCGGCGGCGCTGGATCTGGCGCGCGGCACAGTGTTGGAAGCCTTTGCTCAGCTGACGGCGGAAGGCTTTCTCGAACCGCAGCCCGGCTCCGGCACCCGGGTCGCCCACTATCAGGCGCCGCGCCGCACGCTGCACGCCACGGCGCAGGCGAGTTCGGCGGTAGCGGTTCCGCTTTCTTCACAGGCGCAGCATCTGGCGCGCTTTGCCACGCAGGCGCGGGCGCTGCCGCCGGTGCCGTTCACTGTGTCAGTGCCAATCGGCGATACCGCGCCCGACGATATCTGGCGGCGGCTCGGCAACCGCATCCGCGCCCGCGGCCCCGGCGCGCCGTCGGGCTACGACGATCCGCTGGGCGCACTGCCGCTGCGCGAAGCCATCTGCGACTATGTGCGCCGTTCCCGCTCGGTAAACTGTACGCCGCAGCAAATCCTCATTACCTCCGGCACCCAACAGGGGCTGTATCTGGCCGCGCAGATCCTGTTGGACGCCGGCGACAGCGCCTGGGTCGAAGATCCTGCCTACGCCGGCATTACCGCCATTTTCGATAGCCTGTTCCGCGATCGGCGCATGATTAGGGTGCCCGTCGCCGACGACGGCATCGACGTCGCCGCCGGCGTGCGCCTGGCCGCCAATGCCCGCGCCGCCTTTGTCACGCCGTCGCATCAGTATCCGCTGGGCATGCCGATGAGCATGGCGAAAAGAAGCGCCCTGCTGGCCTGGGCCAGAGAGCGGCAAGCCTGGATCGTGGAAGACGATTACGACAGCGAGATGCGCTACGCCGGCCACCCGTTCCCTTCGCTGCAGGGGCTGGCGCCCGAGCGGACGCTCTATCTCGGCACCTTCAGCAAGGTGCTGTTCCCTTCGCTGCGGCTGGGTTACGCCATCGTGCCGCCGCCGCTGGTCGACGCCTTTTGCGGCGCCAGGATCCTGATGGATCGCCATCCACCCAGCGCGGATCAATACGTGCTGGCCGCCTTTATCGCCGAAGGGTATCTCGACCGGCATATCCGCAAAATGCGCGGCGTCTACGCCGAGAAGCGTCGGGTGCTGATCGAGGCGATCAACGCGTACATCCCGGCCGAGCTGGCGGTGGTGCAGCCCTGCGATCAGGGCATGCACATGGTGCTGTGGTTGAGAAAAGATCTCGACGACCTGCGGGTCGCCCTGCAGGCCAACGAAGCCGGGTTGGCGCTGCGGGCGGTGTCGCCGATGTATGCGCCCGACCACGGTGAGCCGGGCCTGGTGCTGGGGTTGGGCGGTTACGCCGACCGCCAGGTGCAACAGGCGGTGGAACGGCTCGGACGGGTGATCCTGGCCTGCGCCGGCAGCGGCGCCTAGCGGGAAAAACGTTTGGCGCCGAACACGCAAACCACCACGCCGGCCATCACGGCGATCATCATCGGCTGGACGGTCTCATGCAGCAGCCAGCCCGCCAGCGCCAGGCCGAAGAACGGCTGCAGCAGCTGCAACTGCCCGACGGCGGCGATGCCGCCCTGCGCCAGGCCGCGATACCAGAAAATAAACCCAATCCACATGCTGAACACCGAGACGTAAACCAGCGACAGCCAGGCAGCGCCGCTGACCACGGGCCAGGCGGCCGGTGCCGCCAGCCAGGTGGCCGCCAGCGTCAACGGCAAGGCGACCACCAGCGCCCAGGAGATCGCCTGCCAGCCGCCGATCCGGCGCGACAGCACCGCCCCTTCGGCATAACCCAGGCCGCACAGCAACACCGCCCCGACCATCAGCGCATCCCCTTGCCAGGCGCCGCCGCTCCCCTGGCTCAACGCGAAAGCGCCCACCAACACGGCGCCGACGCCTGAAAAAGCCCAAAAAGCGGGCTTGGGCCGCTCTCCGCCGCGCAAAACGCCAAAACCGGCGGTCGCCAGCGGCAGCAGGCCGATATACACCAGCGAATGCGCCGACGTGGTGTGCTGCAGCGCCAGCGCCGTCAGCAGCGGAAAACCGATGACTACGCCAAGCGCCACAAACAGCAGCGGCGGCAAATCCGCCCGCGTCGGCCGCGCCTGCCGGGTGATCCGCAGCGCACACAGGGCCAGCAAAGCGGCGATCGCCGCCCTGACCGCCGTCAGAAACAGCGGATCGAGCTCCAGCACCGCCACCCGGGTGGCGGGCAACGAGCCGCTGAAGATCATCATGCCAAGAAAACCGTTCATCCAGCCCTGGGCCGAATGCCCGGCGGCGGGATGTGCAGGGGTAACAACGAGAGTTTTTGCAGACTGACTGTCCGTCATGTGAACGCTCCGCACGCCTGAGGCATACCGAAATCGGCAACCCGCGAGGCGATGTCATAGTGAAAGAGAACATCGTTGCCCGGCGTCGCTTGCCGGGGCTGCGTTCTATTTTTCAGATAAAGCGGTTCACAGACAGGTCCAGATAGCGAGATTTTCACTGTGCCGGTTAGCAAAGCGCGCCGCTAACGCCAAAGAAGGGCGTTTTTCGGGCTGTCCTTGGCCGTTTGGCGGCCCTGCCTGCGGGGTATCATGGACTTTTATGCGTTTTTGCAGAACAGGACAAGGTGCGGCGCCGTGGTGAAACCCTTCTTACGCAGTGGCAGTTTGGATGATGTGCTGGCTTTAGGCGAGAACGGGCAACCGGTCTACGCCTGCGCGCAGCAGCTGCGGGAAACCCTGCGCCTTCGCCGGCAGCAGCAGGCCGCCGACTGTCTGGCGATCCCCCAGCCGAACGAAAGCGGCACCCGCATCGACTGGTATGCGCCCTTCCCCGGCAAAGTCACCTCCTGGCTGGCGGCGAGCGATGCCCAGCGCGCGCAGGCGGTACGGCACCTGGAACACAGCCTGACGACCTTCCGCAGCCTGACGGAACAGGCCCTGGCGACCGATCACCCCAGTCATCGCCTGTTCGGCGCGCTGCTGGCCAAAGCGATGCACATACCCGACCCCAACCACGTTTACCTGGTGGACGATCGACCGGTGCTGACCTTCTGGGGCTTTATCAAGCCGCAGGCGCAGAGCCCGAACGATCCGTTGGCCTGCCTGCGCCCGATCGACGCAGAGATGAAAGTCGAAGTGGAAAAACCGGCGCCGATCGCTGCCGCTCCGCGCAAACCGGCCGTTGTCGAACCGGTAAAACCAGCCCCGGCAGCGCCTATCGAATCCCCTGCCGCTCGCCGGCGCCACGCTCTCTGGCTGTTGCCCGTTCTGTTGCTTGGCAGTGCGGCGCTGGCCGCCTGGCTGCACCGCTCACCGCCGCCGCAACCGGCGATGCCGGCTGAGGTACGGCATCCGGCGCCGCCGAAAAAAACCGCCGCGCCGTTGCCCAAGCTGCGCTTGCCGCTGGCGCACGCGACGCTGATGCCGCCGCCCCCGGCGCCGGCCATCCCGCAACCGCTGGACAAAAATGCGCTGGTGCTGCCGCCCGAGGCGGTGAAGGCCGGTTCCACCCGTTTCCTTAACGGCAAATGGCGCGCCACGGTGGCGCTGAAAGACCCGATTACCGGCAAGCGCCCCGGCCTGCAATACCGTCTGAACGGCGGCAAGGGCAGCGCTGTCATCGCCTACGGCGACGGCGTCAGCTGCCGGGTGGCGGTTGAAGCCGGGCTGATGCAGTCCGGCAATCTGGTGATCAACAGCCGCACCAAGGCGCGCTGCAGCGACGGCAGCCGCTACCAGATCCCGGAGATCGTCTGCCGCCAGGGCGAAACCGGCGCGGCAGAGTGCACCGGCCGCTACGATGCGGACACCACCTATCCCATGACGTTCAAGCGCGAGAGTAAATGATGCTGGCACCCCTTACGGACTACAAACACGGCATTACGCTGATCCAGGACAGCGGCATTCAGTTTCTGGACTTTGCCTTGACCCCGCGGCTGGACGCCGAGTTTCCCGGCAAATTCGTGCGCAAGACCGCCAGCGGCCCACTGCTGCGCCTGCAATGGGAGGCCGAGAGCGGCAAATACCAGTTGCCGGCCGTGGGCGACCAGGCCGCCGAAGTGGTGCGGCCGGAGTTCAGCTACCCGCTGCAGCAGTCGCTGCGCCTGCTGGATAAGCTCTGGCTGCCGCTGCCCTTCTTGCGCCACACCCCGGCGGGCCTGTTTTTGTCGGGCCCGGACAACTGGGCGCGCCTGCAGGTGGTGCAGCTGGATGAACCGGATCAGGACGGTAACCTGCTGCGCGTGGTGCTGGCCTTCGACACTCGCGCCGCCGCGCCCGGCCAGGAGGCGCTGGCGCCGGGCGAAAGCGATCTCGGCGCCGATCTGAGCTTCGCGCTGGCGCACCGCAACCACGAGCTGGGCGAATTTCTCGATCTGACCTGGGTGGACGGCTGGCTGCGCGAGGCGTTCAGCCAGCGCGCCGCCGAGCGGGAGCAGCGCGCCGAAGTGGAGATCAACGCCGGGCTGAAAACCTTCGAGTATCAGGCGCACTACCTCAACCTGTTGCACATGCTCGGCCACCAGCTGGCGGTGCCGCAGATAAAAATGGTGGCGGCGACGCTGCAGCAACCGGCGATCGGCGTCGATCTGGTGCTGGACGTCGGCAACTCGCACACCTGCGGCGTGCTGGTCGAAGACCACCCGGAAGAGAGCAACGGCCTGAAGCAAACCTACGAGCTGCAGCTGCGTTCGCTGTCCGAACCGCACCGCGTCTACAACGAGCTGTTCGAGAGCCGGGTGGAGTTTTCTCAGGCCAGCTTCGGCAAGCCGCATCTGTCGTTCCAGAGCGGGCGCGACGACGCCTTCCAGTGGCCGTCCATCACCCGCGTCGGCCGCGAAGCCGCGCAGCTGGCGCAGCGGCGAACGGGCCATGAAGGCACCACCGGCATTTCCAGCCCGCGCCGCTACCTGTGGGACGAGGAGCGCTATGCGCCCGGCTGGCGCTTCAACGAGCGGCACGAGCCGATGGCCGCCGCCGCGCCGTTGACCACCCTGATCAACGACGAAGGCGTGCCGCTGTCCGCCCTGCCGACGGCGCAACGGCTGCCGGTGTTCGCCGCCCATTACAGCCGCAGCGCGGTGATGACATTGATGCTGAGCGAGCTGCTGGCGCAGGCGCTGATGCAGATCAACAGCATCGCCCAGCGCAGCCGCATGCCGAACGCCGCCGCGCCGCGCCGTTTGCGCGCCATCATTCTGACGCTGCCTTCGGCGATGCCGAAACCGGAGCGCGAGATTTTCCGCCGCCGCATGCAGGAGGCGATCGGGCTGGTGTGGAAGGCCCTCGGCTGGCACCCGCAGGATGCGCCGTTCGACGGCGCGCACACCCGCTTCCCGGCGCCGCAGGTACAGATGGAGTGGGACGAGGCCACCTGCGGTCAGATGGTCTATCTGTACAACGAAACCCAGGTGAACTTCGCCGGCCGCACCGACGCCTTTTTCGCCGCCATGGCCCGGCCCGACCGGCCGTTGGCGCCGGGTGAGCAGGCGGGAAAAACGCTGCGTATCGCCTCCATCGACATCGGCGGGGGCACCACGGATCTGGCGATCACGCACTATTCGCTCGACGACGGCGTGGGCAACAACATCAAAATCAACCCGCGCCTGCTGTTCCGCGAGGGCTTTAAAGTCGCCGGCGACGATATCCTGCTGGACGCCATCCAGCAGTTTATCCTGCCCGCCGTGCAGCAGGCATTCGAAACCGCCGGCGTGAGCGCCGCCCCGGCGCTGATGGACAGGCTGTTCGGCAACGAAGGGCGCATGGACGGGCTTTCCACCCTGCGTCAGCAGGCCGCGCTGCAGATCTTCATGCCCGCCGGACGCGCGCTGCTCGGCGCCTATGAAGAATACGACCCGCTGGACAACCGGGCGGAAATCGCCGCCAGCCTGGGCGATCTGCTGCCGCAGCCGCCGACGCCGCAGGTGCTGGCGTTTATCAACGGCGAAGTGCAGCGCGAAGCCGACAGCAACGCCTTCGATATCCTGCACACCCCGCTGGTGATCCGCCTGGCCGATCTGCACGCCGCTTTCTTGTCCGATCGCATCGGCATCGGCCGCTGTCTGCGCCTGCTGGCCGAAGTGGTGGCGCTGTATACCTGCGACGTACTGCTGCTGACCGGCCGCCCGGCGCGCTTCCCCGGCGTGCAGGCGCTGCTGCGCCATCTGCAGCCGCTGCCCGCCAGCCGCATTCTGCCGCTCGAGGGGTATCACACCCGCAGCTGGTACCCGTTCAACAAACGCGGCCGCATCGACAACCCGAAATCCACCGCAGCGGTGGGCGCCATGCTGTGCCTGCTGGCGATCGATCTGCGGCTGGAGAGCTTTTACTTCAACGTCGGCGATTTCCAGCCCTACTCCACCATTCGCTATCTGGGCATGCTGGACGGTAACAACATGCTGGCGGACGATAACGTCTATTACCGCGACATCGATCTGGATCGCGCCGATTTCGCGCTCGATCCCGCCGGCAGCTTCCAGCTGCGCGGCCCGCTGCGTCTGGGGTTCCGCCAATTGGACAACGAACGCTGGCCGGCCTCGCCGCTCTATACGCTGACCATCAATGACGCCCAGCTGGCGCGCAAGCTGGCCGGCGATGCGGTGATCTGCCTGCGTCTGGCCATCACCGCCAGCGCCGAACAGGGCGCTGAGAGCGTCAAGATCGCGCAGGCGCTGCTGGCCGACGGCAGCCCCATCCCGGCGCACCACCTGCAACTGAAACTCAATACCCTGGCTGCCAGCGCCTCCGGCGCGACCCACTACTGGATAGACAGCGGGAGCATTTACCCACGATGAACACGCAAACCTTCGCCCCTGCGGCTCCGAATAACGCGCTCAGCGCCGGCATTTTGCAAGCTATCGACTGGGTGGACGCCGCGCGCCGGCAGTCCCCCCGCCTGGAGCGGGAGGCCGATCGCCTGATACAGCGTCTGCGCCGTTGCCATAACCGCGCCGCACGGTTGGAAAACACATGCCCTGCGCAGGTCGCCATCGGTTTGTATGGCCACAACGCCGCCGCCAAGGCCCATCTGCTGGCGGCGCTGGCGCCTGGCGCAAAGCGCTTCAACGCGGACCTTTCGCTCGCGGTGCGCTACTGCACGGCGGCCGAGGCGGGGCCCGCCGAGTATCCGATCGCCCTCGCCCTGCTCAATGAAGCGCAGTGGCTGGCCATCACGCTCGATGCCGCCGCGATGGGCGGCTTCCGGCTGGACTGGGACGCCCGCGCGATCGCCGGCCATCTGCAAACGTTGGCGCGCCACCGCCAAGCCATCGCCCCCGACGGCCTCAGCGACGGCGATGTGCTGGCGCTGTGGGATAGCCAACGCCGCCACGGCGACAAGGGGCAACAGACGCTGGACAGGCATTTCTGGCCGCAGGCCGTGGCGCTGGCGCCGCAGCTGAGCATCGACGATCGCGCGCGCCTGTTTGCGCCGCTGTGGGGAGAGGAACCGACGCTGACGACGCATTATCGCCAGCTGGCACACACGCTGCATGCCCTCGGTGACAGCCGGCAGGTTCATGCCCCGCGCCGCGCCTTGACGCTGCTGACCGCGAGCGCCGCACCGGAAAACACGGCAATCGTCGTGATGGCCGAACACGGCGGTGAACGGGAGATCGCGCTGAGCGATCTGGTCTGGTTGACCGCCGAAGTCACCACCGTTCTGCCGCAAACCGCGCAGGCGGGCCTGCCCGCCGACGTGGCGCTGATCGACCTGCCCGGCAGCTGCGCCCGCCCGCAGGCGGAACCGACGCAGCGGCTGCAACAGGCGAAACGCGCCCATTTGCTGGCCCGCTGCGCGGACGGCCTGCACGCCAACCTGCTGCTGGTAGCCGATGCCGCCGCCACGCCGCAGGACGCCGCGCGCATCGGCCAGGCGCTCGCCGGTTGGGTCGACCACACCCAGGGGGAAACCCCGGCGCTGCGCCAGCGCCGCAAACCCGGTTTAATCTGGGCGATCACGCCGTTCGACCCACGCCAGGAAGGCAAACCGCGCCCTGACGACGCCGTTCAGCGCCAGGTCGGCGAACCCGGTGACAGCTGGGCCACACTGCTGGCGCTGGATGAGCAGGATTGCCGCCGCATGGTGAACTACCTGGCCGCACAGGCGCGCCCGGCCCACAAGCAAGCGCGCCTGCTCGAGCTGCGCGAAGAGTTGCAGCGCGAGCTGACGGAAAGCCTGCTCGGCAACTGGCTCACCGCCGCCGATCCATACGCGCCCCAGCAACGCGCCCAACAGCTGCTGCGCGCGCTGCAGGCGCAGGCCGGCCGCCACGGCGAACTGCTGGAACGATTGTTGCCCCAGCGCGATACGCTGCGCCAACTTTACCAGCAACAGCAGCACGCCGCGCCGACCCCGGCGACGCCTGCGCCGTTCGGGCTCGACATCGATCTGTTCGGCGCACCGGAAACCCCGGCGCCCGGCGAGCCCCCCACGTCACCCTTTGCCGCGCGGATATTCGCGGATTGGATCAACCATCTGCGCAGCCTGCCGGACAGCCGCCGGTTGCTGGATCTGCTCGGCGTCGACAAACCGCATCTCGAACTGCTGGTTGATGCGTTGATCGGCGCCGCCTGCCGCCAGCGGCTCGATGATGAGCTGGAGCGCGCGCTGTGCGCCGGCGGCCTGCCGGAACAGGGGGAAGATCGGCAGATCAGCCAGGCGTTAGCGCTGTTGGGCGACTTCGTCGCCTGGCTCGGCTTCCAGCGGCGCGATGCGGCAACGCGCCCCGAGAGCCGCGTCAATCCCGGCCAACCGATCTTTACCCCGCCGCCGCAGCCGGCGGTGGACTGGAGCGGCCAGCAGCGGCTCACTCGGCTGGCGCCGACGCCAACCAAAAATACCGCATTTTATATCTATGACTGGCTGATCGGCCTGCAGACCCTGCTGGCGGAAAATGCCGCGCAGGCGCAGCCGGCGCTGGCAGACGAGCAACGCGCCGCACTGGCGGCGATCGTCGCCGCCCTGCGCGCTGCGCCGTAGCGGGCGCCATCCGGGCCGGACACCACCGCGCAGTCAGTGGCAGGCCGGCCCGGCCGACATCACTTCGCGGAAATGGGTGACCAGCGGGCGCAGGTTGGCCTTGTGCCACACGGCCCACAGCTGCGTGGTGTATTGCATCCAGGGCAGCTCGCGCAGCACCACGCCTTGCGGCGCGTTATGCCGCAGGCTGTGCTGGATCAACGTCATCCCCAACCCGGCGGCGACCAGCCCCAACGCAGTCAGCGGCTCGCCCGCCTCCAGCCGAATATCCGGATCGAACCCGGCCTTCACGCAGGCCGCCACGAAGTCGTCGCGCGAATGGGCATCCTCTTTGTGGATCACCGAGATCCAGGCCTGATCGGTGAGATCCGCCGGCTGCAGCGTTTCCCTGTCCGCCAGCGGATGCGTCTGCGGCAGGGCCAGCAACATGCGATCGTCCAACACCTGCGTATAGTCCAAATCCTGATCGTCGCGATCCGGCGCCGTATTGACCAGCGCCACGTCCAGGCTGCGCTGCCGCAGCCCTTCCAGCTGCATGGAAGAAGGCTGGCTGTAAAGCACGATGTGCACATCCGGCCGGGACACCCGCAGCGACCGCAAGGCGTTCGACAAGACGCCGGAGTGCATCGCATTTTCGATATAGCCAATGCACAGCCCGCCGTCTTCCCCGCGCCCCAGACGGCGCCCAAGCGACTCGAGCCGGGTGGCGTGCGTCAATAGCGCGCGGGTTTCTGCCAGAAACGTCTGGCCGTCGGCGGTCAGGCGGATGCGCTGCTGATTGCGCTCGAACAGCATCAAACCCAGACGTTCCTCAAGTTGGGAAATCTGCCGGCTCAGCGGTGACTGGGAAATGTGCAGCCGTTCGGCGGCGCGGCCGACGTGCTCTTCTTCCGCCACCGCCACAAAGTATTTCAACTGACGTAAATCGATCATGTGAGACCTCAAAGGACTTAACTTAGACAAATTATGTCCTATCAAGTCACAACTTGCCAAGTTATCTTTAGCCTCGTGACGGGGCAGACGCTGTATGAGCCCCACTAGTTTCCCTGAAAAGATAACGAATTGAGGATTCACCATGAGCATCAAAAATATTTTACCCGGCAAGATCGGTTTGGGCGGCGCGCCGCTCGGCAATATGTTCCGCGCCATTCCAGAAGAAGAAGCGCTGGCTACCGTAACCAGCGCCTGGGACTTGGGCATCCGCTACTTCGACACCGCACCGCTTTACGGTTCCGGCCTGTCGGAAATTCGCATGGGCGAAGCGCTCTCTCAGTATCCACGCGATGAGTTCGTGCTGAGCACCAAAGTGGGCCGCATCATGCTGGACGAAATGGAAGATCCCGCCGCTCGCGATCTGGGTGAGAAAGGCGGCCTGTTCGAACACGGTTTGAAAAACAAGATCCTGAACGACTACTCGGAAGACGGCACGCTTCGCTCCATTGAACACAGCCTGAAGCGTCTTAAAACCGACCGTCTGGATATCGTCTGGATCCACGACGTCGCTCAGGATTTCTACGGCGACAGCTGGCTGGAACAGTTCAATATCGCCCGTACCGGCGCCTTCCGCGCACTGTCCCGCCTGCGTGACGAAGGCGTGATCAAAGCCTGGGGCCTCGGGGTCAACCGCGTCGAGCCTTGCGAACTGACGCTGGCGCTTGATGAGCCGAAACCGGATGCCTTCCTGCTGGCCGGCCGCTACAGCCTGCTGGATCACGAACGCGCCCTGCAACGCCTGATGCCGGAAGCGCTGGAACAGAATGTCGATATCGTCGTCGGCGGCCCATACAGCTCCGGCGTACTGGCCGGCGGCGAACATTTCGAATATCAGAAAGCGTCCCCGGCTATTCGCCAGCAAGTCGCGAAAATCAAAGAGATCGCCGCTCGCTTCCAGGTAGACGTCAAAGCCGCTGCGCTGCAATTCGCGCTGGCTAACCCGGCCGTCGCCGCCGTGATCCCCGGTTCGAGCCGTCCTGGCCGCATGGCCGAAGATCTGGCTGCGCTGGATGCAGCGATCCCGGCTGAATTCTGGGCGGAGATGCGCCGCCAGAAACTGGTGGCCGACAACGCGCCGCTGCCGATTCGTTAAGTTTTATGGGGCCGGCCCCCGGCCCCATTACCCACATTACAGAGTGATATACATGATGAAACTGGATCTTTCAGGCAAAGTCGCCGTCGTCAGCGGCTCCACCTCCGGCATCGGTCTCGGCATCGCGCGCGGGCTTGCCAAAACGGGCGCCACCGTGGTGATCGTCGGCCGTCAGAAAGCCGGAGTCGATAACGCCATCGCCGACATCAGTGCCAACGTGCCCGGCGCGCAGGTACGCGGCGTGGTCGCCGATCTCGGCACCGAACAAGGGGCTGCAACCCTGTTCGCCGCGGAGCCTAAAGCCGACGTGCTGGTCAACAACCTCGGTATTTTCAACGATAAAGACTTCTTTACCGTGCCCGACAGCGAGTGGATGCACTTCTATAACGTCAACGTCCTCTCGGGCGTGCGTCTGGCGCGCCACTACGCGCAGAGCATGACCGAACAGGGCTGGGGACGCATTATTTTCGTGTCGTCCGAATCCGGCGTCGCCATCCCGGCGGATATGATCAACTACGGCGTGACCAAAAGCGCCAACCTGGCGGTATCTCACGGCCTGGCGAAGCGCCTCGCCGGCACCGGCGTGACGGTCAACGCCATCCTGCCAGGGCCAACCTTTACCGAAGGCCTGCAGGAGATGCTGGCGGAAGCGGCGGCCAAATCCGGGCGCAGCGCGCGCGATCAGGCCGACGAGTTCGTTAAAACCGAACGCCCAAGCTCCATCATTCAACGCGCGGCGGACGTCGATGAAGTGGCCAACCTGGCCGTTTACCTCGCGTCCCCGCTGTCTTCGGCCACTACCGGCGCGGCGCTGCGCGTCGACGGCGGCGTCGTCGACACCCTGGCAATGTAATTCCGTACCCTAAACCGATATCAAGAGAGAAAGAAAATGGCTACTACATCCGTATCTATGAACATCCCGGCATCCGCCGACACCGTATGGCAACTGATCGGCGGCTTCGACGCCCTGCCTGACTGGCTGCCGTTCATTCCGAAAAGCGTCGTTTCTGAAGGCGGCCGCGTGCGCACTTTGACGACCTCTGACGGCGGCACCGTTATCGAGCGGCTGGAAGCGTTCGACAACCGTCAACGCAGCTACAGCTACTCCATCATGCAGGCGCCGTTCCCGGTGGTGAATTACCTGTCCACCCTGTCGGTACACGCCACCGACGACGCCAACGTGGCGCGCGTGGAATGGTCGGGCAGCTTCACGCCGGTCAATATCAGCGACGACGAAGCCGTCGCCCTGTTCCATGGCATCTACCAGGATGGCCTGGATGCGCTGAGCGGCAACTTCCCGCGTTAATGCGTGAACACTCCTCACGCTTACGGCCGATGGTGAAACCCATCGGCCATTTTTTTGCTTTAGCTCTGGAGCAGGATAAATCCGCCAGCGCCGTTTATGCTGTAAAGGAGACTTCCGTTTGAGGAGATGGCCGTGCGCCCTTTCAGCCTGAAGACTATCGACCATGTGGTGCTGCGCGTGCGCGATATGCAGAAAAGCCTGCATTTTTATACCCGGATCGTCGGCTGTGATATCGCCAAACAGCGGCCGGATTTGGGGCTGATGCACCTGCGCGCCGGAGCGGCCATGATCGATCTGGTGGATATTAACGGCGTGTTGGGGAAAAAAGGCGGCACGGCGCCCGATCCTCACCGGCAAAATGTCGATCACATCTGCCTGCGCATCGATCCTTTCAACGAGGACGAGCTGTTGGCCTATCTGCGATCGCAGGGGATCGGCGTTGATCCCGCCGAATCGCGCTATGGCGCTGAAGGCGACGGCCTGTCCATTTATTTCAGCGATCCGGACGGCAATCGCGTGGAATTGAAGGGGCCGGCGATCGGCTAGATCCTGGCGCTCCCGTTGATGTCGGACAGCCGCTGGCGATCCGTCACCCGCAGTGATTTGTTTTTAAATTGAATGATGCCGTCCGCCGCGAGCTGCGCCAGCGCGCGGCTCAGCTGTCTGACGGAGATGCCCAATCTCGCCGCCAGCGCCTCCCGGTTTTCCAGCTCAATCAATTCCCCTTCGTTCTTTATCTTGAATAATAAAAATTTTCGCAGTTTATACTCCGCCGTAAAAGCGCCGTTCGCATGCAGCAAAGAGGCATTCAGCAGCTTATTGCTCAATTGCCGGCAGATAAAGGTGAGGAACGCCGGGTCGCTCAGGGCGTGATTGTTGATGGCCTCTATCGGTGCCGCGAGGAGCAGCGCGTCGGTCACCGCCTGCACGGTGCTGAACAGCGTGCGCTGCGCCTGGGAGAACAGTTCCAGATCGCCAATCACCGAGAAATCCGTTTCGAAGGAAAAGACAATGTGCGCGCCATTCACATCAAAATTCTCAACCTGCAATTTTCCCTGTACGAGAAAAAACAGGTGGGTCAAACGATCGCTTTGCGTCACCAGGTATTCGCCGGCTTCGACGCTGACCAGTCGCAGTGCGGCGAGCAGCGTGGGCGAAAGCGCCGTTCGCAGATCGTGAGCGTCGATAAAAGCTTCTTTTAGCTTGCTGTCACCGACCGTTTTCAAGGCGATTCACTCCCAGGGCTCATCCTTAAACGTCTTACATCCTCGCTTTCGACTGCGTTCAGCATAGCCGACGCGCTTCAGAACGAAAAAGGACATCTGACCTTTTTTGCCTTAGATCGTCTGGGTACTTTCTCCGCATAGCCCACCCGAGGAGATGGCCATGCGACATATTCTGATAGACACCGATACCGCTTCCGACGATGCCGTCGCGCTGCTGATGGCGTTGCGCGCACCCGACGTGAAGGTGGAAGCGATCACCACCGTCGCGGGAAACTGCCCGCTTGAACAGTGCGTCAAAAATGCACTTATCTGCGTGGAAAAAGCGGGAACCTATTCGCCCCCGGTTTATGCCGGCATGGCGAAACCGCTCTTCCGAACGCGTTATCATTCGCACCATATTCACGGCGAAGACGGCATGGGCGACATGGCCTTGCCCGATCCGCGCCAGAGCGCCGAACCCGTTCATGCCGTGGACGCCATCATCGACTGCGCCGCACGGCTCAATGGCGAGCTGGAAATCGTCACCCTCGGGCCGTTGACCAATCTCGCGATGGCGGTGCTGAAAGCGCCCACGCTGGCCGAAAAAGTAAAGAGGGTTTATGTGATGGGCGGTTCCGGGCTGATGCCCGGCAATATCACCCCGCTGGCCGAATTTAATTTTTACGCCGATGCCGAGGCCGCGCATCTGGTGCTCACTGCCGGGCTGCCGCTCACCCTCGTTGGCTGGGAGATCGGCATGGGGGAAGCATTTATCAACGAACGCGATATAGAGCGATTGAATAATCTCGGCGAACTGGGGCGCTTTGCCGTGCGCTGCAATCGCACGCTGATGGCGTTCAACGCCATGCGCACCGAACGTAAAGGCTTTGATTTGCCCGATCCGACCACCATGGCGGTGGCGCTCTACCCAGACATCGTCGAAACCAGTCTGGAGGCGTATTCCTGGGTTGAATATAAAAGTGAAAGGTCTTACGGCCATTACGTCATCGATTCCACCCACCTGACCGGCGAACCGGCCAATGCGCGCGTGATCACCCGCATCAAACCCGGTCTGTTTAAAGAAAAACTGTTTTCGTTGTTATCTCAGCCGTTAATGAAATAAGTGGCCCGTATGAAATTCGATCCAAGAAAATTGAAGAAAGTGGAATTACACGTCCATTTGGATACCTGTTTAAGCTACCACTATGTCAAAAAGGTCGACCCGCAAATAACCAGAGCGGCATTTAATCGGCAATTTATCGCGCCGAAGCGATGCGCCGATCTGGGGAACTTTTTAAGCAAGATAGCGCCGCAAATAGATCTATTACAGACACGCCAGGCGATAACACTGGCCGTCGAGGACTTATTCGCGCAGTTGGCGGCGGATAATGTCATCTATGCCGAGCTGCGCTTCGCGCCGCTGCTGCATACCCGGCTGGGATTAACCGGCGAAACGGTGGTCGAGACGGTGCTGGCGGCCATGCATCACGCATCACGGGCTTACGGCATCGCCGCCGGGCTGATCCTGTGCACGCTGCGACATTTCGACGCGGCCGCCAGCCTGCAAACGGCGAAACTGGTTATCGATTATCAGGGAAGCGGCGTGGTGGCGCTGGATTTGGCCGCCGATGAAGCGCGTTACCCGCTGGCCAATCACGTAGCGGCCTTTCGCGCCGTGCGAGCAGCCGGCGGCAACGTCATCGCCCACGCCGGCGAGGCGAAGGGCGCCGACAGCGTACGGGAAACGCTGGAGCAGCTACAGGTGTCGCGCATCGGCCACGGCGTCAGGAGCATCGAGGATGCTGCCCTTATCGAGCGTCTGATAGCCACCGGCGTCCTGCTCGAGATCTGCCCCAGCTGCAATCTCGTCTGCAATCTGTTCGACAGCATCGACGATCATCCGATAGATCGGCTGAAAAGGATGGGAGTGCGGCTGAACGTGAATACCGATGCGCGCACCGTCGCCGACACCACGCTGAACAAGGAGTATCAGCTGTTGCATGACGCCTTCGGCTGGCAGGATGACGATTTTAACCGCAGCAACCGACAGGCGCTGGAGGCGAGTTTTCTCGACGGCAACACTAAAATGAAATTAATGAATCAGCTCAAGGCCGGGCCAATGTGACCCGGCACGTGTCAAGGCTGCGCGGGTTTTAACGCCCCTGCGCCGCCAGCGCCTGGGCGCAGGCCCAGGCCGAACTCCAGGCCCACTGGAAGTTGTAGCCACCCAGCCACCCGGTCACGTCCACCACTTCGCCGATGAAATAGAGCCCCGGCACCTTGTGGGCCTCCATCGTCTTGGAAGAAAGTTCGTTGGTGTCGACGCCGCCGAGCGTCACTTCCGCCGTGCGGTAGCCTTCGGTGCCGTTCGGCTGCACGCGCCAGTTCTGCAACAGATCAACCAGCGCCGCTTGTTGCGGCGCATTCAGCTGCTTCAGCGTCGCCTCCGGCAGTTGTCCCAGGGTCTGCAAGCACTCCACCAGCCGCTTCGGCAAATGCAGCGCCAGGGTGTTTTTCAGGCTTTGGTTCGGGTGCTCTTGGCGTTGGTTATCCAGGAAGCCCGCCAGATCCAGCTCAGGAAGTAAGTTAACGCTCACATACTCACCCGGTTGCCAGTAGCTGGACAGCTGCAATACCGCCGGCCCGGAGAGGCCACGGTGGGTAAACAGGATGCTTTCGCGGAAGCTGACGCCGTTCTCGGCGGTGATCACCGCCGGCACCGACACGCCGGATAGCGTCTGCACATGCTCCAGCAGCGGCTTATGCAGGGTAAAAGGCACCAGCCCGGCGCGCGTCGGCAGCACTTTGAGACCGAACTGCTCCGCCAGTTTGTAACCGAACGGCGAGGCGCCCAACCCCGGCATGGATAATCCGCCGCTGGCCACCACAAGTGAGCGAGCACTTACTTTTTCGCCATTGAGCGCCAGCTGGTAGCCGTTCTCGGTTTTCTCCACGCCCAGCACTTCGCTGCGCAGGCGCATCGTCACCTGGCCCAGCTCGCACTCTTTGACCAGCAGATCCACCACCTGCTGCGCCGAATCGTCGCAGAACAGCTGCCCCAGCGTTTTTTCATGGTAGGCGATGCCGTAGCGGTTGATCAGATCGATGAAGTCCCACTGGGTGTAGCGCGCCAGCGCCGACTTGCAGAAGTGCGGGTTGTTCGACAGATAGGCCGCCGGTTCGGCGTACATGTTGGTAAAGTTGCAGCGCCCGCCGCCGGACATCAGGATCTTGCGGCCCGGTTTTTTGCCGTTGTCGAGCAGCAACACGCGGCAACCGAGTTGCCCCGCCTGCGCGGCGCAAAACATGCCGGCGGCACCCGCCCCAATCACTACGACATCAAACTGTTCCACCTGAGCCTCACTTATCAAAACCACAATCGCGACAAAAGAGCGCCATATTACGCCGTTTCGCCGCCGGTCACCGCCAAATTCACGGCGGCAGATTGTAAAGCCCCGGCGCCGCCAACGCCACAGTAAGAAAATATTACAGAGGTCAGAGGAGAATAACGCGTTGATATTCAATATTTTTGTTATAGGCGCGTCATCGTTTCGTCATGTCCAAATCAAAAAAACGTCATATTTTCCTTTTCCCCGGCCCCGGTTGTCACTGATAATGCGCGGCGTTCATGTCCACAAACTGGCGTAACGCTTATGCTGCATTTGTTCGCTGGCCTGGATTTCCATACCGGCCTGATGTTAATTCTCGCATTGTTGTTCGTGTTGTTTTATGAAGCCATCAACGGTTTTCATGATACGGCCAATGCGGTCGCTACAGTTATTTATACCCGCGCCATGCGCTCGCAACTTGCGGTCGTGATGGCAGGTTTGTTCAACTTTCTTGGCGTAATGCTCGGCGGTTTGAGTGTTGCTTACGCCATCGTCCACTTGCTGCCTACCGATCTGTTGTTGAACGTCAGTTCAGCACACGGATTAGCCATGGTCTTCTCCATGCTGTTGGCGGCAATCATCTGGAACCTCGGCACCTGGTATTTCGGTCTGCCGGCCTCCAGTTCCCATACGCTGATAGGCGCAATCATCGGTGTCGGTTTAACCAACGCCCTGATGACCCACACTTCGGTGGTGGATGCGCTTAACGTCCCGAAAATGATTGGCATTTTCCTTTCTCTGCTGTTCTCGCCGCTGGTCGGCATGATGGTGGCGGGAGTGATGGTGTTCGCCTTGCGCCGCTATTGGAGTGGCACCAAGAAACGCCAGCGTATCCACATGACCCCTGCGGAACGTGAAAAGGTCGACGGCAAACGCAAGCCGCCGTTCTGGACCCGTATCGCGCTGATCCTGTCGGCGATTGGCGTCAGCTTCTCGCACGGCGCCAACGACGGCCAGAAAGGCATCGGCCTTATCATGCTGGTGTTGATCGGCGTTGCGCCGGCCGGCTTCGTGGTCAATATGAATGCAACCGGTTATGACATCACCCGTACGCGTGACGCCGTGACCCACCTGCAGCAATATTACCAGCAGCACGGCGACGCGCTGTCGCATGCGGTGTCGCTGACGCCGCTGGTGCCAAGCCCGGATGACGAAGCTGCGTCTGGCAAACCGGCCGAGTTCCACTGTGACAGTTCGCGCGCCATGCCGGCGATCGAGCTGGCTCAGGGCATGCTGACCAACCTGCAAAGCTACGATCAGCTGACGGTTGACCAGCGCAGCCACCTGCGCCGCCTGCTGATGTGCGTGACCGACACGGCGGATAAAGTCGCCAAGCTGCCGGAAACCTCATCCGCCGACCAGCGCTTCCTGAAGAACCTGCGTCAGGATCTGCTGCAGACCGTCGAGTACGCGCCGATGTGGATCATCGTCGCCGTCGCGCTGGCGCTGTCGCTCGGTACCATGGTGGGCTGGAAACGCGTGGCCACCACCATCGGCGAGAAGATCGGCAAGAAAGGCATGACCTACGCCCAGGGCGTATCGGCCCAGATGACCGCGGCGCTGTCGATCGGCGTGGCGAGCTATACCGGCATGCCGGTCTCCACCACCCACGTCCTCTCTTCGGCGGTTGCCGGGACGATGATCGTGGACGGCGGCGGCGTGCAGAGCAAAACCGTGAAGAACATCCTGTTGGCCTGGGTACTGACCCTGCCAATCTCGATTCTGCTTTCCGGTGCGCTGTATTGGATTGCGTTGAAGCTGATCTAAGCGATAAGCATCATGAGGAAGGCGGCCGCAGGGCCGCCTTTTTTTTGCCTGCATCAAGGGAAACAGAAAGGCATTAATACCAAATCATCATCGCTATCAGGCAGATGACCACCAGGCCGCACAGGGCCGAGGTCAGCATAAACTGCCCGCGCACCCGCTCACAGCGGCGAATAAACTCCGGATCGTGGTGTTCGACATAGCGCTGCGCAAAGATATAGCGCACCAGCCTCAGCTGCTTGCTGGGTTGGCCGTGGGCGGTGAAGAAGCCGCCGCCGTCGACGTATTGGTACAGCAGCGGGTCACAGCCGCGCAATACCACCAGCAGCGCGCGCAGAGAAGAGTAATACCGCACCATGTTTACCACACACACCACACATAAGGCCCAAAACAGCGCGACGGTACTGATCATGATTGCCCCCTCAAGGCGTTGTTATCCGCGGCCATCCGCCGGGTCCAACCGCCCTACCTCATTACCCGATACTCTGCTGGAGCTTACCGCTCTCATCCCCTTTTTTTGCCTGCACGGGCCACGCCCATAACCCACCGCCTCCGAAGACGTTGCCGCACCGCACGATGAGATTTGCACGGCATGGTTCTACTCAGAGGAGAAATGATGAGGCCCATATCCATCATTGTAGGTTAATGAAACGCAAACTGGCCTGAGCAGTGGATAAAATTTACCGCCCTGTACCGAAAAGTCACCTGCCGGGGCGTTATAAGCGATAACCGTCCGTTTCGATTATGTCGCTTTTCTGGATAGTCTATCCCGCGCCACGCCGCTGATCTTTCCCCCCACGCTGGCTAGACTCAGGTTTCCGTTACGCTCATCCAAGGAAACTGTTATGGCAAACCATTCAATCAAGGGAAAAACCGTCCTCATCGCCGGCGGCGCCAAAAACCTCGGCGGGCTGATCGCACGCGATTTGGCTGAACAAGGCGCCAAAGCGGTGGTGATCCACTACAACAGCGCCGCCTCCAAAACCGAAGCGGAAAAAACCGTCGCCGCCATTCAGGCCACCGGCGCGCAAGGTGTCGCGCTGCAGGCCGATCTCACCACCGCGGGCGCGGTCGAGAAGCTGTTCGCCGATGCGGTAGCCGCCGTCGGCAAGCCGGATATCGCCATCAATACCGTCGGCAAGGTGTTGAAAAAGCCGATGATCGACATCAGCGAAGCCGAGTACGACGAGATGACGGCGGTCAACGCCAAAACCGCGTTCTTCTTCCTGAAAGAGGCGGGCAAGCACCTTAACGACAACGGTAAAATTTGCACGCTGGTCACCTCGCTGCTCGGCGCCTTCACGCCGTTCTACGCCGCTTACGCCGGCACCAAGGCGCCGGTGGAGCACTTCACCCGCGCCGCCGCCAAGGAGTTCGGCGAACGCGGCATCTCCGTGACGGCAGTCGGCCCCGGCCCGATGGACACCCCGTTCTTCTACCCGGCAGAGGGTGCGGACGCCGTGGCCTACCACAAAACGGCGGCGGCGCTGTCGCCGTTCAGCAAAACCGGCCTGACCGATATCGAAGACGTGGTGCCGTTCATCCGCCATCTGGTCAGCGACGGCTGGTGGGTAACCGGCCAAACCATCCTGATCAACGGCGGCTACACCACCAAATAGTTCGACGGGGGCGGAGAGGCCCCCGCACCTGCTCGCGCGCAACCGCGCCATGCGGCTACACTTTCTGTCGGGAACGGCGCCAAGGAACAGCAGGTCAACGAGATGGACAGATTCAATCAATACCGCGTATTCGTACAGGTGGCGGAAATGGGCAGCTTTATCCGGGCGGCCCATGCGCTGGAGGTGCCGCGCGCCTCGGTCTCCGCCGCCGTGCAGCAATTGGAAACGCAGCTGGGCGTGCGCCTGCTGCACCGCACCACGCGGCAGGTGCGGCTGACCGCCGACGGCGAACAGCTGCTCGAGCGGCTGCGCCCGCTGCTGGCCGAAGTGGAAGACATCGATCAGTCATTTCAGGCCAGCCAACGGCAGGCCTCCGGACGGCTCAGCGTCGACGTGCCGAGCCGCATCGCCCGCCGGCTGATCGCTCCGGCGCTGCCCGGCTTGCTGCGGCGCCATCCTCACCTGCAGCTGGTGCTCGGCTCCGCCGATCGCGCCATCGATCTGGTGCAGGAGGGGGTCGACTGCGCGGTGCGCGTCGGCGATCTGCACGACAGCAGCCTGGTGATGCGCCCGCTCGGCCATATCGCGCTGATCAACTGCGCCAGCCCCGCCTACCTGAGCGAATTCGGTCATCCGCTCCACCCCGGCGATCTTGCCGAGGGGCACTGGAGCATCGGCTACGCCTCACCCAGGACCGGCCGCGAATCCCCCTGGGAATACCTGACCGGCGACGGCCATACGCAACGGCTCGAACTACCCAGCCGGGTGGTGGTCAACAACGCCGAAAGCTATATCGCCTGCTGCCGCGCCGGGCTGGGGCTGATGCAAATCCCGCGCTACGACGTACAACACCTGCTCGACGCCGGTGAACTGGTGGAAGTCCTGCCCGGTTACCGCGCCGCCTCCATGCCGATCGCCCTGATCTACCCCCATCGCCGCCAGCGTTCCCGCCGTTTGGCGGTGTTTCATGAGTGGTTTGAAAGCCTGTTGCAGCCGCATCTGGAGCGCTGATTGCACATTTAGCGCTATACTTTGTTTAATAACGCTTATAATTCAAGCGGTCAGACCGTTAAAACCCGCATAACCCATAGGCTTTTACGCCACGCGGGTGTACAACAAAAGGTATCGTGCGCAGAGATTTTCGATGCGGCGCAGTGTGATCGCCCCAACATATCATTGCGTTATCCGAATGATACTATGGAACCAACAGCGCCAGGCGGGTACACGGAACGCCTGCTAACCCTTTTTAATCGGCATGTTTATGGAAGGAGTATTCTTATGGCTTACAAACACATATTGATCGCGGTAGACCTATCCCCGGAAAGCAAGATCCTGGTAGAAAAAGCCGTCTCTATGGCGCGGCCGTATAACGCCAAAGTTTCTCTGATCCACGTCGATGTCAACTATTCCGACCTCTATACCGGCCTTATCGACGTCAATCTCGGCGACATGCAAAAACGCATCTCTGAAGAAACCCATCAGGCGCTGACCGAGCTGTCGCAAAACGCCGGCTACCCGATCACCGAGACCCTGAGCGGCAGCGGCGATCTGGCGCAGGTGCTGGTGGACGCCATCAAGAAATACGATATGGACCTGGTGCTGTGCGGCCACCATCAGGACTTCTGGAGCAAGCTGATGTCTTCCGCGCGCCAGCTGATCAATACCGTGCACATCGATATGCTGATCGTGCCGCTGCGCGATGAAGAAGACGAATGAAGTAAGCGTTTGCTAACTTAACTGACCAACGCCCGCGCCCTGCGGGCGTTTTTCATGCCGCCACGCCGATTAATCGCTTGATAATCAACCGCCCTCCGATGATATAGTCGCTAAAGACACAACATCCTCCCCCGAGCATCGCCTATACCCAAATCTATAAGAAATAGCGGGGGAAATTTAATGCGAAAAGGAGTTATCCATGGAATATGCCGTATCGGTAGAGTCTTTCCTGTCCTCGTTACAACGCCATAACCCCCACCAGCCGGAATATCTGCAGGCGGTGCGCGAAGTGTTCACCTCGCTGTGGCCGTTTATCGAGCGCAACCCGCGCTATCGCGAACAGGCGCTGCTGGAGCGCCTGGTGGAGCCCGAGCGCGTCATTCAGTTCCGCGTCAGCTGGGTGGACGATCGCGGCCAGGTGCAGGTCAACCGCGCCTTCCGCGTGCAGTTCAACTCGGCCATCGGCCCCTACAAGGGCGGCATGCGCTTCCACCCGTCGGTAAACCTGTCGATCCTGAAGTTCCTCGGCTTTGAGCAGACCTTCAAGAATGCGCTGACCACCCTGCCGATGGGCGGCGGCAAAGGCGGCTCCGATTTCGATCCGAAGGGCAAAAGCCAGGGCGAGATCATGCGCTTCTGCCAGGCGCTGATGACCGAGCTGTATCGCCACTTGGGCCCGGACACCGACGTGCCGGCCGGCGACATCGGCGTCGGCGGTCGTGAAGTCGGCTTTATGGCCGGCATGATGAAAAAACTGTCCAACAACACCGCCTGCGTGTTTACCGGCAAGGGCCTCTCCTTCGGCGGCAGCCTGATCCGCCCCGAGGCGACCGGCTACGGCCTGGTGTACTTTACCGACGCCATGCTGCAGCGCCACGGCCTGGGCTTTGAGGGCATGCGGGTGGCGGTATCCGGTTCCGGCAACGTAGCGCAGTACACCATCGAGAAAGCGCTGGAGCTGGACGCGCGCGTGATCACCGTATCGGATTCCGGCGGCACCCTGGTGGACGAAGACGGTTTCACCACCGAGAAGCTGGCGCACCTGGCGGAGATCAAGAACCAGCGCTACGGCCGGGTGGCGGACTACGCCCGCGAACGCGGCCTGACCTACCTGGCGGGCCAGCAGCCGTGGAACGTGCCGGTGGATATCGCCCTGCCGTGCGCCACCCAGAACGAGCTGGATCTCGAGGCGGCGCAGACGCTGATCCGCAACGGGGTGAAAGCGGTGGCGGAAGGCGCCAACATGCCGACCACCATCCAGGCCACCGACGCCTTCCTCGACGCCGGGGTGCTGTTCGCGCCCGGCAAGGCGGCCAACGCCGGCGGCGTGGCCACCTCGGGACTGGAGATGGCGCAAAACGCCGCGCGCATCGGCTGGCGGGCGGAAAAAGTGGATGTACGTTTACAACATATCATGGCGGATATTCACCATGCCTGCGTGGAATACGGCGGCGAGGGCAAGCAGACTCACTATGTGCACGGCGCGAATATCGCCGGTTTCGTCAAGGTTGCAGAGGCGATGCTGGCCCAGGGCGTGCTGTAATCGGGCGCAAAGGTGATCTTGTTCACACATCGATTAAATGCTTCAATGCCGGCCTCTGCGCCGGCATTTTTTTCCGCGTCCAAGCCATCAAAATGATGCGAAAGCGTTAATTAAAAGTTAATAAAAAGTTATTTACAGCCGTTTAGTTGGTAGTAAATTTACCACCGCCAAATAATTAAACATTTATTTAACAATAAATACGCCAATATTTTACTTAAATGTGCGCAGATCACATTTCGTTAACTTCGGCTACGCCCCCTCTTCCATTCCTTTGTAATCTGCAGCGGTGGAAAAACCGCCACCCCTACAGATAAAAAAAGGTACAGCTAATGAAATTTAACCTCGCATTATTAAATGCATGTGTGGTTTCTGCGTGCATGTTATCGACAACACCTGTGTTCGCCGCTGATAAATATGAGATTGCCGTGGTCGCCAAAGTGACCGGCATTCCGTGGTTCAACCGCATGGAAGTGGGCGTCAACGAAGCGGCGAAAAAACTCGACGTCAACGCCTACCAGACCGGCCCTTCTACGCCGGATCCGGCCGCGCAGGTCAAGGTGATTGAGGATCTGATCGCCAAGAACGTCAACGCCATCATCGTGGTGCCGAACGACGCCAAGGTGCTGGAGCCGGTGCTGAAAAAAGCGCGCGACAAAGGCATCGTGGTGCTGACCCATGAATCCCCGGACCAGCAGATCGGCCAGTGGGACATCGAGACCATCGACAGCGAGAAATACGCGCAGGCCAACGTCGATGAGCTGGCGAAAAACATGGGCGGCAAAGGCGGCTACGCGATCTACGTCGGCTCGCTGACCGTGCCGCTGCACAACGCCTGGGCCGATTCCGCCATCAAGTACCAGAAAGAAAAATACCCGGACATGTTTGAAGTCACCTCGCGCTTGCCGGTGGCGGAAAGCATCGACAAATCCTATGCCACCACGCTGGATCTGATGAAAACCTATCCGCAGATGAAGGGCATCATCGGCTTTGGTTCGCTCGGCCCGATCGGCGCCGGCCAGGCGGTGGCCAAGAAGCGCGCCAAGGACAAAATCGCGGTGGTGGGCATCGCCATGCCGGCGCAGGCCGCCCCTTACCTGATGCGCGGCGACATCAAGAAAGCGCTGCTGTGGGATCCGAAAGACGCCGGTTATGCGCTGGTGACGGTGGCCGATCAGCTGCTGCAGGGCAAGGACGTGAACAAAGACCTGTCGATCGAGGGGTTGGGTAAGGCCGACGTCGATATGGAGCACAAAGTGATTCGGTTTAATAAGATTTTGGAAGTGACCAAAGACAACGCCCAATCGCTCGGATTCTGATTTTTCGCGTAATTTCGCCACACCGGGAAAGTAGTTAAACCCTCGTAGGGGCGCAGCGTTGCTGCGCCCAGGGCTTCGGCCGCTACGCAAGCACAGGTTAACGTTATGACAGCCTCCCCCGCATTTATCACCCTGGAGAATATCAGCAAGCGATTCCCAGGCGTGCTGGCATTAGACCAGATCAACCTGACGCTGAATAAAGGCGAAGTGCACTGCCTGGCCGGGCAAAACGGCTGCGGCAAAAGCACCATTATTAAAATCATCTCCGGCGTCTATCAGCCGGAAAAAGGCGCCAATATTTCGCTGGAAGGCAAACTCTTCCACGCCCTGACGCCGCAGCTGTCCGGTTATTACGGCATACAGGTGATCTACCAGGACCTGTCGCTGTTCCCTAACCTGACGGTGGCGGAAAACATCGCCATCCACCGTTACCTGCCCGGCGGCCACTTCTGGGTGCGCAAGCGGGTGATGCGCCAGACGGCGCTGGACGCCATGGCGCGGGTCGGCGTACACATCGATCCCGATAAAAAAGTAGAAAAACTGTCGATCGCCGATCGGCAGCTGGTGGCGATTTGCCGCGCCATCGCCGCCGAAGCGCGGTTGGTTATCATGGACGAACCGACCGCCTCGCTGACCCGCCAGGAGGTCGACGGCCTGCTGCGGGTGGTCAACGAATTGAAAGCAGCCGGCATCTGCGTGGTGTTCGTCAGCCACCGATTGGATGAAGTGATGGAAGTCGCCGATCGCATCAGCGTGATGCGCGACGGCAAGCTGGTGGGCACCTGGCCGGCCAGCGAACTGGACAGCCATGAACTGGCGTTCCTGATGACCGGCCAACGCTTCCACTACAGCCCGCTGCCGCCGCTGCCGCCGGCCGAACAGGCGCCGCTGCTCGAGGTGCGCAACCTCAGCCGCGGCGAAAAATACCGCAACGTCAATCTGGCGCTGCGCGGCGGCGAGATCGTCTCGATCGTCGGCCTGCTCGGCGCCGGCCGCACCGAACTGTGCCTCAGCCTGTTCGGCATGACGCGGCCGGACAGCGGCGAGATCCGCATCGAGGGCCAAGCGGTGCAGCTGCACAACAACCGCGAAGCGGTGCGCCACGGCATCGGTTATGTGTCGGAGGATCGTCTGACGCAGGGATTGATCATGGAGCAATCGATCTACGACAACACCATCGTCACCGTCTTCGATCGGCTGCATACCTCGCTTGGATTGCTGGATCACGCCAAGGCGACCGAGCTGGTCAACCGGCTGATCCGCGATCTGAACATCAAGGTGTCCGACAGCGCATTGCCGGTGAAGACCCTGTCCGGCGGCAACGCCCAGCGCATCGCCATCGCCAAATGGGTCGCAACCCAGCCGAAGATCCTGATCCTCGACTCACCCACCGTCGGCGTCGACATCGCCAACAAAGAGGGGATCTATCAGATCGCCCGCGATCTGGCGCAGCTGGGCATGGCGGTGCTGATGATCTGCGACGAGATCCCGGAAGCCTATTACAACAGCCATCGGGTGATGGTGATGCGCAAGGGCGAGCTGATCGCCGAATTCGCGCCGCACCAGAGTACCGAACAACAGATCGCCGAGGTGGTGAATGGATAAGTCATTATTGGCCCGCCTGGCCGGGCGGCACGAGTTTTATCTCGGCCTGCTGGTGCTGCTGCTGGCGATCGGCCTGAGCGCCGGCACCGATGAGTTTCTGACGCTCGGCAACCTGACCGACGTCGCCACCAGCTACGCCATTCTCGGCATCCTGGCCTGCGGGCTGTTCGTGGTGCTGATCGCCGGCGGCATCGACATTTCGTTCCCGGCGGTCACCGCCATCGCGCAGTATGTGATGGCCAGCTGGGTGATCCAGCACGGCGGCAGCTTCCCGCTGGCGTTCGCCCTGGCGATTGGCGTCGGCCTGCTGCTCGGGTTGGTGAACGGTTTCCTGGTGTATTGGCTCAAGGTGCCGGCGATCATCATCACCATCGCTACCCTTAACCTGTTCTACGGCCTGCTGGTGTACGCCACCAACGGTACCTGGCTGTACGGCTTCCCGGACTGGTTCATGAACGGCATCAACTGGTTCTCGTTCCAGGGCGCCGACGGTTACGACTACGGCCTGACGCTGCCGCTGCTGTGCCTGCTGGCGACCATCGTCGTCACCGGCGTGCTGATGAACCGCACCCGGCTGGGGCGCCAGATCTACGCCATGGGCGGCAACCGCGACGCGGCGTCGCGCCTGGGGTTGAACCTGCTGCGGCTGCACTTCTGCGTCTACGGCTATATGGGCATTCTGGCCGGCGTCGCGGCGGTGGTGCAGGCGCAGATCACCCAGTCGGTGGCGCCCAACTCGCTGCTCGGCTTCGAGCTGACGGTATTGGCGGCGGTGGTGCTGGGCGGCACCAGCATGAGCGGCGGCCGCGGATCGTTGACCGGCACCCTGCTCGGCGTGGTGCTGCTGGCCTTCCTGCAAAACGGGCTGACGCTGCTCAGCGTCTCGGCCTATTGGCACCAGGTATTCAGCGGCGCGATCATTTTGATCAGCATCAGCACCACCGCCTGGAACGAAAAACGCAAGCTGCTCAAGGAGATCTGACATGACGCAGTTAACTCGGTTGATCCCAAACGATCGGATCATTCGCCTGCAGGGCGCGATCATCATCGCGGTGGCGCTGCTGTTCGCCGGGCTGCTCGGATCGCGCTTCTTCAGCCTCGGCAACTTCCAGTCGATCGCCTCGCAGCTGCCGATCCTCGGCCTGCTGGCGCTCGGCATGGGCATCACCATGCTGACCGGCGGCATCAACCTGTCGATCATCGCCGGCGCCAACGCCTGTTCGCTGGTGATGGCGGCGATCATCGTCAGCCATCCCGACCAGCCGCTGTTCCTGGCGCTGGCGCTGTTGGCCGGCCTGTTGGTGGCGGTGGCGATCGGCGCGCTCAACGGCGTGCTGGTAGCCTGGATCGGCGTTTCGCCGATCCTCGCCTCGCTCGGCACCATGACGCTGATCACCGGCCTGAACATCCTGCTGTCCAACGGCGCGGTGATCTCCGGCTTCCCGGCGGCGATTCAATTTCTCGGCAACGGCGCCGTGCTCGGCGTACCGGTGGCGCTGATCCTGTTCCTGCTGGTGGCGGTCGGTCTGTGGCTGCTGCTGGAGCACACCACGCTGGGGCGCAGCCTGTACCTGATCGGCTCCAACGAGCAGGCCACCCGCTTTAGCGGCGTGAACACCGCGCGGGTGCAGATCGCGGTGTACATCCTGTCGGCGCTGCTCGGCTGGGGCGCCGCGCTGCTGATGATGGCCAAGTTCAACTCGGCCAAGGCCGGCTACGGCGAATCTTATCTGCTGGTGACCATTCTGGCCTCGGTGCTGGGCGGCATCAACCCGGACGGCGGTTTCGGCCGCATTCTGGGGCTGGTGCTGGCGCTGATCGTGCTGCAAATGTTGGAAAGCGGCCTCAATTTGCTGGGGGTCAGCAGCTACCTGACCATGGCCCTGTGGGGCGGCGTGCTGATCCTGTTTATCGCGTTACAGAATCGAAAAGCTTAGGAGAAAACAGATAATGGCGAGCTATTTTATTGGCGTAGATGTGGGCACCGGAAGCGCGCGCGCAGGCGTATTCGATCTCAATGGGCGCATGGTCGGCCAGGCCAGCCGGGCCATCGATCTGTACCGGCCAAAGGCGGATTTCGTCGAGCAGTCGTCGGATAACATCTGGCAGGCGGTGTGCAATGCGGTGCGCGACGCGGTCAACCAGGCCGACATCAACCCGATCCAGGTCAAAGGGCTGGGCTTCGACGCCACCTGTTCGCTGGTGGTGCTGGATAAAGAGGGCAAACCGCTGACCGTCAGCCCCTCCGGTCGTACCGAACAGAACATCATCGTGTGGATGGATCACCGGGCGATCGCCCAGGCCGAGCGCATCAACGCCACCAAACACCGGGTGCTGGACTTCGTCGGCGGCATCATTTCGCCGGAGATGCAGACGCCGAAACTGCTGTGGCTGAAACAGCACATGCCCACCACCTGGGCCAACGCCGGCTACCTGTTCGATCTGCCGGACTTCCTCACCTGGCGCGCCACCCAGGACGCCACCCGCTCGCTGTGCTCGACGGTGTGCAAGTGGACCTATCTCGGCCACGAGCAGCGTTGGGACAAGAGCTACTTCCAGCAGATCGGGCTGGAAGACGTGCTGGAACATGACGCGGCCAAGATCGGCAGCGACGTTAAAATGATGGGTGAGCCGCTGGGTCACGGTCTGACCCAGCGTGCCGCCAGCGAGATGGGGCTGATCGCCGGCACGGCGGTGAGCGTATCGATCATCGACGCGCACGCCGGCACCCTCGGCACGCTGGGCGCCACCGGCGTCTCCGGCGAGGTGGCCGACTTCAATCGCCGCGTCGCGCTGATCGGCGGCACCTCCACCGGCCATATGGCGATGTCGCGCACCGCGCGCTTTATCGGCGGCGTCTGGGGGCCGTATTACTCGGCGATCCTGCCGGAATACTGGCTGAACGAGGGCGGCCAGTCCGCTACCGGCGCGCTGATCGACCACGTCATCCAGTCGCATCCGTGCTATCAGGAGCTGCTGGCGCAGGCGAAAGCCCAGGGGCAGACCATCTATGAGGTGCTGAACGCCATTCTGCGCCGCATGGCCGGCGAGCCGGAGAACATCGCCTTCCTGACGCAGGACATTCACATACTGCCGTACTTCCACGGCAACCGCTCGCCGCGCGCCAACCCGACGCTGACCGGCATCCTGACCGGGCTGAAGCTGTCGCGCACGCCGGAAGACATGGCGCTGCACTACCTGGCCACCATTCAGGCCATCGCGCTCGGCACCCGCCACATCATCGAAACCATGAACCACAGCGGCTACAGCATCGACACCATCATGGCCAGCGGCGGCGGCACCAAGAACCCGATCTTCGTGCAGGAGCACGCCAACGCCACCGGTTGCGCCATGCTGCTGCCGGAGGAAAGCGAAGCGATGCTGCTGGGCGGCGCGATAATGGGCACCGTGGCGGCCGGCGTGTTCGACACCTTGCCGGAGGCGATGAGCGCCATGAGCCGCATCGGCAAGACGGTCACGCCGCAGACCAACCAGATAAAAAGCTATTACGACCGTAAATACCGGGTGTTCCACGAGCTGTACAACGACCACATGAAATACCGCCGGTTGATGCAGGAGGAGGCGTGATGCAGCAGGAGTGGCGGCAGGCCGTACAGGGCTGGCAAACCTACAGCCAGGAGCTGGCGCAGCTGGGCGAACGCCTCGACGCGCACACCTGGCAGCGGCTGCTGGCGCTGCTGGCCGACTGCCGCGGTAAAATCGCCGTCACCGGCGTCGGCACCTCTGGGATTGCGGCGCGCAAGATAGCCCATATGCTGGCCTGCGTGGAGCGGCCGGCGGTCTATCTCGACGCCACCGGCGCGGCGCACGGCGATCTGGGCTTCCTGCGCGCAGACGATCTGCTGATCCTGATCTCGCGCGGCGGCAATTCCGACGAGCTGACCCGCCTGCTGCCGACGCTGCAGGCCAAGGGAGTGACGCTGATCGCGGTGACGGAAAACCCGCATTCCGCCATCGCGCAGGCGGCGCAGCTGACGATCGCTACCGGGGTGCAGAAGGAGATAGATCCGCTGAACATGCTGGCCACCACCTCAATTGTGCTGGTGTTGGCGATCTTCGACGCCGCCTGCGCCTGCCTGATGGCGCGCAGTGGTTACGACAAGAACGCCTTGCTGGCGGTGCATCCGGGCGGCGGCGTGGGGAAAAGTTTACGAGAGGAAAACTGAGGGCCCGACACAGCGGGCCCGGCAGACATTACAGCGGCATGTAGATATCGAAGCGGTGGCTTTTGGTCAGCGTGGCGGCGTGCGCCGGCACGTCGGCCAGCGGCGGCGCGTAGTCCGGGCGTTTCACCACCACGCGCTTGGTGGCCAAACGGCGCGCCGGTTCCAGCAGGCCGTCGGCGTCATCGTCACTGCCCACCAGCGATTGAAACACCCGCATCTCTTTCTTCACCAGCGCGCTTTTCTGCTTGTGCGGGAACATCGGATCGAGATACACCACCTCGGGACGCGGGCTGAGATCCGCCAGCGCCGTCAGGCTGGAGGCGTGCAGCAGCGTCAGGCGCTCGCGCAGCCACGGGCCGATTTCCGCATCCTGATAGCCGCGCTGCAGGCCGTCGTCCAGCAACGCCGCCACCACCGGATTGCGCTCCAGCATCCGCACCCGGCAGCCCAGCGCCGCCAGCACGAAGGCGTCGCGCCCCAGCCCGGCGGTGGCGTCCACCACGTCCGGCAGGTAGCTGCCCTTGATGCCGACCGCTTTGGCCACCGCCTCGCCGCGGCCGCCGCCGAAGCGGCGCCGGTGCGCCATGGCACCGGAGACGAAATCGACGTAGATCCCGCCGAGCTTCGGCTCGTCGCGCTTGCGCAGCTCCAGCCGTTCTGGGGTCAGTACCAGCGCCATCGGCGCGTCATCGTCGGACGTCAGCCGCCAGCGCTGCGCCAAAACAGACAAGGCGCCGGGATCGGCGCCTGCTTCACACAATAAACACACGCTCACGTGTCGGGTTATCCTTTAATGCCGTAATGGCGCAGCATAGCATCCAGCTGCGGCTCGCGGCCACGGAAGCGTTTGAACAGCGCCATCGGCTCTTCCGAACCGCCGCGCGACAGGATGTTGTCGAGGAAGGATTTGCCGGTCTCGGCGTTGAATATCCCCTCTTCTTCGAAGCGCGAGTAGGCGTCGGCCGACAGCACTTCCGCCCACAGGTAGCTGTAGTAACCCGCCGCGTAGCCGCCGGCAAAGATGTGGCTGAAGGCGTGCGGGAAGCGGCCCCAGCTCGGTGAAGGCACCACCGCCACCATTTTCTTCACTTCCGCCAGCGTCGGCAGGATCTGCGCCCCTTTTTCCGGGCTGTATTCGAAGTGCATGCGGAAATCGAACAGGCCGAACTCCAGCTGGCGCAGGATAAACAGCGCCGCCTGGTAATTCTTGGCCGCCAGCAGCTTGTCGAGCATTTCCTTCGGCAGCGGCTCGCCGCTCTGGTAGTGGCCGGAGATAAACGCCAGCGCTTCCGGCTCCCAGCACCAGTTTTCCATAAACTGGCTCGGCAGCTCGACCGCATCCCACGGCACCCCGTTGATGCCGGAGACGCCGGCGGTATCGATCTGCGTCAGCATGTGATGCAGACCGTGGCCGAATTCGTGGAACAGCGTGGTCACTTCGTTATGGGTGAACAGCGCCGGCTGGTCGCCCAACGGGCGGTTGAAGTTGCAGGTCAGGTAAGCGACCGGTTTTTGCAACGTGCCGTCGGCCTTGCGCAGGCTGCCGACACAGTCGTCCATCCAGGCGCCGCCGCGTTTGTTTTCGCGGGCGTACAGATCGAGGTAGAAACTGCCGCGCAGCTCGCCGTCGGCGGCGAACAGATCGAAGAAGCGCACGTCCGGATGCCAGGTTTCCACGTCTTTACGTTCTTTGGCGGTGATGCCGTAGATGCGTTTCACCACTTCGAACAGCCCTTCCACCACCCGCTGCTCCGGGAAGTACGGGCGCAGCTGCTCGTCGCTGATGGAGAACAGGTGCTGTTTCTGTTTTTCGCCGTAATAGGTGATGTCCCAGGCTTCGAGCTCGTCCACGCCATAGTGCTGTTTGGCGAAGGCGCGCAGCTGCGCCAGCTCTTGCTCGGCCTGCGGGCGGGCGCGCTTGGCCAGATCGCTCAGGAAGCCGATCACCTGCTCCGGGCTCTCCGCCATTTTGGTCGCCAGCGACTTGTCGGCGTAGGTATCGAAGCCCAGCAGCTGAGCCAGCTCGTGGCGCAGCGCCAGCGTTTCCGCCATCACTTCGCTGTTGTCCCATTTGCCGGCGTTCGGCCCCTGATCGGAGGCGCGAGTGGCGAAGGCGCGGTACATCTCTTCGCGCAGCGCGCGGTTGTCGGCGTAGGTCAGCACCGGCAGGTAGCTCGGCATGTCCAGCGTCAGCAACCAGCCGTCTTGCTCTTTGGCCTGCGCCATCGCCTGCGCCTGCGCCAGAGCGCTTTCCGGCAGGCCGCTCAGCTCGGCTTCGTCGGTAATCAGTTTGCTCCAGCCCATGGTGGCGTCGAGCACGTTATTGCTGTAGGTGGAACCCAGTTCGGACAGGCGCGCGACGATCTCGCCGTAGCGCTGCTGTTTGTCCGCCGACAGGCCGATGCCCGACAGTTCGAAATCGCGCAGCGCGTTATCCACCGCCTTGCGCTGCGGCACGCTCAACGCCTCGAACGCCGCGCCCTCTTTCAGGCTGCGGTAGGCCTGGTACAGCCCTTCGTGCTGGCCGACCCAGGTGCCGTACTCGGACAGCAGCGGCAGCGCCTGCTCATAGGCGGCGCGCAGCTCCGGGCTGTTTTTCACCGAGTTCAGGTGCCCGATCGGCGACCAGATGCGCGACAGGCGATCGTCCGACTCCGCCAACGGCTGACACAGATTGTCCCAGGTGAACGGGCCCGGCTGCGCGACCACGCGCTCTACCGCAGCGCGGCAGTCCGCCAGCGCGGATTGCACCGCTGGCACGATATCTTCAGGGCGGATCGCCGAGAAAGGCGGCAGGGAAAACGGGGTCAGCAACGGATTTGTCATAGGGCAGTCCTGATTAGCGTTGGGCCCGCCGCACGGGCGAGCCTTAAAATGCGTATGAATCTCTAACATGGAGCCAGACAACAGGAAAATCAATGCCCGGCGTTGATCGTTCGTGCCTTAAACGGCGCTTTGGCGGATGCGGGCGGCCAGCGCCGCCAGCTGTTCGTCGTCGGCGCGCGCGGCGTCGTGGGAGGAGATATAGCCCTCATAACGTTCGAAAAACTTCGGCGAGGTCGATTCGATCGGCCGCCACTGTTCCAGCGATGCGGTGCCGTGCAGCGGGATCAGTTTGGCGTGCACGTGGTCGACGCCGTAGCCCTCGAACACCATGCCGCAGCGGCCGACGTCGTCGAACGCGCGATCCAGCTGCTTCGCCACCCGCTTGGTCGCCAGCATCAACGCGCTCAGCACCTCGTCCGGCAGATCAAACGCGTAGCTCGGGTGGTGCGCCTTGGGGATCACCACGCTGAAACCGTCGGTATTGGGAAAGATGGACAGGAACGCCAGATGGTCGTCGTCTTCCCAGATTTTATGGCACGGCGCCTTGCCCGCCACGATGTCGCAAAAAATGCAGCTCATCCTTTCTCCTTGTGATTCACAGCGTTTCAACCCATTCGAACTCTTCGAACACCAGCCACATGTCCGGCGCAAAAGTGCCCTCGCGGGTAAAGAACTCTTGATGCCCCTGGCGCCAAAACGCCAGGCTTTTGTCGCCTTCACCCTCTTTGGCCGCCATCTCGGCGGTCACCCGATCGTAGCGCACCAGGCGCAGCGCCAGGGTTCTGATCACGCAGGCCGGTTCGCCGCGGCCATCGAGAACGATGCTGTAATCGCCGATCCGCGGGGTTTGTTCCCGACGATAGCTCGCATAGGAACTGCAGGTGGCGGTTTTATCCCCGCTCAGCACCAATCCCAGCAGTTCTTCGGCTAACGCGGGGCCGTCGCCGAATGCCCAGCGCGCCGCGTCGGGGTAATTCGCCAAAATCGCCTGTTTGCTCATCGTCCTGTCCCTTTCTGTTAACGTCTGCGGCAACGGAGTCCGGTTTTTCCCGGCCAGACAGTTTATACTGTGCAGATTATAAGCCTTATTGCATTGAATGCTCCGCCTGCGGAGCACAAGGAACCGCCACCCGTCATGTTAAGTTATCGCCACAGTTTCCACGCCGGCAACCACGCCGACGTGCTCAAGCACACCGTTCAGAGCCTGATCATCGAGTCGCTGAAGGAAAAAGAGAAGCCGTTCCTGTATCTGGATACCCACTCGGGCGCGGGCCGTTATCAGCTCAGCGGCGAACACGCCGAGCGCACCGGCGAATACCTGGAAGGCATCGGTTTGCTGTGGCAACGCGACGATCTGCCGGAAGAGCTGGCGGCCTACATGAGCGTGGTGCACAACTTCAACCGTTCCGGCACGCTGCGCTATTATCCCGGCTCGCCGCTGATCGCCCGCCAGCTGCTGCGCCCGCAGGACAAAATCCACCTGACCGAGCTGCACCCGAGCGACTACCCGCTGCTGCGCAGCGAATTCCAGAAAGACGAGCGCGCCAAAGTGCAGCGCGCCGACGGCTATCAGCAGCTGAAATCCCAGCTGCCGCCCCTGTCGCGCCGCGGCCTGATCCTGATGGATCCGCCGTATGAAATGAAGACCGATTACCAGGACGTGGTCAAAGGCATTCAGGAAGGCTACAAGCGTTTCGCCACCGGCACCTACGCGCTGTGGTACCCGGTGGTCATGCGCCAGCAGATCAAACGCATGCTGCGCGATCTGGAAGCCACCGGCATTCGCCGCATCCTGCAGATCGAGCTGGCGGTGAAACCCGACAGCGATCAGCGCGGCATGACCGCCTCCGGCATGATCGTCATCAACCCGCCGTGGAAGCTGGAACAGCAGATGAAGAACGTGCTGCCGTGGCTGCACAAGGTGCTGGTGCCGTCGGGCATCGGTCACCATCTGGTGAACTGGGTGGTACCGGAATAAACCCCATCAGGGCGCGGTTTGCCGCGCCCTGCGTCCACCTATCGCAGCCATCGACGCAATCTTTGCGACAAACCCCGGTCAGGCGTTAAACTCTTACCCTCTTCAAATTCACAACTCATGGAAATCCCAGATGACGAAACATTACGATTATCTAGCAATTGGCGGCGGCAGCGGCGGTATCGCATCGATCAACCGGGCAGCCATGTACGGCCAAAAGTGTGCGCTGATTGAAGCCAAAGAGCTGGGCGGCACCTGTGTAAACGTGGGTTGTGTACCGAAAAAAGTCATGTGGCACGCGGCGCAGATCGCCGAGGCCATCCATCAGTACGGCCCGGACTACGGCTTCGACACCACCGTCAACGCCTTCGACTGGAAAAAGCTGGTCGCCAACCGCACCGCCTATATCGATCGCATCCACAACTCCTACGATAACGTGCTGGGCAAGAACAAGGTCGACGTGATCAAAGGCTTCGCGCGCTTCGTGGATGCGCACACCGTGGAAGTGAACGGCGAGACCATCACCGCCGATCACATCCTGATCGCCACCGGCGGCCGCCCGAGCCATCCGGCTATTCCGGGCGCGGAATACGGTATCGACTCCGACGGCTTCTTTGAGCTGGACGCCATGCCGAAACGCGTCGCCGTGGTGGGCGCCGGCTATATCGCCGTGGAGATCGCCGGCGTGCTGAACGCGCTGGGCGCGGAAACGCACCTGTTCGTGCGCAAGCACGCGCCGCTGCGCACCTTCGATCCGATGATCGTCGAAACCCTGGTGGAAGTGATGAACACCGAAGGGCCGAGCCTGCACACCGAATCGGTGCCGAAAGCGATCGTCAAGAACGCCGACGGCAGCCTGACGCTGCAGCTGGAAAACGGCAAAGCATTCACCGTCGACTGCCTGATTTGGGCCATCGGCCGCGAACCGGCGACCGACAACCTGAACCTCGGCGTGACCGGGGTGAAAACCAATGAGAAAGGCTACATCGACGTCGATAAGTTCCAGAACACCAACGTCAAAGGCATCTACGCGGTGGGCGACAACACCGGCGCGGTAGAATTGACCCCGGTCGCCGTCGCCGCCGGCCGTCGCCTGTCCGAGCGCCTGTTCAACAACAAGCCGGACGAGCATCTGGACTACAGCAACATCGCCACCGTGGTGTTCAGCCACCCGCCGATCGGCACCGTCGGCCTGACCGAGCCGGAAGCCATCGAGAAGTTCGGCGCGGACAACGTGAAGGTGTACAAGTCCTCCTTCACCGCCATGTACAGCGCCGTGACGCAGCACCGCCAGCCGTGCCGCATGAAGCTGGTGTGCGCGGGTAAAGAAGAGAAAATCGTCGGCCTGCACGGCATCGGCTTCGGCATGGACGAGATCCTGCAGGGCTTCGCGGTGGCGGTGAAGATGGGCGCCACCAAGAAGGACTTCGACAACACCGTGGCTATCCACCCGACTGCGGCGGAAGAGTTCGTCACCATGCGCTGAGGCGCAACTTCGCCGGGTTCCGGCGCGTAACAGGCCAGGCGCGAAAGCGTCTGGCTTTTTTATTTATCCCGCTCGCCTCACGGCGCCCGGCGGTAATGATCGCGAAGAAACACCGGCAAATCGTTCGCCGGTGCAGCAAAGGGCACCTGATAGAGCATATCGCCGACAAAACCGCGATGATAGGTCGCGTGGTTGACGACATGCAGCACGATTTCCTGGCGCGTCATGCGGCCTTCCCCCCCGCCGACGAACTCGAAATGCACCACCTGCGCCAGCGCCTCGGGCGACCAGTTGTCCACCTGTTCGATATACCAGCGGTCCATTTCCTCCACCGCACACCGCAGAGAGCCAAGCGCAGGCGTTTGCTCGGTGTTGCGCGCGAGGTAGCCATGCTTGCGGCCTTGCAGATGGTGCCTGAAGATATCGTCCACCACGTACACGTGATTCAAGGTATGCACCATATTGCCGAAACGGGTCGGGCGCGGCCGCAGCGCTTCGCCCTCCGGCAAGGCCGCCACGCAGTCAAAGGTCAAGGCGTTCGCCCACGCTTTGTAACGCACCAGCATTTTCAAGGTATCGATGGCCGTTGCAGACATACTGTTCACTCCTTATCGGATGAAAATCGATATTCCGTTCAGCCGCACGCGGGTGCGGCGGCGCGTTCTACGCCGTGCCAATCCCATGCAGCCGACCTTCGACCTGAGTGCGCGTATTGCCACCCACCCAAATCCGGCCGCTCTCGTCGCGGGTGACATGCACGCGCCCGTTGCGCCCACGGCAGCGGCCCTGAGCGGCGATATAGCCGCCGCTGACCACGCCGCTTGCAAACAGCCACTGAGCCAGCGAGGCATTGAGGCTGCCGGTGACCGGATCTTCGACGATAGCGCCAAGGTGATCGCTCAAAAAAGCGCGCACCTCGAAGGCTGCGTCACCATCGGCATGTGGGCCGACGACGCCAATGTCCACTCTGCGCGGCCAGCTTCTCGCCGGCGTCAGGGAAAGCACCCGCTCGGCGCTGGCCAGCCGGATCCCCAGCCACCCCGGACCGTTATCGATCCAGGCGGCATCGAGCGCCTCCTCAGGCGCGATCCCCAAAAACCGCAGCGCGTCGGCCAACGCCGCTTCTGACGGCGCCCCGGAGCGAATCAACGGCGGCGCGGCAAAACACAGCCGTCCGCCCTCGCGGCGAATGCTCACCAAGCCCGCCCCGCACTCCTGGATGATCTCCGCGTCATTACGCGGCGTACCGCCCGCAGTGAGCCAGGCATGACAACTGCCGAGCGTCGGGTGCCCGGCAAACGGCATTTCACGATCCAGCGTGAATATTCGCACCCGGTAATCCGCCTGTGAGTGCATAGGCGGCAGTAAAAAGGCCGTTTCCGACAGGTTGAACCAACGCGTCAAGCGCTGCATGTCCTCCGTAGACAACGCTCCGGCACCCGTAATCACCGCCAACGGATTGCCGGCGAGTGGCCCGGTGCCAAAGACATCCACCATCTGCATGCCAAAAACCATCGCTTCTCTCCTCAGGTTAACGCCGGGCGTGCATGATTACCCCCGCGATATCAACAGCTCCAGGCCCGCCAAAGCGAACAGCAGCGCAAGCGTTCCTTCAATCCAGCGCCTCACCCGGGTGTAAAACGCGATCATCGGCGACGTTGAGAACAGCAGGGCATACCCCCCGAAAATCGTCACGCCGAGCAGCGCGCAACCGCCAATAATTGCCGGTAAAACCTGCTCAGGCGCGCCTTGCCGCAATCCCAGCGACATGATCGCCATCCAGGACATGATGGCCTTGGGATTGCCGAGATGCATCAGCACGCCCTGCCGATACAACCTCTGATAAGATCGCGCGCTATCCCCTGCCGCTATGCCTGTCGTAACGGGAGACGCCCGTAATGCGGATCGGCCGGCGCGCAGCGCCAGATACAGCATATACACGCCGCCAACGATCTTGATGGTCCACAGCGCCTGCGCATACGTGGCCAACACGGCGGAAAGGCCGGTCGCGGCCAACATCGCCCAGCACAGCGATCCGGTCACCACCCCAGCGGCCAGCACCAACGCGGGCCTGCGACCGTCACGCATCGCCACGCCCATGATCGCCATGTTGCTGGGGCCGGGGCTGGCAGTTGCGAGGAGATAGGCGCCGTAAACCAACGCAAGCTGACTGACCATCATGGAAAAACTCCGCTGACCCGCCTTACGGCCGAGCCGTAGTTGAAAACGCCGGGACTCCTCACCAACATAGTATGTGTTACACTTTTCGCCTATTTAAATAGTGTCACGTGACACTATATTCTTTCTCCGGAGAGCGAATATGCGGCTTCAATCCCCCTGGCAGCCCCGCCTGGCCAATGTGGAAGCCACTACCGTCGAACGGCTGGTGTTGGCGTTGGCTGACGACATTATCGAGGGCAAGCTGCAAGGGGGCGATCGTTTGCCGGCCCACCGTACGCTCGCCTGGCAATTGGCGATCGGTCTGGGCACGGTGACCAAAGCCTATGCCATCCTGGAGCGGCGTGGGTTGGTGCGCAGCGTGAAAGGCCGCGGGATGTTCGTGGCGATCCGCCGCGCCCGTGAAAAACGCGAAATCGATCTTTCATCCAATGCGCCGCCGGCGATGCTTACCGATCGTTTGCTGGCGCGCACGCTGGCCGGCATTGCGCGGAAAATGGATGTGGACCATCTGAACTTCTATTCCCCTCCGACCGGGCATCTGGAGCACCGGCGTTTGTTGGCCCGCTGGCTGGAAAACGCCGGCGTCACGATCGATCCGTCGCACCTGGCGCTGACCAGCAATGCCCGTCAGGCGATTTCGCTGGCGTTTGACCTGGCCTGCGGGCCACGCGGCACGATACTGACCGAGAGACTCACCTACCCCGGCGCGATCGCGCTGGCCCGACGTAAAGGCCATCGCCTGATCGGCGTGGAGATCGATGCGCAAGGCATAGTGCCGCAGGCGCTGGCGAGCGCGCTCGAGCGAGTCTCCTCCGGCCATACCGCGGTCTATCTGACGCCGACGCTGCATAATCCGACAACCGCCACCATGAGCGCCGAGCGCAGGCAGGCTATCGTCGAGATATGCCGGCGGGCGAATGTCTGGATCATCGAGGATGGCGTGTATGCGCTGGGGCATTCAGCGGCGCCTGCGCTCGCGGCTCTGGCACCCGAGCGGGTGTTCCATGTCAATGGCCTGTCGAAAACGCTCGGCCCGGGATTGCGGATCGGCATGCTGACTCTGCCGCCCGGCATGCAAACTACGGCGGAAGAAGCCTTGCAAGATCTTCCTTTCGCGCCTTCGCCACTGTCTTGCGCTGTGGTGGAGGAGTGGCTGGCCAGCAGCGCGATCGAGACGATACCGCAAGCGTTGCGCCATGAGGCTCAGCGAAGAGTACATCTGGCCACCTCGATATTCGATGCCGACGAATGCGTATCGCATCCCGACGCTTATCATGTCTGGCTGCCGATGCCGCGCGAAACCGCCGAGTCTGTGGCCGCCGCCGCCGCATTGGCCAACGTAAAGGTGACGCCGCCGGACACCGTGATGGTAGACCGCGACGAACGTGCGACGGGCATTCGCCTGTGCCTGGGTTCCCCCTCGCCGGACGAGCTAACGGCAGGCCTGACGCAGCTGGCGCAGCTGTTGAAAGCGCATCGAAACGGCTGACAAACGGAAGAGAAAGGTTACGTGTACAGGCCGACCGGCCCAGGACTGTTCTTTTTGTGCGGTTTACTATTCCCTTCGCACCCGCCTGCTTTTTCTGCCATTATTCTGCCTGATAAATTAGCGGGACTGATACAAACCTCCCCGCGCCTCTGGAGAACGCCGATGCTGTTCAAACTATGCAAAACCCTTGCGATGGCCTGCGTGGCCCTGATTATCGCCCAGAGCAGCGCGCTCAGCTTTACCCTGGAAGTGGCGGGCAAGATCGACAACGTGACCGACCCGGTCAAAAAAAGCTATCTGTTCACCGATAAGCAGCTGTTGGCGATGCCGGTGCGCAGCATCACCACCTCCACCTCCTGGACGCCGCAGAGAAAATTTGAAGGGATTTCGGTGGCCGATATCCTGGAGCGCGTCGGCGCCAAGGGCGAGACGCTGACTTTCTACGCGCTGAACGATTATTACATCGACGTGCCGCTGTCCGACGTCAAGAAGTACAACATGATCCTGGCCTACAGGATGGACGGGGAAATGCTGAAGCTCAGAAACTTCGGCCCGCTGTTCCTGGTTTACCCGCGCGACGCCGCCGGGCCTGAACTGAACTCGCCGTTGTACAATTCACGCTTTATCTGGCAAGTCGACAGGATCGTGATCAAATGAAGCTGACGACCTTTAAGAACGGCAGCAGGCTGGCGATCCCGGCCATCTTTGCCGCGCTGTTTTTAGTGGCTTCGACCGTCACGCTCTATTACTACAGCGCCACCCTGTCGAAGAAAGGGCTGTATGCCATCGCCGGCACGCAGGAGAACTACTCCTGGTCGATCGCCAAGTTCTCCATCAAGCTGGCGGAATTCGACACGTTCGTCGAGCAGCAAAGCCATGCCGCGCAGGTGGACAGCGACAACCTGCGGCTGCGGTTCGAAATCCTCTATTCGCGCTTTTACGTGCTGGAAACCGTCTCCGAATCCACGCAACCGCTGTACGCCGAGCCGGGCTACCCGGAAGTGGTCAAGCAGATGCGCCTGCAGATGGATCGCATCGATAAACTACTGGATAACCCGAAAATCGACTTCAGCCAGGTTTTCGCGGCCATGAAGGCCATCAAGCCTTACGCCATCGAAATGGCCAACCTGACCGACCACGCCGAGGTGAAGCAGCGCACCGCCGCCTATGAGGACTACATCGAGAAACGGCACATCATTTTCTATGGGCTGGTGATCGTCATGTTCTCGGTGATCGCGCTGATCGCCATCACCCTGATCGTGTTCCGCCAGCAGCGGCTGACCATTCGCCAGCAGGCCAAGGCCATTGAGGCGGAGAAAGCGACACGCACCAAAAACGCCTTCCTCGGCGCCATCGGCCACGAGCTGCGCACCTCATTGCAGAGCGTGATGTCGGCCATCGACGTGCTGGTGAACACCCGGGTGTCGGCGGAGCATGCGGACACTTTCCAGCGGCTGGAGACCGCCGCGCAGCAAATCGAAAGCCAGATGAAGGATCTGACCGACTACGCGCACCTCGACAGCGGCATGATGGAATTGCGCATCGTGCCGTTCGACGCGCAGAAGCTGATCGCGGAAACCGCTAATGAAATCGCCACCCTGACCCGCAAAGAGCAGGTCAAACTGAGCTGCGAAGTGGAGTGCAGCCACCTGTTGGTGCACTCCGATCCGCTGCGCATCCGGCAGATTATCGTTAACCTGCTGACCAACGCCTACAAATACACCGAAAGCGGCAGCATTACGCTGCACAGCTGCCTGCGCCGTCAACCCGGCGGCAGTTCGCTGATTATCGAAGTGACCGACACCGGCATCGGTATCGAAAAAGACCAGCTCGATCAGATCTTCAAACCCTTTACCCAGTTGGATCAGTCGCATACCAAGCAATATGCCGGCGTGGGGATGGGGTTGGCGATCGTACACGGCCTGGTGACGCTGCTCGACGGTACCATCACGGTGTACAGCGAAATCAAGAAGGGCAGCACCTTTATCGTCAGCATTCCGGTGCAGATCAGTGAAGAAGAACGCGCCGACGAGCCCGCCACCGCCAATACCTCTCTGCAGCAGAAACCGCAGCAGGTGCTGGTGGTGGATGACAACAAGTAGGTGGGTGACGCCTTTGCGGCGTTGCTGGATAAGCTGGGTTACCAGCACGAACTGTGCGACTCGCCGGAGCGCGCGTTGCAGAAGCTGCTCAGACGCCCTTACGACGCGCTGTTGCTGGATCTGCAGATGCCGGGCATCGACGGCGCCGCCCTGGCCAGGCAGCTGCGCAATCGTCGCGGCCCCAACCGCCATGTGCCAATCATCGGCATCAGCGCCTATACGCCGGAGCAGCTGACGGCGGATCAGCGCGCCCTGTTCGATAACTACCTGATGAAACCGGTTCGGCTGGATGCGCTGTCGAGCGCACTGGCCGAGGTGTTCCCCGCTAAAGATTAAAACAGCGTTGCAGTGCGGCTTCGATCACATGGAGCCGCACCGGTTTTTCATAAGGACCGAGCACATCGTACTCGCGCATCGCCTGAGCGATCTCCGACTCGCGTCGGTCGGTGCCCAGTTCGCCGGTCAGCACCAGTACCGGCGCGTCCGGGTTGTCGGAGGCGCGGATGGTGGCGATACAGCGATCCGCCGTTTCCTCACCGATCAGCCAGTCCACCACGTAACCGTCGAACAGGCTTTGCTGCAACGCCTGGCAGAAGCTGTCGACATCGTAAAACGCCACTGCGTTGAAACCGCAGCCGCCGAGGTACTTGGCCAGCTCATCGGCCGCCTGATGCGAATCGTCCAATACCGCGATGCTCAACCGCTCGTCATCGCCGTAGCCGGGCCGGATTTCTATCAGTTCGACGCCGTAACGCAGACCTGCCGGCGCCTCTTCGGCGCGATAGATATGCCATTGCCCCTCCACACGCAGCGCCACAAACTCCGCCGGCCGCCCGGCAGAAAGTTCGTCGCCAATGTGCCCGACGCAAGGGATCGCCACCCCCGCCACGAAAAAGATGGCATCACGCGCCATGTTTGGCTCGGTCGTCTCGTGTTCGGCGCTCAAATCGGCGATCGCCGCCGGCGTTTCTCCCAACGCGGCCGCGACGCTGTTGATCTGTTCCAGCGTCCAGGGGCTTTGCCCTTTCAATTTGCGGTGCGCATGTGAAAAACTCAGATCCAAGATGCGGCTGAGTTCGCGGGCATGCTGACGTTTTCCAATCCCGTAATGTAAAAACAGCTCCCTGACCCGATTGGCAATCGACTGTGAATCGAATTTTTGATGATTGTTATCCATTTGTTCCTTCGATTTTTTTTACTGATTTATCAGTCGTTTTGATTATTTCTGCTGAAAAAGCCACACCTAAAACTAGCATCCCATGCAATTATGCGTTAAAAACGTTGCTTGACATACCATGTTGTATCGTCAAACATGGTATCAAAAGAGACATACAGCAATACACTATAAAAAATAACACCAGCACGATTTTTAATAATAACCATAGTAACACCAGGGAAAATTTGTTCCGTTGCCGCTACTGAGACGATGCTCACATCGCTTGGACTGCATAAGCAAAACGGGGCTTGAGCCTTTAGCGCTAATCTGTTTTACCCACTTTTAAGCCGGGATCCGTCAGGGTCCCGGTTTTTTATTGCCCTGGCGCCGCGCCATCATACGGACTCACCCCGCAGCCGCAAATAAAAACGGAGCCGGCATGCCGGCTCCGTTGACCCTGTAATGACCGCTTGGCTTAGAAGCGCCAGGTGAAACCGGCGTTGACGCTGTTGTCCTGA
>NZ_JBAGIH010000007.1:0-119769 GCF_037150675.1 Serratia sp. KG1D
ATTATAGGGAGTTCTCGGCGAGCCGCAACCCCTATTTTCAATATTTTTTCCGACCGTTGAATGTTTGACCAAAACACCGTTAAAGCGGCAGTTTTTTCAACGATTTAAAGCCATAGCCCTGCAAAACGGGCAATAAAGCGTCAGTATCTTCATTTAACGCCATGCAATACGCCAGATTCTCTTCCTGGCTCGAGACCAGGCTTTCCTGCGTAGAGATGAGCCAGGCGGTGCGGCGGGCAATCGCCGCGCCGGAATCCACCAATCGGGTGCCTTCGGGCAACACCTGCATCAGCTCTTCAGCTAACAGAGGAAAATGGGTGCAGCCCAGCACGACCGTATCCGGCGGCTCGCGCATGCTCAGCCAAGGATGCAGGATCTTCTTCAGCACCGGCAGCGGCACGGCTTCGCCGTGCAGCTTGGCTTCCGCCAGCTCCACCAGTTCAGAAGAGCCCAGCAGCTCAATCTTGCAATCGGTGGCGAACCGGGAAATCAGCTCATGGGTGTAGCTGCGCTGTACGGTGCCGCGGGTCGCCAACAGGCCGACAATGCCGTTGACGGTAAGACGGGCCGCAGGTTTGATGGCGGGCACCACGCCCACGACCGGGAAACTGAAACGCTCGCGCAAGGCCGGCAAGGAGACCGTGCTGGCGGTGTTGCAGGCGATGACGACAATCGCCAGAGGATGACGCTGCTGCACCGCGCCGACAATCTCCAGCACGCGCTCAACGATAAACTCTTCGGACTTCTCGCCGTAGGGGAACGCCACGTTGTCGAACGCGTATATATAGTGGAGATCCGGCAGCAACTGCCGAATCTCCTGATACACCGACAGCCCGCCGACGCCGGAATCAAAAACCAGCACCGTCGGGCGAGGTGTGGCGGTGCTGTTAGAAGGTATAGCTTCCAGTGAGGTAGTATTCTCTTCCTGGAGTAGCGTAGCCATAGGCCGTCTCATAATCTTTATCAAACAGGTTGGCAATTCTACCACGAACTGTCAGATGAGATGTGACCGGATACGAAACTGCGAGATCCCACAGGCTCACGCCGCCAAGTTTAACCGTACGCGTAGTGTAGCCGCTGTAATCACCGTCGTAGCGCTCTCCCAGATACTGGTAGGTTACCGCCCAATCAAAGTCATACAGCTGCCAGTCCAGCTCATATTTCACCTGCTGTTTGGCGCGGCGCAACAGCACTTCGTTGGTCTTGGCGTTGCGCGGGTCGACATAATCGTAACCAATCTGATGCGTCAGCGGGCCGGTATCAAAAGACGCCGTCGCTTCAACACCTTTAATCCTTGCCTGATTAACATTGTAATAGGCTGAACCTGAACCGCTTGATGCATAGCTGATCAGATTATCTATATCATTGCGATAACCGGTAACGCGCCAAGTGACCGGGCCGGTCAGCCCCTCAAAGCCCCCTTCCCACTGTTTGCTTTCTTCCGGTTTCAAATCCGGGTTGCCGCCAAAGCTGCCGTACTGCTGCCCCAAATTTGGCGCTTTAAACGCAGTACCATAAGACGCGATGGCGCGATAGCCCTCAACAAATTCCCAAGCCACGCTGGTTTGCCAAGTGCCATGCCAACCAAACTGCGAGTTATCATCACCGCGCACCGCACCTTCCAAAGTAAAGGCATCCACTTGTTGCTGCGCCGTCAGATAAAGCCCGGTATTACGTTGGCTCTTGCTCTCAGTGATGTAAGCCGTACCCGGTTCGATTTTCTGATTCTGCCAATCGACACCCGTACTGATATGGCCTTGAGCAACCTGGAACGTATTGCCCCACTGCACATTGTATTGCGTGGAGTCATCCAGGGTTGCAGACGCAGAATAAGGGCCGTATTTGGGATCGTAGTTATAGTCTTTGGTATGGCTATAGCTCGCGATCAACTGCGTAGCATAGATGCCGTCCTGATAGCGCAGACCGCTATCCCAACTTTGGCTATAGAGTTGGCGAGTGTCAGGCAACGCATCTAAATGCGCCGGATCCGAATAACTGTAATTACCGTCATAGGCCGTGCGATTGTCATAACCATAACCACGAACAAAGCCGCTGAACGCCTCATTGAACTTGTGCTCAATGCCGCCATACAGAGATTTGCTCATAAAGCCGTCGCGGTCAGGCTGTGCAGGATTGCCGAAGCTGTCCGGCAAGTTCGCTATAACATTATACCCTTTGGTATAGGTATAGTTCCCCGCCACCGTCGCCACGGTGCTGTCGCCCAGCGGCTGTTGCGTCGACGCATCGTAGGATTGATAGCCGTTGGAGCCGACGCCGGCAGCCAGCGTCGTGCCGTTCTTTTCGCGGGTGGTAATAATGTTGACTACGCCGCCGATGGCGTCGGAACCGTATACCGCCGAACGCGGGCCGCGAATGTATTCGACTTTCTGCACCAGCGAGATCGGGATTTGGCTGAGATCGGAAGAGCCGCTGACGCCCGCCTGATTAAGGCGAATACCGTCAATTAACACCAGCACATGGCTGGAATTGGTGCCGCGAATAAACAACGAACTTTGCTGCCCCAGGCCGCCATTCTGCGCAATGTCCACGCCTGGCAAACGGCGCATCACGTCGGTCAGGCTCTTGGCCTGCCAGCGATCGATATCGTTACGGGTGACGACGGAGGTCGGCGCCAACACGGAAGAAACCGGCTGCGGGAAACGGTTGGCGGTCACCACCAGGTTATCGCCATTCGTGGCTGTAGTGTTGTCTTGCGCCCATCCAGAAAAAGCCGTGACGGAGGAGACCACCGCCAGCAGCGTATTTTTTGTAATTGTCATGAGAAAAGCATCCAAACTTAATTGGCGGATGCCGCAGGATCATGGCCGGTAGTTCGCGACGGCCACGGATATTGCGACGTAACACCGGCAGGTCTTCGGGCTTGGGATTTGCGGGCCGCGGGGCGCGACCGGCAACGGGCGATGACTTCCCATCCTGCAGTGGACAGTGTCTGCGTCAAAACGCTATCGCCGTGACTTCCCCTTACCGCTGCGCGTCAGCTCCGGATTCACACCGGATTCCCTTTTCACTCGCTGCTTGAGGCCGGACGGCAATGCTACGATCAATGCAAATAGATGTCTAGACTGCTACTAATGTTACAAATAATAAACGCGACAAAACTGGACTTCACGGGCTGATTCCCTACAATCCCCGCTGATCAAATTTGCCTGACGAGAAGACACACATGACGCCCGAGAATTTGCCTATTGAACGTTACGATGACCAACTGGCGGAGAAAGTCGCCCGCCTGAAGACGTTGATGTCACCGTTCGCGGCGCCCGAGCCGGAAGTGTTCCGCTCGCCAGTCGACCACTACCGCATGCGCGCCGAGTTCCGCATCTGGCACGATGCGGACGACATGTATCACATCATGTTCGATCAGCAGACCAAGCAGCGTATTCGCGTCGATCAATTCCCGGCCGCCAGCGAACTGATCAACCGCCTGATGAGCGCCCTGATCGCCGCGCTGAAACCGGAGCCGATCCTGCGTCACAAGCTGTTCCAGATCGATTATCTGTCGACGCAAAGCGGTAAAATCATCGCCTCGCTGCTGTACCACCGCAAGCTGGATGACGCTTGGCAGCAGCGCGCCGAGCAACTGCGCGACGAGCTGCGCGCGCAGGGTTTCGACCTGCAGCTGATCGGCCGAGCGTCGAAGACCAAGATCATGCTCGACCAGGATTATGTTGACGAAGTGCTGACGGTCGCCGGCCGCGATATGATCTACCGACAGGTGGAAAACAGCTTTACTCAACCCAACGCGGCCATGAACGTGCAGATGCTGGAATGGGCGCTGGCGGTCACCGCCGGTTCCAAAGGCGATTTGCTGGAGCTGTACTGCGGCAACGGCAACTTCTCGCTGGCGTTGGCGCGCAATTTCGAGCGCGTGCTGGCGACCGAGATCGCCAAGCCGTCGGTGGCGGCGGCGCAGTACAACATCGCCGCCAACCATATCGACAACGTGCAGATCATCCGCATGGCGGCAGAAGACTTCACTCAGGCGATGAACGGAGTACGCGAATTCAACCGGTTGAAAGGCATCGATCTGAGCGGCTACAACTGCGAGACGATTTTCGTCGATCCGCCGCGCAGCGGGCTGGACGCGGAAACGGTGAAGATGGTGCAGGCTTACCCGCGCATTCTGTATATTTCATGCAATCCGGAAACGCTGTGCGCCAACCTGGAAACGCTGCAGGCCACGCACCGGGTCAGCCGCCTGGCGCTGTTCGACCAGTTCCCGTATACCCATCACATGGAATGCGGCGTGTTGCTGGAAAAACACCGCTGATACGACAGGGGCGCCATGATGGCGCCCCGTTTCATTACGGCTCTTGAGTCGGCGCATCCAGCGCCTTACGCGCCTTCAGCTTGACCCCAATCCACAGCACCAGCGCCACACAGATCACCGACGGCAGGAAGTTGGAGCCGATCTGCGGGTATTCGGCGCGCACGATGGCGCTGTACATCAACAGCCCCAGCAGGAAGCAGGCCGCCGCCAGCTTCGGCATGCCGTCCGGCATGGCGCGGTTCAGGTAACGCTGATGCAGACAGTACACCGCCAGCACCAACGCAATCAGCGGGAAGATCGAAAACGGCACCACCGAGCTGAACAGCGCGGCAAAGGAACCGTTGATCGAAAGGCCGGCAATCAACGCCAGCAGTAAGGTGCCATTTTCACGGCCTGGTTTTTCCATCATTTTTTACCTTTTTTATACGTGGGACACAGAAGCTTTTTCTTGTTCGCGACGATACCAGTAATACGCCCCTTTGGAGATCATCCGCAGCTGCAGCACCAGCCGTTCTTCCAGCTGCTGCCGCTGCTCGACGTCGATATCCAGCGCTTCCGCGCCGGCGCTGAACACGATGGTGACCATCGCTTCCGCCTGCGCTTCGGTAAAGCTGCGCGGCATGTGGTTTTCCAACTCGAGGTAGTCCGCCAGTTCGGCGATGAAATGCTGGATCTCGCGCGCCACCGCCGCACGAAATGCCGCCGACGTGCCGGAGCGCTCGCGCAGCAGCAGGCGGAAGGCGTTCGGGTTGTTGCCGATAAATTCCATAAAGGTGGACACCGAGGTGCGGATCACGCTGCCGCCCTTGGCGATGCGTTGGCGCGCCTGGCGCATCAACTGACGCAGCATCAGGCCGCTTTCATCCACCATGGTCAGCCCCAGCTCATCCACGTCGCGGAAATGGCGGTAAAACGACGTGGGCGCGATGCCCGCCTCGCGTGAAACTTCCCGCAGGCTCAGGCTGGCGAAGCTGCGTTCGGCGCTCAGCTGGCTGAATGCGGCTTCGATCAGGGAACGACGAGTCCGTTCTTTTTGTTGTGCTCTGACGCCCATATGCATATCCGGATAGGTTCCATTCTCTCAGTCTAACGCCCTAGACTCGGCAATATAGCAAATTTTATTGCAACAGCATTTATACTAACGCGCTCTATCACACTTCCGCCCTGAGCCGATTGTGCTTTGACTCAAAAAGCCTAATGGTGATTGGGTGAGCAGCGCTATGATGTTAAGATACCGTTGTAATCTTGTATAAAAAAACAGGTCTCTCCTACATGCAACAGCACTATCAATTTGATGCCATAGTGATTGGCTCGGGCCCTGGTGGTGAAGGTGCCGCCATGGGGCTGGTGAAACAGGGCGCCCGTGTGGCCGTTATCGAACGGTACAACAACGTAGGCGGCGGATGTACCCATTGGGGCACCATCCCTTCCAAAGCCCTCCGCCACGCCGTCAGCCGCATTATCGAATTCAACCAGAACCCGCTTTACAACAATTCGCGCACGCTTAGCGCGACCTTCCCTGACATTTTACGCCACGCCGATAACGTCATCAGCCAGCAGACCCGCATGCGCCAAGGGTTCTATGAGCGGAACCAGTGCAAGCTGTTCGCCGGCGACGCGCGCTTCATCGACGCCAACACCGTCAGCGTCAGCTACATGGACGGCACCCAGGACACCATCCGCGCCGACCACATCGTGATCGCCTGCGGCTCGCGCCCTTACCATCCGGCCAGCGTCGATTTCAATCACCCGCGCATCTACGACAGCGACTCCATTCTCGAGCTGAGCCATGAGCCGCGCCACGTGATCATTTACGGCGCCGGGGTGATCGGCTGCGAATATGCGTCTATCTTCCGCGGCCTGAACGTCAAGGTGGATCTGATCAACACCCGCGATCGGCTGCTGGCGTTCCTCGATCAAGAGATGTCGGATTCGCTCTCTTACCACTTCTGGAACAACGGCGTGGTGATCCGCCACAACGAAGAATTCGAGAAGATCGAAGGCACCGAAGACGGCGTGATCGTGCACCTGAAGTCCGGCAAGAAGGTGAAAGCGGACTGCCTGCTGTACGCTAACGGCCGTACCGGCAACACCGATTCGTTGGGGTTGGAGAACGTCGGTCTGGAGTCGGACAGCCGCGGGCTGCTGAAAGTGAACAGCATGTATCAGACCGCGCTGTCGCACATCTATGCGGTCGGTGACGTGATCGGCTATCCGAGCCTGGCTTCCGCCGCCTACGATCAGGGCCGCATCGCCGCGCAAGCGATCGCCTCCGGCGAAGCCAGCGGTCACTTAATCGAAGATATCCCGACCGGCATCTACACCATTCCGGAAATCAGCTCCGTCGGCAAAACCGAGCAGGAACTGACCGCGATGAAGGTGCCGTATGAAGTGGGCCGCGCCCAGTTCAAGCATCTGGCGCGCGCGCAGATAGCCGGGATGAACGTCGGCAGCCTGAAGATCCTGTTCCATCGCGACACCCTGCAGATCCTCGGGATCCACTGCTTCGGCGAGCGTGCGGCGGAGATCATCCACATCGGCCAGGCGATCATGGAACAGAAAGGTGAAGGCAATACCATCGAGTATTTCGTTAATACGACCTTCAACTATCCGACCATGGCCGAAGCCTACCGGGTGGCGGCGCTTAACGGCTTAAACCGCCTGTTTTAACGCGCTGTCGATGTAGCCCTGCATGTGCTCGCGGATCGCTTCGGCCAACTGCTCATAACGGCTGCGCAGTGGGGAACCGGGGCGATACACCAACGCGATGGTGCGCTTCGGCTCCGGCTTGTAGCAATCCAGATAGCACACGCCGTCGCGTTCGCGCTGCGGCGGCACCGCCAGTGACGGCAGCAGGGTAATGCCGCTGCCGGCAGCGACCATATTGCGCAACGTTTCCAGACTGGTGGCGCGGAAGTGAGTATCTTCGTCCGCGCCCGCCTGGAAGCAGAAGCCCATCGCCTGATCGCGCAGGCAGTGGCCATCTTCCAACATCAGCAGCTTCTCTCCCGCTAAATCCGGCATCGCCACGCGCTCGCGCTGCGCCCACGGGTGATCGGAGTACACCGCCAGCTTCATCGGTTCATCGAACAGAGGCACTTCGATAAACGCCTCGGTTTCCTTCACCAACGCCAGAATGGCGCAGTCCAGTTTGCCGCTGTCGAGTTGCGCCAGCAGTTGGTGGGTTTGCGCTTCGTGCAGGTACATTTCCAGTTTCGGGAAGGTTTTGTGCAGTGTCGGTATGATCTGCGGCAGCAGATAAGGCCCCACGGTCGGGATCAGGCCGATGTGCAGCGGCCCGGACATGGCTTCGCCCTGCTGGCTGGCCATCTCCTTCAACACTTTCACTTCGCGCAGCACGGTACGCGCCTGCTCCACCAGCAACAGACCGGCCTGGGTGAACAGCACCTTGCGGCTGGTGCGCTCGAGCAGCATGACGCCCAACTCGTCTTCCAGCTTGCGGATCTGCCCGCTCAGCGTGGGCTGGCTCACATGGCATGAATCGGCCGCGCGGCGGAAGTGCCGGTGCTCGGCCAAGGCGACCAGATACTCTAAATCACGAATATTCATTGTTTCCCTCCATTCCATGATAGCTCATGGCGATAGATAAGATAGCAATGAGCGATTAGATCTATCAAGCCCCAGCGACAATAATGTGTCCCAACGAAGCGATATCGCGCTAAATGCTAAAAATTACTTTTCCTAATTAAGGGGTTAATCAATGTTTACCAGTCAAGAAGGCAAGAAAGTTCCTCAGGTTACTTTCCACACCCGTCAGGGCGACCAATGGATTGATGTGACCACTGATGACCTGTTCAAAAACAAAACCGTTATCGTGTTCTCGCTGCCGGGCGCGTTTACGCCGACCTGCTCTTCAAGCCATCTGCCGCGTTACAACGAGCTGTCCAGCGTATTCAAGCAGCACGGCGTCGATAGCATTCTTTGCGTCTCGGTGAACGACACCTTCGTCATGAACGCCTGGAAAGCCGATCAGCATGCGGAAAACATCACTTTCGTGCCGGACGGCAACGGTGAATTCACCAAAGGCATGAACATGCTGGTTGAGAAAGCGGATCTGGGCTTTGGCCCTCGCTCATGGCGCTACTCGATGCTGGTGCGCGACGGCGTGGTCGAGAAAATGTTTGTCGAACCAAACAAGCCGGGCGACCCGTTTGAAGTGTCCGACGCCGACACCATGCTGAAATACCTGGCGCCGGAATTCAAAGTGCAGGAATCGGTCTCCCTGTTCACCAAACCGGGCTGCCCATTCTGCGCCAAAGCCAAGCAGATGCTGCAAGAGCGCGGCATTCAGTATGAAGAGATCGTGCTGGGCAAAGACGCCACCACCGTCAGCCTGCGCGCCGTCAGCGGCCGCGCCACGGTGCCGCAGGTATTCATCGGCGGCCGTCACATCGGCGGCAGCGACGATCTGGAAACCTTCCTGTCAGCTTAATAAGTAATAACAAAGCCAACGTGAACTTTGGCGGGCTACGGCCCGCCTTTTTTTTACCTTTCAGGAGCGGATATGAAACTGTTGAACGTTGATGTCGCGGTCATCGGCGGCGGCACCGCAGGGCTCGGCGCCTACCGAGCGGCCAAACTGTCTACCCCCAGCGTGGTGATGATCGAAGGCGGGCCTTATGGCACCACCTGTGCGCGCGTTGGCTGCATGCCATCCAAATTATTGATCGCCGCCGCCGAAGCGGTGCATCAAATCGAACGTGCGCCGGGCTTTGGCGTACACCCAAGCGGCAAAACGCGCATTGACGGGCGCGAGGTGATGGCTCGCGTCAAACGCGAACGCGATCGTTTCGTCGGCTTCGTGCTGGAAGGCGTGGACGAGATCCCGGCCGGCGACAAAATTCAGGGCTATGCCCGCTTTATCGACGACAACACGCTGCAGGTCGATGAGCATACGCGCATTGTGGCGCAGCGCATCGTAATCGCCACCGGCTCCCGCCCCAGCTGGCCGGCGCCGTGGAACGAACTGGGCGATCGCCTGATCGTCAACGACGATCTCTTCAACTGGGATGATTTGCCGCAGTCCGTAGCGGTGTTCGGCCCCGGCGTCATCGGGCTGGAACTGGGGCAAGCGCTGCACCGCCTCGGGGTCGACACCCGGGTCTTCGGCATCGGCGGCGCCGTCGGGCCGCTCACCGACAGCGCCGTGCGCGATTACGCCGCGAAAACGTTGGGGGAAGAGTTCTATCTCGACGCCGACGTGAAAGTGGAGATGATGCAGCGCGAAGGCGACAAGGTGTTTATCCGCTATCGGGATCTGCAGGGCCAACCGCAGGAGATCCTGGTGGACTACGTGTTGGCCGCCACTGGCCGCCGCCCCAACGTCGATCGGTTAGGCCTCGAAAACACCGGTTTGCAGCTCGACGCTCGAGGCGTGCCGCTGGCCGACCGCCTGACGATGCAAACCAGCGTGCCGCATATCTTCATCGCCGGCGACGCCAGCAACCAGCTGCCGCTGCTGCATGAGGCCAGCGATCAGGCGCGCATCGCCGGCGCCAACGCCGGCAGCTTCCCGGAGATCAATCCGGGTCTGCGCCGCAGCGCGATTTCGGTGGTGTTCTCCGATCCGCAGATCGCCATGGTCGGCTCGACCTTCCGCGAGCTGAGCGAGAAGTTCAGCGCCTGCGGCTGTTTTGAAGTGGGCAAGGTCTCGTTTGAGAATCAGGGCCGCTCTCGGGTGATGCTGCGCAACAAGGGCGTTCTGCACGTTTACGGCGAACAGGGCACCGGCCGTTTCCTCGGTGCGGAAATGATCGGCCCGGACGCCGAACACATTGCGCACCTGTTGGCCTGGGCGCACCAGCAGCAGATGACCGTCGATCAGATGCTGGACATGCCGTTCTATCATCCAGTGATCGAAGAAGGCTTGCGCACCGCGCTGCGCGACCTGCAGGCGAAGCTCAAACTCGGCGCGGCCGAAATCGAGCGCTGCCAGCGCTGCCCGGGCGAATAACCCCTCATTCTCCATTCATACCCACCGGGCCTACAGGCCCGTTTTTTTTGCGCAGCGCTTTCCAGATTTTCCTCCCTGCTCTTGCCTCACGGCCCTCCTGCACGCATTTTTATGCTTTGGCATTGAAGTGATATCAATAATGACACTAAAATGGAGGACAGAGCCAGAATGGAGGAAGAGCATGGAAAAGCATGAACACTATACCTATCGCATCACCTGGTCAGCGGAAGATCGTGAATATGTCGGGCTGTGCGCCGAATTCCCCTCGCTGTCCTGGCTGGCCGCCACGCGTACCGGCGCACTGGAGGGCATCGAAAAAGTGGTGAGCGAAACGATCGCCGATATGCTGGCGCAAGGCGAAACGCCGCCGCAGGCGCTGGCGGAAAAGAACTTCAGCGGAAAACTGGTGTTGCGCATGACGCCGGAACAGCATCGCCGGCTGGCGATCGGCGCGATGGAAGAAGGCGTGAGCCTGAACCGTTATCTGTGCGCCCGCCTGGCGGGGTAGAGGTTCAAGGGCGGCGCCAGGCCGCCCTTGTCGTCGTCAAGCCAAACGCTGTTTCGCTGCGGCGATTGCCGCGACCACCTGTTGCGGCGCGACGCCGCCTTTGGCCGCACGTTTGTCCAGGCAGGATTGCAACGCCAGGATCGGGTAGACATCGTCAGCGATCGTCGCGCTGAACTGCTGCAAATCCGCCAGCGGCAGCGCTTCCAGCGGTTTGCCCTGGCGAATCGCTTCTACCACTGCCTCACCGACGATATGGTGCGCTTCGCGGAACGGCACGCCCTTGGCGACCAGGTAATCCGCCAGCTCGGTGGCGTTGGCATAGCCCTGCTCCGCCGCTTCCCGGCAGCGCGGGCGCTTCACCTGAATGCCGTCCAGCACCAGCGCCGCCATCTGCAGGCAGTCCATCCAGGTGTCGAGCGCGTCGAACAACCCTTCTTTGTCTTCCTGCATGTCTTTGTTGTACGCCAGCGGCAGGCCTTTCAGCGTCATCATCATGCCGGTCAGCGCGCCCTGTACGCGGCCGCACTTGCCGCGGATCAGCTCCAGCGCGTCCGGGTTTTTCTTCTGCGGCATCAACGAAGAGCCGGAGGTCACGCGGTCGGACAGCTCGACAAACGCCGCCTCGCCGCTGTTGAAGAAGATCAGATCTTCGGCGAAGCGCGACAGATGCACCATGCTGATGGCGGCGTTGGACAGCAGTTCCAACACGTGATCGCGATCGGATACGCTGTCCAGGCTGTTGCGGGTCGCCGAGGCGAAGCCCAGCCAGCCGGCCAGTTGCTCGCGATCGATAGGATACGCGGTGCCAGCCAGCGCGCCGCTGCCCAGCGGGCTGACGTCCAGCCGTTTCAGGGTGTCCTGCAGGCGGCTCTCATCGCGCGCCAGCATCTCGACATAGGCCAGGCACCAGTGCGCGAAAGTCACCGGCTGCGCGCGTTGCAGGTGGGTATACCCCGGCATCACCGCATCCTGGTTAGCTTCGGCGGTCTCCACCAGCGCCTGCTGCAGCTGGACGATCGCCTGATGCAGATCGCCTATCTGCTGTTTGCACCACAGCTTCAGATCGGTCGCGACCTGATCGTTGCGGCTGCGGCCGGTGTGCAGCTTCTTGCCCAAATCGCCGACCTTCTCGATCAGCTTCTGCTCCACCCAGCTGTGGATGTCTTCGGCATCGCTTTGGACGATCGCCAAAGGATCGGCCTGGACTTCCGTCAGCAAGGCATTCAGCGCCTGCTCCAGCTGCTGTTGCTCCGTTGCCGTCAACACGTTAACGGTCACCAGCGCCTTCGACCAGGCCACCGAGCCCACGATATCCTGCTCCGCCAGGCGATAATCGAACCGCAGCGAATCGTTGAGTTGCTTGAACCGCTGATCCGCCGCCTGAGTGAACCTTCCGCCCCAAAGTGCCATACCTTTACTCCTGAATTTTTATGCGAAAGGGCGCAGCATGCTGCGCCCTTGCAGAGTCACGCCAATCGGTTATTTATTCTTTTTCTCGTTCAACGCGCGGATGCGTGAAGACAGAGAGAACAGGCGGATAAAGCCGCCCGCGTGGCTGTGATCGTAAACTTCGTCTTCACCGAAGGTGGCGAACTCTTCGGAGTACAGGCTGTTGGCGGATTTTTTCTGGGTCGCCGTCACCTGGCCTTTGTACAGCTGCAGCACCACTTCACCGTTCACCTCTTCAGCCAATGCTTCGGCAGAGGCCTGCAGCGAGCGGCGCAGCGGCGCGAACCAACGGCCGTCGTACACCACATAGGACATCTCCAGGCCCAGCTGCTCGCGCCATTTGAAGCTGTCGCGATCCAGCACCAGCTGCTCGATGGCGCGCAGCGCCGCCACCATGATGGTGCCCCCCGGGGTCTCATAGCAGCCGCGGGATTTGATGCCCACCAGACGGTTTTCCACGATGTCGATACGGCCGACGCCGTGCTTGGCGCCCAGCGCGTTCAGGGTTTCCAGGCACTGGTACGGCGACAGCGCTTTACCGTTAACCGCCACGACGCGGCCTTTCTCGACGGTAACGGTCACCTGCTCAGGCTGGTCCGGCGCTTCCTGCGGATCGACGGTCCATACCCAGCAATCCTTATTTGGCGCGTTCCACGGGCTTTCCAGCACGCCGCCTTCGGTGGAGATGTGCCAGGCGTTCTCATCGCGGCTGTAGATTTTCTCCAGCGATGCGGTGGTCGGGATATTGCGCTCTTTCAGGTAATCCAGCAGCGCTTCACGGGAACGCAGGTTCCACTCGCGCCACGGCGCTACCACTTTCAGCTGCGGCGCCAGCGCGGTGTAAGTGGTTTCGAAACGCACCTGATCGTTGCCTTTGCCGGTTGCGCCGTGGCACAGCGCGTCCGCGCCCACTTTCAACGCCAACTCGACCTGCGCCTTGGCGATGATCGGCCGCGCCATTGAGGTGCCCAGCAGGTAGCTGCCTTCGTACAGGGCGCCGGTCTGCAGCACCGGATAAACGTAATCGCGGATAAATTCTTCACGCAGATCGACCACGTGACATTCAGAGGCACCGGACTGCAGGGCTTTTTGCTCCACGCCTTCCAGATCGCTGCGCTCCTGGCCGATGTCCGCCACGAACGCCACCACTTCACAGCCGCCGTAGTTCTCTTTCAGCCATGGAATGATGGCCGAGGTATCCAGGCCGCCGGAGTACGCCAGAACGATTTTTTTGATGCCTTGGTTTTGCATGATCTATTCCTTTCTAATTCTAAAATTAAGCGAGGATCCGGGTGCCAATCGACACGCCGTTAAACAAAGCAGGAAGCTGATCGGCATGGCGCCAGCTGGCGATATCCACCGGGCGGCCGAGGGTGCGGGCGGCGTCGAGCGCCGCATTCACCTTCACCACCATACCATCGGTGATGATGCCTTGCGCGATCAGTTGTTCCGCTTTTTGCGCCGTCATTTCCGCAATGCGTTGGCCCTTGCCGTCGAGGATGCCGCTGACGTCCGACAGCAGGATCAGATCCGCCCCCAGCGTCGCCGCCAGCGCCGTCGCCGCCTGATCGGCGTTCACGTTCATTAACTGCCCTTCGGCGGTGATGCCGATGGAGCTGATAACCGGCAGGTAGCCGGCGCCCAGCAGGGTATTGAGCAGCGCGGGCGAACCGGGCTGCGCGTTGCCGACGTGGCCCAATGCCGGATCGAGCTGGGTCACGACTGCGCTGCCGCCGTCCGCCAGGCTCAGGCCAACGGCGTTGATTTGATGCTTAATCGCCCACGCCAGCAGCGTTTTGTTGGCGGTGCCGGCCAGCGCGCCGGTGATGATGTCGATCTGATCGGCCGGCGTGACGCGCAGGCCGTTCTTTTTCACCACCGGTAAAGCGAGCTGCTTCATCAGCTCGTCCACCACGCAGCCGCCGCCGTGCACGATCACCAGCGGACGCTGATGCTGCTGCCGATAGCTGTCCAACGCGGTAAACAGACGCTCCAGCGCTTCTTCACTGTCTAATAACACGCCACCTAACTTGATAATTAACGGGTTCATTGCTGTTTACTCACGCTGGTTTAAAGGAGTGATTGGGTTTCCGGGAAGCCGAAACGGATATTCAGGCATTGCACCGCCTGCGCCGCCGCGCCTTTCAGCAGATTGTCTTCCACCGCGACGGCGATCAGATGCTCGCCCTGCACCGCAAAACCGATGTCGCAGAACGGCAGCCCCACCACCGCTTTCAGCGCCGGCACGCCCTGGTCGTACAGCCGCACCAGCGGCTTGTCGTCATAGGCGGCATGATAGGCGGCGGCCACGTCCTGCGCGGTTACGCCGGCTTTCAGGCGGCAGGTGATGGTTTCAAGAATGCCGCGCGGGAAATTGCCCAGGTGCGGCGTAAAGATGACCGGCACGCCCAGGTGCGCGGCGATCTCCGGCTGGTGTCGGTGAGTGAAAATACCGTACGGCTGCAGGCTCACTTCGCAGAAACTGGTGGTCATGCTGGCCTTGCGCCCGGCGCCGCTGACGCCGCTGGTGGCGTTGATCACCGGCCACTGGTCGAGGTTCAGCAGTTGCTTTTCGATCAACGGTTTCAGCGCCAGCTGCGCCGCCGTCGGGTAGCAGCCCGGCACCGCGATCAGCTGCGCCTGTTTGATCTTGTCGCTCTGCCACTCCGCCAGGCCGTACACCGCCTGCTCCAGCAGGGCGCCATGCTGATGCTCGAAACCGTAGTACTGGCTATAAAAACCGGCGTCCTGCACGCGAAAGGCGCCGGACAGATCGAACACCACGCAGCCCGCCGCCAGGAAAGCCGGTGCGATATCGTGGCTGACTTCATGGGCGGTGGCGAGGAACACTACATCGATGCCCTGCGCCGCCTTGGCGACGTCGGTCAACGGCTGCAGCGGCAGATCGACGATGCCTTTCAACTGGGGATGGAGATCGGAAAGCAACTTTCCTGCATCTGCACTTTGCGCTGAAACCGCTAAAGCGGTTATGTTCATGTGTGGGTGGCGATTCAGGTAAGCCGTGAGCTCCGCTCCGGCGTAACCGCTGGCACCAACGATCAGCGTATTCAACATGTGGCCTTTCACCTTCTAAACTGACGTGCGGTCGCTTGCGACCCAGGTAACAGGGCTAGCCAGCGTTGTTGCGCCGTTCACCCACGGAGCCAGGCGTTGATGCTTTTATAAACATCCGGGCATCGGGTTCCCTTACGCTTCGGCTTACTGTATTTTTATTCAAAATAAATGCATGAATATTGATACTATCCTAACCAAAGGCTGTCAACAGTGAAGATGAAATTACCTCCATTTATTGAGCTGTACCGGGCGTTGATCGCCACTCCGTCAATCAGCGCCACCGATGCCGGCCTCGATCAGAGCAATGAGGCGTTAATCAACTTGCTGGCCGGATGGTTTGCCGACCTGGGCTTCCGCGTCGACGTGCAGCCGGTGCCGGAGTCGCGCCACAAATTCAACCTGCTGGCCAGCATCGGCGAAGGCAGCGGCGGCCTGCTGCTGGCCGGCCACACCGATACGGTGCCTTACGACGAAGGCCGCTGGACGCGCGATCCCTTCACCCTGACCGAGCACGACAACAAGCTCTACGGGCTGGGCACCGCCGACATGAAAGGCTTCTTCGCCTTTATTCTGGATGCGGTGCGCGATATCGACGCGAGCAAGCTGACCAAGCCGCTGTACATTTTAGCCACCGCAGATGAAGAAACGACGATGGCCGGCGCGCGTTATTTCGCCGCCTCCACCGCCATTCGGCCGGATTTCGCCATCATCGGCGAGCCGACCTCGCTGCAGCCGGTGCGCGCGCACAAGGGCCACATGGCCAACGCCATTCGCATCGTCGGCCAGTCCGGCCACTCCAGCGATCCGGCGCGCGGCGTCAACGCCATCGATCTGATGCACGAGTCCATCGGCCGCCTGATGGAGCTGCGCAAGACCCTGCAGGAGCGCTACAACAACCCGGCGTTCGCCGTGCCTTATCCCACCATGAACTTCGGCCATATCAGCGGCGGTGACGCGGCCAACCGCATCTGCGCCTGCTGCGAACTGCACCTGGATATCCGCCCGCTGCCCGGCATGACGCTCGACAACATCAACGAACTGATGCATCAGGCGCTGGAGCCGGTAAGCCAACGCTGGCCGGGCCGCCTGACCATCGAAGAGCTGCACGCGTCGGTGCCGGGCTACGAATGCCCGACCGACCACCGCATGGTGGCGGTGATCGAGGAGCTGCTGGGCACCCGCACGCAGGTGGTCAACTACTGCACCGAAGCGCCGTTCGTGCAACAGGTATGCCCGACCCTGGTGCTCGGCCCCGGCTCCATCGATCAGGCCCACCAGCCGGACGAGTACATCGACACCGCGTTTATCGAACCGACGCGCAAACTGTTGGGTCAGCTGGTCAATCACTTTTGCCGGCAATAAACCCGACATTTAACAGGGGAAATGCTTTATGCTTCCCCTAACTCAAAATAAGTAGAAAACGGCGAAATAAGCCGTGCTGATAACCGACGCGCCGTAATTAAATTTCAGAAAATGCGCCGATTTTGATGTTTTTTTGCTAAAAATAGTGTCAATTGACGATTGGACAGGAACGCGATGTGATCAGGCAGGCGGTCTGCGCCTGACGCGTGAAATTTATTTACAAGATAAAAATCATACAGAACTGGGTCAGGGGTTATATGAACGAACAATATTCGGCAATGCGCAGTAATGTCAGTATGCTCGGCAAATTGCTCGGCGATACCATCAAAGAAGCGCTGGGTGAGCATATTCTCGATCGCGTTGAGACCATCCGTAAGCTTTCCAAATCCTCACGCGCCGGCAACGAAGCGCATCGCCAGGAGCTGCTCTCCACCCTGCAGAACCTGTCCAACGACGAGCTGCTGCCGGTGGCGCGCGCCTTCAGCCAGTTCCTCAACCTGACCAACGTCGCCGAGCAGTACCACAGCATTTCGCCCAACGGCGAGGCCGCCAGCAACCCGGAAGCGCTGGCTCAACTGTTCAGCCGTCTCAAAGACAAAAAGCTCAGCGACAAAGAGCTGCAGCACGCGGTATCGCAACTCTCCATCGAGCTGGTGCTGACGGCGCACCCGACGGAGATCACCCGTCGCACCCTGATCCACAAGCTGGTGGAGGTCAACACCTGCCTCAGCCAGCTCGATCACAACGATCTGGCCGACTACGAGCGCAACAAGATCATGCGCCGCCTGCGCCAGCTGGTGGCCCAGTCGTGGCACACCGATGAAATTCGCAAACACCGCCCTTCCCCGATCGACGAAGCCAAATGGGGCTTTGCGGTGGTGGAAAACAGCCTGTGGGAAGGCGTGCCGGCGTTCCTGCGCGAATTCAACGAACAGCTGGAAAACTCCATCGATTACAGCCTGCCGGTGGAAGCGGTGCCGGTGCGCTTCACCTCCTGGATGGGCGGCGACCGCGACGGCAACCCGAACGTGACCGCCGAAATTACCCGCCATGTGCTGCTGCTCAGCCGCTGGAAAGCCTGCGACCTGTTCACCCGCGACATCCAGGTGCTGGTCTCTGAGCTGTCGATGACCGAATGTACCCCGGAGCTGCGCGCCCGCGCCGGCGGCGATGAGGTGCAGGAACCGTACCGCGAAATCATGAAGCAGCTGCGCAGCCAGCTGATGAGTTCCCAGGCCTATCTGGAAGGCCGCCTGAAGGGCGAGCGCGTGCTGAAACCGCACGACCTGCTGGTGAACAACGAGCAGCTGTGGGAGCCGCTGTATGCCTGCTACCAGTCGCTGCAGGCCTGCGGCATGGGCATCATCGCCAATGGTCAACTGCTGGATACCCTGCGCCGCGTGCGCTGCTTCGGCGTGCCGTTGGTGCGCATCGACGTGCGTCAGGAGAGCACCCGCCATACCGAAGCCATCGCCGAGCTGACCCGCTATCTGGGGCTGGGCGACTATGAAAGCTGGTCGGAAGCCGATAAACAGGCGTTCCTGATCCGCGAACTGAACTCCAAACGCCCGCTGGTGCCGCTGAAGTGGCAACCGAGCGCCGACACGCAGGAAGTGCTGGAAACCTGCCGGGTGATCGCCGAAGCGCCGCAGGGCTCGATCGCCGCCTACGTGATTTCGATGGCGCGCACGCCTTCCGACGTGCTGGCGGTGCACCTGCTGCTGAAAGAGGCCGGCTGCCCGTTCGCGCTGCCGGTCGCCCCGCTGTTCGAAACCCTCGACGACCTGAACAACGCCGACGACGTAATGACCCAGTTGCTGAATATCGACTGGTATCGCGGCTTCATCCAGGGCAAACAGATGGTGATGATCGGCTATTCCGACTCGGCGAAAGACGCCGGCGTGATGGCCGCTTCCTGGGCGCAGTACCGCGCGCAGGACGCGCTGATCAAAACCTGTGAAAAGGCCGGCGTGGCGCTGACGCTGTTCCACGGCCGCGGCGGCTCCATCGGCCGCGGCGGCGCACCGGCGCATGCGGCGCTGCTGTCGCAGCCGCCGGGCAGCCTGAAGGGCGGCCTGCGCGTCACCGAACAGGGTGAGATGATCCGCTTCAAGTTCGGCCTGCCGGAAGTCACCATAAGCAGCCTGGCGCTGTATGCCGGCGCGATCCTCGAGGCCAACCTGCTGCCGCCGCCGGAACCGAAGAAAGAATGGCGGGCGTTGATGGACGACCTGTCCGACACCTCCTGCCGGATGTACCGCGGCTACGTGCGTGAAAACCCGGACTTCGTGCCTTACTTCCGCGCGGCCACGCCGGAGCTGGAGCTGGGCAAACTGCCGCTGGGCTCGCGCCCGGCCAAGCGCAAGCCGAACGGCGGCGTAGAGAGCCTGCGCGCCATTCCGTGGATCTTCGCCTGGACGCAGAACCGCCTGATGCTGCCGGCCTGGCTCGGCGCCGGCGCCGGATTGCAGGAAGCGGTGAAGGCCGGCAAACAGGCGGAGCTGGAGGCGATGTGTCGCGATTGGCCGTTCTTCTCCACCCGCATCGCCATGCTGGAAATGGTGTTCGCCAAAGCCGACCTGTGGCTGGCGGAATACTACGATCAGCGCCTGGTGGATAAATCGCTGTGGCCGCTGGGCCAACAGCTGCGCGATCAGCTGGAAAGCGACATCAAGGTAGTGCTGACCATCGCCAACGATGCGCACCTGATGGAAGACCTGCCGTGGATCGCCGAATCCATCGCGCTGCGCAACGTCTATACCGACCCGCTGAACGTCTTGCAGGCCGAGCTGCTGCACCGTTCGCGTCAGCAGGAGCAGCCGGACGCCCGCGTGGAGCAGGCGCTGATGGTCACCATCGCCGGCGTCGCCGCCGGGATGCGCAACACCGGCTAGTGAGCCTCATCGCGGCCCCGTTTATCGGGGCCGTTTTTTATGCCTTCCCCCACAAAAAAAGGGCGCCGCGGTAAAGCGACGCCCTTTTCAATGGAGCAAGCCCGTCAGGCGGCGGCCACCGGGCGCACGCCCAGCGTGTGGCAGATGGCGTAGCTCATCTCGGCGCGGTTCAGGGTATAGAAGTGGAAATCTTTCACCCCTTCGCGGCTGAGGATCTTCACCATGTCCATGGCGATGTTGGCGCCGACCATTTTGCGGGTCTCCGCATCGTCGTCCAGCCCTTCGAACATGCTGGTCATCCAGCTCGGCACCCGCACGTTGGTCATGGTGGCGAAGCGCTGCAGCTGCTTGAAGTTGGACACCGGCAAAATGCCCGGCACGATTTCCACGTCGATACCGGCGGCGACGCAGCGGTCGCGAAAGCGCAGGTAGCTCTCAACGTCGAAGAAGAACTGGGTAATCGCGCGACTGGCGCCGGCGTCGATCTTGCGTTTCAGGTTAATCAAATCGGCCTGGGCGCTCTTCGCCTCCGGGTGCACTTCCGGGTAGGCGGCGACGGAAATGTCGAAGTCGCCCACGTCTTTCAGCAGCGCCACCAGATCGGTCGCGTACATGTCCGGCTTGCCGCCGCCCGGCGGCAGATCGCCGCGCAGCGCCACGATATGGCGGATGCCGCTGTTCCAGTAATCGGTCGCGATGTCGCGCAGCTGCGCCGGGCTGGCATCGATGCAGGTCAGGTGCGGCGCCGCCTCCAGGCCGGTGCGTTCCTTGATCCCTTTGATGATGCTGTGGGTGCGATCGCGCTCGCCGGAGTTGGCGCCGTAGGTGACGGAAACGAATTTAGGCTTGAGGATGCTCAGACGATCGATCGACTGCCACAGGGTCTCTTCCATCTCGCTGGTGCGTGGCGGGAAGAACTCGAATGATACGTTAATCTGGCCGTTCAACTCCGCCAGACTCTGATTCAGCGCTTCCCGCTGGTTTGCGTGGAAAAAACTCATACCCTGCTCACCTCTTATCGATCACTGTTTTTATTTCATCTTGATGAGCGTCTATACGTTTAGACGTCTAGATAGAAAATGCCGCATGTTGGCTAAAGAGTCAACAGGAAAATGAGGGGAATAAGATGATTAATCCTCACCCGCTCAACGAGGGAATTTCATGATCGCGACAAAGATAAGTATGGCAGGAAAAGCCAAGGGGCGCGGTGAACCCGCGCCCGCAGAGGATTAAAGCAGCTGCGCCAATCGGTTAAGGTCTGACTGGATCGCGCCGGCGGTGACGTCGCGGCCGGCGCCCGGCCCGCGGATCACCAGCGGATTATCGCGATACCAGCGGCTTTCGATGGCGAACACGTTGTCGCACGGCAGCAGCGAGGCCAGAGGATGCTCAGGGCGCACCGCCTCCACGCCGACCCGCGCCTTGCCGTTGGCGTCGAAACGCGCCACGTGGCGCAGCACCAGGCCCATTTCGCTGGCGGCCTCAAAGCGCTGCTGCATCTGCTGGTTCAGCGCCTCACCGTTCTCGAAGAACTGATCGACAGAGCCCAGCTCGCAGCCCGCCGGCACCAGCGACTCGACCCGCACCTGGTTCGGTTCGATGTCGTAGCCCGCTTCGCGCGCCAGGATCACCAGCTTGCGCATCACGTCCTGGCCGGAGAGATCGACCCGCGGATCCGGTTCGGTCAGCCCCTGCTGCCAGGCCTGATCCACCAGCTCGGTGAACGGCACCGTGCCGTCATACTGCAGGAACAGCCAGGAGAGCGTGCCGGAGAAGATGCCGCTGATCGCCAGAATGCTGTCGCCGCTGTCGCGCAGATCGCGCACCGTGTGGTTGACCGGCAGGCCGGCACCGACGGTGGCGTTATACAGCCAGTGGCGGCCGGTTTTGGCGAAGGCGTCGCGAATTTGGCGATAGCTGTCGCTGCACGAGGCCCCCGCCAACTTGTTGGCGCTGATCACGTGGAAACCGTAGCTGGCGAAATCCAGATACTGCCCGGCCAGCTCTTCGCTGGCGGTCACGTCAAGCACCACCAGATCGTCGAACGGGTGCGCGCGCATCCACAGGAACAGCGATTCTTCATCCAGCTCCTGCGCTTCGTCCTCAAAGAATGCCAGCGCGCGGCTGGCGTCCAGCCCGTCATAGTTCAGCAGGCTGCGGCGGCTGTCCACCACCCCCGCCAGGATAAATTCGAAGCCGCTGCGCGCGGAGATATTGGTCTGCTCACGGGCGAACAGCTCCAGCCAGCGCGAGCCGATATTGCCCTTGCCGAACAGCACCAGACCGATGCGCTTCTCGGCGCGGAACAGGCTTTGGTGCAGCCCCTGGATCAGCAGCGCGGTCGGCCCCTGGCGCAATACCGCCACCAGGCTGATGCCATCTTCCGCCTGCCAGATGAACTCGACCGGCTGATCTTTCAACTGCTGATAGAAACGGTGGCTGTGCAGCGGGTTCTTGCACACCCCGGCGCCGACCATCGCCACCAGCGCCAACCCTTCACGCAGGCGCAGCTCGCCTGGCAGCGCCGCGGCCTGCAGCGTCACCAGCGCGCTGTTGACCACCTCGGAGGTGTAGCACAGCTGCACCAGGTTGCGGTCAGGGTGGATGCCCACCGCCAGCGGTTTGATCTGCGCGCGCTTGAGCACCAGATCCAACTCTTTCTGCGCCAGTTTGAAGTCATGCTGAGCGGCAACGTGCAGTTCAATCAGGCACACATCGTCGTGGCTGGTGACAATCTTGGCGCCGGTGCCGGACGCCAATACGCGCTCGATGCGCGTCGAGCCCTGCTCCGGCTGATAGCTGCAGCGCAGCTGAAGATCGATATCGCTGCCGGAGACCGGCTGCAGGGTGCGGGTGTGCAATACCGGCGCCGCCAGGCGCGCCAGCTCGCTGGCTTCGTCCAGACGCAGCAGCGGCAGCAGGCAGGCGTCTTTCACCTTGCGCGGATCGGCGCTGTATACCCCGGCCACGTCGCTCCAGATGGTGACGCGCGCGGCGCCGGCCAACGCGCCGACCTGAGTGGCGGAGTAGTCGCTGCCGTTACGCCCCAACAGCACGGTTTCCCCGGCGTCGTTGCGCGAAATGAACCCGGTCACCACCAGGCGTTTGCCCGGATGTTGAGCCATCAATTGCTGCAGCAGCGGGTAAGAACGGCCTTCATCCACCTGCGGCTGCGCGGCGCGCTCAGCGCGCAGGAAATCACGCGCGTCCAGCCAGGCCGCCTGCATATCCAGCTGATTAAGCACCGCCGCCATCAGGCGCGCCGACCAGATCTCGCCGTGCCCGACCACTTCGGCATAGCATACCTCGTCGACGTTGCCGTCCAGCAGCGCCGCCAGACGTTCCAGATCCTGAATGAACTCGGCGATCAGCGGCTCGGCGCTTTCCGGCGGCAACAGGCCGCTGATAAGATCGCTGTGATAGCGACGCAACGTCTGCTGCACCTGATGCGCAGACAGGCGATCGCTCTGGCTGAGCTTCAGCCAGTTGATCAACTGGTTGGTGGTACTGCCGGCGGCCGATACCACCATCATGTCGCCCGGCTGGCTGTATTCCGCCATAATCCCGGCCACACGCAGATAACACTTCACATCCGCCAGACTGCTGCCGCCAAACTTGTGCAGTTGACGCCCGCTCACCGGCCCTGCTACAGCAATTGCATTCATGCTTACCTCGTTGCCGCCGCCTGGAAAGCGCGTTCCAGATCGGCAATCAAATCTTCACTGTCTTCAATACCCACGGAAATGCGCAGCAGGCTCTCGGAGATGCCGGCCGCTGCCCGCGCCTCCGCCGCCATGCCGGCGTGAGTCATGGTCGCTGCATGCGAGATCAGGCTTTCTACGCCGCCCAACGATTCTGCCAGAGTAAACAGCTCAAGGGCAGAGAGAAAACGGCGCAGCACCGCTTCATCGCCGTCCAGTTCAAAACTCAGCATCGCGCCGAAACCGCGCTGCTGACGGCGGGCGATCTCATGCCCCGGATTCTCCGGCAGGGAGGGATGATACAGCTTTTTCACCAGCGGTTGCTGCTGTAAATAGTCAACAATCGCTTCAGCGTTTTGTTGCGCCGCCTTGATGCGCGGCGACAGCGTGCGCATGCCGCGCAGCAGCAGATAACTGTCGAACGCGCCGCCGGTCACGCCAATGTTGTTTGCCCACCAGGCCAACTCGACCGCCAGCTCGGGATCTTTGGCAATCACCGCCCCGGCCACCACGTCCGAATGCCCGTTCAGGTATTTGGTGCAAGAATGGACCACCAGATCGGCACCGAGTTCGATCGGCTGTTGCAGGGCCGGGCTGAGGAAGGTGTTGTCCACCACCGTCAACGCGCCCGCCGCATGCGCGGCAGCGCAGATCGCCGCGATGTCCACCACCCGCAGCAGCGGATTGCTGGGGCTTTCTATCAGCACCAGCTTCGGCTTCTGCGCCAGCGCCTGCTGCAGGGCTTCTTCATTACCCTGATCGACGAACAGCACGCGATAGGCGCCGCGCTTGCTCAGGCTGTCGAACAGCCGATAGCTGCCGCCGTAGCAGTCGTGCGGCGCCACCAGCAGATCGCCGGGCTTCAACAACACGGTGGTCACCAGATGGATCGCCGACATCCCGCTACCGGTCATCACCGCGCCGGCGCCGCCTTCCAGCTCCGCCAACGCGCGCTGCACTACGTCGCGCGTCGGGTTGCCGCGGCGCGAGTAGTCATGGGCTCGGGGTTGGTTGAAGTCGGTAAAGTTATAGGTGCTGGACAAATGAATCGGCGGGACAACGCAGCCGTACTGTTCGTCGTCGTTCAGGCCGCTGCGTACGGCAATCGTGGCTGGTTTACGCGTCATGGGCTCGCTCGGCTCTCGGTTCGGTGGATGAGGCCTAAAGAGTAATCGCAGGATTGATAGACGTCAATACATCTGGACATCTAAACTTCTTTGCGTATAGATTGAGCAATGACACAATACCCGCTAAAATTATGCCGATATGACATGACGATAAGATGTTAAGCGGCAATGCCTGGCCGAAGCGGGGCATTCAGTGACCCTGGTCGCGTAAAATTGACATTTATTTAGTGAGAACAGTGAAGATCGGGCATAATTGGCCGGTTTTTAGAATTTTGTAATTTTTCTGACAAAGTTAAGGTGTCCCATGGCTGAGTGGAACGGCGAGTATGTCAGCCCTTACGCTGAACACGGTAAAAAAAGCGAGCAAGTCAAAAAGATCACGGTATCCATTCCGCTGAAGGTCCTGAAAATCCTTACCGACGAACGGACCCGTCGCCAGGTGAACAACCTGCGCCACGCCACCAACAGCGAACTGCTGTGCGAAGCGTTTCTGCATGCCTTTACCGGCCAGCCGCTGCCGAACGATGAAGACCTGCGCAAAGAGCGCAGCGATGAAATCCCGGAAGCCGCAAAAGCGTTGATGCGCGAACTGGGTGTCGATCCCGATACCTGGGAATATTGAGAACCGCCCGGCGAACGCCGGCGGCAGAAAAGAAAAAAGGCGCCCAGGGCGCCTTTTTCATCGGTCGATAAGAAATCTTATTTCTTAGCGCCTGGTACGCTGAAACGCTTGTTGAAGCGGTCAACGCGGCCACCGGTAGCAACGTCACGCTGCTTGCCAGTGTAGAACGGGTGGCATGCGCCACAAACGTCCAGGTTCAGATCGTGGCCCACGGTGGAGCGGATCTTCATCACGTTACCGCAAGAGCAGTTAGCAGTAACTTCTTCGTATTTTGGGTGGATACCTTGTTTCATGGGAAACCTCAGTTAAGGCCGTGTCGCTATCCAGCCCTGTTTCGCCAGACACCACACGTGGTTGATAATAGAATTTTGGTATCGAATTATACCAAAGGCGGCAAATTATACAGCATTAGTCGGGGCGCGCAATCGGAACCGTACATTTGCCGATGCGCCGTGTAAACTGATGCCCACTTTTTTTCAATTTGGATGAGATCATGCCCGTCGTACACGTTGCTTTGCCGGTCCCCCTCGCCCGCACCTTCGACTATCTGCTGCCGCCCGGCATGCAGCCGGTGGCCGGCGCGCGCGTGGGCGTGCCCTGGGGCAGGCAGCATGCAATCGGCATCGTCACCGGCTGCAGCGACACCAGCGAACTGCCGCTGGACAAGCTCAAACCGATCGACAGCGTGATCGACACCGAGTCGCTGTTCTCTCCCAGCCTGTGGCGCATCCTGCGCTGGGCCAGCGATTACTATCACTATCCCATCGGTGAAGTGCTGTTCCACGCGCTGCCGATCCTGCTGCGCCAAGGCAAACCGGCCGAGGCCGCGCCGCTGTGGCAGTGGTTCGCCACCGAAGAGGGGCGCGCCACGCCGCCCGAAAGCCTGAAACGCGCGCCGAAACAGCAGCAGGCGCTGGCGGCGCTGTTGCAACGCCCGGTCTATCGCCATCAGGTCAGCCAGCTTGAGCTGACGGAAAGCGCTCTACAGGCGCTGCGCGCCAAAGGGCTGATCGACCTGCGCGCTCAGGTCGCGGCCACGCAGGACTGGCGCCCCAATTTCGCGGTGCTTGGCGAGCGGCTGCGGCTGAATACCGAACAGGCCACCGCCGTCGGGGCGATCAGAAGCGAGGATGAGCAGTTCGCCGCCTGGCTGCTGGCCGGGGTCACCGGCTCCGGCAAGACCGAGGTGTATCTCAGCGTGCTGGAGAACGTGTTGGCCAAAGGCCGGCAGGCGCTGGTGCTGGTGCCGGAAATCGGCCTGACGCCGCAAACCATCGCCCGCTTTCGCGAGCGCTTCAACGCGCCGGTGGACGTGCTGCACTCCGGGCTGAACGACAGCGAACGGCTGGCGGTTTGGCTGCGCGCGCGCAGCGGCGAAGCCGCGATCGTCATCGGCACCCGCTCGGCGCTGTTCACGCCGTTCCGGCAACTGGGCGTAATCATCATCGACGAAGAGCACGACAGCTCTTATAAACAGCAGGAAGGCTGGCGCTACCATGCCCGCGATCTGGCGGTGTTTCGCGCCCGGGAAGAGGACATCCCGATGGTGATGGGCTCCGCCACGCCGGCACTGGAAACGCTGCACAACGTGCAGCTGGGCAAATATCGCCAGTTGAAGCTCACCCAACGCGCGGGCAACGCCAAACCGGCGGCGCAGCACCTGATCGATCTGAAAGGGTTGCCGCTGAAGGTCGGCCTGTCACAGCCGCTGTTGAAGAGCATGCAACACCATTTAAAAGCCGGCAACCAGGTGATGCTGTTCCTCAACCGCCGCGGTTACGCCCCGGCGCTGCTGTGCCACGAGTGCGGTTGGATCGCCGAATGCCAGCGCTGCGATCACTACTACACCTTCCACCAGCATCAGCGCCAGCTGCGCTGCCACCACTGCGACAGCCAGCGACCGGTGCCGCACCAGTGCCCGCAGTGCGGCTCCACCCACCTGGTGTCGGTGGGCGTCGGCACCGAACAGCTGGAACAGGAGCTGGCGCCGCTGTTCCCCGACACGCCGATCACCCGCATCGATCGCGACACCACCAGCCGCAAAGGGGCGCTGGAGCAACACCTGGCGGATATTCATCGCGGCGAAGCGCGCATTCTGATCGGCACGCAGATGCTGGCCAAGGGCCACCACTTTCCCGACGTCACGCTGGTGGCGTTGCTGGACGTGGACGGCGCGTTGTTCTCCGCCGACTTCCGCTCCGCCGAGCGTTTCGCTCAGCTGTATACCCAGGTCTCCGGCCGGGCGGGCCGCGCGGGCAAACAGGGTGAAGTGCTGCTGCAAACCCACCACCCGGAGCACCCGCTGCTGCAGGTGCTGCTGCAACAGGGTTACGACGCCTTCGCCAAACAGACGCTGGCGGAGCGCAACAGCGTGTTTCTGCCGCCCTACACCAGCCACATCATCGTGCGCGCCGAAGATCACGATAACCAACAGGCCCCGTTGTTCCTGCAGCAGCTGCGCAATCTGTTGGAAGCCAGCCCGCTTAAGGACGATTCGCTGTGGGTGATGGGCCCGGTGCCGGCGCTGCAGTCCAAACGCGGCGGCCGTTTCCGCTGGCAGCTGCTGCTGCAGCACCCGACGCGGCGCGTCCTGCAACAGCTGATGAAAAGCTCGCTGCCGCTGATCGGCACCCTGCCGCAAACGCGCAAGGTGAAATGGACGCTGGATGTCGATCCGATCGACAGCTGATCCCGGAAAAGTCCGATTTAGCTGCCGCAGTGCAAACGTTTACCCTTGAAATTGCGAGCGAACGCTAAAAAACCTTCTCAGGTCACATTTTTTATGCAAATTAGGTAACAAAGGCGGGGCGTATTCTGTTTAGAATGTCTGCGAGGGCAAATTTTGTCGCCACATCGCAGCGCGACGGAGTGCCCGAACGCGAGTGGCGCTCAATGACAACAATCTCGCCACCGCATGCCGGACATTGTGAGCAAACAGCAGTAGTGGCGTCGGCATGGGGCTGACGCAAGGAGAAAGGCGTTGGAACACAAGAAAGAGTTATCCATGGCGACCATGAAAGACGTCGCCGAAATGGCGGGCGTTTCAACGGCTACCGTATCGCGTGCGCTGATGAACCCGGAAAAGGTGTCAACGCCAACGCGCCAGAAAGTGGAACAGGCCGTGCTGGCCGTGGGTTATTCTCCTCATGCTCTGTCACGCAATATCAAACGCAACGAATCCCGCACCATCCTGGTGATCGTGCCCGACATCTGCGATCCGTTTTTCGCCGATGTGATCCAGGGGATCGAACAGACCGCGGCCCAACAAGGTTATCTGGTGCTGATCGGCGACTGCGCGCAGCAAAATCAGCAAGAGCGCACCTTCGTCAATCTGATCATCACCAAACAGATCGACGGTATGCTGCTGCTGGGCTCCAACCTGCCGTTCGACGCCAGCAAGGAAGAGCAGCGCAACCTGCCGCCGATGGTGATGGCCAACGAGTTTGCCCCTGAGCTGGAACTGCCGACGGTGCACATCGATAACCTGACCGCCGCCTTTGAAGCCGTGCATTATTTGCATCAATTGGGCCACCGGCAGATCGCCTGCGTCGCCGGGCCGGAACAGATGCCGCTGAGCCATTATCGGCTGCAGGGTTACGTTCAAGCGCTACGTCGTAATGGCATTACCGTCGAAAGCAGCTATATTACCCGGGGTGATTTTACCTACGAAGCCGGCGCGCAAGCGCTGACGGCGCTGATGGCTCAGCCGAAACCGCCGACGGCGGTGTTCTGCCACAGCGACGTCATGGCGATCGGCGTGCTGTCCCAGGCGAAGAAAATGGGGCTGCGGGTACCGCAGGATCTGTCGATCGTCGGCTTTGACGACCTCAAGCTGGCGCAGTATTGCGATCCGCCGCTGACCACGGTGGCGCAGCCGCGCTTCCAGATCGGCCAGCAGGCGATGTTGCTGCTGCTGGAGCAGTTGAACGGCCAAACGGTGGCCAGCGGCTCCCGGCTATTGGACAGTGAATTGATTATCAGAGGCAGCACCGCTGCCCCGAAACGCTAGTCAAATATTTTAGGGTTCAGTAACATGACGGACTTATCCTCTCATCAGGACACAGCGGAATAATAGTGGCACAAAAAGACTATGTAAGCCGTGGGCGCGCAGCAGGAGCTAAGCGTAAAACCCCCAGCCGTAAAAAACGCAGTTCTCCGAAGGTTTCCAAAACCGTGCTGGCGTTAGCCGCCGCGTTGCTGGTTGTCTTTGTCGGTGGCCTCTATTTCATTACGCACAACAAGCCGGAAGACGCGCCGTTGTTGCCTGCGCACACCACTCGCCCGGGCAACGGCCTGCCGCCGAAGCCGGAAGAGCGCTGGCGCTATATCAAAGAGCTGGAAAACCGGCAGATCGGCGTGCAAACCCCGACCGAACCGACGGCCGGCGGCGAGCTCAATTCCAAAACTCAGCTGACCGCCGAACAGCGGCAGTTGCTGGAACAAATGCAGGCCGACATGCAGCAGCGTCCGACGCAGCTGAATGAAGTGCCGTATAACGATCCGGGCCAGGCCAACGCGCGCAGCAACCGCCAGCAGCAGATGCAACAACAGCAAATGCAGCAGCAGCCGGTACAGCAACAGCAGCAGGTCGCTCAGCCGCCGCGCAACCCGTTCAACAACGGGGCCACCACCGCGCCGGTGCAGCAGCAGCAGCAGCACCAGCAGCCGAAGCCGGCCACCCAGCAACCGGTGCAGGTGAAACAGCCTGAGCCGAAGCCGCAACCGAAGCCGGAGCCCAAACCGGAAGTGAAACAGGAAACAGCCAAGCAGGAAACCAAGCCGGAATCGAAACAGAAGTGGATGGTGCAATGCGGTTCGTTCCGCGCCACCGATCAGGCTGAATCCGTGCGGGCGCGCCTGGCGTTCGAAGGCATCGAGAGCCGCATCACCGCCGGCGGCGGCTGGAATCGCGTAGTGCTCGGCCCCTACAGCAGCCGCGCCGCAGCGGACAAAACCCTTTCGCGCCTGAAGGGCGTCGGCATGTCGAGTTGCATTCCCCTCTCCGTTGGGGGTTGAAAAGCGTCAATCCCCCCCCATCTATACTCTCAATATGCCTCGTAGCGTCTGCGAAAGCAGGCGCTGCGGGGACTTCTTTCCGTCTTTAACGAGGGTCTGCTCGTGACAACAATTGTAAGCGTACGCCGCAACGGCCAGGTCGTCATCGGTGGTGATGGCCAGGCAACCCTGGGTAATACGGTGATGAAGGGTAACGTCAAGAAAGTGCGTCGCCTGTATAACGACAAAGTGATCGCCGGTTTCGCCGGTGGCACCGCTGACGCCTTCACGCTGTTTGAACTGTTTGAACGCAAACTGGAAATGCATCAGGGCCACCTGGTGAAAGCCGCCGTCGAGCTGGCGAAAGACTGGCGCACCGACCGCATGCTGCGCAAGCTCGAAGCGCTGCTGGCGGTCGCCGATGAAACCGCCTCGCTGATCATCACCGGCAACGGCGATGTGGTGCAGCCGGAAAACGATCTGATCGCCATCGGCTCCGGCGGCCCGTACGCCCAGGCTGCCGCCCGCGCCATGTTGGAAAATACCGAACTGAGCGCCCGCGACATCGTTGAGAAATCTCTCAACATCGCCGGCGACATCTGTATTTACACCAACCATTTCCACACCATTGAAGAATTGCCTTCCAAAGCGTAAGGATCGAATACCATGTCTGAAATGACCCCGCGCGAGATCGTCAGCGAACTGGACAGCTATATCATTGGCCAAAACAAGGCCAAACGCGCTGTCGCCATTGCCCTGCGCAACCGCTGGCGCCGGATGCAGCTCAACGAGATGCTGCGTCACGAAGTGACCCCGAAAAACATTCTGATGATCGGCCCGACCGGCGTCGGTAAAACCGAAATCGCCCGCCGTCTGGCGAAGCTGGCCAACGCGCCGTTCATCAAGGTTGAAGCCACCAAGTTCACCGAAGTGGGCTATGTGGGCAAAGAAGTGGACTCCATCATCCGCGATCTGACAGATGCCGCCATCAAAATGGTGCGCATGCAGTCGATCGAGAAAAACCGCACCCGCGCCGAAGAGTTGGCCGAAGAGCGCATTCTCGACGTGCTGATCCCGCCGGCCAAAAACAACTGGGGCCAGCCGGAAGAAAATCAGGAACCGTCCGCCGCCCGCCAGGCATTCCGCAAGAAACTGCGCGAAGGCCAGCTGGATGACAAAGAGATCGAAATCGATCTGGCCGCCGTGCCGATGGGCGTGGAAATCATGGCGCCTCCAGGCATGGAAGAGATGACCAACCAGCTGCAGTCGATGTTCCAGAACCTCGGCGGCCAGAAGCAAAAACCGCGCAAGCTGAAGATCAAAGAAGCCTTCAAGCTGCTGGTGGAAGAAGAAGCCGCCAAGCTGGTGAACCCGGAAGAGCTGAAAGAGCAGGCGATCGAAGCGGTTGAGCAGCACGGCATCGTGTTTATCGATGAGATCGACAAAATCTGTAAGCGCGGCGGCCAAAGCTCCGGTCCGGATGTCTCGCGTGAAGGCGTGCAGCGCGATCTGCTGCCGCTGGTGGAAGGCTGCACCGTGTCCACCAAGCACGGCATGGTGAAGACCGACCACATCCTGTTCATCGCTTCCGGCGCGTTCCAGACCGCCAATCCGTCGGATCTGATCCCGGAACTGCAGGGCCGTCTGCCGATCCGCGTTGAGCTGCAGGCGCTGACCACCGAAGACTTCGAGCGCATCCTGACCGAGCCGAGCGCGTCGCTGACCGAGCAGTACAAAGCGCTGATGGGCACCGAAGGCGTCAACATCGAGTTCACCGCCGACGGCATCCGCCGCATCGCCGAAGCCGCGTGGCAGGTCAACGAAAGCACCGAGAACATCGGCGCGCGTCGTCTGCACACCGTGCTGGAGCGTCTGATGGAAGATATTTCCTACGATGCGAGTGAAATTAATGGCCAATCCATTACAATTGATGCGGATTACGTGCGCAGTCATCTGGATGAACTGGTGGCGGATGAAGATTTGAGTCGTTTTATCCTATAATCGCTCAATCATTGTCTTGTCAGTCATCTGTGTGGGAGGCATTGCCTCCCACAATTATTTCTAACGGACACCGCAACTTACTGACAGAAGCGAAACATGAGCTCATCAACCTCCACCACCCCGATTTCCGCCTGGCTCGAAAGTCTACGCCCCCGCACCCTGCCGTTGGCCTTTGCCTCCATCGTGGTCGGCTCGGCGATCGCCGCCTGGCACGGCAGCCTGAAACCAGAAGTGGCGCTGCTGGCGCTGTTGACCGCCGGCCTGCTGCAGATCCTCTCCAACCTGGCGAACGACTACGGCGATGCGGTCAAAGGCAGCGACAAAGAAGATCGCATCGGGCCATTGCGCGGCATGCAGAAAGGCATGATCACCCAGGCGCAGATGAAACGGGCGCTGGTGGTGACGGTGGTGCTGATCGCCATCGCCGGCTGTTCGCTGATCGCCGTCGCCTGCGAGCAACCCAGCGACGTGGTGGGTTTCCTGGTGCTGGGCGGGCTGTCCATCGTGGCGGCCATCACCTATACCGTTGGCAACAAGCCCTACGGGTATTTGGGGCTGGGCGATATCTCGGTGCTGGTGTTCTTCGGCTGGCTGAGCGTGGCCGGTACCTACTATCTGCAGACGCACACCTTCGACAGCGTCGTGATGCTGCCCGCCACCGCCTGCGGCCTGCTGGCGACGGCGGTGCTCAACATCAACAATCTGCGCGATATCGAAAGCGATCGCGAAAACGGCAAGAATACGCTGGCGGTGCGTCTCGGCCCGCACAAGGCGCGCATTTACCATGCCCTACTGCTCGGCGGCGCAGTGCTGTGTTTCGCGCTGTTCACGCTGTTCAACCTGCACAGCTCGTGGGGTTGGCTGTTCGTGCTGGCGATCCCGCTGCTGGCGCGCCACGGCCTGCGCGTGCTGCGCGATCCGACGCCGGTAGGCATGCGGCCGATGCTGGAGCATATGGTCAAGGCGGCGTTGCTGGCCAATCTGCTGTTCGCCATCGGCGTGGCGCTCAGTTAAAAACTGATGATTTTGCCAACAGGGCGAATAAAGGGATATACTGAACATTCCAGCGGCAAACAGACGTAAAATCCTATGAAATACGATACTTCCGAACTTTGCGACATCTATCATGAAGAGGTGAACGTTGTTGAACCTCTGTTCTCCAATTTTGGCGGGCGTACTTCATTTGGCGGGCAGATCACCACGGTGAAATGCTTTGAGGATAACGGCCTGTTGTTCGATCTGCTTGAAGAAAACGGCCGCGGCCGCGTGCTGTTGGTCGACGGCGGCGGTTCGGTACGCCGGGCGCTGATCAACGCCGAACTGGCGCGCCTGGCCGCCCAGAACGAATGGGAAGGCATCGTGGTGTACGGCGCGGTGCGCCAGGTGGACGATCTGGAAGAGCTCGACATCGGCATTCAGGCGATGGCGGCAATCCCGGCGGGTGCCGTGAGCGAAGGCGTGGGCGAAAGCGATATCCGCGTCAACTTCGGTGGCGTCACCTTCTTCTCCGGCGACCACCTGTATGCCGACAACACCGGCATCATCCTCTCCGAGGACCCGCTCGACATCGAGTGATTTTCGGACATGAAAAAGGGCGCCTCAGGCGCCCTTTTCGTTGCTGCATGGCGTGAGAATCAGACCTCTTCCATTTTGCCCAGCAGCGCGCGCAGGCGATCTTGCCATACGTGCTGTTCTTCTTTCAGCTGTTGGTTTTCGCGCACCAACGCTTCGTGGTTGCCGGAGGCAGCCTGAACTTCCTGCGACAGAGAGTTGTTTTTGTCTTTCAGCTCTTCAATTTCCATCTGCAACAGGGTGATGGTATCAATCGCCTGCTGTACTTTTGCTTCCAGTTTCTCAAATACTTCAAATGACATGCTTCAGTCCCCTCATGATAGCAAGGCGTACATCTATAAGTAGCGGCCGCAACGTCGGCTGCAGCTACTGCGAATATTGCATCGCGCTCAGTGACGCGCGCCATTACGAAAGGCGCGCCGGTCTCGATTCGTTAAAAACGATTGTAAGTAGCCAGTCTCCGCCTGTCTAGCAACATACCGGATCATCGCGCAGTCTGTTGCAATTTTCCTGCCCTCGCCATCAGTAAAAACTGAAAATCCCCGTCGGCGCCGCCACGAGTTGTTAACGCCCCTCGCTAAACCACTGGTCAGATCACACTTTTATGGCTCAGAAAGAACACTAAACGACGCGAAATCGCTCAATTTTATGACGCGCCACACACATTTTGATTTCGCTATTTCTCGTTTATGTTCGTTAACGATAAATTTACATCACGTCCTCATTCAATAATTGGACGAGATGAAAAAACTGTGCCCATAGGCCAGATGTATACCTGGCTGAGCCTATAAACCAACAACCGCCGTTTTGCAGGACACCAACATTATGAGCCAAACCACCAGTCCGACATTAAAAGGCCAGTGCATCGCCGAGTTCCTCGGCACGGCGCTGCTGATCTTCTTTGGCGTAGGCTGCGTTGCCGCGCTGAAACTGGCGGGCGCCAGCTTCGGCCAGTGGGAAATCAGCATCATTTGGGGCCTGGGCGTCGCCATGGCCATCTATCTGACCGCCGCCATTTCCGGTGCGCATCTCAACCCGGCGGTCACCCTCGCCCTGTGGCTGTTCGCCTGCTTCGACGGGCGCAAAGTGGTGCCTTACATCATTGCGCAGATCGCCGGCGCCTTCTGCGCCGCGGCCTTGGTCTACGGGCTGTACTACAATCTGTTCTTCGACTTCGAAGCGGCCCACCACATGGTGCGCGGCAGCAACGAAAGCCTCGAACTGGCAGGCATCTTCTCGACTTACCCTAACGCGCACATCTCGGTCGGCCAGGCCTTTCTGGTAGAAATGGTGATCGCTGCAATCCTGATGTGCCTGATCCTGGCGCTGACCGACGACGGCAACGGCATTCCGCGCGGCCCGCTGGCGCCGCTGCTGATCGGTATTCTGATTGCCGTGATCGGCGCCTCCATGGGACCATTGACCGGCTTTGCGTTGAACCCGGCGCGTGACTTCGGGCCGAAACTGTTCGCCTACCTGGCCGGCTGGGGCAAAGTCGCCTTCACCGGCGCACGCGACATCCCGTACTTCCTGGTGCCGATCTTCGCCCCTATCGTCGGCTGTGGCTTGGGCGCTTTCGGTTACCGCGCGCTGATTGGCCGCCACCTGCCGTGCGACGTCTGCGTGACGGAAGAAGAGCCCGACGCCAAGACCCAGCAGCGTAAAGCGTGATGGGTGCAGTTTTACACGGTTAACAACAGCAGGATAATTACCATGACTGTAGAAAAAAAATACATTGTCGCACTCGACCAAGGGACCACCAGCTCACGTGCCGTCGTACTCGATCACGACGCCAACATCGTCGCAGTATCGCAGCGCGAATTCCCGCAGATCTATCCAAAGGCCGGCTGGGTTGAGCACGACCCGATGGAGATCTGGGCATCGCAAAGTTCGACGCTGGTAGAAGTGCTGGCGAAAGCCGACATCAATTCCGATCAGATCGCCGGCATCGGCATCACCAACCAGCGCGAAACCACCATCGTCTGGGAAAAAGAGACCGGCAAGCCGATTTACAACGCCATCGTTTGGCAGTGCCGCCGCACTGCCGACATCTGCGAGAAGCTCAAGCGCGACGGCCTGGAAGAGTACATCCGTCACAACACCGGCCTGGTGGTTGACCCGTACTTCTCCGGCACCAAGGTGAAGTGGATCCTGGACAACGTCGAAGGCGCCCGCGAGCGCGCCAAGCGCGGCGAACTGCTGTTCGGCACCGTGGATACCTGGCTGGTGTGGAAAATGACCCAGGGGCGCGTACACGTCACCGATTACACCAACGCCTCACGCACCATGATGTTCAACATCCACGAACTGGACTGGGACGAGCGCATGCTGGAAGTGCTGGATATCCCGCGCGCCATGCTGCCGAAAGTCCGCCCGTCCTCCGAAGTGTACGGCCAGACCAACATCGGCGGTAAGGGCGGCACGCGTATTCCTATCGCCGGTATCGCCGGTGACCAGCAGGCGGCATTGTACGGCCAGCTGTGCGTTCAACCGGGCATGGCGAAGAACACCTATGGCACCGGCTGCTTCCTGCTGATGAACACCGGCAAAGAAGCGGTGCGCTCGAAAAACGGTCTGCTGACCACCATCGCCTGCGGCCCGCGCGGCGAAGTGAACTATGCGCTGGAAGGCGCGGTGTTCATCGGCGGTGCGTCTATCCAGTGGCTGCGCGACGAGCTGAAACTGATCAGCGACGCCGCCGACTCCGAATATTTCGCCACCAAGGTGAAAGACAGCAACGGCGTCTATGTGGTGCCGGCCTTCACCGGCCTGGGCGCGCCCTACTGGGATCCGTATGCTCGCGGCGCCATCTTCGGCCTGACCCGTGGTGCCAACAGCAACCACATCATCCGCGCCACGCTGGAATCCATCGCCTTCCAGACCCGTGACGTGCTGGACGCCATGCAGGCCGACGCCAACACCCGCCTGCAATCGCTGCGCGTGGACGGCGGCGCGGTCGCCAACAACTTCCTGATGCAGTTCCAGTCCGATATTCTCGGCACCCGCGTAGAACGCCCTGAAGTGCGTGAATCGACGGCGCTGGGCGCGGCGTTCCTGGCGGGTCTGGCCATCGGCTACTGGAACGATCTGGATGAAGTGAAGAGCAAAGCGGTGGTTGAGCGTGAATTCCGCCCAAGCATCGAAACCACCGAACGCAACTACCGCTACAGCGGCTGGAAAAAAGCGGTGGCTCGCGCTCAGGCATGGGAAGATCACGAGTAATCCCGAAGCTGCCGTTTCGCCAACAAGCGCTGCCTGCGGGCGGCGCTTTTTTTTTGCCCCGCCCTGCCGCCACCGCGCTGTGATAGACTTTGTCGATATTTTCCTCCCTTTCTCACAGACAGGTTTGCCATGAAACGTGAATTAGCCATCGAATTCTCCCGCGTTACCGAAGCCGCCGCGCTGGCGGGCTACAAATGGCTGGGGCGCGGCGACAAGAACGCCGCCGACGGCGCGGCGGTCCACGCCATGCGCATCATGCTCAACAAAGTGGATATCGATGGGCGCATCGTGATCGGCGAAGGCGAGATCGACGAAGCGCCGATGTTGTATATCGGCGAGCAGGTCGGTACCGGCCAGGGCGACGCGGTCGACATCGCGGTCGATCCGATCGAAGGCACCCGCATGACCGCCATGGGCCAGTCCAATGCGCTGGCGGTATTGGCGGTGGGCGATCGCGGCACCTTCCTGCATGCGCCGGACATGTACATGGAGAAGCTGGTGGTCGGCCCGGCGGCGCGCGGCGCCATCGATCTCAACCGGCCATTGGCAGAGAACCTGCAGAACGTCGCCGAACGACTGGGCAAACCGCTGTCGCAGCTGACGGTGATCGTATTGGCCAAACCGCGCCACGACGGCGTCATCGCGCAGATGCAGCAGTTGGGCGTGCGAGTATTCGCCATTCCTGACGGCGACGTAGCGGCCTCCATTCTCACCTGCATGCCGGAAAGCGAGGTCGATGTGATGTACGGCATCGGCGGCGCACCGGAAGGGGTGATCTCAGCCGCGGTGATCCGCGCGCTGGACGGTGACATGCAGGCGCGTTTGCTGCCGCGTCATGAGGTGAAAGGCGACAGCGCCGAAAACCGCCGCATCGGCGAACAGGAGTTGGCCCGCTGCCGGGAGATGGGTATCGAAGCCGGTCAGGCGCTGCGTCTGGATCAGATGGCGCGCAACGACAACGTGATCTTCTCCGCCACCGGCATCACCAAGGGCGATCTGCTGGAAGGCATCAGCCGCCAGGGCAACATGGCCACCACCGAAACGTTGCTGATCCGCGGCAAGTCGCGCACCATCCGCCGTATTCGTTCGACCCACTATCTGGATCGCAAAGACCCGGCGCTGCACGAGTTTCTGCTGTAACGAAACAGGGCGCCGAATGGCGCCCTGATGATTGATGACAAACCTCATGCCCTTGCCGTGTTGGCAGAGAACAGCGAATAAAAAACAAGGAAAGTCAATTTATTGATTTTCGGCTGATAACCACAAAGGGGAGAAAAACCCCGCTTTTTCTCCCCTTTGTCAACGGTATGAGGGCGCCGAATGGCGCCCTGTCGTTATGCGGTATGCCCCTGATGCTGCATACGATTGGACAGCGGCCACCAGCACAGCAGGATCAGCAGCGCCATCGCGAACATCAGCAAGCCGAGGCTGAACTGCCCGGTTTGCGGCAACATGGCGGACAGCCAGGTCGCCAGACCGGACCCCATGTTCTGCATCCCGCCCACCAGTGCGCCCGCCGCGCCGGCCAGGTAAGGGAACGGCTCCATCGCCCCGGTGGTCGCCAGCGGGAACAGCATGCCGGCGCCGAAGAAGAACAACGCGGCCGGCACGATCAGCGTCCAGATGTTCATCACGCCGAACCAGCCCGGGATCCACATCATCGCCCCCGCCAGCAGGCAGCTAATCACCGAATGCCACATCAGCGTGTGGAAGGTCTTGCCGTCGCGCCCGGCGTACCAGGCGCCGAAAAACGCCGCCGGGATCGGCAGAATGAACAGGATGCTGACGGTCAGCCCACTCAGCCCCAACACGCCGCCCATCAACACACCGCAGCTGGCCTCGAATACCGCAATCCCCGCCAGCGCGCCGATCAGCATCACCAGATAGCAGCTGAAGGTGCTGTCACCCAGCAGCTGGCGGAAACTGGCCAGCATGCGACGTTTTTCCGTTTGCACCGGGCGGGTTTCCGGCAGCCAGCGGAACATCGCGAAGGCGACGCAGGCGCACAGCGCCAGCAGGAAGGCGTAACAGGCTCGCCAGCCGAACACCATCGCCAGCGCGCCGCCGATCACCGGCGCCAGCAGCGGGCTGACCAAAATCCCCATGTTCAACAGGCTGTTGGCGTAGCGCAGAGCGGTGCCGGCATACAGATCGCGCGGCATGGTGCGCGCCATCACGCCCGCCACGCCGGTGCCCATGCCCTGAATCGCGCTGGCGGCGACCAGCATCGTCAGGTTGGTGGACAGCAGTGCGCCCAGCGCACCGAACAGGAAGATCATCATGCCGGTCAGGATCACCGGGCGGCGCCCGATCCGATCCGATATCGGCCCGTAAATCAGCTGGGAGAAACCGTAGGTCAGCAGATACGCCGCCATCACCCGTTGCACGGCGCCGGTGCGAACCGACAGATCGTGGGCGATATCAGCAATAACGGGAACATAAATGGTTTGCGCCATCTGGCCGACGGCGACCAACAGGATAAGCATCACCAGCAGGTGAAAATTCTCTAGTTTTCTCATTATCTTCGTTAACGTTTCAACTCGTCACAGCGTCCCGGTATGGCCGTTGCAGCAGCCAGAACGGCGAGCAGCCCTCTATGGCGGCATAAACTAATCAAATCTGATTTTTTTAGCGAGTTTCAGGCAGATATTGATCCAGGTCACACTGGCAGCAAACCCGACCAGGCTCGTAAATTAAACTGTACGTCTAACGCTTTGGAGTTAAAAATAGCGCCCTTGCAGTAGCCGCGCTTTAGCATTTAATCGATAATTATTTTCATCAACTTGAAATAAAATAACACCATAGGGATTTGGTTCATGAAAACACCTGAGCTGATTTTATTGCAGTTAAAGGCTCTCGGCCCGCACTCGGCCAAAATGCTGGCGGAGCGTCTGGACATCACGCCGATGGGCATCCGACAACATCTGCAATCCCTGGAAAAACGTGAGTTGGTTTGTTACGAAGAAGCGCGCAGCAAGGTCGGCCGCCCGACGCGCTACTGGTCGCTGACAGAGCGAGGGCACGCTTTTGCGGCCGCCGATCAGGAACGGCTGCGGGCATCCGCGCTACGGCTGTTTGGCGGCGCCGGCGTGGAACCGCTGCTGAACGCGCGCGAAGAGCAGCTTTATCTGCGTTATGCCGAAGAGCTGTCCGCCGAGCGCAGCCACCAGGAGCGGTTAGCCCGATTGGTGCGTCTGCGGCAACATGACGGTTACATGGCCGAATTGCTCGATCATCCGCACGGTGCGCTGTTGGTGGAAAACCACTGTCCGATCGGCGTGGCCGGTTCCAACTGCAGCAGCCTGTGCAATTCCGAGCTGCAGCTGTTTCACCGCCTGTTCGGCAACGACTATCGGATAGAGCGCACCACGCACGCCATTTCCGGCTCACGACATTGTGCTTATTTGATTCGACCACGGGAGCTTTAGAGTATGGCTGAATGGGTAAACGGCAAGGTTACGCAGGTAAAACAATGGACCGACGGGCTGTTCAGCCTGGTGGTCAATGCCCCCATCGATCCTTTCACCGCCGGGCAATTCGCCAAACTGGCGCTGGAGATCGACGGCGAACGAGTGCAACGCGCCTACTCCTACGTCAATGCCCCCGATGACGCCAACCTGGAGTTCTATCTGGTGACGGTGCCGGAAGGCAAACTGAGCCCGCGCCTCAATCAGCTGCGGCCAGGGTCGGATGTCATGGTGACCAAAGAAGCGGCCGGCTTCTTCGTGCTGGATGAAGTGCCCGACTGCGACACGCTGTGGATGCTGGCGACCGGCACCGCCATCGGCCCCTATCTATCGATTCTGCAGCAAGGCGTCGGCCTGGAACGCTTTAACAACCTGGTGCTGGTGCACGCCGCGCGTTTTGCGCGCGATCTGAGCTACCTGCCGCTGATGCAGCAACTGCAGCAACGCTACAACGGCAAGCTGCGCATCCAGACCGTCGTCAGCCGTGAAGAAACACCCGGCTCACTGACCGGCCGCGTGCCGGCGCTGATCGAGGACGGCCGGCTGGAAGCGGCGATCGGCTTGACCATCGACGCCGAAACCAGCCACGTGATGCTGTGCGGCAACCCGCAGATGGTGCGGGACACCCAGCAAACGCTGAAAGACCACCGCCAAATGCGCAAGCACCTGCGCCGCAAACCGGGCCACATCACCAGCGAGCACTACTGGTAACCCGAGGATCAGCGGAACTTCACCGGTTCGGCTTCCGGGCCGAACCGATTGTCTCCCGGCGTGCCGACGAAGGCGCCCAGATCGATAGTCATCATCACGATAATCAGCGTCGGGATGAAACGCCCGACGCCCCATTGCCAGATCGGCGCCAGCATTTGCCAGTTGCCCGCCGCCAGCATCCACGCCAGGATCAGCAGCAACGCCCACCAGCCGGCCTTGTTGCGATCGTGCAGACGTTTGACCAGCACCGCCGCCGTCGGCCACAGCAGCGCCACGATAAAGAAGGCGATGGATTGGATGGCGATCAATTGATAATTGGCCAGCGTAAACGCCGCCGCCATCAGCACCAACCACAGCCCCATCCAGATCCAGAAGTCGCGCCGCCCGATGCGGCCCTTAAAAGAAAAACACCACTGTTGTAACGTCATCGATTCCTGCGCTCTAAGCCTGCCCATATTCTGCGCCGCAGTGTAACATAGGCGCTGCCGGGCCGAGTTTTCCGCCTTGCATAACGCGGCGCGCCGCACAGCTTTCTCGTCAGCGAACCGATAATGGCGTGGGATCTTTGACAAGGCCCGCGAGTTATCGCTTTAATCGGAGCCATCTTTGTCCTTGATGCCATACGCCATGCTGAGAAAAACCCTCGCCATCGCCTGCCTGCTGCAGGCCGCCGCCAGCGCCTGGGCCGAACCGCCCGCCGCCGAAGCGAAACCGACCGCGCCTTACCTGCTGGCCGGGGCGCCGACCTTCGATCTGACGGTGGTCAAATTCCGCGAAAAATACAATCGCGACAACCCGAAACTGCCGATTGGCGAATTCCGCGCCATTCCGGCCACCGAAGACGATTCGCCGCTGCTGACGCGCGCCGCCAGCAAACTCAACGAAAACCTGTACGCCTCCACCGCGCTGGAGAAAGGCACCGGAAAAATCAAAACGTTGCAGATCACGCATCTGCCGCTGCAGCAGGCCAATGAAGAAAAAGCCGCGCGCGCCATCGCCATCAACTACATGGCGGCGCTGATGCGCCAGTTCGAACCGGCATTGACGGTGGAGCAGAGCCAGAACAAGGTGAACAGCCTGCTGGAAAAAGGCAAAGGATCGCGCTTTTACCAACAGCAGGTCGGCGCCATTCGCTATGTCGTCTCGGACAACGGCGATAAAGGCGTAACCTTCGCGGTTGAACCGATTAAGCTGGCGCTTTCCGAGCCGTAACGGCGCGGCATTTAATGACGAAAAGCAAAGCCTTCGCGCTTAATGATCTCTATACTGTTGGGCAGGTAAACTGCCGGTCCGGCAGTTGTCATTTCGACTCTCGCGTTCCCTAGTTGGAGGAAAAAAACATGCGTCATCCATTAGTTATGGGTAACTGGAAGCTTAACGGCAGCACTCACATGGTCAACGAACTGATCGCCGGTCTGCGCAATGAGCTGAGCAGCGTTGACGGCTGTGGCGTCGCCATCGCCCCGCCGGTGATGTATCTGGATCAGGCCAAGCACGCGCTGGCCGGCAGCCGCATCGCGCTGGGCGCGCAGAACGTGGACGTTAACCTGTCCGGCGCCTTCACCGGTGAAGTTTCCGCCAACATGCTGAAAGACGTCGGCGCTCAGTACATCATCATCGGCCACTCCGAGCGTCGCACCTACCACAAAGAAAGCGACGAAGTGATCGCCGAGAAATTCGCCGTGCTGAAAGAAGCCGGCCTGATCCCGGTGCTGTGCATCGGTGAAACCGAAGCGGAAAACGCAGCGGGCAAAACCGAAGAAGTATGCGCGCGCCAGATCGACGCCGTGCTGAAAACCCTGGGCGCACCGGCGATGAAAGGCACCGTGATCGCCTATGAGCCGGTCTGGGCCATCGGTACCGGCAAATCCGCCACCCCTGCGCAGGCGCAGGCCGTGCACAAATTTATCCGCGATCACATCGCCAAGCACGATGCCGCGGTCGCCGCTGAAATCATCATCCAGTACGGCGGTTCGGTGAACGACAAGAACGCCGCAGAGCTGTTCTCCCAGCCGGACATCGATGGCGCGCTGGTTGGCGGCGCCTCGCTGAAAGCCGACGCTTTCGCCGTGATCGTCAAAGCCGCTGCCGCAGCGAAAAAAGCCTGATTGCCTTAGGCTTGCCATAAAAAAACCCCGGCTTGCCGGGGTTTTTTTATTGCCGTTTAAACGGCATCAACGTTTGCTGATTTCGTCGAATACGCCGCCGGTGGCGAAGTGCACCTTCTGCGCTTCGGTCCAGCCGCCGAAGGTGTCATCTACGGTGAACAGCTTCAGCTGCGGGAACTGCCCGGCAAATTTGGCCGCCACCGCCGCATCGCGCGGGCGGTAATAGTGCTGTGCCGCGATAGTCTGCCCTTCCGGTGAATACAGATACTTCAGGTAGGCGGTCGCCACCTCGCGGGTACCGCGTTTGTCGACCACCTTATCCACCACCGACACCGTCGGTTCGGCCAGGATCGATTCGCTCGGGGTGATAATCTCGAACTTGTCTTTGCCCAGCTCTTTCTCCGCCAGCAGCGCTTCGTTTTCCCAGGCGATCAGCACGTCGCCGATGCCGCGCTCAACGAAGGTATTGGTCGAGCCGCGCGCACCGGAATCCAGCACCTCGACGTTCTTGTACAGGTTTTTGACGAAGTCCTGCGCCTTGGCCTTATCGTTGTTATTGTGATGCAACGCGTAGCCCCAGGCGGCCAGGTAGTTCCAGCGGGCGCCGCCGGAAGTTTTCGGGTTTGGGGTGATCACCGACACGCCCGGCTTGATCAAATCAGGCCAGTCATGAATCTGTTTCGGGTTGCCTTTGCGCACCAGGAAGACGATGGTCGACGTGTAAGGCGCCGAATTGTCCGGCAGGCGTTTGATCCAGTCTTTCTCGATGCGCCCGCGTTCGGCGATGGCGTCGACGTCATAGGCTAACGCCAGCGTCACCACGTCGGCCTCGATGCCGTTGATCACCGACGTCGCCTGCTTGCCGGAGCCGCCGTGCGACTGGCGCACCGTCACCTTGTCGCCGGTTTCCGCCTGGTAGTGCTTGCTGAATGCCGTGTTGTAAGCCTGATAGAACTCACGCGTCGGATCGTATGACACGTTCAGCAACTGAATATCCTTCGCCATGGCGCCGGACGCCAACAGCACCAATGTCAGACCTACACCCCATTTACGCATCGACAGGCTCTCCCAGAAAATTAAGCGCAACCTCAATCGGTTGATTTAGCATCAGAGCCTGCCAGAAACTTTCCCGGCAACTAAAGAATAAAAAATTTTGGGATAGATGATTCTGGAATATGTCACTGGCGAGCATAAAAAAGCCCCCGGGAGCGGAGGCTTTTTTGTCGTGCGGTGAGTGGCGTATCAGTACAGCTTTTTCGCCGTTTCCAGCCAGTCGCCCTTGAACGGACGCTTCATGTTTTCGATCGCGTCGATGATATCATGATGCACCATTTTTTCGTTCTGGATACCGACGCAGCGGCCGCCGTACCCCTGCAGCAGCAGTTCGATGGCGTAGGCGCCCATGCGCGAGGCCAGGATGCGGTCATAGGCGACCGGCGAACCGCCGCGCTGAATGTGGCCCAGCACAGTGGCGCGGGTTTCACGCTTGGTTTCCTGCTCAATGTGGCGCGCCAGCTCATCGATATCGCAGATGTGCTCGGTGATCGCCACGATGGCGTGTTTTTTGCCTTTGGCGATACCGGCCTTGATTTCGCACACCAGATCTTCGCGGTTGAATTCGATTTCAGGCAGCACGATAAATTCGCAGCCGCCGGCAATCGCCGCCGCCAGCGTCAGATCGCCGCAGTAACGGCCCATCACTTCCACGATGGAGATGCGCTGGTGCGACGAGGAGGTATCGCGCAGGCGGTCGATCGCTTCCACCACGGTTTCCAGCGCGGTGAAGTAACCGATGGTGTAGTCGGTGCCGGCGACATCGTTATCGATGGTGCCCGGCAGACCGATGCACGGGAAGCCTTCTTCCGTCAGGCGTTTGGCGCCCATGTAGGAACCGTCGCCGCCGATCACCACCAGCGCGTCGATGCCGCGATTCTTCAGGTTTTCAATCGCCTTGGCGCGCACGTTTTCATCCCTGAATTCCGGGAAGCGGGCCGAACCAAGGAAGGTGCCGCCACGGTTGATCATGTCGGACACGCTATAGCGATCCAGCTGCTCCATGCGATCTTCGTACAAGCCAAGGTAGCCATCGTAAATACCAAAAACTTCCAGACCTTCTGAAAGCGCAGAACGCACAACGCCGCGAATTGCAGCGTTCATACCCGGCGAATCACCGCCGCTCGTCAGTACACCGATTTTCTTGATCATGACTACCTCTGAACTGTGTAGATGCAATTTCTTAAGAATTCTGTCTCCGCCGATCGTCTTGAAACCTCTCCGGCTGCAGAAAACCAGCTTTATGGCTTATTGCTGGATATTATATCAAAAACACCCAGCTGAATTGATTCAAGTCACGCAATATAACGGTTAAAACGCCGCATGGCACGCTGAGCTAACTCAGATATTCATGATAATACTTTGCGCTATGCCTCTATATGATTATAGCTCCCAATGCCCCTGCCTACCCGGCGGCACCACGGAGCACGGATCCAGGTGAATGATGACGTCCGCCCCCGCAAAACGGTGCCGCAACGCCTGTTCCACCTGATCGGCTAACCGGTGCGCCTCGCGCAGCGGCAGCGTGTCGTCCATCTCCAGATGCAGCTGGATGAAACGCGTCGGCCCCGACTGCCGAGTGCGCAGATCGTGCGCGCCTTTCACGCCGGGCCAGGAGGAAACCACGGCGATAATCGCCTGGCGCTCGTCATCCGGCAACGCCCGATCCAACAGCGACTGCACCGCTTCGTAACCCATGCGCAGCGCGCTATACAGGATGTAAACGCCGATGCCCAGTGCAAACAGCGCATCCGCCCGCTGGAAGCCGTACCAGCTTAGCCCAAGAGCGATAAGAATAGCACCATTCATCATGACATCTGACTGATAATGCAGCATATCTGCGCGCACGGCCTGGCTGCGCGTTTTTCTGACCACCCAGCGTTGATAGGTGACCAGCATCAGGGTGCTGACTAACGCGATCACCGTCACGATGACCCCAACGCCGGGATCGCGCAGCGTTTGCGGTGCATACAGATGCTGGAAGCCGGTGAGAAACAGAAACAGGGCGGAACCGGAAATAAACATGCTTTGCGCCAGCGCCGCCAGCGACTCCGCTTTGCCGTGGCCGAAGGTGTGCTCGGCATCGGCCGGCTGCAGCGAATAGCGCACCACCAGAAGGTTGGTCAGCGATGCCGCGATATCGACCAGCGAATCCACCAGCGCCGCCAGCAGGCTGACAGAACCGGTCTGGTACCAGGCGACGATTTTGATCAGCAACAGCGACGACGCCAGCGCGGTAGCGGCCAACGCAGCGGACTTTACCAGGCGTGCATAGCGCTGTTCCATTGAGGGATCCCGGTCAAAAGGTGTGGCGCTCAATATAGCGAAATGTCGGATAAAAAAAACCCCGCCATCATGGCGGGGAAGACAGGGATGGTGTCTATGGCAAGGAAAAACAGGGGACTACTCAGTCGTACTTCACTTCTGGGCAGAAGCTTGCTGCAAACCAGAAATTTGTTGCTCCATCTGCTGCATGCGCTGCTGATGTTTCTGGTCTAAAACACTTTTTTGCTCTGGCGTCAGCAGGTTATACATTTGGTTGCGCACCCGGGCCATTTCGACCTGGCGCTTGACCTGCTGTTGGGCCATCTTTTCCGCCTGGGCATACACGGCGGCTTCGTCAAATTTCTCTGCGGTCACCAGTTTATGCATGGCTTCCATTTCAGCTACATTGACACCAGGCAGATCGTGCCGGGCCTGGCGCATCAAATCGCGCATTTGCTGGCGCTGCTGTTCGCTGAGGCTGACACCGTCGAACATATGGTGCTGGCCGGGTATTCGGGTCATCGCGTCGTTGCCGGGAGGTTGGGCTGTGTCCGGTATAGTGTCGGCAGCGAAGGCAGCGGTCGAACCAATTGCCAGCAGTGATGCCATAACTAATGCGGTCACCTTACGCATTTCAACTCCTCAAGCTTTCTCACTTTGCGAATCAACGAGGAGCAGTGTACCGCCACACCTGAAAACCTGCGTCAGTGCATGTAAAACTACGTAAAGTCATGGAATGGCAACAGTTGATGACGTATTTTGCGTCTGGAGGTAAATCATAATGAACAAGATTCTGTTAGTTGACGACGACCGCGAGTTGACCTCGCTGTTAAAAGAACTGCTTGAAATGGAAGGTTTTAATATCGTCGTCGCGCACGATGGCGAGCAGGCGTTGTCGCTGCTGGACAGCTCCGTCGATCTGCTGCTGCTCGACATCATGATGCCGAAGAAAAACGGCATCGATACGCTGAAAGAACTGCGCCAACATCACCAGACGCCGGTCATCATGCTGACCGCGCGCGGCAGCGAACTGGACCGCGTGTTGGGCCTGGAGCTGGGTGCCGATGATTACCTGCCGAAACCCTTCAACGATCGCGAACTGGTCGCGCGCATTCGCGCCATTCTGCGCCGTTCCAACTGGAGCGAACAGCAGCAGCAGGTCGACAGCGGCGCCCCGACGCTGGATGTCGATGGCCTGCAGCTGAACCCCGGCCGCCAGGAGGCCAGCTTCGACGGCCAGGTGCTGGATCTGACCGGCACCGAGTTCACCCTGCTGTATCTGCTGGCGCAACATCTCGGCCAGGTGGTGTCGCGCGAACTGCTGAGCCAGGAAGTGCTGGGCAAACGCCTGACCCCATTCGATCGCGCCATCGACATGCATATCTCCAACCTGCGGCGTAAGCTGCCGGATCGCAAAGACGGGCATCCGTGGTTCAAAACCCTGCGCGGGCGTGGCTATTTGATGGTATCTGCAACATGATCAACAGTTTGACGGCACGCATCTTCGCCATTTTCTGGTTCACGTTAGCCCTGGTGCTAATGCTGGTGCTGATGGTGCCCAAGCTCGACTCCCGCCAAATGACCTCGCTGCTCGACAGCGAGCAGCGGCAGGGGTTGATGCTGGAACAGCACGTCGAGGCCGAGTTGCAAAACGATCCGGCCAACGATCTGATGTGGTGGCGCCGCCTGTTCCGCGCCATCGACAAATGGGCGCCGCCGGGCCAACGCCTGCTGCTGGTCACCAGCGAAGGTCGGGTGATCGGCGCGCAACGCAATGAAATGCAGATCGTCCGCAACTTCATCGGCCAATCCGACAATTCGGATCATCCGAAGAAGAAAAAGTACGGCCGCGTCGAACTGGTCGGGCCGTTCGCGGTGCGCGACGGCGAAGACAACTACCAGCTGTACCTGATCCGCCCCGCCAACAGCCCGCAATCCGATTTCATCAACCTGATGTTCGACCGGCCGCTGCTGCTGCTGATCGTCACCATGCTGATCAGCGCCCCGCTGCTGCTGTGGCTGGCCTGGAGCCTGGCGAAACCGGCGCGCAAGCTGAAGAACGCCGCCGATGACGTGGCGCGCGGCAACCTGAAACAGCATCCGGAACTGGAGGCCGGCCCGCAGGAGTTTCTGGCCACCGGCGCCAGCTTCAACCAGATGGTCAGCGCGCTGGAACGCATGATGAACGCCCAGCAACGCTTGATCTCGGACATCTCGCACGAGCTGCGCACGCCGCTGACTCGCCTGCAGCTGGCCACCGCGCTGATGCGCCGCCGCCACGGCGAAGGCCACGAGCTGGCGCGCATCGAAACCGAAGCGCAACGGCTGGATTCGATGATCAACGATCTGCTGGCGCTGTCGCGCGGGCAGCAGAAGGGCGAGCTGGCGCGCGAGCAGTTGAAGGCCAACGAACTGTGGGCCGACGTGCTGGATAACGCCCGTTTCGAAGCCGAACAGATGGGCAAGCAGCTGGAGATCGCTGCGCCGCCCGGTCCGTGGACGCTGTTCGGCAACGCGAGCGCGCTGGACAGCGCGTTGGAAAACATCGTGCGCAACGCCCTGCGTTATTCGCACACCCGCATCGCCGTGGCGTTCAGCGCCGACAATCAGGGCGTGACTATCCAGGTTGACGACGACGGCCCCGGCGTCAGCGCCGAAGACCGCGAGCAGATCTTCCGTCCATTCTACCGCACCGATGAGGCGCGCGACCGTGAGTCCGGCGGCACCGGCCTTGGCCTGGCTATCGTCGAGGCGGCGGTCAATCAGCATCGCGGCTGGGTGAAGGCCGAAGACAGCCCGCTTGGCGGTCTGCGGCTGGTGCTGTGGCTGCCGCTGCATCATCAACGCCTATCGTCTAAGACAGAACAGTAAGAGTTTGCTATCCTGCGCCCCTCGTTCACGAGGGGCCTGCAACATGCTGAACATCGTTTTATTTGAACCCGAAATTCCACCCAATACCGGCAATATCATCCGCCTGTGCGCCAATACCGGCTTTAATCTGCACCTGATCGAACCGCTGGGTTTCCCGTGGGACGACAAACGCCTGCGCCGCGCCGGGCTGGACTATCATGAGTTCACCCGCGTCAGCCGCCATGCCGATTACGCCGCCTTTCTCGCCGCCGAAAACCCGCAGCGGCTGTTTGCCCTCACCACCAAGGGCACGCCGGCGCACAGCGCCGTCAGCTACCACGCCGGCGACTACCTGCTGTTCGGCCCGGAAACGCGCGGGTTGCCTGCCGACATCCTCGATGCGCTGCCCGCGCAGCAAAAAATCCGCATCCCGATGCAGGCGCAAAGCCGCAGCATGAACCTGTCGAATGCCGTATCGGTGGTGGTGTATGAAGCCTGGCGGCAGCTGGACTATGCCGGTGCGCTGATCAAGGCGTAATCCGCGACGTCGCGCCATACTGGAAGAGTTATCCTCTCCAGGCACGGCACATGGCTTTCATCGCAGAGATTGTCACCCAGCTTCGCCGGCTCGAACCGGCGCTGAACGAGGCGCTGTTGCGGCTGCAACAGGCGCAAGACAGCGAAGCGCTGCACGACTTGCGCGTCTGTCTGCGCCGCATTCGCAGCCTGCTGCGCCCGTTACGCGGCTGCCCCGGCGCAACCCGGCTCGATCGGGCCGCCGCCGAATTGGGCAGGCTCACGACGCCGCTGCGCGATCTCGAGGTGCTGATCGCCGAACTGGCGCGTCATCGCCTCGATTGGCAGGCCAACGTGCGCCAGAGCGAATTTCAGGCCCGCTGCCGTCAACTGCTCGCCCATCCGCAGCTCATCGGCTTTCCCTCGCTTTTGCACGCCTGGCCGCGCCGCTTTCGCCGCAGCGCGCAACGCGCTGCCAAACACCGTGTGAACCGACGCCTGCAGCGCCAACAACGGCAATTGCGCCGGGCATTGGCCGATACCGGCTACGATCGCCACCGCCTGAGGCTGCTGATAAAACGCCTGCGTTACGCGGCTGAAGCCTATCCGCAGAGCCTTCCCCTCTCTCCCGCCGCGATGGCGAGCCTGAAAGCGGCGCAAAACGCCCTCGGTGATTGGCACGACCGGGAGGTTTGGTGCCTGCAAGCCGAGCATCAGGCGGATCTCTGGCCCTTGTTGCCCCGGTGGCAAGCTGAGCAACGCCAGGCGCTGGTCAGCGCGGACGCCTTGCTCGCCGCCTTATCACCGGCACTGGCGGCGAAAACCGGCGGCGCATCACGATCCTGAAAAAAGGCCGCAGCAGGGCACGCCCGGCCCCGAAAAAGCCCGATGAGGCGCAGATAATGCGCTATGTTTTGTAAGGGTAATCACCACTCATCATAGGAAACCATATGAAGAAACAACGTTTGAGCGTTGCCATGGCGGTTCTGGCGGCGGGCCTGTTGCTGGCGGGCTGCTCGTCCAAAGTCACCCAAACGAATCAATATTCGGGGTTCCTGCCGGACTACAGCAAGCTGCAGGAAACCAGCTCGCCAAGCGGCCATAAAACGCTGCGTTGGATCGATCCCAACTTTAAAGAGTCGAATTATCGCGGCGTGTATGTCGCTCCCGTGGTTTATTACCCGGCGGCTAAACCCACCGCCCGCGTCAGCCAACAAACGCTGGACAAAATTAGAAACTATACCGACCAAAGCGTGAGAAAAGCGGTGGCCGAGCGCACTACCGTTTTGAATAACCCGACAGGTTCCCGCGTGCTGTTGGCCAAAGTCGCGATTACCGCCGTGTCTGCCGAAGATGAGGATATGAAATTCTATGAAGTGGTGCCGGTAGCGGCCGTGGTGGCCAGCACCATGGCCGCAACTGGCCACCGGACGCAAAACACCACGCTGTTCCTGGAAGCGCAGTTGATCGATCAGGATAGCGGTAAAACGGTGCTGGAAGTGGTGCGCAAGAGTTACGGCAAAACCGTCAACAACGACAGCGCGCCAGTCACGGAACAAGAAGTCAAAGCGGCGATCGATGACATGGTCAACGACATCGTCACGTTCCCGAAACAGGGCTGACCGCCGTCTGAAAAACACAGGGGGAGCCGAAGCTCCCCCTGAATGAACCCGCAACCACGGCTTAGATGCCGTCGCCGTACTCGAAGCCGTGGTTGGTGCCGTTGAAGTATTGGTCCATATCCATCGACGGCGTATCGCTCTCCGGCCGCCCGACGATGCGCGCCGGCACGCCGGCGGCGGTGGTGTGCGGCGGTATCGCTTGCAAGACCACCGAGCCCGCGCCGATCTTCGCGCCCTTGCCCACTTCGATATTGCCGAGAATTTTGGCGCCTGCGCCAATCATCACCCCTTCACGGATTTTCGGGTGACGGTCGCCGCTGGTTTTACCGGTACCGCCCAGGGTGACCGACTGCAGGATAGAGACGTTGTTCTCCACCACCGCCGTTTCACCGATCACGATGCCGGTGGCGTGGTCGAGCATGATGCCGCAACCGATGGTCGCCGCCGGATGGATGTCCACGCCAAAGGCGACGGAAATTTGATTTTGCAGGTAGATAGCCAGCGCCTGCCGCCCTTGCTGCCACAGCCAGTGACCGATGCGGTAAGCCTGCAGCGCATGGAACCCCTTCAGGTAAAGCAGCGGCGTGGAGTATTTATCGACCGCCGGGTCGCGCAGGCGCACCGCGAGGATATCGCGCGCCGCCGAAACGATCATCTGGTTGTCAGACTTGTAGGCCTCTTCCACCACCTCGCGCACCGCGATGGCGGGCATGATCGGCGTGGCCAGCTTGTTGGCCAGCATATAGCTGAGCGCGCTGCCCAGGTTCTCGTGCTTGAGCAACGTCGCATGGAAAAAGCTGGCCAGCATCGGTTCACAATCAGCCAGTGCTCGCGCTTCTGATTTAATGCTGTTCCAGACCTGTTCCAACTCTTCTGACGACATCACATACCCCTCTGCCTTGCCAAACGGGCCGCTTCACACGGTAGCGCGAAGCAGCCCAGGTCATTTGCGGGGTCAGCATTCAGCTGCCCCGACATATCGTTTTATGTCACGCGCTGGGTTTTTCGTCCTTTCGGGCTCGCCCCAGCAGGCTCAGCGCCGCTTCGCGAGCGTCCTTGTGGCAGTAAAGCACCTGATAAATCTGTTCGGTGATCGGCATTTCCACACCGTGCCGCTGCGCCAACGCCAACACCTCTTTGGTATTGCGATAGCCCTCGACCACCTGACCGATACTGTCCTGCGCTTCCTGCACGCCTTTACCCTGCCCCAGCATAATGCCGAAGCGACGGTTGCGCGACTGGTTGTCCGTGCAGGTTAGCACCAGATCCCCCAGCCCCGCCATGCCCATGAACGTCGAAGGATCGGCGCCCAGCGCAGAACCCAGACGGCTCATTTCCGCCAGCCCGCGCGTAATCAACGCGGTACGGGCATTGGCGCCGAAACCGATGCCGTCGGACATGCCGGCGCCGATGGCGATCACATTCTTCACTGCGCCGCCAAGCTGCACACCGATGAAGTCGGGATTGCTGTAGACGCGGAAGCTCTTGCCGCAGTGCAGCAGCTGTTGCAGATCGTCGGCGAACTGCGCATCGGTCGCCGCCAGCGCGATCGCCGTCGGCAGGCCGGCGGCCAGCTCTTTGGCGAACGTCGGCCCGGAGAGCACCGCCAGCGGGATCGTCTCGCCCAGCGCCTCACGCGCCACGTCCTGCAGCAACCGGCCGGTTTCCGCTTCCAACCCCTTGGTGGCCCACACGATGCGGGCATCCGGGCGCAGATGCGGCTTCAGCTGGCGCAGCACGTCGCCGAACACGTGGCTCGGCACCACCACCAGCACGTCGCGGCTGGCGGCCAGCGCACGCGCCAAATCGGCTTCGAGCAGCAGGGTATCGGGGAAGGGAACATCGGGCAGAAACGCCTGATTGCAGCGATCGCGCTGCAACGTTTGAATTTGCGCGGGGTTGTGCCCCCACAGCACCACGGTGTGGCCGTTACGCGCCAGCGTGATGGCCAATGCGGTGCCGTACGAGCCGGCACCGATAACAGTCATTGAAGCATTGACGGTGTTCATCAGGCATCCTGATGTGGTGCGGCACCTTCGCCTTCCGCCTGCTGCTGCAGATAGTTCATGAACAGCGCGTCAAAGTTGACCGGTGCCAGATTCAGCTGCGGGAAGGTGCCGCGGGAAACCAGGCTGGTGATGCACTCGCGCGCATACGGGAACAAAATGTTCGGGCAGTATGCGCCCAGGCAATGCGCCAGCTGCGTGCCTTCGATGCCTGCTACCGAGAAGATGCCCGCCTGCTGCACTTCGCACAGGAACGCCGTCTCTTCGCCCAGGGTCGCCGTCACGGTTACGCGCAGTACCACTTCATACACTTCGTCAGCCAGCTGGCTGGACGCGGTATCCAGATCAAGTTTAACTTCCGGCTGCCATTCCTGCTGGAAAACCTGCGGCGCGTTCGGCGCTTCGAAGGAGATATCCTTGGTATAGATACGTTGGATCTGGAAAGCCATTTCGGTGCTGTTTTGTTCTGACATGTGAGTAATACCCTTGGTTAAACGTCCTTATTGACACTCGGTGAACCGGCAAGCTGCTTAAAGCAGCGGATCCAGGCCGCCGCGAGCATCGAGTTCATATAAATCATCGCAGCCGCCGATATGCCGGCCGTCGATGAAAATCTGCGGCACGGTGGTGCGCCCGCTGCGCTCGATCATCACTTCGCGCTTGGCGCTATCGCCGTCGATGGCGATCTCGTTAAACGCCGCGCCCTTGCTGTTCAGCAGCGCCTTGGCGCGATGGCAGAACGGGCAGGTCGCTTTGGTGTAGATATCAATGTTAGCCATGGATTGCCACCTCAAATAGGTTAAACGGTTACTTACCGCGCACCAGCGGCAGGTTTTCTCCGCTCCAGCCGGCAATGCCGTCTTTCAGCATAGTCACCTTTTCAAAACCGGCCTTGCTCAGGTTCTCCGCCGGCTCGCGGGAGGCGGTGCCGTTGGCGCACACGACGATGATCGGCTGCGCTTTGTGTTTTTCCAGCTCGCCCAGGCTGCCGTTTTTGATTTCGCTGGCGGTCAGGTTGATGGCGTTGGCCAGGTGACCACGGCGGAAATCGTCGCGGCTGCGGGTGTCGACCACCACGGCTTCTTCTTTGTTGATCAGGCGAATGGCTTCACCGCGGGCGATCTCTTTGACCTTGGAGAAACGGCTTTTGAAGGTCATGACGATCACGGCGACCAGCAGAGCGATCCAAGCCAGGCTCAGAATAGGGTGTCTGCTTACGAATGGCATAATTTCTTGCAGCATGGGGTGTAACAACTCCCGTTAGTTAAGGGATAAATAAGTCAAGGTTCCAGAGTATACCTGCCGAGTGCGGCAAATACAGCCAATAAGCAAGCGCGATTGTAGAAACTGCGGGCTGCGCTGAGAAATTCCCGACGTCAGAGCATAAAAGCCCGCGCGATTCGCCGCAACCTTGATCTCTTTGGGCTATTTATCGCCGGCGGCGGTGTAAAATCAGCCGGTTTTTCGAGGGCGAATAGCCATGCTTGCGGCGGGCGCATGGCTATTCGCAGCTTAAAAAGTTCATAAGAGGTCAATGCAATGTCGAACAACAAAAAACCGATGGTCCTGGTGATCCTGGACGGTTACGGCCACCGTGAAGAGCGGCAGGACAACGCGATCCTGAACGCCGGCACCCTGGTGATGGATCGTCTGTGGCGGGAGCAGCCGCATACGCTGATCGCCGCCTCCGGGCTGGATGTCGGCCTGCCCGATGGGCAAATGGGCAACTCCGAAGTCGGCCATGTCAATCTGGGCGCCGGGCGCATCGTGTACCAGGATCTGACCCGGCTGGACAAAGCGATCGCCGACGGCGACTTCTTTACCAACCCGGTGCTGACCGCCGCCGTCGATAAGGCCGTAGCGGCCGGCAAGGCGGTGCATATCATGGGCCTGCTGTCGCCGGGCGGCGTGCACAGCCATGACGAGCACATCCTGGCCATGATCAAGCTGGCCGCCCAACGCGGCGCCAAAGCCATTTATCTGCATGCCTTCCTCGACGGGCGCGACACGCCGCCGCGCAGCGCCGAAGCCCCGCTGCAACGCTGCCGCGACGCCTTCGCCGCGTTGGGCGTCGGGCGCATCGCCTCGCTGATCGGCCGCTACTACGCGATGGACCGCGACAACCGCTGGGATCGCGTGCAGCTGGCCTATGACCTGCTGACCGCGGCCAAAGGCGATTCCGTGGCCGAGGATGCGATCGCCGGCCTGCAGGCCGCTTATCAGCGCGGTGAAAACGACGAGTTCGTCAGACCGACCGTGATCCGCGCCGCCGGTGAGGCCGATGCCGCAATGCAGGACGGCGACGCGTTGATCTTCATGAACTTCCGCGCCGACCGCGCGCGCCAGATCACCCGCGCTTTCGTGAACGCCGACTTCGACGGTTTCCCGCGCGCCAAGCAGGTGCAGTTCGGCGATTTCGTGATGCTGACCGAATACGCCGCCGACATCGCGACCGCCTGCGCCTATCCGCCGGCGCCGCTGGCCAACACCTTCGGCGAATGGCTGATGAAGCACGACAAAACCCAGTTGCGCATCTCGGAAACCGAAAAATACGCCCACGTCACCTTCTTCTATAACGGCGGCGTGGAAGCGCCGTTCAAGGGCGAAGACCGCGTGCTGGTCAACTCGCCGCAGGTCGCCACCTATGATCTGCAGCCGGAGATGAGCGCCGCCGAACTGACCGACAAGCTGCTGAGCGCCATCCGCAGCGGCAAATACGACGCCATCATCTGCAACTACCCGAACGGCGACATGGTGGGGCATACCGGCGTGTATGAAGCGGCGGTCAAAGCGGTGGAAACACTGGACGCCTGCATCGCTCAGGTGGTTGACGCGGTGCGCGACGTCGACGGCCAACTGCTGATCACCGCCGATCACGGCAACGCCGAGCAGATGCGCGATCCGGCCACCGGCCAGGCGCACACCGCCCACACCAGCCTGCCGGTGCCGCTGATTTACGTCGGCAAACCGGCGCGCGCGGTCGAAGGCGGCAAGCTTTCGGACATCGCGCCAACCCTGTTAACGCTGATGGGAATGGAAATCCCGCAAGAGATGACTGGTAAGCCGCTGTTCATCGTGGAATAATCCTTCTCCATGAGGGAGAAGGCGTTTTTTGCACTATCAAGGGTAACCCGAAGCGCAAACGCAGGCAGCCGGCCGCTGCCTGAACGCACCGCGCCAAGGACGTTCACCGCCATGTGCGCCAGCGTATTTTGCGCTGGCGTCTTGCTGTTGCCGCTCGCCGGCCAGGCGGCGGAAGACAATAAATCCCAGCTGAAAGACATTCAGCAGAGCATCGCCGAGAAAGAAAAAGCGGTGAAGCAGCAGCAACAGCAGCGCAGCTCGCTGCAGGATCAGCTGCGGCAGCAGGAAAAAACCATCGCCCAGGCCAGCCGCCAGTTGCGCGACACCCAGGGCACGCTCACCCAGTTGGGCAAGGACATTTCCGGCCTGAACGCCTCGATCGCCAAACTGCAAAAGCAGCAATCGACCCAGCAAAATCTCCTCGCCAAACAGCTCGATGCCGCCTTCCGGCAAGGGCAGCACAGCGCCGTGCAGCTGATCCTCAGCGGTGAAGAAAGCCAGCGCAGCGAACGTATTCTGGCCTATTTCGGCTATCTGAACGAAGCGCGCCAGAAAACCATCGAAGAGTTGAAACAGACCCGCACCGAGCTGGCGAAGCAAAAAACCACGCTGGTGGCCAAACAGGGCCAGCAAAAATCCTTACTGAGCGAGCAACAGACACAGCAGCAGAAGCTGGAGCAGGCGCGCGGCGCCCGCAAGAAAACGCTGACCGCGCTGGAAGCCTCGCTGGAAAAAGACCAACAACGCCTGGTGGAACTGCGCCAGAACGAAGCCCGCATGCGCGACAAGATCGCCCGGGCGGAGCGCGAAGCCCGTGCGCGCGCCGAACGCGAAGCGCGTGAAGCGGCCAAAGTGCGCGAACAGGTGCGCATCAAGGAACAGCAGGCGAAGAAAACCGGCACCACCTACAAACCTAGCGAAGCCGATCGCTCGCTGATGGCGCGAACCGGCGGCCTCGGTCGTCCGGCCGGCCAGCTGATGTGGCCGGTGCGCGGCCGCACGCTGCACGGCTTTGGCGAGCAGCAGCAGGGCGAGCTACGCTGGAAAGGCATGGTGATCGAAGCCCGCGAAGGCAGCGAAGTGAAAGCCGTCGCCGATGGCCGCGTGCTGCTGGCCGACTGGCTGCAAGGCTATGGCCTGATGGTGGTGGTCGAACACGGTAAAGGCGACATGAGCGTGTACGGCTACAACCAAAGCGCGTTGGTCAACGTCGGGGCGCAGGTGCGCGCCGGCCAGCCGATCGCTCTGGTCGGCACCAGCGGCGGCCAGGGAACGCCGTCGCTCTATTTCGAAATCCGTCGTCAGGGACAGGCGGTTAACCCACTGCCGTGGTTGGGAAGATAGATTTGCGTTATGTCAAAACCCGTACAGCTTTGTTAATCGGCTGTCTGCTGCAGGTTTACGCTGCGCAGGCAGGAAAACTCTCCATCGTCATCGATGACGTGGGCTACCGCCCTCACGAAGAAAACGCGGTGCTGCAAATGCCGACGGCGATCTCGGTCGCAGTGTTGCCCAACGCGCCGCATGCCCGCCTGATGGCCACCCGCGCCCACAGCCAGGGCCGCGAAGTCTTGATCCACATGCCGATGGCGCCGCTCAGCAAGCAGCCGCTGGAACGCGATACCCTGCAGCCTTCCATGAGCAGCGACGAGATACAGCGCATCATCCGCAACGCGGTGAACAACGTGCCCTACGCGGTCGGCATGAACAACCACATGGGCAGCGCCATGACCTCCAGCCTGCCGGGCATGCAGAAAGTGATTCAGGCGCTCGAAAGCTACCGCCTGTACTTCCTCGACAGCATGACCATCGGCAGCAGCCAGGCGACCCGCGCCGCGGCCGGCACCGGCGTGAAAGTGATCAAACGCAGGGTGTTCCTCGACGATACCGCGAACGAAGCCGACATCCGCCGCCAGTTCAACCGCGCGGTCGAATTGGCGCGGCGCAACGGATCCGCCATCGCCATCGGCCACCCGCGCCCGGCGACGGTGAAGGTGCTGCAGCAGATGCTGCCGTCGCTGCCCGCCGATATCGTGCTGGTCAAACCAAGCGCGCTGCTGAACGAACCGCAGGGCAATGGTGGTGGCAGCTACGTCCCGCCGCCGGTCAAACCGCAAAAACCGCAGCCGAAGAACCCGTTCAGCGGCGGCATCAAGCAGTGCAAGGTCAAACCGCCGAAGGAAAAAGCCAACGCCGGCACCGCGCTGGGCGTTATCGCCGACAGCATTGCCACCTCGCCGCCGGTGACCTTCATCAAGCGTCATTGGCAGCACTGGACGCAAACCAAACCGCAAACATAAAAAAAGGGCCGGAATTCCGGCCCTTTTCACGCCTGCCGAGATCAATCCCAGCTCAGCACCACTTTGCCCGACTTGCCGGAGCGCATGGCGTCGAAGCCCTGCTGGAACTCGTCGATCGAGAAACGGTGGGTGATGATCGGGGTCAAATCCAGGCCGGACTGGATCAGCGCCGCCATCTTGTACCAGGTCTCGAACATTTCACGGCCGTAAATCCCTTTGATAAACAGCCCTTTGAAGATGACCTGATTCCAGTCGATCGACATATCCGAAGGCGGAATGCCCAGCATGGCGATGCGCCCGCCGTGGTTCATCGCATTGAGCAGCGTGCGGAACGCCGGCGGCGCGCCGGACATTTCCAGGCCGACGTCGAACCCTTCGGTCATGCCCAGTTCGGCCATCACGTCGCTGAGGTTTTCCTTGCTGACGTTCACCGCACGGGTCACGCCCATCTTGCGCGCCAGTTCCAGGCGGTATTCGTTAACGTCGGTGATCACCACATGGCGGGCGCCGACGTGTTTGCACACCGCCGCCGCCATGATGCCGATCGGGCCGGCGCCGGACACCAGCACGTCTTCCCCAACCAGATCGAACGACAGCGCGGTATGCACTGCGTTACCGAACGGATCAAAGATCGAAGCCAGTTCGTCGGAGATGTTATCCGGGATCTTGAAGGCGTTGAACGCCGGGATCACCAGGTATTCCGCGAAGCTGCCCGGGCGGTTCACGCCCACGCCGACGGTGTTGCGGCACAGGTGCGTGCGGCCGCCGCGGCAGTTGCGGCAGTGGCCGCAGGTGATATGGCCTTCGCCGGACACGCGATCGCCGATGTTGAAACCTTTGACTTCCTGACCGATCGCCACCACTTCGCCCACGTATTCATGGCCGACCACCATCGGAACCGGAATGGTCTTTTGCGACCACTCGTCCCAGTTGTAGATATGCACATCGGTGCCGCAGATCGCGGTTTTGCGGATTTTGATCATGATGTCGTTGTGGCCCAGCTCCGGCTGAGGCACGTCGGTCATCCAAATCCCTTCTTCCGCTTTCAGTTTTGACAGTGCTTTCATGGTTTTACCTTATGCAATAACGCCAAGATCCTTACCGATACGTGTAAACGCCGCCACTGCGCGTTCGATTTGCTCCGGGGTGTGGTCGGCGGACATCTGGGTGCGGATGCGCGCCTGGCCTTTCGGCACCACCGGATAGAAGAAACCGGTCACATAGATGCCTTCCTTGAGCAACGCATTGGCGAATTCCTGCGCCAACTTCGCCTCACCCAGCATCACCGGGATGATGGCGTGATCGGCGCCGGCCAACGTGAAGCCGGCGGCGGTCATTTTTTCGCGGAACAGACGCGCATTGGCCCACAGGCGATCGCGCAGGGCATCGCCCTCTTCCAGCAGTTCCAGCACTTTGATCGACGCGGCGACGATCGCCGGCGCCAGCGAGTTGGAGAACAGGTACGGGCGCGAACGCTGGCGCAGCCACTCCACCACTTCTTTCTTGGCGGCGGTGTAGCCGCCGGACGCGCCGCCCAGCGCTTTGCCTAACGTACCGGTGATGATATCGACGCGGCCCATCACTTCGCAGTATTCATGGGTGCCGCGCCCGTTGGCGCCGACAAAGCCCACCGCGTGAGAGTCATCCACCATCACCAGCGCCTGGTATTCGTCCGCCAGATCGCAAACCCCTTTCAGGTTGGCGATCACGCCGTCCATAGAGAAGACGCCGTCGGTGGCGATCAGGATGTGACGCGCGCCGTCGGCTTTGGCCTGCTTCAGCTGCGCGGCCAGCTCGGTCATGTCGTTATTGGCATAGCGATAGCGCTTGGCCTTGCACAGGCGCACGCCGTCGATGATCGACGCGTGGTTCAGCGCATCGGAGATAATGGCGTCTTCCGGGCCGAGCAGGGTTTCGAACAGCCCGCCGTTGGCGTCGAAGCAAGAGGAGTACAGGATCGCGTCTTCCATGCCCAAAAAGGCCGCCAGTTTCTGTTCCAGCTGCTTGTGGCTGTCCTGGGTGCCGCAGATGAAGCGCACCGACGCCATGCCGAAACCGTGGCTGTCCATGCCCGACTTGGCGGCGGCGATCAGCGCCGGGTGGTTGGCCAGGCCCAGGTAGTTATTGGCGCAGAAGTTGATCACATGGCTGCCGTCGGCGACGGCGATATCCGCCTGTTGCGCGGAGGTGATGATGCGTTCTTCCTTGAACAGCCCTTCACTGCGCGTGGCGGCAAGCTGTTGTTCCAACTGCTGATAAAAAGACGCTGACATTCGGTTATCTCCAGGATTGGGCTATTTGCGGCATATTTTACTGATTTGTAACCAAACTGACGAGAATGCGCGGGAGAGAATATTAAAATTGCAGCAGATATCACGGCAAACGGCGGACTTCAATGGCAATGCGGGATATTCGGAGCCCTTCCGCTGTTTGCCGCGGCATGAAATGCTATTATAACCGCCATTGAGCGTGGGGCATTGTGCCCCGCCAGGCAGCTTAGCAGGGGTAACCCAATGATTATCGTCACAGGCGGCGCCGGCATGATCGGCAGCAACATCATTAAGGCACTGAACGACAAGGGATATCGCGATATCCTGGTGGTGGATAACCTGAAAGACGGCACCAAGTTCGTCAACCTGGTCGATCTGGACATCGCCGACTATATCGATAAAGAAGACTTTATCGCCAGCATCGTGGCCGGCGACGATCTGGGCGATATCGAAGCGGTGTTCCACGAAGGCGCCTGCTCCGCGACCACCGAGTGGGACGGCAAGTACATGATGGACAATAACTATCAGTACTCCAAAGACCTGCTGCACTACTGCCTGGATCGCGAAATCCCGTTCTTGTATGCCTCCTCCGCCGCCACTTACGGCGGCCGCGAAGAGTTCATCGAAGAGCGTGAGTATGAAGCGCCGCTCAACGTTTACGGCTACTCCAAATTCCTGTTCGATCAGTACGTGCGCGAGATCCTGCCGGAAGCGGACTCGCAGATCTGCGGCTTCCGCTACTTCAACGTTTATGGCCCGCGCGAAGGCCACAAAGGCAGCATGGCCAGCGTCGCCTTCCACCTGAATACCCAGATCAACCGCGGCGAAAACCCGAAACTGTTCGCCGGCAGCGAAAACTTCAAGCGTGACTTCATCTACGTCGGCGACGTTGCGGCGGTTAACCTGTGGTTCTGGGAAACCGGCAAATCCGGCATCTTCAACTGCGGCACCGGCCGAGCGGAAACCTTCCAGGCGGTAGCCGACGCGGTGGTGGACTTCCATCAGAAAGGCGCTGTGGAATACATCGAGTTCCCGGAGAAGCTGAAAGGCCGCTATCAGGCGTACACCCAGGCCGATCTGACCAAGCTGCGCGCCGCCGGCTACAACGCACCGTTCAAAACGGTCGCCGAAGGCGTGAAAGAGTACATGGCCTGGTTGAACCGCACCGCATAAGCTGAAGGAATTAACGCTGGGTATGAAAATACTGGTTATCGGCCCTTCTTGGGTTGGCGACATGATGATGTCGCAAAGTCTCTATCGCACCCTGAAGGCCGAATACCCGTCGGCGGAGATCGATGTGATGGCGCCGGCCTGGTGCCGCCCGTTGCTGGCGCGCATGCCGGAAGTCAATCAGGCGCTGGCGATGCCGCTGGGCCACGGCGCGCTGGGGCTCGGCGAGCGCCGCCGCCTGGGGCGCGCTCTGCGCGCCAACCGTTACGATCGCGCTTACGTTCTGCCCAACTCGTTCAAATCCGCGCTGGTGCCCTTCTTCGCCGATATCCCGCAGCGCATCGGCTGGCGGGGCGAAATGCGCTACGGCCTGCTGAACGACGTCCGCGTGCTCGACAAGAGCGCCTTCCCGTTGATGGTGCAACGCTATGTGGCGCTGGCCTATGACAAAGGCCGCGTTCTGCGCGCCGACGATCTGCCGCAGCCGCTGCTGTGGCCGCGGCTGCAGGTGAGCGACGAAGAGATCGCCGACACCACCGCGGCCTTCAACCTGACCGACAGCCGCCCGATCGTCGGCTTCTGCCCAGGCGCGGAGTTCGGCCCCGCCAAGCGCTGGCCGCACTATCACTACGCAGCTCTGGCTCAGCGGCTGATCGAGGGCGGCTATCAAATCGCGCTGTTCGGTTCGGCAAAAGACCATGAGGCCGGCGAACAGATCCGCGCCGCATTGCAGGACGACGCCCGCGATTTCTGCCTTAATCTGGCCGGGAAAACCCAGCTGGAGCAAGCAGTTATCCTGATCGCAGCCTGCCGGGCGGTGGTCAGCAACGACTCCGGTTTAATGCACGTTGCCGCAGCGTTGAACAAACCGCTGATAGCCTTATACGGCCCAAGCAGCCCCGACTTCACGCCGCCGCTTTCCGACAAGGCGCGGGTCATTCGCCTGATCAGCGGCTACCACAAGGTGCGTAAGGGCGATGCCGAGCAGGGATACCACCAAAGTTTGATCGATATTCAGCCGCAGCAAGTGTTGGATGCGCTGACGCCGTTACTTGTCGCCAGCGAGGAATAGTCATGCAGGTGTTAATTGTAAAAACCTCCTCGATGGGGGACGTGCTGCATACGCTGCCCGCCCTGACCGACGCGCTGCAGGCCATTCCCGATATCCGCTTCGACTGGGTGGTGGAAGAAGGCTTCAGCCAAATCCCCACCTGGCACCCGGCGGTAGATCGCGTGATCCCGGTGGCCATTCGCCGCTGGCGAAAAAACTGGTTCGGCAACGATACTCGGCAACAGCGCTGCGACTTCAAGCGCGCGCTGCAAGAACGCCGTTACGACGTGGTGATCGACGCGCAGGGCCTGATCAAAAGCGCCGCGCTGATCACGCGCATCGCCAAAGGCAACAAACATGGCCCGGACTGCAAGAGCGCGCGCGAGCCGTTCGCCAGCTGGTTCTACAACGTGCGCCATGAGGTAGACAAACAGCAGCACGCGGTGGAACGCACGCGCGAACTGTTCGCCAAAAGCCTCGGCTACGATAAACCGGGCAGCTACGGCGATTACGCCATCGCCGCACGCTTTCTCAGCCGCCCGCCGGCCGATGCCGGGCAGTATTTGGTGTTTCTGCACGCGACGACCCGTGACGATAAGCATTGGCCGGAGCAAAACTGGCGTGAGCTGATCGCGCTGGCGGCGGACAGCGGGCTGAAGATCAAACTGCCGTGGGGCGCAGAGCATGAACATCAGCGCGCGCTGCGCTTGGCGGAAGGTTTTCCACATGTCGAGGTGCTGCCGAAACTCAGCCTGCAGCAGGTGGCCGAGGTGCTGGCCGGCGCCAGGGGTGTGGTCTCGGTCGATACCGGGCTCAGCCATTTGACCGCCGCGCTCGACAAACCGAACATCACGCTGTTCGGGCCGACCGATCCCGGCCTGATCGGCGGTTACGGGCAAAATCAGCACTCGCTGATTTCGCCGGAAAAAAGCATGGCGACAATCGACGCCGATACGGCATGGCAGGCGTTGCAAAAGGTTATAGCATGAAAAAACTGCACATTATCAACCTGGGTAAAATGGGCGGCGTCGAGCGCCTGTTCCTGCAGTACATCAACGATACCACCGACGGCAGCAACCAGGTCCTGTGCATCAGCGGCGACATTGGCGAAGAGATCCGCCGCCAGTTGCCGGCGCATCAGCCCGTCACCTTCGCCAACCGCCTTATCAATGCGCTGCCGTTGCGTTGCCCGCAGTTCCTGCGCAAATTTTTGCTGAAATGGAAAATTGAACGGGCGAACGCTGACGTGGTGATCGTCTGGGACCTGGTGCCGGGGCTGGCGGCCAAACCCAAGCGCGGCAAGCTGGTTTACTACGATCACGGCTGCTCCTGGCGTTACCCCAAGAATAAAAAGACGCTGCGTTTCTTCGCCATGCTGGACGGCGTCATTTCCGCCTCACACGCGTCGAAGCGGGTGATGGCGCTGCGCTTTAATCTGCCTTGCCCAAATCACGTGGTGATCAACCGCATCAAGACGCCGGCGGGGATCGACGCTGCGCCGAAAACGCTGTCGCAGCCGGTCAGGATCGGCACTGCCTCACGCCTGGTCAGCCTGAAAGGCATCAGCGTTTCATTATTGATGATGCAGGAACTGCTGCGGCGCGGGCATGACGTCACGCTGGAAGTGGCCGGCAAAGGGCCGGATCGCGCGGCGTTCGAAGCGCTGGCGGCACGGCTGCAGCTCGGCGATCGCGTCACCTTCAGCGGTTATCAGGATGACGTCGCCGGTTTCTTCAATCGCACGCACATCTACATGAGCACGCCAATCACCGAGCCGTTCGGCTTGTCCTGCATGGAATCGCTCTATTTCGGCGTGCCGGTCATTTTCCCGCGGGTCGACGGCCAGCCGGAAGCGGTCAGGGACGGGGTCTGCGGCCTTGGCCTAACGCCGTCGGTCACCATCGAACAACACCGGCAGCTCACCGATATCGAGGTCGACTTCCCGCATGAGGTCTACGATCCGCAGACCGACAGCCTGGTGGCGCCCAAGCTGCTGTCGCATATCGACTGTGCAGATGCCGTTGAGAAATTGCTGGAGCGAGAAACCTACCAGACTCTGAGCCGAAATGCGCAGCGCTATCCTGCGGATCATTTCAACTATGCTCAGTTCAAAGTTGAGTTCGACGACACGCTGCGCTCCTTCATCGCTTAATTAAAACGTGAGCCGGAAAACACGCCCAATGTTAAAACACAGAACACCGCACCCTGCCTTTAGCTATCTGATCTATCTGGGGTGCGCCATCGCTTTTTGCACCATTCCTTTCGGTTCCGCGACCGGACGCAATCTGTTTTATGTTTCCAGCTACATCGCCTTTATCGCCGTTTGCCTGTATCCGCGCTACTACTTCAGCAACGTTAGAAATCTGCTGCTGCCCGCGCTGATGTTCAGCGTAGGCATGGGAACCATCCTCTGGATGCACCACTTCAAACAGCCGGGTGAATACATCAACATTTACCGCTCTTATATGTCGACCGGTAAACTCCAACTGGCAACCGCCTTCATCCTGCTGATTGCGCTTAATGAGCGGTTGTGCGTGCAGCGCCTGCTCGTTGTCGTGGCCCTCATTACCGGTCTGGCGGTCAACGGTTATTCACTCTATCAGGGGCTGCGGCTGGATATTCCGCGCGTGGAGCTCAACTTCGATCGCGCCACGGTCGTTGCCTACCTGATGACCGCCATCGATCTGGTGATGATGCAAGCCATCCTGATGCTGCGCACCCGCTACCGTCTGGTGTTGTACATTGCGGCGTTCCTGCTGTCCTTCTCTGCGCTGGTGCTCACCGGCACGCGCGCGGCCATGCTGGTTTACCCGGTGGCGGTTTGCCTGTCGCTGCTGGCGACCAAGCATCTGGTATCCAGAAAACACAAGTTTTTGCTGGTCTCCTCGGTGCCATTATTGCTGCTCATCTGCGGATTCGTCTTTAAAGCGCAGATTGAACAACGCATTGCCGACTTCAAAACCAACATGCAACTGATCGATAAACCCGAGATAGATAACTCGATCATTTCCCGGCTGTCGATGCAAACGCTGGCATGGCGTACTGGTTCACAAGCCCCTTGGGGCCAATCCGCCGAACAACGCGGTGAAGAGATCCGCACCATCGTCGCGCAGCAGCCACATCTGTACGGCGTCATGCCCTACATCAACGTCCACCTGCACAACGAACTGCTGGAAACCTACTCGCTCAAGGGCGTCTGGGGCGCACTGCTGCTGCTGGCGCTCTACGCCGGCCTGCTCTTCTCTTCGTTCCGGCCGCAGCGCAACGCGTTACTGCTGAGCGTCAGCGCCAGCCTGTTCGTTTACGGCCTGAGCGACGTCATCTTCTTCAGCACGGAAGGCACCGTCATGTTCTGCCTGGCGCTGATCGCCGCCGTTCTTTCCGTTACGAAACAGCCCCCAGTTCAGGAGCCCGCCTTGTGAATCCTCAGCAGCCGCTGCTCAGCGTTATCGTGCCGTTTTATAATAATGAAGCGTTCGTTATCGCTGCGCTGGATTCGTTATTTGTACAGATTGGCGACGATATCGAGGTGGTGATCATCGACGATGGCTCCACCGACGCCTCCGGCGCGCTGGTCAGCCACTATCTGGCGCAGCGGCGGCATCCGCGCGCGGTCCTTACTTCACAGGCCAACGGCGGCATTGCGCACGCCCGCAACGTCGGGCTACAGCGGGCCACCGGGCGCTATGTCACCTTTCTCGACGGCGACGATCTGCTGAGCGACGACTATCTGGCGATCCTGCGCCCCCTGTTGATCGCCGGTGAATATGACCTGATCGATTTTAATTATCAGAAGTTCACCGAACATCCGTCGACAGCGGATAACCGCGCGACGCAGCCCGCAGCCTACGACTTTTCACAGTTGGGGCTCGGCTGCCTGCAACCGCTGTTTGCACGCTCGATGTGGCATCTCTGGAGCCGGGTATATAAACGCACGCTGCTGGAAGGGGAAGCGTTCGAAGACGGCAGGCGCTACGAAGACGTGATTTTCACGCCTTTTCAGTATTTCAAAACTCGCCGCATCGCCCATCTTGACTGCGAACTCTACTTCTATCGGGACAACAGCCAGGGCATCACCCGCAATATCAAACCCAAAGATATTGAAGATCTGCTGTTCGCCATGGAGAAGATGCTGCGTTTTGTGGCGCAGCATCCCGGGGATGAGCCGCTGCGCCGGTTAGCCGCACTGATGCTGGCCAACTGCTTTTCCGAGGTGAAAAGCATGTCGAAGGCGGTATACGGCTATTACCATTACGCGCCGGCAACGCTGCATATCCTGCGCCGCGCCGCCGCTGTCTGCCGCAACAGCGACGTGCCGGGCAAAAAAGTCCGCCAGATGCGCTATGCGCGAGTGGATACCTTTCTTTCGAAGCTGCGCGGGCGCAGGCCGCACTAACCGCATCGGCCGGGCGGCCGATGCGTCGTCTCGCCTTTAGCGCGCTAAAGGCACGTGCGCGACCAACTCGTCATAAATCCGCTGCGGTTGGATAACCCCCATCGGGCCTTCCGCCTCCAGCGGCATCGTATAGCCGGTACGAGACACCTGAATGATGCGGTGCAGTTCAGGATCCTGAATCGGCCCGGTGGAACGTGAGTCGGCGGTCACGAACAGGCTGATGGTTTTCACCTTCAACGCCACCGCCAGATGCAACGGCCCGGTATCGCCGGTAACCAGAACATGGAAACTGTCGAGCAACGTCAGCAAACCTTGCAGCCCCGTTTTACCGATCTGGTTATCCACGCAGGCCTGCGTTTGCGGGCCGATCAGACTCAAAAACTGTTTGGCCTTGCCGTCGTCAAACGGTGCGCCAATCAGCACGATGCGTACATTTGGGTGCTTCGCCACCAGCTCATCGGCCAGCCGCGCATAGTGCGCAACCGGCCAGCAACGCGACTCCGTTGACGCCCCCAGCTGAAAACCGATGGTGGGATGCTCGCTGCTTTTGACGCCGCGCTGATAATCCACGGGAATTTCCATCGTCGGATTGTCGCTGCGGCAGCCCAAAATGGAAATCAGCTCCAGCTTGCGGCGCACGAAGTGGCCGTAATAATGGAAGACGTAGTTGGTTAGCCAAGGCTCCAGCCCGCAAATGCCTGAACTGTAGTTATCCCTGATAATGTACTTCGCCCCGGCCAGTACGGCGCTGATGATGTCATAAGGCAGATGGGAATGCAGGATCAGCGCCAAATCCGGCTGATGTTCGCGCAGCGATTTCAGCAACGGGCGCATCGTCTTGATCTTGCTGTCCCAATACACCACGCGATCGTAATAGCGGCCGTTTTCCACCAGCTCGCGGTTTTTCTTGTGCACCACCAGCGTGATGTGCGCGTTGGGGTAGCGTTCCCGCATCGCCCGCAGTGCCGGCGTGTTGAACATGAAGTCGCCCAACGCCGTGGTGGAATAGATGACGATATTGTCAAACTGCTGGGCGCCGTCGAACGTCGCCTTATCCTGAAAACGGCCGTACTTCGCCGTATAGCGCCGCAAGAACCAGTCGGCAACCTTGATTTTCCATTTCTTCGACATGTGCGTGCTTAATTCGCTTTAAGTTGATAATACTCGGCCAGCGTCATGCCCACCGTGCGCTGCTGCAGCCAGTCAAACAGCTGCTCCAGATCGCGGTACAGCCCTTCGATATCCTGCTCGGTTTTGAACGTCGGGCTGCCGCCCGGCATAAATTCGGAGGAGTGCAGCATGAATTCGACGTAGTCATGCCCCTGCGCCAGCGATGTCTCAGCCACGCTTATCATCTTGGCCACATTGCCGCCACTCGGCCGCAGCCAGTTGACGGACGGCGAACGCCGCTTGCCGCGCAGCCGGTCATAGCCCTGCTTGAAGGCATTCATCAGCGCCGAGTGCTTGTACTGGATACTCATCGGCACTTCCAGCAACGACGAAGCGCCCGGTTTGGCGATGTTCTGCGGATCGATGAAATAGGCCTGCGACGGGAACCGGCTATAGTCTGTGCCGCCGTTGCCCTGCGGATTGCCCGGCGAAAACTGCCAGTTGACCCGCGGCGTCACCGAACAGTCCACCTGATAGCCATACTCCAGCAGCAGCGAGGCATAATATTCGTTGAACGCCCAGCGGCCGGCGCGATGGCTGAGCATTTTGGTCTGGAAGGCATCTTCCAGCAGCTTGGTCATGTGATCGACCTTGGCGCGGATCTGATCGGCGGGATACTCGATCAAATAAGGCTTGTGGCGCCAGTCGTCGTCGGTCAGCGGCGTCAGCGGCGGGCTGTTCCAGGCATGCAGGTGCATGCCCACTTCACCCGTGCCGCGAGCGATCACGTCGCGCGCAAACTCGACATAAGCCGGGTCCATCGCCATTTCATAGTTGGTGAGATAAACCGGTTTGAAGGCGTATTTTTCGCACAATGCCTGAAAGCGCGGCAAGAAACGCGTGTTTTCGGTCGCGATGCGATCGTGGTTTTGCCACAGATTATCGCCTTCGGTATCAATGGTGATGAGAAACGCCGGTTTAGTCATGAATATCGAGCCTGATATCAACAGAATGCACTATGTTACGCAGGCCGTTTCGCCAGGGCAAACGACTTTGCTGCCTGGTTTGGACAACGTTGAAGCGCATTCGTCCCCGGCTCGGCGATTTTTTTACGGCCAGGCAAGAAAACCTTGCAACAGTAGCCACATGCGATCGTGTCATTTAGAATCAAAGATTGGTTTCCCAGAAAGCGACTCATGATGAACGACGCGCCAGCCCCAACTTCCGCCCCATCCGTACAGCGTATTTTGATCATAAAACTGCGCCATCACGGCGATATGCTGCTGGTCACGCCGGTCATCAGCAGCCTGCGGCAAAACTACCCGCAGGCGCAGATCGATGTGCTGCTGTATCAGGAAACGCAGGAAATGCTGGCCAGTAATCCGGAACTGTCGACGCTGTTCGCCATTGACCGTCAATGGAAAAAACAGGGCACCCGCGCGCACCTGGGGCACGAACTGGCGCTGCTGCGTCGCCTGAAGGCGCAACGCTACGATCTGGTGGTCAACCTGGCCGATCAATGGCGCAGCGCCATCCTCACGCGCCTGACCGGTGCGCGTATCCGTCTGGGCTTCGATTTCCCCAAACGCCGCGGCTTCCTGTGGCGCCATTGCCACACCCAGCTGGTGCCGGTCGACAATCACGCCCACCTGCATACCGTCGAACAGAATCTTTCGCTGCTGGCGCCGCTGAACCTGCCCGCGCTCAATGAACATGTGACCATGAGTTACGATCCGCAGGATTGGCAGACCTGTGAGCAACGGTTGCAGAAACAGGGCGTCGCCGGCAGTTATATTGTGGTGCAGCCCACCTCGCGCTGGTTCTTCAAATGCTGGAGCGAAGAGAAAATGGCCGCCACCCTCACCGCCTTGCAGGCCGACGGCCACCAGCTTGTGATCACCTCCGGCCCCGACGCCAGAGAACAAGCCATGGTCGAGCGCATTTTGGCGCTCTGCCCGCCACAGGGCGTGATCTCGTTGGCCGGCCAGCTGACGCTGCGCCAACTGGCCGCCCTGATCGACCACGCCAAGCTGTTTATCGGCGTGGATTCGGTGCCGATGCACATGGCCGCCGCGCTGCAAACGCCGTGCGTGGCGCTGTTCGGCCCTTCCAAGCTGACTTTCTGGCGGCCGTGGCAAGCTACCGGCGCCGTGATCTGGGCCGGCGACTTCGGCGAACTGCCCGATCCGGACGCCATCGATACCGGCACCGACGAACGGTATCTCGACCTTATTCCTACAGACGCGGTGATTGCAGCCGCGCGGAGCACGCTGGCATGAAAGCATTCCGTTTGGCGATCGTTCGCCAAAAATACCGCCCGGACGGCGGAGCCGAACGTTTCGTTTCCCGCGCCCTGGAAGCGCTGGAGCAACAGGATCTCGATCTGAACGTCATCACTCGCGAATGGCAGGGCGACGCCAATCCCAACTGGCATATCCACCTGTGTAACCCGTTAAAGCTCGGCCGCATCAGCCGCGAGCGAGGCTTCGCCGTGGCAGCCAGGGCGCTGTGGCAGAAAGAGCGCTTCGATCTGGTGCAAAGCCACGAGCGCATTCCCGGCTGCGACATCTATCGCGCCGGCGACGGCGTACACCGCCGCTGGCTGCTGCAACGCGCGCGTCTGCTGCCGGAATGGCGCCGCAAGTGGCTGTTCTCCAATCGCTATCACCGCTATGTGATGTGCGCCGAACGCGCCATGTACGCCGCGCCCGAGCTGAAAGCCGTCATCTGCAACGCCGAGATGATCAAGCAGGAAATCATCGCCGACTTTGGCGTGCCCGCCGACAAGATCACGGTGATCTATAACGCCATCGACAATCAAAAGTTCCCGCCCGCCGACGAGGCCCTGCGTCAACGTCTGCGCGAGCAATATCAGATCCCGCAACAGGCGCACTGCCTGATCTTCGTCGGCTCCGGTTTCGAGCGCAAAGGGCTGGCTGCCGCCATCCGCGCCGTGGCGGCGACCGACAGTCACCTCCTGGTAGTCGGTAAAGACAAAGCCGAAAAACGCTACCGGGCGCTGGCGCAGTCGCTGGGCTGCGGCGATCGCATTTACTTTATGGGCGTACAGAAGCAGACCCTGCCGTTCTATCAGGCCGCGGACGCGCTGCTGCTGCCGACGCTGTACGATCCGTTCCCGAATGTAATTCTGGAAGCGATGTCGTGCGGCCTGCCGGTTATCACCAGCACCACCTGCGGCGGCGCCGAGTTTATCACCCCCGGCCAGAACGGCTTCGTGACCGACGCGCTCGATGTACCGGCCATCACGGAGGCTATTCGGGCACTGCCGCGCCAGGCGCTGGGATCATCCATGGGCGAAGCGGCGAGATTGCGCATTATGACGGCTACGCCGGCGCATCTGTCCGAACAGCTGATTTCCCTCTATAACCGGTTACTGGATTAGCTATGCGTATTCTGATGATCATCGACGGCCTGCCGGGAGGCGGCGCGGAAAAAGTGGTGCTGACCCTGTGTCAGGGCATGCAGCAACAGGGGCACGACGTCAGTCTGATCTCGCTGCGCGACGTCTGCAATTACCCTATTCCACCGGGCATTGATTATCAGGTGCTGGCCGATCGCAGCCGTGCCCCCTGGCGCAAGCTGACCGAGCTGTCGCGCCGCGCCGCCGCGCTGGATCGCGCTATAGCCGAACACGAGCGCCAACACGGCGCGTTCGATCTGGTGTTCTCCAACCTGCATAAAACCGATCGCATCGTCAGCCGCAGCAAGCGGTTGGCCGCGGATCGCCTGTGGTTCTGCATTCACGGCATCCTCTCCACCTCCTACCTCGGTCACCGCAAGGGTCTGGATCGCTGGCTGAAGCAACGCAAAATCGCCAACGTTTACCAGGGAAGAAATATCGTCGCCGTTTCACAGGCGGTCGGCGACGATCTGCAGCGGAACTTGCCGATCCGCCCGCGCCGGTTGGCGGTCATCAACAACCCGTTCGACATCGACGCTATTCAGCAACAGGCGGCGGCGCCTTGCGAACTGGCCGGCCAGGACTATCTGGTGCACGTCGGCCGCTTTCACACCACCAAGCGGCATGACCGCCTGTTGAAAGCCTATGCGCTCTCCGGCATTCAGGCACCGCTGGCCTTGATCGGGTCCGGTGACGACGCCAAAGTCGCCGAGGTCAAACGTCTGGCGACAGACTTGGGCATCGCAGAGCGCGTGTTGTTCCTCGGTTTCCAGAGCAATCCCTACCCGTTTATTCGCCATGCCTCGCTGCTGGTGCTCAGCTCCGACAGCGAAGGGTTTGGCAACGTACTGGTAGAATCGCTGCTGTGCGGCACACCGGTGGTCAGCACTCGCTGCCCGGGCGGCCCTGCGGAAATTCTGGAAAAAGCCGGCATGGCTAACGCGCTGGCGGAATTAAACGAAGCGTCGCTGGCAGAAAAAATGGCGGAGTTTTACGCCAACCCGCCGCAGATAAATCAACAGCAATTGCTGAGCTATGGGCTTGAGCCTATTTGCCATCAATATATTGAGCTGAAAGAAGAACAATAAAAAAATAAATAAGGCAGGGGATGCCTGCCTTATTTTCTTCGTTAGTTGAGCGCCTGCATTTTCTGCCAAACCTCATCGACAGAAACATCTTCACAGTGCCCCGATTCACTTTGCAAAATATGATGGCGGCCAGTCCATGGATGCCAGGACACTTTATCGGTATCGCCAAAGAACACCACCATGTCCTTATTCAACGCAGCAGCAAGATGCATCTGCCCACCGTCGCTGCACAGCACCCGGTCGCATAAATCAAACCCGCCCAACAGCTCACGCACCGACGCCGTCGGATAAAGCGCGACGCGTTCGTTTTGACACAGCGCCAGCAGCTGTTCGGCGCGCTGCTGATCGCCGATGTCGTCCGGTGCCAACGTGCCCTGCGGCGACCAAAAGATCAGCACACCGGTGCGGGGATCGGCAACCAGACGGTTGATGATTTCGGCATAGCGCTCAACCGGCCAACGCCGTTTCGGGCTGCGGCTGCTGATGTGCACGGCGCATACGCGCTCGACCGGCGGCAGACGTTCCTGCCGCCGCTGCGCCGCCAATTGCCGCTCTTCAGGCGCCAGAAACACCCGCACCGGCGGGATCGGAATGGATTGATCGGTTATCGCCGATAAATAGCTGTAGGTGTGCTCGACCTGATGGAGGCCGCGGAAATCGTCCTTGCGGAACGGGCGATGAATATCTTTCGTGCCCAGATCGGCGCCGATGATATGGGTGGCGCCGGCCATTTTCGCTAGACGCAGGCTGTATTTGCAAGGCACCGGGTTGGCCAGAATAACCGCATCGAACTTTATTTTGCGCAGCTTCAGGAAGATCATCATGCGTTCGAAATAAACGCCCAACGTGGTCTCATTTTTCGCCTTGTGCTTGGCCTTTTTATAGACAAAGACTTTCTCGAGATGAGGATTGTTTTTAACAACATCCTGGCTGACTTTATTGATCAGCAGATAAACTTTTGCGTCCGGATAGGCAATTTTCACCCCCTCAATCAAGGGCGTGGTGCAAACAAGATCGCCGATGTTGTCGCGGCGAATAATTAAAATATTCTTCATTCCGAGCCTGTCGGCGAAATCGCTCGCCGGTTGTCTGAAACTGACACCCAAGGTTACCAAATTAGCGCCTTTCCCTTCCAGTTATGGTACTATTCCGAATAACCCATATAAATGAAATTGATAGAATGTTGCTGCGTTTATATCAGGTACTACTCTACCTCATCCAACCCCTGATCTGGCTCCGCTTACTGCTGCGCAGCCGCAAAGCTCCAGCCTACCGTAAACGCTGGGCGGAACGCTATGGCTTCTGCGCCGGGAAAGTCGTGCCAGGCGGCATCATGCTGCATTCCGTCTCCGTCGGCGAAACGCTGGCGGCCATCCCGCTGGTGCGGGCGCTGCGCCATCGTTACCCCGCTTTGCCGATAACTGTGACCACAATGACCCCGACAGGTTCAGAACGCGTCCAGTCCGCTTTCGGCAAAGACGTGCATCATGTCTATCTGCCCTACGATCTGCCCGGCGCCATGAACCGTTTCCTCGACCAGGTGAATCCCAAGCTGGTGATCATCATGGAAACCGAGCTATGGCCTAACCTGATCAACGCGCTGCATCAGCGGCAAATCCCCCTGGTGATCGCCAATGCGCGTCTGTCGGCCCGCTCCGCCGCCGGCTATAAGAAAATTGGCGGATTCATGCGCGATATGCTGCGCCGCATCACGCTGATCGCCGCACAGAACCAGGAAGATGGCGATCGATTTATCGAACTGGGCCTGAAACGCTCGCAGTTGGCCGTAACCGGCAGCCTGAAATTCGATATCTCCGTCACCCCGGAGCTGGCCGCCCGCGCTGTTACATTGCGCCGCCAATGGGCGCCGCGCCGCCCGGTGTGGATCGCCACCAGCACCCACGACGGTGAAGAGACCATCCTGCTGGAAGCGCACCGCAAACTGCTGGAAAAACACCCTGACCTGCTGCTGATCCTGGTGCCGCGTCACCCGGAACGCTTCCCGACAGCCAAAGAGCTGGTGCAGAAGGCCGGCTTCAGTTACACCCTGCGCAGCAGCGGCGAAATCCCGTCCGGCAGCACCCAGGTGGTGATCGGCGATACCATGGGCGAACTGATGCTGCTGTACGGCATCGCCGATCTGGCCTTTGTCGGCGGCAGCCTGGTGGAACGCGGCGGGCACAACCCGCTGGAAGCCGCCGCGCACGCCATCCCGGTGTTGATGGGCCCGCATACTTTCAACTTTAAAGACATCTGCGCCAAGCTTTCGCAGGCCGAAGGCCTGATCACCGTGACCGATGTCGATTCGCTGGTGAAGGAAGTGGCAACCCTGCTGACCGACGAAGACTACCGCCGTTACTACGGCCGCCATGCGGTGGAAGTGCTGTATCAGAATCAGGGAGCGTTGCAGCGCCTGCTGCAGCTGCTGGAACCGCACCTGCCGCCCCGGAGTCACTGAATGAGCAGCCGCAAAAGCCTGTCGGCGGTGATGATCGCCAAAAACGAAGCCGGGCTGTTGCCGGACTGCCTGCGCTCGGTCGAATGGGCCGATGAAATCATCGTGCTGGACTCCGGCAGCGAGGACGACAGCGTCACCGTCGCCGAAAGCCTGGGCGCCAAAGTCTTCACCCACACCGACTGGCAAGGGTTTGGCAAGCAGCGTCAGCTGGCGCAAAGCTACGCCAGCCATGACTACGTTTTGATGATCGACGCCGACGAACGCGTTACACCCGAGCTGCGGCAATCTATCGAACAGGTGTTGAACGCGCCGGAGGACGGCGCCGTCTACAGCTGCGCGCGGCGCAACCTGTTCCTCGGCCGTTTCATGCGCCACAGCGGCTGGTATCCCGACCGCGTCAACCGCCTGTACGCCAACCAACGCTATCGCTATAACGACGATCTGGTGCACGAGTCGCTGAACATCGGCGACGCCAAAGTGATCCCCCTCAGCGGCGATATGCTGCACCTGACCTGCCGCGATTTCTTCGCCTTCCAGCGCAAACAGCTGCGCTATGCCGAAGAGTGGGCCACGCAGCGCCACCGGGCCGGCAAGCGTTGCGGCTATTTGTCTATCCTGACCCACACGCTCGGCGCCTTCGTCAAAACCTGGCTGCTGCGCGCCGGCTTCCTGGATGGCAAACAGGGGTTGCTGTTAGCGGTGGTCAACGCGCAATATACCTTCAATAAATATGCCGCATTATGGGCATTGGGCCGCAACTACTCAGAGAAGTGAATCATGACCAGCAAAGCCATCTATCCCGGGACGTTCGATCCCATGACCAACGGCCACCTGGATTTAGTGACGCGCGCGTCGCTAATGTTCGATCACGTCATTCTGGCCATCGCCGCCAGCCCGAGCAAAAAACCGCTGTTCAGCCTGGATGAGCGCGTGGCGTTAGCGACGCAGGTCACCTCACATCTGGGCAATGTTGAGGTACTGGGCTTCAGCGAACTGATGGCACACTTCGCCGCGCACCAGAATGCCAATATCCTGGTGCGTGGCCTGCGTGCGGTGTCTGACTTTGAATATGAATTGCAGCTGGCGAACATGAACCGCCATTTGATGCCAACGCTGGAAAGCGTATTTCTGATGCCTTCCGAAGAGTGGTCGTTCATCTCCTCCTCACTGGTGAAGGAGGTCGCCCGTCACGGCGGCGATATCGCGCCTTTCCTGCCCGATGTGGTCACCCAGGCGCTGATGGCGAAGCTCGCCGCCGAGTGATCGGCTCAGCGCTGGCAGCGGCGGCAAAAGAAGGTGCTGCGCTGCCCGTGCTTGGCGGATTCGATCGGCGTGCCGCACGCGCGGCACGGTTCTCCCGCCCGGCCGTAAACCTGCAACTCCTGCGCGAAATACCCCGGTTTGCCATCCGACTGCAAAAAGTCGCGCAATGTCGTGCCGCCCTGCTCGATAGAGCGCTGCAACACCGCCTTGATGGTCTTCGCCAGCAGTTCCGCTTCGGCTTTGCTCAAGGATCCCGCCGGACGATCGGGCAGGATCCCGGCGCTGAACAGCGATTCGCTGGCGTAAATGTTACCAACGCCGACCACCAACTTGTTATCCATCAGCCACGGTTTGATCAGCGTGCGCTTATTGCGTGATTTTTCATACAGGTAGTCGCCGTTGAACGCTTCGCTCAGCGGTTCCGGCCCCAGATGCGCCAACACGCTGCTGGTCGCCAGGTCTTCGCACCACAGCCAGGCGCCGAAACGGCGCGGATCGGTATAGCGCAGGATCATGCCGTTGCTGATCACCAGATCGACGTGGTCGTGTTTGCCGGCTTCGTCTTCGTTTTCCTCGCGCAGCATGCGCAGGCTGCCCGACATGCCCAGGTGCACGATAATCCAACCGTTCTCCAGCTCGATCAGCAGGTATTTGGCCCGGCGCTGCACGCTGAGCACCGGCCGATCGCTCAGCGTCAGGATCTGCTCGGAAACCGGCCAGCGCAGGCGCGCATTGCGCACCACCGCATACTGAATGCTGTGGCCGACAAGATAAGGCTCTATACCGCGTCTGCTCGTCTCAACTTCCGGTAATTCAGGCATCTGGCTTCCCCTCCGACGTTTTCTACCCTTTATAAAACAAAAAACCCGGCCAAGGCCGGGTTTTTCATTAATCCACTAAAATTATTTAATTTTAGCTTCTTTGTATACTACGTGCTGACGGACAACTGGATCGAATTTCTTCAGTTCCAATTTTTCCGGCTTAGTACGCTTGTTCTTCGTGGTGGTATAGAAGTGACCAGTACCAGCAGAAGAAACCAGCTTGATCTTCTCGCGAACACCTTTAGCCATGATTCAGTTCCTTAATACTTCTCACCACGGGCACGCAGATCGGCCAGAACCGTCTCAATACCCTTCTTATCGATAACACGCATACCTTTAGCAGATACACGCAGAGTTACAAAGCGCTTCTCAGCCTCAACCCAAAAACGGTGTGAGTGCAGGTTAGGCAGAAAACGGCGTTTGGTCGCGTTCATTGCGTGGGAACGGTTGTTACCGCTCACCGGGCGCTTGCCAGTAACTTGGCAGACTCGGGACATGTCTATTCTCCAAAAATCAAATCAGCTCGAGCTTCGTATAGGGTATGGCCGCCTCGTCAGGCTTTTAGAGCCCATCTCAGCAAACTTCATACTGAGGAGACTCTCGTCATCAGGTAGAAACCACACATCAGGTCAGAAACCTGCTGAGATAGGCTCTTGCGCCAAACCCAAGATTCTCAAAGGTGGCGTAGTATACGCTCTGAAGCGTAAGTGCTCAAGTCCCGAACAGCTAAAGATCCCACAAGGATCGCGAAAAAATCGCTTAAAGCCATCCGCGCTCGGCAAAAGAGACGCATTCACCCCGACCGATCACCAAATGATCAAGCACTCGGATCTCCAATAACTGACAGGCTTTCACCACCTGTTCCGTTATCAAACGGTCGGCATGACTGGGTTCAGCCTTACCCGAAGGGTGATTATGCGCGAGAATCAGCGCGGCGGCATTAGCCTTCAACGCTTCACGCACAATTTCTCTCGGATAGACGACGACGCTGCTGATGGTACCAGCAAACATCTCCTGATGGCGAATAACCCGATGCTGATTGTCTAAAAACAATACCAAAAAGACCTCTCGCTCGCGATGCGCCAGCAGGCTTTGCAGATAATGCTGGGTGACGCGCGGGTTGAGCATGGCGTTTTCCTGCGACAAGTGGCTGGAAAAGAAGCGCAGCGCCAGCTCGGCAATCGCCTGCAGTTGGGTATAGCTGGCGTCGCCCAGGCCTTTTTGGCTGCAAAAAGCCTGATGGTCGGCCGACATCAGGTGATAAAGCGAGCCGAATCGGCGCAGCAGTTGCTCCGCCAGCTGCATCACATGCACGCCGGGCAACCCGGTGCGCAAGAAAATGGCCAACAGCTCTGCGTCAGACAGCGACGCCGCCCCCTGCATCAACAGCTTTTCACGCGGCGCCAACGCGCCCGGCCAGCACGCCACAATCGGGTTGCTCATCGTGTTCCTCCCTGAAAGGGCTACAGCATGCCATGCGCCACCCGACGCGTTCGACAGGTGTTTGATAACATTGCGAAGTGTTTCGCAAAGCACAATGTAACGCCCTGCAGCCATTGCGGAATCGCTCACCTGAACGGCGGATATGCTAAAATGGCGCATCTTTCGGCTTTCAATCGGACAATGATGATGACGGGACTTTCCGGCAAACATATTGTGCTTGGCATCAGCGGCGGCATCGCCGCCTACAAGTGCCCAGAGCTGGTGCGCCGCCTGCGCGACAGGGGCGCGGAAGTGCGCGTGGTGATGACCCACGCCGCCAAGGCGTTCATTACGCCGCTGACGCTGCAGGCCGTTTCCGGCCATCCGGTGTCCGACGATCTGTTGGATCCCGCCGCCGAAGCCGCCATGGGCCACATCGAGCTCGGCAAATGGGCGGATCTGGTGATTCTGGCGCCGGCGACCGCCGATCTGCTGGCGCGCGTCGCTGTCGGCATGGCCAACGATCTGCTGACCACCGTCTGCCTGGCGACCGACGCCCCTATCGCCGCCGCGCCCGCCATGAACCAGCAGATGTATCGCGCCGCCGCCACGCAGGCCAACCTGCAAACGCTGCAGGCGCGCGGCATGCTGCTCTGGGGGCCGGACAGCGGCAGCCAGGCCTGCGGCGACGTCGGCCCGGGCCGCATGCTGGATCCGCTGGACATCGTCGAGCTGGCGAGCGGTCATTTCTCCGCCCCGCAGGATCTGCAACATTTGCAGGTTATGATCACCGCCGGCCCGACGCGTGAAGCGCTGGATCCGGTGCGTTTCATCAGCAATCACAGCTCCGGCAAAATGGGCTTCGCCATCGCCCGCGCCGCCGCCGCCCGCGGCGCGCAGGTGACGCTGATCGCCGGGCCGGTGAGCCTGCCGACGCCGCCGAAGGTCACACGCGTGGACGTCACCAGCGCGCTGGAGATGGAGCAGGCAGTGCAACAACGCGCCGCTCAGCAGCAGATTTTCATCTCCTGCGCCGCCGTGGCCGACTATCGCCCCGAGCGGATCGCCGATGAAAAAATAAAAAAACAGGGTGATGAAATCGTCCTCAAGATGGTAAAAAACCCCGATATCGTCGCCGGCGTGGCGGCGATGACCAAAAATCGACCGTTTGTCGTGGGGTTTGCCGCCGAAACCCAGAATGTGGAAGAATACGCGCGGCAAAAACTGGCGCGTAAGAAGCTGGATTTGATTTGCGCTAACGATGTATCGCTTGCAGAGCACGGGTTCAACAGCGACACCAATGCCCTGCATCTTTTTTGGCAGGATGGAGAGAAACGCCTGGCGCTGAGCGACAAGGCACTCCTTGGCCAACGTTTAATAGACGAGATAGTCAGCCGTTATGATGAAAAAAATCGACGTTAAGATCCTCGACCCGCGCATCGGTCAGGATTTCCCGCTACCGACCTACGCTACGCCGGGCTCCGCCGGTCTCGACCTGCGCGCCTGCCTGGACAGCGCGGTAGAGCTGGCGCCGGGTGAAACCACGCTGCTGCCTACCGGTCTCGCGATCCACATCGCCGACGCCAGCCTGGCGGCGGTGATCCTGCCGCGCTCAGGCCTGGGCCATAAGCACGGCGTCGTGCTGGGCAATCTGGTCGGCCTGATCGACTCCGATTATCAGGGCCAGCTGATGGTGTCCGTCTGGAACCGCGGCCAGAAGCACTTCACCATCGAGCCGGGCGAACGCATCGCGCAGATGGTCTTCGTGCCGGTGGTGCAGGCCGAGTTCAACCTGGTGGAAGAGTTCGACAGCAGCGAGCGCGGCGAAGGCGGCTTCGGCCACTCGGGGCGCCACTAAGCGCCACCCAATGCACGAGGGCCGGCAGGGAAACGTCGCCTGAACCTTGCTTTCCGGGGAGATGGATGTCTCTGCGGCAAGGTTTTACCGCGACAATTGCAGCGCACACCAGGCAGCGCGGAAAAAGGCCGTTAAGGCCGCTGACCCCAGCATCGTAAAAAAGCTATCACATAAGCCGCACAGAGCCTGCTCTGCAGCGGCCGGTGCGCGGGTTTCCGTCAGTTAAGTTTTAGCAAGGGTCTAATCAGACATGGCAGAAAAAGAAAAGACGAAAAGGAATCGGCGCGAGGAAATATTGCAGGCGTTAGCCCAGATGCTGGAGTCCAGCGACGGCAGCCAACGCATCACCACCGCCAAGCTCGCCGCGAACGTGGGTGTTTCTGAAGCTGCGCTGTACCGGCATTTCCCCAGCAAGACACGGATGTTCGACAGTCTGATCGAGTTTATCGAAGACAGCCTGATCACCCGCATCAACCTGATCTTGCAGGACGAGAAAGAGACGTTTAATCGTCTGCGCCTGATTTTGCTGCTGATTCTGGGCTTTGCGGAGCGCAACCCAGGGCTGACGCGCATCATGACCGGCCACGCGCTGATGTTTGAACAGGATCGCCTGCAGGGCCGCATCAACCAGCTGTTCGAGCGCATCGAGGCGCAGCTGCGTCAGGTGCTGAAAGAGCGCAAATTGCGCGAAGGCAAAGGCTTTATCGTCGATGAAACGCTGCTGGCCAGCCAACTGCTGGCCTTCTGCGAAGGCATGTTGTCGCGCTATGTGCGTTCGGAATTCCGCTATCGCCCCACGCAGGAATTCGACGCCCGCTGGCCGCTATTAGCGGCACAGCTGCAATAACGAAAACGCCGGGCATGCCCGGCGTTGTTATTTATACTCCGTACTGCTCGCGGTAAGCGCGCACCGCCGCCAGGTGGTCCGCCATCTCCGGTTTCTCTTCCAGGTAGGCGATCAGGTCTTTCAGCGTCACGATCGAAATCACCTTGCAGTGATAGTCGCGTTCCACTTCCTGGATGGCGGAGATATCCGCGCGGCCGCGTTCCTGGCGGTCGAGGGAGATCAGCACGCCCGCCAGCGAAGCGCCGCTGGCGCCGATGATTTCCATCGACTCGCGGATCGCGGTGCCGGCGGTGATCACATCGTCCACCAGCATCACGCGCCCCTGCAGCGGGCTGCCCACCAGCGAACCGCCTTCGCCATGGGTCTTGGCTTCCTTGCGGTTAAAGCAGTAAGGCACGTCGCGCTCATGGTGTTCCGCCAGCGCCACCGCCGTGGTGGTGGCGATAGGAATGCCTTTATAGGCCGGGCCAAACAGCAGGTCGAAATCGATGCCGGAATCCATCAGGGCTTCGGCGTAGAAGCGCCCCAACAGCGCAAGATCGCGCCCGGTATTAAACAGGCCGGCGTTGAAGAAATACGGGCTGGTGCGGCCGGATTTCAGGGTGAACTCGCCGAACTTCAATACCTGCTTGTTAAGCGCGAACTCGATAAACTGGCGCTGATAGGCTTTCATTACTGCTTCTCCTCGTCTGAATCTGCTTGGGTCTTGTCATTACTGCCGCCCGATCGCCGGGCATAAAAAAGGCGACTTCTCAGTCGCCTTGAAAAATCAGTCCGCCAGCGCCGCTTTCTGCGCCTGGAAGATGGTTTCGATGCCCCCTCGGGCCAGCGCCAATAGCGCCAACAGCTCATCGTGGCTGAACGGCTCGCCTTCGGCGGTGCCCTGCACTTCAATCATGCGGCCGTCTTCCATCATCACTACGTTCATGTCGGTTTCCGCCGCGGAATCCTCCACATACTCCAGATCGCACAGCGCTTCGCCATTGACGATGCCGACGGAAACCGCCGCCACCATGCCCTTCATCGGGTTAGCTTTCAGCTTGCCGTTGGCCACCAGGGTGTTCAGCGCGTCGGCCAGCGCCACGCAGGCGCCGGAGATGGAGGCGGTGCGGGTACCGCCATCGGCCTGCAATACGTCGCAGTCGAGGGTGATGGTGAATTCACCGAGCTTTTTCAGATCCACCGCGGCACGCAGCGAGCGGGCGATCAGGCGCTGGATCTCCAGCGTGCGGCCGCCCTGCTTGCCTTTGGCGGCTTCACGGGCGTTGCGGCTGTGGGTGGAGCGCGGCAGCATACCGTACTCGGCGGTGATCCAACCTTGCCCCTGGCCTTTCAGGAAGCGCGGAACGCCCTCTTCTACCGTGGCGGTGCACAAGACTTTGGTATCGCCAAACTCAACCAGCACTGAACCTTCAGCGTGTTTGGTATAGTGACGGGTCAGTGTCAGTGGGCGAACTTGCTGTGGTGCTCTGCCTGCAGGACGCATGGGCTCTCTCCGGCTTCAAATCAACTATTGGCTGCGCATTATACGGGCTTCGTGACGTAATGCCTATCCTGCCCGCAGCCGCGACGCTATAATCGCCCCATCTTTTCCTATTACGGGTACGCATCAATGATCCGCAGCATGACCGCCTACGCCCGGCGTGAAATCAAGGGTGAATGGGGCAGCGCAGCCTGGGAGCTGCGTTCCGTTAACCAGCGCTACTTAGAAACCTACATCCGCCTGCCGGAACAATTCCGCAGCCTGGAGCCGGTGATCCGTGAACGTATCCGTGGCCGCCTGACCCGCGGCAAAGTCGAATGCAACCTGCGTTTCGAACTGGATCCAAGCGCGCAAAGCTCGCTGATCCTGAACGAAAAGCTGGCCAAACAGCTGGTCGAAGCCGCCAACTGGGTGAAAATGCAGAGCGACGAAGGGGAAATCAACCCGATCGACGTGCTGCGCTGGCCGGGCGTGATGTCCGCGCAGGAGCAGGATCTGGATGCCATCAGCGCCGAGCTGATGCAGGCGCTGGACGGCGCGCTGGATGACTTTATCGTCGCACGCGAAAGCGAAGGCGCCGCGCTGAAAACGCTGATCGAACAGCGCCTCGACGGCGTCAGCGCCGAAGTGGTCAAAGTGCGCGCCCAGATGCCGAACATCCTGCAATGGCAGCGCGAGCGCCTGGTCAGCAAGCTGGAAGAGGCGCAGGTGCAGCTGGAAAACACCCGCCTGGAGCAGGAGCTGGTGCTGATGGCGCAGCGCATCGACGTCGCCGAAGAGCTGGACCGCCTGGAAGCGCACGTGAAAGAGACGCACAACATCCTGAAGAAGAAAGAAGCCGTCGGCCGCCGCCTCGACTTTATGATGCAGGAGTTCAACCGCGAATCGAACACCCTGGCCTCCAAGTCGATCAATGCCGACGTCACCGCCTCCGCCATCGAGCTGAAGGTGCTGATCGAGCAAATGCGCGAGCAGATCCAGAACATCGAGTGATCCCGCTCCGCACGCCATCAAGCCCGCGCCACGCGGGCTTTTTTCCGGCTGCAGATCAGCGATAGGCGGCCGCTTGCTCCTCACCGATCAACCCCATTTTCTGCAGCTGCACCGCAATGCTCCAGGTTGAGCGCTCGAACTCATCGCTCAGCGCTTCCAGCGTCGTCCCGGCCGCATGGCTCTCGCGCAGCCGCAGCTTTTCCTCTTCCGGCCAGGGGAAGTAGGCATTGGCCGGCCGCCCCTCGGCCAGATTCTTCTGCCGCTTCTCCTCCGGCGTCAGCCGGGCTTTTTTCTGCAGTTCGGATTCACCGTCAAACTCGTTGGCCAACGCGAACAGCAGCCGGATAGCCTCCGGCGCGCAGGCCGCCGAAGCCGGTCTCAACAGCTCGCCGGTGTCGGGATTAACGCCGTTGGCCAGCGCCCTGAGCAACGTGCCGGTATTCATCGTTCGCCTCCTTGTTCGATAAAATGCGTGCCGATCGCGACCGGCGCCTTGCCCAAACATGTTTCTCCGCCTTAGCCGAGAAAACCATGTTTTGCGCCGGGAAAAATCGCCTATTGCGAGCCAGATTCCAGGCGCCTGAACGTACGGGACGGTGGTTACATCAGGCTGCGAGCCGGCAGGCATCATGGAAGACGGCTCACTGAGGCACTTCGGGGGCTTATGAAAAACTGCCGAGCAGCACGTGTGGATGACATTTGGCAAGATATCCCGCACGCCATAAGTATTTTGTTCTAATTATCACGCAAGGTAATGAAAGGACGGCGATGCTGTGGCTAAATGTGTTTTTTTCCTGCCCGTGAACCGTACGGACCGTTTATGCCACAAATTCTGCAATTTATTATGGCCCTGGTGGTGATCATCGCCCTGGCGCTGCTGGTCAGCAATAATCGCAAGAAAATCCGCCTGCGCTATATCATCCAGCTGTTGGTGATCGAAGGCGCGCTGGCCTACTTCTTCCTGCACTCCGCCAGCGGGCTCAGCGTGATCAAACACGTCGCCGGCTTCTTCGACACCCTGCTCGCCTACGCCGCCCAAGGATCGGAGTTCGTATTCGGCGGCATGAGCAAGGATGGCCTGGCGTTCATCTTCCTCGGCGTTTTGTGTCCTATCATCTTTATTTCCGCCCTGATCGGCATTTTGCAGCATTTCCGCATTCTGCCGCTGATCATCCGCATGGTGGGCACCCTGCTGTCCAAGGTCAACGGCATGGGCAAGCTGGAATCGTTCAACGCCGTCAGCACGCTGGTGCTGGGGCAGTCAGAGAACTTCATCGCCTACAAGGGCATCATCGGCGACATCTCGCCGCGCCGCATGTACACCATGGCCGCAACCGCCATGTCGACGGTATCGCTCTCCATCGTCGGCGCCTACATGTCGATGATCGACGCGCAGTACGTGGTGGCGGCGTTGATCCTTAATATGTTCAGCACCTTCATCATCCTGTCGATCATCAACCCGTATCAGGTCGAAGACGAGCCGGAGCTGAAGCTGAACAAGCTGCACGAAGATCAGAGCTTCTTCGAAATGCTGGGCGAGTACATTCTGGCCGGCTTCAAGATTGCGATGATCATCGCGGCGATGCTGATTGGCTTTATCGCGCTGATCTCCGCCGTCAATGCGCTGTTCTCGGCGGTGCTCGGCATCAGCTTCCAGCAGATCCTCGGCTACGTGTTCTATCCGCTGGCCTGGCTGATCGGCATCCCGGCGGAGGAGGCCCTGAAGGCGGGCAGCATCATGGCGACCAAACTGGTGGCCAACGAATTCGTGGCGATGATTGAACTGAAGAAGATCGCGGCGGAGCTGTCGCCGCGCGGGCTGGGCATTTTGTCGGTGTTCCTGGTGTCGTTCGCCAACTTCGCCTCCATCGGCATCGTCGCCGGCGCCATCAAAGGACTGAACGAGCAGCAAGGCAACGTAGTTTCCCGCTTTGGCCTGAAGCTGGTTTACGGTTCGACGCTGGTGAGCCTGCTGTCGGCGGCCATCGCCGGCCTGGTGCTGTAATCTCCACTCCCGGCCATAAGGCCGGGAGTTCGCTTTAAAACGCCACGCACACCGGCGCATCCACCCGCATTACCGAATCCTGCGCAAACTGCTGCTTATAGCCGCTGCGCAGCGCCTCGATATTCGCCTCGCTCTCTTTGCCCGGCGCATGGATCAGCAGCAGCGCCTTGCTGTTCTCGCGCGCCAGTTTGCCGTCGTGGCCCAGCCACTGCCCTTTGGCATCAAACACCGTCAGCCCGTCTTTAAAACGTGGTGTCACCTGGCTATCGACGAAGGTTTGCCACTCGGCGGCGGTGATCGCCGGCCCCGCCGGCCGGTTCAGGCCGAAGTAGAGCGTTGTCTGCACCAGCGGATCGCCGGTGCGGCAAGCCGGGGCGGGGGAAACAGCCTGGTGGCCTGGCGCCACGCAGCCGCTCAGCAGCAGGATAGCCACCACGGCGCCGGCGGCCAGTCTCGGGGAGTTTTTCATCTGCATTCTCGGTTTCTCGGTTGAAGGATTAGCTGCAAAAAGCATAGTCAGCGATGGAAACCAGCGCGAAATTTCTAATGCTTCTATCAACAGCCAGATGTTAAAAAAGGCTGGTTATCGGCAATAAAAATGGATTTTGGATTAGCTATATTAATCCGAAATGCCATCGGTGAAAAAAACTCAGTGGCGCGCGTCCTCGGCGGCGATTACCCTGCCGGCCATCATTCTGACGCAAGTACGCTGTGAATCCCTTATGTTACTGAGCATCCTTTATATCATCGGCATCACCGCCGAAGCCATGACCGGCGCGCTGGCGGCCGGCCGCCGCCAAATGGACATGTTCGGCGTGATCATCATCGCCTCGGTCACCGCGATCGGCGGCGGGTCGGTGCGCGATATGTTGCTCGGGCATTTTCCGTTGGGCTGGGTCAAACACCCGGAATACATCGTCATCGTCGCAATAGCGGCAATCGTCACCACCTGGGTGGCCCCCCTGATGCGCCATCTGCGCCGCCTGTTCCTGGTGCTCGACGCCGTCGGCCTGATTGTCTTCTCGATCATCGGCGCGCAGGTGGCGCTGGATATGGGGCACAGCGCCATTATCGCCGCCATCGCCGCGGTGATCACCGGCGTCTTCGGCGGGGTGCTGCGCGACATGTTCTGCAACCGTATCCCGCTGGTTTTCCAGAAAGAGATCTACGCCGGCATCTCCTTCAGCGCCGCCTGGCTGTATATCGGCCTGCAGCACCTCAGCCTGCCGCACAATCTGGTGGTGATCCTCACGCTGGTCGCCGGCCTGAGCGCGCGTCTGATCGCCCTGCGCTTCCGCCTCGGTCTGCCAGTGTTCAACTACCAACATCCGGATCACTGATCCCGGGGCGGCAGCGCGCCGCCGCTGGGCCAAAACTGCCAAAATATCGCTCTTCAGCGCGCATATTCGCGCATTCGACGCTTTTTCCGCGCAAAGCCACGGGCAAAATGCGAGCTAACGCTGCACCCGGCGCGTTAGCCGTGTATACTGTGCGGAGAAAATACACATCCGCTGTTTTTGGCATATCAACCGTTATCAACGAACATCATCATGGCTCAAGGCACGCTTTATATTGTCTCTGCTCCCAGTGGCGCAGGTAAATCAAGTCTGATTCAGGCTTTGTTAAAGACGCAACCGCTGTACGACACGCAGGTTTCGGTTTCGCACACCACGCGCGACAGCCGCCCGGGTGAAAATCACGGCGAGCACTATTTCTTCGTCTCGAAAGACGAATTCCGCCGGATGATCGAGCAGGATGCGTTTCTTGAGCACGCCGAAGTGTTCGGCAACTATTACGGCACCTCGCGCGCCGCCATCGAACAAGTGTTGGCGACCGGCGTAGACGTGTTTCTGGATATCGACTGGCAGGGCGCGCAGCAAATCCGCGCCAAAATGCCGCAGGCGCGCAGCATCTTCATTCTGCCGCCGTCGAAGGAAGAACTGGGCCGCCGCCTGCGCGGGCGCGGGCAGGATTCCGAAGAGGTGATCGCCAAACGCATGGCCCAGGCCGTGGCGGAAATGACGCATTACGCGGAGTACGATTACCTGATCGTGAACGATGATTTCGATCTGGCGCTGTCCGATCTGAAGACTATCATTCGCGCCGAACGCCTGCGTTTGGGCCGCCAGTTGCTGCGGCATGACGCTTTAATCAGCAAACTATTGGCAGACTGAAGGCAGTTTCAGTATCATGCCCAGTCTTTTCGTCACCTGTGGAGTAGCACAAATATGGCACGCGTAACTGTTCAAGACGCTGTAGAGAAAATTGGTAACCGTTTTGACCTGGTGTTGGTCGCTGCTCGTCGGGCGCGTCAGATCCAGACCGGCGGCAAAGATGCACTGGTTCCGGAAGAGAACGACAAGTACACCGTTATCGCCCTGCGCGAAATCGAAGAAGGCCTGATCACCAGCCAGATCCTCGACGTGCGTGAGCGCCAGGAGCAGCAAGAGCAGGAAGCCGCAGAGATTCAAGCGGTTACCGCGATTGCTGAAGGTCGTCGTTAATTAGACAGCGAGTCCGCCTTGTACCTGTTTGAAAGCCTGAATCTGCTGATTCAACGTTACCTGCCCGAGGAGCAGATTAAGCGCCTCAAACAGGCATACCTCGTCGCGCGCGACGCGCACGAGGGCCAGACACGCTCCAGCGGTGAGCCCTACATTACTCACCCGGTCGCCGTGGCCTGCATCCTGGCGGAAATGCGTCTCGATCACGAGACGCTGATGGCGGCGTTGCTGCACGACGTCATCGAAGACACCCCGGCCACCTATCAAGATATGGAACAGCTGTTCGGCAAGAGCGTCGCCGAACTGGTCGAGGGCGTCTCCAAGCTCGACAAGCTGAAGTTCCAGGACAAGAAAGAAGCGCAGGCGGAAAACTTCCGCAAGATGATCATGGCGATGGTGCAGGATATCCGCGTCGTGCTGATCAAGCTGGCCGACCGTACGCACAACATGCGCACCCTCGGTTCGCTGCGCCCCGACAAACGCCGGCGCATCGCGCGTGAAACCCTGGAAATCTACAGCCCCCTCGCCCACCGCCTGGGTATTCATCACCTGAAAACCGAGCTGGAAGAGCTGGGCTTCGAGGCGCTGTACCCAAACCGCTACCGCGTGATCAAGGAAGTGGTGAAAGCCGCGCGCGGCAACCGCAAAGAGATGATTCAAAAAATCCTCTCCGAGATCGAAGGGCGGCTGACGGAAGCCGGCATCGCCTGCCGCGTCAGCGGGCGGGAAAAACACCTCTATTCCATCTACCTCAAGATGCACCTGAAAGAACAGCGTTTTCATTCCATCATGGATATCTACGCGTTCCGGGTGATCGTCAAAGAGGTCGATACCTGCTACCGCGTGCTCGGCCAGGTGCACAGCCTGTATAAACCGCGCCCGGGGCGGGTGAAAGATTACATCGCCATTCCCAAGGCCAACGGCTATCAATCGCTGCATACCTCGCTGATCGGCCCGCACGGCGTGCCGGTCGAAGTGCAGATCCGCACCGAAGACATGGATCAGATGGCTGAGATGGGGGTGGCCGCGCACTGGGCTTACAAGGAAAGAGAACAGGGCGAAACCGGCACCACGGCGCAGATCCGTGCCCAGCGCTGGATGCAAAGCCTGCTGGAGCTGCAGCAAAGCGCCGGCAGTTCGTTTGAATTTATCGAGAGCGTCAAATCCGATCTGTTCCCGGATGAGATTTACGTTTTCACCCCGGAAGGCCGCATCGTCGAGCTGCCCGCCGGCGCCACGCCGGTCGACTTCGCCTATGCGGTGCATACCGATATCGGCCATGCCTGCGTCGGCGCGCGCGTCGATCGTCAGCCGTACCCGCTGTCGCAGTCGCTGACCAGCGGCCAGACCGTCGAGATCATCACCGCGCCGGGCGCGCGGCCCAACGCCGCCTGGCTGAACTTCGTGGTGAGCTCGAAAGCGCGCGCCAAGATTCGCCAGATGTTGAAGAACCTCAAGCGCGACGACTCCGTCGGCCTCGGCCGCCGTCTGCTCAACCATGCGTTGGGCGGCAGCCGCAAACTAGCCGAAATCCCGCAGGAAAACATTCAGCACGAGCTGGACCGCATGAAGCTGGCGACGCTGGACGATCTGCTGGCGGAAATCGGCCTCGGCAACGCTATGAGCGTGGTGGTGGCGAAGAACCTGCAGGGCGATCAGTCCAGCCTGGGCACCTCTTCCGGCGTGCGCAACCTGGCCATCAAGGGCGCCGACGGCGTATTGATCACCTTCGCCAAGTGCTGCCGTCCGATTCCGGGCGACCCGATTATCGCTCACGTCAGCCCGGGCAAAGGGCTGGTGATCCACCATGAATCCTGCCGCAATATTCGCGGCTATCAGAAAGAGCCTGAGAAGTTCATGGCGGTCGAGTGGGATAAAGAGACCGAGCAGGAGTTCATCGCCGAGATCAAGGTGGATATGTTTAACCACCAGGGCGCGCTGGCCAACCTGACGGCGGCGATCAACGCGGCCGAGTCCAATATTCAGAGCCTGAACACCGAAGAGAAAGACGGTCGGGTTTATAGCGCCTTTATCCGCTTGACCACCCGCGATCGCATCCATTTGGCAAACATTATGCGTAAAATCCGTATCATGCCGGATGTGATCAAAGTTAACCGCAACCGAAACTAGCGCTTATGAGTCCTGAACGCTATGCGCGGATTTGTGAAATGCTCGCGACCCGGCAGCCGGATCTGACGGTCTGCCTGGAGCAGGTGCACAAGCCGCATAACGTCTCCGCCATTATCCGTACCGCCGACGCCGTCGGCGTGCATCAGGTCCACGCCGTGTGGCCCACCACCCGCATGCGCACCCTGGTCTCCTCCGCCGCCGGCAGCAACAGCTGGGTCAGCGTTAAAACCCACCGCACCATCGGCGACGCGGTCGGGCACCTGAAAGCGCAGGGCATGCAAATTCTGGCTACCAACCTGTCTGCGCGCGCGGTCGATTTCCGCGAGGTGGATTACACCCGGCCAACCTGCGTGCTGCTCGGCCAGGAAAAAACCGGCATCACCGAAGAAGCGCTGGCGCTGGCCGATCAGGACATCGTCATTCCGATGATCGGCATGGTGCAATCGCTCAACGTCTCCGTGGCTTCGGCGCTGATCCTGTATGAGGCGCAGCGCCAGCGGCAAAACGCCGGCCTGTACCGTCGCGACAACAGCATGCTGGACGAAGAAGAGCAGCAGCGTCTGCTGTTCGAAGGCGGTTACCCGGTGCTGGCCAACGTGGCCAAGCGCAAAGGGCTGCCGCGCCCGCAGATCGATGAACAGGGCCAGGTGGTCGCCAGCGCCGAATGGTGGGCGGCCATGCAGGCGACGGTGCGCAAATGAAAGGCCGCCTGCTGGATGCTGTCCCACTCACCACGCTTTCCGGGGTTGGCGCCAGCCAGGCGGGCAAATTGGCCAAACTCGGCCTCGACACCATTCAGGATCTGCTGCTGCACCTGCCGCTGCGCTACGAAGACCGCACCCGCCTCTACCCGATCAACGATCTGCTGCCGGGCATCTACGCCACGGTAGAGGGGGAAGTGCTGCGCAGCGACATCAGTTTCGGCCGCCGCCGCATGCTGACCAGCCAGATCAGCGACGGCACCGGCATCCTCACCATGCGGTTCTTCAACTTCAACGCCGCAATGAAAAACAGCCTGGCCACCGGCCGCCGCGTGACCGCCTACGGCGAGATCAAACGCGGCAACCACGGCGCGGAAATCATCCATCCGGAATACCGCATTCAGGGCGAAGCCAGCGAGGTTGAGCTGCAGGAGTCGCTGACGCCGGTTTACCCCACTACCGAAGGGGTGCGGCAGGCCACGCTGCGCAAGCTGACCGATCAGGCGCTGGCGCTGCTGGATACCTGCGCCATCGCCGAACTGCTGCCGCCGGAGCTGAGCGGCGGCCTGATGAGCCTGCCGCAGGCGCTGCACACACTGCACCGCCCGCCGCCGGACATCCAGCTGGCGGATCTGGAGCTGGGCAAACACCCGGCGCAAAAACGCCTGATCCTCGAAGAGCTGTTGGCGCATAACCTCAGCATGCTGGCGGTGCGCGCCGGCGCCCAGAGTTACCGGGCGCAGCCGCTGCTGCCGGACGATCGGTTGAAAAACCGTTTTCTCGCCCAGCTGCCGTTTTCGCCGACCGGCGCGCAAACGCGCGTGGTGGCCGACATCGAAGCCGATATGCAAAAAGACTTCCCGATGATGCGGCTGGTGCAGGGCGACGTCGGCTCCGGCAAAACGCTGGTGGCGGCGCTGGCGGCGCTGCGCGCCATCGCGCACGGCAAACAGGTGGCGCTGATGGCGCCGACCGAGCTGCTGGCCGAGCAGCACGCCAACAATTTCCGCCAGTGGTTTGAACCGCTGGGGCTGGAGGTCGGCTGGCTGGCCGGCAAACAGAAAGGCAAGGCGCGCATCGCGCAGCAGGAAGCCATCGCCGGCGGCCAGGTGTCAATGGTGGTCGGCACCCACGCCATCTTCCAGGAGCAGGTACAGTTCAACGGCCTGGCGCTGGTGATCATCGATGAGCAGCACCGCTTCGGGGTACATCAGCGGCTGGCGCTGTGGGAGAAAGGCGAAGAGCAAGGCTTCCACGCCCATCAGCTGATCATGACCGCCACGCCGATCCCGCGCACGCTGGCGATGACCGCCTATGCCGATCTCGACACCTCGGTCATCGACGAGCTGCCGCCGGGCCGCACGCCGGTGACCACCGTCGCCATTCCCGATACCCGCCGCGCCGACATCATTCAACGGGTGAAGAGCGCCTGCCTGGAAGAGGGGCGGCAGGCTTACTGGGTGTGTACGCTGATCGAGGAATCTGAGCTGCTGGAAGCGCAGGCGGCGGAAGCCACCTGGGAGGAATTGAAAGCCGCATTGCCGGAGCTGAAGGTGGCGCTGGTGCACGGCCGCATGAAAGCGCAGGAGAAGCAGGCGGTGATGCAGGCGTTTAAACAGGGCGAGCTGCAGCTGCTGGTCGCCACCACGGTGATCGAAGTCGGCGTCGACGTACCGAACGCCAGCCTGATGATCATCGAAAACCCGGAACGGCTGGGCCTGGCGCAGCTGCACCAGCTGCGCGGCCGCGTAGGGCGCGGCGCGGTGGCCTCACACTGTGTGCTGCTGTACAAAACGCCGCTGAGCAAAACCGCGCAAACGCGCCTGCAGGTGCTGCGCGACAGCAACGACGGCTTTGTCATCGCCCAGCGCGATCTGGAGATCCGCGGCCCGGGCGAGCTGCTCGGCACCCGCCAGACCGGCAGCGCCGAATTCAAAGTGGCGGACCTGCTGCGCGACCAGGCGATGATCCCCGAAGTGCAGCGCGTCGCTCGCCACCTCCACCAGCACTACCCGGAACACGCCCAGGCGCTGATTGAACGCTGGCTGCCGGAGAAGGCGCGCTACTCCAACGCATAAAAAAGGGCGCCGACGGCGCCCTCTTCTTTTTTTCTGGCTCGCGATATCACCCCACCGCCGGGAACACCGGCAGCAGCAGATACAGCTTGATGACGATGGCGTTGGCGATATCGATAAAGAACGCCCCCACCATCGGCACCACCAAAAACGCCACGTGCGACGGGCCGAAGCGATCGGTGATCGCCTGCATGTTGGCGATCGCCGTCGGCGTGGCACCCATGCCGAAGCCGCAGTGGCCGGCGGCCAGCACCGCCGCGTCGTAGTTCTTGCCCATCACCCGGTAGGTGACGAATATCGCGTACAGCGCCATCACCAGCGTCTGCACCGCCAGGATCGCCAGCATCGGCAGCGCCAGCGAGGCCAGCTCCCACAGGCGCAGGCTCATCAACGCCATCGCCAGGAATAGCGACAGGCTGACGTTGCCCAACACCGACACCGCCCGCTCGAACACGGTATAGAAGCCGGTGAAGGCCAGCGTGTTGCTGAGGATCACCCCGACGAACAGCACGCAAACGAAGTTCGGCAGTTCAAACACCGTGCCGCCCAGCAGGCCGGCAATCAACTGCCCCAGGCTCAGACAGATGGCGATCATGGCGATGGTTTCGATCATCACCAGCGAGGTGATGAGACGGCCGCTTTCCGGCTTCTCAAAACCGCTCGGCTGCACGCTGTCATCCGGGGTGCCTTCCGGCGTAGAGGAGTGTTTGACCAGATAGCGCGCCACCGGGCCGCCGATCAGGCCGCCCAGCACCAGGCCGAAGGTGGCGCAGGCCATGGCGACTTCCGTGGCGTTTTCAAAACCGTAGCGCTCGATGAACAGCTTGCTCCAGGCCGCCCCGGTGCCGTGGCCCCCCGACAGGGTGATCGATCCGGCAATCAGGCCCATCAGCGGATCCAGCCCCAGCATTTTCGCCATGCCGATGCCGATGGCGTTCTGCACGATAAGCAGCCCCAGCACCACGAACAGGAACACTACCAGCACCTTGCCGCCGGCGCGCAAACGCGCCAGGTTGGCGTTCAGGCCGATGGTGGCGAAGAAGGCCAGCATCAGCGGATCCTTCAGCGACATGTCAAAACTGACTTCCCAGTTGACGAGCTTTTTCAGGGCTAACAGCAGAAGGGCCACCAGCAAACCGCCGGCGACGGGAGCGGGAATGGTATATTTTCGCAGCAGGGGAATGGTTCTGACGCACTTGCCTCCGAGGAGCAAAACCAGCGTCGCCGCGACTAACGTGCCATAAGTATCAAGATGAAACATCCAGGTACTCCATGTAAGGGAAAAGATCCAAATAAAAATAATAAGTTATAGAAAACCACTTAGTTTTTAAACTTGATGAGTGCAGGATTAGAAGTAAAAAACGCTGAGATGACAAGAAAAAATGAATGAAAATGCGACATAAACGGGAAAGTCGGCAACATAATATTTACGCGCAACCGTTTGCTTTTGCGGGGCGGGGCATTAAAATGCCTGCTTTGCCGTATCTGGAAACGCCACACCATGAGCATGTCATCCTCCGAGCTTGATGCCGCGCGCCAAGCCGCCTCAGAACCCCGCGCCAGTGAACTGATTTATCGCCTGGAAGATCGCCCGCCGCTACCGCAAACGCTGTTTGCCGCCGGCCAGCATCTGCTGGCGATGTTCGTCGCGGTGATCACACCGGCGCTGCTGATCTGCCAGGCACTGGGCCTGCCGGCACAGGATACCCAGCACATCATCAGCATGTCGCTGTTCGCCTCCGGTCTGGCTTCCATTCTGCAAATCAAAACCTGGGGACCGGTGGGTTCCGGGCTGTTGTCGATTCAGGGCACCAGCTTCAATTTCGTTTCGCCGCTGATCATGGGCGGTCTGGCGCTGAAAAACGGCGGCGCCGACGTGCCGACCATGATGGCCGCGCTGTTCGGCACGCTGATGGTCGCTTCCTGCACCGAAATTTTACTGTCGCGCGTGCTGCATCTGGCGCGCCGCATTATCACCCCGCTGGTTTCCGGCATCGTGGTGATGATCATTGGCCTGTCGCTGATTCAGGTCGGTCTGACCTCGATCGGCGGCGGCTACGCCGCGATGAACGATCACAGCTTCGGCTCACCGAAAAACCTGCTGCTGGCCGGCGCGGTGCTGGCGGTCATCATCCTGCTGAACCGCCAGCGCAACCCTTACCTGCGCGTCGCTTCGCTGGTGATCGCCATGGCGGTCGGCTATCTGTTGGCCTGGGCGATGGACATGCTGCCCGCAGGCGCATCGGCAGCCCCAACGGCGGCGATCACCATCCCCACGCCGCTCTATTACGGCCTGGGCTTCGACTGGAACCTGCTGCTGCCGCTGATGCTGATCTTTATGGTCACCTCGCTGGAAACCATCGGCGACATCACCGCCACTTCCGACGTCTCCGAACAGCCGGTCAGCGGGCCGCTGTACATGAAGCGCCTGAAGGGCGGCGTGCTGGCCAACGGCCTGAACTCGATGCTGTCGGCGGTGTTCAACACCTTCCCCAACTCCTGCTTCGGCCAGAACAACGGCGTGATCCAGCTGACCGGCGTCGCCAGCCGTTACGTCGGCTTCGTGGTGGCGCTGATGCTGATCGCGCTGGGGCTGTTCCCGGCGGTGGCCGGCTTCGTGCAGCACATTCCCGAGCCGGTACTGGGCGGCGCGACCATCGTGATGTTCGGCACCATCGCCGCCTCCGGCGTGCGCATCGTGTCGCGCGAGCGCCTGAACCGGCGCGCCATCATGATCATGGCGCTGTCGCTGGCCGTCGGCATGGGCGTCTCCCAGCAGCCGCTGATCCTGCAGTTCGCGCCGGACTGGCTGAAAACCCTGCTCTCTTCCGGCATCGCCGCAGGCGGCATTACCGCCATCGTGCTGAACCTGGTGTTCCCGCAGGAACACGAGAAAAAGTAACCCGTCCATTGACGTTCAAACGGCCGCTTGCGGCCGTTTTTTATTGTCTATCAGACCATTGCCCTTGAGATGCCCGGCCAATTGCGGCATAAACAGGGTATCTTTTTTGACCGATGCGGATGTAGACGATGAAATTTATCGGAAAGCTGTTGCTGACGTTGCTGCTGCTGACCGTGCTGGCGGCGGTGGTGCTGTATCTGGTGGGGCAAACCCGCTGGGCGGCAGGCCGCCTGAGCGCCTGGATCAGCGACAACAGCGAATACCGCCTGTCGATAGGAAAAATCACCCACTCGTGGAATCAGCCGGGCCAGATCGGTCTGGAAGAGGTGCAGCTGGCGCGCAATGGCCAGCCGCAGGCGCTGGCCGCCAAACGCGTCGATCTCGGCCTCAGCCTGCGCCAAATCACCGAACCGCGCTATTTCCACAGCGTCACGCTGCGTGACGGCACGCTGAACGTGCAGCCGCAGACTGCTGCGCTGCCTGTACAGGCCGACGTGCTGCAGCTGAGCAACATGGCGCTGCAATCCAACGATAACGAGTGGCAGCTCAACGCGCAGCGGGTCAATGCCGGCATCACGCCGTGGCGCCCGCTGGCCGGCCATCTGCTGGGGGACAACAATCAGTTCCAGTTCAGCGCCGGTTCGATGACGCTGAACGGCATTCCCGCTTCGAAGGTGTTGGTGCAGGGGGAGCAAAAACAGGGCCAGCTGCTATTGAACAACTTCGGCGCCGATCTGGCGCAGGGCGACCTGACCGGCGTGGCCAGCCGCGCCGCCGACGGCAGTTGGCAAGTGGATCGCCTGCGGCTGAGCGGCGTGCGCATGCAGACCCCGTTGACGCTGGCGGAATTCATGCAGCGCTTTACCACCCTGCCGCCGGTCACCCTCAAGCGTTTCGATCTGATCGACGCGCGCCTGGAAGGCAAGGCGTGGGCGTTTAACGATCTCGATCTGTCGCTGCAAAACGTCAGCATCGAAAAAGGCGACTGGCGCAGCGAAGACGGCTCGCTCAACGTCAATGCCAGCGATGTGATCAACGGCGGTTTCCACCTGATCGACCCGATCGCCACCCTGCGCCTCTCCTCCGCCGGCATCGCCATTCAGCAATTCACCACCCGCTGGGAAGGCGGGCTGCTGCGCACCTCCGGCAATTGGCTGCGCGCCGGCAAACGCCTGCAGCTGGATGAAGTGGCCATGGCGGCGCTGGAGTACACCCTGCCTATCGACTGGCGCGAGCTGTGGCTGAAACCGCTGCCGGAATGGCTGGCGGAGGTGTACGTCACCAAGCTGACCACCAACCGCAATCTGATTATCGATATCAACCCGGCATTCCCGTTCCAGATCACCGCGCTGGACGGTTACGGCAGCAACCTGCTGCTGGCGCGCGACCACCAGTGGGGCATTTGGTCCGGTTCGTTAAACCTGAACGGCAGCGAGGCCACCTTCAACAAAATCGATGTGCGGCGCCCTTCGCTGGCGCTGAACGCCGACGCCAACCAGATCGCCGTCACCGAACTCAGCGCCTTTATGCCCAATGGGCTGCTTGAGGCCAACGCGACCGTCGATCAGCTGCCGGGCAAGCCGTTCCAGCTGACGCTGCACGGCCGTTCGGTACCGCTCAATACCTTGCAGCAATGGGGATGGCAGCCGGTGCCGCTGACGGGCGACGGCAACCTTGAGCTGCAGTTGAAAGGGCTGTTGAACAGCGACGGGCCGTTCAAAGCTTCATTGAAGGGGACTCTGCAAGCCACCGCCGGCGACGGCCAGACGGTGAACCAACAGCTGCCGTAATCTATCGCGCGGCCCGCCGCCAGGCAGGGCCGCCGTTTTACTCTTCCAGCGCTTCGGAACCGCCCTGATCCAGCGGCACATCCGGCTCGGCCGGCAACACCATGTAAGTGCCTTCGAACACCGCGCCCTTATCCTCATCGCCGAACAGATGCACTTCGGCGTGCACGCGCGCGCGGCGGCCTCGCGCCAGACGCGCCAAATCACCGCTTAGCGAACCGAGATCCGCCACCGCCCGCGGCCTGCCGGTGATCGGTTTGCTGTAGCGAATGTGCGCGTCCGCCAGAATGATAGTGCCACCGAGATGGCGCTCGCGCAGCAGCAGCCAAATCAGCCCCCAGGCGGTCAGCGTCGCCAGCGAGAACAGGCTGCCGGCAAACAGCGTATGGTGCGGGTTCTGGTTGCCGATCTCCGGCATGGTGGTGACGAAGCGCTGGCCGGTGTACTGGCTGATGCGCACGCCCATCTTTTCGCTCAGGGGGATATGTTCATACCAGGCCTGCTGCAATTGGCCGCACCAGTCGGGGCGATGCAGGATATCGTCCAGCGTCGCTACCGGTTTGATCATCAAAAAGTGGCGGATCGGGGTGGTCTGCGGCGCAGTGATCTCGCCCTGATTGACGAACCCCAGCTTGGCAAAGAAATCCACCGCATCTTCACGGGCGCTGCACACCACCCGCTTCACGCCTTCCTGCCGCGCGACGGACTCCAGCGTCATCGCCACCAGCGTCCCCAGCCCTTTATCCTGCAGCGTCGGGTCTACCGCCAGAAAACGGATCGCCGCCTCGTTGTCGGCATTGATGTACAGCCGCCCGATGGCGACGATTTTACCGGCCTCGTCCACCACCATTTGGTGATGGGCCATGGCGTCATAGGCATCCTTTTCCGAACCCACCGGCTGGTGCAGCGGCTTGCGCAGCATTTCCCAGCGAAACTGGTAATACTCTTTCAGTTCTTGCTCTGTTACGGGTACTCGTAGGTGATACATAGACGCCTGTTCTCCGAATGCTTAGACCTGTAGCCAGAATGTCACCGGACCATCGTTGACCAGCGCCACCTGCATGTCGGCGGCGAACTCGCCGGTCTGGGTCTCTACGCCGCGTTCGCGGCACTGGCCAACAAAATATTGATACAACCGATCGGCTTCCTGCGGCGCGGCGCCGCGCGAGAAGCTGGGCCGCATGCCTTTCTGGGTGTCCGCCGCCAGGGTGAACTGCGAAACGACCAGCACGCTGCCCCCGGCCTGCTGGACGTTGAGGTTCATCTTGTCGTTCTCGTCGCCGAAAATGCGGTATCCCAACACGCGTTCGCACAGGCGCTGCGCTTTTTGCTCGTTATCGCCCTGCTCCACGCCCAATAACACTAACAAACCGGGGCCAATTTTGCCTACCGTCTCGCCACCCACCGTGACGCTGGCGTTTAACACCCGTTGAATCAACGCAATCATTCCTGCTGCCCTTCTGCTTTTGGTTCCTGTTGCTCCGCCTTCTGCCGGCGGTAGTCGCGATATTCGCCGATGGTCACGGTGATTTCCGCGCCAAGTAACACGATACACCAGCTCCAGTAGACCCACAGGAATAAAATCGGGATCACCGCCAGCACGCCGTAAATCAGCTGATAGGAAGGGAACATGGTGACGTACAGCGCGAATCCCTTCTTGCCCAGCTCGAACAGCAATCCGGCCACCACCGCGCCAATCAGCGCGTCTTTGGGCGGCACGCGCACCGTCGGCACGATGCAATACAGCAGCCAGAAGGAGATGCACGACAAAATCAACGGGAAGATGCGCAGCACCTGATCCACCAGGCCATTGACGCCGGTCTGCGCCAGCCAGTTGAGCGACAGCAGGTAAGAACTGATGGCCATGCTGGCGCCCACCAGCAGCGGCCCAAGCGTCAGCACCATCCAGTACACGGCGAAGGAGAAGACGATCGGCCGTTTGTTCTTGCTGCGCCAGATGGTGTTCAGCACGCTGTCCACCGAGGAAATCAGCAACAGCGCAGTGACGATCAGCCCGCAGGTGCCGACGGCGGTCATCTTGTTGGAATTGGCGACGAACTGTTCCAGGTAGTTCTGGATCACGTTGCCGGCGGCCGGCACGAAATTGGAAAAGATAAAGCTCTTCAGCTGCTCGCTGATGTCGGAAAACATCGGGAAAGCCGCGAACAGCGCGAACACCACGGTGACCAGCGGCACCAGCGACAGCAGGGAAACATAGGCGAGATGGCCCGCCAACATCGTCAGGCCATCATGATCGATACGCTGGTAAAGCAGCCGTCCGAAGGTGACGCCGGGCTTAATCGCAGAGGGCAGCTTCTTGCGGCGGAAAAACGACATGGTCACTCCTTGATGTCCGTTGATACGCCTTAAGCTTAACGCGCCCTGCGCTCATTGAGCAAAATAGGCCGGCACCACGTCGCGATCGGTGACGTGCACCGTCTTGATCCCCAGCGCCTGCGCGGCGAGGACGTTCGCCGGGTGATCGTCGAAGAACACCGCGTCGGCGGCGGCGGTGTTTTCCGCGGCCAGCACATGTTGATAGATATCGGCCTCCGGCTTGCGCATGCCGAGATCTTGCGACAAATAGAGATGATCGGCGGCGGCGGCCACTTCAGGATAGTGCTGCGGCCAGTAGTTGCAGTGCAGGCGGTTGGTGTTCGACAGCACCACCACCCGGTGGCCTTCGTTGCGCAGGCGCTGCATGATGTCGATCACTTCCGGGCGCAGCGCGACAAATACCGCCTGCCAACCGGTGGCAAATTGTTCGAAGCTGAGCGCAATGCCCATTTCATCGCACAGCTTGCCGGCGAAGTCTTCATCGCTGATTTCACCGCGCTCATGTTGCTGGAACACCTCACCCATGGCGAAACGATCGGACAGCACCGCCAACGGCGTGCCGCTCAAATTGCTCCACACGCCCAGCACACGCTTGAAATCGATATCGACGATCACATTACCTAAATCAAAGATATACAGCATAGTCCTCTCCTGATGGGCCGGTGAGATTTCACTGTAGCGGGAAAAGGAACAGCTGAACAGGGAGCGAACGGAAAAGCGCATAGCGCGCCGCACAAACGGGGAACAACAGAGGAAAAAACTCAGGGCGCGAGAACCGCGCCCTAAGCATGAGACACTCAATCAGCGATTAAGCGTCTTTAGGACCGCGGCTGGCACGCTTACGATCGTTTTCCGTCAGGTGACGCTTACGGATACGGATCGAGGTTGGCGTTACTTCTACCAGTTCGTCGTCATCGATGAACTCCAGAGCTTGCTCCAGGGTCATTTTGATGGCCGGAACCAGGGTAGTCGCTTCGTCAGTACCGGAAGCACGCATGTTGGTCAGCTTCTTACCGGTCAGGCAGTTTACGGTCAGGTCGTTGGAACGTGAGTGAATACCGATGATCTGGCCTTCATACACTTCCGCACCGTGGCCCAGGAACAGCTTGCCGCGATCCTGCAGGCCGAACAGCGCGAACGCGACCGCTTTGCCCTGGCCGTTGGAGATCAGCACGCCGTTCTGACGCTGGCCCACTTCGCCCGGACGCACGTCGTCGTAGTGGCTGAAGGTGGAGTACAGCAGGCCGGTACCCGAAGTCATGGTCATGAATTCGTTACGGAAGCCGATCAGACCGCGGCTTGGGATCACGTAGTCGAGACGCACGCGGCCCTTACCGTCCGGATCCATGTTTTTCAGGTCAGCTTTACGCTCGCCCATCGCCTGCATCACGGAACCCTGATGCTGCTCTTCGATATCCAGCGTCACGTTCTCGAATGGCTCCTGCTTGCGGCCATCGATTTCGCGGAAGATAACTTTCGGACGGGAAACCGCCAGCTCGAAACCTTCGCGACGCATGTTTTCGATCAGCACCGACAGGTGCAGCTCGCCACGACCGGAGACGCGGAAGGCGTCCGCATCGTCGGTTTCTTCGACGCGCAGCGCCACGTTGTGCACCAGCTCTTTGTTCAGACGATCCAGGATCTGACGCGACGTCACGTACTTGCCTTCTTTACCGCAGAACGGCGAGGTGTTGACGTTGAAGAACATGGTGACGGTCGGTTCGTCGACGGACAGCGCCGGCAGCGCTTCTACGGCGTTGGTGTCGCAGATGGTGTCGGAGATGTTCAGCTCGCCCAGGCCGGTGATGGCGATGATGTCGCCCGCTTCCGCCAGGGTGCTGTCGATACGCTCCAGACCCAGGTGACCCAGCACTTTACCCACTTTACCGTTGCGAGTTTTGCCTTCGCTGTCGATGATGGTGACCTGCTGGTTCGGCTTCACTTTACCGCGCTTGATGCGGCCGATGCCGATAACGCCCAGGTAGTTGTTGTAGTCCAACTGGGAGATCTGCATCTGGAATGGCGCTTCCAGCTCAACCTGCGGCGCAGACACGTGGTCGACGATCGCCTGATACAGCGGGGTCATGTCTTCCGCCATGTCGGTGTGGTCGACGCCGGCGATGCCGTTCAGCGCAGAAGCGTAGATGATCGGGAAGTCGAGCTGCTCGTCGGTCGCGTCGAGGTTCACGAACAGGTCGAACACCTGATCCACAACCCAGTCAGGGCGCGCGCCAGGACGGTCAACCTTGTTGATGACCACGATCGGCTTCAGACCGTTGGCGAAGGCCTTCTTGGTCACGAAGCGGGTTTGCGGCATAGGGCCATCCATTGCATCCACAACCAGCAGCACCGAGTCAACCATCGACATCACGCGCTCTACCTCGCCGCCGAAGTCGGCGTGTCCCGGGGTATCCACGATGTTGATACGGTAACCGTTCCAATTAATGGCGGTGTTTTTTGCGAGGATGGTAATCCCACGCTCTTTCTCCAAATCGTTGGAGTCCATTACGCGTTCGGTGGCTTCCGCACGCTCTCCGAAAGTACCGGATTGTTGCAGCAGCTTATCAACCAGGGTGGTTTTACCATGGTCAACGTGGGCAATAATGGCGATGTTACGCAAATTTTCGATCACAGCTTTGCCTCGGGCATTAGAAATAGCGCGCTATTGTACACGTATTAAGCGAGGGACTAAACAAGATCACAACCATCTCTTATAAACAACCGCGTACCGGTCAGTTTGTGATCCCTTTCACGGTGCAAAAAGCCGCAATCGTTGCACTTTTGCACCATTTCAGTGCCCACGCTCACCCCAATTGCACCATTTCGGTGCAATTTATCACTGATGGTGCATACTGTGGTTGGGTAAAACCCGCGCAGAAAGGCGATGAAAGCCTTTTTTAAAAGTTGGCACGCTTTTCGCTTTAGTCTTTTCAAGGCGAAAAAAAGCCAGTTCCACAGATTCGTTCCACGACGACGACAATGATAAACCGGGAGAGTTAAGTATGTCCGCTGAACACGTTTTGACGATGCTGAATGAGCATGAAGTGAAATTCGTAGACCTGCGTTTCACTGACACCAAGGGTAAGGAACAGCACGTGACTATCCCGGCTCACCAGGTAAACGCCGACTTCTTCGAAGAAGGTAAAATGTTTGACGGCTCCTCTATCGGTGGTTGGAAGGGCATCAACGAATCTGACATGGTGCTGATGCCGGACGCCAGCACGGCGGTTCTGGATCCGTTCTTCGAAGAACCTACGCTGATCATTCGCTGCGACATTCTCGAGCCGGGCACCATGCAAGGCTACGATCGCGACCCGCGCTCCATCTCCAAACGCGCCGAAGACTTCCTGCGCTCCTCCGGCATCGCGGACACCGTGCTGTTCGGGCCAGAGCCTGAGTTCTTCCTGTTCGACGACATCCGCTTCGGCAGCAGCATCCGCGGTTCCCACGTGGCGATCGACGACATCGAAGGCGCCTGGAACTCCGGCACAAAATACGACGGCGGCAACAAAGGCCACCGTCCGGCGGTGAAAGGCGGTTACTTCCCGGTTCCACCGGTCGACTCTTCGCAGGATCTGCGTTCCACCATGTGTCTGACCATGGAAGAGATGGGCCTGGTGGTTGAAGCGCACCACCACGAAGTGGCGACCGCCGGTCAGAACGAAGTGGCAACCCGCTTCAATACCATGACCAAGAAAGCCGACGAAATTCAGATCTACAAGTACGTGGTGCACAACGTGGCGCACGCCTTCGGTAAAACCGCGACCTTCATGCCGAAACCCATGTTCGGCGACAACGGTTCCGGCATGCACTGCCACATGTCGCTGTCCAAGAACGGCACCAACCTGTTCGCCGGCGACAAATACGGCGGCCTGTCTGAAACCGCACTGTTCTACATCGGCGGCATCATCAAGCACGCCAAGGCGATCAACGCGCTGGCCAACCCGACCACCAACTCGTACAAACGTCTGGTACCAGGCTACGAAGCGCCGGTGATGCTGGCTTACTCCGCCCGTAACCGCTCCGCGTCCATCCGTATCCCGGTGGTCGCCAGCCCGAAAGCGCGCCGCATCGAAGCCCGCTTCCCGGATCCGGCGGCTAACCCATACCTGTGCTTCGCCGCGCTGCTGATGGCCGGCCTGGACGGCATCATCAACAAGATCCACCCTGGCGACGCCATGGACAAAAACCTGTACGACCTGCCGCCGGAAGAAGAAGCCGAGATCCCAAAAGTGGCCGGCTCGCTGGACGAGGCGATGGCCGCACTGAACGAAGACCGCGAGTTCCTGACCCGCGGCGGCGTGTTCACCGACGATGCGATCGATGCCTACATCGAACTGCGCAAAGAAGAGATGGACCGCATTCGCATGACGCCACACCCGGTTGAGTTCGAACTGTACTACAGCGTCTAAGCCCTACCCGCGCCGTCTGCCCTGGCGGACGGCGCCCACAATTTTTGTTATCGCTTTTTTGTTGCCGTGGAAACTTTCAGCCCATCTTCGGATGGGTTTTTTTCTCCACCGTATTTTCTGCAAAACTATTCCATACCGTGTCGATCCCGGATGGAGTAGGATAGATGCACTAAAAAGGTGCAGGAGTCTGCTGTATGGCAACTGGCAAGCTGCCCGATGCTGGGCAGATCCTCAATTCACTCATCAACAGCATCCTGCTGTTGGATGACTCTCTGGCGGTTCACTACGCCAACCCGGCGGCACAGCAGCTGCTGGCGCAAAGCTCCCGCAAGCTGTTCGGCACGCCGCTGCCCGATTTGCTCGGTTATTTTTCGCTGAACGTCTCTTTGATGCGCGAAAGCCTGCGCGCCGGGCAGGGCTTCACCGACAACGAAGTGACTCTGGTGGTCGACGGCCGCGCGCATATCCTTTCCCTGACCGCTCAGGCGCTGCCGGAAGGCTATATCCTGGTCGAACTGGCGCCGATGGACAATCAGCGCCGCCTGAGCCAGGAACAACTGCAGCATGCCCAACAGGTGGCGGCCCGCGATCTGGTGCGCGGTTTGGCGCACGAAATTAAAAACCCGCTGGGCGGCCTGCGCGGCGCGGCGCAGCTGCTGGCCAAGGCGCTGCCCGATCCGGCGCTGACCGAATACACCAAGGTGATCATTGAGCAGGCCGATCGGCTGCGCAATCTGGTGGATCGCCTGCTCGGACCGCAGCGGCCCGGCCAGCACATCACCCAGAGCATCCATCAGGTCGCGGAGCGCGTCTGCCAGCTGGTGTCGCTGGAAATGCCGGATAACGTCACGCTGGTGCGCGACTACGATCCGAGCCTGCCGGAAATGGCCCACGACCCGGATCAGATAGAACAGGTGCTGCTGAACATCACCCGCAATGCGCTGCAGGCGCTGGGTGAGGCGGGCGGCACCATCACGCTGCGCACCCGCACCGCGTTTCAGATTACGTTGCACGGCACCCGCTACCGCCTGGCGGCGCGCATCGACGTCGAAGACGACGGCCCCGGCGTGCCGGCGCAGCTGCAGGACACGCTGTTTTACCCGATGGTCAGCGGCCGTGAAGGCGGTACCGGCCTGGGATTATCCATCGCCCGCAATCTGATCGATCAGCATTGCGGAAAAATTGAGTTCAACAGTTGGCCAGGTCATACCGAATTCTCGGTCTACCTGCCCATTCGCCAGTGAGGTTTGCAATGCAACGAGGGATAGTCTGGATCGTCGATGACGATAGCTCCATCCGCTGGGTGCTTGAGCGCGCGCTCACCGGCGCGGGCCTGAGCTGCGCCACCTTCGAAGGCGGCAATGACGTGCTGGAAGCCTTGGCCACGCAAACCCCCGACGTGCTGCTGTCCGATATCCGCATGCCGGGCATTGATGGTCTGGCGCTGCTCAAGCAGATCAAACAGCGCCACCCGATGCTGCCGGTGATCATCATGACCGCGCATTCGGATTTGGACGCCGCCGTCAGCGCTTATCAGCAAGGGGCCTTCGACTACCTGCCGAAGCCGTTCGACATCGACGAAGCGGTGGCGCTGGTCGAGCGCGCCATCAGCCATTATCAGGAACAGCAGCAGCCGGTGCGCAGCCAGCCGGCCAGCGATCCGGCGGCGGACATCATCGGCGAAGCGCCGGCGATGCAGGACGTGTTTCGCATCATCGGCCGGCTGTCGCGTTCGTCGATCAGCGTGCTGATCAACGGCGAATCCGGCACCGGTAAAGAGCTGGTGGCACATGCGCTGCACCGCCACAGCCCGCGCGCCAAATCACCGTTCATCGCCCTGAACATGGCCGCTATTCCCAAGGATCTGATCGAGTCCGAGCTGTTCGGCCACGAGAAAGGCGCCTTCACCGGCGCTAACCAAATCCGTCAGGGGCGCTTTGAACAGGCCGACGGCGGCACGCTGTTCCTCGACGAGATCGGCGATATGCCGCTCGACGTGCAAACGCGCCTGCTGCGGGTGCTGGCGGACGGCCAGTTCTACCGGGTCGGCGGCTATGCGCCGGTGAAGGTCGACGTGCGCATCATCGCCGCCACGCACCAGAACCTGGAGCTGCGGGTACAGGAAGGCAAGTTCCGCGAGGATCTGTTCCACCGCCTGAACGTGATCCGCGTACACCTGCCGCCGCTGCGCGAACGCCGTGAAGACATCCCGCGGCTGGCGCGCCACTTCCTGCAGATCGCCGCCAAGGAGCTGGGCGTCGAGGCCAAGAACCTGCATCCGGAAACCGAAACCGCGCTGACCCGCCTGCCCTGGCCGGGCAACGTGCGCCAGTTGGAGAACACCTGCCGCTGGCTGACGGTGATGGCCGCCGGGCAAGAGGTGCTGATTCAGGATCTGCCGGGTGAACTGTTCGAAACCGCTGTGCCGGAGAGCCCCAGCCACAGTCTGCCGGACAGCTGGGCCACGCTGCTGGCGCAGTGGGCCGATCGCGCGCTGCGTTCCGGTCATCAAAATCTGCTGTCGGAAGCACAGCCGGAAATGGAGCGCACGCTGCTCACCACCGCCCTGCGCCACACCCAGGGGCACAAACAGGAAGCCGCGCGCCTGCTGGGCTGGGGGCGCAATACCCTCACCCGCAAGCTTAAAGAGCTGGGCATGGAATAGGAACGGGGATGGATGATGAAAAACGCAGTCCGGCGCACAAAAAAACGCCAACCTCAGGCTTTACAGCAGGTGCGGGCGCAGTATGATCGTGTCGCACACTCTGGAGGTTGACGATGCTGGACTCATTCATCGCATTCATTTCTCAGGGCGCGGAGCTGGGCTCCGCCGCCAGCCACACCCCGCAGGCGGCGGTCGCCGCAGTGTTGTGCGCCGCGCTGATTAACTTCTTCAGTTAAAAAAACAGCCGCATCAGCGGCTGTTTTTTCATCCTCAGATCACCCGTGAGAACTGCTGGCTGCGCGCCTGTTGCCGCAGATAGCGGTCAAAACACATGCAGATATTGCGGATCAGCAAGCGCCCGCGCGGCGTCACACGAATGCCCTGCTCGTCGCGCTCCACCAGCCCATCGCGTTCAAACGGCGCCAGCAGCTGCAGGTCTTCGGCGAAATAGGCGGTGAAATCGATGCCGTATTGCCGTTCGAGCGGCTGATACGCCAACCGAAAGTTGCAGATCAGGGTTTTGATCAGATCGCGCCGCAGGCAATCGTCGTTCGTCAGCGCCAGCCCGCGCCACAGGGCGTTGCCCTGCGCCGGTACGCTCTCATAGTAACGCTTCAGCTCTTTCTGGTTCTGCGCATAGCTGTCGCCGAGCATGCTGATGGCCGACACGCCCAACCCCAGCAAATCGCTGTCGCCCTGGGTGGTATAACCCTGGAAATTGCGGTGCAGCTTGCCTTCGCGTTGCGCAATCGCCAGCTCATCGTCCGGGCGTGCAAAGTGATCCATACCGATAAACTGATAGCCGGCGTCAGTCAGGAACGCGATGCTCTGCTGCAGGATATCCAGCTTCTGCTGCGCGCTGGGCAGATCGGCGTCTTTGATTTTGCGCTGGGCGGCGAATAAATTCGGCATATGCGCGTAGTTGAACACGCTGAGGCGATCGGGATTCAGTTCAGCCACCCGCTGCAGGGTGAAGGCGAAGCTTTCCGGCGTCTGTTTCGGCAGGCCGTAGATCAGATCGATATTGGTCGAGCGGAAGCCCAGCGCTTTGGCCCGCTCGATCAGGGCGAAGATAAAGGCTTCGTCCTGCTCGCGGTTGACCAACTGCTGCACCTGCTTGTTGAAATCCTGCACCCCCATGCTCAGGCGGTTAAAGCCTTCGGCGCGTAAATGATCGAGCACATCCAGCGCTATCTCGCGCGGATCGACCTCGATCGACATCTCCGCATCGGGCAGAAAATCAAAATGTTCGCGCAGCAGCGCCACCAGCCGGCTGATTTGCGCTTTATCCAGATAGGTTGGCGTACCGCCGCCCCAGTGCATCTGGCCAACCTTGCGGCCGGCGAACAGCGGCGCACGGCTGGCGATCTCTTGCGCCAAAACGTTCAGGTATTCGTCGGCCTTGTGCGTCTGGCGCGTCACCAGCTTGTTGCAGCCGCAGAAATAGCACAGCTTATGGCAGAAAGGGATATGCACGTACAGCGACAGCGGCCGCTCAGGGTAGCGCGCCGCGGCGCGTTGAAACGCCGCTTCGTCGTAGCGCTGGTTAAATTCCAGCGCCGTGGGGTATGAGGTATAACGCGGCCCTGAGTAGTTATATTTTTGGATCAGGGCCAAATCCCAGACAATCGTCTGCTCTGACATGCTCACTCCTTCCGATATCTTTTTCTACCGGGCCGGGAGAGGGGCGGTTGTCTGCGCTGTCTGGCCACGGAAGCGCTGCGAAAACGCGCTTTGCGCTTAGACAGCCGCCATAGTTTACCGAATAACCACAGCAGATAACACATCAAGAGTAGGGCTATTGTCGGGATCAGCCACATGGCGCGTTAAAAGGCGTCCTTCGGGTTACCGCCTTTCAGCAGCTTCAGAATATCTTCCTGCTTCTCTTCTTCTTCTTCGTCGTCTTCATCGCCCAGCTCGATGCCCAGCACGTCCATCAGCACATCGATACGATCCAGCGTCTTGTCGACATACGCCTGCTCTTGCGCGTTCAGCGTTTCGCCATCGTCGATGCGATCCAGCAGCGCGTTCAGGCGTTCGTCATTTTCCAGCTTCGCCAGCTCTTCTTCCGGCGACAGACGCGGTTTCGCTTCGGCCTTTGGCTTCGGCTGCGGTTTGGCCTTCACTTTGGTTTCGTCGACCACCAGCGCAACCGGCACTTTACTGCCGATACGCGGATCTTTGGCTTCCGCCGCCGATTTGTTTTTCTGGCTGCCGGACTCGACCTGAGTGCGTGAACCGGAAGCGTGGCCGCGGCGCTTTTTCAGGCGTTTGCGCTCGCGCGCTTCCTGATCGAGCTCCATACGGCTTTTCTTTTTCGTTTTTGACTTCGCCGCGCTGCCGCGAGGTGCTTTTGATGGCTGGTTCATAGCGTGTGCTCTTAGGTATGTAGATTCAGTATAGAATTGCGGCGGAATCTAGCAGAAAGCGGACAAAGAAAAAAGGCGGCAGGTTAAACCTGCCGCCTATTTCGCACCTTCTTGCGAAGGGTATTCCTGTTACGCGCTCCTTGCGTACATGCAACATCCCGGTTTTTCCTTCTGCTATAACCGCATTCCCTGCCACTACGTCCTTCATCCTGAAAGGAAAATCGTCCATGGCGCAATCCTTTCGCATCCGCTCTTCCCGAGCGCGCTTCCTGCGGGCATCCAAACTGCCGATACTTCACCATCCGATGTGCCTGCCGCCTATTCCGGTGCGAAAGGGTCACTTCCTTTTGCGTTCATCCTGGCACTCATTGCACGCCCTGTGCATTCCCTGAGATTTGTCATCCTTCCCGGATGTTCCCTAATCCTGCGCAACCCTGCGTTAACGAGTACTTTACGTTATTGTTGCGAAGGCTCAAGGCACCTGACGCCGATTTGACTGACATTTTCACACAACGAAAAAATAACATGTTGTTTTTAAAATAAAAACATAAATATCACTTTCGAATAAAGCGACATTACCCGCGATTCGAATGGCAAATGTCTCACAACGTACGGTCGGCTTAACTGTCGTTTTATCGCGCCCCGCCGCTTAAAAACGGAGAAACACGCCATTTTTACCGCTGATGCAGTTATAATCGCCAACCAGTTAGCCATCCTCACGGAGACGAAAAATTTTGACCAGCAAGAACTACAACTATCATGTGACCCATTTCGTCACCAGCGCACCCGATATTCGCCATCTTCCGGGGGATGCAGGAATTGAAGTCGCCTTTGCCGGCCGTTCCAACGCCGGTAAATCCAGCGCGCTGAATACGCTGACCAACCAAAAAAGCCTGGCGCGCACCAGTAAGACGCCGGGGCGCACCCAGCTGATCAACCTGTTCGAAGTGGAAGACGGCATTCGTCTGGTCGACCTGCCGGGTTATGGCTACGCCGAAGTGCCGGAAGAAATGAAGCGCAAATGGCAACGCGCGCTGGGCGAATACCTGCAGATGCGCAACAGCCTGAAAGGGCTGGTGGTGCTGATGGATATCCGCCATCCGCTGAAAGATCTCGACCAGCAGATGATCCAGTGGGCGGTCGACGTCGGCACGCCGGTGCTGGTGTTGCTGACCAAGGCCGACAAGCTGGCCTCCGGCGCACGCAAGGCGCAGCTCAACATGGTGCGTGAAGCGGTGCTGCCGTTTATGGGGGATATCCAGGTCGAAGCCTTCTCATCGCTGAAAAAGATCGGCGTCGACAAGCTGCGCCAGAAGCTGGACACCTGGTTTAACGAGATCCCGCCGGAAGTGCTGCCGGAAGAGGACATCGGCGAATAAGCCCTGATCGCACGTTTGAGCCGATGTCTTACCGCATCGGCTTTTTTATGCCCGCAGAACGGCCGCAGGCGGGATTTTTTGTTATCTAATTACACTTTTGAAATAAAGCCATCATAAAGACTTATTGCCAAAACGGGCTTGTCTCGCCGAATTACGCGGATTGAGGGAGCGGAAGCTGAAATGAAAAGCGGGGCCTATCGATAGGAAAAACGTATGGTTTGCTGCTGTTTTTACAATAAAAAACGCCCCAGTCAATACTGACTGGGGCGGCTAAATATTCAGCCAAATCCGATTACGTGAAGTAAAAGGTCTGAAAGATAGAACATCTTACCTCTGTACCCTACGCCTGTAACTCTACATCATTTTTTCGCAGGGAAAAAGAATTTTTTGTAGTTTACTTACACAACTTGCGGCGCAAGAACGGCGAAGTTGGGGAAACTATCGCCGAATCTTGTAGCTTAATTACGAAAAGTGCTTAGCTTCTCGCCAGTTAGCGCATACGGCGATAACCCGGCGATCAGTGCGCTTCATCCCAGTTCATGCCGACGCCCACATCGACCTTCAGCGGCACCGCCAGGGCCATGCTGCCTTCCATCAGTTGGCGGATGCGCTGGCTGGCTTCTTCGATCACCGATTCATGCACCTCGAACACCAATTCATCGTGCACCTGCATGATCGCGCGCACCAACGGCTTCTCCTGCCCTTGCAGCCAGGCGTCGACCTCGATCATCGCACGCTTGATGATATCGGCTGCCGTGCCCTGCATCGGGGCGTTGATGGCGGCGCGCTCGGCCGCCTTGCGGCGCATGGCGTTGCTGGAGCGGACGTCCGGCAGATACAGACGGCGGCCGTCCAGCGTGCTGACATAGCCCTGCTCGGAAGCCTGCTGACGGGTGCGCTCCATGTAATCCAGCACGCCCGGGTAACGCTCGAAGTAGAGATCCATATAGCGCTGGGCTTCCCCACGCGGGATCCCCAACTGACGCGCCAGGCCGAAGGCGCTCATGCCGTAAATCAAACCAAAGTTAATCGCCTTGGCGCTGCGGCGCTGCTCGCCGGTCACTTTATCCAACGGCACGCCGAAAACTTCCGACGCCGTGGCGCGGTGAATGTCTTTCCCTTCGGCAAAGGCCTTCAGCAGCCCCTCATCCTGTGACAGATGCGCCATGATTCGCAGTTCGATCTGCGAGTAGTCGGCCGCGACGATGCGGTAGCCTTCCGGCGCAATAAAGGCCTGGCGAATGCGCCGCCCTTCTTCGTTGCGCACCGGGATATTCTGCAGGTTCGGATCGCTCGAGGAGAGACGGCCGGTGGCGGTCACCGCCTGATGGTACGAGGTATGCACCCGGCCGCTGACCGGATTGATCATCAGCGGCAGCTTGTCGGTATAGGTGGTCTTCAGCTTCGCCAGGCCGCGGTATTCCAGGATCACCTTCGGCAGCGGGTAGTCCAGCGCCAGCTCGGCCAGCACCTCTTCGTTGGTGGACGGTGCCCCGCCCGGGGTTTTCTTCAGCACCGGCAGCTTTTGTTTTTCGTACAGGATCGCCTGCAGCTGCTTGGTCGACGCCAGGTTGAACGGCTCTTCCGCCAGCTCGTGGGCCTGCGCCTCCAACTCTGCCAGACGCTTGGCCAACTCCTGGGAGTGGGCCGACAAAATGGCCGGATCGATCAGCACCCCGGTGCGTTCGATATGCGACAGTACCGGCAGCAGCGGCATTTCAATCTCATTGAATACCGTCAGCAGTTCCGCGCTCTGTTTCAGCTGCGGCCACATCGCCAGGTGCAGCTGCAGCGTGACATCGGCGTCTTCGGCGGCGTAAGGCGCCGCCTGCTCCAGCGCGATCTGATTGAACGTCAGCTGGTTCTTGCCCTTGCCGGCGATCTCTTCGAAGGTGATGGTTTTGTGGCCCAGATAACGGTCGGCCAGGCTGTCCATATCATGACGGCCGCCGACGCTGTCCAGCACATAGGACTCCAGCATGGTGTCGTAGGCGATGCCGCGCATCTCGATGCCGTAACGCGCCAGCAGGCTCATGTCGAACTTCAGGTTTTGCCCGACCTTGAGCGCCTTCTCGTCTTCCAGCAGCGGCTTGAGCGCCTCCAGCACGTAAGCGCGATCCAGCTGCGCCGGCGCATCCAGGTAATCGTGCGCCACCGGCAAATAAGCCGCTTCGCCCGGCGCGACCGCGAAGGACAGGCCGATCAGGTTGGCAGTCAGGGTATCCAGACCGTCGGTTTCGGTATCGAAGGCAAATACGTCGGCCTTTTTCAACCGCGCCAGCCAGTCGGTAAAGGTCGCTTCATCCAGGATAGTGACATACCCGTCCTGGGACAGCTTGGCTTCCGCCAAGGCTTTCGGCGCTTCCACGGCGGCTGCCGGTTTGGCGACGCCGGCAGCTTTCGCGCCCGCGCCTTTCTTGTTTTCCAGCCAGACGCCGGCTTCCACGTCCGCCAGCCAGCGTTTGAACTCGTACTGTTTGAACAGCTGTTGCAGCGTATCGACATCCGGCTCGGAGACCGTCAGGTCCGCGCAGGTCAGATCCAGTTCGACGTCGGTTTTGATCGTCGCCAGCTTATAGGAGAGGTACGCGACCTCTTTGTTCTGCTCCAGCTTGGCCGCCATGGTTTTGGCGCCGCGGAAGCTCAGCGTGGCGATGTTCTCCAGATTGCCGTACAGCGCATCCAGCCCGCCGATCCCCTGCAGCAACGCCTGGGCGGTTTTCTCGCCCACGCCCGGCACGCCGGGAATGTTGTCCGATGAATCGCCCATCAGCGCCAGGAAGTCGATGATCAACTCCGGCGGAATGCCGTACTTGTCGCACACTTCCTGCGGGCCGAGGATCGTGTTGTTCATGGTGTTGATCAGGGTGACGTTCGGCGTCACCAGCTGCGCCATGTCTTTGTCGCCGGTGCTGATCAGCACCGCATGGCCGGCCTTTTCGGCCTCCAGCGCCAGCGTACCGATAACGTCGTCCGCCTCAACGCCGGGTGTCACCAGCAGCGGCAGGCCCATCGCTTTGACCATGCTGTGCAGCGGCTCGATCTGCGCGCGCAGATCGTCCGGCATCGGCGGCCGGTGTGATTTGTATTCAGCGAAGAGATCATCGCGGAAGGTCTTCCCTTTGGCATCAAACACCACGGCAACGTGGCTCGGTTGATACTGCAGCAGCAGGCTGCGCAGCATATTCAGCACGCCGTACATCGCGCCGGTCGGCTCGCCCGCCGAGTTGGTCAGCGGCGGGAAGGCGTGATAAGCGCGGTAGAGGTAGGAGGAACCGTCAACCAGGATTAGTGGGTTTTCTGCAATCTGGGCCATAGCGTTTCTTTATCGTGATCGGACATAGGGGTAAGCATGCCATAGCTGGCCGCCGGAGACGAACCTTAGCGTGCATTGCGGACAAAAATGATGTGATTGTGTGCGAGGATCCGCAAGATCTTACCTGTGGATAACTTTGTGCATAGAAAAGAGACCGAATTATAACGCTGCGATTATCGTTATAACGGCGAATAAAATTCCTATTTAAATCACCGCGTTAAAAGAACGAATTCCGGCGATGCTTTATTACTGGCATTTATTGAATTTGTGGATATAACTTTCGCCGGATTTTAATCGCACTATTAATCAAATTCGGCGCCTCAATTACCATAGCACAAGCTGGACAAGTTGCACGAAAACTCAGCAAATGGTTATCCATCGAGACGAAAAACAGTGATTTTTAGCGGCGCTTTACCCCGGCGATTTCTGTTAAAATGCGTTTTTGTTCATGCGCTTTGGCATGCAACGATGTTCCCAACAACCGTCAGCCCATAATCATGCCAAGATTGTTAACGCCTGTTATCTTTATCATTTCCGTCATACTTACCATTCTGGTGACGGTGTTGTGCTCCATCCCCATCACGCTGGCCGGCATCGTGAAACTCCTGGTGCCCATTCCCGCCGTCTGGCGATATATCTCGGCTTTCGCCGATTTCATGATGTGGTGTTGGTGCCAAGGGCTGGCGTTGTTATTGCGCATTAACGGGCAATTGCGTTGGGATATTGAAGGGCTGGAAGGGTTGGATCGCAAAAACTGGTATCTGCTGATCAGCAACCACGAAAGCTGGTCGGACATTGTTGTGTTATGCGTGCTGTTCAGAAATCATATTCCAATGAATAAGTATTTCCTCAAGCAACAGCTCGCCTGGGTGCCTTTTGTCGGCCTGGCCTGCTGGGCGCTGGATATGCCATTCATGAAGCGTTATTCCCGCGCCTATTTGCTCAAGCACCCGGAAAAACGCGGCAAGGATATCGAAACGACGCGCCGTTCCTGCGAAAAATTCCGCCAGCGCCCAACCACCATCGTCAATTTCGTCGAGGGTTCGCGCTTCACTGAAGCCAAGAAAATTAAAAGCAATTCGCCGTATCGCAATTTGCTGGCGCCTAAAGCCGCCGGCATCGCGTTTACCCTTAGCGCGCTGGGCAATCAGTTCGACAAAGTGTTGAACGTTACTCTGCTCTATCCGGAAAATAACCAGCGGCCTTTTATGGATATGCTGTGTGGGCGGCTGACGCGTATCGTGGTGAGAATAGAGACGCTGCCGATCGATGAAACCCTGCACGGCGACTACTTCAACGACAAACAGTTCAAGCGGCGCTTCCAGCTGTGGCTGAATACGCTGTGGCAGGAAAAAGACCGGTTGCTGGATAAATTGAAGCGGCAATACGGATAAAAAAACGCCGGCGATGCCGGCGTTTTTCATGTTGAATCAGGCTTATTTCTGCTGGCTGAGGAATTTAACCACATCGGCGAACTGCTTCACGTAAGCGTCCATCGAGCTGGTGTCCAGGCCATCGTTTTTCACCATGTATTTGCCGTTGACGAATACCGCCGGCACGCCGCGCAGCTGCAGATCTTCTGCGGCTTTCTCCTGTTGAACCACCAGAGATTTCACCACGAAGCTGTTCCAGGCCGCGTCATAATCTGCGGCGGTCACGCCCGCTTTCACGAAGACGTTGCGGATATCGTCCGGCGTTTGCACGGTCTGGGTTTTCTGCACCGCTTCAAACATCAGCGGGCTCACCTTGTCTTCCACGCCCAGCGCCATCGCCACCGCCCACGCCTGAGTCAGCTGTTTGCCCAACGGCCCCAGGAACTCCACGTGGTACTTGGTCATTTTGGTGCCGGCAGGCAGCGCTTTCTTTACGTTCTCAGACACATGATAGACCTGCTCGAACTGGTAGCAGTGCGGGCAGTAGAAGGAGAAGAACTCCAACACCTGCGGCTCGCCGGTCACCGGTTTGTCCAGAGTCACATACTGAGCGCCATCGCTAAACTGTGCCGCCGAGGCACTGAATGCCATTACCATGCCAACGAGCGCCAACCATATTTTTTTCATAAGACTAAACTCTCCATTGTGTTAAAGCTTCAATACATTGGCGTCAGCTGCAGAGGGGGCTCCTGCAACAGCTTAACCTGTTCGGTGAAGGCCGCAGTCTGAGACAACCAGAAATCAGACTCCGCCATCCACGGAAAACTCTTAGGGAAGGCCGGATCCTGCCAGCGGCGAGCGACCCAGGCCAGGTAATACACCATGCGCATCGCCCGCAGTGGTTCAATCAACGCCAGCTCGCGCTGATCGAACTCGGCAAATTCGCTATACGCCTCCAGCAAGACATCCAGCTGCATCAGTTGATCGCGACGTTCGCCGTGCAGCAACATCCACAGATCCTGCACTGCCGGGCCGTTGCGCGCGTCATCAAGATCGACGAACAGCGGGCCATCGCGCCACAGAATATTGCCCGGATGGCAATCACCGTGCAAACGGCGCGGCTGCCAGTTCAGATGCCAGTGCGACTTGATCGCCGCAATCAGATCATCCGTCACCTGCAGGAACGCGTCACGCTGCGTTGCCGGTAGCAGCTCGCAATCGGCCAGCACCTGGCGCGGGGCGGTGAGGTACTCTTCAATCCCCATCGTTGGCCGCTCGGCAAACAAACGCTCACCGCCGACCTGGTGGATACGCCCCAGAAAACGGCCCACCCATTCCAACTGATCCAGATTGTCTATCTCGTATTGCCGGCCCCCCACGCTGGGGAACAGGGCAAAGAAAAAGCCGCCGTGCGTATGCAGTGTAGCGCCTTGCAGCGCCAGCGGCGCCACCGCCGGGATCTCCGCGCCGGCCAGATCCAGAGCGAACTGATGTTCCTCACCGATCTGTGCGGCGCTCCAGCGCTCCGGGCGGTAAAACTTCACCACGTAGCGCCGGCGATCTTCGTCCATAAACTGATAGACGCGGTTCTCGTAGCTGTTCAGCGCCGTGAGGCCGGAATCGACGCGCAGGCCAACTCCTTCTAGCGCGTCCATAATCAAATCTGGCGACAGGGTTTCGAAATTAAAAGCAGAGTTATTCATAACGTTCGTTTGATCGCTGACAGCACGGTGCCGGGAATGAGAAATAGTAGCATTAATGGCGCATTTCACGCGCGATGCTTTCTCGCACCGCACGAGGATCAGTCCTTGATAACGCCGCGAGCGCGCAGCAGCGCCGTTTTAAAATCTTCTTCGTAATCTTTCTTCAGACCCGGGATCTGATCCGTGCCGGCACTACCGCGCATTTTCAGGTGATAAATGAGAATATCGTCGCTCAGTTCGGACAACTCGCCCTGGAAGCCCGCTTCCTTCGCCAGCTTTTGCAAAAACTGCATCAAATTGAGATCGGGATCTTCCTGCCAGGCCGGGTGCAACAGCTCGATCAACTCGTTTACGCGATGCGTTTTCATCTCAATATCGTCCAATAGCATGAATAAACTCACAAAGTAGCAGGCTTACCCACACAGTGAAAGAACCGGCTTGTCAATAAAGGTAAATCCTGATGTCACGCCTGCTTTAGCGCTACAATCAGCCCATCGACAAGGCGGGATAAACGAGATGCATAAAGAAATCAGCGGCGTCATTTTGGCCGGTGGACGGGCCACGCGTATGGGCGGTGAAGACAAAGGCCTGGTGTCGATTGGTGGTATCGCACTCTATCAACACATATTGGCTCGGTTACGGCCGCAGGTGGCTTCCATCGTCATCAGCGCCAATCGCAATCAGGCATGTTACCAGGCGAGCGGTTTGCCGGTGATTGGCGATCTGACGCCCGATTTCGCCGGGCCGTTGGCCGGTATGCTGGCCGGGCTCAAGCAATCTTCCAACGAATGGGTGGCCTTCGTCCCTTGTGACGTCCCCGACTTTCCCGCTGACTTAGTGGCACAACTCTGGCGGCAAAAAGGCGCAGCGCCGGCGGCCTTTGCCAGTGATGGCGAGCGAGATCACCCTACGCTGGCGTTATTGCATACCCAACTAGCGCCGCAGCTGGCCGACTACCTGGCGCGCGGTGAACGCAAGCTGATGCTGTTCTTGCATCAAATTGGCGCACAACGCGTAGTGTTCAGCGGGCAGCAAACGGCATTTCATAACCTGAATACGCCGGAAGACTGCCTACATTGGCAGCAAACACGAGAGCTAAAGAAATGAATCGTTCATTGCCCCCCTTGCTGGCCATCGGCGCCTACAGCGGTACGGGAAAAACCACCCTGCTCAAACAGCTAATCCCGTTGCTGAAACAACGCCAGGTAAGGATTGGACTGATCAAACATACGCATCACGATATGGATGTGGATACGCCAGGTAAGGACAGCTATGAGCTGCGTAAAGCGGGCGCCGAGCAAACGCTGGTCGCCAACGATCGCCGCTGGGCATTAATGACCGAAACGCCGGAGCAACAACCTTTGGATCTGCGCTATCTGGCTGAGCGTTTTGATGCCGATAAGATCGATTTGATTCTTGTTGAAGGGTTTAAATATGAGCCGGTCAGCAAAATCCTGCTTTATCGGGCCGAGATCGGCAAACCGTTGGAAGACATGTTGGATCAGTTTGTCGTCGCGGTAGCCAGCGACCGACCACTATCCATCTCAGCTAAGCAGCTGGATCTCAATCAACCGGAAAGCATCGCCGACTTTATTGTCGAGTGGTTGAAAGGCGCAGCGTAGCTGCGCTTTTTTACGTATTGCACATAGCAAAAAGCCCTGAACGTTAGTTCAGGGCTTTCGGCTTTG
>NZ_JBAGIH010000008.1:0-86254 GCF_037150675.1 Serratia sp. KG1D
TGTTATTGCATTTTTCGCACAAGGCCTTATTTTCTTCGCCTTTTGGGAGTAATGATGTCTTCTGTTGCGCGTATTAGAAAAATGTCTCTCAGTCGGGGCCTCGATAAGTATTACGAGTCGGTATCAGTTCACAAAAAGGGACATCTTCAGGAATTTTACCGGGTCAACGTCATTAAGCGTCACCCACTGGCTAACCGGAACATGGATGAGATCACCACAGTTGATATTGCAGCCTACCGTGATGAAAGGCTGATGCAGTTCAACCCAAGGACTGGGAACCCTATCACTGGCAATACAGTAAGGCTTGAACTGGCGCTTTTATCATCTCTATTCGGGATCGCTCGCGTGGAATGGGGAACCTGTCGAAGCAACCCAGTCGAACTGGTACGTAAACCTAAAGTATCCAAAGGTCGTGATCGCCGCCTGACATCCAGTGAAGAGCGCAGACTGTCCCGTTATTTCCGGGAACGAAACTTAATGCTGTATATAATTTTTCATCTCGCGCTTGAGACAGCCATGCGGCAGGGTGAAATCCTTAACCTGCAATGGGAATACATCGACCTGCAGCACGGCGTAGCACATCTGCCCGATACCAAGAATGGCTCATCACGAGATGTTCCTCTCTCACGTAAGGCTCGTAACCTGCTTCAGATGATGCCGGCCCAGCTAAAAGGTAAGTTGTTTTCCTATACGTCATCCGGTTTCAAAAGCGCCTGGCGGAATGCCCTCAAGGAACTCTCTATCGAGAATCTGCATTTTCATGATCTACGGCACGAGGCCATCAGCCGTTTCTTCGAACTCGGTACGCTGAACGTTATGGAGGTCGCAGCTATATCAGGCCATCGCTCGATGAATATGCTAAAACGCTACACCCATCTGAGAGCTTACCAGCTGGTCAGCAAGCTGGACGCGCGACGGCGCCAGACTCAAAAGATCGCCCCCTACTTCGTGCCCTATCCTGCCCAGGTCGAGCAGGACAGCGAAGAATCAGGTGACATCAAGGTAATGCTATGCGATTTCGAAAATCTGACAGTATCAGCGCCGACTCGCGAACTTGCTTTGGCCCGCGCCAGCGAACTGCTACTGCGGACACTGGCTCTTGCAGCCCAGCGCGGCGAACGAGTCCCCGCGCCGGGAGAGCTTCCTGTCAGGACAAACAATCACATCATGATATGTCCGCTTAACCCCGACCTGGCACTGTCGGCCCAGGTATAACTTTTCTTCTGGAGGGGCTGTGTTTCTGATTTTCCTTTCAGCAGTACCACTAACGCTACTGCTGTATTGCCCGATAATGACAATCGTCAGTGCCGTGACGCCCTGGAAAGGGTTCCGAACGGCCTTGGTTCGACATCGTAAGAAGCATTACACAACCCTGCATCTGTCGACATTTGACCGGGTTGGCCATCTTAATCTCCGGCGTGCGGCACGCTTTCACCGGAGCTTTCTGGTCACGTTGCAGCTGGCGCTACAAAGAGACAGCACGCCGGTGTACTTCACATCCCATCTGATGCGACCGGCACACCTGAAAAGCATGACTATCCTGATGTCAAAAATGGGGGAAACGCACCGCTGGCGCTGCACCACAGTCACGATACCTCCAGCCATCAGAAACGGGATACGGCTGCAAACATTTTTACAGGAATGGCGCTGGATAACCGTACCTGAAACCGGCGTGCTTGTACTCATTCGGCCGCGCCGGAAAGCTCGCTAAAAAAGCAAATACACAAACGTAATTAAAACGAACACGCAAACGCAGTCGATCTACACGATCGAATTAACTCGTTATACATACGCGTCACGATTAATTATTCTTTAACCCACTGAGTAACAAAGTTTAATTTCACTTAAGGGGGCCATGTGACAAACAGTCTCACAGCAATTTTCACCTCGCTTCTGGCGCTCCCCGACCTTGATCGGAACAGGATTGCAGAACTGCTTCAGCGCAATGATAAGAAGCCCATGCAGACCACATCACTTCGGTTGCGACCTGGTACCCGTCAACTGATTGATGAGCTGTCAGGCAAAATTGGAATTTCTCAGTCAGAGTTGCTGAGTATGGTAATTGAAGGCTCTTTTCGCGATATCTTCCTGCCATTCAGTAATACTGCAATCAGCGTTATAGACCGCTTTGAGCTACTGATGCAGTCACACGAGCTTAGCCCGACAGACATCGCAGAACTGCTGTCGTCATGGAATGTTCGGGTTAGTGTGCTACAGGACAGGGAACGTACAATGGACTATCTGTCCACCCCGCTTCTCCAGGCGCTCGCTGACTGGTTTTTCGTTTCTCCTGGCTGGTTGCTTGGAAGCAACGTTCCCCCTGTCGACACAGGCAGCGCGAGTCATCAATGGCCACAAACGGAAGAAACTTTCCGGGAGGTAATTATTCCTTCAGCCGAAAATAATAATGACAGCATTATTTTCTGGAAGACTGAAAATACAACTGAGGATAAAGATCAGGAACGAAACGGCATATTAATTAAGAAGAAAATATCTTCATCTCAGCTGACATATTTTCCGGTGCTATCCATTATTACGCGCACCCTGAATACAGAGCAGGAATGCTGGAAAGAGCGACTCCTCAGGGAACACGCAGCAACAGGTACTATCCGCCTCGTCACCTTAGGTGCAGGGCTGGCAACAGCACTTGAACACGGAACAACGTTACCCGTACTTATATTCAGACAGCTTTAAACCACGCTGAAAATCTGAATTAAAAAAGAAAAAGGAAATTTTGATGCTGCCGCATCAGGACCTTCTTTTGCCCTAAATCCAGACAGGACTACAGGAAATTTACTTATGAAAAAGACTCACATTGCAAAAACACTGATATCTTTCGCCGTCATGATGGCATTTCATGCGGGAGCTGCAACCTCTTATATGGAAGCCCGCAGCGATGCGATGGGCGGGACTGGCGTAGCTTCCGCACATTACGGTACAGCTGCCTTATCCAACCCGGCACTCCTGACGAAATTTGGCGCGAACGATGACTTCAGCCTGGTGCTGCCGTCCGTAGGTGTCCAGGTAGCAGACCCAGATAATGCCATCGATAATACCGATGACGTAAAGGATCTGTGGAACAATTTTGACAATGCAGTTGACCGCCAGAGCGGTGTCAGCGAAAGTGCAGCCGCATTACGCAACAAGTTGGAAGACCTGAAGGACGTAAAAGCAAACGGACAGGTCGGGGCATCTGTCATTGCTACCACTCCTAATAAAGTGCTTCCATTTGCGGTTGTCGTGAAGTCCTGGGGCACCGTTTCCGTAAACGGCAAGGTCAGTGATCACGATCTACAGTATCTCGATAATATCGCCAGCGGCGCCATCCCGTCAGATACGGTAGACAAGGATGCACTAACGTCCCGCGCTTATGGTCGGGCTGCCGTTATCACCGATGTCGGTGTGGCTATGGCGCACGAATTTGAAACAGCGGGACATAGCTGGTCACTGGGGATCACGCCCAAGTATCAACGCATCGATCTTTTCAACTACAGCGCAAAGGTAAACGACTTCGACAAAAATGACCTGAATTCGGATGACTACCGCAATACTAAAACCGGATTTAACGCCGACATCGGTCTGGCAACAAACCTCGGCGACAACTGGATGCTGGGTCTCGCGGTACAGAACATCATCGCCCGCACCGTTGACACTAAAGCAGTGAATGGTGAGAAAGAAACATTCAAAGTAAAACCACAGGCCACTGCAGGCGTGGCATGGAGTAACAGTATCCTGACCACCGCTCTCGATGTGGATCTGACCGAAGCAAGCCGCTTTGAGCGGGATGACAAACGCCAGTTCGCCAGTGTGGGTGCCGAACTGAATGCCTGGAACTGGATGCAGGTACGCGCGGGTTATCGTCAGAACATGGTCTCCAGCGAGGGCAACGCTTTCACTGCGGGTCTGGGCTTCTCTCCTTTCGACGTAGTACATCTGGACCTGACCGGTATTGCAGGAACCGATCGTACCTACGGTGCGGTCGCACAGTTGCAGTTCACGTTCTGATAGTTTAGGGGAAGCCCGCAATGGGCTTCCTCTGCCGTTTCTTTGTGTGTTATCCCCTGTGCACTGGCTGTAATCCCCCCGAACTTTCTCCCGCTGAGACCGTTGAAGATGAAATTTTTCCGATATGTACATGTATTGCATCAGATCAGCAGTGTTGCTTTCAGCAGCCTGATAACTGCGCCAGCCACCGGTTTTTTTATTCTGTTCATGTTATTTGGATTCAACCACTCGCTCGCCGACACCTTCCTTGAACAGGCCCGATCACTTACCGGTGATGCACCACCAGGCATGGTAAGAGAATGTAAACAATCAAACGATAGCGGCCCGCCATCTCCTCTTGTAATGCCTCAGGTATGCAAAACGGTATTAATTGATGAGGATGACTGGAAAGAGCGTGTTGACGATACCATCAGGCAGTTTTATCTCACTTTCTCTGTATTCGGACTTTTATTCTGGATGACCGCAAATAATCAACCATCTGAATTAATTGGCTGGATACGCAGGAAAAGTAAACATCAAAATTAACGGCATCATAAGCCTCGCCCACTGAATCTTCTGGCTTTAATCTCCGTCGCCCCCCGGCAAGGTAACTACCATGAATTGTTTAATGCTTCCCGGCATGTTGGCCATCTCCCTGCTCGCCGGCTGCCAGTCCTGGACTACGCCATCAACGTCTCCAGTTTCTCCTTCCCCCGACCGTTACGGCGCGGCCTCATCCGTTGCCGTTACCCGTCACACACAGTATCAGATGTGGAATAACGGTGTCTGGTCCGGTTCGAAAACCGCGCCATCATCCATGGAGATCGTTCGCTCCAACAGCGCTGACGTCTCTTTCGACTGGGAAGGTGATGCTGTGGAGCTACTGGATGAACTGGCGCGGGCACGTGGCCTGCAGTTCAACTACAGCGGCGTTCGCCTGCCCTTGCCCGTAACATTGCACGTTCGTGGCATGACGTTCAGCAATGTGTTGCGCGTTATCGAAGCGCAGACCGCATGGCGCGCAACCCTGAATCAGTACCCTGGGCTGCTCCAGCTCAACTTCATGCAACCGGAGACCAGAAAGAAATGAAATGCTTTCTCTTGTTACTATTCCCTGCTCTGCTCCTGACTGGGTGTGCAGGAGAGCGGCCGGCTTCACCGACAGATACAGGGGCACCACCTCCGGATATGCAGGCCTGGCTCAACCCGGAGCGACAAAGACCAGAAGGTCTGTCCGAAACGCGCTGGCAAATGCTTACTGATGCTGGCAGAACACTGGGATTCCGGGGAGGAAAATCCCAGCGGGCATGGGAGTTAACCCAGGCACTCAACGCCCGCGAATCCACCCTCAATGCCCTTTACGATTTCCGTCCACTTATCAGCCCTGAAGGCTGGCTTCCTCCGGTTATTGATGAAGCGCAGGACGTAGCACACATCACTCCTGATCAAATTCGCACAGCCTCAAAAGTCTGGACCATCATCCGACCGGAGCGATTCGTCAGTAACCCGCCCAGCTGGCGCAGCTGGTTACTACGCGGTCTGGCCACCACGGCAACCCCTGGCACAGAAGGTCTGGTTGTGCCGGAAGACAGCGCCCAGAGAAAGGTCTGGGAAGACGCACTGAAAAAAGGCTGGCAGGAAGGTCGCGAAAATGCCGATCTGACCTTTGAGGCCAGCATGAATCAACTCACCCGGGACTATCGCGGCATGATGCTTTATTCCCTGCTCTGGCGACGGGGCATGATTTCCCGGCCGGAAGTCACCGAGCAGCAGCAGACTGTTACTGGCAGTGGTCAGAAGCTCGTTACCGGCGATCGTGTTCGCCGACTCAAATCACATGCATCGTTTGAGCTACAGAAATCACGCTGGCGCCCGTCCGTTACCATCCAGTAAGGAGTTTTCCTCGTGAACATATCAGCTATCCCTGACTCGTTCGGGCTTTTCCCGTTCAGCGGTGCCTATACCGCCGACGAGTTCAGGACATTTTTTGCCTGGTGTTCGGCACATGGAGTCAGTGATGTGGATCTGGTTGGCGGCTCACCAGTTTCAGTGAGTCGTTATGGCCGACGTGAGAGAGTCTCAGACACCATACTGCCGAATATCATGCTGGGAAATATGCTTGACGACCTGCTGGGGCCAGAAGTGCGCCCCCGAGTGCAGGGTGGAAGACCGCTGGACAGAGCCATTCAAATCGACGGCGACATGCATGGGCGATATGGCCTGGAAAGGGGGGAACGCGTGCGGCTACGCGCGCACATCATCCAGGGGACATCTGCCCGGGAAGAAAAGGCTCTCTCCGTCACTCTGCGTGTGATCCCCCACATCATTCCCGATTTTCTGAAGCTGGGTATCGAGCCCGATCTGGCGGCGGCAATGCTGCCAAAAACCGGGCTGGGTCTTATTTGCGGTGAAACGGGTTCGGGTAAATCAACGTTGCAGGCGTCGTTGTATCGCCACTGCCAGGACACACAGCCCGATCGCAAAATTGTGACCTACGAAGATCCAGTAGAGTACATTCTCGGCCGCCCCGACGACCTTCTGCCGCCGCATCAGGCTCAGGTAAGACGTGACGTCGCAAGTTTTGCAGATGGGCTTCGCTCCGCAATGCGCCGAAACCCGGAGGTCATCGGTATCGGGGAAATTCGTGACACGGAAACAGCAGAGGCTTCTGTCCAGGCTGGTGAAAGCGGACATTTAACCATCGGTACACTGCACTCTAAATCACCAGGTGAAACCCTGAACCGACTGCTTGGTCTGTTCCCGCCTCAGATTCGTGATGCACGCGCCTGGGAGATGCTTGGGATGTTACGGTTTATCGTAGTCCAGGTACTTGTCAGAACGACAGACGGCAAACGCCGGGCTCTCCGGGAATACATCGTCTTCGAGGATGAGCTACGCGATGCACTACAGAATCTCCCGTCAGAGAAGTGGCCGGCCCACATCGATAACATCCTGAGACTGGAGAAAAGGCGCATTATCGATCAAGTGCGTGAAGGTTACGTAACGGGTGATATAGACAGACACGAAGCGGCACTCTACCTACCGACACAGGAGCTTAGACATTGAAACGAGAAGGATTCTGGCGCTATGCCACACCGCCTGTCACCTTTTTTGGTATCCCGCTGCCGTTCCTGTTGCTGTATCTGGTCTGGTTTCGCTGGCCGTCCATGAAGACGCTGTATATCTGTTCCGCCATTCTGGGATTCTTTGTTGCCCTGAATTTCTTTGGCTGGAGTGTACGGGCTATCTGCCTGCGCGTAATAAGTACCTTCAGGGGAAAGATTGCCTCCGGTCGCCCCTGGTGGTACCGGCATTTTGTTGAAAAACCACGAGACTGGACTGGTCTCTGAACCCGATGTAACCCGTTCGTTCCCCATAGCGCTCCCGCGCTACTCCCTCAATATCTTCCAGGAATGTGACCATGCAAAAAAGTCACCGCGTATGGCTTGCCGTACCTCACGAAGAGAAGGACGACGCCATCAACGCCCACCCGCGTCTCAGCGATGGGCAGAAAGCCCTTAAATGGGACGATGAGCACCGCCTCTGGTATGCCCGACCAGGAGCCGACCTGACCAGGTTCGAGCGATGGATGCCCCGCCCCCATGAACTGTCGATGAATGCGGACGATCCGGTAACAGAGTTTGCTCAAAAACTTGAAGAAGCAGGGCTGCTGGTTAAGGGGCTCCCCGTGATGGATGGAAGCCTTCAGCGCGTACCGACGAAACAGGACAAGAAAGGTTCGAAAAGCGGAGCTTACAAGGCTTACCTGGACGGGCGCCCTGCCGGATGGTACCGCGATTATCGCAGCGCCGACGCTAAACCGACGCAGTGGGTGTTTTCAGGTGGTGGCGAGATGGATCCGCTTGCGCGTCTTCATCTCCGTGCACACGCCCAGCAAACGCGTGAAGAAAATGCCCGTGCTCTGGAGCAACAGTACAACCGGCAGGCGGAGTACGCCGCCCGATATGTTGACCGCTACCCGCAGGCTACAACGAACGCCTATCTGACCCGTAAGGGTGTGGAGGCTGCGCCGGGTATAAGAATCAACGATAAGCAAGAACTTGTGATCCCCTTCAGCAATGCGCATGGCGACATACGCTCTTACCAGCGTATTCCGCTCACCGGCGGAAAAGACGCCCGCATCCTTAAAGACAGTGAAAAAACAGGTAACTGGTTTGCACTGGGGACGCCACAGAATGGCCTGCCTTTGCTGTTTGCTGAAGGATATGCCACAGCAGCCTCTCTGCATGAGGCATCAGGTCTGCCGGTACTGATGACGGTTGATGCGGGAAACATGATTGCCGTTGGCCAGAATGCTCGTGCCGTTTGGCCTGACAGTCCTTTTATTTTCTGTGCAGACAATGATCATCAGCTGAAGAATGCGCAGACAGGACAACCTGAAAATAAGGGCATCCTGAGCGCTGAGAAAGCGGCAGAACTCACGGGCGGCAGAGTCATCGCCCCTGATTTCACCGAAGAAGAAAAAGCACGCTTGCTGACGGACTTCAACGATCTCGATATCAGCAGGGGCAGAGAAGCCTTCCGTGAGCACATCAGCGACCGCCTCAGGTCTGCCGGCATCGATATCCGGACAGACTACGCACCCAACGATGCACAATTTCTCTCACAACAGGACCCAAAAATGGAAAATCTGGAAAGTCAGGAATCCGGCCAGTCTTCGATTGCCCCGGATGAACCTGTCGTTATTCCGTCTGAAAGCCACAGGCAGGATGAGTCAGTAAACCCAGCGCCTCCCGCCCCGCCTGAACCTGAAATAATCTCTCCGGCAGCGGTGATGCCGCCCGATGAAGCCAGTATCAGTGCGGCACCGGTTGAGAATAAGGCTGAACACGATGAACCCGCCCCCACGTCCCTGCGAGACGCTGATGTTTTAATTCCTGATACGCAGAGCACCACGGACGTGACGATCGCGACATCTTCTGCGGATGCCGGTCAGCGTAGTCATAGTGCCATCGAATCAGGATCGAATATACCGGTCCCTGGCCTCGATGATTATGCAGACATACGCGCGCAGATGGACGACCCACAATTTGCTGAATGGGTGAACAGTCAGTCTGATGACATTCCCCATATGCCTGCTCAGGAACGACAGACAGACCATGAACTGTCAGAAACGGGCAAACAAACCCTGAAGCCTGAGGCAGCGTCACATGAAACAGACGCTGAGTCTCCGGAGCCGATCGTTCCTGAATTACCAATCCCTCCACAGTCCCCCGGAGCAACATCAACCGGGCAAAAACAGGAGCAGACGCAAACTGCCGATGTGGATCCAAACACGTCAGAGCCCTCCCCGGGCAGGAAGGAAACGGCAGAGAGTGAGATGCATGAAGCGGATGGGCTTGTCTACGGACCGCGAAGGCCGGAACCGCTTCAGCGAGAAGATCTCGATGAAATCATTAAAGCCCTGTCAACGGAAGAACAGCGTGACAATAAGGTGCTTTACCGTCTCGACGGGGAAGATGCGTTTCACGATCTCGGCAACCGTCTCGAAATGTGTAACGGTGCGAGTGAGGACAAGCGCAAGGTGCTCGCCGCGCTGGCCGTGGCATCACGCTATTACGGCGGTGTGGTGGAGCTCACCGGCAGTACGCAGTTTAAAGAGCAGGCCATGCGGCTCATTATTGAATATGACCTCGATATCCGAATGAAGCTGCCTGCGCAGCGCGCGCAGCTTGAGACTATGCGGCAACAGTTTGGGGCAACCAGGGATTCAGTCACAACACATATTCCTACGCCGGATCTGAACCGACAGACTCCATCACCTGATGCCGCATCGCCAGTGTCACCGGCAACAGCCGCCCCCGAAGCTGTTACCCCTGACGCTCCGGGCATACCCGTGCCCCCCGTATCACCCACGCCGTCAGCACAGGCAACTGCCGCAAAGCAGCCTGCCGTTTCACCCTCAACAGAGCCTGTAGCGCCTAAGCAGGCCGACAGCATCCGGGTCCCTGATATGCCCGCTGAGCCCGCCCCCTCTGCACTGAAACCAGGCCAGAGCGTCACGGCGGTCCTCAAGAACTTTGGTGAAGCGATGTACGAAAATAAAGAGCAAAAGGGCAAGAGCTTCTTTATCGAGCTACAGAACCGCGGTGGAAGTCATACCTACTGGGGGCAGGATTTACGGGAGTTGATCGCGCACCACAAAACCGGCGATGTGGTCACGCTGACGCTCAATTCCCGTGACAGCTGGCAGGTACCTGGTGAGGAAAAAGAGCGCGTAAAAAATAACTGGTCATTGACGTCCGCCTCAACAGGTCTTGCCGTGGCACATGATCGACCGGAGCAGGGACAGCCTCTTCAGGCTTTCCCGGTCGATACGTTTGGCCGCCTCACACAGCAAATCCGACAGGCTTGGCCTGAGTACACCACAGACCTGAAGCTGCCACCTCGCCTGGAAGAGCGTCAGTTTTATCTGGGCGAAGACAGGCATCCTGTAAAGTCACCGGTAGCCGCGGCCAGCATTTCGCCACCGTCCACGGAAGCACCAGACAGGCTGGTACCCGTCATGGCCTCTATGGACACACAGTCAAACCAGTTAGATCTGCTGCTTGTCCAGTCTGCGGGGGAACACCTGCAGGGGATGGTTCGTCTGGATGGCACGCTGTATCCGGCACTGGCCACGCCAACCACAGACAACAGTCAGCTGGTTATTAATGCCATCACCGATGACGGTCCCCGCTTTGTAGGCTACGGACAGGCGGTGAATTTCGAACCCGACGGCACCACCCGTGCCGCACCTCAGCTGATGACGTTCCACCTGAAAGGTCGGGAAGAGGATACACCGCTTCCCGCCCGGCTCTACACACCGGAAAAACAGGCAGATACCTTGTTCCAGCGCCTCGGTTTTGAACAGACCTGGAAACAATGGGATGACGCCCGAAAGCCGGAGGGCAGACAGGAAAAAGCGCTTCATCAGGAACACTCCCACAGCCCCGGCCGCTAAGCCGATAAGGAGAGAGAATGCGATATCACATGCTTAAAGCCGGACTTTTGTCCGGCTTCATGCTTTTTTCTGCCGCCGCTGCGGCGGCAACCTGCCGAGCAGGAAGTGCTGCTGAAGCGGGTAGCCAGGCTGGTTATGAGCGAGCCAGGGCGGCCGCAACAGCCTGGGAACAGCGCGAAAGCAATGTCTCATCCTCCCTGCAGTCCTGTCTGTCCCGTATCAAGAACGTCAAGGTGACCCTGCCGCAATTCCCCGGGCTCGATGAAATCATTTCGCAACTGGAAAATAAGGTCTGCGAAGCGGCCCTGGATAAAGTCAACGAACAGATCCCAGACAACATCGATCCCTGGAAAAACTTCAACTCCTGAAACCTATGACAAAACAGACACAATCAGCCCCCCCTGCAAAGGGGCGGGCCCCCTCCCCTGCGGAGGATCCGCTGAAAAACGCCGTGAACATGATGAAAACGGCAGAAAAACGCCAGAAAATGGCACCAGAGCTGATGAAGAGTAACCTCCTGCTGGGGAGTGGCCTGCTTATCAGCATCATCCTCAATGCTGGCCTGACCTGGGCTCTGATACAACAGCCACGGGATTACTTTGCCACCGACAGTGGGCGCCTGGTTCGCCTGGCTCCCACTTCCGAACCAGCATGGAGCCAGGACGATGCCATCGCCTTTGGCAGCAAGGCTCTGATGCGGGCCTTTAACCTGGACTTCGTTCATTATCGTGAACAGGTATCCTCTACAGCATCGCTGTTCTCTGAAGCAGGACACGCCAGTTACATCCAGGCGCTAACCAACTCCAATATCTACGATGCCCTGAAACGCGAGCGTATGAATCTTACCGGTTCCGTAGGGGCTGGTGTCGTCATCCGGCGTGGGCGTCTGTCTGACGGAACCTGGTTCTGGACAATGCAGTATCCGGTACGTTTGCGCCTGGTTGGGCAGACGACCAGCAAGCCTGAACAACCGTTTGTTTTCGAAATTACCATCCAGCGCGTAGATCCACGACAGAAACCCGTCGGGATGGAAATCCGCCAGATGATCTCACGCAACGCTCCCCGCAATCTCTGAGGCTCCCGCCATGAAACTTCGTTATCTCATGACCACACTACTGCTGTGTGGTCCGGCCCTCGTAGCCGCCGCTGACAATACTGGCTGGCAGGATGCCAGGACGCCTGGTGCAACAACTGCCGCCGCTCCTCAGGGGGCAGAAGCGCAAACAACAGGTGTACCGGCAACCCGGATTAGTGGAGAGCTCCCGCCCCCGGAACAAAGCTCGCCGCTGGTAGATGAGGCAGCAGGTTTAGACTCGCCTCTGTCAGCGGATGAGATACGCGAATTGAGGCTTCGACTGACCGACAACGAGCGTTCTGTAAATGCCCCAATGATAAGCGTGGTTCCGCGTATCAGTTCATTAACCCTCAATCTTTCTCCAGGCGCCAGTATCCCGCTGGTACGCACGGCCATGAATAACCAGAGCGTCGTCACCCTGACGGACATCAGTGGCGCACCGTGGCCACAGTCAGATCCGCCAATTAATGCCAGCCCGAAGAGTTTTGATGTGAAGTTCAATGCTGGAACCAACATGCTGGCCATAACACCACTGCGCCCGTGGGCTGCGGGGAATATTTCCGTATATCTGAAAGGGCTTGATGTTCCAATCATGATCAATGTGACAAGTGGTGAGACAGACACCCGTACTGCCAGTCAGGAGATCGACAGTCGGCTGGATTTACGCGTCCCGCGTCTGGGTCCTGGCTCAGCAACCCCGGGCGTACCCGTCGATAAAATCGCACTCCACAGCGCCACGTTGCAGGCTTTTCTGGATGGCACACCACCAGAAGATGCCCGTCGCCTTAAATTCCAGGGCAACGTCCCTGACACTGCGATCTGGCAAAGCGGTGATGATCTGATGGTCCGTTCCCGCGCAATGCTGCGCGACGAGTTTGAACAGACACTCTCTTCAGCGGATGGTACGCATCTCTGGAAACTCCCCGTCACCCCGTTACTGACCTTCTCAGTAAACGGGAAATCCGTTCACGTCACGCCGGAGCTTCAGTAATGAGCGCAGAACAGGATGCCGGTAAGAACGGCAAAAAACTTTTTTCAATAATTGGATTTAGTGCCCTGGTTTTAGTGACCGCGGGTTATCTGGCCATGTCGTGGCTGACACATGACCCTTCAGGAACAGATTCTGCCGTCAACCTTAACGGTACGGCCTCAAGTGCCGTAACCACCACGACGGAGAGCCCGCGTTACCGTGAACTGCTTAAAGCCTCAAACGATTTAGGCGCGCAGGAAGCCGCACGGACCGATTCATCCTTCATCGCCAGTCTCCCGGTCGGCCTTGAAGTCACGGAACCCCCTCCGGATAAGGTGCCAGAAACAAAACCGGTGGACCTGCCACCTCCGCCGCCAGCAGCATCACGCCATGCGGAAAACCCGGCCGGAGAAGAGCAGGCAAACGAAAAGCGCCAGGCTCAACTGCAAAAACTGCTTAAGCGGATCAGTGACGCACAGACTGGCGGCGATGCACCGGTGCTGGCAACTGCCCTGGCAAGTGTTACGCAGACATCGCCAGCGACTGGCACAAGAAACCTGGCAGAGACAAAAACTGAAACAGAGAGTGCACAGGTCTTCATCCACGCACTTACGCGTGCGGCCGGTTATATGGAGACTGCCGTGGATTCAGATAACCCCAACTCAGAGGTTGTTGCGGTTATTCCTGCCGGGCCGCTGGCTGGCGCAAGACTTCACAGTTCGTCAGCAAAACTTGCCGGCAATGGACTGGATATCAGATTTACCAGTATGAGTTGGAACGGCATGGAGCTGAACGTCAATGCAAGCGCACAGAGTGAGAAAAACCTGATGTCTTCTGTGGCCTCCGATGTTAACCATCGATGGGGAACACACATCGTTCTGCCCGCTGTACTGGGAGGTCTTGGTGATCTTGGCGGTCTGTACAAGGATGCTAACACTCAGGTTATGCAGTCCAGTGTCGGTACCGTCACCGGACGAGTGGGTAAACCTGATGGCAGCACAGTGGCTGGCGTAATGGTTGGCGGCACAGCCCAGACCGGGGCGGAAGTCATCAAACAGGAGATGGCCCGTGAGCCGTTCCGCCAGGTCACCGTGAAGCAGAAAGAAGTTATCTCCATTCTCTTCGTTGACTCGGTTACTTCTGACGACATTGTCAGCAGTAATAAAGCGGCTCGTCCCGCAATCAATAGCACCTTATCAGCACCCGCTGCCGCAGAGCAGCAAACCGAAACCCGCCTGCAGGAAGCCATCGCGCGCCGCCAGGCTGAAATCCGTCGTCAGTATGGCGATACCGTACCCGTGAGGAACAATGATGAACCAGAAAATTGATATGCCTGAAGAAGAAACACTGGAAAGCGAGGATGATTTTGGCGCGCCAGATCCTCGCGAGAAACCGCCCTTCTGGAAGCGAGACCTGCTGTTTGGCTATTCTCTGCCGTGGCTTCTCGGGATAACGCTTCTGGCAGTGGCCAGCCTCTGGTACCTGTTCGGTCCATCACTGTCATTGACGAATAATACGCCGTCTGAAACCAGCTTCAGTGAAGTTGAAAATACACTCGACGGTGCACAGCATAGTACGGTTGAGTCTGTTCCGCAGCAGGCTGTCTCGCCAGCCGCGGCGCAACCGGCGGCACATACGTCCCTGCCAATGGCTCAGGACGACAGGGCGAGCATGATGACGGATATCCGTGACGAGCTGAACGATCGTGACCGCAAGATAAATGACTCTCTGACGTCGCTTAAAGACAGCGTTACGCGCCTGTCTGATGCTATCAAAAGGGATGAGGCTTACGCAGTAGAAACGCGTGCACAGCTTAATGAGCTGACACAGAAGCTGGCTGTTCTGGAAACCCGCGTAAGCACCTCTGATGCCTCAAAAACAGCTTCCCGGCCCCAAAAACGGCAGACAACCAGTGCTGTTGCAGGCATGAAAATCATGTCGCTGGAAGCAGGAATGGCGTGGATCAAATGGCAGGGCAGTACCTGGTCAGTCCGGGAGGGGGATACGCTGGGTAAAGTCACTATTCGTCAGATTGATCCTGCCACGCGCTCTGTGGTGACAACCGGAGGAACCCTGCGCTAATGGCACTGGATGCCGTCACGCTAATAGAGAATCTTGCTTCGGGCATCTTCACCGCTGGGCTGGATTTATTATTCAGCTGGTCCGAGATGATTGGTTTTTTTGGCCTCATCGCACTTCTGACCCGGCAACGTTCCAGTCGAAGTCCATTGTCCCCGGGCAAGTTTGCTATTGGCCTTTTTTCCTGCGCCGCGCTGGTATCTCTCCCCTCCATCATTAATGCCAGTGGTGCGCAGCTTGGCTTTGGCGCCACATCTTTTGATGCAATCGCGTATGTGCAACCCGCCACCTACGGCGTTGCTGCCGGGGCTGCTAACGCCGTACTTTCTCTGGTCCGGCTAGCAGGAGTGGGGTTTGTCTATGCGGCACTCGATATGTTTCGACGATCAGAGCTTGAGGGGCACACCGCACTCAGTTCAAGTGAAAGCATTCGCGCTGCGACAGTAAAACTGTTTGCAGGGACCGGTATGGTCTTTTCACCTCAGCTCATCGATGCCGCACTTGCCACTCTCGGCCTCTCTTTTTAACACACTTCGTTTTTTTATAACCCAAGGAGACACTATGTCACTTTTCCGTGCTATTTCCGCGCGTCTTTATGCCGTCGTTATTTTCTGCCAGCTGACCATGATGCAGTGCCGCGAGCGCATGATTCAGGGGCTGTGTGCTCTGGTCACGTTCCTGTTACCCGGCATGGCCTTCGCTGATGGCGATCTCGCCGATATGTTTGGTAGCGCCGCCTCTGGTGCCAAAAGCGGTAAAACTTCCGGCCTGGAAATTGCCCAGGCGATCGGTGTGTTCATCTTCATCGGTTCCCTGCTGTCCTTCAAAAAAGTGGGCACCAATCCGCAGATCACTGTGGGCCGCTGCTGTGCAGGTCTGGCCATCGGCGCACTACTGGCCGTAGTCCCTGAAATTATGGGACGAACCCAGAAACAGCTCGGTACCAGCTCTGTCAATATCAGCTAACCACAGGAAAGGGTCGGTGTTTACCGACCCTTTCAGGAGAAAACGATGAGCAAAAAGAAAAAGACACCTGACTGTCCATGGCTACATCCGCTTCCGGTTCCTGATGTTGTCCATTCCACAGCCCCTTTACTTCCTCCCCCCGAGAGCGTTTCTGGAGGGCGGTGTTATTGCTGTAGTGCTGACATGAAACATCTGTTTGTGTTACCGGAATCCCTGCCATTATCCCGACTTGCGGAAGACGCGCAGGATGCCAGGACCCGACTTGTCAGAGCGAAAGACACGCTGGCTCAGCTGGAGTCACGTCCCACCCCGCAGGTACCGGTTGAATATGAGAAACACGCCCGGGCTCTGAAAGCTGCCCGGACCGGGATGCAGCACGCATCACTTGCCGCCCGCCGGATTGCTTTGCGACACATCCCCAAAACACTGCTGACCGACACCAGTCTGCTGTCTGACATCGAACATGCTGAATTAGAACGGCTCACGACACCGTTTCACCTCTGTTACCTCTGCCATGCCTGGCATGCCCTCAACGGATTTGCTGCTGCTCAGGGGGTCATGGTCTGGCTACCGGACCTGCACCCACGTAATGTTGTTGCCCTGAACCGAAAAGCCCTGCAGGCCGTCTTCAGCACCAGACCAGGCGAGGTTCGGGAAGGCCGTCGGGTACTGTCGGAACTGACCCGCCATCGTCTTCCTCTGGAAGAACGTTTCGGGGGATGGCGACCAGCTGACTATGCAGATGCACTTAAACGTTTCCCGCCAGTCATGCGCGATGAAATGCGACAAAAAATGAACGGAGTGGCGTTGATCCTGACACCTGATTCAGTGACGGACAGTGACGTTCTGTCAGGAGCCTCGCAGACAACAATATTATCCTCACAGTCATCTGGTACCACTGTCACGTAAACCTAACGCAAGCCTTATCCCGCAGATGCGCCCACAGAAGCGCCTCGCCCATCAATACACGCCATTCCGGTGGAGTCTTCGCAGCTATGAATATCAACCGCCTTGTCTTCACTATTGAAGACGTTATGAATACCTGTTCCCGTTTCGCCGTCTCTGCTGACTTTGTCGACTACTGCGACATTCGTACGGTGATCGGACTGGACAAACAAGATCTGGAGCTCAGACCCTGGCTGGAAGCCCCTTATATAGGTGTCACCCATCATGGCTATTTCCTTTCTGTATTCGAAATATCCGGGGCATTGCGTGAAATGTCGGAAACAGCCTCAGACGATCATCCGGATGCGTTTGAAGGAATGATCGCGCACCTCGCGTCCACGCTCAGCACCACCTGGAAAAATATCGGCCATAAACTGGCCTTCATTTTCGAACGTGACCCGGAAAAAGGGCGTGACGAAGTCAGCGCCATGATCGCCCCGCAAATGCGTTCAATTCAGCACATCGGCGTCCAGCTGGATGACCTGCTTAATGAGAAGATCAATGTCATTTCTCCGTGGCTTGTTCGTGAGCGCTGCTGGCTTGCCGTCTGGAGCTCTCCGACACTGGTGAGTCATCAGGAACGAACCGATTTTAACGCCACCGTTCGGGCCATTCAGGATAAAGCACCTGTCGCGCGCTTTGGTCAGGAGCCCTGGCGCTGGCAAATGTCTGGTCTGAAGATCCGACACGACAGCTTTATCACCACTCTTGAAAAAGCACTCGTACGCGGTGGAGACGGCTTGCTTGTCCGCCTGCTTGATGTGCCTGAGTTCTGTAATGAAATCAGACGTGAAACAGCACGCAACAGCACATCGGCCGCATGGCGCCCGGCATTACCGGGGAAGGCTGCGCCAGCGGGTGCGCTTCAGGAGGGCGACGCTACAGCACTGCTAGCTCCCTTCCTGAATCTTCAGGTATTTGGTTGTACGCCAGAAACAGAAGGTAATCTGGTGCATGCAGGGGGGCTGTGGCACGGCATGGTGGCCATAACACTTCCGCCTCAGCATCCCCGCCCCTTCAATGAGCTTGTGAAATTGGTTCCACGTTCCGTTCCCTGGCGCATACGAATCGACATCATGCCTGGCGGGATGAAAGCGCTGGGCTGGAAAAAGACTATTTCATCATTTGGACAATTTATTCCCTCTATTCGCCCACTTTACGACGCTTTCACACAGCTGGCTGCAACGGATGAACGCGATCCGGTCTGCGTGATGACCATTGTGGCGTCCACCTGGGGGCATACCCGGGAAATATGCTCCCGTAATCAGATGCTGCTTGAATCAGCGTTGCAGGGCTGGGGAGTCTGTAACACGACCACCACATTCGGTGATCCTCGCAGGGGATGGGTCAACAGTATGCTGGCCGCGTCAGCGGGCTCCGGCCCTGTTCCGCTTTACCCGCCACTCTCCCATGCGCTATCGATGTTGCCCTTCAACCGACCAGGTACCGTCTGGCGAGGGGAAGGCAACCTGATGCTGCACACGGAAGACGGATGCGCCTGGGAAGTCGGGCTGGGGTCTTCTCGACAGAACAAGCATACCGAACTTGCCCCTGGCGATTCGGGTCTGGGTAAATCGGTACTGATTAATACCCTGACGGAAATACAGGTATCTTCCGCCCAGGTTTCGCTTCCTTATGTGGCTCACATTGATAAAGGATTCAGCGCGATGGGGTTAATCCAGCTGATACGTGACAGTCTGCCAGAAGAGAGAAAGGACGAAGCAGTCGGCATCATACTCAGCAACGACCCGTCTAAGTCACGCAATGTCTTCGACATCCTGTACGGCGCTCGTAAGCCAGTGACACCAGAAAAGCAATTTATCGCGTCCATGTTGACGGCCTTCTGTATCGAACCGGATAAAGGGACCCCGCCTAACCCTACAGATACCCGGCAAATAGTGAATCGCCTGATTGATCTGGCGTATGACATGCGTAGTGGTATTGAGCCAAACATGTTCCGTTCAAACGTAGAGCCAGAAGTGGATGCGGCACTGGAGTCATCCGGTTTGTGGGGTGAGCACGATCCGGAGTGGTGGACCGCGACACCATGGTACGAAGTACGTGACCTCCTGCATGAACGTGGACAGTTATCTGCAGCTCAGCGGGCACACTACCAGGCGGTACCAGAACTTGCTGATATGCCCGCGCTACTACGCAGTGAGGTTATTCAGGAGACTTTTGGCCGAATACAGCGTAACGGCTCACAGGAGCCCCTGGTGGAGTACATTGAGCGCTGCATGATTCAGGCCCGACAGGACTACCCGATGATGGCCAGTCGGACTCGTTTTGCGCTGAACCCGAACACACGCATTATTGCCGTAGACTTAAACAACGTAGCCGGCGATAAGACCCCGGCAGGCAGACTGAAAACCGGCATCATGTTCCTCTTTGCTGGCCACATCACTGCGGGTGATTTTTTGCTGCCGCAGTATCAGGATGAGGTAATGCAAATACTGCCGGAAGCCTACCTCCCGGGCATTATGCGACGCATCAACCAGCTCGATAGTGAAATGAAAACCAAAATCTATGACGAACTGCACAACGTCAAAGGCATTGATTTCATCTTCGAAGCACTGGATACGCAGGATCGTGAACAACGTAAGTTTGGTATCCGCACGGTGCTGAGTACCCAGTTCCTTACCGACTATCCGAAAAGCCTGCTCGACTCTGCCAACACCCTCTGGCTGCTGCGCTTCCGCCAGGAAGATATTCCACTTTTACGGGACAGTTTTAAGATCCCCGAACACAATCTTCATGCATTCCTGCGTATGCCAGCTGGTCCGGCTGCAGACGGTAGTGGCGTACCGATGCTATGTATGATGCGCACAACCCAGGGGACGCTGGCACGGATTGTCCGGTTTACGCTCGGACCGCTGGAGCTGTGGTCGCTTAACTCAGACAAAAAAGACGGCGCGCTACGCAGAAATCTCTCGGATACGATCGGTACTGCCCGTGCCCGTCAGTTACTGGCGGAGAAGTTCCCTCGCGGATCCGCAAAAAAACTCATTGAGTATAGGGAGCGTAACAGTGGCGCCCGTGGTGATAAGGGCGTCATCGAATTGATGGCAGACGAAATGATAAATGAGCTGGGGTATGACCTTTGATGTGTTCCATCCACCTGACGCCACGCTGTCGCCGCCCGGTAAAGGGCCAGGTCAGTCTTTCCCGCCTGGTGATCGATGCCGACGGCGTGGAGTTCGTCCTGCCGTCCCGGCACTTCCGTACAGACAGTGCAGTGAACTCCCGGGCGGTATACGCGACCGATCGCCGGGCAACGCAAGAGGCCTGTGGCGTGCTTCTTTCACTCAAAGCGCGACCACGCCAGCTGGTCACAACAGCCATCTGGCAGGTCAATGAGCCAGGCGAACCGGTGCGGGAATCGCGTCATGTGGTCCAGTGGTTGCTACCTGAAAATACAGGGGCGGTGTTAACTGATGATACCTGGTTATGGCCGGAGGGGGCAGATACCCCACAACTCAGCTCGGGAGACTGGCCGGTACTGGATATCACCCCTCCAGCTCATGCAAGAATCACGCGTCGTGGGCTGACAATCATAGACACCCGCAGCCGGGAAGGACGTATCAGCAGACGCTTTCAGACCTTCCCTCTGGTCGCCCTCGCCCCCGGCACACAGTCAACCCGCCTTCCCTGCGTGTTTACCCCGCTCAAATAAACGGAGAATCTCATGCTACAACGTCATCTCCCCGCGCTGGCGCTGGCCATCGCGTCCAGCCTTCCCACTGTTGCCAGTGCTTTAACGGTCAACGTGAACTCCAGCGTTCCGATCACGACTCAGGTTCTGCCTGAGATGGCCACCATCCAGGCAACTCTGGTCGAAATACTACAGATGCAACAGGCAACCGGCACAGCCATCACACAGAACGCCGACAAGCTCGGCGCCCTGATTAATCAGGATGGGCAGGCTACTCGTCAGCAAATGATTTTCAATAATGAAACCCAACGTCTGGAGGAGGCACGGCAGAGTTTTTCGGTACCGGATTCGATCTGTAGTGATTCCGCATCCGGTGTGGCAGCACAAAGTAAAAGTGCATCAGGCAGCGCCGCGTCAAAACTCTCATCAGGCAAAGGTGTTTCCAGTTCAGCGGTGCGGAAGAGGATTTCTACAGCATCGGAAGAACAGGCCCGCGACGCTTATGACGGTGCGAACGTACATGCCGCGTACTGTACGGCAGCAGAATATGAACGCTTTGGCGGAACCGGTATCTGCCCTGCCGTCAGTAATTTGCCCGGAGGTGACAGTCAGGTACGCTCCATCTATGGCGGCGCGGGACCTGAAGGGCAGGCACCGGCACTTTCCTGGTCACAGGAACAGATTGATGCCGCTATGGCCTACATGAAAAACACGGCTCGACCTTCAGCAGGCCGCACGCCAGGCAAAGGTGAAGTCAACACTGTTACCGGTCGTACGTATGTAGGGTTGCTCAACGAGTACAACGGTATCATCGATGCCGCGTCTGAACCTCAGCTCTCGCTGATTGCCGACAGTAAGACCAGTGAAACCACCCGTGATGCCCTGAAAGAAGCACTGCAGTCACCTTCCGCAGCGCAGTATTTTGACAATGTGGCTTCGCCGGAGGCGAAGGCGAAGGGCTACATGAGCCAGCGAGAATTTGAATCGTTTGAGGCCGGACGTCGATATGCCAACACAGCCTATCTCTCCGACCTGCAGCAAATGGACGGAGATAACCTTATGCGCGAACTCATCCGAACTACGGCACAGATGAACTGGCAACTTAACGACATTAAAGAGTTGCTGCGCAAAGGGAACGTGATCGACGGCCAGCTACTCGCCGCCTTTGCCCGCCAGTCCTACGCCCCACGTCTGAAACAACTCGAATCAGCCATGAACCAGGGAGCTGCCAAATGACACTGGAAAAAACAGTCGCACGGAAAAAAGGACTACCTGGACGTATTACCCGGGGACTGCTGAGCATATTTCTGCCATTGCAGGAAACGAAGTGGTATTTGCGGGCTGCCCGGCACATGACATCACGAAATATTGAGCGAATGCGTGATGCTTTTCCGGAGCTCATTACTGACGACAAACCGCCGGCTTCTCCTGACTGGGAAAAAGCCGTTGCGGAATCAGGTTGTACCCCCGCACAGCTGGATGAGGGGTATGTGAGCCAGCGCAGGCGCTGGCGAGTGCTGTTCTGGCTTATGGCCATACCGGTTCCGCTTGCAGCACTGACACCATTCATTATTGGTGGGAGTATCTCCGCGCACCAGATCAGCACCTGTGTGGTGCTGTTTTCCGGTGCTGGCGTGGCATGGTCAAAAGCGCTAATCGTAACCTACCGACTGTGGCAGTTACGCAACCGTCGCGTAAGTCTTGCTGAAAGAGGCACCTTTCAGCATTTCATGGCGGAAACCCATGCCGTACGAGATGCCATTCTCGGGAAATAGCTGCCCTTCTCTGCCTCCTGCCGACATCCCGGCATTCATGCATTATCCGGAGTTACCGTGAAAAATCTCATTCGTGCGCTTTGTGCAGGGCTGCTTATCTCTGTTACCCCGGCACGCGCAGGTGTCACTTACGATGACATAGTCTCTGCTGCAACCAATGCACAGGACCTCTCCCGACAGGCACTGGTCACTATCTTCGGCGATGTGGTGCTGGACCCTCTCGCCGCCGGCAATACCACGATGATCGGGAATCTGTTTGCTCTGTTTAACGGAATTATCGCCGTCCTTGCCGTCGTCTGGTTTGTATTTATTGGTCTGAAGCACATTAATAAAACGGGGCATCAGGGCAAGGTATTCAGCGGGGATCGCGATATCACCAGCACACTGAGCACAGTGTCAGGATTTTTGATGATTATCCCGACCGCCAATGGCTGGAGCATGTCCCAGCTCATAATTCTCTGGGGCGCGTCGATTATGGGCGTAGGTTCTGCCAACCTGATGGTGTCCAAAGCAGCCAGTGATATTGCCAGCGGCTACTCCCTGACTGTCCAGCCCACACAGGCTTCGACCCGAACTTCTGCACGCGGTATTTTTGAGATGCAGCTTTGTAAATATGCCATCAATACTGCGCTGGACGATTACAACAGCACGGCAAACTCGACCACAGCCAGAATGGCAGGGGTATCCGGTTCTTCTGGAGGGAATTATACCTACCGGGTCACCAACGGCAGCGGTGTGTGCGGCACGGCGACGATACCGGAACAACAGAAATCGGACTCCTCGTCTGGTTCCGGAAGCTTCTTTAACCCCTTCAGTAACCGCGATACAAGTGAAGTGGTGGATGCGCAAAACAAAGCTATGGAAGCAATGATCCAGGATATGGACAGCGCGGCCAGCGAGTTTATGGCAGGGTTTATGAATAAACGAACAACCGGCAACGGCACACTCCCGGATATTGAAACCCGCATTCAGAGAGCAGCCAGTACGTACGAACAAACTGTTCAGCGCGCACTACCGGCGCAGAGTGAACAAAATGGCATACAGGATGCTGTCAGGAATTACCTCGACACTTATGGTTGGGCGGCTCTCGGTGCCTGGTACCAGACTTTTGCAACGGCCAATCAACGCCTGACAGAAGTTGCCAGTCGCGCGCCGGCAACCAGTGGGATGTCATCCCTTGGGGAAATTGGCAGCGGAGACCTGTTCAGTGCGGTAATGAGCGCCTACCGTACCCAGTTACAAAACTCTAATTATGCACCTCCAGCAGGTACAGCAACATCACAAAACGAGTTAAGTGCTTCTGAAGGTAATGACCCAAATAGCATATTAATGAACTCGTTCGCTCCATTTTTCGTCAGTTTAACCAGCAACATCGCAACAAATTATAGTGGGACAGGAACCTCAACAGGGCAGGTAAACCCATTAGTTAAAATGAAAAATGTTGGAGATTACACGCTGGTTGCAGCGGAGGGAACTTTAACAGCATACACAGTCATACGGGCTGCTGTTGCGGGTGGAGAGTCATCCCTTCTCGGGAAGGTTGTCAATATGACAGGAGCAATTAGCGCTGTAGATAAAGGGCTTGATGCCATTTCGCCAGCAGTATATTTCTTGTTACTACTTATGTTTAGCGCTGGATTTACACTTTCAATCTATTTGCCATTTATTCCGTTTATCTTCTGGATGACTGGTATTGGTAACTGGATTGTCAGTGTTCTAGTAGGTTGCGCTGCGGGACCTCTATGGGGGGCAACTCACCTAGGTACGTCTCAGGATCGAGGCAGTCGTGCGGCTTATGGTTACATTTACTTTATAGATACCATGATTCGTCCCGCACTTATGGTTTTTGGATTTTTCTTTGCATCTGTTGCGATTGTTGCTACTGGCACTATCCTTCATGCACTTTTTGGTGTCGCACTGGTCAATGTTCAAGCCAACTCGTTAACAGGTTTATTCAGCATGGCTGGTTTTTTAATGATCTATGCTCGAATTTGCACGACACTGGTATCTAGCATATTTGCCTTACAGGCATATTTACCTGACTACGTCATTTCGTTCCTTGGCGGTAGAGATGCAGCAAATACTCTTGGAAGCATGGCTGGTTCTGTCAAAGATATGTTCGTAGCCGGTGGGAGGAATATACGGCATACCCCTGGCGTTAATACGAAGGGTATGAATGGTCCAGGGGAAACAAATAATGATGGAATAAAAAGTTGAGATGTGGACATCTATCCAGTAGTGCTATAACATTGAGTGAAATACCTAAGGAGGGTTTACTGTGAAAGATAGATTCCCTAAGTGGTGGGTTTTATACTCTGTTGCAAAGTCTTTATTTTTAAAGTTCGGTATAATCTCTTTCTTGCTGATTTTTTTTCTATGCTCCATTTCAATCATCATGGATGAGTACGTACGCCCGGAGGCATATCTATACGCCATAACAAGTTGCTTACTGTTATTCGGTCCATTTGCCATCAATTATGTTATAGCCAAGAAACGCAAAAAAAAGATCCTTGCTGTTGTTGAGAAAATCAAGGAGACGGGTCATTTCAAACCGGAAAGCGGTTCTGAGGGCTGGCTCTTCTGGAAAAGTACCTACCTGGGTTTCGACTTTCAGCAAGGAACCTTTTTGTACGTCCGAATCTACCCGGGCAATGTCATGGATGTCATTGGCTTCGATGCTTACAGCCTGACACGTACAGAGGTTGAAGATTCAAAGTTGCGTCTCTTCACAAGGTTCACATCATTGCCGATGATTCCTATCGATACCGGTGCTGCATCCAGTATTGCTAACCATCTGCATGCAATGAACAACAAAGGATACACCTATAACTTCAACTTTAACGATGTCGTGAATAAAAAACGTGCCGAGATCGAATCTCTGACAGGGCTACCTGTTCCCGTTCTTGCCTGAAACACATCCAATACCCTCCAATAAATAGCCGGTTTAATTGCCGGCTATTTTCATTGATTTCATTAACGCAGATCATCGCTCTGAAAATTCACTTTAAAACAGATGATGATAATAAAAACCACAACCCATCTTATTAATGACCCTCACTAAAACAAAGGAGATCCGTATCAGATCCTCAACAATCTAATATTTGACCAATCAATATAATTTCACCTGCCGTTATCACCAGTAAATACGCTTGCTAACTTTTCGTAAGCTCGGGCTCTGCTGCCCTCTTTTATTCAGTTAGTCTTCATCGTTTTTATTTAGGGAGCTTTTCCATGACATCCGCTCGCGCGGGAACGACTGACCCGCTTGAATTTCTTGGAGCCCTCGCCATCCTGGGCATTATGCTTCTGCTTGTTGCATGGCTGTTCTTGCCTGAGTTTGTGTACTGGTCATGTTTCATTTTGCATACCCTGTGGGGCATGGCTGATTTTGGCCCCTTCCACACCTGGGCCGCACCGCGTTATAACCTGCTGGCCGTCACCGCCAACAATGCCGAAAACATCACTTACGATCAGTGGATCAACGTGATGAAGCAAACGACGGTGATCCTGATGATATTCCTCATTCCCCTGTCTACCGCTTCGCTGTGGAGCTGGTTATGCCATCCTGCACGAAACTGGCAAACGCGACGGGTACTCAATATCAGCACGCTGCCCTTCGCTATGGAAACCATTTCTCCTGCAATTGCCCCCATTCTTAATGAGGGGAATTCCAGTCGCCTGTTGCTTGATAAACGTCGTCAAGAAAGACGTCCGGCACAAAGCCCTGAGGGTTTCGCTGAAGAGCATGAACTCATCAGTAATATGCAGCTCGATGTTGCCCGCTGCAGGGCTGTTTTTATGGCCCAACTGGGGCGTCCACTTAATGGATGGAAAAGTCTCGCCCCTCATGAAAAGGCATTATTCGCAATATTCGGCCTTCAGTTTTTCCTGGACGACCGACCGGCCGCACGTCAATTAATGGATGCCCTGAACCGCTCCTGTCGGATAAAAAGCCGCCGTGATAAGGGGAAATTCTCAGTTCCGGTCTATGCGCTGGCGAGAACCGCTTTTAAGCGCGTCATCCAGAGCGAAGGCGCGAAACAGTGGTTGCGTGAGCACCGTTACGTCAGAAGTGGTCTGGTCTGGCTGTACGCACATGATTTACGGCTGACACCACCTAACTGGCTATGGCTAAAGGGGGTAGACCGCCCACTCTTCTATGCCCTGCACCGGGCAAACACCACCAAAGGATTTATTGAAGGTGCAGGTATCGTCGCCGTCGCCCGCACCGAGAGTGAGGCTATCCGACTTGGCCTCCCCTGCCCGCAAGCCTGCGTCGATGAAGCCATTGAGGGATTGCGCATCGATATGCTGTCCCTGGGGCTAATCTGGAACGAACCTCAGCCAGACCGCGACCGCAAGCGTCGCATCCGGACCAACTGGTCACTCACGGAAGACGTCATCACTCGCCCGGGTGACGATGACGATCTCATCTTCTGAAATTTCGCTCATTTCTGACGCTAATTATCTTACTGTCTACTGGAGTCTCATTATGTCGCTGGAAAGCACCTACACCACCTTTCGTTGTAACGACACCATTGTGGTTTTACATCAACACGGACATGGTGTTCCTCAGGCTCTGTTCACCTTTCGTGAGCCTCAGCGTATGGCCATCCACGATAAAAAGCTCATCGCTTTTTATCCATATTCAGCAGAAGCCGTGACACTTCTTGATGACCCGATGCACGATGCAGCGGAAGTCTTCAACACCATAGCGCGACACCTCAAAACCCAGAGTAAGGCAATAATGAAACGCCGTATGAAGTCCCTTGCCCTGTTTGTGAGCGGCGCGCTGATAGCATCTTCGTTATGGCTCCTGGGTACGGACAACCATTTCTCACTCAATGTGGGAAACCAGACACTGACTATCCCGGCAGAACCAGGCGCAATCGCACCGGCCCGGCCGCGGCAGACTGCCGCTGTTCAGGAGCCAGCCAACCCGGCGGCAGGCAATACAGTCATTCAGGCTGCCCAGGCTGAATCCGACAACATGCAGAATATTATGAAGGAAAGTCATAAATCCTTACCGGCTTCGCCTTCTGAAGCCCTGAAAACAGCACCGGCAGCGGTAACGTCAACCACATCAGTAAAAAAAGAAGCGACGGAACAGTCAGCGCGACAGAAGATGGTGGAAATACTGAAGCGCAGTACCGATCGAGGTCTGTTCACCATCCAGCTCTCAACCGGGCATGAGCGTACGCTGTATGCATTCCTCGATCCAACCTGTGCGGTCTGCAGAAGTATGGAGCCGGCAATCGAACAGCTGGCGCAGCGTTACAACGTTGTTGTATTCCCTGTATCAGTCGTGAATGACGGCGGCGATGCTGTAGAGAAGATCATTCCGGTTTTATGCGAGAAGGACCAGACAGCTCGTGCTGTTGCATGGAGTGTTCTTTTCCGACCGGACGCAGGTATGCTGGTTCCGGGACAGACAACACCTCCACAGGTGAGCTCAGACTGTTCCGCGTCGGCTCAGGCCGTAGTAGCCGTAAACGATACTGGCTTCCGCACCTTTGGTTTTTCAGGTACGCCGACAGTGCTGACTGACACGGGCATTCGCCTGGCAACGGGCATGCTGACCGCGCCGGATAAAATTGATCACTTCCTGAAAATTACAGATCCAATGTCACCAGAACAGGTCGACCGCTTTGTGAGTTCCCTCAGTATCCAGGAGTAAACCATGAATTATACGCCCGTTAACCAGGCGCTCATGAAGCGCAATGCCTGGAACTCCCCTGTTCTTGAGCTTTTGCGCGACCACCTGCTGTATGCCGGAATTATGGCAGGAAGTGTGGTGGCGGGGTTTATCTGGCCACTCGCCATACCGCTTTTGCTTTTGCTGGCCATCGTGGCCAGCATCAGCTTTGGAACACACCGCTGGCGTATGCCCATGCGAATGCCTGTCCACCTGAATAAAGTAGACCCCTCTGAAGACCGGAAGGTACGACGCAGCCTGTTCAGAAGGTTTCCCTCACTGTTTCAGTATGAAACAACGCAGGAAAGTAAAGGTAAGGGAATATTCTATCTCGGCTACAGGCGAATGAATGATATCGGTCGCGAACTCTGGCTCACCATTGATGACCTGACCCGTCATGTGATGTTCTTTGCCTCGACCGGTGGAGGGAAAACCGAAACCATCTATGCGTGGATGCTCAATTCATTTTGCTGGGGTCGGGGCTTCACCTTTGTTGACGGTAAGGCGCAGAACGACACGGCGCGCACCTGCTACTACCTGGCCCGCCGCTTTGGGCGTGAGGATGATGTGGAATACATCAACTTCATGAATAGCGGCATGTCCCGCAGTGAGATGATCCACAACGGTGATAAAAGTCGGCCACAGTCTCACCAGTGGAACCCCTTCTGCTATAGCACTGAGGCCTTTGTTGCTGAGACGATGCAATCAATGCTGCCGACCAACGTACAGGGGGGAGAATGGCAGTCCAGAGCAATTGCAATGAACAAGGCGCTGGTTTTTGGCACAAAGTTCTATTGCGTCCGTGAAAACAAAACCATGTCGTTGCAGCTGCTGCGCGAGTTTATGCCACTGGAGAAACTGGCAGAGCTTTACTGCCGTGCCATAGACGATCAATGGCCAGAGGAAGCTGTCTCTCCGCTCTATAATTATCTGGTAGACGTACCGGGTTTCGATATGGCCACCGTTCGCCAGCCTTCAGCCTGGACAGAAGAGCCGCGCAAGCAGCACAGCTACCTGACTGGGCAGTTTCTGGAAACCTTCAACACATTTACGGAAACGTTCGGTAATATCTTCGCTGAGGATGCCGGTGACATTGATATTCGCGACAGCATTCACAGCGACCGGATACTCCTGGTCCTTATCCCGGCAATGAACACCTCTCAGCACACAACCTCTGCACTGGGGAGAATGTTTGTTACCCAGCAGAGCATGATACTGGCCCGGGACCTGGGACATCGTCTGGAAGGGCTAGATTCCGAAGCTCTCGAAATCACCAAATACAAAGGCCCCTTCCCCTACATGAACTATCTCGACGAGGTGGGAGCCTATTATACCGAGCGTATTGCCGTTCAGGCCACACAGGTACGTTCCCTGGACTTTTCTATCGTCATGATGAGCCAGGACCAGGAGCGCATTGAAAGCCAGACCTCAGCCACAAACGTTGCCACCCTGATGCAAAACGCCGGCACTAAGGTTGCGGGTAAAATCGTAAGTGATGATAAAACGGCAAAGACAATCACTAATGCCGCAGGACAGGAAGCCCGGGCGAACATGGTCAGCCTGCAACGGCGTGACGGTATCATTGGTACCTCCTGGATCGATGGCGACCACATCAATATTCAGATGGAGAACAAAATCAATGTGCAGGATCTGATTAAATTGCAGCCAGGTGAGAACTACACGGTGTTTCAGGGCGATCCGGTTCCGGGAGCATCCTTCTACATCGAGCCGCAGGACAAAACGTGCAATGCACCCGTCATTATCAACCGATACATCACGATTAACCCACCGAACCTTAAGCAACTACGTAAACTTGTTCCACGAACAGCGCAGCGACGTCTTCCTGCTCCGGAGAACGTCAGCAAAATCATTGGTGTTCTGACAGAAAAGCCCTCGCGTCGGCGTAAAGCGGCAAAAGCTGAACCCTGGAAGATAATCGATACCTTTCAGCAGCGTCTGGCCAATCGCCAGGAAGCGCATAATCTGATGACTGAATATGATACGGACCACCGTGGACGGGAAGAAAACCTCTGGGAAGAAGCGCTGGAGGTAATCAGAACAACCACTATGGCAGAACGTACAATACGGTACATCACGCTTAATAAGCCTGAATCGGAACCGACGCAAGTAAGCGCTGAAGAAATTCAGCTCGCACCAGATGCGATACTGAGAACGCTGACACTCCCGCAGCCGGCTTATATTCCTCCTTCCAGATATCGAAACGAGCCATTTATCTCCCCGAAACTGCCTGATTCACCACATCCGGATATGGAGTGGCCAGAGTGATAGTTCAAAAAAATTGTCTTGTTTCAGGAACAGCTGCCGATAAACAAAATGATATAGAAATGAAGGAAATGAAATGAAGAAACTACTATTTGCCGCCCTCTTTGGTTTTTCATGCGTTGCCGCTGCAGCGCCCCAGCCCGTTATCGACACCGATGCCGTGGCGCAGCTGACTGAAATCCGTAACATCCTCCTCACGAACCAGCAGAAGGTGTACGCCTGCTCCGATGGCGAGAAGCTTTATACTGTTGGGTTGCAGATAAAACACGATGGTTCTGAATACAAATGTGTTTTAAAGAAAGACCATGCTGAATGGGAATTAGTCCCACGCATCGCATTCAACTAAATAAGGCCGCGAAAGCGGCCTTTTTTTTGACCTGATTATGCTACCCTCCGGATTGGGCACAGATTCACACTATCCCGTTCTGCTGGCAGTACGAGAAATTGATAAGTATGATTGATAAAACAGGGGGCAGAGAATGAACATTCCTAAACAGACACTGGTTTTATCTATTGCAGGTTGCTCACTTCAGTTATTCTTTATTTTCGCTTCTTTCATAGGTGCTGATGATAGTTTTGCTGTCTTCTGGACATCATGCGGCTTTGCCTATGTATTGCTTGCGTTCCATGTAGTCACGGGCGTTGTCGCTTGTTATGACATAAAACATCCTCTAAAAGTTTAAAAGGCCGCATTTGCGGCCTTTTTTATTTCTTATCTGCGGGCTAAATTCCATCTGGTCCCCGAATGCTTATAACGGTGAAGGTGGTTTCCAGTTTGGTCCTGACTCATTGCGCACAGCTTCTGTATTACTCCCCTGATTCGTCATTTCAGCAAAGCGCATCTCGCTTTCAACACGCACCTGGTCGACCTCCGGTCGCGAGATCTGGTATTCACCTTCATCACGGTGGTTCACATTGTGCCATGCCACCATTTTGGCAAAAGCTGTATTGAACTGTTCATTATTCCCTTCCGGAGCCATCGCGACGCTCGGAGAACGGCTGAAGAGAACCGGCGCGACTTTGACCATATCCCGCTTAAGCGCATCGTAATCGCCACTGTTCCGGAAAATAACCCTGTCGCCATAGTCGGTACAAATATGGCGGCCTGTCTCCGGATCGCGGAACTGGACGCGACCGTTCTTCTTCAGTGAAGCCCGCAGGCCAGGAACACCGGAATACATCGGCGTTCCGCCTGGCTCACAGATAACGACACATCGGTTGTCTGTTGTAGATTTCACCGCATTACCACGACGATCCCTGTAATCCCATCCTCTCAGCTGCGATATCGCAGCCTTGTCACCTTTCACCGCTTCAGCTTCAACCCACTGCCGGTAAGACGGCGGATACCATTTCCCCTGCCCGATAAGCTCAGCTCGTTCAGCCTTCATGGTTTCTTTCAGCGCAATCAGTGCCTGCATGCGCTGAAGCTCTGCAATATGATAATGCAGCTTCCTCACCAGAGGGTCACGATGTTCGATACGGATGCGCGCTTTACGTATCCTGCATTCGTCATGAATCGCCTGGTAACGTTCACGGCCATGCAAATCAGGGCGCTGCCAGTTAGCCCGCCAGGCTGCATAACGGGCTTTCAGATCTTCTCGCGCAGCTGCGCGCGCTTCGCGACGCTGGCGACGCAATTCAGGATCACGCTTCATACCCGGAATATCGCGGTCGCTCACGGCCAGTTCCGGATTGTAACGGCTGGCCGGCTTAACACGTTCAAAGATGTCTGCCGGCACCGAAACAAACGAACCAGCATGGGGTTCCGCACGCGCAAGCGTCAGATCAGGATGAACGTGGCTGGCCTTTACAGGGGTCTGTTCGTGATTGTAAGCGTCCATCACAACCAGGCCCTGCTGCTCGCGCATCAGCAACAGCCCCTGACGCGCCAGTAGCTCATGACAGCGTTCCCAGGTAAATTCACCACTACCGATAAGCGACTCAATGTCCTGACGGCAGTGTGAAACCGCATAGCCCCAGAGGCTTTCCTTATCAGAGAAAATCTCACGTTTCAGCGCCCCCTGCGGGCCCGAACCTGTTCGCAGTTTTCGCCATTCCCGGTCGGATACTGGGGTGGCTTCCAGACTGCCGCTGGTGAACTGTTCCGCAGGGGGAACCTGCTGGAAAATGTCTTTCGGTACCGGCTGCCAGCCTCCTTTATACGAGTCCAGAATAGCCTTCGTTAGCGCAGGCCACACACGTTCCGCCCTGACAGGTGTACGCGTTGAGTCATACCCGTCACAGATAACCAGACGGTCATGCTGTTCTTTCAGATACAGTCCAGACTGTGCCAGAAGCGTATGCACTGACTGTATGGTTCGCTGCGTTGGATCCTGATCAAGTGCAATCAGCGGCGCCCGTAAACGTGCGATCGCATAGTCCGATAAGGATTCTTTCTCTGTCATCCGTTCAGGGCGAGACGGCATAATAATCTTGTCTGGTTCATAGCGGCCGACAGCCGGAACTTGCGAGAAAATGTCCTGTACAGGAGGAACAAACTCACCCAGTTTACGAATAAGTTTATCGGTATCAAAGGCGTGTCCAAACGCAGAAAGCGTAACGCCAGGACGTTCACTGTCCCAGCCATCCTTCACTTTTAGCTCGCCGCTCTCCTTTGTCAGGAACAGGCCTTCTTTCGCAAAACGCTGATGGAGAGAAGACCAGTCGGTCACCGGTGACTCCCGTAAACCAGCTATTGCCGTGTCAGCGATATATTCTCTCAGGCTCTGATTACGGCCACGTTTCCAGGCACTTTGACGATCGCGTTCAACAGAGGTACGACGAACAATACGATTATCAGGGGCAATCACATAGCAGCCATTGTCAGGTGAAAACCCATGTTTGAGCTCCAGTTCACGACAGGCCTTACTCAGTTTTTCCTGGCTGTAAGCAAGACGGTTAAGATAACCAGTCTCCGGATGTACGCGATTTACAGCGATGTGAACGTGGAGGTTATCCGTGTCAGTGTGAACGGCAGCAACGAACTGATGGCCCGCTAAACCGAGACGGGAAAGTGTATGGCTGACCGAATCGTAAATCTGTTCAGGGCGCGGACTTTCGTGCGACTGCCAGCTCAGAATATAGTGGAATACAGGGTCGCTTTTGTTATGGGCAAACTTCGCTTTACGTGCGGAGAACTCCATTTCTTCAGCTGCACTTTCAATTGATGTGCAATTGTGGAAACAGGTCACACCGTAAAAATTCACCCATTCCCCGCCGTCAGGCATCACGTCAACCAGCGAGATAAACGACTCATCACGCAGTTTAGTAGCGTAGTCAACCAGACGGGAAAAGCGGCTGCTGTGCGGCATTTCTGGCTTTGTTCCGGAAGCTTTAACGGCTTCCATTAAATCATCATCGCGCGGCTCATCACGAACAGAAACGTACGAAACCAGGTCCCCAAAGGAGGACTTGCCGTCTTGTCGTTTCGGTGGAATAACCGGGATCATGATGTTGTTCTTCTCTCCGTGCTAATCGTTGTTCATGAGTTTATTTCTGAGCGTGGTCGACAGTTCTGTTATTGCGACAAGGACCGTGGAGTATTCCTTATCACCCACTCGTTTCCCTTCAACAAAGAGATGCTTTTGCAGTCTCCCCAGCCTTAAAAGCTCGGTCATAAAGCTGTCGTCGATGAGTGAAATCATCTTTCTGTTCATCGCTGCGTTACGGATATAAGCCGATACGCTTTGCCCCACTGCTTCCGCTTTCTGTTCAATCTCTTCGATTTCATCCGGCGTGAATCTCAGGGTCTTGATTACGGTTTTCTGCCGTTTATCACTTCCCCTTCGGGATGCTTTGTCGCTCATGTGTGCTCCTTACTCGGGTGTCGGGGCGGAGCCCTGACCAGGTGGCATTTGTAATATCGTGCGTGCGCGGTATTACAAATGCACATCCTGTCCCGTCTTTCGAGCCATTATACGCTTCGCTGGCTGTTTCGCCTAGTGGCGATTTGACGGCATAGGCAGTGCGGAGCACTGCCACTTTTGAGTGGTCAATGTTATGATTTGGATGACAATATTCTGAAAGGGGTAAGAAGATGAGTAAGAAGGCGTTTTATTCAGATGAAGATATCGAGCTGGCAAAGGTTGCTCTGGCTGGTTTACCGGATCTGACACCTCAGCGCAAATCACAAAAGGAATTTCTGGATGCAATCCGTGATGACCTGTTAGCACTGGTAAAAACCAAAGGTTACACGGTCTCAGACATTAAAGAGACACTAAAAACCACGGGGTATGAAATCAGTGAGAGAGCACTTCGTGAAATCGTTCGTGATGCTGATAAAAACAAACCAGCCCGTAAAAATCGCAGGTCGACGGCAGAAAATTCGTCATCACCAACGAAATAATTCCTGCATCCTGAAGATGTGATGTACTAAAATTTTTCTTACCAGGATGAAATATTTTTTCAGCCTGGTAAGAAGGGAGATGATGTAGAAATTACCATTCAAAGGTCGGAACGTCTGCCAGCATTTCTCCCCATGAAGTAAAATGAACCATGCTGATGTCAGCCTTTATCATGGCAGTGTAAATCACTATTCTCGCCGCTTTTGAAATACCATGATGTTTCAGAATGAGAAGCGGATAACTGACGGCATCAACACGAATGATGTAACCCAGATCGGATTCATGGATCCATTCGCTTTCATACTCAGCGTGACATAGTTCGCTCAGAATCTCGCTATCCCTCCGCGTAATATGGCTCAGACTACATTCCAGAACAGAACGCAAAACTTTGTGATTAAGTTCAGTACGCTGTCCCCATCCGAGCGATGCAGTAACATCCTCCCATGTCCATTTAGGGTTATCAGGAACCTGAGCAGTAAGCTGTTTAAATGGCAAGCTAAGTGCCGTCGACAGGTTCAACCCTGATGCAATAATACGCGGATAAAGTTCACTGGCTGTACATGAGGAAATCAGTTCTCCATTCACAAAGAGAGCTTCATCACCGTTATCAAGACGGATACAGGTGACGCCATGAGGCGCACGGGATATGTAGTGTGGCATGTTCCATTCCTTCCAAAAATGTGCCGGATAATACTCCGGCACTGTGTTATTAAATTACCGCCCCGTTGCAGAGCGGTGGTTATCAGGCGTACGCGCGGGAAAGCTCAAGTGTACTCAGGACGTGATCCCATTCAGCCCCGTTAAGTGCTGGAATATGGATCGGTTTATGAATACGCCCGCAACGGACAAGTGATGTCCCCAGTTGTTTCAGATGTGGCGCGATAGCGTCTGGTTTCAACGTTTCGCGGATTTTCCGTGGATGACGGGTTTTAACCCGCTCCTTTACAAAGTATTCGCGACATGCGACGATGAACTGGTCTTTCATAGTGCCTCCTCAGAGTCATTGTGATAACGAGCTGTTACAGCAGCCCGTGTAAACAGGCAGGGCACCCGCCCTGCTTTTTTATTGCCAGTCTTCCGGCAATATCCTGCGCGTCTTACGACGCAAATCTTGCAGGCCATCCGGCCTTTTCTGCCGTCGTCCTTTTCCGTTTTCTTGCAATGAGGGAAATGCCTTCATTACGCTAATGCCCTGACAGGGTGACGATGGAAAGCAGGGGTGAAGGACAGATTATTTGGAGCCTGCGAGAAAAAATCTGGACGGAAAGCGTCAGCGTCCCTTGCTGAACAGAGGCGCTCTGTCAGAGTGCATAAGTAATGAAAGGCTTTCACGGCAGAAACGGACAGGAAGGCAGAAGGCGCCGGTTAATCCGGCGTTCCCTTGCGGCCGCCGTGGCGGTCAGTGGGAGCGGCGCTGCCGGAACGGCAGCTGCAAGCGGGATGGGTTCAGGTATCGCTTGCTATCCGTCAGGACGGAGACGCGTGCGGCTCCGCGTAGCGCGGTGGGCGTACGGCCACCACGCGAAGTGCAGGCGACGACCCGGCAGCGACGGGGAGCCGAAGGTACCCAGATGTCAGTCCTGACAACATGCTTTTCGTCGTCATTTAGCATCACATTAATCCACAAAAAAAAATCAATAAAAGTGCAGAATCTGCACTTTATTCATATATACTTTCCCACAAAAAAAACACTAAAATAAGTGCAGAATCTGCACTTATTTAGGTATCAGAAAATGACGGGTTACGAACTTCGTTTATGGCGAAAAGGTATGAACTGGAGCAGTGACAGGGCGGCCGAAGAGCTTGGAGTCAGCCTGCGAACATGGAAAGTTTACGAGAAGTCGGAAAAGGTATCGCGGGTAGTAGAGCTGGCAACCGTAACACTTTCTATCGCTGCTGCTGTTCCTTCCTTCGGACACCGGAAAAACACCAAAGAAAAGATAATTACCATGATCCAGACTCTAACCGGAGCAGCTGGACTCATCGGGAGGCGCTGAGCACCTCCCCTGCCCGTATCAGGCGGCTTTCGATAAATCGCACATAAAGTCCATCATGGCTTTAAGTCTGCGCTGAGTGTTCAGCTTCGCTTCAAAGTCGTTGAGATAGTAAACAGGCGTATACCGTACACGATTGAACTGCATCGTGAGCGTGTTCCCTGTCACCACCTCCGCCGCAATCCCCAAAAGAGACAACTGGATAAATGCCATATCGGCAGCAACCGGATCAATATCGATGCAACTGGCGAACAGGTGCGCGGACGGATTGATATCAGCCTCAAGCAGACATTCAGCATAGGCAATAATCATTCCTGCCGAACCGCAGGCCGGATCGCTTATCGTCGCGATACCCTCCCGCGTGACCGTCTCTTTGATGCCGGAAACCAGCATTCTGGCCATCATTGACTGGACAGAATAGGGGGTAAAATATTGCCCCATACCTCCCGACCCCAGCTCAAGCTCCATAAAAATTGAGCCGATGAAGTCATGGAATTTAGCCTCCAGCGCGCAAACCATCAGACGGAACAACTCATGAAAATTGCGGATATCGTCCGCATCGTATCGCGCGCAGATCTTCCGGCAGTTTTCCGCGCTCTCTGGCGTTCTCACCCGCGCAATATCCAGTTCGCTCGCGGCAAGTCTGACAAAATCGCTGAATACATCCCAGCGGTGAAGGTGGCGGGCAGTCTGGTTAAACAGACTGATAAACTGCTTACGCGCAGTGTCGATGCTGATAAGACGCGGGGGGACTTGCTCTGACTGGACAGCCGGAGCCGTCTGCACGACAGAGCGGGCGGCTCCGCGCCTTTTTGTCTCATTGAAGAAATCGGCAAAGCTAATCTGGGTCATGTTTTTTTCTCCTGCCGCCCCGTCAGGGGCGGCGTTGTTGTCAGTTACAGGCGCGGCTCAGTTCAAGCGTGCGCAGCACATGACCCCACTCGCTCCCGCGCATGGCGGGAATACGTACGGATCGCCCCTTTTTCCGGCAGTGCGCAATATGACGCCCCAGTGCCCGCATTTCCGGACTGAGGGCATTGCAGGCGATTTCACCGCGTTTGATACGCACCTGCTTTTTCACGGGCGCGTTTTGAGCCTCCTGCATCTGGACATAGAGGGCGGTTGGTGTAACAATCGAAACTTCACTGAATTGCATGGGTTTGTTCCTTTTAGTGAAAGCCGGATTTTTTCGTTGGAATCGCTCAAATCCGGCGTGGATGGAGCAGGTGTAAGCCTGCTTTTTTCATTTCTGGCTCTGGCTCTCAGGGCTGAATGCTGCTTTCACCTTCGCCACGATATCGGCGTGATTCAGGTTGCTGTAATCACGTACGCGGAAATAACGCTTTCCAATACGGACAAAAATGTCCGTCACGTTCATACAGATCATCTCTGCCAGCATGAAGGTTTCAGTGTCCTGCGCGGTGTCACAACGCCAGTTGATCATCGGTGGGTGCATTCCTGCCGCATCGTGGAATTTGTTCACATCGATTTCCACGGGGGCGATCAGTGCGGACTTTTCACGGCTCAGCCAGTAGGCCATTTCCGATTCGGCGCTGGCGCTGGAATCAAGAGAAGCGAAAGAATCAGTCGTGTGTAAATGCATGGTTTATCTCCTTTTAGCAGTACATGCCGGATATCCGGCGTGGGGTTACAGCTGTACGTATTGCAGGTTGCGTTTCAGTTCAAAAAGAAAATCAGGTTGAAACGACCAGGCGCGCCAGTTAAGCGTTCCGTTGGTGCGGATCTCCACCTGCACATCGCCGTATCGGGACACATCGGACACGGTGACAGTGACGCCCTCTTTCAGCGCAGTGGCCTGAGCCACCCACTCCTTCGCGACAGAAACAGGGTTTTGTTCTTCCTCCATCTTCCTGGAAGATTCTTGAGCGGCGGTTTTGACGTTGACGTTTCGTGTGTGCATCCTGGTTTTCTCCTGTGGTGATGGTTGCCCATCTCCCTGGTGAGTTCTCTCGCGGCAAAGGGCAAAGGAGCGACGGCGGGGCGGCAGGAAAAGGGCGCAGACAAAAGTTTTTGCAGTCCCTTGCAAAAAGTTTTGGCGGCGTTCATTTAACCCTTTGGATGACGTCCTGACGGTGCTACGACCAGCCCTCCGCGTGAGGACACACGGGGGATGGACTCACGCGGGTGAACAGGAGTGCACACACCCGACACGTCGGAACGGCGTGTCGCCATTAGAGCGACGGCTTCGCCGGCGCGGTGAAGGCGTTCCGGACGGTACGGCCGGAGAAGCCGCAGTTGTTGACCTTTGCCATCAGACCCTAGCGATAGCCCGAAACCGCTTGCGGGTTCGGCGGAGACTGGCTGGTGCGTAAGCAGCTGCCTGGCGGAGTGGGGCTCGACGACTGGACCGCCACGCGGGCCAGGAGCCGAAGGTGGCCATTGCCCTGCCCGTCTTTCTGGCTCTGCCCATCACGGAACTGCAGCGAAGAGAACTAACCAGCAGGATATCGATCAAAACAGACAGGATGAGGCACTCGGAAAAGTCCTTTCTGAAGCACAGCTTCAGCAGACTAATCGCAACAGCGTGAATTAACAGCAGCCAGGAATTGATTGATTGAGCGAGGACAAACCAGAGGGAGCAGAGGGGCAGCGCCGGAGGCGCGCCCCGCTTCCCCCGAACCCCGCAGGGGTACGGTCCGTCCCGGAAGTTCAGGCGTGCGGTCGCGTCGGGATGGAAAAAGGGGCTACCGGCGAACCGGCAACCCCTTCATAAAGGCGCTTCAGGCATGTCAAACCAACTCAGCCCTGAAAAGGCGGGGTTTCCCCCGCCTCCAGGTTGCTACTTACCGTTGGATTCGTAAGCCAGAATTGCAGCGACCTCCCGTTGTCCGTCCCTCAGGCGAATTTCGCAAAGCGATTTTCGCGTCAGGTAAGTGAATATCAGCAGTGTGAGACACACTATGAGTACGCACCAGATAACGGTACTTCGCGGCAGTTTCATGGTTTACTCCTCCTTGCATTAAGCACGGTAAGAGGCCATACTGTTGTTGATCAGACATACAGGGGGCCTCGTGGGTTAATGAAAATTAACTACGGGGCTTTCTGCTTTCTGCCACACAACACGGCAACAAACCACCTTCACGTCATGAGGCAAAAAGCCTCAAGCGCCATCGCCATTATATCCCGACGAGCCGATTCTGCCCAGGAATAACAGTCTGATTACTGGATAAATCCTGACCTTTACCTGATTTACTCAGGATCACTTCTGCCTGTGGACCAGTTATGTATCTGTTCGTCGAGCGCCTCAAGATGCTGATCAATGCTTTCTGCGAGTCGCTCACTTTCAGTCTCCAGCCAGCCGCTTAATCCGTCCCACTCATAGCACATCTCTTTCAGCTTTTCCGACATAGTCCGAAGTTTATTGCGCTGGCTGCGGGCAACCTTCAGCTCCGTTTTCCACGGATTGTTTCTCACGGCCATATAGACCTCAGCGTGATTTTGTTCGGTACCATCCAGCGCTCCAGCTCTTTCTCCGCCGGTGTTGAGGATCCCGCCACATCATGTACATCGAGAACAATGTCTTGCGCACGGTCGTAGTAAGCCTTCACCAGATGAGACAACGAGGGGCTGCGTTCCGTCCACGCCCACAACATTCGCTGGATGTCATAGTCCCGTATATCCTGCTGGGACCAGAACTCATACCATGCACGCAGTGTCTCCGGTGTCTGAAATGCCAGGTCGATTTCAGCCTGCCCCACGCGGTTCTGGTACTTCTCTTCCTTTTCACGGTGTCGCCGTGATTCCTGACGGGAATAAAGATTATCCTCGCGCACTTCCCGCTGCGTGTGGCGCTCTCTGATGCTGAACGCCTGCTCCGGAAACAGGTTCTGCACCATGTCGGTACCGAGCGGAGGGTAACACAGGCGACCGCGGCTACTGATCAGTATGTCAAACGCCTCTTCATATCGGGCCAGAGAAATTTTATCGCCCTTCAGCCAGTACGCCCCGCGCACCTGGTTGATCGCCTTTCCACTAATTTTACTGCTACCAGTCAGGAACCGGAAAAATGCTCTGGAATAGGGATACGGCTGCGGGTGTCGGCTTCCGTACCGCCCGCCCCCCTCTTCTACGGCAATAATGGCTCGTAACGCTGCCTCACGCTCCGGCAGTTGCGTGACAAGAGAAAGGTGACGAGGGATCATCAGGCCACCTCCATGCGCAGCGTTGAGAGAATATCGAATATTGAGTATCCATCACTGTCCAGCCTGCTGGTCAGGCTCAGCACATGGTTTATCACAGCAGCGTCAAATTGTGGGCATGAGCGGATACAGGATACTTCCTGCCCTTTTCTCCAGACCAACAGCATGATCCAGTCCTGACTAAACTCACCAGGACTACACAGAACCACTTCAAATCGGCCATGAGTGGGCGAAAAACGGATCTGCACGGGAAATAAGCCCCCGAACTCGCTACGATACTCCCCGTTAACATCCCAGTTTTCAGGCGCACTCAGTGCCCCCATAACAGCGTGTGTCATCTCACGGCGGTAGGAGTAACCAGCGGCGCGGCAGGTTTCGAAATCTTCACCGATCATGGAGGAAAGCTTAAAGTTTGGCATATTCATCAGATATCTCCTTATTGCCGCCCCGTAGGGCGGCTATCCTTATCAGGCGGCAATTGCCGCGTTGTCAGTGTCGGTATCGGTGCTGTCTTTTGCATCAGGCTGCGGTGACTGTAACCATGCAGGAACCCAACGGTTCTGCTTCATAAAGAACTCCGCATGCACTGCCGCGTCGCCTTTCTTCATTTTTTCTGCGTCAGCAGCGGCACCAGTCAGACCTGCATCTTTAAGTGAAGTGACTATCTGTGAATGTTTCAGGCTACCGAAGTAGTTCTCTTTTGTAGGCTGCCACCAGTCGCGAAGGTGAAAACCTATCGCGGCCTCAACCGTATCGAGAGGGCTACGTGATGTGTGTCCATTATCACGCGTCTGTACACCATCTACGGAACAAGCCGCACAGAAGGCCAGCAATGACATCAGTACCTCTCCGTTCAGGGCGAAGAAGGTCGTGAAGTCCTTCTCCCATCCTGCTGGCAGCAGGGTTTTCAGGCGCTCTTTTTCGGTCATCAGGGCTTCAAACGCTGCGCCTTCTTTACCGGATGGGGCGTTCTCAGTGAGGCTGCTGTGAGAAACGGTCAGGTTGATACGGAACGGATGCGGCGTGGTCACACATCCAGCAAAAACGCAGGTACACATACGCCAGACCATAAGCGCCACAGCCTTTTCAGGTTGCTGCATTAGCGCGGCCTGTACCGCCAGAGTGCGCTCGGATGACATTTTGGTGAGCAGCGGGATGCTGATCCCTTCTGCTGCATCAGGTCGATGCATATGAGTCACGGCAGGAGACTGCGCGGAATCCTCTCCGTTACTGTCATGGTCAGGTAAATCAGACATGCGGCATATACCACGCTGAATACGAAGCGCACCGTGCATGTAGCTCACCACCACGCCTGATTTTGCTTTCAGATCTTCTGTCCACCCACGAAGCTCAGCGGCATGTTCAATGAGGGATATTTCGCTGCTAATGGCCTCGGCTTCATCACTGTCAGGATCCAGAGCGTTAAATTTGTCGGACAGTTCATCGATACGGCGGCTGTCATCTTCGCTGTAGATTGCATCTGGCTCCGGCAGAATGCGGTAGTCCTTTCCGTCAGGTCCGTAAAGGTTAATTGCAGCCAGACGTCCGGTACCCCACATCCAGCCCTCTTTTTGATGGATTTCCTGAGCGATCAATTCAAGTTTTTCCAGTACCAGACGTTCAACAAGCAGACTGTCTACTGTTCCGTCCCCTTCCTGCTCACTGAACAGATCTTCACGGACAATTCCGCCTGCGGCTTCATAAACTTCCCGCCCGATAAATGCGAAACGTGGATGCGAGACAGAAATTTCACTTTCCGTAATACGATTTTTAAGTGCGTTTACGGTAGTGCGTCCCCATTCCTCCTTTACGCTTTCGTAAACAGCAACCTGACGCTCAGGATCGCTTTCAAGACACAACACCTGACACTGTTCAACATCAAGCTGACCTTCTGCCAGAAGTGCAAGCAGTGACGGGGCAAGACTGGCAAGTTTGAGCATGCGCTGGACGTGGCGGGAACCGTACCCAAGCACCTCACCAATCTGCGCGGGAGTTTTTCCCTGCGCCGCCAGTGTACCAAACGCTGTGATCTGCTCGGCAGGGTGCATGGTTTCAAGCTCGTTGTTCTCGGCGTAAGAAGCCTCAACAGCAAGCTCGTCGCTGACACGTTTAACCGGAACCTGATAATCTGGTTTGATACGCCCCATTTCAGACATGAGCGTCAGCGCAGTCAGACGCCGACCACCTGCTGCCACACCGTATTTTCCCTCGGGCAGGGCATGGACAACCAGATTGTGAAGCAGTCCGAGGCTTTCAATGGAGTTAGCCAGTCGCTTAACGCTCTCGGTGGTGTAGGGAATCGTGCGTACGTTCAGCGGTGATTTAATGAGATCGGTCAGCGGAACATACTCAATGACTGCCGCATCGAGGGCTGTTTTCAGCGCCTCGTTTCCGGCAGTTTTATTCTTACTGGTTTTTTTTGGTGCTTTTGATTTAACATCTGCAACTGTCATGATTTAGTACCTCTCAGTATTAATGATTGTCTTGCCCTGCGGAGTGACAGCTCCGACAGGGCCCCTTCTTACTGCTGTTTTCTGGCTCTGTAACTGGCAAGAGCGCGGTTAAGCAATGCCCCCACGTCGTTCTCAAAGTTCCACGCGCACTTCGTCAAAAACCCTTCTTCACCCCGCACAACAAGCTGAAAATAAGTACCCTGATCGTTCTCAATACTGACGTTGGTGTACTGCGCCACCAGAGCGGTCGCCTCTTCACGGGTAAACGGCCCCTGAGGCAGCACCACGGGTGCAGTGACAGTACTGCCATTCAATAGAGCCGCCAGTTCGTTTTCTTCGGCGGTGGGTTCGCGCAGCAGCACTGGCTGATTCAGAAATTCCTGTAATGTTTTTCCCACTGAATACTTCCTTTAAAAAAGTGGCTGGTTTTAAAACCCATCACCCGTTGAGTTACGGGAGCCGCGGTTTTGACGTTTCGCGGGAACCTGCTGAACTTTCCCGGGGGATAAAACATCACCCGTTTGAGAACCTTCGCCGCAGGTGCGTAAACGACACCGGCCGAGGCAGATGTCCGGGGCGGACGCAAAAAGTTTTTGCCTGCAAAAAGTTTTGGTGGCCGTGCGTCAGCATTCACCCTGGACAGCCACGAGGACTGTGGCGGTCTCAGCACCCGGAGGAGGGACTCAAAGGGGTGTAAAAGGACCGGATGGAATGGGCAGGGACACGCCGCAATGACGGGAAGCCGCGCGCGGCGAAACGACATTGCCCCCTACATCACGACGGGGTATTTACGGCGTGATGCAGGGAGCGCAGGAAACGGCGCGACTGAGCGGCGCAGCCGGAACGGCTGCTGCAAGCGATGGGGGTTGCGTCATGGGATGGACACCCGCTGCCCCGCAGGGGCCGGGCAGAGACAGCTTTGCTGGCTCTGTGCGAAGCATGACAGCCCGCCCGGACGCCCACTGCAACAAAGGCAATGAGTTTGATTCACAGCATATCTTACTGAAAAAATTACTTTTTATTTGCCTCGGCCATTTCGGAATATTGTGGATCGCTGGCTTTCGGCAACTGCTGGCTAAGCTGGCGGTAATGGCGCAACCTTTCCAGAAAATATTCGCGAAGCTCTTCGGGCACCTCTCGTGCCACAATTTCCGGCACCACTGGCTGATTTAGCCGCTCTTTAAATGCCACACCTGACGCGGCCAGGTCTACGGCGATCCTGTCCTGATCCTCTTTTGAACGTACCGAAAGATTAAATTCGCTCATGTTTTTCCTCTCTTTCACGCGCCTGCAACGAGATCGTTGCTGACTTTTTCTGCCGGGGCGGTTTGTAACTGCGCCGCAGGCGCGGTAACAACCGCCGGCAGGCAAAGCCTGCCAAGGTTTTTCGCGCGGGCTAACAGGCGGATGATACCGCCTGCCAGGTTATCAGTTACCTTTTCCACCCTGCAAAATGAAATGACCGCCGATATACACCGCACGCTGGCAGGTCATGTAATAGCATATTTCGTCGATCACCTGCTCCGTTCTTAATTCCCGTTGACCATTTTCACGTCGACGGGCGTTAATAATATTTTTGTACTGACGCAGGATGTCACGGGTCTGTGGATCAAGTTTCATTTTTATTCTCCTTTGTGGCGGGGTCCTGCCCCGCCTCTGACATCAACCGTTGAACACGTAGCCATCCAGAAATACCAGACCATCCAGGAACAAATCCCGCGCCCAGGCTCCCATATCGAAATAGCAACGCAGCGATTCCGGAATGTCATTGAGAAGGCCGCACTCTTCTGCCATAGTCCAGGCGTAGCCCTCTTCGCTCTCAGCTTCTCCGCAATAAGCATCCTCGAAGGCGTCATAATCACACTCTCCGGAGTATTCCACCCAGGCAATAAATGCAGCATCCATACCGTCTTCTACTGCGCGCTTGTAGGCTTCAATGAAATTCCAGTCAACGGAAGATTCGGATGCAAATGCTGACGGGATCCCTTCCCAGTCCTGGAACATGAGTTCCGGGTCGGATTCATTGGCGTGCAGCTCGTTGCAGGCTTCCAGAAACTCTGCTTTATCATCAAAGTCGGTGAGGTCAAACCATTTACCGTAGAGGCTACCGCAGTTGTATTTGTGGTATGTACCTACATAAATCGCCGGGGTGGTAGTGTTCATAAAACTCCTCCAGTGTCTGTGTCGTCTGAGTTCCGGCTTACGCCGTGCCGATACGACAGCCCGACTTCGAGCGGAAGATGCAGGGGCGACACCGGAGGCCGCAGCGCAGATAAACAGCGATGACGGTCTGGACGGTTCTCCCGCGAATATTGAGCGGGAGAACGACGGGAAGAACGGCATCAGGCGTAAAAATCTGCGACCGGGCGAGGATGGCGGCGGAGCGAACCCTTGCATCTGAAGCGATCGGGCTAAAGTGAAGGCACGGCGTTAGCCGCAGACCGCACGGACGTTTTCACCTGCGTCCCCGTAACATCGTGGAGGGGGCGCCGGTAAAGCGGAGCGTGCGACATCCTTTTCGCAATAAGGCGGGGCGCATTGCCCCGCCCAAAATCAGGCGGCAATCCGGATGCCGGAGAAGGATTTCATCATCGCGTCAATCTCGGTTCGTGCGCTGCTGACCACATCCCGCAGCCAGTGTCTGTCAAACCAGTCGCGGGATGGGCTGTCAGGGTGACGAAGGGCATAAGGCACGTGGGTCTGCCCGACTGTACGGCCATTGCATTCCAGACGGATTTGCAGACGGCGAAAGGTTTCCTTCCCGTCGAGTACCGCTTTAAGACGCGCGTCGAGCGTCTCATTATCCCACTGCGCATCATCCTGCACCTGCTCCACTTCCGTTACTGTCAGGAGGAAATTACGGGTTCGGCGGGTAAATACCAGCGGTTCAGCGGCGGGGCGCAAGGCTTCCATCAGGCGGTATCCGGCGGATGCCACGCAGCTACAGACGTGGTTAATCTCGTCACGCAGGGCTTTCAGCAGACAGAGGATATGTTTCGTGGACATAGCCTCAGGGCAATTATCATATTCAAGCGAAATGGTTCCGGCATGAGCCTTACGATGCCCCAGCGAATTACGATAAAGGCGGACAATCAGTTCACTTCCTGCCAGTAATGACAGCAGCACCTTCATTGCCTGATCGGACATCAAACCACGCAGTGCAATCTCAGGTAACAGACGCTGCAACTGTAAAGCATCGAGCTGGCCATAGAACGCAACGCCTTCTCCTCTGGAGTAATTCAGGCTTGTATCGATATCCATGTTGGCTGGCCAGCCGCGGGCTACGAGCGTGTTTCGGGTATGACGGTGCATAAAGCGGTAAGCAATGGTCATGATATTCTCCTCTTCTGAATGCGGCGACGTCTTCGCCGTGCCGACACGACAGCCCGACATCGAGCGGAAAATGCAGGGGCGACACCGGAGGCCGCAGCGCAGATAAACAGCGATGACGGTCTGGACGGTTCTCCCGCGAATATTGAGCGGGAGAACGACGGGAAGAACGGCATGAAGCATTAAATCACTGCGACCGGGCGAGGATGGCGGCGGAGCGAACCCTTGCATTTGCAGCGTTCGGGCTAAAGTGAAGGCACGGCGCTCACATCCGCCGCGCCAGCGCGGCATAAAAAGCGGAGTTAACGACATCCTCTTTCGCTGTGAATTGTCACCGGTTGCCGGGGACGCTCCCCCGGCCGTTCTCAGGCTACCTGCGCGTCTTTCAGTGCGTAGACGTCATTCCTTGCTTCCTTTACGGAATCGGGTTCAGGCCGCCCGGCCTCCCAGGCCATTCCGGCGCGATGCTCCAGCTCACACTCATAGTCGCGCAGGACGCGTGCAAGTAAAGCTGCCGGTACACTCACCTGACGGTTTGCCGCTTCCCGCTGATGGGTCAGGAGATCGCTGACAGTCAGATTATTTACCCCCTCCTGGCGGTATTGCGTCATTTTCATTTCACCAAGCGCCTTCATCACCGCCCGGATTTCAGCCTCGTCCGGTTCTGGCTGGGTTTCACGGCAGGCCACGCTAATCCCCTCTTCCGTCCAGACCAGCAGGACCAGGGGTTCGTCAGACGTGAACATGGTTTCAAGCTGTACACAAAGTTCTTTGCGGGTTCCGTACATTTTTTTATCTCTTTCGTAAGTGGTTACAGGCCGGGCATCAGCCCGGCAGGGTCAGTCAGCCCTGAAAGGTTTCGTCCAGCACTAGGGCTTCGCGGTAGGCTTCCAGAAGCAGGGTGTTGATCCGGCGCAGGGTCTGGGCGGCCATACGTTCAGCCAGCGTTGCCGCGTCGTGCCGGTGCTGAGATTCGAGGCGGTTCAGCAGCATCCGCACGTCACACATGGCATTGCTGAGCTCGGCCACGTCCGCGCGCAGGGATTCAAGGCCCGGGTAGTTCATGCCGCCTCCGGATAATCAGGGTAAAACGTACCGTCATTGGCCGCCGGCATCCTTCTCGCCCGTTCAACCTGTGCCAGACGGCGAACGCCGGCGGCGTGGTACTGCTCAAGCATCTCGATCCCGATATAGCGGCGGCTGGCTTCGGCGGCGGCCACGCAGGTGGAGCCGCTACCGGCGAACGGGTCAAGGACAATGGCCCCCGGACGCGTGAGCGATTCAATCAGTGGCCGCAGGCTCTGCACCGGCTTCTCCGTCGGATGGTGTCTGTTGCCCGTGTATTTCCAGGGGATCACGTCCGGGATGGGGCGGTCCGGGGTTTGCGGTCGCCCCTTCGCGAGCAGGTAAGCGTTCTCATGGGTGTAGCCCACGAACGTTGATTTGGAGGCATAACTCTTCGCAAAAACGATATGGCCAACAACGCGGAACCCGGCCGATTTCCACGCATTGAGAAACAGATCTGCGCGGTTCCATGCGTAAAAGCTCACCATCAGACTGTCGTTTTTGAGTACGCGGTACATTTCGTGGCACGCTGGCTGAAGCCATTCCGACGAATTGTCCCCGGCCAGAGTGCGACCGGTACGGTCCTTAAAGCCAACCAGATACGGGGGATCGGTAAGAATAAAATCAACGGCACGTGCCGGAAAACGGGACATCACCTGCACGCAGTCACCCAGGATATAACGGGACATAGACACACTCCTCTCTGATATGCGGCACCCTGTTGCGCCGTGCCGCCACAAAAACCCGGCTCTGAGCGGAGGGCGCAGGGGCGACGCCGCAAGCCGCAGCGCAAGCCTTTCACGGGCTGAATGCTCCGTGAAAGGTGCGAACGGGTGAGGACGGAGACAACGTGAACCCTTGCGACCGCAGCGGCCGGGTTAGCGTGAAGGCACGGCGTTGAACACGCCGCCGGCTGGCGGCAGAAAGGCGGAGGGCACCGACATCCTTTGGTACTGATTCTGGTAGCTGAAGTAGCCTCCCGTGTATGACAGAATGACCATAAGTGCGTGTCAGTACACCACTTTGTAGGATCATAAGCCTGGTATGTTTTGGGACGCCACCGACCGGAGGCGTCCTTTTTTCCGTTAGCCCCCCTTTACGTGGTCGATAGCGAACTGCAATGTGTCCCAGTTAAAACCGATGCAGGCATCATGGCTGTGGTAACAGACACGCATGGCTTCAGCAATCTCCCCCTCTGTCAGGCTGTCATTGAGGGACATAAAGTCATCAGCCAGCCAGAACGTTCCCATACACAGCGCATCCTGCGGATACTGCTGTAGCCGTGCGATGAGATCTGCCACGGTTACTCCCTCGCGGCAGGCAGATAGCGACGGCAGCACACGATCGGCAATGTCATTCCAGTTCCACTCTTCGTCCTCCGGAACTGCCTCTTGAATAGTGCAGGTTTCCACACCCGGCATCAGGGAAAGCTGCTCCAGCACCTCCCCCAGGTAAAGTCGTTCTCCGCAGGCATCCTCACTCCACAGATAATGGTTGTTGATATACACGGCAAACTCGCCGTTGTTGAGTTCAATACAGGTCAGTCTGAACATGGCTGTGTCCTAAGCATCCGGCACCCAGTTGCACCGTGCCGACACGACAGCCCGACTTCGAGCGGAAGATGCAGGGGCGACACCGGAGGCCGCAGCGCAGATAAACAGCGATGACGTTCTGGACGGTTCTCCCGCGAATATTGAGCGGGAGAACGACGGGAAGAATGGCATCAGGCGTAAAAATCTGCGACCGGGCGAGGATGGCGGCGGAGCGAACCCTTGCATCTGAAGCGATCGGGCTAAAGTAAAGGCACGGCGGGGAACTTCTTTAGGCAACATAGAGTTAAAAAATGGGCAAAGCAAAAACTTGAAAGTACACTCAATAAAGCAATAATACTGTATATAAATACAGTTCGGAGGTGCCTATGTTTGAATTATTGCGTGTCGATTGCGAGCCGGAAATTATCCCAATCCCTCTTTATAGCGAGGGATGCCCGGCGGGGTTCCCGTCCCCGGCGCAGGACTATGTCGAAGCCGAACTTGACCTCAACGATTACTGTATATCCCGACCCAGTTCGACATATTTTGTGCGAGCTATTGGTAATTCCATGACTGATATTGGGCTACATTCTGGCGATCTGATGATTGTTGATAAAGCCGAAAATGCACACCACGGCGATATCGTTATAGCTGAGATTGAAGGTGAATTTACTGTTAAGCGATTATTGTTGAAACCGAGACCAGGGTTACAGGCAATGAATCCAGCCTACCCTACTCTATGGCCAGAACCTGAGCAGCTACAAATTTTCGGTGTCGTAACTGCCTTTGTACATAAAACCCGGGGACATGACTGATGTTCGCCCTGGCAGATGTGAACAGCTTCTATGCGAGTTGTGAGAAGGTCTTTCGTCCTGACTTACGTGATAAACCGGTGGTCGTTCTTAGCAATAATGATGGTTGTGTAATAGCCAGATCGAAGGAAGCGAAACAGCTTGGGATCAAAATGGGGATTCCCTGGTTCCAGCTGAAGACAATGCAGTTCCCGGAGAAAGTGCTTACGTTTTCCAGCAATTATGAGCTTTACGCGAGTCTGAGCAACCGGGTCATGGCACATCTGGAAGAACTGGCGCCCCGCGTAGAGCAGTACAGCATCGACGAGATGTTCCTGGACATTCGCGGCATCGATGGCTGTACCGACTTTGAAGATTTCGGCCGGCAGCTGCGCGAGCACGTCCTAAGAGGAACCGGACTGACAATTGGCGTTGGGATGGGGCCAACAAAAACTTTAGCAAAATCAGCGCAATGGGCTTCAAAAGAGTGGCCGCAATTTGGGGGCGTGCTGGCCCTGACTACTGACAATCTTCGTAGGACGGAGAAACTGCTCTCACTGCAGCCAGTAGAGGAAATCTGGGGGGTTGGTCGCCGCATAGGCAAAAAGCTGAATACATACGGCGTGACGACTGCGCTACAGCTGGCGCGCATGAATCCTGCCTTTGTACGCAAAAACTTTACCGTAGTGCTGGAGCGAACCGTACGCGAGCTGAACGGTGAGGCCTGTATATCTCTTGAAGATGTACCGCCCGCGAAGCAGCAGATTGTCTGCAGCCGATCATTCGGGGAGCGCATCATCACTTACGAAGCGTTGCGGCAGGCTATCTGCCAGTATGCCGAACGCGCGGCTGAAAAACTGCGGGGAGAGCATCAGTTCTGCCGGCACATATCGGTCTTTATCAAAACCTCCCCTTTCGCAGTCAACGAAGCGTATTACAGCAACGTGGCCAGTGAAAAACTTCTTGTGCCTACCCGTGACACCCGGGACATCATTAACGCCTCAGTAAAGGCCCTGGATCGTATCTGGATCGACGGGCATAGATATGCAAAGGCTGGCGTAATGCTGAATGACTTCACCCCTACGGGAGTAGCACAGTTAAATCTTTTCGATGACGTTAAGCCGCAGGAACGAAGCGAGGAGCTTATGAAAGCCCTGGATGGCATAAACCATTCAGGGCTCGGGAGGGTATGGTTTGCTGGCCGCGGAATTGCACCAGAATGGCAAATGAAAAGAGAGATGCTTTCTCCGGCATACACGACCAGGTGGTCCGATATCCCCAAAGCCTCAATTTGAGTATCAGAAGAGGCCTTTCATTTTGACCCGGGCCTCTTCCAGTCGACGCTGCTCATCATCTTCAGCAATTTCAGGCTTGATTGCAGAATCAAAATTTCCTGCGCCCAGTTCTGCAAGCACATCACGGATATTGGCCTGGGATGGCTTCCATCCCGTTGTCTGACTGATTAAACCTACCAGGCTATCCGCCGTGAAACTCTTATCCAACAACAGCGCAAGTAAGCCAGGAAGCCGCGGGTCGAGGTGGTGAAGTGCTAAGCCGGAAATAAGCGCTCTCCTATATAAATCTCCTCTATCGTTCCGTGGGACAGAATCAATAATGTCTAAAGACACATTGTCCGCCACCTGGTCCGGATGAAGATAAACAGTAAACTTCTTCCGTTCCTCGCTCACAGTCCTATTCCCCTTTAAATGCAGCGATGGCTTCTACGAGTGATGTTTGCGGTGAATCCATCATGACAACCTTCGAGCCCAGATGTTGCCATGCTGCTTTAACAGCATCCTCGATCAGTGGCGCACCGCCACCAACAATATAAACGCGGTTAACGTCCCTAAACCCAGCCAAGTCATCGACAACCTGGGCACCCAGTGTAGCGATCGCGCTATCGATGGTATCCAACACCAGTGCCGTCTTGCTTTCGTCGTTGATAACCTGCCGGACGAAGTCAGCGTTTGTACGCTGTTTGATAAGTTCATCGGCGACCATAGCACTCGTGTTGCTGGAAGCCATTTTTAACGCCGTGAGTGCAGCGTTCGTTACCAGCGATACGCCGATATCAGAATTTCCGTGTATCGCGCTGACAGAGTCGAACTGGCCAACGATAACGCCAACGTCGAGAGTTGTACCTCCGAGGTCAATCACCAGAGACTTTTCGAACTGCCCTACATTGTCTTTCACCAGACGTTCAAATACGGCAGGCAAGGATTCTGGCATGACTTCGACGTGCTCGATGGTAAACACCTCGCCTTTGTTCAACTTGACTGGACGCATCAGGTTGTCGATTTTCCTCTGAATATTCAGCTCATTCTTCTGACAATCCCTTGTGTAGAACTCACTGATAGGCAAAGTAACAGTCAGTGAGACAGGCTGAGGTTTCAGCCCGCTGTTCAGAAGTGCATGGTGAACCGCCAGAACGTTTACATCGGTATATTGATACTCAATATGAGTAGTAAGAATGGATTCATTGCTGACTTCGTCATAGGTGTATTTTTTACCTTCAAGCTCATAGTTGAAGGTCTGACGTACGCCCATACCTTCCACCTTCCAACCCTGACGAAAAGAGTTAGATGACAATGACTTATAAAGTTTCTTATTGTGGAGCCATGCAAGTTTTACAGTTGTAGAACCATCATCACAATACACTTTCATCCTGAACCCCTTAATACTCAAATTGAGAAAAATGATTGAACTTAAGTGCCTAAGCACTCAGATTGAGTATTAAATCATAAGTATGAAATATTAAAACACAAGTAATATTTATGATTTATTAAAAAATAAATCATATCTCACACTTCATACTTCATATTTTTGATTACAGTTGTTGACTATAACTACGTATGTGACAAAATAAATCATACTTCACACATCATATTTATGAGGCAGAAATGATTACTGTCGTAGGTGGAAACAAAGGCGGTTCAGGTAAAACTACAACGGCATCAAACTTAGCAATAGCTCTAGCCCATGAGGGCCAAGACGTATGCCTGTTAAATGGAGACTTACAACGGACGGCCGCTAAGCACCATGCTGAGCGTGAAGCATCGGGGATAGAGCCAACTTTCACGCTCATCGAAAAATTCGATAATCTGACACAAACCCTTCGAGCATTAGACGAAAAGTATGATCATGTAATCGTGGATGTGGCAGGCAGAAACTCAAGAGAGTTCATTACTAGTGGAGTAGTCGCACATCAGATCATTGCACCATTACAATGCTCACAGCCCGACCTTGATACATTGACGGAACTTGCTCAGCAGATTGAAGCTATGCGTGATCTCAACCCTGAACTGAAGGTCTATTGCTTACAAAGCATGGCCACAACAAACCCAGTGCTAAGAGGAAATGAGCGGAAGGAGTTTCTGGAATACCTTGAAGAGTTTCCAACTATTGAAACGCTGCAAACAGTAATCTGTTTCCGCAAGGTCTATCGAGATTGCATGAGCAATGGAACGGGTGTCGTAGAAACGAATAATGAAGCGGCTAAAGCAGAAATTATGCAGCTAATGAAAGAGGTATTCGCATAATGGTTAAAAAGCCGAGCCAGCAAGCGACAAGCAGAACAGGTGTCACAGCAGAACAAGCTGAAGCCCTCGCGCAGCGCCTTGCCGATAAACCCTACGGAGCACCAGAAAAACCGGAACCTGAAAAACAGTGCCGCACGACAATCTCATTAGGGGAGTCTATGTTAGTGAAGGTCGAAGATATAGCACTGCGGAACAAGCGTAACGGGAAAGATCCTAAAAACGTCAGTGCAATAGTCAGAGAAGCCCTTGAACTTTACTTTCAGAAAACTGGCGAGTAAGAACGATATTACATCATAAGTATGATGTGTGAAGTATGACTTAGGCCGCATTAGCGGCCTTTCCAATATCATGCAGGTCCTCATAGCTTACAGAGAAGTTAAATGGTTCCTTTAAGTAATGACACAGCTTCAGTCTCCGGCATCTGGAACTGCACGCGGTGACGCGCCGCCACATCCAGCGCAAACACTTTCGTGTACACCTCCGTCGAGCTGATGCTCTTATGCCCCATTAAACTCTGAAGCACCTTGAGAGGAATACCGGCATACAGCATGTGCATGGCATAGCTGTGGCGGAATGTGTGCGGTGTCACCGGCACGGAGAACGTCACCCCGTCAGCCGCTGCTGCTTCAACCGCTTCGCTGAGCCAGGTGCGGACCGTCCGGTCGGTAATTTCCCAGATGCGCGCCTTCTCGGTTCTGCCGCTTCGCTTGTTACGTCGTTCAAGAGGTATTTTCAGCGTGGCCACCATCATTTCCAGCTGGCTGACATAGCTCGCATCGGAAAGCGGTACCAGCCGGTGAGCCTGACTGCCGGCGGGTGCCCGGCCTGCCGTTCTGGCGGCTTTTTCAGTCCTTTGTTTGAGTGTGGCCAGCTGCACGAAAGGGTAGGGTGGCACCAGGGAAAAATCACTCCGGGTCAGCGCCAGCGCCTCGTTAATACGGGCGCCGGTGTTCCAGAGGGTGGCCAGCAGCATCTTGCGGTGCAGATCAGGCACATAGTGGAGCAGGGCGCTCACTTCCGGCGCCAGCAGATATTTCGGCAGTTCGTCCTGAACGAGGGCCATCTGGCGCAGGGCCAGTGCGGCAGGGTAGTCGATGGCCACCGGCAGCTGCGCGGCCGAAAATGAGACACCCTGGCCGGGTATTGCCGGCATCATTGCTTGTTGTCCCTGCCGGACAGGTATTGCTCTGTAAGTCGTGCCAGTGCTTTCTGCGCGTAATCTTCGCCCGGGAGCAGACTGATTTCACCCCGGCGTTCCATCCCGGCGCCGATGGCGCTCAGCGTCGTCATCACCGGCAGCAGCCGGCGCAGCTGCTGGGCATGTCCGCACGCTGTACGGATACAATCGGCAAACGCATCCTCATCGCGGGAATATGTCCCGGGCGCAGGACGTTCCCTGCCGTCCTTTTCAGACTGCAATTGCTGACACAGTTTCAGCAGGGAAATAATGTCATTGGCGGCTTCGTTTGCGCATGGTCCGTTCATATATCTTGGTATCACCCTAATTTCCTTACAAATCATAGTCAGGAACCTCACGAGCTTGTCGTGCTCTGGACTTTCGTTGTTTTCGCCACTCAGCCCATAAGACGTTCTGTACTGACCAGGGGCTGTTATTATCAAGGTGTGATGAAGGCATGGCATTAAGTCGCCTCAGTCGCCTGGCCAGTATCATGGCACGCAGACCCAGACGTGAATACTGATAACGGCGTTCTTTAAAGGTCATCTGCCAGTCGGGAGGATTATCATAGTCACTGACAATACTGATATAACGGCTGGCTTCTGGGATCAGCACTGACAGTTCACGAATACGGTAAAGAATCCTGCTGGGTAGTACCCGCCAGTCACCGTCAATATCCTCTGTTGAGAATGGCTCAGCGCTAATACCAGTACGTGTGTACCCTTTATCATCTTCAAACCCTTCATCATTAACCACCTCCGCGCATCCCTGGGCAAATCGTTCGAGGCGAAATACCAGCTGAGTGGAAATAAAATAAAGCTCAGATTCTCGCTTTGTCGCTGCTGCTTCCTTCTCCCGCTGGGTTATCAGCCGCTGCCCGTACCACACACCACCGAATGCAGCACCTGCAGATGAAACCGCCGTAATGATCTGCGGCCACAGGCTGGCGCTGTCCTTCACCACCTTCACGCCTTCGGTCGCGATAAACCAGTCAGCCATATTTGCTCCCTTACTGAAAAATCCCGCCGGTCATACTGACGCAGCGTCTTCACGGAACGGCTCAAAGGCCAGCAGGGCGTCAGCCCTGGAGGCCAGCTCGGTACAGTCCCCGCGCTGCGGGTCGATCTCTTCATCTATGGCCTCGTTATACCGCATGCGCAGCCGCCATCCCGTCACGGGAGGTGCGTTCTGTATGGCCAGCACCATCCCTTCCGGCGACAGCAGTTCGCGGAGGGTGTAGCAGGCGCCGATCCGGGTCGAGTCCCGCAGCCACATCACGGGGTACTCGCTGACCAGCTGGTCATACACGCATTCCGGCGTATGGAAGTAATTCCCGTCCGCCCTGCATAAATCACACATAGTCTTTCCTTTAATGAGGTATCCCGCCGGGCATTATCAGTTCATGGCCAAAGGAGGTATTAACCGTAGAGCGTGCAATAATGAATCAGAGCATCGTTATCCAGTTCATCATCGAAATGTGATGGCTCGCTTCCTGGCGGTCGCGGAAAGACTACCGCAGCCTTATCCGTAACATCCCAGCCTTTGGTGTAAACATCGAGATCATTCCGGGCCACAACATAATCGTCCCAGGTCACAATCTGACACACCCCCTGTTTACGTCCTTTCGGTACCGGAGCACGCCACCATAATTTTTCATAACCCAGGGCGATAAGTGCCGCGTGCATTTCAATGAGGGTGATCTTCTTACGCGCAGCTGATGCCATACAAAATCCTTTTCCTGTAAATAGTCACTCAGAGTAATGATGACGCGCAGCATAATCCACTGCGCACAACCCTGCGTCTGTCACCCGGATGATTTTCCCCTGCCGTCATCATTTTCAGGCTGATAATAAGCAGACATATAGACACGCCATTAAATTACCGGATGGCCGTTTCCGGCAGATCCGACTTTCTGGCGTATCACAACTTTCCGGAAGTGTACCACGGCGGGGAAATAACCACACCGCCCTTTTACGGTGCTGAGCGGCCGGTCACGGGGCAGGGGATAAACACAACATATAGAAGAAATCTCAGCTGACGGAGTGGCACATATTGTGTTTATTCGCCGCAGCGGGCCGGGGCGGTGTGCGGAGATCCGGAACAATGAGTTTTCGGATCTCAGGAGTGGAAGAGAACGATTATTGCAGAATAAGCACAAAAAACAGTGAATTGTTGTTATGAGTGGATTATTGCTATAAGTATCGCAATTTGAATTAATTATTAACAACAAAGCAATTTAACAGCGACCCCATCCGGGGTCACCTTAATTTTGCTCAGCGATGTTCAAACCGGGCCACCAGTGGACCAGTGATTTCCATCTCCATTTCCCAGAGCGTTGTCATCACGCCTTCAAGTGGATTGTCACTACTGCTGTAGAAGGTGTTAAAAAGGGTTCCATCCGGGTACCTGAACAGCCTGAGTTCACCGAAGGATTCCGCGCTGACCATAACCGAAAATTCCTGTTCGGAATTGAGGACAAGGTAAATAAGACAGTTATTGATCCTGAAGGGCAGAGTGCGGCTACCTCTGGCTGACACATCAACCTGTATGCTAAACGCGTCATGCCTTTCCGGCTGATAAACCAGTTCCCTCAGTTCTTCGCTAAAGCGGGAACCGTAGCTCACCAGTATGTAATTCTGCTGATCGGCGGACCGTTGCGCGACTTTCATTAACAGTGTTTCGAGGTTTTTGACCTCCATCGTTAATTTAGCCTGTGATTGCCACAGTAAATTATGCAGTCTGTGGTAAATATTTGTCCTTACATCTGATACAGACGGAAAATCTCCGTAGAAATTACTATTAAGTTCTCTGGCAACATAATCTTTGGGAACACTCACAGGAATGTATCTCACCAGCCAGTTGCGATCGCATTCTGAATTTTGAGAAAAAGTGAAGTAGTTAAGCAGAGTCTCTTCAGACAATGCCCCAGGAATTTCTTTTGTCAGACGAGTGTCGGTATTCCTGAGACGTTCAAGATCTACTTCAGCAGCAACGATATCTGCCACTTTACTACGACTGAAAACATCAATGTATTTATCCAGAACATCATTAAAGAAAACCACATTCGTTGCATAATCCGCTTCTGCAATGATATAGCCTTCATAAGGAACTGAAGGGTCTCGTTTCAGTCGTTCAAGAACAGAAATTATTCTGTCTTTACTGAAGTAGGAAAACAACCCTCCCGCAAGAGCTTCATTAACGCGCTGTGTAACCTGTTCCGCAGGCCTTGCGAGCTTGATAGCCAGCAAGGCAAACGCCCCGTAGAGACTCCCAAAATCTTCATATACTCCTGTATACATACGCCCAGGAATGTAAGGTTTTTCATTATATGAGTTCATAACCTCAATGGTTTCTGATAGCCCGCTGTACCAGTTTGTATTCGCATGAAGATTACAGTGCTCAATTCTCAGTATCATATCAATGATATCGACAGAACGTCTGAACGCAGGTGTCAGGGTATCATGAGTGTCTCTTTCTTCATATAATTCAGACGTAATGATATGGTTAACAAGATCAGCTAAATCTATCTTTTCTTGGGGTTCAAAATGCGCAATGAGATAACCTGCCATTAACAGGCGTAAATCAGACAAGGCATTAGCAAACATAATGGATAAGGCCGCATCTTTATTATGTGGACGCCCCCTGAGTAACATTGCCCACTGCGAGTCTGTTTCATCCAGAGACAGATAATCCGGAGTCAGGAAGAAACTGTGCCAGTGGTACTCTTCCTCCCAGTGCCGTGGAAACCGGCTCTGGTTTAACCAGAGACAGAGAACGTCGTGAGCATATCGTACGGAAGAAGCATTATCTGCAACCACTGACGGAATAAGCAGCCTGGCGGTGTTATGCAGATGATACATCAGGCGCCCAGTAGAATCTTCGCTCCCTGGTTTGCCAATGATCGAGCTCATACTCCAGCCCTCCCACAGGCCAATAAAATGGCGTACAAGTTCTTGATGAGTTTGCTCTTGGCTGGCCGAGAGGGTGACACCCTGTCCTGCTTTCCACTCGTTTAACACATGCCATACTCTGAAAAGCGAGAGTAAAAATTGTCTGAAATCGGTAAAATGAGTGCTCTGTGTTTTTCTGTACACATGCAATGGAATGGCCATCGATTCACGGAAATATTCGCCTGAATATTCCGTTGATTTTACGGATTCACGAAAAAACTTTCTCAATTCATAATGGAATGAATCGCTGAAAGTATGGCTAAAACCTGATTCTTTTACTTCATCCAGATAATTTTTATCAACCCCGTAGTTATAACTTCTTTTGATAGAGGTATAGGTATCTGTTAATCGTTCAATCCCTGTTCTGAAGACGCTAATATTTTTATCGTTAAGCGCATCGTAAGCCTCACCAAAGAAATCAAAAGTAATATCATCCAGATCCCTTTTGTTCTTAGGGCGCCCTGTTACAATACAACGGCTAAATAACCACCGCCACAATCCTGAAACAGGCTTGACATTTCTCGATGACAATAAAGTTAGTTCACCAGAACGAACACCAAAGGAGGGCAAAATGATAATTTCCGCATCCTGCCCATCTACCGCCTCTAGCCTTCTTAGCAGAAATAAAAGTGGCCTTATATAAATATCTATAACAACATCACCTTTACTGATATTAGATTTGACATGAAGCATGTCGTCTTTCTCTGAGATTGAGTAAGGCAGTGTTTTAATATTACCGAGGTAATCCTCACCTATATTTACCCCCGGATATCGGAGCCAAGCAAGAATATATGCTTTTTGAATATAGTCATCCACTATCTGAGACAAAAAAAACTTATTCATTAGTCGATCGCGCTTGCTCTCATCCAGGACATTCAGACTCGAGACGAAGAACCAGATAGACAGAGTAATATTGAAAAGCATCCACACAAAAGCTGTTACGGCGAAAGAAGTATTAAGATATCCGTCACCTATAGATAACGTCATACCGCCCAACACGATAAATGCAGCCAGTAAAAGACCACTCAGGCCCGCAAACATATATCCGGAATGAAGTTGATACGCGGACTGAATATGGATCCTTGCTGATTTCTTTTGAAACAAAACACTTATAAGCCCCACAACCAGCGGAAAAACAATACCGATTATAGTCAACTGGCTACCCAGTAAATTAGACATCCAGTCTGAAAGCTTGGTAATGCCCTTAAAATGCTGCACAGCGAAAGGTTGCAATACAGGGCGAAAATATTCGACCACGCCAACAGCCCCGAAGGCTGCGGACCATAGAATTAGCATAGCCCGGACGTAATGGGTGGAGCAGGAAACAAGTATTCTCTCCACCGGGTTCCAGCGTAGTTTTTTGTAATCCCGGTTCGACTTCAGGCTCCGTCGGAGTTCAGCTCTCACCTGCCATGAGAGACTTTTTAGAAGTTTTCCAAACATAGATATCCTGCGTGTTCCATAAGAAATTTTATGAATAATAAGCGGTAGTGACCTTTTTTTCTCTGGAAAATGTCACCCGATGCCCTTCGTGCAAAGTTCGTCTCCCTGTTATCCGATTTAGCCAGAAACCGGATCTGCGCGGCGGGAAACACGCAAAGGATATGATATTTAATCACTCACATAAAATCATACTAAGTGTGATATTTATCATTATTCATGAAATCACTTCTGATATGATATTAACTTAATATCAAATGAATCATACGTGATATGATTTTATCGCAATCTGTTACTCATTATTCCAGGAGCGCAGCATGTCCAGTACCGGGCCGACACTGAATCTTACCTATGACGAATTGCTTGACGAAATCAAAAGCATCCTTCGCGTGCTCAGCCGGCACAGCAGTTCTTCCCGGGATGACTCTTCCACCACGGCTGCCTTTGACAGGGGGAGTTGCAGCGGCGCCATTGCGCTCTGGTATTCACTGGCATTATCAATGAGGGCGCCGGGGCGCGACTGTGAGGAGGATCGCAGACAGCTTCGGCTTCTGGCCGGACTGATCCTCGAAAACCAAGAGCCGCCTGCCGATGGCCGCTGAGAAACACCGCCGCCCATCGCCGCTACAGCGGCGGGTGCTGATTGTGCTGGCCGCCCTCGGTGCGAAACGTCCGGGACCGGTGGCCACGCGGGATATTGAGCGGGTGCTGGAGCAGGGCGGGGACGCCCCGGTGTACGGGCCGAATCTCCGCGCCTCCTGCCGGCGCATGGAAGCTGCGGGCTGGCTGCGCACCCTGCGAGCCCCGAACCTGCAGCTGGCCGTCGAGCTGACGGACGCCGGCCGTGCGCTGGCCGCCCCGCTTCTCGCTGACGAACAGGCGCGCGTCCTGGCGGAGCAGCGCGCGACAACGGTCCGGGTTCTGCCCCTGATCCCGCCCGGCCAGGCAGACGAGGCTCACGACCGGCCGGTGGAGCTGGACGGCATCTGGCACCTGGCGTGCCGGGGCGACTACGTCATCCGCCTCGACGGGACCACCTGTCTCCAGCTGTGGAACACGGCCGGGCAGGTGACGCGTATGACGGGCGATCCCCTTCAGGTGGCGCAGTGGCTCCAGGCCTGCCACGGGGCGGGTATTGCGGTCCGGATGCAGATCAATGAGAGCACCACGCCGGAGGCGGGCACGCTGAACGGTACCGAGCCGGAAGACCTGACCGGCACCTGGTACCGCCAGCTGGACGCCGCGCTTCAGGCACAGGGGATCACCGGTCTGACTGAGGATATTCGCCTTGCCGTGGTGAGCCCTGAGGAAGCCCTCCGGTCGCTGCCGGCACCGGCGCGGCTGCTGCACGTTCTGCGCGAAAGCCCGGAGGCGTTCCCGCTCACGGCTGCCGGGTATGAAGAAGATTCCGGCGCCGCTCTGGACACCCTGCTGGCCAGGGCCGGATTCACGTCGGGACAGGCACAGGAGCTGCGGCTGCACCGCATCCGCTGGGCTCAGATGAGTCAGGAAGACGCTGACCGGCGCGAACTGAACAGCCTGCTGGATGAGCTGGAACGGCGACAGCTGTACTGCAACCGCGAACAACTGACGGAGATTGTGTTTTCGCCGGTCCGTAAACCCGGCGAGCGCTGGACTGACCGTCTGCAGTGGCTCCTGATGACGGACGGATTCGGGTTCCGGAGTCCGCTCTCCCGTGACGCAGGCTCCAGGGCGCTGACGATCCTGGCCGGTTACACGGGGCAGGAGGTGGCGGACCATCTGGCCACGGTTATCGTCTGGAACGACGACAGCGCGGGGATGCCGTCATGAGCACAGGCAACGTCAATCTCATCGTCACCTGCACGCGCCGCAAAACCATAACAGCCGGTCAAACCGTCTTTCCATATGAACACGACGCCGGAAATGCTTATGAAGTCTGGCTGGAAAGGCTGGCCAGGGCGCGGAACGACGGCGCTGCCATAACAGCAGGTGAACTGTATACGGGCCAGCACTGGAGCAGGGCTGCTGCGGCTGCAAAACGTACCGGCGCAGAGCTGTGGGTGATTTCAGCGGGTCTGGGGCTGCTGCACGTATCAGACCCGGTGGTCCCTTATGAGGCAACGTTCTCCTCGATGCCGTTTAGTCACAGCAGACTATGGGAAAGCCTGACAGCTTGCCCGCCTGCTGAACGACGGTATGCTTCCCTGAGGACGCTGATGCAGTCGAGGCCTGACGATCGGTTTGTGGTGGCCGCCTCTCCGGTGTACCTGCGTGCCGTCGATTCAGATCTGTATGCAGGAAGGGAGGCGCTCTGTACCCCGGAACAGCTTGTTGTGGTGACGTCAAAAGGTTACCAGGGAATCCTGAAGGGCAGCGTCATTTATACCAGTGCAGACATGATAAATGCGCTCAACACGAATATGACTGGCCTCAATATCAGCTATGCCACTCAGTTACTTGTTAACGACGTATGTAAATAAGCATCCAGGCAAGACGTAAGACAAACACTCACGACTTATTTTTGGTATACGTAGCTGAGAAACGATATCATAAGATATCAGGGAAATATTGCGTGCTCTGCTTCCCGATAGACTGACCACAATCTTAATAACCATAAATATGTAAATGTAAGGTGCCATTATAAAATGGATTTAGTTTTAGATAATCATACTAAAAGCTATGCAGTACAAAATTACCGGCAAGACATAGACGGTCTCCGCGCTGCCGCTGTCCTGCTTGTTATATTATTCCATGCAGGATTATCGTACTTCCCTTCGGGCTTTATTGGTGTTGATATATTTTTCACCATATCAGGATTCCTGATTACCGGAAAAGTCATCAGTGAAATTGAAAGAGGAACATTCTCACTAACTAATTTTATAAAAGGCAGATTATGGCGATTGCAGCCTGCACTGCTGGTGACAATTCTCGGCGCCATCATTGTAGCGACATACTGCTACATTCCTGACGATTACACCGCATTCGCAAAAAGTGCCAAATACACCACTCTTTTCTTATCAAACCAGTATTTTGATAAGCTTAGTGCAGCATACGCATCTCCTGACTCTGATTACTTCCTGCTTTTGCATACATGGTCTTTAGCAATTGAATGGCAGTGGTATTTTTTCTTTGCGCTTTTCGCGACCATTTTGACACTACTTGTCAGTAAATTTAAAAGAAAATTTGCGTATAAACCGTTCCTTTATGGCTGGTTGTTACTTACCTTAACTGCAACAATAATTGTTATTCTTATCAGCCTGTACTCGTCCAGTCAGCATTACTACTCATTAAATATGCGCGCTTTTGAGTTTCTGATTGGTGGAAGCGTAGCTTTATTAAAGGACAGAATTCAGATAACCAACAGATGGATAACTAATCCTCTGGCAGTAGTAGCTATCGCTGTACTTATCTGTACTTCAGGTTTAAGCATACCAGTTGAGGCATATCCAAATAGCTGGACACTGCTTGTTTGCCTTGCCTCAGCAATATTACTGATAAACCAGAACACATTCGTAAATCGAACTTTACAATTAGCACCGATAAACTACACAGGTAAAATTTCTTATTCTCTGTACCTCTGGCACTGGCCCATATTTGCAGCGTTCAATTATCTTGAGATCACTCTGTCCGGCAAGACACTGTGCATTGCGCTGGTGATAACTGCAGGACTGGCAGTGCTTACCTATCACGGTATTGAAGAGCGCTTCCGCCGGGTTAAGCTGTCATTTGCAAAGAGTATGATCCTGCTTGTATTGCTCCCCCTTACGGTCTGCACGGGCCTTTACACATTAACCGTGAAAACGAATGGTTTGCCACAGCGCTTCAGCGATGAATACAATCACTCGTTACAGCTGTTGAATTCCGCTTCCGAGAATGCCGCATCGAGGGATGGCTGCCTTAGTGGAAGCCAGGACCTTACGGACTGTCAGTTCGGCGACCATGAAGGTTCGAAGAAAGCCTTTCTGATTGGCGATTCAAATGCTAACCATTTCTGGGGTTTTTATGATGTCTTGGCTAAGAATGCTGGCATAAAAATGTACTCCCTCACCACGTCTTCGTGCCTGGCATTACCGGGAATTTATCAGTATGACTGGTGGAAATATAAAGGCGTCAAATATGAAGAATGTCATGATAACGCTGAGAAATATTATGATAATATAAAATCAAATCACTATGACTATGTTATTTTAGGGCATGTGTGGTCAAATTATTTTTCTGCCCAGTTAATCACTAAAGATGAGGATGAGCGAAGTGAGGCACTCTCAGCCAGTCGATACGAAATGGCGTTACGTACAGCCATACGTACTATCATAGATTCTGGTTCAAAGCCAATAATCATGTTCACCATTGCGAACATGCCACGCAACTATCAAAACTGTATAAATCAGCATGTTATTCATCGACGCCCATTTGACATCAATGAATGTGATATGCAAAACCCGGCAAATACCAACGGGGAAAAAGTCACGCAACTGATGAGTAAAATGAAGGCTGAGTTCCCAACGCTGACCTTTATTGATCCTAAATCAATACAGTGCATTAGTGGTAAATGCATTACAAATATTGATGGCGTAACTGTCTATCGTGACGTGGGACATCTTACCGACTATGCTTCCTATAAATTCGGTCAGCTGTACCTAAATGAATTTGGTAATCCATTAAAGTGAATATGGTGTACTTATAATATCTGATGGTAACTTAAAGGGCACATTGTGCCCTTTTTAACGCACCAGTCCTTCTCTATAAGACACATCCACTATTCACGTCATCGAGATATACTTTGCCGTCTCAAAATGAGACACTCAATATATAAAAAAACCAGAGATATAGACATGTTTCGGACACTGTACATAATTAGTTTGCTCATCGTGACTTATCCGGTAAGTGCGGATATTAACGGCAGGATTGTTCGTGTGCTCGACGGGGATACCGTTGAGATTCTTGGTGAGGGGAACCAGCTGAAGCGTGTTCGTCTTGCCGGTATCGATGCGCCTGAAAAGAACCAACCCTTTGGCCAGCGTTCCAGACAGGAACTCTCATCGATGGTGACACAGCGCATCGTTACCGTCACTGGCGAGGATGAGGATCGTTACGGCCGGCTGCTTGGCACGGTGTGGCTTGGCGCGAAGGATGTGAATGCCGAACAGATCCGTAAGGGACTGGCCTGGGCATATCGGTATCACGGAAAACCTGTCCGGAGCGACTACGCAACACTGGAAGACGAAGCCCGTCGTCAGGCTACAGGTCTCTGGTCAGTCCCTGGACAGACAGAACCCTGGCGCTGGCGAAGCAAGCATCACGAGAGAGGTTCAATTAGCGACGCCCCCTGATTCCGCACGTTGCCGACCGCAGGGGAAACTGGATGCCAGGTGAATGCCTCAGCAGGCACCGCCCCCTGTTTGGCCGTCCTGCCCGCCTCGTCACCACTGAGACTTTCGCGTAGCCATTCGCGCGCGGCATCCGGCGTCAGCACCAGAGGACGACGATCGTGGATATCGATAAGCCCCTTGTCCGCTGCTGCCGTGACAATAACAAAGCCTTCCCCGTCATCCCTCAGACCAAACGGTCGTGCGCCAATGGCAGCCATGAATACGGGCTGACCGTCCCTGCGGTAAATGAAATACGGCTGTTTTTTGTTCCTCTGACGTACCCATTCATACCACCCGTCAGCAAACACAACGGCGCGGCAGCGTTCCCACAGCGGACGAAACATACGTCCCTCAGCTGCGGTTTCAACACGGGCATTAATCAGGGGCGCTTTGTGCCACCACTCTGGGGAATACCCCCACAGAACAGGTTCGAGCTGCAGCTGATCATTGCTTTCACTGAGCAACAGTACCCGGGTCCCCGGCGCCACGTTGTAGCGTCCGATAGGCTCCGGTACTGCAGAAAACCCGGCATCAACCTCACCGGCCAGATAAGCCAGGTATTCAGCGCGGGTCTGTGACTGAGAAAAACGTCCACACATAAGCGTTTCCTGCCGTTAAAGGGTAAGTATAGGAAAAATGGGAAGCATGGATTGTTTAACGGCAACGGCACAACGATCCGGACAGGGAAGGCAAAAGCAGGAAGGAACGGGACGTCTAAATAGTGTATTCTTTTTATCAGGTTAAAGGAGACGTGAATGACAGAGAACAACCAGGAACTTATCGCGGCAGGATTTACCAGTAAGGAAATAGCGAGAATCAAACGTCACCAGGCGACGGGGGACTCGCTGGAAAAGGTGCTGAAGGATCTGGCCGGCTATTTCCTGTCGGTAGCCTGGATCTCCGGCGGGATGGTCATCATCACCCTGCTCACCGCGATTTTTGGCAGCGCCAGCCATGTTATCTCCTGCGTGGTTGCCGTCGTCTTTCTGCTGATTGTGTTGCTTCTGGTGATGCCGGTCAGACTTGGCTATAAATCATGGAAGCTGATGAGATCACATATCAGCGACTCCGGTCATCACGGGTAAGGAGTTCCAGTACCACCTTTGCACTGACCCCCCATCCCAGAACCTTCATCGTCAGTTTGCCCGGAGACATGGTTTCCACCTTGCGGTAATAGTCTCCGGGAAGATAACGGAAAAGACGCCAGGCCTCAGCTTTCCCGGTCAGACCAAACACACCATAAACGCTGGCTGCAAGCGTGGTTGCATTAAAAATCCCCAGCCCGACATCGCGGCTGAAACCCATAAACTCCGCTACGGACATGGCGCCGTCCGCCAGGATCCCCTCTGAAGCAGGTTCATTCAGGAGCTGACGGGCTGCTTCCCGTGATACCGTATTAAGGGCATCACCGACCAGAACGGCACCGGCAAGCATTCCAGCTGGTGTCATGGTGGCGATCATAACACCGCCAAACACAGCCTGTACCCCGGCCAGAACGACCTTAATGCCGGATATGAAGTATCCGACAATTTTATTCTGCTCTGTTACGTACTGTATTTCAGCGTAGATCCGGGCATAACCGGTTTTCAGCATACGCGACTGTTCAAGTAGAAACTCATTTTCAGCCCTGAGGTTCTTCAGGCAGGAAATGCACTCTTCATCATTTCTTGCTCTCCTTGCCGCGTCAAACTGTTGCATGACAACCTGTCTGATTTCATCCACAAATTTCAGACGGGTCAGTGAATCACTGAGGTGCATGGCCGCGACGGTATTTGCGGTATTAACAAGCTTTCGGGCTTCCAGATTGATCATTGTATCAGCCCACTGGCGCCGGCTCTGACCGGGAAAAAGCGCGATATCCATTACATATTCCTTATCTGTCGTCAGGACGAGAAGTCATTAGCCTGCCTGCCTCAAATATTGCAGCTGCACGCCAGGACTTCACGTCTTCAGTTTTCTTACCGTCAACATACCAGTAGAGCCCGTCGGTACTTATTCGCTCAAAAAGAAAAGACATATCCCACACGTGTTCAGGGATTAACGTTCCTTCACCCGCCAGAATACCGGCCGTGATGGAGTGATTACCTCCCCGAACAAAACCAATGCGCCAGGGCAGCCAGAGTTCAACATAATGGTTAGTACGATCCTGCTGCCATACTCTTCCTTTTGCCGTACCAATCCGGGACACATTATCGATATAACGGGAAAGACTCCACGGCCAGGGAAGAACCATATCGGAGGCCAGAGAAAGCGGGTAATCTTCTGGATTAACTTCTCCCGCCTTCATACTGCTATAGTCCTGAACCTCTGTGATGGCATTAAAGAAAAATTCCCCGGGTGTCAAATCCGGACGGGCATCGGTTCCTTCTTCTGCCACCGCGAGCAGGAAATCACTCTGCAAAGGGCGGACCATAGCGCGAATTAAATCCGGCAAAGCCTGGACCGGCAGAGAAGACGCAACCGACAGCAGATGTTCAAAATTATTCTTAGCCGTGGTGAGCCTGCTGTACTTTCTGTTCCCTTTCCAGAACACAATTCTTCTCCCGGTATTCACTCAGCCAGCTATGCCAGTCGTCAGATCCGTACTCGATTTTGTCAATAATAGCCACTGCACTGGTATCAAATATCACGGTAGTTGTACCGTGAAGATAGCTGTCCGTAAATATACCTTCCCAGTCATAAACGCCCTGGATACCACAATTCAGGTAAAGGCGGATCATTTCATCTGAATCTACATGCCTGTCACCCACATAAAGCATACTCCCTTTGTAAGTGCTGTATTGAGGCTCGCGCAGGGCATGCCAGTCCCAGCCTTTACTGAGTTGGCTACTGATGCTGACTGGAAGTCCATCTCTCAGACGTGCCGCGATATCGGGCTGCTCTGCGAGCGGCAACCGGTGATTAGCGATAATCGCCCCGGTGTTCAGTTCACACCGGCAAACCAGTGGCAGTCCGGGATTTCTGTTTTTGAATAACGCATGATTGCTGGCTCCTTTAAAATTATCCGTAAACCAGCAGGCAGCGATGTTTCCGGACTCACCAGTTCCTTTGTATGCCACATCAAACTTATCAAAACGCTGTCTGGTTCCGTGAAAAAGCTGCATTGCCGGCACCTTCAGTCAGACCTTATTGAGTAGGAGGATCACATTGTTCTTAAATGTAGGAGCAGTATGCCGCCTGGCTACATGGAGGCGCCAGCGAATGTTAACTATTAAAATGAAGGCCAGTGGCGCCGTCGCCCGGCAAAGCCGGTAACGCAGCTACCAGATTCTGGTGTGAAAATGCCGAGCAGCGCGCAGGCATTCAATAAATGCGCCGAAGGCGCATGAAGGCGCCCTCTGTCGCTGAATACTGCACCTCCGTAAATGGCGCCGTAGCCCGGCGCAGCCGGTATCAGTTCTGATAGGTTCCACCAATCCATCACTTCGCCCTGCTAAGCCATAACCCGCAGACAGGCGGCACAGGAAATGATGTGCGCCGTCGGAGTGGTCACGACAAGGCTTCGCCGCAGTCGGGGCGTATCTCCGCGTTAGCGGGCCGTTAGGACCGCTTACGGGCGTGTTGCACAGGGTCTGCCGCAGGTGTGAATTAAAGCGGCTCGGGTTCTAGTTACAACATCCATCATTAAAAGCGATGTTGTTCCGGGCCTTCGGCCCGGGCGGCGGCGCTTTTCAGTGGTGGGTTTTTTGTGGGGAGCTGAGGATCCTAGGAGTAAGTGGTCGATTGTTGCTGTTGTAACGTTCTGCACCCTGCCCGCCATTTTTGGCGGGTGCTAACTCTAGGCGCAAAGCGCCTGAACCGAACCGGCGCGGACTTTGTCCGCTGCAAGGGCGGGCGTTATACACATGTCCACAGGACAGGTGGCGAATAGGTTTTATTTTTAAATGTAAGTAATGACTGAAGTTTAAAAGATAGGAGATCAGAAGTTTAAAAGGATCATCGCGGTTTGTAGAAATTCCTTATTGTGGTTTAAAAAGCATCCATTCAGTAGCTTATCACTTTAGCCTCTTGTGGTTTATGTGGATAACTGGATGAAAACCAAAAAGCGGTGAAATATTGGGCGTTCGGTCACAGAAATATGCGGGCAATAAAAGAAGAATTTTGGTTAAGTTTAGAAAACCCGGCATCAGCAGGACATGTTTGTCATTCAGGTCCCCGACGGGGGCCTGAAACAGGGGCTGAAGAAGGTTAACACGCCAATAAAAGCCGAAAAGTGGGCAGGCGTAAACCGATGCCAGGGCACCAGATTCAAAAAGGCAGCGTATTAGCTGGCGTTAGGTTGTGACCAGCAATGCATCACCAAGTCGTGCGTAATGGCCACGCGAAAGCTTCATTCGCTCCGAGACACGGCGTTCTATCTCTGCCCGAACCGCATCAAGATTACCGAAGAAGCGGCCTTTCCTGATTTCTTTTTGGATTTGCTGGCGAACCAGCAGCTCGATCTCTTTGCGCGTTCGCGGAGCGTCCTTACGCGCCCTGTGACGTTTCATGCCGTGTTCATAGCGTGACTTGTGGTACTGACGGAAGCGTTCACGAACGAATGACCAGGCCGCACTGATAAGTTCATCAGCACCGGCGCGAGGAAGCCCTTTCTTCTCACGCTGCTTATTTTCCCACTCAATACGGCTGCGGCGCGCAGCAGCAACGGCTTCTTCAGACACCCCAAGCACCTGCCACATCAACGGTGTGAAAGTGATGTCTGTGGGGATATTACAGCCAATTTCTTTATCGTATTCGGTGTTATAGGTAATGAGGTTCAGCTGAGCGAGAAACTTCAGGGCACCCGTCAGACGGGTGATCGACAGACGTTTTTTTTCTGTGGCCAGTCCGCAGCGAATGCTCATGGTAGTGAGCGATGAACCAACGCGATTAGCAAGGGGATTAAAATAGTGACACATTGCCTGTACGGATGCTTCCAGTGCCCGTATGCGTAACACTGGCGGGCGCTTTTTGCGCTCACCACGGGCGATCAGCATAGCAACCAGTGCCTGGAACTCTGCACGCTCAGTGAAGCCAACAGCTTTCTCGCGAATTTTTTCACAGAACGGAAGGGTTTTCTTTCCCTTTTCAGGAATGAAAACTGGATTCGGATTTTTTACCTGACGGTAAAGTGTAGTGGTTTCGGAATTCTGCTTACTCACCACTTCCTGCGCTTATGTTGCACAGAAGGAGTAAGTACGGAATCTCTTGTCTTTTTTCGCGCACGGGTTATACTCCCATACAGAAGCAACAACTTCTGCATGATTTGTTAAGGACCCCGTTAATCTCGCGATGCCGCCAAGTATCTAAGATTATCGGGGTTTTTGCTTTTCTGGGCTTTGCTAACTAACCACCCAGAACCTGCCACCTTCTTCGGCGTGACAACCTAATAAATTCATTTAGAACAATAAGTTCTCCGACTTTATCACCACAACAATGCAGGATCAATTTTTAGGATCTATCCGGCAGCAGGATCAAACATCACCTCTGGAGCGATGCGCTTCTGCGTCTCGTTTTAAGCTTTCGAACAGCTCAAGTGGTACAAGATAAAATGCCGGCGCGCTACGGTTCAGAATAGCAATAGCATCACCCTCTGCTGACTCGACAGTCCCTAACGGATCCCTTTTGAACTCCGTGATACCAGCGACTTTCGTGCAATGTATCGGATGTGCCATAACTCCTCCTGATTTACAGATAGCACCTACGAATTATTGTATCGTAGCATACAATCAGACACTTAAAAGCATCATTAACTAATATTATGATCGCAGATCAAATCCAGTTAAGTGTCGCCTTACATGATATAGTACATCAACACACAGAATATATCTCTAAATTTCAAATACATACGGCTCTTAGTGGATGATGTCTAAACTCGTTTCTTCAAAAAAAAATTCCAACTCGCTCCCCAGGTTTTAAACCTGATATCCAACAGCAGAGAACCGATGACAATCAAGAACGGCAATCTGCAGTATGTAGCGGTAAACCAAGCTTTTCTTCGATTATTAAAACTCCCCAACGATTATCCGATTGTAGGAAAAACGTTGGACCAGCTCCCTACCTCCTTAGCTTACCTCTCACAACGAATACATAAGCAGGAGGAACTCGTTATGGAACATGAAGATAAGTTTTCTTCAATCGTTACGCATCCAATAGGTGAGAGCAACTCCATACATGCCCTATGCTTCGAATCTAGACCCTATTACGACGATGACGGGATCTGCTCAGGAACGATGCTTCAAGTTAGGCCTGTTGATATTTTTGGGCCAGACAGCTTGCTATCGGGAGACGTTCCCAAATCGTTGGTATACAGGGTACCGTCTGAGATATTCACAAATGCTGAATGGGAGGCCATCTTCTTAATCTCTCTAAAATACAGCAGGAAAATGATGTCTCGAATATTAGGAACCTCTCTTAAAGCGGTAGAACACAGAATCAGCCGATGCCTGCAGAAAACCGGGACCTCGTCTGGAGCCGAACTATTAGACTTTTGCAAAAAGAATAACTGGGATGCATATGTTCCCCCTCGTTTTTTAAAGCCTCGGTTTCGACTATTCAGAGCTGCTCCTGATGCGTATCTAGTTGACTCATCACTAAGCAGACAGTAGTCTTCAAAGGTCACAGTAAATCCTGTGATCGGGCGTGAGAACCCGTATCTACACGTGCACATAGACACGCACAAGCGTGTTTTTTTGTGTACTGAACCAGCACATCTTCGTAATGGCGGTTCAGGTAGGGCAACCGTAAGGTTGGCCGGTACCGTGTAGGCCGGTTTCTCACCCCTGCCTGGGCTGCCACCAGAGCGTGAGAACTCCTTGGTAGCCGACATAGTATCTACACGGGAGCTTCATCTATGATGTGCAAGAACCTATCAAAAATTTCTATATCCCCCTTAGCAAATGAACATGCCTTTATAGGCCTAGCTGCTAAAGCTCACCCTCATCAGAAATCCTTCGCCCATACCACATGTCGCGACAAGGTCCATGGGGTTTCTCCCCATTAAAGGGGATGCATATTGCGCGTAAATTTACTACGTATAGATTTGCTAGGGGACTTAACGATGATTAATGAAAACACTATTAACGCCCTGCATAGCGTATTTCCTGAGCTTTCCAGAAAACAGTTAGAAATCGTTACTCTGTATGCTCACGGTAATGCATATGAGACAATCGCTGACATTTGCAATATTTCTGTTGAGACAGTCCGCTCGCATCTGAAGCGAAGTACTAAAGCTCTGAACTTAAAAAGTAACGATGCAATGCGTGCAGTTATATTGTCACGCTCATACTTTTTCATGATTTCATTGATGATCACAAATTAATCAAAAAATGCACCCTTGAGGGTGCATTTTTAGGATTCAGCCTATTTACACTTTACTTCATTATACAGAGAAACAAAAATACGCACAGTTCCTTAAGTATTGCCGCCAATTTTACTTAAGGGACTAACCTACAAGAGCATCCTGAGCCATGAAGGCGCTCGAACTACAGCATGCAAACTTAAGTGTTTGTTAGTAAGACTGTTTCGCCTTCATGGTTGAGTATGTTCGACCCCATTGAACTTGAATTATCCTTTCATGGATCAATTCTGCGCGAAGCGTTCAAAAATGAATATTGAGACTGTATGTAACCAACAATGGTATCTTGCTCTCTATATTACCGGGGGCAAAAACCGCGAGAACTTATTCGACTGGCTACACGACAGGAGAATAACTCCATGGACACCTTTATCCTTAACGCAAATACGGCGTGCGGATGCCCCGCATGTTTTCAGAAAAAGGATCTCGGCCGTTTTCCCAGGATATTTCTTCCTTAAGGCAGATTTCGAATCACAGAAAATAGATATGATTCGGGCGCACTCTGCATTCTGCGACTTTGTGAAATTCGGCAGTAAAATTGCCCCTGTGAATACAAGGGTAGTCGAAGCATTAATGAAGAAATACCCCGACCCGACTCATCACCCTGCTGCAAGAGCTGAACTCGAAGCGGCATCAGATATCTGGCTGACAAAAAGCCAATACAAACGCCTTACGCAGTTAGATAAAACGGATCATCCCATATCCCGGACTGCAATGCTGTTCGATATGATCACCCATGCTGATGCGTGGGGATTTTAAAATGTACTTAACCGAGCCTCTTAAGCTGGTTCAAACCAGTTTTACACCATCCCTTTAGTTTCCCCCGTTCACGGGGGCTTTTTTTCACCGTTTTCCGGCAATGACGTCTGGGCTGGCCCTGCCCAATGAACACCCTCTGTTCCTGTAGCCAGCCTGCTTTCAGGCTTCTTTCATTCTGGCGGAATGAAGGTACAGACGTCATTGCCAGAAACCGGAACCAGAGAGAGACAAACCATGCAATCCACCCAGGAACAGGTCAGCCATCTCTTGTGGTGCATTCTCGTAGCCTTACGTACGGCAGTCGAAAACCATCACATAACCTCAGAGCGTGGCAAACGTAGATTCATCACAGAATGGCTAAGCGGAGCACGAAGAATACCAACATTCAAAGGGATGGGTAGCGAGTTTATGACTATCCGGCAGTTGCTCGAAAACGAACGAAATCGTCCCATTGATGACGTCCTGACTGCGCTCTGGACCAACGCTGTTTCAACCGGGAACTGTGATCTGTTTCGTTTTCGGGCAGTTCTTAATTCACTTCTCGGCCTTGGCTGGAAGCACTGCCTTTGCCCCTGGCCTGAGCAGGTTGTAACTGAAATCATGGAACGCCAGCGAAATCGTAAGAACCACATCCTACAGTTCACCCGTATGGAAGAAGCATTTACCGCGACAGGCTCAATGGCTTCCCCCGTCACGCTTCAACTCCTCCTGAAAAAAAATGAAGATGATGAGGTAGAAAAGTCTTTCTATCTCGATCGTTTCTCTGTTGTCCGTGGCCGCGATATCTCACTACCCAAAGCCACTCTTCGCACACTCTATATCGGACATCACACACTGCCGGAGTCAGCATGGGGTGCCCGTGAAGGCGTCCGCTACGGAGATGTATGGCGCCCTGACCTTCATTAATCTTTTTGCCGAGGCTTAATCATGAAAACGCATACATTGGGCGTGCTATGTTCCCTGCTGGCGTTATATGGCTGCAACGGAGCTACTACTTCAAACCAGGCTCATCACCGTAATGAAATCGGGCAGTATAAGAAAAACGAAACTGCATACATTCCTGTCAGAGCCAGTATTTACGAGCTTTCCACTCCCGTAACGCCTGAACTAAAGGAATTGCTTGAACAGCCAGGTGCAAAAATATCTTTAAGACCGGTCAGCGCTTCACTGGGAGACGAACTCACGGAACTGGTCGCTAAAGGGGACGTCAGACTGCTCTACGATATGTCAGGAGTCACAACCAACAACAAGGCATTACTTTTCTCTGTTTCAAATTACTCCGCTCAACAACACGCAACGACAGGGGAGAAGAAGAAAGAAAATGTCGTGGATGATCTCTCATTAGTGATAACGCCGGCTCTTTCCGCAGACTCTGCATTAATGCAGATGACCGTAGAGCTTTCCCGGACCACTGGCAGCTCAAAAAATGAATATTCCCGTTACGCTATCAACTTCCGACAACTTCTCAGATTAAAAGGTGGACAGAAGCTCAGTGTTGCTCTTCCCCTCAATGACGAAACGAACCGCCTCATTATCATCTCTCAAAAAACATAACCGTCCCGACTCGTCACTTCCTGCTCCCTTTCATACCTGTATTTCACTAACAACTAACTCCGGAGTAAAAAACATGAAACATATTACCCTTGCCGTATTGCCGCTTATCCTGAGCGCCTGCTCATCCTCACAGCCCGATCAGCGTATTGACATTACTCACGGCAAACCAGCCTCTGTCCAAAAAGTGGTTTCTCTCAGGATGGATGCGCCGCTCAGCCAACCTGTTACTTTCGACAACTCAGACAGCGTACGCTATGTAAATTCGGTCACTACGGAAGATGGGAAAATCGTCAGTAAGGAATACCGCACTCTCTCTTATGGAACCACGGTCAGGGCTGTCGTCAGCGATGCAGGGGATGACAAACAACTCGTTTCACTGGCGGTACGACACGCCTGCCATCCCGAATTATCAAAACTCTCAGCTGGCTCAGCCGAGGAAGGGATAGACCTGCCCTCGCAAAATTACATAACTCAACAGCAAAAAATTCTGATAGCGCGCGGAGACGATGTTCTGATCAGCGGTATCGGTTTTGACGCGAACTGTGCTTTTCCACGTATTACCGTTCACCCCACCGAATAACCCCGGGGATCATCATGAAAAAACTTGCCCTGCCCCTGTTAATACCGTCGCTGTTAAGCAGTTGCGCGGGATTTAATAACCGTAACATTGCTCCTGACACACCTGCGCTCGTGTTTGTCGACGGCCAGATCAGCGATAGTGCCGATATCATTACACAGACACAGCGGCGAATTGCGCCTCCGGCGGCCACTCCCGTTCCCGTACGCCAGCCGACATCTGTAGCGGTAACATCGCAGACCTCCCCGCTGCCGCAACCAACAATGATGGCCTCCTCCGCAAAACAAGTCAGCTCAGTGAGCCCCATCATGAATCCAGCGCTGCCGGCACTCACATTTACCGGCACACCAGGTCCCGTTGCCGTTCTGTCATTATCACAGGTGCGTAACCTCACTTTCGAACAGTGGGTCAGGCGCATCATTCCGACTGGCTGGACGCTGAACTATGAGAATGCCCTGCGACCTGTACTGAATACCCGTATCGTCTCGGTCGACACCAATGACCAGTGGACCAGGGTGCTCAACCGTCTGCTGACAGAGCAATCCATCCAGGGTCAGCTGGACTGGGATCGTCATGCCGTCACATTGCAGCGAAAGGGGCAAACCACTCAGATGACCGTCCCTGCACTGTCCACTGGAAACCTCCCTGCGCCGCCACAGGCGTCTGGCGCGCCGAGAAATCCGTTCAGCGGACCGGAGGTGACCCAACCCATACCGACGGCAGCGGTTAAAACCAGCACATCCTCTGTAACAACAAAACCGATGAAGGCACCAACAGCGGTAGTTAAAGCACAACCAGCCACCGGGGAACCAGTCGCACCTGTGGTTCAGGGTAAAACCTGGCTGGCGCCATCGGGAACGACTCTTCGGGAAATGTTGATGAAATGGGCGCAGGATACCCGCTGTGAATCAGGCGCATCATCGCACTGGACGGTTATCTGGCCAGTATCCGTGACGGATTATCGGCTTGACGCACCACTGACCTTCCGCGGCTCATTTGAAACCATGCTCGGTCAGATGTTCGACCTTTACCGTTCAGCACAGAAACCGCTTTATGCTGAAGCTTCCCGCATGCAGTGCGTGGTATCTGTCACAGACACTCCGGCAGGTCGGTGATGGGCTGGGTCATACTGGCAATCAGCATGATATTTTTCCTGATTGTCGGTGATATAGATTCGCAACAAAATCAGACCAGCCGGACTGCAATACAGACGCAGAGCGGCCAGCTTTATGCCTCCCAGATCCTGACTATCGCCAACCGCGTTAACGACTGGCGTTACAAAACTGGCCAAACGAATGGCACAGTTCCAGTTGACCAGCTGGGTCTTCCCTTTACTCCCGACGCCCGGATCCAGTACCGGTTACTTCAGAGTAGATTGTGGGTCTGGATGCCGGAACAAGCTGGACTCGTTGATGCCTTACGGGCACAGAGTCGCGGTTCGGCACTCATCGGCACCATGAGAAGCGGCCAGTTAATCTGGCTTTCCGGTCTGGCCACCGGGCTCACGGCTCCACAGGGCGTTCCTGAAGGCGCTGTGGTTTACCTCAACTAATCCGGATTTCCCCCATGAAGAAAACCCTTTTGCGGCGCCTGCTGATGGCGTCCTGCTTTGCCATGCTCGCAGGTTGTACCTTCTCTGAAATCAACAAAATGCAGACTAAGGCACAATCTGACGCCACGGTAGCCCGCGCACAGGCACAGCTCCCGCGAACACAACATCAACAACCACTGACCTGGACGGAGCGTCAGTGGATTAATCCGAGTCCTATCCCGGTCGCCGTTCGTGAACGGAACCACCAGGCTCCGTCATGTAATATCACCCAGGCAAAAAATACTATTACGCTACAGGAACTGGCACAACGCATCACCGCGCTGTGTGGAACCCCCGTTATTTTTACTCCTGACGCCCTTGATATCAGCCAGAGCAGCGTCAGTACCGGCGTCACACGCCAGATGAGTGGCACACTACCACCACCTGATGACAGCGGTCGGACGCCACTGGCCAGTCTGGGGGGCGTAACTTCTTTGCCGACTGGAGGAACCAGCCAGCCCCTGAACCTTACCGGACTGATGTGGCAGGGAGACCTGGGCGGACTTCTGGATCTGATGGCCAGCCGTAGCGGTCTCTACTGGCGAATGGATAATGGAACTATCGTGTTCTATCTGATGGAAACCCGGACCTATTCGCTGGCCATGCTGAACACTAAAACGTCCAGCACGTCGAGCGTCAGCTCAGGGACGACCAGCAGTATGGGAGCCACCAGTGGTACAGATAACTCCGCCTCCGGCGAATCCACAACCTCCCAGAGCACAACCACGGGGCAGGAATACGATTTGTATGCTGATCTGCGAAAAGCTGTGGAGTCGATGCTGACCCCGAACAAAGGTCGCTACTGGCTGTCCTCCTCCAGCTCATCACTGATTGTGACAGACACGCCGTCAGTACAGGCCGCTGTGGCCCGTTATGTGAACGAGCAAAATCTCATCATGAACAGACAGGTAGCCCTGAATGTTGAAGTCCTGAGCGTCGGTAACTCACGAAACGAAGATTTCCGGATTGACTGGAACCTGGTGTACAAGTCACTGCACTCTGCTGGCGCCACGCTTAACAACGCGACAGGGGATCTCACTGGTGGTATTTCTGCCGGCGCGTCCATTCTTGATACCGCTACTGGTAATGCCGCGAAGTTTGCTGGCTCCAGCCTTCTGCTGAAAGCATTGTCAGAACAGGGCGATGTCAGCGTCGTCACTTCTCAGTCCAGTACCGTGACTAACCTGACGCCCGTGCCTATTCAGATGGCAGATCAGACGGTCTATGTAGCGCAGTCGGCTACAACGACAACCACCGATGTCGGCGCCACCACAACGCTGACGCCTGGGATGATCACCACCGGTTTCAACATGACCCTGTTACCGTTGATTCAGGAAACAGGTAACGTTCAGCTACAGGTAAACTTCAACCTGTCAGATCCACCGACCATCCGTAACTTCACGTCAAAAGACGGGAACTCTTACATCGAGATGCCATATACCAAACTGCGCTCTCTGAGCCAGAAGGCAAATCTCCGGGCCGGGCAATCGCTGATCCTCACTGGTTTTGATCAGAACAATACCTCCGTCAATAAATCCGGCACCTTTACGCCAGGGAACCCGCTCCTGGGCGGAAGTCAGTCAGGTAAAAACGAACGGACCACTCTGGTCATCGTGATCACACCGACATTCCCGCAAAGTTCCGGAGGCTGAAATGAAGGATGAGGATTACCTGTTTACAATCCGGGATGGAAAATCCCGCAGCCGTTACTGGCTGGCGGGGATGGACTGGGCGCCAACGGAAAGACAAAAATTTCGGCTGCCGCCATTTCAACCAATAAAATCACGTTCCGGAAGAACAGACGGCATCGGCGTCCACACCTCAACAGGACAGTTCAATAAACGGGACACAGGGCAATCAGTCGCTGGGAGTGGCAGATTGCCCGTCCGTCATCGCCGTCACCAGCTCTTTTCGCTGGCACTCGCGTTCTGTGCCAGCACACGAAATGGATACGGCATTTATCGGTTGAGTAGTACCGACTTCGTGTTTCTGGCCAGTATTAATGGTGTGCCTGCCGTCACTGCCGATAAAACAGGGAGTGCGGACAAAATGCAGGGGCTGCTGACACTGTTCCTGAGCATGAACGAACCGCCCCCAGAAGGCTGGGTCTGTCTGGCATCAGTGGAAAACCCCCTTGATGCTAACAGCCTCTTTGCCGGACTATCTGCACGCAGGCGACAGCAATGCCGTGTGCATGTAGATGGACTCCGGAGGCAGCGCTGGTTACTGGCTTGCGCGATACTGCTGCTCAGCACAGGCGCCATTGCCTGGTGGCAGACGGCCACACCACCGGAGGAACCGGTACTCACCGCTGAAGAAATACAGGCCAGGGCGCGCGCAATGTTCGCCAGTCAGGCAAAACCTAAGGTTTTGCCTCATCCCTGGGCACGCGAGGTAACAGCCCAGGCTCTGATTGATGATTGTCAGAGAAAGACCGATCCGGCGCTACATGTTCTGGGGAGCTGGAAACTGGCATCCGGGACCTGTTCTCCTGACGGTATAACCCTTTTGTACCAGATTATGCCCGGTGGCACAGTCGAGGGGTTTCTCGCTCGCAGTCAGGAAGTCTTCGGTGTCACGCCAGTATTCAATCTTAAGGAGGGGGGGCGGGAAGCCCGAATTTCATTACCGCCCCCGGACAGACCACTCAGGGATGAAGCAGTGCCTGACAGTTCATTGCAGCTCATCCGCATCCTATCCTGGTTCCAGCGTCAGCAAATCACACTCAACATCACCGATGTAGCCATGCCTCCAGTCCTGCCGGGGTCGAACGGAGAACCGCCTCCTGTGCAGGACTGGCAGGAATACGCGTTTAGTTTTTCCGCGCCCCTCCCCGCCATCATCTTATTCGACGGTCTGGATGAAACTGGTATCCGACTTACCCGTTTAACATTCGAGCTGAACGGAAGTGCGTTCAGCTATACCACTGAAGGTAAAATTTATGCGTCAGCAAAGTAAATTTCTTCGGCAGGCGACACTCTGGCTCCTGCTGCCAATATTCGGGCCTTTACCCGTTCAGGCCTCTCAGTCCACGAACCAGCAGGTATCACCGCCAGCAGGGAACGTGATACCCGGTGTGACAAAGGGACAGCTTGAACAGCTGCATATCCGAAACGTCATTCTTCAGGCAGAAGTTCAGGGCGCGCAACTGCAGCGCCAGCTTGAGGAAAATCAATCCAGCGTCGGCACTCCTGCCACCGCTCTTCCCGGTGCCTCCTTCGGCGATACTTCACTGCCTGGCCAGCCTGCACGTCCGGTTACTGTGAGTAATCGCCCTGTCGTGCTGGAGATTAACGGCCGCGATAAAAACCTCCGCGCCACACTACAACTGCAATCAGGACTGTCATTGGTCGTATCACCCGGAAGCCGTATTCCAGGAATGGAGAGCACAGTCAAAAGCATTACCTTAGCCGGAGTCACACTCAGCGATGGCACACTGCTTGCCTTTGGGGACTAACCATGAGCGCTATTACTGCAGAATCTCTTCTGCTGTTTGATGACGGTGACAGGAAAGAAATCCTCATTGATACCAACCAGCGAGTCGACCCAGGTGTACAGGCCGCGCTGATGGACTTAATGAACAAACATCCGGGGATCAAACATCGGTTTGTCACTCTCTCAGACTTACGAGAGGCGCGAAAAAAGCAGGAAGCTCAACCTCAGGCCAGCGATAAGACAGGATTAACTCTGGCAGACCTGGATGGAGACAGCAGCCAAAGTGAACAACGGATCCTGAACTATTTTTCAGTGGCCAAAAAGCTCGGTTCCTCAGATATTCACTTTCTCATTTCAGATTCACTCTTCCAGGTCAAAATGCGCGTCCACGGCTATTTGCATGTGGTGGATGAACGTCGGCGAGAGGAAGGTATATCCCTCTGTGCCACCTGTATTCTCTCGATGTCGGATGTGTCAGAAACCAGCTTCTACCCACACCGGGAACAGGATGCACGACTCTCCCCGGCAATGATGCGGAAAATAGGTCTGTTTGGTGCCCGCTACAGTCACCGCCCAACTGGCGATGGGCTGATTGCGGTTATGCGACTTATTCCGGATGACGGTAACAACGTACCTGACTTCCTGCAACTGGGTTATCTACCCGAACAAATCAAGCTGCTTAAACGCATGATTGACCGACCTGAAGGTAAGATCATCCTCTCGGGGCCAACTGGTTCCGGTAAATCCACCACGCTCCGTACCGCCTGCCGTGAATATCTGGATACCAACCCCGGGCAACACCTTCTGACCATCGAAGACCCACTTGAGGGGCAGGTCGTGGGAGCTGTTCAGACGCCAATCATCTGCGACAAATCAGATGAGGAAGCAGTACGTATCGCCTGGGGAAAAGCTATCTCGTCAGCGCTGCGACTGGATCCGGACGCCATTATGGAGGGTGAAATGCGTGACCTTGTCTCGATGCTGGCCACCATTTATGCCGCCCAGACCGGACACCTGGTGATGACAACCCTGCACACAAACTCAGCACTCGGCATCCCGGAGCGTATGGTTACGCTCGGTGTTAACGAAAATCTGTTGTGTGATGCCCAGCTTTTAATCGGATTAATCAGTCAGCGTCTGGTACCCACACTATGTCCGGAATGCCGTATATCCTGGCAGGATAAGGTCAACACCTTAAGTGACGAGGAAAAGAACTGGCTGGAGAAATACTGCAATATTGAAGGCGTCTGCTCGACCGACAGGCTCTATTTCCATAACCCGGACGGGTGTGAAGCATGCACACAGGTAGTGGAGATCAACGGCCAGGTGCGTGGCAAAGTCGGTCAGGGTATCAGGGGACGTACCGTCATTGCCGAGGTTATCGAGACCAATAACCGTCTTTTTAAGCTGCTGAAAACTGACGGCAAGGTTGCGGCTCGCCAGTTCTGGATAAACAACATGCAGGGGATCAGCCGTGTCCGCCACGTTCTGCATAAAATCAACGAGGGGCTGGTCGACCCGCTGATGGCCAACCGGATCATTCCACTCGATGAAGATGAACGTCTGGAGGTGGATGATGCGTGAAATGCACTTCCTGAAACGACTCCGATATAACCTGGTCCGTAAGACGTTCAGCGGTCAGTATCGTGTTCAGTTCTATGATGCGCTGCGGTTTCTGATTGAAAACCGACAGAAACTAAAGCCTTCACTGGAGAAAATGCGCAATGCATGGACGAACTTCGGCCAGAACTGGCATCCCTACGTTGAGCTGACGGACGACTGTATTGATGCGTTAAGGGAAAATAGCGGCGAAAAAACGCTGGAGCGCACCCTCACCCGGTGGCTACCTGCCGCAGAAGCTTCCGTTATAAGCGCCGGCATACGCAGTGAGTCACTTCCACGCTCACTAAGATACGCCTGTGCCCTGACCCACGCGGGTAAGCGTATTCGCGCAGCTGTATGGCAGATGGCCATCTATCCGATTGGTTTTGCCATCATGTTGTCCAGTTCCATCTATGTACTGAATGCCGAACTACTTCCTACGCTGACAGAAATCAGCCCGCCAGAGAACTGGACCGGGGCGCTAGGGTTTCTTTACGGGATCTCAGTGTATTTCAGTGAGTATGGAGTGATAACCGGCATCGCCGCCACCGCTTTAATTATCTGGACGGTCTGGTCACTCCCGCGCTGGCATCGCCCTGACAGGCTTCGTCGTATATTCGACGGGCTGATGCCATGGTCGGTTTATAAGGATATTCAGGGCGCGACCTTCCTGTTGAATATCGGTGCACTGCTACAGTCCGGCGTAAGAACCAAAGACGCGCTGGAGATCCTGCTGGAAACGGCATCCCCCTGGCTTGCTGTGCGTATTGATGCGATTACCGAACATGTGCGTGAAGGTAAACATTTCGGACTGGCCCTGAAGGACTGTGGTTACGATTTTCCGTCGCAGGAAGCGGCCAACTTCCTCTCCCTTTTGCAGGGTGATGGAGACGATGAAATCATCATTAACTACGGACAGCGCTGGCTTGAACAAACCCTGGAGCGCGTAGCAAAGCGCGCTGTTGTAATCCGCGGACTCATGTTCCTGGCAATGATCCTGATGCTTCTGCTTCTGGTCCTTGTCGTTATGGATATTAATGCCCTTAACAGCTCGTCGGGCTCTTTTTAAATGAGGAAACATCATGCAATTTAATTCTGAACCAACTTCTCAGCCATACAAACCAACTAAGGCGCTTTCGCAACACCGCGGCTGGGGCTTCCTGGAGCAGGGCAGCATCGCGCTAATCGTACTGGTCGTCATCGGGATCGTCCTGGCGGGATACTTCGCCCTCAAAAATAACGTCAACGTAGGTAAGGAGTCGTCGAACATTCAGTCGCTCATCACAAGCACCCAGAACATGATGAAAGGAGGAGATGGATACACATTCACTTCCGGTGCCAAAATGATGGGCTCGCTTATCCAGATGAAACTTCAGCCTAAAAGTATGACTGTACGTGGTACCCCCTCTTCCGGCACCGCCACGCTTTATAATGGATGGGGTGGAGCCGTGACACTGTCACCTGTCACAGTCTCCGGGTTCTCAAATGGATTCTCTTTGACCTACGAAATGGTTCCTCAGGGTGCCTGCGTCTCGCTCGTCACAGCACTCAGTCGCGCCAAAATTGCTGATGCGATCACCGTCAACTCCACGGCGCACAGTGATGGGGTTGTGACAACTGAAGAAGCCAGCGCGCAATGCACAGCTGACAATGGCAGCACAGGTACCAACAAGCTGATCTTCACGATGAACAGCTAAGGAGACAACATGCGGAGAGAACGCATTCTCTCCTGCCGCCTGGTAATGACGCTGCTCATTCTGTCCTTTTCCTCCGGCCCATTGATGGCCAGCACGAACTCCCCGCCTGCGACTTTTGATGCCTGCTTTAACAATGCCGGTGCCCGATACCAGATCGAGCCACTGCTGCTTAAGGCAGTGGCCAAAGGGGAGTCTTCGTTCCGTCCATGGGTCACAAACACCAACCGGGATAAAAAGGGTAATCCGGTCAGCACGGACTATGGGTTGATGCAGATTAACTCAACCCATATTCCTAAGCTCGTCCGGATGGGTGTCATCCAGGGGGCAGAAGACCTGCTGAAGCGCCCCTGTCTGAACATTCAGATAGGGGCGTGGATCCTGGCCAGCCACTTTCAGGTATGTGGTGTGACCTGGAATTGCCTCGGGTCTTACAACGCTGGATTCCGTAAGGATCGGCACGAAACCCGTGAGCAATATGCCAACCGTATCTGGGGGTTCTATCTGGAGCTGAAAGGTCTTCGAGTCTGTCGACAGGTGAAAGGAAAGCGAATATGCGAACCATCATAGTTACGAGTCTGACGACAGCATGGAGTCTGCCGTTACTACTGGGGTTCGCAATCATTGGCAGAGTCCTGATGTGCCGCGTGCTCGAATTTCTGGAGGAGCACCCGATAAACGTTAAGGAACAGAAAACAACCTTGACGGCAGGGATTTGGTTCTTCGCTACTTTCAGTATGATCGCTGCCCTTGCACCGGTTCCTGTTGCTGATCGGGCAGCTGCCATAGTGATGATGGCCTTCCTTCTTCAGGCCGGGAGCACAGACGCAGTCAGTGGATATCTGCCACGAACCTTCACAGTACGGCTGTTACTTGGGGGATTGCTCTGGGGAGCAGCATCAGACGTTTCAGTTGAAAGTATATCTACACAACTGGCGGAGATCGCAGCAACAGTCAGTCTGATGGCACTACTGAGTGTCCTGGTAAACCGGGGCACTCAGCGTCTGGGTCAGGGGGATTTATGGCTGATAACTGGCCTGACTGCCTGGATGGGTGGGAAAGATGCTGCACTGGTCACTCTGTTTGGAGCAGCAGCCTTTGTTCTCTGGCTGCTAACCTGGAATGTATCGGGGAAAAAAGAGGGACCGCTGGGACCCTGGCTTTGTCTTAGCGGGAGTATTTTCCAGCTCACTCTTCTGTATCAACCTGTATGGATATCGATTCTATGAAAAAGCATGATCGTGGCTGGGCAAATCTTGATGTCGCTCTGTCGCTCCTTGTTGTGATGGCAATGGCCGTCTTTGGACTCACTAAATACAAGGACTGGCAACAGGAGAAAAACTGGCAGGTTGAAGCAGCCCATATCAGTACCTACGCAGCAGCTGCGCGTGGCTACGTCGGGCGAAACTATGCCACGCTGTTAAGTGCAACCAGCACTACCGCGCCGACAGTGATCACCACAGCCATGCTTAAAAATACCGGTTTTCTGCCGTCCGGTTTTACCGAAACAAACAGCCAGGGTCAGCGTATGAACACGTACCTGGTCAGAAACGGGCAAAACACGGAATTGTTGCAGGGAATGGTGGTATCAAGCGGTGGAAGTGTATATCCGGCCAAAGCATTGAGGCTGATATCGAGGGACATCAAAACCGGATTCGGAGGATACATCGATGACGGTAAAACTGCCACCGGTGCCTTGCGGACTTGGAAAATCCCGCTGAGTAGCTACGGAGCTACTTCCGGAAATGGACATATCGTCGTGCTCCTCTCAACAGATGAGTTATCTGGTGCACAGGAGGATAACGACAGGTTGTACCGTTTTCAGGTTAATGGCCGCCCCGACCTGAATAAAATGCACACAGCAATAGACATGGGGGGAAATAATCTGAACAGCGTCGGTACCATTAATGGTAAGACAGGAACATTCAGCGGAAATGTGAGTGGTTTAAATGGTATTTTTTCCCAGAATATTACAGCGGGAGCACAGGTAAAAGGAGCTACAGTCCGTGCTGACAGTGACATCAGCGCCGGACGCAATATTACGGCAACAAACGAGGTCTCTGGTGCCACAGTTAAAGCAACAGGCAACCTTTCAGCTGGCGGTGTTTTGCAACTGGGTCAGGTAAACGTTGCAGGTATAGCCTGTTATCCGAATGGGCTGATAAGCCGTGATGCCAGTGGTGGCGTACTTTC
>NZ_JBAGIH010000009.1:0-33858 GCF_037150675.1 Serratia sp. KG1D
GCTCAGGATGGTGTACTGCTGGCCCAGCAGGCTGCGCACCTCGCTTTGCGTCAGCAGGTTGCTGCTGTTCTCCAGCGTGACCGCCACCTCACCGCCGCCGATCGTCGCCGCTCCGCTGCTCTGGATCCGATCGCTCTGGCCGTTCGGCCCCACTTCCACCGCATAGCGCGAACCCGGCTCGAAGCTGACGTTGCCGGCCACGTTCAGGGTACCGATCGAGTTGCCCGGTGCCACGGTGCCGCCACGGCGGGCGGTCAGCGAACCGACCGTGCCGCTGCCGCCGACGATGCCGCCGTTCTGCACGCTGACATCCGAGGTGACCGAGCCGTTGATCGCCAGCCGCCCCTGATTAACCAGCGTCGGGCCGGCATAGGTGTTGTTACCGGTCAGTACCAACGTGCCGATGCCCTGTTTGGTCAGGCCGCCATGGCCGGAGATGTCGTTGCTCCAGAAATCCAGGCCGCACAGCACATCGCTGCAGACGCGCTCGGTCGGTTTACCCTTGTCCAGCACCGCGCCGACGCCCGGCAGATCCACCACAAACTGGGTCGGGCCGTAGGCCACGCCCGTCGGATCCGGAATACGGAACTCCGCAGGAATATCTTCGGCAGTCACCAACATGCCCGGGCCGTTGATGGCCTTGCCCAGGTTGATCATCCCCCAACCGTAGAGCGCGTCGATGCCCGGCGCGCCCATATCGGTGGCGGTGGTTTTCAGCACTTCCGCCACCTGCGCGCCACTCAGATACGGGAAACGCTCCATCAGCACCGCGACGCTGCCGGCCACGTGCGGCGCCGCCATCGAGGTGCCGCTGTATTTGGCGTAGCCGGTTGTCAGATTCTCTAGGCTGGTGCCTTCGATTACCGAGCTGTATACCCGGGTGCCCGGCGCCGAGACGCAGAAGCTGGCGGTATAACCGCAGCGAGAAGAGAAGGTGCTGATGCTGTAATCGCCGGTATTGGTCGGATCCTGCAAGCTGGCGACCGACAGCCAGTTCGGCGCAATCTCCGGCACAAAATAGGCCAGGCCGGCCATGGCGTCCGGATTGTTCAGGTTGTAATCGTTACCGGCGGCGAAGATGGTGACCACGCCGCTGCGGGCCGCGTCGATCGCGCCCTGATAGGCGCCCCCGGGGTTGGTGCCGAGGATCTGTTTAATCTGATCGAACTGCTTTTGCGCATCGTCAACGGTGAAATGCGGATAAGCCGGGTTCTTACCGCCCTTGGCGAATTTATCTGTAATGCCGATGCCCCAGCTGTTGTTGATGATGCGCGCGCCGCTGGCCACCAGCGCATCCCAACCGGCCTTATACACCGCGCCGTCGTTGCCGAGGATGATGCCGTCCTCCGGGCCGGGATCGCCGTTCTCCGCGCTGATGATCTGCGCGTTGAACGCCACGCCGTGCATGGCGCCGCCGTCTCGGCTGCCGGCGGCGATGCCGCCCACGTGGGTGCCGTGCGAACCGAGCGTGCCATCGGAATCCACGCTCGGCGTGCCGTCATAGCGGAAAGCGTCGCCTTTTTTCACCGGAATATAGGGATCGGTGTATTCACGGATGCCTTCGGTAACCAGATTGATCACCTTATTCTCACCGGCGAACTCCGGGTGCTTGGCGTAAACCGGCTGATCGAAAATGCCAAGTTTGATGCCTTTTCCGGTATAACCGGCGGCGTAGGCCTGGTCGGCGTGGATCGCCCCCAGCCCCCATTCCGCATTGAACTCACTGCTGCGCCAGCTGGCCGGATCGCCCGCCTGGCCGTTCTCTATATAGCTGGAGGCCTGCGCCCCGCCAATCGCCGTCAGGCAGATCAGCATCGCGCTCCATTGTGCGCGATGAACTCCGATTTCAGGCCAGCCGAAGGCCGCCCGAGCGGATTTGACTCCTCTACGTTTCTTCTCCATCCCAGATACCGTCCGTTGTTGTTTGCAAATGTTTTATAAGATTTTTTGTGTAACAGTTTGGTAACACCAAATAAATAAAGCACAACAATCTCAAGTGCGCTTAATGTGTCATCCGGCAGTTCGACGGGAGGAGAGAATGTTTCAGGGGTGAATCAGGCCAGTGCCGATAAGAAATGACAATGACGTTTGCCGGTATCAAAACGGCGATAATAAGTGAAGGGATAAATTATAATTTACTGATAAATAAAAATATAATTCAGGGAGACATGAAGAGTGCGGCCGACTGAAAAGTGCTTAACAGGCGTCTTTTATCACTTTTAATTATAAATTTTGCCAATATTCACTCAGTGAATTATGCTGGTTTTTCACTCGGCCATCGGCAAAAATTGGATTATCCTGCTGATGTTTTTTTGCAGTTCGTCGCGTCCTCTTCCGCCTGACGCAGAATGGCTTTGGCCATCCATTGCGTGACGTCCTGAATGCTCTCAAGCTCCAGCCCCCAGATATCTTTCAGCACCAGAAACACCTCCGAGCCGTAAATCAGCGAGAAAGCATGAATCACTCTCTGCAGAGAGTCCGGCGGCAGTTTGCCCTGCAGCGGTTCCACCGCCAGCGCCAACAGACGCTTGCGGTTGCCGCGCACGAATTTCTCGCCCGGCGTCGCGTGCGCCCACTGTTGCAAAGAGAGCTGCAGCGCCGCGCGCAATGCTCCCTCGTGCCGCTCCATCTGAGGATAGGCGAAAGTCAGCAACTGCTGGATGCGTTTCAGGGCGTCATCGTCTTGCGGGCGCCATTCCAGAATAGGCCCCAGGCTTTCCGCCACCACGGCGCTAATCAGCGCACTCTGGGTCGGAAAATAGCGGTAGGCCGTCGCACGCGATACCTGCGCATGCGCCGCCAGTTCGGTGATCGAAGGAAACGCCCCTTCGTCATACAGCGTCATCGCGCTGGCCAGCAACAAACGGTAGGTTTTTGCCCGGGTGGAAGTCAGTGAAGGATCAAACGGGGTGGGAAAGGCATCTATCGGCACATAAACCTCATGCATCTGCACACGCTTGCGCAACAGAGGATGCGCCTCTGTCGACTGGCTGCCGGCAAAACGCCGGCCACGTTGAAAAGCTCAAAAATGAGACAGGAGTCCCATTTTGCACTGAGCTGCCCTTGCAAAAATGATACTGCCGTCTCATTATATAAATACATTAATCAATTTAATTTAAACGCCAACACCAGGGCACCCTAAAAAATATAACAAAATGATTTATAAATAAAAATTAGAAAAACCCCAGGAAGACACATGAAAGACACTTCAAATTTTGTCTATATTGCTACCACAGCAGATACGAAAGGACAAGAGCTGGAGTATGTACGGCGGCTGATCGCTGCCCTGAATTTACCCACGCGAACCGTCGATCTTTCCACTCGTCGCTTGCCGTTTGACTCCCCGGCCGATATCGGTCCAGAGGACGTCGCACGCCACCATCCGGCGGGCGCCGACGCGGTCTTCTGCGCCAGTCGCGGCCAGGCGATCGCCGCCATGGCGACCGCTTTCGAACGTTTTATCCTGACGCGCCGCGATATCGCCGCCTTGCTTGGCCTGGGCGGCTCCGGCGGCACCGCCATCATCACGCCGGCCATGCAGCAGCTGCCGATCGGCCTGCCGAAAGTGATGGTCTCGAGCATGGCGGCGGGAGACGTTTCCGCCTATGTCGGCGCCAGCGATATCAACATGCTGTATTCGGTCACCGATCTCGCCGGCCTGAACCGCATCTCGCGACGGGTGCTGAGCAACGCAGCGCGCCAGATAGCCGGCGCAGTGCACTTCGCCGCCGTCGACTATCACGACAACAAACCCGCGATCGGCCTGACGACGTTTGGCGTCACCACGCCCTGCGTTCAGGCGTTGATTGCCGAACTGGGAACACAATGGGATTGTCTGACGTTTCATGCGACCGGCAGCGGCGGCAGATCGTTGGAAAAACTGATCGATAACCGCCAACTGCACGGCGCCATCGATTTAACCACTACCGAAGTGGCCGATTACCTGTTTGGCGGTGTGCTGCCCTGCAATACGGATCGTTTCGGTGCCATCGCGCGTACCGGCATCCCGTGCGTGCTCTCCTGCGGCGCAATAGACATGATCAACTTCGGCGCGCCGAATACGGTGCCGGCTCGCTATGCCAACCGTCTGCGTCACCATCACAACCCGCAAGTGACGCTGGTGCGCACCAGCGCTCGGGAGAATGCGTTAATGGGGCGCTGGATGGGCGAAAAGATCAACGCCTGCGCGGGCGAAGTGCGTTTCGTTATCCCGGCGGGCGGCGTATCGGCTTTGGATGCGCCCGGCCAACCGTTCTGGGATCCGGCGGCGCTGGCCGCCTTTACGCAAGCGCTGGAAGAAACGGTATACGCCACCGACAAACGCCGGCTGATAAAAACGCCTTATCATATTAACGACCCGCGCTTTGCACAGGCCGTTGCCGAACAGTTCCGGCGCATTGTCGGCGGGGAATGATTATCACTCACTGCAGAACCTGCCGGTGATAACGCCAAATAAAAAGGGCCAGACAAATAGCCTGGCCCTTTATTATTCACCGCGAGCGGATATTACTGACCGGCGGGCATCTGCTCCTTCATTTTATTCATGTGGTCCATCATCTTTTGCTCGCGTTTCTGATAATTCTCATTGTATTGTTTTTTCTGCTCAGGCGTCAGCAGGTTATACATTTTATTTTCCGCTTTGGCGCGTGCCAGCATGCGTTCGGATTGCGCTTTGCCGATCGCGTCAATTTGCGCCTTCGCCTTCGCTTCGTCAAAGCTGTCGGAAGCGACCAGATTGTGCAACGCCTGGCGCTCCTCTTTCATGCCCGGCCCGCGCTTCTGGTGCGACTCTTTCATGATATCGCGCATCTGCTGGCGCTGCTGCTCGGTCAGGTTCAGCCCGGCGAACGGGCCGCCTTTGCCTTCACCCTTGTGATGCATCATTTTCATCGGCGCCGCATCCGCCGCCGGGGCCGTAGCCGTATCGGCGGCGAACGCCGCGGAAGCAGAACCCAGGGCCAGCGTGGAAGCAATAAATAAAGCCGTCAATTTACGCATAATCATTTCCTTAAAAATTTTCTTCATCAGGAGCGCTGTACGTTAACAGGCTCATTCGTTGTCGGAGATAATAATAGGCTGATAAATTTCAAGTAATGCGAGGGTGTGTAAACTTTTTAAAACCCGGATCGGATTTATTCACCAATTATGAGAAAACTATGAAGATGGCGTTTATTTGATGGAAATTTTAATTTCTCGGCAAAAATCCCCCCGGTGGAGTTATTTTTCCGCTTTCCCCTCACCGCTATAATTTACTCACCTGCACGGCAACCTTGTATCAACCGTTTTCCGATAGCAGGGGAAATCACTAAGCATCACACGATCCGATGTTCTCCTACACTTTAAGGCAAGCGGCCGCCGGGCGACGTTTACACCGCAAAACTAATCATTGCTTATATAATAGTTTCCATCACCCGCCCCGCCTGTGAAAACCTGTTATATGATGCACAGATGCGTACGGCGATCGCTTTCGGGCCAACAGGCTGCCCGGCGCTGTGCCGGCCGCCCGCCCGTGCTCTTTTGAGGAATCGTCATGCCCGCAGACCAAGGCCCTGAGCTTCTTAGCGCTCACTTCGGCACCCAAAGCCCCCACTGGCGGCTGGCGTTTGACAGCAATGCCCTGGAGCTGTCCGCTATTAAGGGCAAAGCTCATGTCGCGGTGGCGCTCAGCGCCATGGAAGCGGCGAAAATCCGCCGTCTGACCGGCGTGACCGCCAGCCTTGAGCTGACCATTACGCTAGCCGGTGAACCGCTGCATCTGCATCTGGTCGGGCGCCGCGTCAACAACCTCGAATGGGCGGGCACCGCTTCCGCCTTCAGCGACACCCAATCCGTGGCGCGCGACCTGGTGCACGGCCTCTCCTTCGCCGAGCAGGTGGTGTCCGAAGCCAACTCGGTGATCGTGATCGTCGATCAGCACGGCCGCATCCAGCGCTTCAACCGGCTGAGCGAGGAGTACACCGGGCTGCACGAACACGAGGTGATCGGCAAAAACGTTTTCCAACTGTTTATGAGCCCGGAAGAAGCCGCCGCTTCGCGGCGCAACATCGCCGGCTTCTTCCGCAACGGTTCGTCCTATGAGGTGGAACGCTGGGTAAAGACGGTCAAGGGTGAACGGCTGTTCCTGTTTCGCAACAAATTCGTGCACAGCGGCAGCGGAAAAAACGAAGTCTTTCTGATCTGCTCCGGTACCGACATCACCGAAGAACGCCGCGCGCAAGAGCGGCTACGGGTGCTGGCCAACACCGATCTCATCACCGGCCTGCCGAACCGTAACGCCATACAAGACAAGATCAATCACGCCATCGCCACGCGCGGCGAAGAGAGTTTCGGCCTGGTGTACCTCGATCTCGACAACTTCAAAAAGGTCAACGACGCCTACGGCCATATGTTCGGCGATCGGCTGCTGGTCGAGGTCGCGCTGGCGATCCTCGGCTGCCTGAGCCCGGATCAAGTGCTCGCCCGCCTCGGCGGCGACGAATTCTTGGTGCTGGCGCCACAAAGCGATCGCGAGCGCCTGCAAACGCTGGCGCAGCGCATTATCGACAGGCTGAAGACCCCTTTTCGCATCGGCCTGATTGAGGTGTATACCGGCTGTTCGATCGGCATCGCGCTGTGCCCGGAGCACGGCAACGATCTCGACAGCCTGATCCGCAGCGCCGATACCGCCATGTACGTCGCCAAGGAGCACGGAAAACGCACCTATACCGTCTTCTCGCCGGAGATGAACAAACGCGTCGCCGAGTACATGTGGCTGGACACCAATCTGCGCAAAGGGTTGGAGCAAAATCAGCTGGTGCTGTATTACCAGCCTAAAATCGACGCGCACAGCGGTGAAGTGCACAGCGTGGAAGCGCTGGTGCGCTGGGATTCGCCGGAGCGCGGCCTGATCCCACCGCTGCAGTTCATCTCCTACGCCGAGGAGTCCGGCCTGATCGGCCCGCTGGGCCAATGGGTGCTGCAAACCGCCGCCGGGCAGGCGGCGCAGTGGCAAGAGCAGGGATTGAATCTGCGGGTGGCGGTCAACCTCTCTGCCCGTCAGCTGGCCGATGACAGCATCGTCAACGACCTGCTCGGGGTGCTGCACCGTCACCGCATGGCCCCCTGTCTGCTGGACTTCGAGTTGACCGAAAGCAGCCTGATTGAAGACGAGAATCGCGCGCGCGCGCTGATCACCCGGCTGCGCGAACTGGGCGCGCAGGTGCATCTCGACGACTTTGGCACCGGCTATTCGTCGCTGGCGCAGCTGGCACGCATTCCTCTGGACGCCATCAAGCTGGATAAAAGCTTCGTGCGCGGGGTGAATTTCAATCCGGTATCGCAATCGCTGGTACGCGCGATCGTCGCGGCGGCGGAGGCGTTGGCCTTCCGCGTGATCGCCGAAGGAGTGGAGACCGAGAGCGAAAACCACTTCCTCGACGAAGTCGGCGTGGACGAAAAACAGGGCTTTCTGTTCGCGCGGCCAATGCTCCCGGAACAGCTGGAGCATTGGCTGCAGTCCTATCGCCCGCGCTCACCCTCCGCATGAGGCGGACGCGTTAACGTTAGCCGGCACGACGCAGGTTCAGGGTATGGCGATCCTGCAACATCACCAGCCGCTCGATGTAGGCACGGTCTTTTTCCTCAATGGTAAAGGCCGAGTGCACCCAATCTTCGGTAATGTCCATCAGCTCGGAACGCGTCAGCTGCAACACGCGCTGACGCGCCCGCAGCATGGCGCGCATGCCGTTGAGCTTCGGCCGGATGGTATCGATGAAGGTGCGCGTCGCCAGGTAAGCATCGCCGGGCTGAAACAGCTGGTCTACCAGCCCGCGACTCTCGAACCACTCTGCGGTGTGCGACTCGCCGCCCCAAATCAGCTCCTCGGCCAAGCGCATGCCCGCCTTGCGCGCCACCAGCGAGTAACCCCCCATGCCGGGAAACAGGTTGAACGCAATCTCCGGGAACCCCATGCGCGCATTGTTTTGCGCCAATACGAAATGGTGCGCCAGCGCCGCTTCAAAACCGCCGCCCAGCGCGCTGCCTTCAACCATCGCAATGCTGACCGCGCCGGTGTCGAAACCGCGCGCCGCCGCATGCACGCAGTCGATGCAGGCGCGCGCGTAGGCCATCATCGCCTCGCGCTTGCGGTTTTTGATCGCTTCGGCGAAGAACTGCAGATCGCCACCGACGTTGAACATGTTCGGCACCAGCGAGCCGGTGACCCAGAAGTCGAACCGCAGCGAAGACTCCTTCGCCGCCTGCGCCAGCGTCATGATGTCTTCAATCAACGCCTGGTTGAAGCAGGGGCGTGGCGCAGCGCGCAGCAGCATCCACATGATGTGCCGCCCCTCTTCATAGTAGGCGGAGATCTGCGACAGATTGCCCGCTTCGGTAAACGGACGACAGGTGGGGTGATTAAGCAATTTCATAAGACCTTCCAGTTTTTCTGTTGATGACGGATAAGACCGTTCCAGCCCCTACGGCTGCAGCGGAGCGGCGAGCGGCAAAGCGCGACGCCACATCATGAGTAAACGCTTTCTCGCCGACGAAACAGATAAAAATTGGAGGTAGAGAAGTGAAAAAACCGAGGCGCCACGGGGTTTCCATAGGAATTTTACCTATCGCGCCATCCCCGGCATTTCATGCAGGGCGCTAACGCGTTAAGCTCGGAAATTGACCGTTTGCCGCCCCGGAGCTCAAAACGCCGCAGGGCTTTGGCTATAATCAACGCTGATACATGCCGTTTAACGTTAAGGAAATCGTGAAGTAATGCCTACAGGACCAGACCAGGAACGCCGCGAGCCCGCACAAGACACGCCACCGAAGCCGCTTATCGCCATCAAGACCGGCCATGAGACGCTCGACCGCCGCATCAGCGGTTTTTCACGTCTGATTGAACGCATCAAAGCCTGGCCGAGCGTGGCGCACCTGCTGCGCGCCGCCGAACGTTTTAACGATCGGCTGGGCAGCCAGTTCGGCGCCGCCATCACCTACTTTTCATTCCTCTCGCTGATCCCGATCCTGATGGTGTCGTTCGCCGCCGCCGGTTTCGTGCTGGCTTCCAACCCGGATCTGCTGGCCCGCTTGATCAACCGGATCGTCGGCAGCATCAGCGATCCGACGCTGGCCAGCACGCTGAAGAACACCGTCAATACCGCCATTCAGCAGCGCACCACCGTGGGGTTGACCGGCCTGGCGCTGGCGCTCTATTCCGGCATCAGTTGGATGGGCAACCTGCGCGAAGCGATCCGCGCGCAGTCACGTGACGTCTGGGAGCGCAATCCGCAGGATCAGGAGAAAATCTATTTCAAGTACACCCGCGATTTCATCTCGCTGACCGGCCTGGTGGTCGCGCTGATTATCACGCTGTCGCTGACCTCGGTCGCCGGGTCGGCGCAGGCGGCGATCGTCAACGCGCTGGGGCTGGACGGCATCGAATGGCTGCGGCCGGCGCTGACGACGATCGCACTGTCGATCTCGATTTTCGCCAACTATCTGCTGTTCCTGTGGATTTTCTGGATGCTGCCGCGCCACAAACCGAAGAAAAAAGCGCTGCTGCGCGGCACCTTGCTTGCGGCTATCGGCTTTGAGGTGATCAAGTTCGTGATGACGATGACGCTGCCGCAGGTGGCGAAATCGCCTTCCGGCGCGGCCTTCGGCTCGGTGATCGGGCTGATGGCGTTCTTCTACTTCTTCGCCCGCCTGACGCTGTTTTGCGCCGCCTGGATCGCAACGGCCGACTACCAAGGCGACAAAGCCTTGCCGGAACGCGAGCCGCCGACACGCTGAAGCCATGCAATCGTGCCGGTGTTATCGCACGCGCCGGCACTTTCCTCTGGTTAATAAACATAAAACCAGTCAATCCCTCTAAATCATGCGGCATGGCATTCGAAAAACCAGCATAACAAACTACCCAATCACTTTTCTTTCCCGTTTTTACAGCCATTCCCTCTGCATGAACCCCATTTCTCAACGTTTAACGCTACAGAAAAGAAGCCAGGTAAAACATTAGTCTTTTTAACCGGTTAGCGGCGGCGCTGCCCAGAGTTCCCGCGTTGAAAAGGCGGAATGCTGTCACTAAGATGGATTTTTACCCCCCAACAATAAGAAATAGATATGCAAGCCACCATCGCACCCCCACTCGACGCCGACGACGCGTCCACACCGGTGAATTCTCGCGGGAAAGTCATCGTCGCCTCGCTGGTCGGCACCGCCATCGAGTTCTTCGACTTTTACATCTACGCCACCGCCGCGGTGATCGTGTTCCCGCACATCTTCTTCCCGCAGGGCGACCCGACCACCGCGACGCTGCAGTCGCTGGCCACCTTCGCCGTCGCCTTTGTCGCGCGCCCTATCGGCTCTGCGCTGTTCGGCCACTTCGGCGATCGCGTCGGGCGCAAGGTGACGCTGGTCGCCTCGCTGCTGACCATGGGGATTTCCACCGTGCTGATCGGCCTGCTGCCGAGCTATGAAACCATCGGCATCTTTGCCCCTATCCTGCTGGCGCTGGCGCGCTTTGGGCAGGGGCTGGGGCTGGGCGGCGAATGGGGCGGCGCCGCCTTGCTGGCGACGGAGAACGCGCCGGCCAAAAAGCGCGCGCTGTACGGCTCTTTCCCCCAGTTGGGGGCGCCTATCGGTTTCTTCTTCGCCAACGGCACCTTCCTGCTGCTCTCATGGCTGCTGAGCGACCAGCAATTTATGGAATGGGGCTGGCGCGTGCCGTTCATCCTCTCCGCCGCATTGGTGCTGATTGGCCTGTACGTGCGGGTATCACTGCATGAAACGCCGGTGTTCGCCAAAGTGGCCAAGGCCGGCAAACAGGTAAAAGTGCCGCTCGGCACGCTGCTGAGCAAGCATCTGAAAGCCACCATCCTCGGCACCTTCATCATGCTGGCGACCTACACGCTGTTTTATCTGATGACGGTGTATTCGATGACCTACGGCACCGCGCCGCAGCCGCTCGGGCTCGGTTACTCCCGCAACAGCTTCCTGTGGATGCTGATGGTGGCGGTGATCGGTTTCGGCGTGATGGTGCCGATCGCCGGTCTGCTGGCGGACGCGTTCGGCCGCCGCAAGACCATGATCGCCATTACCCTGCTGATGATCGGCTTCGCGTTCCTGTTCCCGACTCTGCTGGGTTCCGGCAACCAGGCGCTGGTGATGGGCTTCCTGCTGTGCGGCCTGAGCATCATGGGGCTGACCTTTGGCCCGATGGGCGCGCTGCTGCCGGAGCTGTTCCCTACCGAAGTTCGCTATACCGGCGCCTCGTTCTCCTACAACGTCGCGTCGATCCTCGGCGCGTCCGTGGCGCCTTATATCGCCACCTGGCTGGCGGCCCACTACGGGCTGTTCTACGTCGGCATGTACCTGGCGGCGATGGCCGGGCTGACGCTGCTGGCCCTGCTGCTGATGAAAGAAACCCGCCATCAGTCGCTGTGATCCCCTACGGCCCCCTCACTGCGGGGGGCCGCACGCGGTGTTCGCTTCCTGTCATAAAACCGGGCTATGCTGAATGTTTCTCTCGGTAACAGGATCGGCCGATGTCTCTGCGTCGTGGGGTATTTGTCTGCGTGGCGCTGCTGGCGGCTATCGCCATCGCGCTCTTTTACGGGTTGAAACCCGACCATCCCGATGCGCTGTGGCGCATCGTCAGCCAGCAATGTCTGCCCAATCAGCAGGCGCACGACAACCCGGCGCCCTGCGCGCAGGTGGATGTGCAGGCCGGTTTCGTGGTGTTTAAAGATCGCAACGGACCGCTGCAATACCTGCTGATGCCCAGCGCCAAAATCACCGGTATCGAAAGCCCGGCGGTGCTGGACGCCGCCACGCCGAATTTCTTCGCCCAGGCCTGGCGCGCGCGCCACGTGATGGCGGAACGCTATGGCAAACCGATCGACGACGGCGATATTTCCCTGGCGATCAATTCGGAATATGGCCGCACGCAAAACCAGCTGCACATTCATATCTCCTGCCTGCTGCCGGCGGTAAAACAGCGGCTGGCGCAAATCGGCCCCCATTTCATCAAGCAATGGCAACCGCTGCCCGGCGGCCTGTTGGGGCATGACTATCTGGGGCGGCGGGTGACCGCCGCTGAACTGGAACAACAGGGCGCCTTCCGCCTGCTGGCCACCGGCCTGCCGCGCGCCGACGGGCGCATGGGCAGCTTCGGCCTGGCGATGACCGCGCTGCCGGACGGCGATTTCCTGTTGCTGGCAACCGAGCGCAGCCTGCTGCCGTTCACCCTGGCCTCGGCGGAAGAGATCCAGGATCACGACTGCCGGCTGCTCACGCCGCCGCCGCGCGCCTGATTATTTTTTGCCTTTCATCTCCCGCAGGATCTGCCCGCACGGGTTCTCCTCGCCGCCTTCACTGGGCGAGACCAGTGCCAGCAGCGCCGCCGCCGGCGTCAGCACCGCCCCTAACGCCACCGCCGCCGCGCCGCGCGCGATCAGCGGCCCGGCTTTGACCCCGGCGTCCGGGTGCTTGAAGGTGCCTTTCACGTACAGCGGCGATCGCAGGGTCAGCACGCGCATGCCCTTGCTTTCCGGATCGATGGACAAATCCAGCCGTTCGGTGGCGAGGTTGGTGTTGCCGGTGATGTTGATCACCGCGTTTTCGGTGTCGAACACAAACAGTCGCGGCGCGGCGACGCCGCTGCGGATGCCGACGTCCGCCGCCGCGCAGTTGATGCCCACCACGTCGTCACCGAACAGCTGCGCCACCAGATAGTTACCGACGTTCAGACCGAGGATCTCCATCAGGCTACGGCTGATCACCCCGTTATTGATCAGCAGGCGCAGGTCGCCATTGCTGGTCGCCAGCAGTTCGGCCACCGAATTGCCGCTGCCCGTCAACCTGGCGTCGCCATTCATCTGCCCGAGGCTGCGCTTCATCGCCTCCACGTTCGGCAACAGCTGTTTAAGCTGAAGTTTGCGTGCATGCATATCCACCTGCCCGCGCATCGGTTTTTTGCCGCCGTCGAGGCGCACGACGGCGTTCAGGCTGCCGCCCGCCATGCCGAAGCGCAGCGGATCCAGGCGCAGTTCGCCATTGTTCAGCTTCAGGTGCGTGGCCAGATCGCTCAGCGGCAAATCGCTGCCGCGTTCAATGCGCGCGGCGGCAAACTTCACGTCCGCATCCATCTTGCTCCAGCTTTGCGTATCGAACTGTTCGACCGGCAGCACCTTATCCGCCGGCTGACGGCTCTTTTCGCCGCGCCCGGCTTTGGCGGCGTTGGAGTCCGCGCCGATCAGCGGCGCCAGATCCGCCAACCTCAGCTGCCGGGAGTTCACCGCGCCGCTCAGCGTGGGCCGCGGTTTACCGGCAACGTACTTCAAGCTGCCGTGAATGTCGCTATCGCCGATTTTTCCGTCGAATTTCTGGTATTCAAACACCGCGCCGCCCGGCTGATGCAGTCGGGCGGTCAGATGGCCATCGGTCGCATACGGCGGGGTATTCGGCAACAACACGCCGGTCAGGCCATAGAGGTTGCTCAGGCTTTCACCGGAAAACTTCAACTGCACGTCCAGGCCGCCGAGGTTCAGCGGATCGGACAAGGTGCCCGCGACCACCACCCGGGTGCTGCCGGAGCGCACGTCGGCCTGCAGCGGGAAGGGCAAATCGGCGCTCTGCAGCGACAGCATGCCGCCAATCTTGCCGCTGCCGCTCAACGGCTCGCCGTTATATTTGCCTTTCACCTGCCAGCCGAAAACGTAATCGGGGGTGGCGGCCTTGTCGCCGCCCTGTTTGCCGGTCACTTCACTGAACGGCAACGGTTTGCCGAGCGGATCGATGACGGCGCGAAAATCCGCCTTCAGCGTGGCGTCTTTAAAGGCGATCTGCCCCTTGTCGAACACGATGTCGTGAACGGTGAACGACCAGTCGGAAGGCGGCTGCTTGGGATCCTGGTCGGCGGCCAGGTCAAACGTCCAGTTGTTATCGCCGTTGGCCAGACGTTGCAACGACGCATTCGGCCGCTTGAGCCAGATGCGCGGGATCAGCAGCTCTTTACCCAGCAGCGCCAGCGGCGCGATGCTGGCGTCGACGCGCTGCAGCGTCACCATGCTGTCGCCGGGCATGTTTTTCGGATTACCCAGCCACACGTCTTCGGCGTGAATATGCGGCCAGGGCACCCAGGCGCGCCAACCGCCCTCATCCGGATTGCGCGACCAGTCGACGCCCAGATCGCCGCGAATGGCAAACGGTCGCCGCAGTTCGGCCGACACTTTGTCGTTGATGGCGGGCTTGAGTCGATTCCAGTCGAAGGTCGCGATGAAGATCGCCAGCGCGACGATCAGCAGCAGCACAATGCCGCCCAGCCAGCTGAAAACCTTTCCTGTTCTTGTCATAGCGGCTCCCTCAGCGCATAAATCGGGCTGCCGAATGAAAGGAAAAGGAGTTAGCAGCCCCGTTTAAGCCTAGCTGAGGATAGGCCGGAGTTCACGCCGGCGCGCCGGGCGCGGCGAACAGCGTCGGCACGCTGTGCAGCGTTTCAAAGCACGCCGGACGGGAAAGGTAGTAGCCCTGGGCGGCCAACGCGCCGGAGCGCTGCACCAGCCGCCACTCCTGCTCGGTTTCCACGCCTTCGACGATCACCCCGTCGCTGTGCTGGTTCATCATTTTGATCAGGGTGCCGAGCAGCTGGACGCCCTCTTCCGACTGTTTGAGCAAGGTGAACAATTCGCGCGCCACCTTGATGTATTGATAGCGCCAGGCGCCGACGGCGGAGAAGTTGGCCAGCCCGCTGCCGAAATCGTCCAGCCACAGCCGCTCGCCGCCGACAATCTGCTGCAGCGGGCGGCTTGATGCCGTTGCGGCGTGCTCCACCAGCTCGAAGCGCAGATAAGGCATCTCGGCGATCTGCCGTTGCAAGGCGCTATGACGCTGTAATGCTTGCAGCGCGATGCCGTCGATATTGACCGACACCATCACCGCATGGCGGGTGAACAACGCCTGCCAGCGCTGCAACAGCGCCAGCTGTTCCTGAACCACCCGCAAACGCTGGGCGACGCCGAGCGAGGCAAAATAGTGTTCCGGGGATTGCCGCTTGTCCGGCTCATTCGGGTGATATACCGCCGTCAGCAGTTCCACCGCCAACAGCGCGCCGCTGGTGCGATAAATCGGCTGGAAGGTATACAAGCGCCGGCATTGCCGCCAGTAGCGCCGCGATTTGGCGCAGGCATAGAGGGCAAAACAGGGCGCCAGCAGACCCGAGATCAGATTGGTTATCATCGGTACTATCGCCGTGGCGGGGAAGTGAGAGCGCTGCCGCTGTTTCTTTACCCAACTTATCGGCCACGCCGCGTAAAACTTTAAGCACGAATTGCCGCATGCTTTCCTCTTCACCCTGTTGGCGTTGGCCGATCGCGATCATAAAAAATTAAAACACTGTTTTAATTTATTGACTCTCTTACCGCCTTGCGTGGAGACTGGTGGCTGTTGCTTCTTCTTTAGCCAGGGCTTATTGACGATGACTATCCGAAACCTCGCCGTGATCGGCGAATGCATGATCGAGCTGTCGCAGCAGGGCGCACAGCTGACGCGCGGCTTTGGCGGCGATACCCTCAACACCGCCGTCTACCTCGCCCGCCAAATGCCGAAACAGACGTTGCAGGTGCATTACGTCACTGCGCTCGGCACCGACAGCTTCAGCGGCGAGATGCTGCAAGCCTGGCGGCAGGAGAAGATCGAGACCGGGTTGATTCAGCAATTCGACAACAAGCTGCCGGGCCTGTACGTGATCGAAACCGACGCCGCCGGCGAACGCACTTTCTACTATTGGCGCAATGACGCCGCCGCCCGCTATTGGCTTGCTGGACCGCAGGCCGACGCACTGTGCGCGCGGCTGGCGCAGTTCGATTACCTGTACCTCAGCGGCATTAGCCTGGCGATCCTCGCGCCTGCCGACCGCACGAAGCTGCTGGCGTTGCTGCGCCGCTGTCGCGCCAACGGCGGCAAGGTGATCTTCGACAACAACTACCGCCCGCGCCTGTGGCCAAGCCGTGAGGAAACGCAGCAGGCCTACCGCGAGGTGCTGGCCTGCACCGACATCGCCTTTTTGACGCTGGATGACGAAGAATTGCTGTGGGGAGCGCAGCCGGTTGAACAGATAGTGACGCGCACGCAGGCGCTCGGCGTCGGCGAGATCGTTATCAAACGCGGCGCGGATGCCTGTCTGGTGTTCAATGTGGAGGGGGAGCGGCTTGAGGTGCCGGCGATCGCGCTGCCGCCGGAGCGCGTGGTGGATACCACCGCGGCGGGCGACTCTTTCAGCGCCGGCTACCTGGCGGTGCGCCTGAACGGCGGCGGTGCCCAGCAGGCGGCGCAGCGCGGCCACCAGCTTGCTGCGACGGTGATCCAACATCGCGGCGCCATCATTCCCGCAGCAATGATGCCCGCATAATCAATAAGGCGGCGGCGAAGTCACCCCGCCGCCCACGCAATGGATCCCAGGAGCATTGATCAGAGGATGATTGAAAGAATTTCCCTGGCGTTGGCTTATTTCCGCCCAGAGCTGCTAAGCTCGGGTCTTGGCATTGCCGTCTTTTTGAATTTATTAGCCGAGTATAAATTTCAATCCGCCGCACTGACTAGCTGGACTTTGGTGCAGGTCGGGCTGAGCCGCCGAACGACAGGGAGGTTACCGATGGCCGCCACATTCGCCAACGCCGTCGCCGCAAGACTGCATCTTGATGGCCGGCTACAGGCCTTCAGCCAATTCAAATACGCTTACCTGACCTTCAACAAACACCATCCCGACCGCCATCTGCTGGTATCGAGCTATCCGCAAGAATGGCTGGACATCTACAGTGCCAATCGCTATCAGCGCATCGATCCCGTCGTGCGCGCCGCCCATAACCGCTGTGCGCCCTTTATGTGGCACGACACCGCCCTCACCACCGAGGATCGGCATTACCGGAAGATCTTCAGCCAGGCGCGGGAGTACGACATCGTGCACGGTTGCAGCTTTGTTTTGCACGATCACGACAACAATCTGGCGATCTTGTCGATCAGCGCGACGGCGGCCGATGACGCCGAACTGCGGCAGCTAATGGAGGAAGAAAGGGCCAGCCTGCAGATGGTCTTGGTCGATACCCACCAGCACGCGTTTGCGTTGGCCAGCGCCGAGGCTGGCCGAAAGGATCGGCTCTCGCCGCGCGAAGGGGAAATTCTCTATTGGGCCAGCCAGGGCAAAACCTATAATGAGATCGCGCTGATCCTGGGGATCAAAACCGGCACGGTGAAGTTTCACATCGGCAATGCGGTGCGTAAGCTGGGGGTCGCCAACGCCAAACACGCGATCCGGCGCGGCCTTGAACGGCAACTGATCGCGCCGCCGCAGGCATAAAAAAGCCGGCATTGCAGCCGGCTTTTGTTTTTTATCTTGCGGAAAATCAGCCCGCAACGGCGATACGTTTCATATCGGTCATGTAGCCACGCAGCTTGCGGCCGACGGTTTCGATTGGGTGGCTGCGCACCGCTTCGTTCACGTCGCGCAGCTGCGCGTTGTCCACCGCCGTACCCGCCACGGCTTTGCCCAAATCGCCCGCCTGCAGGGTGGTCATGAAGTCCTTCAGCAACGGCACCGCTGCGTTGGCGAACAGGTAGTTGCCGTACTCCGCGGTATCGGAGATGACCACGTTCATTTCATACAGACGCTTACGCGCAATGGTGTTGGCGATCAACGGCAGCTCGTGCAGCGACTCGTAGTAAGCCGACTCTTCAATGATGCCGGCATCGACCATGGTTTCGAACGCCAGCTCAACGCCCGCTTTCACCATCGCCACCATCAGCACGCCATGATCGAAGTACTCTTGCTCGCTGATCTTGCCTTCAAACTGCGGCGCATTCTCGAACGCGGTTTTGCCGGTCTCTTCGCGCCAGGTCAGCAGTTTCACGTCGTCTTCCGCCCAGTCGGCCATCATGCCGCTGGAGAAGGCGCCGGAAATGATGTCGTCCATGTGCTTCTGGAACAGCGGCGCCATGATGGTTTTCAGCTGTTCGGACAGCGCATAGGCACGCAGCTTGGCCGGGTTGGACAGGCGATCCATCATCAGGGTGATGCCCCCCTGCTTCAGCGCTTCGGTGATGGTTTCCCAGCCGAACTGAATCAGTTTCTCGGCGTAAGCCGGATCGGCGCCTTCAGCAACCAGCTTGTCGAAGCACAGCAGCGAACCCGCCTGCAGCATGCCGCACAGAATGGTCTGCTCACCCATCAGGTCAGACTTCACTTCAGCGACGAAGGAGGATTCCAGCACGCCGGCGCGGTGGCCGCCGGTCGCCGCCGCCCAGGCCTTGGCGATCGCCATGCCTTCGCCTTTCGGATCGTTTTCCGGGTGAACCGCAATCAGGGTCGGCACGCCGAAGCCGCGCTTGTACTCTTCGCGCACTTCGGTGCCCGGGCACTTCGGCGCGACCATCACCACGGTGATGTCTTTGCGCACCTGCTCGCCCACTTCAACGATGTTGAAGCCGTGGGAATACCCCAGCGCCGCGCCGTCTTTCATCAGCGGCTGCACCGCACGCACCACGGAAGAGTGCTGCTTGTCCGGGGTCAGGTTAACCACCAGATCCGCCTGCGGGATCAAATCTTCGTAGGTGCCGACCTTAAAACCGTTTTCGGTCGCCTTGCGCCAGGAAGCGCGCTTTTCGTCGATCGCTTCTTTGCGCAGGGCATAGGCGACATCCAGGCCGGAGTCGCGCATGTTCAGCCCCTGGTTCAGGCCCTGGGCGCCACAGCCGACAATCACCACTTTTTTACCTTTCAGGTAGCCGGCTTCGTCAGCAAATTCGTCGCGCGCCATAAAGCGGCATTTACCCAATTGCGCCAGCTGCTGACGCAGGTTCAATGTGTTGAAATAGTTAGCCATGGTGGTACTCCGGTTTGATGTTGTCTTGCATTGTTATTTTCATTCCCCGCCCTGTCTGTGCGGAGATTCGTTAAACTCAATGTATAACAGGAAATGCGTTGCTTAAATTGATATATTGAGAACGTGATATTGCAATTTTTGCAACACCCTCACTGCGAGCGTATCGATATGGATTTACGTGATTTAAAGCTGTTCCTGCATCTGGCCGAAAGCCATCACTTCGGGCGCACCGCCAAGGCGATGCACGTCAGCCCGTCGACGCTCTCCCGCCAGATCCAGCGGCTGGAAGAGATCCTCGGGCAGCCGCTGTTCCTGCGCGATAACCGCACCGTGCAGCTCACCGACGCCGGCGAACAGCTGAAAGAATTCGCCCAGCAAACGCTGCTGCAATATCAGCAGCTGAAGCACTCGCTCGGCCAGCACGGCCCTTCGCTGAGCGGCGAACTGCGGCTGTTCTGCTCGGTGACCGCGGCGTACAGCCACCTGCCGCCGATCCTCGATCGCTTCCGCGCGCAGCACCCGCTGGTAGAAATTAAGCTGACCACCGGCGACGCCGCCGACGCGGTCGACAAGGTGCAATCCAACGAGGCCGATCTCGGCATCGCCGGCCGGCCGGAAACGCTGCCCGCCAGCGTGGCGTTCACCAAAATCGGTGAAATCCCGCTGGTGCTGATCGCACCGGCGCTGCCCTGCGCGGTACGCAGCCAGGCGTTTGCCGACAAGCCCGACTGGGCCGAGATCCCGTTCATCCTGCCGGAGCACGGCCCTTCGCGAAAACGCATCGAGCTGTGGTTCCGCCGCCACCGCATCAGCAATCCGCTGATTTATGCCACCGTCGGCGGCCACGAGGCGATCGTGTCGATGGTCGCTCTGGGCTGCGGCATCGCGCTGATCCCGAGCGTGGTGGTAGACAACAGCCCGGAGCCGGTGCGCAACCGCATCTCGCAGTTGGATAACATCTCGATGGTCGAACCCTTCGAGCTGGGGGTCTGCGTCCAGAAAAAGCGCCTCAGCGATCCGCTGATCGACGCCTTTTGGCGGTTGCTGCATCCCCGCTGACGCGAGGTTTACAGATCCGCCGGATCGATCTGCTTCATCGTCTCTACCTGCATCAGCCAGTGGTAGAGCGGCTCAAGCTGCAAAAACGCCCCGGCCAGCAGCGGCGCCAGATCGGCGTTGAACAGCTTTTCCACTTCGCTGTCCGTCACCATCACCGCAAACGACTTGCGGTTGTACCAGGTGGCGATCTCCGCCGCCTGCTCCTTCACCAGCGGGCGCTTGTAGCTTTCGCCCACCAGCTCGAACGGCGGCCGGCAGCAGGCCGCCACCTCCAGGAAAGGCTGCGGCCGCTGCCTCAGCGTATGGCGGAACAGATCCATGGTCGGCTTGTTGGCGCTGTAGTAGCCGAGCCCATAGCGCAACATGTCCGGCCCCAGTTCAAAAAAATAGACCGGCGCATCTTTCCAGTCTTTGCTCGGGCGCTTGAACGTCAGCCACATGCGGCTGCGGTAGCGCGACTTGTCGTGAGAAAAGCGCGTATCGCGATGAATGCGCGACAGCGTTTTGCCGATCGCCGGGCGAGTCTCAAACTGCGGATCGATCGCCAGCATGCCGGGAGCCAACTGCTCCACCAGCGCGCGAAACGGCGCCAGCAGCTCGCGATCGTAGATGTCGCGGTTGCCGTCGAACCACGCCTTATCGTTCTCGATCCGCACCTGCTGCAGGAAATTCAGGCCCTGCTGGCTAAAGCCGGAGAAAGGTTGCGTCATAAGTTTTTCCGTTCTGACGGTTTATCGGGTGTTGCGCAGATCTTCCCTCTGCCAACGGCGTTTGATAAACACGCGCCGACGCGTGCGGAAATAAGCGACATACAGGTAGAACGCCGCCCGATTGCTGAATAGCGCACCACCCACCGCGCCCCCCAGCAACATGGCGACGGTGGCGATGCCGGTCATGCCCGCCGCCCACGCCGCCGCGGCGCCAAGGCAACACAGACCAAGCATGCCAAGGTAATATTGCAGCAATACCACCCCGCTGTTTTTCCCCTGCACCAGTTGGAACAGGATCAGCGTCATCCACACCGCCACGATCGCGCCGCTGCCCATGAGAACGGCGGCGGAAGTCTTGCCGCTCCAGGCGGCCGCCACGTCCGTGGCCAGGCCCATCACGCCCGCCAGCCCCAGCGTCAGGCATACCATCAGCAACATGACATTGCCGACGCCCGGCGGTGACAGCCGCTGGCCCGGCGTCAGGAAATGCTGCTCAAGCTGCGCATCCACGCCGGCGAAAAGCGCGCGATCGCGCGCCGCGATTTGGCTTTCCATCTCCCGGCCCTGCACAATCAGGCGTTTAATCATCCAGTCCGCCATTACCTCACCATCTGCGGCAATTTCTGCATAATGCCCACAAAATACTGCCCGGTGGTTTTCACATTCACCGGCGCAGACAGGGTGCCGCTGATGCCGCTGCCGACAAACGTCAACGCGTTATTGAGCGCCGAATGCAATTGCTGGCGCAGCCCGTTTTGGATCGCTTCCGTCGGGTAACGCTTCGGGTATAAGCCGTTCTTCACCATTTCTTTCAAGACGTTATTGGAAATCCCCGGGTTTTCCGCCCGAATGATGTTTTCGGTCAGCCGCTTCCTTTCGCTGCGGGGCATGCTTTTCAGCCATTCCGTCGCCTTGCGCGCCGAAATGCGGCGCATGGCGCGGTAGGTCATCGTCGCTTCCTTCAGGGCGGCCCCCGCGCTGGCCAGCGAGATCACATCGAGTACGGTGCTGGTGGCGATATACCACTGCTCAGAGTCGAGCTGCGCCAATTCATCGCCTTTCCCGTCATAAAGCTTGTTGACGCGGTATAGCCCATTGCCGCACTGCAGCGCGCTGGCGGCCATGCCGGCATAGCCCAGATAAGCCACCGCAGAGCTGGTGCCGCCGGTGAACGGCACGGCGACGCTGCCCGACGCCAGTAAAAATACCGATACCAGCAGCGTTCCGCACGACAGCGCGGCCGAGGCCAACTCTTTGCTGACGCTGGGTTTGCTCAACGCTTCCGACAGCGTATTGGTCGCGGCAACGCGCGAGGTATGAGCCACCGTTTTGCTGATGACCACGTGGGTGACCTGCGAAGCGTTCGAATAACCGGTGTGCTGCGTCGGGCGGACTAAAAATGAGTTTTGCCCGTCGGAAAAAATAATTCCCACGCCATGAAACGCGAGGCTGCAGTCCAGCGAGTCCTGCAAGGCTTGCAGATTAATATCGCGATAGAACTCTTGTACCCCGGCATTGCCCAACAAGCGGGCAAATTCGGCGTTGGTCAAATCGTCTTCGGGAGAACCGAACGGCGTAGAAAAAGCGGTTTTCATTGTCGTGCATCCCTATACGTCAGAAGTCTTGGCAGTATAAAAATGCACGACAAAATCACAACCATGCAACCTATAAACTGACTAACGCGTCACGGTTGCTTATCAATCCGGCTCACCCCTGCAAAAAGAAGCGGAACGCCGGGTTGTCGGTTTCGTCGTGGCAATCGTAGCCCAGCGCCTGCAGGTGCCGCTCGAATTCCGGCTCGCTTTGCGCCAGTTCAAAGGCCGCCAGCACCCGGCCGAAGTCGGTGCCGTGGCTGCGATAGTGGAACAACGAGATGTTCCAGTGCGTGCCCAGCGTTTGCAGGAACTTCAGCAGCGCGCCCGGCGACTCCGGAAACTCAAAGCTGTACAGCCGTTCGCGCAGCGGCTTCGACGGACGCCCGCCCACCATGTAGCGCACGTGCAGCTTGGCCATCTCATCGTCCGACAGATCCACCACCTGATAACCGCCGGCGTTGAGTTCGTCGATGATCTCCCGTCGTTCGGCGTGGCCGCGCGTCAGACGCACGCCGACGAAAATGCAGGCGTTGTCGGCATCGGCGTAGCGGTAGTTGAATTCGGTCACCGAGCGGCCGCCCAGCAGCTGGCAGAACTTGAGGAAGCTGCCCTGCTGTTCCGGAATGGTCACCGCCAGCAGCGCTTCGCGCTGTTCGCCCAGTTCGCAGCGCTCGGAAACGTAACGCAGCCCGTGGAAGTTGAGGTTGGCGCCGGACAGCACGTGCGCCAGACGCTCGCCCTGAATGTTGTGCTGCTGGACGTACTTTTTCAGCCCCGCCAGCGCCAGCGCGCCGGAAGGTTCGGCGATGGCACGCACGTCCTCGAACAGATCTTTGACCGCCGCGCAGATGGCGTCGCTGTCCACGGTGATCACGTCGTCCAGATACTCACGGCACAGGCGGAACGTTTCGTCGCCGATGCGTTTCACCGCCACGCCTTCGGCGAACAGCCCGACGCGCGCCAGATCCACCGGATGGCCGGCATCCAGCGCAGCGCGCAGACAGGCGGAGTCTTCCGCCTCGACGCCGATCACTTTGATCTGCGGCATCAGCTGTTTGATCAGCACCGCCACCCCGGCGGCCAGGCCGCCGCCGCCGACCGGCACGAAAACCCGATCCAGATGCGCGTCTTGCTGCAGCAGCTCCATCGCCAGCGTGCCCTGCCCGGCGATCACCGTCGGGTGATCGAACGGCGGCACGAAGGTCATGCCCTGCTGTTGGGAAAGTTCAATCGCCTTCGCCTTGGCCTCGTCGAAATTGGCGCCGTGCAGCAACACTTCGCCGCCGAAACCGCGCACCGCATCCACCTTGATGTCCGCAGTGGACACCGGCATCACGATCAGCGTTTTGATGCCCAGCCGTTTACCGGAGAAGGCGACGCCCTGCGCGTGGTTGCCGGCCGAAGCCGTCACGACGCCGCGCGCCTTCTGCTCTTCGTCCAGCCCGGCGATCATCGCATAGGCCCCGCGCAGCTTGAAGCTGTGCACCGGTTGGCGATCTTCGCGCTTCACCAAAATGGTGTTGCCGAGGCGCGAAGAGATTTTGCTCATGGCCTGCAACGGGGTGACTTGCGCCACCTCGTAAACCGGCGAGCGCAGTACCGCTCGCAGATATTCCGCGCCGCAGGGGGCGCTGGGTAGGGGTTGAGAGACCGCCATGCTGCTTATCCCCCCAGTTTGCTCTTGTCGCGCACCGCGCCTTTATCGGCGCTGGTGGCCAACGAGGCGTAGGCGCGCAGCGCGAAGGACACCTGACGCTCACGATTTTTCGGCGTCCAGGCCGCGTCGCCACGCGCCAGTTCCGCCTCATGCCGCGCCGCCAGCTCCTGCTCGCTGACATCCAGCTGGATGCCGCGATGAGGAATGTCGATTGCGATCATGTCGCCGTCCTGCACCAGGGCGATCAGGCCGCCGCTGGCCGCCTCCGGCGAGGCGTGGCCAATGGACAACCCGGAGGTGCCGCCGGAGAAACGCCCGTCGGTGATCAGCGCACACGCCTTGCCCAGCCCCATCGATTTCAGGTAAGTGGTTGGATAAAGCATTTCCTGCATGCCCGGGCCGCCTTTCGGCCCTTCGTAACGGATAACGACCACGTCGCCCGCCACCACTTTGCCGCCGAGGATGGCGTCTACCGCCTCATCCTGGCTTTCATAGACTTTGGCCGGGCCGCGGAAGGTGAGGATTTCTTTATCCACGCCGGCGGTTTTGACGATGCAGCCGTTTTCCGCCAGGTTGCCGTACAGCACCGCCAATCCGCCGTCCTGACTGTAGGCGTGCTCGCGGGTGCGGATGCAGCCTTCCTTGCGGTCGGTGTCCAGCGAATCCCAACGGCAGTCCTGAGAGAATGCCTGCGTGGTGCGGATACCGGCCGGTCCGGCGGAGTACATTTTCTTGACGCTTTCGTCGCGGGTCAGCATCACATCGTAGGCTTCCAGCGTCTGCGGCAGGGTCAGCCCCAGCACGTTGTTCACCTCGCGGTTCAGCAAGCCGGCGCGATCCAGCTCGCCGAGGATGCCGATCACCCCACCGGCGCGGTGCACGTCTTCCATGTGATATTTCTGCGTGCTCGGCGCCACCTTGCACAGGTGCGGCACTTTGCGCGACAGGCGATCGATGTCCTCCATGGTGAAGTCCACCTCGCCTTCCTGCGCCGAAGCCAGCAGGTGCAGCACGGTATTGGTCGAGCCGCCCATGGCGATGTCCAGCGTCATGGCGTTTTCAAATGCCGCCTTGTTGGCGATATTGCGCGGCAGCGCGCTCTCGTCGTCCTGCTCGTAATAGCGTTTGGTCAGCTCGACGATGCGCTTGCCGGCGTTGAGGAACAGCTCTTTGCGATCGGCGTGGGTGGCCAGCAGCGAACCGTTGCCCGGCTGCGACAGGCCCAGCGCTTCGGTCAGGCAGTTCATCGAGTTGGCGGTGAACATGCCGGAGCAAGAGCCGCAGGTCGGGCAGGCGGAACGTTCGATCTGCTCGCTGTCGGCGTCGCTGACGTTCGGGTTCGCGCCCTGGATCATCGCGTCCACCAGATCCAGCTTGATGATCTGGTTGGAGAGTTTGGTCTTGCCGGCTTCCATCGGACCGCCGGAGACGAAGATCACCGGAATGTTCAGGCGCAACGCCGCCATCAGCATGCCCGGGGTGATCTTGTCGCAGTTGGAGATGCACACCATCGCATCGGCGCAGTGGGCGTTCACCATGTATTCGACCGAGTCGGCGATCAGCTCGCGCGACGGCAGGGAATAGAGCATGCCGCCGTGGCCCATGGCGATGCCGTCATCCACCGCGATGGTGTTGAACTCTTTGGCCACGCCGCCGGAGGCTTCGATCTGTTCGGCGACCAATTTGCCCAGATCGCGCAGATGCACATGACCAGGCACGAACTGGGTAAAGGAGTTGACCACGGCGATGATCGGCTTGCCGAAATCGGCGTCGGTCATCCCGGTCGCGCGCCACAATGCGCGGGCACCCGCCATATTGCGGCCGTGGGTGGTGGTGGCGGAACGGTACTTAGGCATGCTCTTTTCACTCCAAATGTATTTATGGCAGGCGGCGAACGAACCGCCTGGATATTTCTTATCTTGTCTGTCTTGTCGTCCGCCACGCTGCGCGGCGAGCCTTGTCGTTACGGGTTTACCGGATCCAGCCAACCGTACTTGTCTTCGGTCTTGCCGGTGAACAGGCCGAAGAACGCCTGTTGGATCTGTTTGGTCACCGGGCCACGTTTACCGATACCGACCTGAATGCCGTCCACGCTGCGCACCGGCGTGATCTCCGCCGCAGTGCCGGACATGAACACTTCGTCGGCCAGGTACAGCGATTCGCGCGACAGCACCTGCTCACGCACTTCGAAGCCCATGTCTTTCGCCAGCTTGATGATCGCGTCGCGGGTGATGCCCGGCAGCGCCGACGAGGTGAACGGCGGGGTGTAAATCACGCCGTCTTTCACCTGGAACAGGTTCTCGCCCGCCCCTTCGGAAATGTAGCCGTGCACGTCAAGCGCGATGCCTTCCTGATAGCCGTGGCGGCGCGCTTCGCTGCCCACCAGCAGAGAGGAAAGATAGTTGCCGCCGGCTTTGGCCGCGGTCGGGATGGTGTTCGGCGCGGCGCGGTGCCAGGAGGAGACCATCGCATCGATGCCTTGCTCCAGCGCCTCTTCACCCAGGTAAGCGCCCCAAGGAAACGCCGCGATAATCACGTCCGTTTTATAACCGGCCGGCGGGTTGACGCCCATGCCGACATCGCCGACGAACACCAGCGGGCGAATGTAGGCGCTGACCAGATTGTTCTTGCGCAGCGTGGCGCGACAGGCTTCCATCAGTTCGTCGACGCTTTGCGAAACCGGCATGCGGTAGATTTTCGCCGAGTCATGCAGGCGCTGCATATGCTCGCGATGGCGAAACACCACCGGCCCCAAGTGCGAGTCGTAGCAGCGCACCCCTTCAAATACCGACGTGCCGTAATGCAACGCGTGCGACATCACGTGCACTTTGGCCTCGGCCCAAGGAACCATCTCACCATTGAACCAAATGTAATCGGCTTTCTTAGTCATTGTTATTTATCCTTCTCGGCGCCTCAGGCGCGTATTTGTTGTGATGTTGGCTGCTGGATCTCGACGCAGGAGACGTCCATCAGTTTACTTAATTGAGATGACAACAAGGCAACCGGGCGCGGGCTGGCAACGGTCAATTCGATATTGATGCTGTCGGCGTTGGCCGGGGAAACCATATTCATAGCACAAACCTGAAAGCCGCGATGACGCACGACCCGCAATACGCGCTCTAACATTTCGGGGCGAAAACGCGCCTGGATCGAGAGTTGATGCTGCATCATGATATTTCCTCCAACATGGTTTCGTTGCCGGCGCCCGGCGGCACCAGCGGCCAGACGTTTTCGAGTTCGTCGATAGAGACCTGCAGCAGATAAGGGCCTTCGGTGTTGAACAGCGCCTCGAGGGCGCCCTCCACCTGATCCTTGCGGCTGATGCGTTGGCCGGGAATGCCGAAGGCGGCGGCCAACATCAGGAAGTCGGGGTTATCGGACAGGTTGGTTTCGCTGTAGCGGCCGTCGAAGAACAGCTGCTGCCATTGACGCACCATCCCAAGGCGCTGGTTGTCCAACAGCACGATCTTAAGCGGCAGCTGCTTGCGCTTGATGGTGCCCAGTTCCTGCACGTTCATCATGAAGGAGCCATCGCCCGAGACGCAGATCACCGTATCTTGCGGGCGGGCAATCTGAGCGCCTACCGCGGCCGGCACGCCGAATCCCATGGTGCCGAGGCCGCTGGAGGTGATGAAATTCTCCGGACGCTCGAACGTCATGTGCTGCGCGCTCCACATCTGGTGCTGACCGACGTCGGTGGTCACTACGCTGTTGGCCGGCTTGCGGTCAGACAGCTGGCGCAAGAACAGCGGCGCGTAGATCGGCTGGCCGGGGTGATCGTAGCGGCAGGCGTGCTCGGCTTTCAGCGCCGTCACCTGCTGCTGCCAGGCGGCGATGTCCAGCGGGCGCTGCAACGCCGGCAGCAATGCTTTCAGATCGCCCTGCAGGGCCACATGCGCCTGGCGCAGCTTGCTCATTTCCGCCGGGTCGATATCCATGTGGATCACTTTGGCGTGCGGCGCGAAGGCGTTCAGTTTGCCGGTCACGCGATCATCGAAACGCGCGCCGACGGCGATCAACAGATCGCACTCCTGCACCGCCAGGTTGGCGGCCTTGGCGCCATGCATGCCCAACATGCCGAGATACAGCGGGTCTTGCGCGTCCGGCGCGCCCAGCCCCTTCAGGGTGGCGACGTTCGGCATGCGGGTCACCGCGATAAATTCACGCAGCGCCGGCACCGCCTGCGCCATGCCCACGCCGCCGCCGACGTACAGCATCGGTTTGTGCGCCTGCGCCAGCAGCGCAGCCGCCTCGGCCAACGCCGCCGCCGGGAACGTCGGCGCTTCGTCAACCTGCATCAGATGCGGGTGCAAGTCCCCCTGCGCCAGCTGGATGTCTTTCGGGATATCGATCAGCACCGGGCCGGGGCGGCCGCCTGCGGCGATGGCAAAAGCTTCCGCCATGATGCCCGGCAAGGCGTCCAGCGACTCCACCAGGAAGCTGTGCTTGGTGCAGGCCAGAGACAGGCCGAGAACATCGATCTCCTGAAAGGCATCGGTGCCGATCAGCGCGGAACCCACCTGGCCGGTGATGGCGACAACGGGAACAGAATCGAGCAGCGCATCAGCCAGGCCAGTGATCAGGTTGGTGGCGCCGGGGCCGGAAGTGGCGATGCAAACGCCGACTTTGCCGGTGGCGCGGGCGTAGCCGATGGCGGCCATGGCGGCGCCCTGTTCATGGCGGCACAGCAGGTGTTCCACGCCGCCGTCATACAACGCATCGTACACCGGCATGATTGCCCCGCCCGGATAGCCGAATACGGTATCCACACCCTGCGCACGCAACGCTTGAACTACCCACTGAGCGCCATTCATAGTTATTTCCCCGCCTTTCTTCGACAACTGCAGGATTTTGTTCTGTTTTTCATGCTCTGCCCCTTGCTCCACTTTTCTCTTGCCAATAAAAAACCCCCGGACCTGACGGTGCGGGGGTTCTCTTGCGATTCCGGCTTGTTTGCTAAGCCTTTCTTCGTCCAAGTGCAGCCCCGCACGGTGGGATAATAATCACCACCACGCTAATCACGACTAGGCTAATCACTTGGGCAAAGGCTTTCATAATGGGTTTGTTCACTGTGCTCATTCAGAACTAATGCTTACAGAGGTACCACAGCCGCGCGCGACATGACAACACTTTTTTTGCGTTATTATTCGGCGCAATCTGGTCATACCTCACGCGAATCGCCCCTCTTTCACACGTTGGCGCGCATACCCGGATTTTCTACCGCGTCGGTGATCGCCTGGCCGCGCGTATCCTTGCCGAAGAACACCAACAGGGCGATCGCCACCGCCACCGTACCGGCGACGATCGCCATCGCCAGACCGTAATTATGCCCATGATGCTCGGCGATGGTGGCTTGCAGCGTGGCGTTGACCGAGGCGATCAGGTTACCCAGCTGGTACACGAACCCCGGCAGCACCGCGCGGGTGTTGGCCGGCACCAACTCGGTCAGATAGGTCGGCACCACGCCCCAGGCGCCCTGCACCATGAACTGCATCAGGAAAGCGCCGATCCCCAACATCAGCGAACCGCTGGAAAACGCCCACAGCGGGATCACCGGCAGCGCCAACAGCGCGGCAATGATGATCGCTTTTTTTCGGCCGATCTTTTCTGACAACGAACCGAAGAAAACACCACCGATAATTGACGCGATATTGTAGCTAATGGCGATGATACTGACGGTTTTAGGGTCGAAACCGTGCTGAACTTTCAGAAACACCGGATACAGATCCTGCGTACCGTGGGAGAAGAAATTGAACGCCGCCATCAGCAGCACCAGATAGCAGCACAGCTTCCAGTGGCTCTTCAACACCGGCAGCAAGGCGGTGCTCTCTTTGCGTTCACGCGCCGCCAGCCATACCGGCGACTCCTGCACGCAATAATAAATAAACGGCAGCAGCAGGATCGGCGCCGCGCCGATGACGAACATGCCGCGCCAGCCGACCGTTTCGAACAGCAGGCCATACACCACCGCCGCCAGCAGATAACCAAACGGATAGCCGGCCTGGAAAATACCCGACATCAGGCCGCGTGAGCGGTCCGGTATGGTTTCCATCGCCAACGATGACGCCACGCCCCAAATGCCGCCCATCGCAACACCGTACAACACCCGCAACAGCAAGAAGACCGTCAGCGAGGGCGCGGCGGCAGAGAGCAGCTCAAACACCGAGAAAAAGACGATATTCAACATCAGGATCGGCTTGCGGCCATATTTTTCCGCCGCACGCCCGAAGATCAGCGCGCCAATCGGGCGCACCGCCAGCGTGAGCAGAATCGCCAACGTGACCTGTTCCAGACCGACGTGAAAGGACTGCGCGATGTCGCTGAGTAAGAATACCAGCACGAAAAAATCGAAAGCGTCGAGCGTCCAGCTTGAAAAGCTGGCGATTGCCGCGTTGCGTTGCAGCGGGGTCCAACCAAACATAGTGTTATCCCTACCGTAGAGTACGAAGTCAGGAGGTTTAGCGGCTGCCGGGCAGAATGCGGCGGCGGTCGGGGCTTGTTAAAGAAGTGATTTTTCTTTTAATCAATTGTTAAATACACCCGTTAACCCTATGATTGCAATGTGTATGGGCCGCTAATGTGTTGCAGCCTTCAGCGAATTGTTAATGGGTATTGCCGCAGGATGCGAGGCGGCTCGCACAATCTCATTTACTTCGATGAAAATGAGCAATTACGCTGCGAAACCCCTAGAAAAACCACTAATAACGCCGCGCAATGCCAGAATGAATCACGCATCATGTCGTCCTCAGCAAGGAGAGCGATATGTCACTGGCGTTAATCTATAGCCGCGCCATCATCGGCGTTCAGGCCCCTTCCGTGACGGTGGAGGTGCATATCAGCAATGGCCTGCCCGGCCTGACGCTGGTCGGCCTGCCGGAAACCACGGTAAAAGAGGCGCGCGATCGGGTGCGCAGCGCCCTGATCAACAGCGGTTTCACCTTTCCCGCCCGGCGCATCACTGTCAATTTGGCGCCCGCCGATCTGCCGAAAGAAGGCGGGCGTTACGATCTGCCAATAGCGCTGGCGATCCTCGCCGCCTCCGAGCAATTGCCCCTCGCGCCGTTGGCGCGCTACGAGTTTCTTGGCGAGCTCGCGCTGTCTGGCGCACTGCGCGCGGTCAGAGGTGCCATCCCGGCGGCGCTGGCGGCGGCTGACGCCAGGCGACAATTGATCCTGTCGACGGACAACGCCGCCGAAGTCGGCCTGATCGCGCAGTCGCACTCCCATACCGCCCAACACCTGCTGGAAGTCTGCGCTTTTCTGCTCGGCCAAGGCGAACTGCCGGTGGCGGCCACGCCCCCCGACGCGGACAACGCGTGCGAAAACGCCGACCTGCGCGACATCATCGGCCAGGAACAGGCCAAGCGGGCATTAGAGATCGCCGCCGCCGGCGGGCATAACCTGCTGTTGATTGGACCACCGGGCACCGGTAAAACCATGCTGGCCAGCCGTCTCACGGGCTTGCTGCCGCCGCTGACGGAGGCTGAGGCGTTGGAAAGCCTGGCGGTCGCCAGCTTGCAGCATCACATTCCCGCCGCTCTACCATGGCGTCAGAGGCCGTTCCGCGCACCGCACCACAGCGCCTCGATGGCGGCATTGGTCGGCGGCGGCTCACTGCCGCGACCGGGCGAGATCTCGATGGCGCATAACGGCGTGCTGTTTCTGGATGAACTGCCGGAATTCGAGCGTAAGGTACTGGATGCGCTGCGTGAGCCGTTGGAATCCGGCGAGATCGTGATTTCACGTGCCAACGCCAAGGTCTGTTTCCCCGCCAGGGTGCAACTGATCGCGGCAATGAACCCCAGCCCGACAGGGCATTATCAGGGATTGCACAATCGCGCCTCACCGCAGCAGGTGTTGCGCTATCTGGCCCGGCTGTCAGGGCCTTTTCTCGACCGTTTCGATCTGTCTATCGAAGTACCGTTGTTGCCGCCGGGTACGCTCAGTCATCGGAAAACCCATGGAGAAAGCAGCGAACAAGTACGGAAAAGGGTGCAGCAGGCACGCACCCGGCAGCTCGAACGCGCAGGTAAAGTCAACGCGCTGTTGAGCAACCGCGAAGTGGAACGAGATTGCGTTTTGCAGGCGGCTGACGCCGAGTTTTTGGAAGCAACATTAAACACGCTGGGGTTATCGGTTCGCGCCTGGCAGCGCATCTTGAAAGTGGCGCGCACGCTGGCGGATTTGGCGGGAGATGCTGAACTCGACAGGCACCACCTCAGCGAAGCACTGGGCTATCGCAGTATGGACCGTCTGCTGTTACAACTGCATCGCAGTCTGGAATGAAAATGGGGCCCGCAGGCCCCATCGTCTTTAGTCTTCGCTGTCGCTGTAATCTTCTACTGCGTCAGCCTGCGGTTTACCGCCGGACAGAGTATGGAATTTCTTCGGGCGACGTGTGCGCGCCAGATATTTAGCCCATACTTTTTCCTGCTCGGTAGCCGCTTCGCGCTCACCGCGGCACACTGCGACGAACAGCTGTTCTTCTTCAGTGACCGGCTGGCGTTTGCCCGAGTCCAGCTCGTTAAACGCGTAGCCGAAGCGCTCTAGCAATTGCGCCTCTTTAATGGTGAAATCGCCGTGACGGGAGAACCCGCGAGGGTAATGTTTATTATCAAAAAAACGATTGGTCGTGGTGAAGCTATCCGCCATCTGACACGCTCCTAATTCTCTTATGGCCGTGCTGTTTATGGCGCGGAGTATTAGATAGGCTTGACAGCGTGTAAAACAAAACATTTAAATCTTAACGACAAATTTTTTTGGAGATAGGTGTGGATACCGAATTACTGAAAACCTTTTTGGAGGTCAGTAGAACGCGTCACTTTGGCAGAGCCGCAGAATCCTTGTACTTAACGCAGTCCGCGGTCAGTTTCCGCATCCGTCAGCTAGAAAACCAGTTGGGCGCAAATTTATTTACCCGTCATCGCAATAACATCCGCCTGACGCCTGCCGGCGAGCGGCTTCTGCCCTATGCCGAGAGCCTGATGAACACCTGGCAGTTGGCGAAGAAGGAAGTCGTGCGTTCGCTGCAACACACCGAGTTATCGATCGGCGCTACCGCTTCGTTGTGGGAGGCCTATCTGACTCCCTGGTTGCAAGCACTCTATCAACAACGCGAGGCGCTGCAGCTAGAAGCCAGGGTGGCATTAAGGCACTCTTTGGTAAAACAACTGCATGAAAGGCAGCTCGATTTACTGATCACCACTGAACCGCCGAAGATGGATGAATTGGCCAGCCAGCAGCTGAGCAATTTCTCATTACGCCTGTTCTCATCCGCTTATCGTGACAAACAGACCCCAATGCCCTACATCAAGCTGGAATGGGGAGCCGACTTCCACCAACAGGAAAACCGCATGTTGGAAGGTGATAACGTACCGGTGCTTACCACCACCTCCGCTCACCTGACGCGTCAGCTGTTGGAAACCACGGGCGGATGCGCTTTCCTGCCCAGCCATTGGGAAAAAGAGTACCCACAGCTGGTGGCCGCCACCGAGATCCCGCCGATTATCCGCCCACTGTATGCCGTCTGGTTGCAAAATAGCGATCAACAACCTTTGATTCGGCAATTACTTAAAATACCTTTAAATACCGCAGTCTAAAGCGCTATGGCGGCCTTAAACGCCGCCACCGTGGTCTTGGCTGTCTATCATGCCAAAAGCCGCCCATCGCCTTCTGAGAGAAGAAAATGCAAAATGGCAGGAGAATCAGGAGCTCTGCGGAGGTAAAGATCGAAAGGTTATGGAGCAACTCGGATCAGATAAACATCAGCATAGAACAGCCGATGCGCTCTTTTCCAAAACGATAACGCGCTAAGGAAAGGGATAATAGGTAAAAAAAACCCTTTGCTTTCGCAAAGGGTTCTTAATATGGCAGGGGCGGAGAGACTCGAACTCGCGACACCCGGTTTTGGAGACCGGTGCTCTACCAACTGAGCTACGCCCCTAAATCTCGCTTAACATTATGCCTGCTAATAAAGCAGGCATAATTAA
>NZ_JBAGIH010000010.1:0-30788 GCF_037150675.1 Serratia sp. KG1D
GGTGTTCTGCTGCGTGGTATCAAACGTGAAGAAATCGAACGTGGTCAGGTACTGGCTAAGCCAGGCTCCATCAAGCCGCACACCCAGTTCGAATCTGAAGTGTACATCCTGAGCAAAGATGAAGGTGGTCGTCACACGCCATTCTTCAAAGGCTACCGTCCACAGTTCTACTTCCGTACTACTGACGTGACCGGTACCATCGAACTGCCAGAAGGCGTAGAGATGGTAATGCCAGGCGACAACGTGAACATGAAAGTTACTCTGATTCACCCAATCGCGATGGACGACGGTCTGCGTTTCGCAATCCGTGAAGGCGGCCGTACCGTTGGCGCAGGCGTTGTTGCTAAAGTTATCGCTTAATCGCTGATAAAGTTTGACGCGACACGCGGTAAAAGGGCATCATTTGATGCCCTTTTTCTACGCTGTGAACTAGAACCTATCTCATCAGCGATTTTGCAGTCATAATCATTGGTGAGATGGGCTCTTAAACCGTATTGACTGAAATACGTCATGGCGTAAAACACCGGGATATCGCTAATGCGCTATCCGATCGGTTTGGTTTGCCTCGCAATGCGAGGCAAAGTTGTTTGTTATGAATCATCATTGTGACAGGTTGGTTTATGAGTGCGAATACCGAGGCTCAAGGGAGCGGACGCGGCCTGGAAGCGGCAAAGTGGCTGATCGTCGCCGTTCTGTTGGTTGTGGCTATTGTCGGTAACTATTACTACCGTGATTTAAGCCTGCCATTGCGCGCGCTGGCAGTTGTGCTGATCATCGCCGTTGCAGGTGCAGTGGCTCTGATGACCACCAAAGGCAAAGCCACCGTTGCGTTTGCCCGTGAAGCGCGTACCGAAGTACGTAAAGTGATTTGGCCAACTCGTCAGGAAACGCTACACACCACGTTGATCGTTGCCGCGGTAACCGCCGTGATGTCACTGATTCTGTGGGGACTGGATGGTATTCTGGTCCGTCTGGTGTCGTTTATTACTGGCCTGAGGTTCTAAAATGTCTGAAGCTCCAAAAAAACGTTGGTACGTCGTTCAGGCGTTTTCCGGTTTTGAAGGTCGCGTAGCGCAATCGCTGCGTGAACACATCAAACTGCACGATATGGAAGAGCTGTTCGGCGAAGTGATGGTGCCTACGGAAGAAGTGGTTGAAATCCGTGGCGGCCAGCGTCGCAAGAGCGAGCGTAAGTTCTTCCCTGGCTATGTGCTGGTGCAGATGGTGATGAATGACGCCAGCTGGCACCTGGTGCGCAGCGTACCGCGCGTCATGGGGTTCATCGGCGGAACGTCTGACCGTCCAGCGCCGATCAGCGATAAAGAAGTTGATGCGATCATGAACCGCCTGCAGCAGGTCGGTGACAAGCCGCGTCCGAAAACGCTGTTCGAGCCGGGCGAGCTGGTGCGCGTCAACGACGGCCCGTTTGCCGATTTCAACGGCGTGGTCGAAGAAGTCGATTACGAGAAGAGCCGCCTGAAAGTTTCCGTTTCCATCTTCGGCCGTGCAACGCCGGTGGAACTGGACTTCAGCCAGGTTGAAAAAGGCTGATCGAATAATCAGCAGTAAGCGGCCTGTTGCCGCTTGTCAAAGGCGCGAAATTGAACTACAATTTCGCGCCTTTTGTTTTTAGATGCCTTGCCTGATGTTTGTCCGGCGAGGTTAAACACGGGGAGCCTCTCACGAGGCGATACTACCCAAACCGAGGAAATTTAAATGGCTAAGAAAGTACAAGCCTACGTTAAGCTGCAAGTTGCAGCTGGTATGGCTAACCCGAGCCCACCAGTGGGTCCAGCTCTGGGTCAGCAGGGCGTTAACATCATGGAATTCTGTAAGGCGTTCAATGCTAAGACTGACAGCATTGAAAAAGGTCTGCCGATTCCGGTTGTTATCACCGTTTATTCTGATCGCTCCTTCACTTTCGTTACCAAAACCCCGCCAGCAGCAGTTCTGCTGAAAAAAGCGGCTGGTATCAAGTCTGGTTCCGGTAAGCCGAACAAAGACAAAGTAGGTAAAGTGACCCGTGCTCAGGTACGTGAAATCGCAGAAACCAAAGCTGCGGACATGACTGGTTCTGACGTTGAAGCGATGACTCGCTCCATCGAAGGTACCGCTCGTTCCATGGGCCTGGTAGTGGAGGATTAAGAGATGGCTAAGCTGACCAAGCGCATGCGCGTGATCCGTGACAAAGTTGATGCGACTAAACAGTATGACATCACTGAAGCTGTTGCTCTGCTGAAAGAGCTGGCCACCGCTAAATTCGTAGAAAGCGTTGACGTTGCCGTTAACCTCGGCATCGACGCTCGTAAATCTGACCAAAACGTTCGTGGCGCTACCGTTCTGCCACACGGCACCGGTCGTTCCGTTCGCGTTGCCGTATTTACCCAAGGCGCTAACGCTGAAGCTGCGAAAGCTGCAGGCGCAGAGCTGGTAGGTATGGACGATCTGGCTGAGCAGATCAAGAAAGGCGAAATGAACTTCGACGTTGTTATTGCTTCCCCGGATGCAATGCGCGTTGTTGGTCAACTGGGCCAGATCCTGGGTCCACGCGGCCTGATGCCAAACCCGAAAGTGGGTACCGTTACTCCGAACGTTGCTGAAGCTGTGAAAAACGCTAAAGCAGGTCAGGTTCGCTACCGTAACGACAAAAACGGCATCATCCATACCACCATCGGTAAGGTTGATTTCGACGCAGACAAACTGAAAGAAAACCTGGAAGCCCTGCTGGTTGCGCTGAAAAAAGCAAAACCTTCTCAGGCGAAAGGTATGTACATCAAGAAAGTTAGCCTCTCCACCACCATGGGTGCTGGCGTTGCTATCGATCAGAGCGGTCTGTCTGCCGCAGCGAACTAATCGCACTTGCGATTATCGCTTTGACTTGGGGCCGAGATTTGTCTAGAATCTTATGCCCCAAGGTTTTGCTATTGGCTATGCCGTAGGCAAAACAAAGATTTTTCGGTTGGAGCCTGGCCTATCCAGGCCTCCGTCCAAGACCGCAGGTGTATCGCGAGATACTTAATCCTTCCTGCGTAGACGGTGACAGAGCCTAAGAAAATTTTTCTTTTTTATAAAAGAATGTCTTTGCTGGATTCTGCTCACCGTGTTAAGCCGCTCGGCGTGGCGTTTTACAAAGCGCCGAGTGAAGTGAGTTCCGGGGGATTTTCCCCGGCTAATCCAGGAGCAAAAAGCTAATGGCATTAAATCTTCAAGACAAACAAGCGATTGTTGCTGAAGTCAGCGAAGTAGCCAAAGGCGCGCTGTCTGCGGTTGTTGCGGATTCCCGCGGCGTTACCGTAGATAAAATGACTGAACTGCGTAAAGCAGGTCGTGAAGCTGGCGTTTACATGCGTGTTGTTCGCAACACCCTGATGCGTCGCGTAGTTGAAGGCACTCCATTCGAATGCCTGAAAGACACGTTTGTCGGTCCAACCTTGATTGCATTCTCTCACGAACACCCGGGCGCTGCTGCTCGTCTGTTCAAAGAGTTCGCGAAAGCGAATGCAAAATTCGAGGTTAAAGCTGCGGCCTTTGAAGGTGAGCTGATCCCAGCGGCGCAAATCGACCGCCTGGCGACGCTGCCAACTTACGAAGAAGCGATCGCACGCCTGATGGCAACCATGAAAGAAGCCGCTGCCGGCAAACTGGTTCGCACTCTGGCTGCAGTACGCGATCAGAAAGAAGCGGCGTAAGCCACTCTTTCTTAGCCTTTGCTAACGTATTTAAACTATTTCTGAATTTTAGGAACAATTGTTATGTCTATCACTAAAGACCAAATCCTGGAAGCAGTTGCCGCTATGTCCGTAATGGACGTTGTTGAACTGGTTTCCGCTATGGAAGAAAAATTCGGCGTTTCTGCTGCTGCTGCTGTAGCTGTAGCTGCTGGCCCAGCTGAAGCTGCTGAAGAGAAAACTGAATTCGACGTTATCCTGAAAGCTGCAGGCGCTAACAAAGTTGCTGTTATCAAAGCAGTACGTGGCGCTACCGGCCTGGGTCTGAAAGAAGCTAAAGACCTGGTTGAATCTGCTCCAGCCGCTCTGAAAGAAGGCGTGAGCAAAGATGACGCAGAAGCTCTGAAAAAATCTCTGGAAGAAGCTGGCGCAGAAGTTGAAGTTAAATAAGCCAACCTTTCCGGTTGCAGCCTAGTCTTTTAGGCTGATGGCTGGTGACTTTTTAGTCACCAGCCTTTTTGCGCTGTAGGGCGCCAGTAGCGTTTCACACTGTTTGGCTGCTGGTTTCGCCTCCCAATGTTTGTTTCTATTGACGACTTAATATACCGCGGTCTTTGCACTACCAGGAGTTCTGGGGGAAGGCGCGATGAAATGGTTTAAGCGTGATAGTAAGAGACATTGCGGAAAGTGTTCCCGCTTTCCGGTCGACAAAACGGTGTTGCATGAACTGTCCCTAATCGGACGGACAGATTGGGTCACTGATCAGCGAGCTGAGGAACCCTATGGTTTACTCCTATACCGAGAAAAAACGTATTCGTAAGGATTTTGGTAAACGTCCACAAGTGCTGGACATACCATATCTCCTTTCTATCCAGCTTGACTCGTTCCAGAAGTTTATCGAGCAAGATCCAGAAGGGCAGTACGGCCTTGAAGCCGCATTCCGTTCTGTTTTCCCTATCCAGAGCTACAGTGGCAATTCGGAGCTGCAATACGTTAGCTACCGTCTTGGTGAGCCGGTCTTCGACGTCAAAGAGTGCCAGATCCGTGGTGTGACGTTCTCTGCACCGCTGCGCGTAAAACTGCGCCTGGTTATCTATGAGCGCGAAGCGCCTGAAGGTACGGTCAAAGACATCAAGGAACAAGAAGTCTACATGGGCGAAATTCCGCTCATGACCGAAAACGGCACCTTTGTGATCAACGGTACTGAGAGGGTTATCGTATCTCAGTTGCACCGTAGTCCTGGCGTATTCTTCGACAGCGATAAGGGTAAAACCCACTCCTCGGGTAAAGTGCTGTACAACGCACGTATCATCCCTTACCGCGGTTCATGGTTGGACTTCGAGTTCGATCCGAAAGACAACCTGTTCGTGCGTATTGACCGTCGCCGCAAACTGCCTGCGACCATCATTCTGCGCGCGCTGAACTACACCACTGAACAGATCCTCGACCTGTTCTTTGACAAGATCGTCTTCGAAATCCGCGACAACAAGCTGCAGATGGAGCTGGTGCCTGAGCGCCTGCGTGGTGAGACCGCTTCGTTCGATATCGAAGCCAACGGCAAGATCTACGTAGAGAAAGGCCGTCGTATCACCGCCCGTCATATCCGTCAGCTGGAAAAAGACGACATTCAGAGCATTGAAGTACCGGTAGAGTACATCGCGGGCAAAGTGGTCGCGAAAGACTATATCGATACCAATACCGGCGAACTGATCTGCGCAGCCAACATGGAGCTGTCGCTGGATCTGTTGGCCAAGCTGAGCCAGTCCGGCCACAAGCGTATCGAAACGCTGTTCACCAACGATCTGGATCACGGCGCGTATATCTCTGAAACGCTGCGTGTCGATCCGACCAACGATCGTCTGAGCTCGCTGGTAGAGATCTACCGCATGATGCGTCCTGGTGAGCCGCCAACGCGCGAAGCTGCCGAAAGCCTGTTCGAGAACCTGTTCTTCTCCGAAGACCGCTACGATCTGTCCGCGGTCGGCCGTATGAAGTTCAATCGTTCTCTGCTGCGCGACGAGATCGAAGGTTCGGGCATCCTGAGCAAAGACGACATCATCGAAGTGATGAAGAAGCTCATCGATATCCGTAACGGCAAGGGCGAAGTGGACGATATCGACCACTTGGGCAACCGTCGTATCCGCTCCGTCGGCGAAATGGCCGAGAACCAGTTCCGCGTAGGTCTGGTGCGTGTTGAGCGTGCGGTGAAAGAGCGTCTGTCTCTGGGCGATCTGGATACCCTGATGCCTCAGGACATGATCAACGCCAAGCCGATTTCGGCGGCGGTGAAAGAGTTCTTCGGCTCCAGCCAGCTGTCCCAGTTCATGGATCAGAACAACCCGTTGTCCGAGATCACGCACAAGCGTCGTATCTCTGCACTGGGCCCGGGCGGTCTGACCCGTGAGCGCGCCGGCTTTGAAGTTCGAGACGTACACCCGACCCACTACGGCCGCGTGTGTCCAATCGAAACGCCGGAAGGTCCAAACATCGGTCTGATCAACTCCCTGTCCGTGTACGCACAGACTAACGAGTATGGCTTCCTGGAAACCCCGTACCGCCGCGTGCGTGACGGCGTGGTGACCGATGAAATCAACTACCTGTCTGCTATTGAAGAAGGCAACTTCGTTATCGCCCAGGCGAACTCCAACCTGGATGAAGAAGGCCGCTTCGTAGAAGACCTGGTCACCTGCCGCAGCAAAGGCGAATCAAGCCTGTTCAGCCGCGACCAGGTTGACTACATGGACGTATCCACCCAACAGGTTGTTTCCGTTGGTGCTTCACTGATTCCATTCCTGGAACACGATGACGCCAACCGTGCATTGATGGGTGCGAACATGCAACGTCAGGCCGTACCAACCCTGCGCGCTGACAAGCCGCTGGTCGGTACCGGTATGGAACGCGCTGTAGCGGTTGACTCCGGCGTAACCGCCGTTGCCAAACGCGGCGGTGTGATCCAGTACGTGGATGCTTCCCGTATCGTTATCAAAGTTAACGAAGACGAGATGTACCCGGGCGAAGCAGGTATCGATATTTACAACCTGACCAAGTACACCCGTTCTAACCAGAACACCTGCATCAACCAGATGCCGTGTGTGAATCTGGGTGAGCCAATCGAGCGCGGCGACGTGCTGGCGGATGGCCCATCGACAGACCTGGGCGAACTGGCACTGGGCCAGAACATGCGCGTAGCGTTCATGCCTTGGAACGGCTACAACTTCGAAGACTCCATCTTGGTCTCCGAGCGCGTGGTGCAGGAAGATCGCTTCACCACCATCCACATCCAGGAACTGGCGTGCGTGTCTCGCGACACCAAGCTGGGGCCTGAAGAGATCACCGCCGACATCCCTAACGTGGGTGAAGCTGCGCTCTCCAAGCTGGATGAATCCGGTATCGTGTATATCGGTGCTGAAGTGACCGGCGGCGACATTCTGGTCGGTAAGGTAACGCCTAAAGGCGAAACCCAGCTGACGCCGGAAGAGAAACTGCTGCGTGCGATCTTCGGTGAGAAAGCGTCTGACGTTAAAGACTCTTCTCTGCGTGTGCCGAACGGCGTTTCCGGTACGGTTATCGACGTACAGGTCTTCACCCGCGATGGCGTGGAAAAAGACAAGCGCGCGTTGGAAATCGAAGAGATGCAGCTGAAGCAGGCGAAGAAAGACCTGACTGAAGAGCTGCAGATCCTGGAAGCCGGCCTGTTCGCACGTATCCACGCGGTGCTGGTTGCGGGTGGCATCGAAGCCGACAAGCTGAGCAAACTGCCGCGCGATCGCTGGCTGGAACTGGGCCTGACCGACGAAGAGAAGCAAAACCAGCTGGAGCAGCTGGCTGAGCAGTACGACGAACTGAAATCCGACTTCGAGAAGAAGCTGGAAGCCAAGCGTCGTAAGATCACTCAGGGCGACGATCTGGCGCCGGGCGTGCTGAAAATCGTCAAGGTTTATCTGGCCGTTAAACGTCAGATCCAACCGGGTGACAAGATGGCGGGCCGCCACGGTAACAAGGGTGTTATCTCCAAGATCAACCCGATCGAAGATATGCCTTACGATGAAAACGGCACGCCGGTAGACATCGTACTGAACCCGCTGGGCGTACCATCACGTATGAACATCGGTCAGATCCTGGAAACCCACCTGGGTATGGCTGCGAAAGGCATCGGTGAGAAGATCAACCAGATGCTGAAGCAGCAGCAGGAAGTGGCCAAGCTGCGTGAGTTCATCCAGAAGGCCTACGATCTGGGCGACGACGTTTGCCAGAAAGTTGACCTGAACACCTTCAGCGACGACGAAGTGCTGCGTCTGGCAGAGAACCTGAAAAAAGGTATGCCGATCGCAACGCCGGTGTTTGACGGTGCGAAAGAGACTGAAATCAAGAAGCTGCTGGAAATGGGCGGAATCCCGACCTCCGGTCAGATCACGCTGTTCGATGGCCGTACCGGTGAGCAATTCGAGCGCCAGGTTACTGTCGGCTATATGTACATGCTGAAACTGAACCACTTGGTTGACGATAAAATGCACGCCCGTTCAACCGGTTCTTACAGCTTGGTTACTCAGCAACCTCTGGGTGGTAAAGCGCAGTTCGGTGGTCAACGCTTCGGTGAGATGGAAGTGTGGGCACTGGAAGCATACGGCGCGGCTTATACCCTGCAGGAAATGCTCACCGTTAAGTCGGATGACGTTAACGGCCGTACCAAGATGTACAAAAACATCGTGGATGGCGATCACCGGATGGAGCCAGGCATGCCGGAATCCTTCAACGTACTGTTGAAAGAAATCCGCTCGCTCGGCATCAACATCGAACTGGAAGACGAGTAATCGTCATGCCGGCTCAGGCTCCCCGCCTAAGGGAGCCTGAGGGTGGTTGTTCAGGTCACACGGGTACCTACTGCGGTTGTGGGTACCCAACAGGTTTAACTCCGACAGGAGCCAATCCGTGAAAGACTTATTGAAGTTTCTGAAAGCGCAAACTAAGACCGAAGAGTTTGATGCGATCAAGATTGCTCTGGCCTCGCCAGACATGATCCGTTCGTGGTCGTTCGGTGAAGTTAAGAAGCCGGAAACCATTAACTACCGTACGTTCAAACCTGAGCGTGACGGCCTTTTCTGCGCCCGTATCTTCGGGCCGGTAAAAGATTACGAGTGCCTGTGCGGTAAGTACAAGCGCTTGAAACACCGCGGCGTGATCTGTGAGAAGTGCGGCGTTGAAGTGACCCAGACCAAAGTGCGCCGTGAGCGCATGGGCCACATCGAGCTGGCTTCCCCGACTGCGCACATCTGGTTCCTGAAATCGCTGCCATCCCGCATCGGTTTGCTGCTGGATATGCCGCTGCGTGACATCGAACGCGTACTGTACTTCGAATCCTATGTGGTGGTCGAAGGCGGTATGACCAACCTCGAGCGTCGTCAGATCCTGACTGAAGAGCAGTATCTGGACGCGCTGGAAGAGTTCGGTGACGAATTCGACGCCAAGATGGGTGCGGAAGCCATTCAGGCCCTGTTGAAAAACATGGATCTGGAAGCCGAGTGCGAGCAACTGCGTGAAGAGCTGAACGAAACCAACTCCGAAACCAAGCGCAAGAAGCTGACTAAGCGTATCAAGCTGCTGGAAGCGTTCGTACAGTCCGGTAACAAGCCGGAGTGGATGATCCTGACCGTGCTGCCGGTACTGCCGCCGGATCTGCGCCCATTGGTTCCGCTGGATGGCGGCCGTTTCGCGACCTCGGATCTGAACGATCTGTATCGCCGCGTGATCAACCGTAACAACCGTCTGAAACGCCTGCTGGATCTGGCTGCGCCGGACATCATCGTGCGCAACGAAAAGCGTATGCTGCAAGAAGCGGTAGACGCCCTGCTGGATAACGGCCGTCGCGGTCGTGCGATCACCGGTTCCAACAAACGTCCTCTGAAATCTTTGGCCGACATGATCAAAGGTAAGCAGGGTCGTTTCCGTCAGAACCTGCTCGGTAAACGCGTCGACTACTCCGGCCGTTCCGTAATCACCGTAGGTCCATACCTGCGTCTGCATCAGTGCGGTCTGCCTAAAAAGATGGCGCTGGAGCTGTTCAAACCGTTCATCTACGGCAAGTTGGAGCTGCGTGGCCTGGCCACCACCATCAAAGCCGCCAAGAAAATGGTTGAGCGTGAAGAAGCCGTCGTTTGGGATATCCTGGACGAAGTGATCCGCGAACACCCGGTACTGCTGAACCGTGCACCAACCCTGCACCGTTTGGGTATCCAGGCGTTTGAACCGGTTCTGATCGAAGGTAAAGCGATCCAGCTGCACCCGCTGGTTTGTGCGGCCTATAACGCCGACTTCGATGGTGACCAGATGGCCGTTCACGTACCGCTGACGCTGGAAGCCCAGCTGGAAGCGCGTGCGTTGATGATGTCTACCAACAACATCCTGTCCCCAGCGAACGGCGAGCCAATCATCGTTCCTTCTCAGGACGTTGTACTGGGTCTGTACTACATGACCCGCGACTGTGTTAACGCCAAGGGCGAAGGCATGGTGCTGAACGGTTCCAAAGAAGCTGAGCGCGTTTACCGCGCCGGCCTGGCGTCTCTGCATGCGCGCGTTAAAGTGCGTATCACCGAAGACGTCAAGAACGCCGAAGGCGAATGGACTTCTCAGACCAGCATCATCGACACCACCATCGGCCGCGCCATCCTGTGGATGATCGTACCGAAAGGTCTGCCGTACGCGATCGTTAACCAGCCTTTGGGCAAGAAAGCGATCTCCAAGATGCTGAACACCTGTTACCGCATCCTGGGCCTGAAGCCGACCGTAATCTTTGCTGACCAGATCATGTACACCGGTTTTGCTTACGCAGCCCGTTCCGGCGCTTCCGTAGGTATCGACGACATGGTTATCCCGGCCAAGAAAGCGGAGATCATCGAAGAAGCGGAAACCGAAGTTGCCGAGATCCAGGAGCAGTTCCAGTCTGGTCTGGTTACCGCCGGCGAACGCTACAACAAAGTGATCGATATCTGGGCTGCAGCGAACGAACGCGTTGCGAAAGCGATGATGGAAAACCTGTCGGTAGAAGACGTGGTTAACCGTGACGGCGAAGTGGAACAGCAAGTTTCCTTCAACAGCATCTTTATGATGGCCGACTCCGGTGCGCGTGGTTCCGCCGCTCAGATTCGTCAGCTGGCCGGTATGCGTGGCCTGATGGCGAAGCCGGACGGCTCCATCATCGAAACGCCAATCACCGCGAACTTCCGTGAAGGTCTGAACGTACTCCAGTACTTCATCTCCACCCACGGTGCTCGTAAAGGTCTGGCGGATACCGCACTGAAAACCGCGAACTCCGGTTATCTGACCCGTCGTCTGGTTGACGTGGCGCAGGACCTGGTGGTGACCGAAGACGACTGTGGCACCCACGACGGCATCCTGATGACCCCGGTTATCGAAGGTGGCGACGTGAAAGAGCCGCTGCGTGAACGCGTTCTGGGCCGTGTGACGGCAGAAGACGTCCTCAAGCCGGGTACGGCGGACATTCTGGTGCCACGCAACACCCTGCTGAACGAGAAGGCGTGTGACCTGTTGGAAGAGAACTCTGTCGACAGCGTTAAAGTCCGTTCCGTGGTGAGCTGTGAAACCGACTTCGGTGTGTGTGCTAACTGCTATGGTCGCGACCTGGCACGTGGCCACATCATCAACAAAGGCGAAGCCATCGGCGTTATCGCGGCACAGTCCATCGGTGAGCCGGGTACACAGCTGACGATGCGTACGTTCCACATCGGTGGTGCGGCATCTCGTGCGGCTGCTGAATCCAGCATTCAGGTGAAAAACAAGGGTAGCATCAAGCTGAGCAACGCGAAGTTCGTTATGAACGCCGCAGGCAAGCTGGTGATCACCTCGCGTAACACCGAACTGAAACTGATCGACGAATTCGGCCGTACCAAAGAAAGCTACAAGGTGCCTTACGGCGCCGTGATGGGCAAAGGCGACGGTGAAGAAGTTAACGGCGGCGAAACCGTCGCTAACTGGGATCCGCACACCATGCCGGTCATCAGTGAAGTCAGCGGCTTCATTCGCTTCGCGGACATGGTCGACGGCCAGACGATTACTCGTCAGACCGACGAACTGACCGGTTTGTCTTCTCTGGTTGTTCTGGACAGCGCAGAGCGTACCGGTAGCGGTAAAGACCTGCGTCCGGCACTGAAAATCGTTGACGCTCAGGGCGAAGACGTATTGATCCCAGGTACTGATATGCCTGCTCAATACTTCCTGCCGGGCAAAGCGATCGTTCAGCTGGAAGACGGCATTCAGATCGGTGCGGGTGATACCCTGGCGCGTATTCCTCAGGAATCCGGCGGTACCAAGGATATTACCGGTGGTCTGCCGCGCGTTGCCGACCTGTTCGAAGCGCGTCGTCCGAAAGAGCCGGCAATCCTGGCTGAAATCAGCGGGATTATCTCGTTCGGTAAAGAGACCAAAGGCAAACGTCGCCTGGTGATCTCTCCGCTGGACGGCAGCGACGCTTACGAAGAGATGATTCCGAAATGGCGTCAGCTCAACGTGTTCGAAGGCGAAGTGGTGGAACGTGGCGACGTCGTTTCCGACGGCCCAGAGTCTCCGCACGACATTCTGCGTCTGCGTGGCGTGCATGCGGTTACCCGCTACATCACCAACGAAGTGCAGGAAGTTTACCGTCTGCAAGGCGTTAAGATTAACGATAAGCACATCGAAGTTATCGTTCGTCAGATGCTGCGTAAAGGCACCATCGTTAGCGCTGGTGGCTCCGAGTTCCTGGAAGGCGAGCAGGCTGAAGTGTCTCGCGTCAAGATTGCCAACCGTCAGCTGGAAGCTGAAGGTAAGATCCCGGCAACCTTCTCGCGCGATCTGCTGGGTATCACCAAGGCATCCTTGGCGACCGAGTCCTTCATCTCCGCCGCATCGTTCCAGGAAACGACGCGCGTTCTGACCGAAGCTGCCGTAGCCGGCAAGCGTGATGAACTGCGTGGCCTGAAAGAGAACGTCATCGTGGGCCGTCTGATCCCAGCCGGTACCGGTTACGCTTATCATCAGGATCGCATGCGTCGCCGTGCTCAGGGTGAAGCGCCGGTTGTTCCGCAAGTCAGCGCGGAAGAAGCGACGGCTAACCTGGCCGAGCTGCTCAACGCAGGCCTGGGCGGCAGCGACGACGAGTAATCGTCATCCGCGCCGCGAGCCCGGCACGCCGGGCCCATTGCCAGATAAACCGCTCCCTCGGGGGCGGTTTTTTTTCGCCTCATGCCGGGGCAGAGCAAACTTTGCTACTATGGTTACAGCAGAAATTGACCGGCGCTTTTACCAGACAACCAAGGACAGTGCGAACATGGACAGCCTCATTACCTTCGAAAAATTGACGGCGCAACACCTGCCTTACTTGTATGAGATCCGCTTTTCCGTTGAAGAAAACCTGCTGCATCCGCATCAAATCCAGTATCTGCAGCGCAGGCAGGCGCTGGAGGACATCAACCAGGGCGGCGGCTGGATCTGCAAGCATGGCGACGACTATGCCGGCGTTGGCTTCGGGTTATTCATCCCTGAACCGCTGATCGGCGGCCTGTTCGTGAAGCCGGAATATCAGTCGAAGGGGATCGGCTCCGCCTTGTTGGCGCGAGTCACCGCCTGGATGTTTGAGCGCGGCGCCGAAGCGATCCACTTAACCACCGATCCGGGCTCCAAAGCCGAAGGCTTTTATCAACATCACGGCTGGGCCGTGGTCGGGCAGGATGAGTTCGGCCAGGCCGAACTGGTGAAACGCAAAGAGGGTGAATAATGACAATCAAAGGATTGATGACCTTACTGCTGCTTTCGCTGTTCAGCGCACCGCTGTATGCGGCCGTTGACTATTTTTACCTGAAACCGCTCGATGGTGAGAAGATCAAGATAACCAGGCAGATGCTGGAGGCGATGCCGCATCACACGATTAAAACCTCGACCAATTTCACCCCGGAAGATACGTTCACCGGCGTTGAGCTTGCAGAGTTAGTGAAAGCCTACCACCTGAAAGGCCAGTCGGTGCGCGCTTTCGCCTGGGATGATTACTCCTATTCGATGCCGATTGACGAGATGATTAAATACCGTGTGATCGTCGCCTACCAGCGCGGCGGCAAGCCGATCGACGTTGGTGAGCTGGGGCCGTTCGCCATTATTTATCCGCGCGATGGTTATGCCGAGCTGAATAACCTGGATGTGAATGCGAAAACCGTCTGGCAAGTGAAACGGTTGGAGCTGAAATAAGATGAGCAAAAAACTGATCGGTACTCTTATCGCGTTGGTTGCCATCTTCTCCTTATTGATTTTGTTGATTGCCATTAACTTCGGCGGCGTAAAAGAGCGCTATAAGCAGATCGAGCCCAATCTGGACAACTACTCGGTGGCCGAGATCCTGTTTCTGGCGTTTGAAAGGACCAAAATCGCGCTGTTGCTCAGTGAAAACAACGACTACGACGCCTTCCAGATCAAAAAGAAAATCTTCTACTCGAAGATTCAGATCCTGGAGAGCCGTTCGACCTTCAGCGACTCTTTTTATTACGACGACGAGTTCATCAAAAATGTTGCGCTGCTGAAGCAGCAGTATCGCACGTTGGACGATCTTTCTGCCGGCTTGCTGGTGGGGCTGAAAAACAAGGCGGACATTCTCTCTTATATGGATGATATCGAGGGTACGCTGGTCGATATCCAGGAAATTATTTATCGGATACAGATTAAAAACTTTACCGAAGTGAAAGGCATCATCCAGGACAACTCGAGTAAAGCCGAGATGTTCGCCCTCTTTTCGCTGATTTTAGTGTTCCTGATGATGTTCCTGGTGCTGAGAAACGCCTTCTCGTTGAAAGAGATCATCAAGAACAAGAACATCTTTATCTCTTCCATCTACCACGAGATCGCCGGCTCGACCCAGGCCATCGTCATTGCCGCGGATATCATGGAACATGAGCTGGCGCAGGAAGAGTTGAAAAAAGAAGCCCGCCTGATCTCCTATCACGGTAACAAGATCGCCGAACAAACGCGCGAGGTGATGGATTATTCTCGGCTTGAGATGGGAGAAGTTAAAATCAATATTTCCACCTTCCGGCTGAATGAGGTGGTGGCCGATGCCGTAACCGGCATCGGCGCCGGGCGAGGCAATCGCCTCGTGATCCACCGTTCGTCTTATGCCGGCCTGATTGGTTCTGATAAATACAAGCTCTACCGAATATTGGCCAACCTGCTCAGCAACGCGGATAAGTTTACCCACCACGGCGCGATCGCCCTCAATGTGAAGGTGTGTCACGGCAATCTGTATTTACGGGTAAAAGACACCGGCATCGGGTTTAACGTCGATAATCTGGATCGGTTATATAAGGCGTTCAATCAGGGGGTAGAAAGGGAGACGCGGCAGGGATTAGGGCTGGGGCTGACCATTATCAAAAATTACGTCACGACGATGAAAGGCACCATCAAGGTCAAATCCGTCGAAGGGGGTGGCTCATCGTTTTTGATCCGCATTCCGGTCAAACTAATTAAAGAATAGGTTCGACAGCAATAGCGAAGAGATAATCAGCGGCTTGGTCGGTTTTTCCACCAGGTGCACGTCATAGTGCAGGATCATGTCGCCGATGTTTTTCTCGTAGTGATTCAGCTGGCCGGTCAGAATGATGATGCGGGCGTGCGGATCGAGGGCGTCTTTAATTTTCTTCACCACGCGTTCGGAAGTCTCGCCGAAGTCCAACAGCCAGTCCAAAATAAACGCCTCAAAGGACTGCTGCTCCAGCGCGGCCAGCATGGCGTCCGCCGTCTGAAAGGTCTCAGCCTCGATGCCGTAGCGGCTGGCGATCTTCTTCAACAGTTCGAGAATATCGCCGTCATTATCCAGGATCGCGATGCGCGGGGCCGGCAGAAAGTCTATCTTGTTGACTTTATACAGCGGGGCATCGGCTGCATATTCCCGATTGGTGTTGATGATGAAAAGATCGTCCTTTTTGTAGGCGTAAGTTTCGTCGTTGTCCGCTTGCGTGACCGGGCGCTCGTCGACCTCAATGTTGCAGCGCTTGTGAATGCTGTTCATGATAAACACGCCGTTATGTGTCCGTTGGCCGGCAAACGGCTCGTTGAAATACTGGAAAACCTTTTTGACTTCATCGAGGGTGATGCCCCTTTTGCCATCCAGCTTCTGTTTGGCGCTGTTGTACTGAAGGTTCAGTATGTTGGCCATCGTGGAGGCATGTTTTCTGTCGCCAACTCCTTTCAGAGTGAGCAACGCGCTGATTGCATCGATGTAATTTGGCGTTTTCTTCATGACAACCTTGGCTTTTTTGATGTTGACCGCGAGCATTGAAAAACCTGCGTGAGGACCCGTGCTGGATTATAGATGAAGCCTCGGTTATTGCGGTGATATCAGTTTGATTTTCCTTGGCAAACTCAAAACATACTCGATGTGAAATAAAAAAAACACTCAAAAGACATTCACATTTAGCCGTTTATGTGGTTAATTAGCGCACATACTGTGTGATTCGCGTCCTGGGGGGGTGCCAGTCTCACAAAATAAACCGCCTGCTCTTGTCCGTAAGCAGGGAGCAGGCGGCAAAAAGATCCGCGGCCGACACCAGGGCCATTGGCAGCACCGGGGATGGCTACTCGAACCTCTCTTCGTCGCTGTACCTTCTTTTTTCCTCTTTCCCCACTTTTCTGCCGCAACAGCGTCCTATGAGTTTCACCGCTGAGTGAGTGCCGAGCACCGTTATGCCACAGCCCTTTAGCCGACAAGGCACCTGCCCGTACACCCTTACAGGCCGCGATACGCCATATGCGCGTTGCTGCGGAGAGGGCCCGGAGTCGCGCAAGAGAATCTCCGGCGCGATCCGGGATGGGATAAGGCGGGGCCATCGAGAGGGAGACGGCCCCGGCCGCCGCCGGGTTTGGCGGCCGGCAACGTCACTATAATCGGCGCGTTTGTCGGCGCCAGCGCCACCGTTCGGCATTGCGCGGCCGCTCCAGCGTTTTCTTCACGCGGCGGTAAACGTTGCCGCTTATTGCGCACCGCGTCCCAGATAACCGTCCCAGTCTTTCCACACCGGCTGCAGCCCGGCGTTGCTGATGGCCTCGGCGACCTGCTGCGGCGTGCGGCCGTCGTGCGGTTCGAACTGTTCCAGCTCCGGCTGCACGTCATCGGCATAGCCGCCGGGCTGCGTCTTGGATCCGGCGCTGACGCTGTTGATCGCCACCGGGATCATATGATCGCGGAAGTACGGCGACTCACGCGTAGACAGTGACAGCTCAACGTCCGGCGCGAACAGCCGGAAGGCGCAGATCAGCTGCACCAGTTGAGGCTCGCTCATGATCGACGCCGGTTCAATGCCGCCGGCGCAGGGGCGCAGGCGCGGGAACGAGATAGAGTAGCGGCTCTGCCAGTAGGTTTGTTGCAGGTAAAACAGATGTTCCGCCAGCAGGTAGCAGTCGGTGCGCCAACTGTTGGACAGGCCGATCAACGCACCGAGGCCGATCTTGTCGATCCCGGCGCGCCCCAGGCGATCCGGCGTGGCCAGGCGCCAATGGAAATCCTGCTTCTGGCCGCGCAGGTGATGCTGCAGATAGGTGGCCGGATGGTAGGTTTCCTGGTACACCAGCACGCCGTCCAGGCCCAGCGTTTTCAGTTCGGCGTATTCCTCCTGCGCCAACGGCTGCACTTCCATCATCAGCGAGCTGAAATGACGGCGGATCGCCGGAATGTGCCGGCGGAAATAGTCCATGCCGACCTTGGTCTGATGTTCGCCGGTGACCAGCAACAGATGCTCGAACCCCAACGCCTGGATGGCTGCGCACTCGCGGGCGATCTCCGCCGCATCCAGCGTTTTACGCTTGATGCGGTTGCTCATCGAAAAGCCGCAGTAGGTGCAGTCGTTGGCGCACAGGTTGGACAGATACAGCGGCACATAGAAGCTGACGACGTTGCCGAATCGCTGGCGGGTCAGCTGCTGCGCGCGCTGCGCCAGCGGTTCCAGATACGGCGCGGCGGCGGGGGAGATCAGCGCCATAAAGTCGTCGCGCGTCAGCTTGTCGGCGTTCAACGCGCGTTCCACGTCGCGCGCGGTTTTGCCGTTGATGCGCAGCGTAATGTCGTCCCAATCCAGCTGTTGCCAGCGGCTACTGAAATCGTCGGCCATCACTGTGCCTCCTCTGGCTGGCTGAGGAAGGCGGTCAGCGGGCTCGAGGCGACCGCACCGCGCTGGCTCGCGCCTAACCCGGCGCTGCGCGCCAATTCGCCGGCCTCCAGCGCCAGGCGAAACGCCCGCGCCATTTGCACCGGGTCGCGCGCCACGGCGATGGCGGTGTTCACCAGCACCGCGTCGGCGCCCAGCTCCATCGCTTCCAGCGCGTGGCTCGGCGCGCCGATGCCGGCGTCGACCACCACCGGCACCTTGGCCTGTTCGATGATGATCTCGAGGAAGTCGCGGGTGCGCAGACCGCGGTTGGAACCGATAGGGGCGCCGAGCGGCATCACCGCCGCGCAGCCCGCCTCTTCCAGCCGTTTGCACAGCACCGGATCGGCGCCGCAGTAGGGCAGCACCACAAAACCGTCTTTCACCAGCGTTTCCGCCGCCTTCAGCGTTTCTATCGGATCCGGCAGCAGGTATTTCACATCGGGGTGGATCTCCAGCTTCACCCAGCGGGTGCCGAGCGCTTCACGCGCCAGCCGGGCGGCGAATACCGCTTCGGCGGCCGTTTTGGCGCCGGAGGTGTTGGGCAACAGCCTGACGCCCAGCTGCTGCAGCGGCGCCAAAATGGCGTCGTTGCCGCCGCGCAGATCGACGCGCTTCATGGCCATGGTCACCAGCTGCGAACCGGAGGCCGCCAGCGCCTCCAGCATCAGCGCCGGGGTGGCGAACTTGCCGGTGCCGGTGAACAGGCGCGAGGTAAAAGTGGTATCGGCGATTTTCAGCATGTCAGCCTCCGGCGATCGCTTGAAACAGCAAAATGTCGTCACCGTCCTGCACCTGATGGTCGGCCCAGTCGGCGCGCGGGATGATGGTTTGGTTGATCGCCAGCGCGGTGCCCGGCTGGTGGCGTTCCAGCTGGGCCAACAGGGCGGCGACGCTGAGCGGCTGCGCCAGCTCCAGCGGTTGGTCGTTTAAACGGATCTTCATGCCGCGCCTCCGCATACCGGGCAGGCACGGGCCCGGCTCAGTTGCAGCGTGCTCCAGCTCTGCTGCTTGCCGTCGAACAGCCGCAGTTTACCGCTGAGGGAAGAAGGCATGCCGGCCAGCATCTTGATGGCCTCCAGCGCTTGCAGGGTGCCGATCACGCCCACCACCGGGCCGAGTACCCCGGCGGTGCGGCAGTTGCGCTGCGGCTCTTCCTGCTCCGGGTACAGGCAGGCGTAGCAGCCGTGCGCATAGGGCGGCTCGAGCACCAGCAACTGGCCGCTGAAGCCGACCGCGCTGCCGCTGATCAGCGGCTTGGCGGCGGCGATGCAGGCGGCATTGACTTCATGGCGGGTCGCCATATTGTCGCAGCAGTCCAGCACCAGATCGGCGCGGGCGACCGCGTCGCGCAGCGCTTGCCCTTGCAGCCGCTGCGCCAGCGGGATGGATTCCACCAACGGGTTCAGCGCCTGCAGGTGGCGTTGCGCCAGCGCCGCCTTGCCGGTGGCGGTATCGGCGCTGCGGTAGAGGATTTGCCGCTGCAGGTTGGTGACGTGCAGCTGGTCGTCGTCGGCCAGCAGCAGCGTGCCGACGCCGGCGGCGGCCAGATACAGCGAAGCCGGGGAACCTAGCCCGCCTAAACCGACGATCAGCACCGTGGCGCGCTTGAGTTTCTCCTGGCCTTCCGGGCCGACGTCCTCCAGCAGCAGCTGGCGGCTGTAGCGCAGGAATTCCTGATCGTTAAGCATCGTTCGGATCCTCGCCTTCAATCAGCCGCAGCAGCTCGGCCGTCGCCGCGCGCCAGTCCGGCGCCTGGGTGATGGCGCTGACCACCGCCACGCTGCCGACGCCGCACGCCAGCACCGCCGGTACGCGATCGATACTGATCCCGCCGATCGCCACCGTCGGGTAATCCGCCAGGCCGGCGATGTGGCGTTTCAACTCCGTCAGCCCCTGCGGCGCCGAAGGCATGTCTTTGGTTTGGGTGGGGAAGATGTGCCCCAACGCGATGTAGGACGGTTTCACCGCCAGCGCGCGCGCCAGTTCGGCGTCGTCATGGGTGGAAACGCCGAGCCGCAGCCCGGCGCGGTGAATGGCAGCCAGATCGGTGGTATCGAGATCTTCCTGGCCCAGATGCACGCCGTAGGCGCCGTGCTTGATCGCCAGCCGCCAGTAGTCGTTGATGAACAGCCGCGCCTGATAACGCCGGCCCAGCGCGATGGCGGCGGCGATATCCTCTTCGACCTGCTCGTCAGGCAAGTCCTTGATGCGCAGCTGGATGGTGGTGACGCCGGCCTCCAGCAGGCGAGCGATCCATTCCACGCTGTCGACGACCGGGTAGAGCCCCAGTTTGTAGGGCGTCGCCGGGAAGGGCGTCGTGATATCAGTCATTGCTGGTCTCCTCCTGCAAATTGCCGGCGCTGTGATACAGCTCGCTGCCGCGGGCGCGGAACTCGGCGGACATTTTCTCCATGCCGGTCAGCTGCACCTCGATCGGTTTGGCGGCCTCTTGGGCGGCGGCGTAGTCGCGCACCTCTTGTGAAATCTTCATCGAGCAGAATTTTGGTCCGCACATCGAGCAGAAGTGGGCGATCTTGCCGGACTCCTGCGGCAGGGTTTCGTCGTGATAGGCGCGCGCGGTGGCCGGATCGAGCGCCAGATTGAACTGATCTTCCCAGCGGAATTCGAAACGCGCCTTGGACATGGCGTTATCACGGATCTGCGCGCCCGGATGGCCTTTGGCCAGATCGGCGGCGTGAGCGGCGATCTTGTAGGTGATCAGGCCCTGTTTGACGTCCTCTTTGTTTGGCAGGCCGAGGTGCTCTTTCGGCGTGACGTAACACAGCATGGCGCAGCCGAACCAGCCGATCATCGCCGCGCCGATGCCGGAGGTGAAATGGTCATAGCCCGGGGCGATATCGGTGGTCAGCGGGCCGAGGGTGTAGAATGGCGCTTCGTGGCAGTGTTCCAGCTCTTCGGTCATGTTGCGGCGGATCATCTGCATCGGCACGTGGCCTGGGCCCTCGATCATCACCTGCACGTCGTATTCCCAGGCGATTTTGGTCAGTTCGCCCAGCGTATGCAGTTCGGCGAACTGGGCTTCGTCGTTGGCGTCCTGAATTGAGCCGGGGCGCAGGCCGTCGCCGAGCGACAGCGAAACGTCGTAGGCGGCGCAGATCTCACAGATTTCGCGGAAATGCTGATAGAGGAAGTTTTCCTGATGGTGCGACAGACACCATTTGGCCATGATCGAGCCGCCGCGCGACACGATGCCGGTCAGGCGTTTGGCGGTCATCGGCACGTAGCGCAGCAGCACGCCGGCGTGGATGGTGAAGTAGTCGACCCCTTGCTCCGCCTGTTCCAGCAGCGTATCGCGGAACATCTCCCAGGTGAGGTTTTCCGCCACGCCGTTGACCTTCTCCAGCGCCTGGTAGATCGGCACGGTGCCGATGGGCACCGGGCTGTTGCGCAGGATCCACTCGCGGGTTTCGTGAATATAGCGGCCGGTGGAGAGATCCATCACGGTGTCTGCGCCCCAGCGGGTGGCCCATACCAGCTTCTCCACCTCTTCTTCGATCGACGACGTGACCGCCGAGTTGCCGATATTGGCGTTCACCTTTACCAGGAAATTGCGGCCGATAATCATCGGCTCCGCTTCCGGGTGATTGATGTTGGCGGGAATGATCGCGCGGCCGGCGGCCACTTCCTGGCGCACGAACTCCGGCGTGATGTTGTCCGGCAGGTTGGCGCCCCAGCCCTGGCCCGGATGCTGGTGGCGCAGCACCTCGCCGCGAATGCGTTCGCGCCCCATGTTTTCACGGATGGCGATGAATTCCATCTCCGGGGTGACGATGCCGGCGCGGGCGTAGTGCAACTGGGTTACGCACTTGCCCGGCAGCGCTTTGCGCGGCAGCGGCAGGTGTTCGAAACGCAGGTGATCGAGACCTTCGTCCGCCAGCCGCTGCTGGGTGAAGCCGGAGCTGGCACCGCTCAGGGTGGCGGTATCGCCGCGTGCGTCGATCCAGCCGGCGCGCAGCTTGGCCAGGCCGGCGTGCACGTCGAGCTCGGCCTGTGGATCGCCGTACGGGCCGGCGGTGTCATACACCGGGATCGCCTCGTTGGGTTCATACTGCGGGTTATCTTTGCTGCCGCCGACCAGGGTCGGGCTGAGCTGAATTTCACGCATCGGCACCTGGATATCACGGCGCGAACCCTGCAGGTAGATGCGGCGTGAGTTTGGGAAAGCCATGCCTTGCAGGGTGTCGATAAACTGCTGGGCGGCTTCGCGTTGCGCTTTACGGGCGCGCGGTGGATTAACGTTAGACATAGCAAGTTCCTACCAGTGTGTTGGGTTGGGAAAGTTGCTTGTCTGGAGCTCGGAGGGAGTAATGATGGTGGCCGATAAGGCAGGGCGCCCGCAAGGGGAAGGCCGTGTCTGTGGCGATAGATTACTCTTGTTCCCTTCGCGGGTATTAACCCGATCAGGTTCCGCGGATCCCGAATTAACGGTCTCAGCCTGGCTGATTCGATGAACAAATCAGGCGCTAGGCACTCCGACAAGATGCCCCCCAGTATAGGAGGGATAAGAAAAAAAACTATAAAATTTTAACGCGCCGGATCCAGCGCCTGGTCCGGCAGCGGTTGCTGCGTGGCTTCCGCTTCCAGCAGGATCAGCTTATCTTCCAGCGCAAAGCGCGCCGCCAGCGTTTCGCCGATATCCGACAAGGCCTGGTGGAATTCCAGACAAACCTCCTGATCGATATCCACTTCGGTATAGCGATCGTGGAACGCCATGATCTGTTCGGTATTGGCCCACAGCTTGGGGTAGATGTTCACCGCCAGCGACATTTTCGGACTGGCTGCGCCTTCCACTTGTTTGATAATTCTGTCATAGATATGAAAATGCCCTGCGGAGAGGTAATCCACCAGGTTATGGCAAAAGTTCTCCAGCGCTTTTTCATTCAGCGGCGTATGCTTTTCTTTATTCGGTTTGAGGCCTACCAGCGTGCAGTAGGCGACCAGCAACTGCTTGCGGGCCTGAAGCCATTGATCAACTAATTCATTACTACCGCCAACGCGCTGAGTCAGCCTTTCCAAACGGTTGAGCATGTTTGACTCCGTGTAAGTAACAAAAGTAACCGGTAAGTTATTAAAATGTAACAAAGCCGATTTGTAGAGTGCCAGTGAAGCTGAGGTTGTGCAACAACGATATGGAACTTGCATTAACGGGCAATGAAAACGGCTGGTGGATCGTCAGCCATGAAAGCAAACTTTGGTTACCGAACGGTGAATTGCCGTCGGGGACCGCCGCCGCCCTCGGGCTGCAGGGCCACATGGCGCGCGTCATCGGTGAGTGGGAGGGCGCGCCGGTCTGGCTGGTGCGCCAGGCGATGCCGCGGGAGATGGGGTCGGTGCGTCAGTTGTTGGATCAGGATCGTGGTCTGTTCCAGCTGGCCGGGCGCGGCGTGCAGTTGGCGGATTTCTACCGCTCCCATCGCTATTGCGGCTACTGCGGCCATGAGATGCACCTCAGCCGCACCGAAAGCGCCTGCCTGTGCGGCCATTGCAAGGAGCGCTACTACCCGCAGATCGCGCCCTGCGTGATCGTCGCCATTCGGCGCGACGATCAGATCCTGCTGGCGCAGCACGTGCGCCATCGCGGCGGCATTCACACGGTGCTGGCCGGTTTCGTTGAAGTGGGCGAAACGCTGGAGCAAGCGGTAGCGCGCGAAGTGATGGAAGAGAGCAATATTGAAATCAAGAACCTGCGCTACGTCACGTCACAACCCTGGCCGTTTCCGCACTCGCTGATGATGGCCTTTATGGCCGATTACCACCAGGGTGAGATTCGTCACGATCCCAAGGAGCTGCTCAATGCCGGCTGGTATCGTTACGACCAACTGCCGCTGTTGCCGCCGCCCGGCACCGTGGCGCGCCGCTTGATTGAGGACACCGTGGCGCTGTGCCGGGCAGAATAATGTACAATGGCCGGCAGATTATTAAGGGAGCCCCATAAATGACTGAGTTGAAGAACGATCGTTACCTGCGCGCGCTGTTGCGTCAGCCGGTGGATGTGACCCCCGTATGGATGATGCGCCAGGCCGGTCGTTATTTACCGGAGTATAAGGCGACTCGCGCCCAGGCCGGTGATTTTATGTCGCTGTGCAAGAACGCGGAGCTGGCCTGCGAGGTTACGCTGCAGCCGCTGCGCCGCTACGCGCTGGACGCCGCCATCCTGTTCTCCGACATTCTCACCATTCCCGACGCCATGGGGCTCGGCCTGTACTTTGAAGCCGGCGAAGGCCCGCGTTTCAGCTCCCCCGTCACCTGCCGCGCCGACGTCGACAAACTGCCGGTGTTCGATCCGGAAGTGGAGCTGGGCTATGTGATGAACGCAGTGCGCACCATTCGCCGCGAGCTGAAGGGCGAAGTGCCGCTGATCGGCTTCTCCGGCAGCCCGTGGACGCTGGCTACCTATATGGTTGAGGGCGGCAGCAGCAAGGCATTCACCAAGCTGAAGAAGATGATGTATGCCGAGCCGGCCACGTTGCACCTGTTGCTGGACAAGCTGGCGGACAGCGTGATCCTTTACCTCAATGCCCAGATCAAGGCCGGCGCGCAGTCGGTGATGGTGTTCGACACCTGGGGCGGCGTGCTGACCGGGCGCGATTACCGCGAGTTCTCTTTGCACTACATGCACAAGATCGTCGATGGCTTGCTGCGTGAAAACGACGGCCGCCGCGTGCCGGTAACGCTGTTCACCAAAGGCGGCGGGCAGTGGCTGGAGGCGATGGCCGCCACCGGCTGCGATGCGCTGGGGCTGGACTGGACCACCGACATCGCCGACGCGCGCCGTCGCGTAGGCGACAAAGTGGCGCTGCAGGGCAATATGGATCCGTCGATGCTTTATGCTTCTCCGGCGCGCATCGCGGAAGAAGTGGAGACCATTCTGGCCGGTTTCGGCCACGGCAACGGTCATGTGTTCAACCTGGGCCACGGCATCCATCAGGATGTGCCGCCGGAGCACGCCGGGGCCTTCGTCGAGGCGGTGCACGCGCAGTCGGCGAAATACCACCGTTAAGGATCCGATGTGACCGATATGGCGGCTCTGCGCGCCGAACAGCTGCGGCGCGCCGCTGAAGTCATTCGCTACGACGAGCTGCCGGCCGAACCGCCGGCGTTCATCGCCGGCGCCGATGTGGGCTTCGAGCAAGAGGGCGCGGTGACGCGCGCCGCCATCGCCATCCTGCGCTATCCGTCGCTGGAGCTGGTGGAGTATCAGGTGGCGCGCATCGCCACCGTCATGCCTTATATCCCGGGTTTCCTGTCATTTCGCGAATACCCGGCGCTGTTGGCCGCCTGGGCGCAGCTGCGGCAAAAACCGGGGCTGATCTTCGTCGATGGGCACGGCGTTTCACATCCGCGGCGCCTCGGCGTCGCCAGCCATTTCGGCCTGCTGGTCGATGTGCCGACCATCGGCGTGGCCAAGAAGCGCCTGTGCGGCAAATTCGCGCCGCTGGACGCCGCCGTCGGCGCGCTGGCGCCGTTGGAAGATAAGGGAGAACAGCTGGGCTGGGTATGGCGTAGCAAGGCGCGTTGCAACCCGCTGTTCATCTCAACCGGTCACCGCGTGGGCGCCGACAGCGCGCTGGCGTGGGTGCAGCGCTGCATGGCGGGCTACCGTTTGCCGGAGCCGACCCGTTGGGCCGACGCCATCGCTTCGCGCCGTCCGGCGTTTCAGCGGTGGTTGCAGCAGCATCCGGAGGTGTCGCCATGAGCGATTTCGGGTACACTGCGCCGCAGATAACGCGTAAGAGAGTAAAGCATGCTACGTAACCCGATTCATTTACGTCTGGAACGGCTCGAGGGCTGGCAACATTTGACCTTTATGGTCAGTTTGTGCGAGCGTATGTACCCGAATTACCAGATGTTCTGCAAACAGACCGAGTTTGGCGATCCGGCGGTTTATCGCCGCATTCTGGATTTGGTGTGGGAAACGCTGGTGGTGAAGGACGCCAAGGTCAACTTCGACAGCCAGCTCGAGAAGTTGGAAGAGGCGATTCCGTCGGCGGAAGATTACGATCTTTACGGCGTTTACCCGGCAATTGATGCCTGTATCGCATTAGGGGAACTGATCCATTCGCGGCTCGGCGGGGAGACGCTGGAGCACGCCATCGCCATCAGTGAAACATCGATTCGCACCGTGGCGATGTTGGAAATGACCCAAGCCGGTAAGGAAATGACCGACGAAGAGTTGGAAAGTTTGCCGGCGGTAGAGGAAGAATGGGACATTCAATGGGAAATTTTCCGCCTGTTGGACGCCTGTGAAGAGCGCGATATAGACCTGATCAAGGGGCTGCGATCCGACCTGCGGGAGGCGGGCGTCAGCAACATCGGGATAAATTTAGCGCAATAAGGCAACAAAACGTGATTTAACGCCTGATTTGTCATGCCTTAAGGCTTCACATCCGCACCCTGTCTGGTCTACATTTGGGGGGCGTAAAAAAAGTGGCTATCGGTGCGTGTATGCAGGAGAGTGCTGTCAATCGGCATATCCGTCGCACTCGATGCTTTGCAAACGATAAACACACTGTAAGGATAACTTATGAACAAGACTCAACTGATTGATGTAATCGCGGACAAGGCTGACCTTTCCAAAGCACAAGCTAAACTGGCTCTGGAATCCACCCTGGCTGCAATTACTGAGTCTCTGAAAGAAGGTGATGCAGTACAATTGGTTGGCTTCGGTACTTTCAAAGTAAACCATCGTAGCGAGCGCACTGGCCGCAACCCACAGACTGGCAAAGAAATCAAAATCGCAGCAGCCAACGTGCCTGCGTTCGTTTCTGGCAAAGCACTGAAAGACGCCGTTAAATAAGACCGCGCCTCGGTGAAAAGATTAAACAGGGGGGCGATGGCGCCCCTTTTGTTTACTCGTCGGGCGCTCATGGCCGTTGGCATCGCCGTCGGCCTGAGCGCCTGCAGTTTCCATTCCGATATCCCCAGTTTTACCGCCAGCGGCTTCGTGGCCGATCAGGGCGTGATACGTCTGTGGCGTAAAGACGATGAGCAACATCGTCCGCAAGTGTTGGTCAGCGTTTACAGCCCTTACCGCGGCCCGGGTACCATTACCACGCTGTACACCTATCAGGGCGACGTGCTGCGCCAAATCAAACGTAACGACGCCGACGGCGATCGAGATTCCATTCAGCTGCGCTTTGCCGACGATGGCACGGTGAGTTTTATGCAGCGCCAGCTGGCGACACGCCGCGAACCGCTGACCCGCGATGAAATCGCCCTGTACCAATATCAGGCGCGGCGTATCCTCGAAGTGAGCAATGCGCTGCGCGCCGGCAAGGTTAAATTGCTGCAGGGGCGTTGGATGCAGGGCGAGGTGCAAACCTGCGACGGCCAAAGCATGAAACCGGGGCTGGATGCCGCCTCCATCGCCTGGATCGAAAAACGCGCCCGCAGCAGCAGCCGGCCGGTGAGCGTCGCCTGGCTGGAAGCGCCGGAAGGCAGCGAGCTGCTGCTGGTGGCGAACGACGACTTCTGCAGCTGGGAACCGAAAGAAGACCAGCTATAAAAAAGGCCCCGCGCTGCGGAGCCTCTGGTCATGATCATGAAAGATCAAATTATTTGCCGCGCGCAATCGCGCGATAACCGATATCTTTGCGGCAGAAGCTGCCCGGCCACTGGATACCTTCCGCCAGCTGATAGGCGCGTTGCTGCGCCTGCGCCACGGTATCGCCCAGCGCCGTCACGCACAGCACGCGGCCGCCGCTGGTGACGACGTCATCGCCCTGCAAGCGTGTGCCGGCGTGGAAGACCTTACCGTCGGCGCTTTCCTGCTGCGGTAGCCCCTGGATAACCTCGCCGTTGCGATAGTCACCCGGATAACCGCCGGCTGCCAGCACCACGCCAAGGGCAGGGCGTTCGTCCCAATCAGAGCTCTTCTCGTTCAGACGGCCTTCGGCGCCCGCCAGACACAGCTCCACCAGATCGGAGCGCAGGCGCAGCATGATCGGCTGAGTTTCCGGATCGCCAAAACGGCAGTTGAATTCGATCACCTTCGGCTGGCCGTCGGCGGAGATCATCAGGCCGGCATACAGGAAGCCGACGTAGGTATTGCCTTCCGCCGCCATGCCGCGCACCGTCGGCCAGATCACCTGATCCATGGCGCGCTGGTGGATTTCGTCGGTCACGACCGGCGCCGGGGAGTAGGCGCCCATGCCGCCGGTGTTCGGGCCGGTGTCGCCGTCGCCGACGCGTTTGTGGTCCTGGCTGGTGGCCATCGGCACCACGTTCTCGCCATCGACCATCACGATGAAGCTGGCTTCTTCGCCGTCGAGGAACTCTTCCACCACGATGCGATGGCCGGCGTCGCCGAAGGCGTTGCCGGCCAACATGTCGCGCACCGCCTCTTCCGCTTCCTGCAGCGTCATCGCGACGATCACGCCTTTACCGGCCGCCAGGCCATCGGCCTTGATGACGATCGGCGCACCTTTGCGGCGCACATAGGCCAGCGCCGGCTCCACCTCGGTGAAGTTTTCATATTCGGCGGTCGGGATGCGGTGGCGCGCCAGGAAATCTTTGGTGAAGGCTTTGGAGCCTTCGAGCTGCGCGGCGGTCTGTGTCGGGCCGAAGATTTTCAGACCGGCGGCCTGGAAGGCATCGACCACGCCAATCACCAGCGGGGCTTCCGGCCCAACGATGGTCAGACCGATGTCATGGCTCTGGGCGAAAGCGACCAGGGCGGGGATGTCGGTGGCGGCGATCGCCACGTTTTCCAGATTGGCTTCCAGCGCGGTGCCGGCATTGCCCGGCGCAACATAGACTTTATCCGCCAGCGGAGACTGGGCGGCTTTCCAGGCCAGCGCGTGTTCGCGCCCGCCGTTGCCGATAATCAAAATGTTCATCAGAAGCTCCACGAATGGCGTGCGCCGGAGCGCACGCGGCAAAAGGAATTAATGGCGGAAGTGACGCATGTCAGTGAAGATCATCGCGATGTCGTGTTCGTTGGCGGCGGCGATCACTTCGTCGTCGCGGATCGAACCGCCCGGCTGGATCACGCAGGTGATGCCAACCGCCGCCGCGGCATCGATGCCGTCGCGGAACGGGAAGAAGGCGTCGGAGGCCATGGCGGAGCCTTTCACTTCCAGCCCTTCGTCGCCCGCTTTGATGCCGGCGATCTTGGCGGAGTAAACGCGGCTCATCTGGCCGGCGCCTATGCCGATGGTCATGTTGTCACGCGCATAAACGATGGCGTTGGATTTCACGAACTTGGCCACTTTCCAGCAGAACAGCGCGTCGCGCAACTCCTGCTCGGTCGGTTGGCGTTCTGACACCACGCGCAGATCGGCGGCGGTGACCATGCCCAGATCGCGATCCTGCACCAGCAGCCCGCCGTTGACACGTTTGAAATCCAGCCCCGCCACGCGTTGCTGCCACTGGCCGCAGGCCAGCACGCGCACGTTCTGTTTGGCGGCCAGCAGGGAGCGCGCTTCCTGGGTGACGTTTGGCGCGATGATCACTTCCACGAACTGGCGGCTGATGATCGCCTGCGCGGTGGCGGCGTCCAGCTCGCGGTTAAAGGCGATGATGCCGCCGAAGGCGGAGGTCGGATCGGTTTGGTAAGCGCGCTCGTAGGCGGCCAGAATGTCGTCGCCGATCGCCACGCCGCAAGGGTTGGCGTGCTTGACGATCACGCAGGCCGGTTCGTCGAACTCTTTCACGCATTCCAGCGCGGCGTCGGTATCGGCGATGTTGTTATAGGACAGCGCTTTGCCCTGCAGCTGTTCGGCGGTCGCGACAGAAGCTTCCTTTACTTCTTCCTCTATATAGAAGGCGGCCTGCTGGTGGCTGTTTTCACCGTAGCGCATATCCTGCTTCTTGATGTAGTTGAGGTTCAGGGTGCGCGGGAAGCGGCCGGACGGCTGTTCGGTCTCGCCGTGGTACGCCGGCACCAGCGCGCCGAAGTAGTTGGCGATCATGCTGTCGTAGGCGGCGGTGTGTTCAAAGGCCTTGATGGCGAGATCGAAGCGGGTGGCATAGCGCAGCGAACCGTCGTTGTTGTCCATCTCGGTAATGATGGCGGCGTAGTCGCTGCTCTTCACCACGATGGCGACGTCTTTATGGTTCTTGGCGGCGGAGCGCACCATGGTCGGGCCGCCGATATCGATATTCTCGACCGCATCCTCCAGCGAGCAATCCGGGCGCGCCACGGTTTGGGCGAACGGGTACAGATTGACGACCACCATGTCGATAGGCTTGATGTCATGCTGATTCATGACGGCGTCGTCCTGGCCGCGGCGGCCGAGAATGCCGCCGTGGACTTTCGGGTGCAGGGTCTTAACTCGTCCGTCCATCATCTCCGGGAAGCCGGTGTAGTCGGAAACTTCGGTAACGGGCAGACCGGCGTCTGCCAGCAGACGAGCGGTGCCGCCGGTGGACAGCAGTTCAACGCCGCGCTGGGAAAGCGCTTCGGCGAATTCAACGATACCGGTTTTGTCAGACACGCTGAGCAGGGCCCGGCGGATTGGACGAGGTTGTTGCATGGTTTTATCCCTTGGCTTTGAGTCGCAATTAAAGAGCGTTACGTGAATGTCCACCTCGTTCTCTCTATAAGGAAGGTTTTTTGCCTTATAAGGGAGGGTCAGGCACATATTCAGGTAACGCCCCCATAAAAAGGGGGATCGTTTCGTCGCGGGGAATTGTAGCGAAAACGTTTGCGTGGCGCTCGTAAATTTTCCGTACAAATCGCATCTGTGGATAACACTGTGCGCAAGTGGGTATAAGGCGGGGTTTTGCTGTGGAATGCAGCGAACGATCGTTTTTGCTGAAAATACCTGTTGCGGCCTGCGAGGAACTCCCTATAATGCGCCTCCATCGACACGGAACATGTGAACAACTTCACAGAGTATCCGGGGGTCGCAGAGAAAAAATCCTGAAAATTAGGGTTGACTCTGAAAGAGGAAAGCGTAATATACGCCACCTCGAGTTAGCA
>NZ_JBAGIH010000011.1:0-13731 GCF_037150675.1 Serratia sp. KG1D
GGGCGGTTGCGGCTTGTAAAGCGTGAAAACGCCCGATGCGTTCGTTTGCTGCAAGATTGCCCAACCTGCTGCTTTTTCTCGCTTTTGTCGCTTATCCCGCGCGCAGCGCAGTCGAATTGCCCGTTGTGTGGCGCCGTTGCCTGCCGATGGTGCAACGGTTGCCCTGCGCGGTGGCGCGCGCCGCCCGGCGAACGGCCATTTACCGCCTTGTACCCCGCTTCCACGGCCGTTTACCGACTCTGGCCTGGATCTTGCTGTGATTGCATGACCGGATTTCGGCATTCTCAATTTAGCGGCTCGCTGGAGGCACTATGAATTTCAGACGTCTGAAGTACTTCGTGAAAATCGTCGATATCGGCAGCCTGACCCAGGCGGCGGAGGTGTTGCACATCGCCCAACCGGCGCTCAGCCAGCAGTTGGCGACGCTGGAAGGGGAGCTGAAGCAGCAGCTGCTGATCCGCACCAAGCGCGGGGTGCAGCCGACCGAGGCCGGCAACATTCTGTATGCCCACGCGCAGACCATTCTGCGCCAGTGCGAACAGGCGCAGAGCGCGGTCAACAGCGCCGGGCAGGCGATGAGCGGCCAGGTGTCTCTCGGGCTGGCGTCGGGCAGCACCGCGGCGCAGCTGGCGCTGCCGTTGCTGCAGACCCTGCGCGATCAGCAGCCGGGCATCCTGCTCAGCCTGCATGAAAACGGCGGCGCGGCGTTGGCCGGGCAGGTGGCTAACCAGACGCTGGACATGGCGATGGTCTACGGCGCCAAAATGCCCGCCGGTCTGCACGCCATCGCATTGATGCGGGAAGATCTTTATCTGGTGGCGACGCGCGCGGTGCCGCATCCCGGCAACAGCGTAGAGCTGCTGGACGTGGCGCGGCTGAACCTGTTCCTGCCGCGCGAGGGCGATGCGGTGCGCAACCAGCTGGAGGAGGCGATGGCGCTGCGCAAGCTGGCTGCCAACGTGGTGGGGGAGATCGAATCCTCGGGCGCGCTGAGCGCCGCGATCGCCAGCGGGTTGGGGGCGACCGTGCTGCCGGAATCGGTGGCGCGCGCGATGATCGGCCCGGCCAAGGCCTGGATGGCGCGCATCAATGCGCCGACGATGTCGGTGCCGCTGTCACTGTGCATGTCCAGCCAACAGGGGCTGTCCGCCCCGGCGCTGCTGGTGAAAGACCTGTTGCTGTCGATCGCCGGCGGCCGCAGCCAGGAGAAGCGCGCGCTGGCGCTGGTGCGTTGAGGAAAAAACGGCCCGCCGCAGCGGGCCTGGCACCGTTAGCGGAACGGCGGTTCGTTGAAGGTGCGCAGCTTGCGCGAGTGCAGGCGATCGCCCTCGGCGCGCAACAAATCGATGGCGCAGATGCCGATCTGCAGGTGCTCGGAGATCGCCCCTTCGTAGAAGCGGTTGGCCTGGCCCGGCAGTTTGATCTCGCCGTGCAGCGGTTTGTCGGAGACGCACAGCAGCGTGCCGTACGGCACCCGGAAGCGATAACCCTGAGCGGCGATGGTGGCGCTCTCCATGTCGACCGCCACCGCGCGGCTGAGGTTGAAGCGCCGCGCCGAAGCGGAGTAGCGCAGCTCCCAGTTGCGATCGTCGGTGGTGACGACGGTGCCGGTGCGCAAACGCTGTTTGACCTCTTCACCGGGCATGCCGCTGACCATCTTGGTGGCGTCATACAGGGCGCGCTGCACCTCGGCGATGCTCGGGATCGGGATATCCGGCGGCAGCACCGCATCCAGCACGTGATCGTCGCGCAGATAGGCGTGGGCCAGCACGTAATCGCCGATCTTCTGGCTTTCGCGCAGGCCGCCGCAGTGGCCGATCATCAGCCAGGCGCTCGGGCGCAGCACCGCCAGGTGATCGCAGATGGTTTTGGCGTTGGATGGGCCGACGCCGATGTTGATCAGCGTGATGCCCTGGCCGGTGCGCGAGATCAGGTGATAGGCCGGCATCTGGTGGTTTTTCCACGCCAGATCGGACACCGCCTGCTCCGGGGCGCTGGTTTCCGGCGTGATGTAGGTGCCGCCGGCGCTGGAGAGCGCGATGTACGGGCTGGCCGGATCGGCGATCTGGGCGCAGGCCCAGCGCACGAACTCGTCCACATAGCGGGTGTAGTTGGTGAACAGCACAAACGGTTGAAAATGTTCCACCGGCGTGCCGGTGTAGTGCCGCAGACGCGCCAGCGAGAAATCCGCGCGCAGCGCATCGAAATGCGACAGCGGGAAATGCTTGTCGGTGGCGTGGTACAGGCCGTCGGCGGTCTCGTCACCGATCTGCGCCAGCTCGGTGGTGGGGAAATGCTGCGCGATGCCGGCGCTCATTGAGCGATCGAGCGCCAGGCTGGAACCGTCGATGACATAAGGGAACGGGATTTCCTGTTGCGACGGCGCCACTTCGATATGGGCGGCGTAATCGTGTTCCAGCATCGCCAGCTGTTCGGCCAGATAGTGGCGGAACAGCTGCGGCCGGGTCACGGTGGTGCTGTAGCTGCCGGGATGGGTAAAGCGGCCGAAGGCGCGGGTTTTGCTCGGGCCGGATTGCTGCCCATCCCAGCTGACGCGCAGTTCGGGATACACGAACAACCCGGCGGCGCGCGCTTGCGCATCCGGCAGCGTGCCGTGGCTGATAAAGTCACTGACCGCCTGCCGCAGCGCGTCTACCGCGGCGTCATACAGGGCTTCCAGTTGATCGAGTGCCTGATCGGCGCTGAGGCCGCTGCGAGGTGGGGCATAGCTCATACTTTCTCCTTGGATGTCCCGGCTCTGTGGCGGGGTTGCGGCGTTTTACCGTCACAGGTTAGCCGAAGAAGGGCGTAAAAGCTTGGTCGAAATGACGGGCGCGGCAAAGAAATTACCGCGCCCGTGAAGGCGGGGGGATCAGGAGGCGGGAGCGGCCGCTTCGACCTTCAGCGACACCAGGCCGATGCCCAGCTTCTTCGGCGTGAAGCCGCCGCTGGCGCTCTCTTTGGGCTCGGTCGGCGCCGGCGGAGTAATGCTGATCTTCTGCGCGCCGCGCGGGTTGTCGAAGCGCAGGGTGACGGTGCTGTCCTGTTCACCGAGCGACACGAAGCGCTCTTCGTCGCCGACGCGCACCGAAATCGGTTCGCCGACGTTGTTGCCGTAGGCGCGGGCGCGCAGCACCAGATCGAAGCGCTTCGGCAGCGGATCGACGTAATCGATGTCGACCGCCGGCGCCAGATTGGCGTCGGACCAGCGGCCCCATTCCTCGACGGCGGAGACGCCGGTGATGGCTTTCACCTGTTCCGGCATGCCGGGCAGCATGAACTCGATGGCGTCCGCCCGGTATTTCACCGCCGCGTCGTCCACCTGCAGGCGGGCGACGGCGTTTTGATAATCGGCGACGCTGTCCGCCGCCGAGCCGGTGAAGTTCACCTTGCCGTTGAAGCGTTCGCCGCTGGCCTGCGCGATCTGCGGCGGCGAGGCCAGGGTGCCCGAGGCCACGCAGATGTCGGTGCTCAGCGCCAGCTGCGGCGCCCAGACCCGGCCGATCTCGTAGCATTTATCGACCCAGACGAATTTCTCCCCCGCCCCCAGCCCGGCCAGCTGCTTGCGCAGCGGGGTGGAGAGGTAGACGTTGAACATCGGTTCGATGCGGCTGTCGCCCACCCGCAGGATGAACGGCACCTTGTAGGTGACGCCGGAGAAGCTGAAGCTGCGTTGGCGCGTATCCACGCTGTAGTCGCTGATGCGGTTCGGCAGGCCCCACTGATTGATCACCGCCGGTTTCCAGCCGTTGATCTTCTCTTCGATATTCAGGAACACCGTAGACAGCGACGGCGCCGACAGGCTGCTGCGGCCAAGGCCGATGTAGTTGTCGCCGCCCATCACGTCCAGCACCGTGGCGCCGTTGTCCAGCGTGCTGCGTTTCTCGTTGCGCTGTTCCGCCAGCGGCCGGGTGCCGTCGATGATGAAGAACAGGTTGCGGCGCTTCTGTTTGGTCAGGATATCGTAGGCGGTGTTGTTCATCGCCAGATGATCGGAGGACACCACGATCACGGTATTGCTGAAATAGGGCGAGCGTTTGATTTTGTCGATCAGCGCGGCGATGTGTTGCTGGCTGCAGGCTACCGCGCTCAGCGAGCGGTTTTCCTTGTTCTGCCAGGCGTAGCTTTTCTTGCTGCAGCCGGCGGAGATAAAGCCGTCCGGGTGATGGGTATCGACGGTCAGGGTGAACAGCGAGAACGGTTGGCGCTGTTTGGACAGCTCGACGAACTTGCCGTACACCACGTCCAGCACGCTGTCGTCGTACCAGCCCCAGTCGTTTTTGTAGCTCGGATCGGCGACCCGATCGCGCAGCTCTTTGAAGCCGTAAACGTGGTCGAAGCCGTGGGATTTCAGGAAGGTGTCTTTACCGGCGAACGCCAGCTCGGCGCCCTGATAGAAATAGTTGCTGTAGCCGGCGGCCTTCAGCACGTCGCCCAGGCAGACGTTCTCCGGGTAGAAGGTGGAGACCGCGCTGGAGGCGTTGCCGTCGAAGGGCGCGAACAGCGGAATGCCGCACTGCGAGGCGACCATGCCGGCGATGGTGTAGCCGGTGCCCGGCAATTGCTGGGTATTGCTGAAATCGATGCTGTCCGTGCGCAGGGCGTTCAGCTCGTCGGCCAGGCCGGGAAACAGCTCGGTATCGAAGTAGGTGCGCTCCAGGCTCTCGGCATAGATGTACACCAGGTTCGGCCGCTTGCCCTGCACGGTCTTTTTCGGCGCCTTGTAGTAGGTGGTGAAATCGGCGGTATCGCCGACGATCTGGCTCTTGACCAGCAGCGAGATGTCCTGAAACGCCGGGGTGGTGCCGACAGAAAACAGCGCCAGCAGTACGGCGACGACGCTGTAAGCCACGCTGCTGCCTTTGGCCTTGCGGCGCAGCAGGCTGCGGGCCAGCACCGCGAAGATAAGCCCCAACGCCGCCAGCAGACCGATAAACGGCAGCACGTATTTGCTGATGCCCGCGCCTTTGAGGCTGCTGGTGACGGTGTAGATCACCGCATCGGTGATGCCGTCGCCGGTGAAGTAGTTGCTGGCGATCAGGATGACGTTCAGCACCAGATAGCTGCCGAGCAGCGTCAGCAGAATGGCGAACCACCAGCGGTTGGCGGCGGCCCGGGTGCGATAAATCAAAATCGACGCCAAAAAGAGAACAAACGAAACGACTGCTAAAACCATCCGCCAAACCTTGTCTGATTGAAATAAAACCGTTGCTGCCCTGGTTTGCGCCGCCGAGCGTGCCGCGGCGCGAAAAGTGAAGGGTATAGCCTATTGCCGGCGGCGGAACAACGCGCGATCTCCCGCTACGGCCGACGAGCGGCGGCTATTGTACATTTTTATGACAATAGTGTGACGTTAATCACACCGACGGCGGCCGCGGCGGCGAAAGCTTGCTGGTCGGAGGTTTCGCTCTACGCTTAATGAGCGCCGCGACGGTGCGCCCATCAGCCATTCAGGAGGAAGTATGCAGACAATCCCCGCAGCGGTACTCGACGATCTGGCCCCGCAAGGCGTGTTGCGCGCGGCGATCAACTACGGCAATCCGGTGCTGGCGCAGGCCGGGGCTGATGGCAAACCGCAAGGCGCTTCGGTGGAGCTGGCCGCAGCGCTGGCTCGCGAACTGGGCGTGGCGCTGGAGCTGGTCACTTATGACGCGGCCGGCAAGGTGTTCGCCGATCTGGACAGCGGCGCCTGGAACCTGGCGTTTATGGCCATCGAGCCGGTGCGCGCGGCGCAGATCGCCTTCAGCGAACCCTACGTGATCATCGAGGGGACTTACCTGGTGGCGAACGACGCGCCTTACTCTGAGGTGGCGCAGCTCGACCGGCCGGAGGTGCGCATCGCGGTCGGGCAGGGGGCGGCGTACGATCTGTTTTTATCGCGCACGCTGCAGCAGGCGCAATTAGTGCGGGCGGCAACCTCCGCCGAGGCGATCGCGCTGTTTTTCGAACGGGGGCTGGAGGCGGCGGCCGGCGTGCGTCAACCGCTGTTGGCCGCCGCGGCCGCCCATCCCGGCTACCGAGTGCTGGAGGGGCATTTCACCGCCATTCGCCAGGCGATGGCGGTGCCGCGGCAAAACACGCAGGGCGCCGCCTACGTGAACGCGTTTATCGAACGCTGCAAGGCCAATGGGCTGGTGAAGGCGGCCCTGCAGCGCAGCGGCCAGGGCGAGGTGACGGTGGCGCCGCCGGCCGCCTCGGCGTGATCAGTTCAGCTCCACCGCGTACTGGTCTACCGGGGTGATTTTCTTGATCAACTTGTTGTCGAACAGGAATTGCTCGTAAGCCTCATAGCGGGCCCGATCCAGCTTGGCCGGATCGCGCGCGAACAGCGGCAGGCTGGCTTGCCACGCCTGTTTGTTCAGCTCGGTATTCAGCTCCGGGTGCGCCTTGGCGAACGCCAACCAGGTGTCCTGCGGGTGCGCGTGCAGGTAGTCGCTGCCTTGCTTCAGCGCGGTGAGGAATTTGCGGATTTTCGGCTCGTTCACCGCATCGCGGTTGGCGACGATGATCAGTTCGTCGTAGGCCGGCACGCCGTAGTCTTCGACGTTAAACACCACCGGTTTTTTGCCCTGCAGCTTCAGCTCCAGCGCTTCGATATTGCGGTAGCCGCCGATCACCGCATCGACCTGGCCCGCCAGCAGGGCGCTGGTCAGTTGGAAGTTGACGTTGATGAGCTTGATATCCTGCGGTTTGAGATGCTCGTGTTCGACCATGGTGGCCAGCGTCGCCTGTTCGATGCCGCTGACCGAGTAACCCACCGTTTTGCCCTTGAGATCCGCCGGCGAGGTGATGTTTTTATCCAGCGCGATCACCGTGTTCAGCGGCGTGTTGATCAGCGTGCCGACGCGCATCAGCGGCAGGCCCTGATCGGCGAAGAAATGCAGCTGCGGCTGATAGGTGATGGCGAGGTCGGCCTGTTTGGCGGCCACCAGCCGCGGCGGCAGCGCCGGATCGGACGGCGGCACGATCTTGACGTCCAGCCCTGCGGCCTTGAAGGCGCCGATCTGCTCGGCCACCATAATCGGCGCGTGATCGGGGTTGATGTACCAGTCGAGCACCAGCGTCAGCTTGTCGGCCGCGCCGGCCTGGCCGGTGATGGCGGCGCCGAGCAACAGCCCGCAGACGGTTTGTTTGATCATGGTCGTTCCTTTATCCCTGGTTATGGTTGCAATCATCAGTCGTTTTCCGGCGCCCAGGCGATCAGGCGCCGCAGCAGCGCATCCACCGCGGCCCACAGCAGCACGGTCATCAGCACCAAAATAAACAGTGCGGCGAAGCAGACGTCGGTCTGCATGCGCGCATTGGCGTTCAGCATCACATAGCCCAGCCCTTCGGCCGAGCCGACCCATTCGCCGATGATGGCGCCGATGGGCGCGACGGCGGCGGCCATGCGCAGGCCGGAGCCGAAGGCCGGCAGCGCCGCCATCAGCCGCACGTGCCGCAGCTGCGCCCAGCGCGAAGCGCGCATCGTGCGCGCCAGATCGAGATAGTCGTTGTTGACCCGGCGCAGCCCGTCGAAAAAGGCCGACACCACCGGGAAGAAGATCACCAGCACCGCCATCGCCACCTTGGCGCTCATGCCGAAGCCGAACCACAGCACCAGCAGCGGGGCCAGGGCGAACACCGGTATCGCCTGGCTGGTGAGCACCAGCGGCATCAGCCAGCGCTGCAGGCGCGGCGAGAAAATCATGCACAGCGCCAGCGCCGCGCCGAGCAACACGCCCAGAACCAGCCCGCTGACGATTTCCGAAGCGGTGACCAGCGTGTGCCAGGCGAGATAGCCGCGCCCGTCCCACAGCGCCTGCGCCACTGCGCCCGGCGTGGGCAGCAGAAAGGCCGGGATGCCGCTTTGCGCCGCCAGCCACCACAGCAGCAGCAGGCCGACGAATACCGTCAGCCCGCGCCGCAGGCGGGTGAGTCCACGCTCTTGGACACTATTCATTGCGCGGCCCTCACCAGCTGCTGCAGCAGCTCGGCCTGGCTTTTCAGCAGGTCGGCGTCATCCGGCGCGCGCGGCGGTAGCCCGCTGATGCGGTGAGTATCGTCGAGGCCCAGCGGCCAGGGCGACAGCACCAGCAGCCGGTGGCTCAGGCGGCAGGCTTCCATCGGATCGTGGGTGATCAACAGCACGGTATTTTGCGCCAGCAGCTCGGCGGCCAGGCTCTGGATCTCGGCGCGGGTAATGGCGTCCAGCGCGGAAAAGGGTTCGTCCATCAGCACGATCGGCTGGCGTTCGTAGAGCGTGCGGGCGATGGCGGCGCGCTGGCGCATGCCGCCGGACAGCGAGGCGGGCAGGCTGCGGCCATGCGCGGCCAGGCCCACGCGCTCCAGCAGGTGCGCCGCCCACGCCCGGTCCGGCGTTTCGCCGCGCAGTCGCGAACCGAGGGCGACGTTCTCTTCGATGGTCAGCCACGGGTAAAGCAGATCTTTTTGCCCCATGTAGGCGATGCGCCCGGCGATCGGCAGGCCGTCGCTGCCGGTCACCGAACCAGAGCTGGCCTGCGCCAGGCCGGCGATGATCTTCAGCAGGCTGGTTTTGCCGGCGCCGCTGGCGCCGAGCAGGGCGACGAAGCTGCCGCCGGCGATGTCGAAGCTCAGCCGGTCGAAGACGATGTGCTGACCGAAACGCAGGCTGAGATCCCGCACCTGGATACCGGGCGGGAGAAGCGGGGAGGTCATGAGGCGTTCAGCCCCATCTGCCAAAATGCCGACTCCAGCTGGGTGGCGGTGGTGAAAATCTGCGCCAGCTCGGTGAAGCGATCCTGTGCGCCGCGCTGCTGACCAACGGTTTCCAGCAGTTCGATGGCGGCGCGTACGCCGGCCAGATAGCCCTCGTCGCCGTAGTTGCGGATCCAGGAGGCGTAAGGATTGCCCTCCATCTGGGTGGCGGGATCGTGCAGCAGCCGCAGGCCGATTTCGGCATAGCCGGCCACGCAGGGCAGCAGACCGGCCAACAGATCGAGGGCGTCGCCGGCATGGCCGATATCCAGCACGTAGCGGGTGTAGTTCATGGTTTCCGCCGCCTCCGGCTGGGCGGCGATCTGCGCTTCGCTCAACCCCCATTCGGCGCAGTAGGCCACGTGCAGCGGCAGCTCGGCGACGATGCCGTTGAGCGAGGCGGTGGCGGCGCGCATCTCCGGCAGGGTGCGCAGCTTGCTGACCAGCAGCGCGTAGGCGCGGGCGAAGTGCAGCAGGAACAGATAGTCCTGGGTCAGGTAACGGCGAAAAGCGCGTTCAGGCAAGGTGCCGGCGGCCAGCTGCTGCAGAAACGGGTGATCGACGTAGTTCTGCCAGTGGCTGCCGGCATGGTGGCGCAACCGGCCGTAAAGACCGCTTTCGAACAGGGTGGTGATGGACATGGGACCTCCTTGAGTCAGTGGAGATCCGGGCACGCTGAGGTATGAACAGGCAACGGGTGATCGCGTTGTTGCCTAACCGTCCCTTCGCTGGCATGACCCAGATCAGGTTCAAAGGGTTCGGCTTGCACCATCTCAGCCCGTAACAGGACACCCCTCGGAGCTGCTTGTTATACGACATTTGTTTTTTGATTACAATCGCCGGGCGGCGCGGCGGCAATCGGTTCGTTTAGTGCGATCGGGGGCGATTTTGCTGGCGCAAGGCGCGCGGTTTTTGTCACTGTAGGCCGATGATTTTGCCTTTGAGGACGATGCCCGATGAAAAAGATTGGTTTTCTCTCGTTTGGCCACTGGACGCCTTCCGCCCAGTCCGGCACCCGTTCCGCAGCGGATGCGCTGCTGCAGTCCATCGATCTGGCGGTTGCCGCCGAAGATCTGGGGGCGGACGGCGCCTATTTTCGCGTGCACCACTTCGCGCGTCAGCTGGGATCGCCGTTCCCGCTGCTGGCCGCCATCGGCGCCAAAACCCAACGCATCGAGATCGGCACCGGCGTGATCGACATGCGCTATGAAAACCCGCTGTACATGGTGGAGGACGCCGGCGCGGCGGATCTGATCGCCGGCGGGCGGCTGCAGCTCGGCATCAGCCGCGGCTCGCCGGAGCAGGTGATCGACGGCTGGCGCTATTTCGGTTACGCCCCGGCCGAGGGCGAAACCGACGCGGACATGGCCCGCCGCCATACCGAAGTGTTCCTGGAAGCGCTGCGCGGCGAAGGGTTCGCCGAACCCAATCCGCAGCCGATGTTCCCCAATCCGCCCGGGCTGCTGCGGCCGGAGCCGTTTTCCGCCGGGCTGCGCGATCGCATCTGGTGGGGCGCCGGTTCGAACGCCACCGCTGTCTGGGCGGCGAAGCTGGGCATGAACCTGCAAAGCTCGACGCTCAAGAATGACGAGACCGGCGAACCCTTCCATATCCAGCAGGCCAAGCAGATCCGCGCCTATCGCGCCGCCTGGCAAGAGGCCGGCCATGCGCGCGAGCCGCGGGTTTCCGTGAGCCGCAGCATCTTTGCGCTGGTGGATCAGCGGGATCGCAATTACTTCGGCGGCAGCGGTAAGGAAGGCGATCAACTGGGGTATATCGATGCGCAAACCCGGGCGATCTTCGGCCGCAGCTATGCCGCCGAGCCGGACGCGCTGATCGAGCAGCTGGCGCAGGACGAGGCCATCGCTGAAGCGGATACGCTGCTGCTGACCGTGCCTAACCAGCTGGGCGTGGATTATAACGCCCACGTTATCGAATCGATTTTAACCCATGTCGCGCCGGCGCTCGGCTGGCGCTAAACGGAGGAGTGGCATGTCACGCATTTTCATTACCGGTTCGGTCGACGGGCTGGGCCGCGCCGCCGCGCAAACGCTGTTGGCGGAAGGGCATCAGGTGATCCTGCATGCGCGCGCCCCCGGCCGTCTGGAGGCGGTGCGCGATCTGCTGGATCATGGCGCGCAGGCGGTGATTGGCGATCTGTCCGAGGTGCAGCAGATCCGGCAGGTCGCCGAGCAGGTGAATCGTCTTGGCCGCCCGAATGCGGTGATCCACAACGCCGGCATGTTCACCGGGCCGCAGGTGATGCCGGTGAACGTGATGGCGCCCTATCTGCTGACGGCCCTGATCGAACGCCCCGATCGCATCGTCTACCTGAGCAGCAGCATGCACTTTGACGGCGTAGCGGAACTGAACGGCGTGGACTGGCTTGGCGGCGCAGCCGGCTCCTATTCGGACAGCAAGCTGTTCGTCACCGCGCTGGCCGCCGCCGTGGCGCGCCTGTGGCCCGGCGTCATCAGCAGCGCGGTCGATCCCGGCTGGGTGCCGACCAAAATGGGCGGCGCGGATGCGCCCGACGATCTGGCGCTGGGACACGTGACGCAGGCGTGGCTGGTGAGCAGCGATGAACCGCAGGCACTGGCGTCCGGCGGCTATTGGCACCACCAGCAGCGGTTTGAACCTCACGCGGCGGTGCACGATGAGGCGTTTCAAACGGCGCTGCTGGCGCAATTGGCGCGCGCCGGCGGGGTGAACCTGCCGCAGACTTGATGGCCGTTCCTTCCTGGCCCGTCGGTGATTATCGGCGGGCTTTTTTATACCCGCAGGGTGAACCGACGGGGCTTTTCTTATACAGTGGTTGCCTGGCCTGTTTTGATTGTTATTTATATTATCGCCATGCACTCATTCCTGATTATTGTCCCTGAAGGGGGCATGCTGTTCGAAGCGGCGGGCATCGCCGATATCCTGATGCAGGCCAATCGCCTGAGCCCTGCCGAGACGCCGCTGTATCAGATCGCGGTCGCCACCACGCAATCTCACCGGGTGGTGCACGGCCTGTCCGGGCTGAGCCTGTTGGCCGATCATCGCCTGGCGGATCTCGATCCGGCCCTGCCGCGCGATACCGTGATCGTCGCCGGCAAGGGGGCGACCGAAGAAGAGGGTGCTCTGGTCGCCGATTGGCTGCGCCGCGCGGCGCCGCAGGCGCGCCGTATCGCTTCCGTTTGCGGTGGCGCACTGCTGCTGGCCGAAGCCGGGTTGCTGGACGGGCGGCGGGCGACCACCCACTGGCGGCTGGCGGAAACGCTGCAGGCGCGCTTCCCGCGGGTGCAGGTCGAAAACGGCCCAATCTACGTGCAGGACGGGCCGATCTGGACCTCCGGCGGCGTCAGCTCCGGCTTCGATCTGACGCTGGCGCTGGTGGAGGATGATTACGGCTTCGTGCAGGCGCGCGAAGTGGCGCAGGATCTGGTGATGTTTCTGCGTCGTCCCGGCGGGCAGGCGCAGTTCAGCCGCTACCCGCTCAACCAGGCCAAATCGCCGGGGCCGATCCGTGACCTGCAATCCTGGATCCTGGAAAACCTCGCTGACGATCTCAGCGTCGATCGGTTGGCCGAGCGCGTGGCGATGAGCCCGCGCAACTTTACCCGGGTGTTCACCCGCGAGACGGGCATTTCTCCCGCCAAATTCGTCGAAGAGGGGCGGTTGCATACCGCCAGGCAGCGCCTCGAACAGAGCGCGGAAGGTATCGAGCAGATTGCCTTAGCCACCGGCTTCGGCAACGGCCTTAACCTGCGGCGGGTGTTTGAGCGCAAACTGCAGCTGACCCCGAGCGAATACCGCGAACGCTTTCATGCGCGCAATTTGGCGTAAATTGATTGGTAAACGTCATTTACGCCGCTTCTGGTCGGCGCTAGATTTTAGGCAAAGTCCACAAATGAGGAGTGCATCATGGTGAGAGTAGGCATTAACGGCTTCGGCAGGATCGGGCGCAACGTGCTGCGCGCGGCGCTGGGGCGCAGCGATTTTGAAGTGGTGGCGATCAACGATCTGACCGACAGCAAGACGCTGGCGCACCTGCTGAAATACGACACGCTTTCCGGCACGCTGGCGGCCAGGGTGGAAGCCGGCGACAACCAGCTGCTGCTGGACGGCCGGCCGATTCAGGTGTTTTCGCAGCGCGATCCCGCCGAAATCCCCTGGAGCAGCGTGGGCGTGGACGTGGTGATCGAAGCGACGGGCTTCTTTACCGATAAAGCCAAGGCGGAAGTGCACATCACGCACGGCGGCGCCAAACGGGTGATTATCTCGGCGCCGGCCAAGAATGACGACATCACGCTGGTGATGGGGGTTAACGATCACCTCTACGATCCGGCGCTGCATAAGGTGGTCAGCAACGGCAGCTGCACCACCAACGGGCTGGCGCCCGCCGCGCAGGTATTGCATCAGGCGTTCGGCATCGAATACGGCTTGATGAATACCACGCATGCCTATACCAACAGCCAGGCGCTGCACGATCAGCCGGAAAAAGATCTGCGCGGCGCGCGGGCGGCGGCGGAATCGATCGTGCCTTATTCCAGCGGCGCGGCCAAGGCGCTCGGCAAGGTGATCCCCGAACTGGACGGCCGCCTGACCGGTTATTCGCTGCGGGTGCCGGTGCCGGTGGTTTCCATCGTCGATCTGACGGTGACGCTGAAACGCCCGGCGACGGTGGAGGAGATCAACGCCGCTTTCCGCGCGGCGGCGGCGTCCGGCCCGCTGAAAGGGATCCTGGGGTACAGCGATGAACCGCTGGTGTCGAGCGACTATCGGGGCGATGCGCGTTCGTCGATCATCGACGGCCTGTCCACGCTGGTGATCGGCGGCAACCTGGTGAAAGTGCTCGCCTGGTATGACAACGAGTGGGGCTTCTCCAACCGCTTGGTCGATCTGGCGCTGCTGATGGAACAACGCGGGCTGTAAACGCCCAACAGCAAAAAGCCCGCTTAAGTTTCCTTAAGCGGGCTTCTCTAAATATGGCTCCTCTGACTGGACTCGAACCAGTGACATACGGATTAA
>NZ_JBAGIH010000012.1:0-5553 GCF_037150675.1 Serratia sp. KG1D
TAAAGCCGAAAGCCCTGAACTGACGTTCAGGGCTTTTTGCTATGCGTAAAATAAATATCCTGACAGTATCTATTACTTTGAAAAATGCCTTTTTGGGCATATGTAGCTTATCTTTATAAGGAGGCATAATGTTTCTTTGCTAGGGAAATAGCCAGCTAAATATATAATTGATAGTTCCAGATTATTATTTAAATAATAAAAATATCTATCTATGAACAGACTGATGAGAATTATCCGGTTATATCAAAGATAAATCTTAATTCTTCAGTGTATTAGTCGATAAATTTCACGTTAATTAAAACAAATATTAGCCAGACGCCTCGAATCGAGTAGACTAGTCGGAAGATTATTTCCGTATAGGTACTGAACGTTATGTCTACTGAAAGCGCGTCTTTAAAAAACCACAATACGTTTGCGCTCCCGGTCAACGCAGCGCACCTGATCATGGCCGATAGAATTGAGCTGATGCTCAAGGTGTGGCAACAAACGCGCAAGCGTCAGGAGCCGTTGCTGATTCTCGGTGAAGGTAGCAACGTGCTGTTCCTGGAGGATTTTTCTGGCACAGTAATGGTCAATCAGTTGAAGGGTATTGATGTTCGGGAAGATAACGATGCCTGGTATCTCCACGTCAGTTCCGGTGAAAATTGGCATGACCTGGTGCAATATACGCTGCAGGCTGGGATCTGCGGTCTGGAAAACCTGGCGTTGATTCCTGGATTGGCCGGTTCTGCCCCTATCCAGAACATCGGCGCCTACGGCGTCGAATTGAAAGACGTCTGCGAGTATGTCGATCTGCTGGACTTCTCTACCGGCGCTATCGATCGTATTCCGGCTGCCGAGTGTGGTTTTGGCTACCGGGAAAGTATTTTCAAACACCGTTTCCAGACCGGACATGTCATTGTCGGGCTGGGTCTGCGTCTCAACAAACAGTGGCAACCCAAATTGAGCTACGGCGATCTGGCCAAGCTGGATCCTGCCACGGTGACGCCGCTTCAGGTATTTGAATCCGTATGCGCCATGCGCCGCAGCAAGCTGCCCGATCCACGTGAAACCGGCAATGCCGGCAGCTTCTTCAAGAATCCGCTGGTGAACGCAGAGAAAGCCGCAGAACTCATCGCTAAATATCCCGCTATGCCGCATTATCCACAGCAGGATAGCCAGGTGAAGCTGGCCGCCGGATGGCTTATCGATCAATGCGAACTGAAAGGATATCGTATCGGTGGCGCTGCGGTACACCGCCAACAAGCGCTGGTGTTGGTGAACATCGCCAACGCCCACAGTCAGGATGTGGTGGCGTTGGCGCGCCACGTACGCAAGACGGTGGCTGATAAATTCGGCGTGTGGCTGGAACCTGAGGTGCGTTTTATTGGCGCGACCGGTGAACTGAATGCCGTGGCGGTGCTGTCATGAAAGATACCAAGGTGCCGTTAAAACTGATCGCGCTGCTCGCTGACGGCGAATTCCATTCCGGTGAACACCTCGGTGAGTCACTGGGCATGAGTCGCGCGGCGATCAATAAGCATATTCAGACCATTCGCGAATGGGGACTGGATGTCTTTACCGTGCCCGGAAAAGGCTATAGCCTGCCTGGCGCCATCCAGCTGTTGGAAGCCAAGCGAATCCTCAGCCTGCTGGAAGACAAGCGTGTAAGCGTGTTGCCGGTGGTCGATTCCACCAACCAATACTTGCTGGACCGCATCGACGAATTGCACTCTGGTGATGCCTGCGTCGCTGAATACCAACAGGCAGGACGAGGGCGCCGCGGGCGGCAGTGGATCTCGCCATTCGGCGCTAATTTATATCTGTCGATGTTCTGGCGACTGGAGCAGGGGCCGGCAGCGGCTATGGGGCTTAGCCTGGTGATCGGGATGGTGATGGCGGAGGTCTTGCAGCGTCTCGGTGCGGCTGATGTGCGCGTGAAGTGGCCTAACGATCTTTATCTGAACGATCGTAAATTGGCGGGGATCCTGGTCGAACTGACGGGAAAAACCGGCGATGCGGCCCAACTGGTCATCGGCGCCGGCATCAACCTGGCGATGCGTGATACCAATGCCAGCGCCATTACTCAGGGATGGATTAACCTACAGGAAGCGGGAATTCAGATCGATCGCAATGAACTGGCTGCAACCTTGCTTAATGAACTGCGTCAGTCATTGAAACAGTTTGAGATAGACGGACTCGCGCCCTTTATCGGTCGCTGGCGTACGCTGGATAACTTTATCGACAGGCCGGTCAAGCTGCTGATTGGCGAGCGGCAGATTGTGGGTATCGCCCGAGGAATCGATTCACAGGGCGCACTGCTGCTGGAACAGGACGGGGAGATCAAGCCCTTCATCGGTGGCGAGATATCGCTGCGCAGCGCGGAATAGTGAGAAAAGACAAGGGGACAGTAATGTCCCCTGAATCGATCGGTAGGCTTACTTTCTTAAACGCACGCTTTCAACGGCGTGGTTAGCGCTTTTGGTCATTATCAGGCTGGCGCGTTCACGGGTGGGCAGTATATTCTGCTGCAAATTCAATCCGTTAATTTCATTCCATAATTGCGTGGCGATATTAATCGCCTCCGGTTCCGGCAATTTTGAATAATTATGGAAATAAGAATCGGGATTGGAAAATGCGCCCTGGCGGAATTTCAGAAAACGATTGATATACCAGCTTTGCAATAGCGTCTCCGGCGCATCGACATATATAGAGAAGTCGACAAAGTCGGAAACGAATACGCGATGCGGATCGTGAGGATAATCCATACCGCTTTGCAATACGTTAAGCCCTTCCAGGATCAGAATATCCGGTTGCTCGATGACTTTATTACCTTCGGGCACAACGTCATAGATCAAATGAGAATAAACCGGAGCGGTGACGCGTTTGGCGCCGGATTTCACTTCCGACACGAATTTCACCAGGCTATGCATATCGTAAGACTGCGGGAAGCCTTTTTTCTTCATCAGGCCGCGTTCGTTCAGCACCTTATTAGGGTGCAAGAAGCCGTCGGTCGTGATCAACTCAACGCTGCGGTGTTCTGGCCAACGGCTCAACAACGCCTGCAACAGACGTGCGGTTGTGCTCTTACCTACGGCTACGCTGCCGGCGATGCCGATGACATAGGGAATCTTTTGCCCGTCGGTGCCGAGGAATTGCTCGAGCACCGCCTGCCTACGCAGGTTGGAACTGATATAGAAGTTCAACAGCCGTGACAGCGGCAGATAAATCTGCGCAACTTCTTCCAACGAGAGATCTTCGTTAATCCCTTTCAGTTTAACGATCTCTTCTTCCGACAACGTCAGCGGCACCGAATCTCGCAACGCAGCCCATTGGGTACGATCGAACTGTAGGTAAGGCGTTGCTAAAGATTGATCTCTTTTTATCATAAGCCAAATTCTGCCTGTTAACGCAGGTTGGGAAAGGCGCCGGACGCCAACTCCAGAGAATAAACAAGCTGCATATTATAGACAGCTTCGTTTTTGGCGTAGACTTTTTTCGCAAAAGTTGTCGATAGGCAGCAGTTTATGTCAATTGTGCGAAGCGGCGCGCAGTTGATAAAGCGGGGTTGCAAGGCGGTATCATCAGAGCCGGATACCGCCTGAAGACTAACTGGCGATGGCGCGCGAAGGCTGACTTACGGTGAACAGACGTTTGTAATAAATGACGGTCGGATGGTAATGCCCATCGGGGCCCGCTGCATAATCCGGCAGCTCACCCAAACAGCGATAACCCAGGCTGCGATAAAGCGCTTCTGCCGCCGAACCGGCCTGCGTATCCAGATACAATAGCCCGCGTTGCTGCTGCAGTGCCGCGTACTCCAGCGTCTTCATCAGAGCCTGACCTACGCCGTTGCGGCGAGCACGGCTATGCACCAACAGCTTCACTACCTCCGCACGATTACGGCCGTTCGGCTTCTGGCAAAGCTCAAGTTGCACGGTGCCAACGACGCCGCGATCGTCACGGGCAATCCACAGCAGCAGCTCGCCTTTGGCCAGGGCCGGTCGCAGACTGTGGAAGTAGCTCTCGGCGTCTTCGTGAGGAATTAAGGTGTCGTAACCGACAGAAGCGCCGTGCGTGACGGCATCGGTCAACAGGCGGGCCAATTCATCGCGGTAAATCGGCAACGTAGCGGCGTTGATAGGCACTATTTTCATCGGTCATTCCTCCTGGGATGGGGGTAATGAAGAGAAGCAATAACTGAGCCACAGCGGCGAAAGGCATAGCAACGGCAAAAGGGCGAGGGATCAGTGTAGCCCACGCCGCAGTTCGGGGCAGGTATCCCCTTTTTGGTGCATCGATCCCGCTCACAGTTTACCATCGCGGGTTAAGTGTTTTGAGAAGCCCGACACGGAGAAAGCGGCGCTCAAGGCTTGCAAAAAGTGGATAAAATTGTAGAGAATGATTGCCGCGAGTGATGAATGTTTGCACGCCGCAGGCTGCAAATTGCATGACAGTATGCAAAATTGACTGATTTATGAGCGAAAGTGCGCGTAAAGCAATTTTTTTGTTGCATAGGTCGCCCGCTCTACCTAGAATGCGCTGCACTTGATGCCGGCTTAGCTCAGTAGGTAGAGCAACTGACTTGTAATCAGTAGGTCACCAGTTCGATTCCGGTAGCCGGCACCATTCAAGTCACAAGTAGTTAAAATCTGGTGGGGTTCCCGAGCGGCCAAAGGGAGCAGACTGTAAATCTGCCGTCACAGACTTCGAAGGTTCGAATCCTTCCCCCACCACCAAATCTTGCCTTCGGCGATTAACTGAGATGCGATAAATACCGCAACGGTTGATGGCGGGAGGAGAGGGCGAAAGCCTTCGGCAAGGTTCGAGCTGTGCAGCGCAAGGCGCAGCCGGCCCGAAGGATGCGAGCCGAGTGATGAACAATCCTGCTCCATCCCAAAATTCTACAGAAAAATCAGGTAGCCGAGTTCCAGGATGCGGGCATCGTATAATGGCTATTACCTCAGCCTTCCAAGCTGATGATGTGGGTTCGATTCCCACTGCCCGCTCCAAGATGTGCTGATATAGCTCAGTTGGTAGAGCGCACCCTTGGTAAGGGTGAGGTCGGCAGTTCGAATCTGCCTATCAGCACCACTTCTTAATTTCTCGCCCCCTGATTTTCTTTCTGTTCTGGATTCAACGAGCAAATGCTTGGTTGATGTGGTGATACCACCGATTTATCCGTGTCTTAGAGGGACAATCGATGTCTAAAGAAAAGTTTGAACGTACAAAACCGCACGTTAACGTCGGTACTATCGGCCACGTTGACCACGGTAAAACTACCCTGACTGCAGCGATCACTACCGTACTGGCTAAAACCTACGGCGGTTCTGCACGTGCTTTCGACCAGATCGATAACGCACCAGAAGAAAAAGCTCGTGGTATCACCATCAACACCTCCCACGTTGAGTATGACACCCCGACTCGTCACTACGCGCACGTTGACTGCCCAGGGCACGCCGACTACGTGAAAAACATGATCACCGGTGCTGCTCAGATGGACGGCGCGATCCTGGTAGTAGCTGCGACTGACGGCCCAATGCCTCAGACTCGTGAGCACATCCTGCTGGGTCG
>NZ_JBAGIH010000013.1:0-3003 GCF_037150675.1 Serratia sp. KG1D
AAGAGTAACCTGTCATAGAGTCTCTCAAATGTTTGCAGCGCGAACGATGGAAACATCTTCGGGTTGTGAGGTTAAGTGACTAAGCGTACACGGTGGATGCCTAGGCAGTCAGAGGCGATGAAGGGCGTGCTAATCTGCGAAAAGCGTCGGTAAGGTGATATGAACCGTTATAACCGGCGATACCCGAATGGGGAAACCCAGTGTGTTTCGACACATTATCATGTCATGAATACATAGTGGCATGAGGCGAACCGGGGGAACTGAAACATCTAAGTACCCCGAGGAAAAGAAATCAACCGAGATTCCCCCAGTAGCGGCGAGCGAACGGGGAGGAGCCCAGAACCTGAATCGGCTTGTGTGTTAGTGGAAGCGTCTGGAAAGTCGCGCAGCAAAGGGTGATAGCCCCGTACACTAAAATGCACAGGTCGTGAGTTCGATGAGTAGGGCGGGACACGTGACATCCTGTCTGAATATGGGGGGACCATCCTCCAAGGCTAAATACTCCTGACTGACCGATAGTGAACCAGTACCGTGAGGGAAAGGCGAAAAGAACCCCGGCGAGGGGAGTGAAATAGAACCTGAAACCGTGTACGTACAAGCAGTGGGAGCACCTTCGTGGTGTGACTGCGTACCTTTTGTATAATGGGTCAGCGACTTATATTTTGTAGCAAGGTTAACCGTATAGGGGAGCCGTAGGGAAACCGAGTCTTAACTGGGCGACTAGTTGCAAGGTATAGACCCGAAACCCGGTGATCTAGCCATGGGCAGGTTGAAGGTTGGGTAACACTAACTGGAGGACCGAACCGACTAATGTTGAAAAATTAGCGGATGACTTGTGGCTGGGGGTGAAAGGCCAATCAAACCGGGAGATAGCTGGTTCTCCCCGAAAGCTATTTAGGTAGCGCCTCGTGAACTCATCTTCGGGGGTAGAGCACTGTTTCGGCTAGGGGGCCATCCCGGCTTACCAAACCGATGCAAACTCCGAATACCGAAGAATGTTATCACGGGAGACACACGGCGGGTGCTAACGTCCGTCGTGAAGAGGGAAACAACCCAGACCGCCAGCTAAGGTCCCAAAGTCATGGTTAAGTGGGAAACGATGTGGGAAGGCATAGACAGCCAGGATGTTGGCTTAGAAGCAGCCATCATTTAAAGAAAGCGTAATAGCTCACTGGTCGAGTCGGCCTGCGCGGAAGATGTAACGGGGCTAAACCATGCACCGAAGCTGCGGCAGCGACGCTTAGCGTTGTTGGGTAGGGGAGCGTTCTGTAAGCCGTTGAAGGTGGCCTGTGAGGGTTGCTGGAGGTATCAGAAGTGCGAATGCTGACATAAGTAACGATAAAGCGGGTGAAAAGCCCGCTCGCCGGAAGACCAAGGGTTCCTGTCCAACGTTAATCGGGGCAGGGTGAGTCGACCCCTAAGGCGAGGCTGAAAAGCGTAGTCGATGGGAAACAGGTTAATATTCCTGTACTTGGTGTTACTGCGAAGGGGGGACGGAGAAGGCTAGGCTAGCCGGGCGACGGTTGTCCCGGTTTAAGCGTGTAGGGGGTGTGACCTGGTAAATCCGGTTGCATGTTAACCCTGAGGCGTGATGACGATGCACTACGGTGCAGAAGTAGTTGATGCCCTGCTTCCAGGAAAATCCTCTAAGCTCCAGGTAACATTAAATCGTACCCCAAACCGACACAGGTGGTCAGGTAGAGAATACCAAGGCGCTTGAGAGAACTCGGGTGAAGGAACTAGGCAAAATGGTGCCGTAACTTCGGGAGAAGGCACGCTGGCATGTAGGTGAAGTCCCTCGCGGATGGAGCTGAAGCCAGTCGAAGATACCAGCTGGCTGCAACTGTTTAATAAAAACACAGCACTGTGCAAACACGAAAGTGGACGTATACGGTGTGACGCCTGCCCGGTGCTGGAAGGTTAATTGATGGGGTCAGCCGCAAGGCGAAGCTCTTGATCGAAGCCCCAGTAAACGGCGGCCGTAACTATAACGGTCCTAAGGTAGCGAAATTCCTTGTCGGGTAAGTTCCGACCTGCACGAATGGCGTAATGATGGCCAGGCTGTCTCCACCCGAGACTCAGTGAAATTGAACTCGCTGTGAAGATGCAGTGTACCCGCGGCAAGACGGAAAGACCCCGTGAACCTTTACTATAGCTTGACACTGAACATTGAGCCTTGATGTGTAGGATAGGTGGGAGGCTTTGAAGCGTGGACGCCAGTCTGCGTGGAGCCATCCTTGAAATACCACCCTTTAATGTTTGATGTTCTAACTCGGCCCCATAATCTGGGGTGAGGACAGTGTCTGGTGGGTAGTTTGACTGGGGCGGTCTCCTCCCAAAGAGTAACGGAGGAGCACGAAGGTTAGCTAATCACGGTCGGACATCGTGAGGTTAGTGCAAAGGCATAAGCTAGCTTGACTGCGAGAGTGACGGCTCGAGCAGGTACGAAAGTAGGTCTTAGTGATCCGGTGGTTCTGAATGGAAGGGCCATCGCTCAACGGATAAAAGGTACTCCGGGGATAACAGGCTGATACCGCCCAAGAGTTCATATCGACGGCGGTGTTTGGCACCTCGATGTCGGCTCATCACATCCTGGGGCTGAAGTAGGTCCCAAGGGTATGGCTGTTCGCCATTTAAAGTGGTACGCGAGCTGGGTTTAGAACGTCGTGAGACAGTTCGGTCCCTATCTGCCGTGGGCGTTGGAAGATTGAGAGGGGTTGCTCCTAGTACGAGAGGACCGGAGTGAACGCACCACTGGTGTTCGGGTTGTCATGCCAATGGCATTGCCCGGTAGCTAAGTGCGGAAAAGATAAGCGCTGAAAGCATCTAAGCGCGAAACTTGCCTCAAGATGAGTCTTCCCTGGGCCTTCAAGGCCCCTGAAGGAACGTTTAAGACTAAGACGTTGATAGGCTGGGTGTGTAAGTGCAGCGATGCATTGAGCTAACCAGTACTAATGATCCGTGAGGCTTAACCTTACAACACCGAAGGTGTTTTTAGAGAGA
>NZ_JBAGIH010000014.1:0-2057 GCF_037150675.1 Serratia sp. KG1D
CCAAGACAACAGCGTCAACGCCGGTTTCACCTGGCGCTTCTAAGCAACATCGACTCAATCCTTGTACGGGAACCGTCTGCGGGCGGTTCCTTTTTCACATCCTGCTAATGAGAACCCGGCGCACCTGGGGCGTCGGCCAATAACAAGCAAAAGTTAAGGAAATGACAACAACAATGGGTTTTGATAGCAAAGGAAACGCTCGTCGCTCACCATGGCGGCTGAACGCGCTGGTCTGCTGCATGGCGCTGGCGGGGTATGCGCAGGCCGCAACCTATATAGAGAACGGCCAGGCGGGCGATCCGGCCAGCTGGCGCAGCGCCGAGTTCAACGCCAACTGGGGGCTGGGGGCGATCCATGCCGATGAGGCCTACGCCGCCGGCTATACCGGCAAAGGGCAGAAGGTGGGCATTTTCGACACCCCGGTTAACCACCATCCCGAGTTTGCTGGCGACGGCAAACTGATCAACGTCGTCACCGAAGGCTACCGCGCCTATACCGACCCGCACCGGCCGGGGATTAACGCCGGCGATCGCTTTTACTTCGACGGCACCTTCCACTTCTACAGCGGTTCACAGGGCATGCTGAGCAATCACGGGGTGCACGTCGCGGGCATCAGCGCGGCGAACCGCGACGGCGTCGGCATGCACGGCGTGGCCTTCGATTCGCAGGTGATCAGCGTCGATAACGACAACGACGGCCCGGCCTACGGCGAATTCCTCGGCCTGGACGGCGCCGTCACCAATGCCGGCTGGCAGGCGATGATCAAGAGCGGCGTGCGGGTGATCAACAACAGCTGGGGCGTCAGTATTCCCGATTTCCTGTCCGACGGCGGCCGCGATCCCAACGCGCTGCACTTTGAGCTGAAGGATGCGCAGGAACAGTTCGATCAGGTCAAACCGCTGCTCGGCAGCCTGGCCGGCGCAGGCTATCAGGGCGCCATCGACGCGGCGCGCAAAAATATTCTGGTGCTGTTCGCCGCTGGTAACGACGGCAACTACAACCAGCCGGATGTGATCAGCGGGCTGGCCTATTTCGTGCCGGACATCGCACCCAACTGGCTGTCGGTCGCCAGCGTGGCGCAGGATGCGACATCGACCAACAGCGTGCCTTACACCATCAGCAGCTTCTCTTCCCGTTGCGGCTATACCGCCAGCTTCTGCGTCTCGTCGCCGGGCAGCAAAATCTACAGCACCGTGGCCAACGGTTCCGATCCGGCCAACCTGGTGTCGGACTACGGCAATAAAAATGGCACCTCGATGGCGACGCCGCACGTCACCGGCGCGGTGGCGGTGTTGCTGCAGCGCTTCCCGTACATGAGCTCGGCGCAGATTGCCGACGTGCTGAAAACCACCGCCACCGACATGGGCGCGCCGGGCATCGACGCGCTCTACGGCTGGGGGATGATCAACCTGGGCAAGGCCATCAACGGCCCGGGCATGTTCTATACCGTTGAAGATATTCCTGCGGAGTTCCGCATTCCGGATCCGACGGGCGTGGCCTACGGCCCGACCCAGTTTGTCGCCAATATTCCGGGTCTGGGCGCCGAGGTGGATGCCGGCACGCTGCACGCCAGAAAGTGTGACGACATCAGTTGCGAGCTGGAAGTCTACTCCAACAACATCTCCGGCCATGGCGGCCTGACCAAAGAAGGGATGGGCACGCTGGTCATGACCGGCGCCAACACCTATGCCGGCCCGACGCTGGTCAATCAGGGGCGGCTGGCGATCAACGGCTCGGTCACCTCGGCCGTCAGCGTGCAGAACGGCGGCATCGTCGGCGGCAGCGGCACGGTCGGTTCGCTGACCGCCCGCCGTGGCGGCACCGTGGCACCGGGCAACTCGATCGGCACCCTGAACGTGGCCGGCAACGTCAGCTTCGAGCCGGGTTCGCGCTACGCGGTGGAAGTGGGGCCGAACGGCCAGAGCGATCGGATCCAGAGCAGCGGCTCGGCGACGATCGGCGGCGGCGAGGTGGCGGTCACGCTGGAAAACAGCAGCAACCTGCTGACGCAAAGCGAGGTGCGCAGCCTGCTGGGCCAGCAGTACAACATCCTGACG
>NZ_JBAGIH010000015.1:0-1723 GCF_037150675.1 Serratia sp. KG1D
CACTGCTCTTTAACAATTTATCAGACAATCTGTGTGGGCACTCCACAAGACGATATCCAGCATCTTCGGATGCAAAAAAATATCAAGTCTTGAAGAGTGACTAACTGAAGTAAAATTCATGCAGTAAATCTTTGAGCATCGCTTCTCGAGTGGAAGCAAATCAAGCTTTTAATTGAAGAGTTTGATCATGGCTCAGATTGAACGCTGGCGGCAGGCTTAACACATGCAAGTCGAGCGGTAGCACAAGGGAGCTTGCTCCCCGGGTGACGAGCGGCGGACGGGTGAGTAATGTCTGGGAAACTGCCTGATGGAGGGGGATAACTACTGGAAACGGTAGCTAATACCGCATAACGTCGCAAGACCAAAGAGGGGGACCTTCGGGCCTCTTGCCATCAGATGTGCCCAGATGGGATTAGCTAGTAGGTGGGGTAATGGCTCACCTAGGCGACGATCCCTAGCTGGTCTGAGAGGATGACCAGCCACACTGGAACTGAGACACGGTCCAGACTCCTACGGGAGGCAGCAGTGGGGAATATTGCACAATGGGCGCAAGCCTGATGCAGCCATGCCGCGTGTGTGAAGAAGGCCTTCGGGTTGTAAAGCACTTTCAGCGAGGAGGAAGGTGGTGAGCTTAATACGCTCATCAATTGACGTTACTCGCAGAAGAAGCACCGGCTAACTCCGTGCCAGCAGCCGCGGTAATACGGAGGGTGCAAGCGTTAATCGGAATTACTGGGCGTAAAGCGCACGCAGGCGGTTTGTTAAGTCAGATGTGAAATCCCCGGGCTCAACCTGGGAACTGCATTTGAAACTGGCAAGCTAGAGTCTCGTAGAGGGGGGTAGAATTCCAGGTGTAGCGGTGAAATGCGTAGAGATCTGGAGGAATACCGGTGGCGAAGGCGGCCCCCTGGACGAAGACTGACGCTCAGGTGCGAAAGCGTGGGGAGCAAACAGGATTAGATACCCTGGTAGTCCACGCTGTAAACGATGTCGATTTGGAGGTTGTGCCCTTGAGGCGTGGCTTCCGGAGCTAACGCGTTAAATCGACCGCCTGGGGAGTACGGCCGCAAGGTTAAAACTCAAATGAATTGACGGGGGCCCGCACAAGCGGTGGAGCATGTGGTTTAATTCGATGCAACGCGAAGAACCTTACCTACTCTTGACATCCAGAGAACTTTCCAGAGATGGATTGGTGCCTTCGGGAACTCTGAGACAGGTGCTGCATGGCTGTCGTCAGCTCGTGTTGTGAAATGTTGGGTTAAGTCCCGCAACGAGCGCAACCCTTATCCTTTGTTGCCAGCGGTTCGGCCGGGAACTCAAAGGAGACTGCCAGTGATAAACTGGAGGAAGGTGGGGATGACGTCAAGTCATCATGGCCCTTACGAGTAGGGCTACACACGTGCTACAATGGCGTATACAAAGAGAAGCGACCTCGCGAGAGCAAGCGGACCTCATAAAGTACGTCGTAGTCCGGATTGGAGTCTGCAACTCGACTCCATGAAGTCGGAATCGCTAGTAATCGTAGATCAGAATGCTACGGTGAATACGTTCCCGGGCCTTGTACACACCGCCCGTCACACCATGGGAGTGGGTTGCAAAAGAAGTAGGTAGCTTAACCTTCGGGAGGGCGCTTACCACTTTGTGATTCATGACTGGGGTGAAGTCGTAACAAGGTAACCGTAGGGGAACCTGCGGTTGGATCACCTCCTTACCTAAAGATATT
>NZ_JBAGIH010000016.1:0-853 GCF_037150675.1 Serratia sp. KG1D
TTTCCGGCTCCATTTATAACGGTAGTTACTCTTCGCTAGGGGCATTTGTTTCCACTTACACATCGGTTAACGATACTGGCCGCCCGATGACGGTTTACGCTTCCGGCGGCGTTTCCACTATAGATAGAGGAATTAAAGACGGTGACAATTGCCGTAATACATGGGATCTTAAAGGTATGGTTGACGGACGTATCATTACATCGGCTGGTACCGCTAACTCAGATTGGAGTAAATCCGGAACTATAAACTTCATTATCCCAGCGGGATCGACGTTTAGTGTAACGTCAAACCCCTTACCCTCTTACGGATGCTCACCTGGGAGTTTCAATCTCGTCACCTACCACTGATCAAAAGGCTGCTTAACTGCCGTTATTTATCGCTAAATCCCACTAACATTCAGAGTTGTGGAGTTTGACTGTTGGTAAGCTAAGACGACAGAGTACAGGTAAATAATCTGCAACACGTTACACAACCAGCACATTTCTCATATCAGACTGTCAAGGTTATTGGAAACGAAAGACAGTGAACGATCCGTAGTCACAGCCGTAAGACATCATTCCATTTGAGACAATAGAAAATGAAGACCCATCCGGGACTTCAAAGTTCACTGTCCCTGATTTTTGCCACTGAGAGTTGCCATTTAAATCTCTTGCAACGTACAGCCCCCCAACTTCAGCGACGAGCGAGTATGTATTAACGCAGTTATCAGCATCTCCATAGTTGATTTTTTTGCTAGGTGGATTGCCGCCTGTTACGTACAGGCGATATTGCTTTCCTGTATTATTCGTACCGGAGTAAGAACCTTTAAATGTCCCGAGAACAGTGTAATTACCCTCGGTTATGCCTGTACCCT
>NZ_JBAGIH010000017.1:0-454 GCF_037150675.1 Serratia sp. KG1D
CCAGGTTGGCGTTCCTTTCATCATCGTATTCATGAACAAATGCGACATGGTTGATGATGAAGAGCTGCTGGAACTGGTAGAAATGGAAGTTCGCGAACTGCTGTCCGCTTACGACTTCCCAGGCGACGACCTGCCAGTAATCCGCGGTTCCGCGCTGAAAGCGCTGGAAGGCGAAGCTGAGTGGGAAGCGAAAATCATCGAACTGGCCGAAGCCCTGGACAGCTACATCCCAGAGCCAGAGCGTGCAATCGACAAGCCGTTCCTGCTGCCAATCGAAGACGTATTCTCCATCTCCGGTCGTGGTACCGTTGTTACCGGTCGTGTTGAGCGCGGTATCATCAAAGTTGGCGAAGAAGTTGAAATCGTTGGTATCAAAGACACCGTTAAGTCTACCTGTACTGGCGTTGAAATGTTCCGCAAACTGCTGGACGAAGGCCGTGCTGGTGAGAACGTA
>NZ_JBAGIH010000018.1:0-365 GCF_037150675.1 Serratia sp. KG1D
AAATTTCAGCCGTCATGTTTCAATTTTCAGCTTGTTCCAGATTGTTAAAGAGCAAAATACTTCGCAGCATACTGTCGCCAATATACTCTGAAGTATTGAAATACCGGACTATATGGTGGAGCTAAGCGGGATCGAACCGCTGACCTCCTGCGTGCAAGGCAGGCGCTCTCCCAGCTGAGCTATAGCCCCATACAGTCACGCGCAGTACCTTTTCCACTTCATGAGAAGTGGTAGGCCTGAGTGGACTTGAACCACCGACCTCACCCTTATCAGGGGTGCGCTCTAACCACCTGAGCTACAAGCCTATAAAGGTATTTCTGCTCGTTACTTTCTATCAGACAATCTGTGTGAGCACGCCACTCGAA
>NZ_JBAGIH010000019.1:0-296 GCF_037150675.1 Serratia sp. KG1D
TTCGCGTGGCGTGCTCACACAGATTGTCTGATGAAAAAGTAACGAGCAAAAGCGTCATAAAAGTACGGTGTCGTGTCCCCTTCGTCTAGAGGCCTAGGACACCGCCCTTTCACGGCGGTAACAGGGGTTCGAATCCCCTAGGGGACGCCAAGCTTCCGACCCACCCGGTGAAAGCGGCGGTCTTCAGTATCTGACGATACACCATATCTTAAAGATGACTTCCGAGTCATGTTTAAGATATTGCTCTTTAACAATCTGGAACAAGCTGAAAATTGAAACATGACGGCTGAAATTTG
>NZ_JBAGIH010000020.1:0-239 GCF_037150675.1 Serratia sp. KG1D
GCGTGGCAGGTGAGCCCGGGCACGACGGTGGCGCTGCGCAGCGAGCTGGGGTGGCAACACCAGTACGGCGGGCTGGAGCGTGGCACCGGGCTGCGGTTCAACGGCGGCAACGCGCCGTTCGTGGTGGACAGCGTGCCGGTGTCGCGCGACGGCATGGTGCTGAAGGCGGGGGCGGAAGTGGCGGTGAACGAGAACGCCTCGCTGTCGCTGGGCTACGGCGGGCTGCTGTCGCAGAACCA
>NZ_JBAGIH010000021.1:0-219 GCF_037150675.1 Serratia sp. KG1D
CGTCGCGTCGGTGTGCTGCTTGTCGCCGCGCAGCGCCGCTGCGCCGCCGCTTTCCGCGATGCCGTTGTTTTCAAAGTTCACGTACGCCAGGTTGACGAACGGCTCCAGGTTCAGCCACTCACCCTTCACGCTGTAACCCGCTTCCGCGAACAGCTGCTCGGTGCGCGCGCTGTACTTCGCCGTGTCGCGGTCCGACTGCATCCCGTAGTTCACCGACCG
>NZ_JBAGIH010000022.1:0-207 GCF_037150675.1 Serratia sp. KG1D
GCGCAGCAGGGGGTGAGCGGGCAGTTTGACGCGGTGGCGCCGAACTACCTGTTCCTCGGCACCGGGCTGAGCTACCAGCCGAATGGGGTGACGCTGAGCGTCGGGCGCAACGGCACAAGCTTCGCCAGCGTGGCGCAGACGGCGAACGAGCGGGCGGTGGCGGCGGCGGCGGATGCGCTGGCGGCGGGCAACCCGGTGTACGAGAGC